>CAZWBA010000003.1:0-340610 GCA_964631955.1 uncultured Verrucomicrobiaceae bacterium | reverse complement strand
TGCTCCTTGCCGGCCATATCGCCGGTGAAGCCGAGCGCTTCGATATCGAGGTCGGTACGACGCTTGACGCCGCACCAGGTGGTGAACAGGTACGCGCGCCATTCGGTGGTGAAGCTGGCGATGCTGTGCGGGCCGATGATGCGGGTCGGCAGTTTGTCGCCGATGCTGACGTCGTCCCAGTAGCGTTTGCCGTGGCCGAGGTCGTGGAGCATTTTGATCCACTCGTATTTCTGGTCTTCCAGCTTGAGCAGATCGGCATCGCTCCACTCGGGGTCGTCGCTGCCGTCGAGGTTGGTGTTTTCACGCGCAAGGTCTGGGCGGTAGCGAATGGCGGTCGAACGCTGAGTCGCGATCAGATCGCCGGCCTGGTTGTAGTAGTAGTTGTCGCCGCGCTGGAAGCAGGTCGGGCCGGCGAATTTGGTGTCCTTGACGGTGTAATCCACCGGTACGCGGTGGTTGTGCAGCGTATCGCCGGCAAAGACGCGCGGGCCGTGGAACCACCACTCGTCGCCGCCGAAGATCAGGTGCGAATTGGGAATGCAGCCGACGCACGAAGGGCCGGTGCCGTGCGCATCGTCCATCGCCACCGGAAAGGATTGCGGCGCGACCAGCCGGCCGAAGTGGCTTTCGGCGGCGTAGTTGACGTCATAGTGCAGGCGGTTCGGGTAGTGCATCGCCTGCGCCCAGCGGCGGATATCCATATTGGCGAAGGGTTCCTGCATCCGCGCCGGCTGAATGGGCACGCCCATGAGGCGGTCGAGATCAGAGCAATCCAGAGTCTTGTCGGTCATTTGAGGCTCCCGAAAATTCAAGCACGCCCGGCCAGGCCGTCGCGCGGGTTGCGGGACGCAGAGAGATTGACTCGCTCGCCCGATGTATTACATAGTGATATAACGATATGAAAAGTGACACGATTATACGTACCGCTTTAAACTCGGGTCAATTTACAAACTCCATCGTTTTCCGAGAGCGAGAATCCATTTGTCGGTTAAACGCAGTCATAGCGGATCGCGCATTCTGGCCGTGTTCGATGCCATTGCGGTCCATCAACCCGTCGGTGTCAGTGCGCTCGCGCGCCTGCTCGACGACGACAAGAGCGCCATCCAGCGCGCACTGATGACGCTGGCCGACGCGGGCTGGATTCGCCCATCCAGCGAACCGCCGACACGCTGGGAAGTCACCGCGCACATTCTCGCGCTCGCCTACGCCGCTTACGGCAGCAACGATCTGCGCCGACGCGCGCGTCCCGTGCTCGAACGGCTGCGCGACGAAACCGGCGAAACCGTGCTGCTGGTGGTGCCGGATATTCACAACTTCGTCATCGCCGATGTCATCGAAAGCCGTCAGGTCCTGCGCATGGTGCCGCACGTCGGCGATCTGGTCACCGCGCGCAATACCGCCACCGGCCGCGCGCTGCTGCCGTTCATGAGCGCGGAGCAGCAAGTGACGATGCTGGGGCAGGCGCCCGATCGTGAGTTGTTAGCGAGCTTGGAGGCGACACGTGCGAACGGTTACGCGGTCAGCGAAGGCGAAATCAATGCGGCCGCCACCAATCTCGCGGCACCGGTTTTCGAATTGAGCGGGAACCCCGTCGGGGCGGTATTGGTGTGCGGCCCGCGCGAGCGCTTGCAGCCATCGTTATATGAAGCGGTCGGAGCTGCACTGCTGCGCGCCGTGAAAGAACTTTCCGCGGGCAATTCCGATGCTCACCGTTACCAAAAACGCGAATAGTGCGGGTCTGTTTACGGGGAGCGACATGGTGAGGCGGCTCGCATCCGCAAGCCGGCGCGATCCGATCGGCAGATTGCAATCACTGTTTAGCTCATGACGATTTAAATCCAGCGACGAGGTTTTCATGGCACACAAAAATCACGACATTGCTCGCGCTTATTTCGCTGCGGTCAGCAAAGGCGAATTACCCGATTCGTTGTTGACGGACGATATGACGGCATGGACCACGCTCGGCGGCACTACCGATAAGGCGAGTTATCAGGGCATGGTGAAAATGCTGGGCGCGATGTGTTCGCGTGCGCCTGAGTTCACCATTAAATCGATTACGGCAGAAGATGATCGCGTCGTGGTTGAAGCAGATTCGGAAGCAGCGCTGATTAACGGCGAAGATTATCGCAACACGTATATTTTCGTTTTTCGTGTGCGCGATGGCCGTATCGCGTCAGTGGCGGAACATTTCAATGCGTTAATCGTGATGGAAAAACTGACGCCGCTGATGAAAACATTAGCGGCGTCGCGTGCGAATTAATTTCTCTGCTATTCGCCCTTCATCGCTTTCAGAAAGGCTTCGCTGGTCACCAGTGTCGGCGTGTTGTCTTCGGCGAGGTGCGACCATTTCAGATTGATGCCGCCGTCGACAGTGAGTGTCTGGCCGGTCATATAGCCCGCGAGGTCGGACAACAGGAACAGCACGGTACCTCCAACCTCCTGCATGCTGCCCTTGCGTCCCATCGGAATCGCCTTGCGTTCGAGCACGGGGTCGGGCGGCAATAACGATGTCGGCACGGCCATCGCGCCGGGAGCAATCGCATTGACGCGAATATTCGACGATGCGAGTTCGAGCGCCAATGTGCGCACGATCGACAGCAACGCGGTTTTCGCCGCGCCGTAGGCGATGTTGTAAGGCTGCGAGCTGAGCGCGGTGATCGATGAAATCGCCACGATCGAGCCCGGCAGGTTTTTCTTTTTCAATTCCGCGGCGACTGCCTGCGCGATGAAGAACGTCGATTCGACATTCTGCGAAAACAGCGCTTTCCAGTTTTCGCGCGTGGTTTTCGTCGCCGGTCCCCACGTTGCCGGCGCACCGCCGCCGAGGACGCTGACTAAACCGTAAAGCGTGCCCGGTGTGCTGCGCACGATTTCCATCGTCGCGGCAACGCCCGCTTCCGTTTCCAAATCCGCAGCGACCGGAATGACCTTCAAACCTTCGGCGATCATCGGGCCGAGAAACTGATCGAGATTCGACTGGCGACGGCTGACGCCGATCACCGTCGCGCCCGCTTCAGCGGCTAAACGCGTAACCGCTGTGCCCAATCCACCGCCGCCGGCACCGGCGACAACGACAATGCGACCTTCGAGCTGTAACAGATTCTGTGCCATCGAATTGCCTCGTTATTTTCGAGTGTTGCGGGTCGAGAGGCCCCAGCTAATTACTGGGGCGAATGGAGAGTTAGACGATGCCGGTCTCGCGCAGCTTGGCGATTTCCTCGCTGGAGAGCTTCAGCAGATCGTGCAGTATTTCGTCGCTGTGCTGGCCGATGGTCGGCGGCGCGACGTAGCGCATCGGCGATCCCGACATGTGCGCGAGCGGGCTGGCGATCAGCGACACCTCACCCGACACCGGATGCGGGATGGTGACTTTGAGTTTGCGGTGCTGCACTTGCACGTCCTCCCACACTTCGGGCAGATCGTTGTAACGCGCGGCGGGAATGCCGGCTTTATCGAGCGCTTTCAGCAAGTCGGCGGTGGTCCAGTCTTTCGACCACTGGATGATGATCGCCACCAGCTCGTTGCGGTTGCGACCGCGCTTGGGGTTGGTGTCGAAACGGGGATCGGCAAACAGATCGGGGCGCTTCATCAGTTCGCACAGCAGGCGCCAGTGCTCATCGGTGCCCGCAGAAACGTAGATGATGCCGTCGGAACAGTTGATCAGATCGGCCGGGCCGCCGCCGTTGCCGCCATTGCCCAGGCGCGGCGGTGCAACGCCGGAGACGAGGTAGTCCTGCATGATGTGCGACACCATCGCCACCGAACAGTCGAGCAGCGCGACATCGATGTACTGGCCTTTGCCTGTTCTATTGCGTTGGTTGAGCGCACCGAGCACCGCGATGGCGGCGTTGTGGCCGGTGAATACATCGACCAGGCTAGGGCCGGCCTTGAGCGGACCCGCGCCGGGCGAGCCATCGGGGTGACCGGTCACAGCCATCAGGCCGCCGGTGGTCTGGAACAAGCCGTCGTAGCCGGGCTGTTCCGCCATCGGACCGGTCTGGCCGTAGCCCGTGATCGAACAGTAGATGAGGCCCGGATTCACGTCCTTGAGGCTGTCGTAATCGAGCCCGTAGCGCTTCAGATTGCCGACCTTGTAGTTCTCGATGAGCACGTCGCACTCCGCCGCGAGCTTGCGGATCAGCGCCTGGCCTTCGGGCTTGGAGATGTTCACCGTGACCGACTTTTTATTGCGGTTGGCGGTGAGATAGAACGCCGATTCGCGCGTCGGGTTGCCGTCTTTATCTTTCAATTGCGAGAAGCCGTACATGCGGCCATCGTCGCCCGCGCCAGGGCGCTCGACCTTGATGACCTCGGCGCCGAGGTCGCCCAGAATCTGGCCGCAAAATGGCCCGGCCAGAACGCGGGTCAGGTCCAGCACGCGGACGCCTTGCAATGCTTGATCGGTCATTTGTGTCCTCTGAATATCGGCAGGTGCGGCGCCGGCTCGAAGGTGTCGTCCGCAAGGACGCACCCCGAAAGCGAAATCAGCCGCAGAAGTGAAGGCCGCAATGATACACAACACGGTTGTTGTCGGGGAGCGGCAGCCATCGTTCGAATCCCTGCCGCCGCGGTGGAAGGGGTGCGAATTAAAGGGGTGCGAATTAAAGCAGCGAGCCGCCGTCGATCGACCAGACCTGTCCGGTTACGAAGCTGGCCCGATCCGATGCGAGGTAGGCGACCACGCCCGACATTTCCTCGGGTACCGCAAACGGTCTGCCGACCACGGTTTTGCGCTGCCGCATCGCCTTGTCGTTATCGGTGAGCGCCGCTGCGTTCCTGGTGAAGAAGGCATTCTGCGGATTGAAGCGGCTGCCCTGACTGAAGGCGGCAGGATCGCGCGCGAAAGTCGCATACGGTGCGATCGCATTGACGCGCACGCCGTGCTGGCCGACTTCCTTCGCCAGCACTTTGGTGAAGCTGTGCACCGCGCCTTTCATCGCCGAATAGACGGGCAGCATGTAATCGCCGACGAGGCCCGCGGTCGAGCCGATATTGATGATGCTGCCGCTTTTACGCGCGATCATGCCGGGCAGCACGGCGTGTGTCATGCGCAGCACCGTGCCGAAATTGATATCGATATCGCCGAGCCATTTCTCCGGGTCGGAATTGACGAAGAAGCCCTGATCGACATTGCCGCCGAGCCCGTTGACGAGAATCGCCACCGGCCCGAGTTTTTCCGCCTCGACGATAACGCGTGTCGGTGCGGCGGGGTCGAGCAGATCGGCGGCGACGAATACGGCTTTTTCAGCGCCGAGCTCGTGCGCCTGTCCGACCAGCCGCGCGCCCGCGTCGGTATCGCGCCCCACGGCAACGAGACTCACGCCTTCCGCCGCCAACTCCAGCGCAATGGCGCGGCCGATATTGGCGGTCGCTCCCGTCACGATGGCCACTTTGCCGCGCAAACCCAGATCCACGATCACTCTCTCCTTCATGCCGATGCGGCGCCCAGCCGCGCCAAAGAAATTATGAAAGGAGGATTTTTGCGTGCGGCCTGCCCCATCACAAGAATGTTAGATGCAGAAATTCGGTCAGTGTGTATGAAACCAGCCCCGGGGCGGACGGGTGCGGGCGTTTGCGTTTGCCCTCGTATCTGCCATAGGATGCGAATAATTCTTATTTCGCAATGAGGCGCTCGCCTCGATGAGGCGAGCACGATGTCCGCGTCAGATCTTTCACCCATGCACACGCTCTACACCGAGCACCATTGCTGGTTGCTCGGCTGGCTGCGACGGCGTGTCGACTGCTCGGAGCAGGCAGCCGATCTGGCGCACGATACCTTTCTGCGGGTTCTCGCCCGCCGGCGCGTCGAATACCGCGAGCCGCGAGCTTTCCTCACCATCGTCGCGCGCGGTCTGCTGGTCGATCACTGGCGTCGGCAGGATATCGAACGAGCCTGGCGACAGACCCTGCTCGTGCTGTCCGATCCGCTGATGCCCTCGCCCGAGGAAACCGCGCTGTTTCTCGACGCGCTGTGCCTCATCGATACCCTGCTCGATCAGCTCAAGCCGAAAGTGCGCGAAGCTTTCCTGCTCAGCCAGCTCGACGGTCTGACCTATCGCCAGATCGGCGAGCGGCTCGGCGTCGGTGAGCGCATGGTCAAGAAATACATGGCGCAGGCGATGATGCACTGCCTGCTCGCGGACGCAATGTAGATGAAGAACGAGCGCGCGATTCTCCTGCAGGCCGCCGAGTGGTTTGCGATTCTGGGCGATGCGAAGGCGACGGCCGATGAACGCCGGCAATGGCGGGAGTGGATCAAGGCAGACGCTGCCCATGCCCGGGCCTGGCAGCGTGTCGAGATGATCGGCCAGCCGTTTCGGCAGGTGGGTGCGGTCGACGCGAAAGCCGGGCGCGAAACGTTGTTGCGGGCAGGGCGGATCGATCGCCGCCGCGTGCTGCGTGCGTTGTCGGCGGGCGGGGTGTTCGTCGGCGGCGGCATGCTGCTGCATCGCGCGCTGCCGTGGCCGCAATGGGCGCACGATGCCCGCGTCGCGTTCGCCGCGGAGCGCACGGCCATCGGCGAGCGGCGCACGCTGACGCTGGGCGATGGCACGCGGCTCGCGCTCAATACCGCCAGTGCAGTCGACATCGAATTCGATGCGCGCGCCCGGCGCATCGTGCTGCATGCCGGCGAAGTCCATATCGCTTCGGCGCCCGATACGCAGACACCGAAGCGGCCGCTGTTCGTCGAGGCACCCTGCGCCCGCCTGCTCGCGCTCGGAACCCGCTTCAGCGTGCGCGCCGACCGGCGCGGCGGCCAGCTCGCGGTGTTCGACGGCGCGGTACGGGTCGGTCTGGCGGATGGCGCATTGACGCGCGATATCGGCATGGGTCGGCAGGTGCATTTTTCAGCGACCGCCATCCGGCCGGACGAGCGGGCCGATCCTGCGCGCGAAGGCTGGCTGCACGGTCAGCTGATCGCCGATGACATCACACTGCGGGCTTTCATCGACGAGCTGGGAAGCTATACGCCGGTACGCATCCGGCTCGATCCGGCGCTGGCGGCGCTGCGCCTGGTCGGCGTCTACTCGATCGCCGCACCGCAGCGCGATGTGCCGCGCATTCTCGCGGCGCTCGAAACGGTGCTGCCGGTGCGTATTGCGCCGCAGGGAGGCGAAGTGGCGATCGTCCCGCGCTGATTTTTTCACCGCCAGTTCCCCTTTTCATTCGATGTCCGGCATAGGGTTGAGAATTCAGCATCAACCCACTGGAGCCCCTGATAATGCGTCGTCTGTTCGCCCTGTCCTCGCCACGTTTTCTGACACTGATCATCCGCGCCACACTGGCCGGCGTACCCGCCATTGCGACCGCGCTCGTGCCGGGTGCCGCGCACGCGCAGACTGCCTATACGTTCGATATTCCCGCCGGGGCGTTGTCGACAACGCTGACGCGCATCGCCGCACAGAGCAACCTGCAACTGACCGTCAATGCTGAATTGACCGCCGGCAGGCAGGCGCCCGCGATCCGCGGTGGCATGACTGCGCGCCAGGCGCTCGATGCGGCGTTGAGCGGCAGCGGTCTGGCGGTGCAGCAGGACGGCACCGGCTATACCCTGGTGCGGGTGCCGAAGGAGGCCGCCAGCGACGAAGCCACGCTGCCAACGGTGAGGACGGTCGCGAGCGAAATCCAGGAAACCAGGCCGCTGGCCTATCTCAAAACGCAGAGCAGCAGCGGTGTGCTGGGGGACAGACGCATCCTCGATACGCCGTTTTCCATCGCGGTGACGACCAGCGAGGAGATCGCCGAGCGCGGCGCGCGTTCGATCGGTCAGATATTCATCGACGATGCGGCTGTCTATACCCCGACTTCATCATTCACCACGGACTGGTGGGGGACGCAGATACGTGGCCTGCCGGTGCGCAGCAGTTATATCGACGACATTCCGATGCTGCTGTACTGGGGCGGCGATTTCCCCACCGAAATCGTCGAGAGCGTGACCGCGCTGAAAGGGCTGGCCGGCTTCATGTACGGCTTCGGCGAACCGGGCGGCGTGCTGAGCTATCAGTTGAAGCGTCCGCGGCAGTCCGACCAGACCGAAGTGATCCTGGGATACCGCAACCCCGATCTTCTTTCCGCTCACGTCGATGCCAGCCATCACCTCACGGACGAGCTCGCCGTGCGCGCCAACGTTGCCGCCGAGCGGGGCACCACCTACAACGCCAGCGACATCGAGCGCACCGTGGCGGCGATTACGGTGGACAAACGCTTCGGCAGCGATGTGAACTGGTTTACCACGCTGGTCCACGAGGAGCATCGCACCGAAGGTGAGCCGCTGCAGTTCTATTTCGACGACTACGATGTCGCCACCAGCGGGGATCACCTGCCGTCGGTGACCTACGACTACGATGACGTCAATATCGATAACTCGTTCTACAAAACCAAGACCGAACTGGTCTCTACCGGCGTGGAATGGCAGTTCGACGAGCGCTGGCGGCTGAAGGGGCAGGTCGGCTTCTCGCGCAAGGATCACCGCTCGAACAAGGCGTTCGCCTATCTGCTCGACAGCAGCGGCGATTACACCGGCAGCATGTATAACTTCGCCGGCCGCCTCGACACCTTTTTCTCGCAGCTCATGCTGCAGGGCAGTCTGCAGACCGGCGGCATCCGGCACGAACTCGTGGGTGGTCTGGGACAGCAGAGAAGCAAAGACGCCTGGAGCAACGAGTTCTATTGGAACAACGACTTCGACGGCAACATCCATCGCGAGCAGACTTTCCGCGTCACCCGCACGCCGGATTTTACGCTGGCGCCGGTCGACACCGATGTCCGGCAGACGTATTTCTTCCTCAGCGACACGGTGCATTTCAACGACCGCTGGCAGGCCATTCTCGGCGTCCGCGACACGCGCTATCGCAGCAAGGACCTGGATGACGACCCCGATACCCGGGGCTACAGCGCCCACAACGCGAGCCCGACGCTGGCGCTCATCTACAAACCCGACGCGCAGACCAGTCTGTACGGCAGCTATGTCGAGGGCCTGGAGCCGGGCACGCGCGTCATTCCGCCCTACGCGAATGCGGGAGAGACGCTGGATGCCACGGTCTCGAAGCAGTACGAAGTGGGTGTCAAGCACGCAGCCGATACTGCCGGCTACACCGCGGCGCTGTTCCGCGTCGAGCGGGCGAATCAGATGGACGAGCTTCGCGGCGCCGACCGCTACCTCTCCCAGGATGGCCTGCTGATCTATCAGGGTGTCGAAGTGGCCGGCGACTATCAGTTCAGCGAGGCGCTGAATCTGGGGCTGTCGGTCGTGTACCTGGATGCGACCATCGACAAGGTGTCCGCGGACAACATCGCCATCGAGGGCAACCGTCCCTCCTATGCGCCCGAGTGGCAGGCGGTCGCCGATGTCCGCTACCGCGTTCCGGCCTTGCCCGGCCTGGAGCTGCGCGGCAATCTGCGTTACTTCGGTTCGTCCTTCAGCAGCGATGATAACGACCTGACGATACCGGGCCGCACGCTGGCGAATGTGGGCTTCAGCTACGACTTCATGCTGTACCGCCAGGATCTGACGCTGGTGGGCAATATCTACAACCTGTTCAACCGGAAATACTGGGCGGGTGGCGGCTGGTCGGCAGGCAATCTGGGTGAGGCGCGCAACCTCGCGCTGAGTCTGCAGATGCGTTTCTAGGTCGAAAACGGGGCGGACGCGCGGTCCGCCCCCGCCGCTCATTTACCCTGCAAATACCGATCGAGTTCCTGGTGCATGTTCACGATCATTTTTTCCTGATCCTCGGCGAGCCAGATATGGCGGATCGCTTTTGTGCGCAGGCCTTTCTGGATGCGCGGAATATTGCCGAGATCCTGGCGCGGAATCAGCCGCACCTGTTCGGGATCGGTCAGATCGGTGACGGGGGTTATCTGCGCGCGCGGCGATTGCGCATCCTTCGGATAGGTTTTCGTCGACATGATTTCGAACGTGCATTGGTTCGGATCGACCGGATCGGGAATGACGCGGTAAATCATCGCGTTGCCCGCCTGAGGCAGAATCATCAGATTCGGATACAGGAAAATCTCACCGCCCCACATGCCGAGAATTTCGGGCGTCGGTTTCGGCATCGGACGACCCTGCGCTGCCGCCGTGGCGTATAACAGCTTCACGTATTCGCCGCCCAGGCTCGAACCTTCGGGGATCGGCTTGCCCTTGAGCGAGCGCACCAGGTCGACATCCTCCTGCAGCACCATCGCGTCCATACCGTCGACCAGCAGCTGCAGGCGATCGGCCATGGTATCGACCGGATCGCTTTTCACATCGTTGACGTGACCGGCCATCGGCGATTTTTTGCCGGCGAAGAAACGGCCGTGCCCGAACGGAAAGTTTTCGTAAACCACATTGCGGTGTGCGTATTCGTAATCGTTGCGCATGGCGCGAATGGCGCTTTCGCCCGCCACTTCGAGCTGCGGATGCGTTTCCGGCACGTGATAAGTTTCGAAAAATGCTTCCTGCGCGATTTTCCAGTTGGCCGGAACGGGAATCGCTTTCCACCAGTAGTGACGCATATCACCGATCGCGAGATCCTCGATCACGCTGCGCACGGGCGCGATGAAATCGTCGAACGGAAGCGGATTCGCATCGAAATTGATGAAAATGAATCCGGCAAAAATGACGACGCTGATTTCTTTCAGCGCGACATCGCTATCGCGCAATTCGCCGCCGCGAAACTGTTCGCGTTCGAGCACGAATTGAATCTGCCCTTCGAGATTCCAGCGCCAGCCGTGGAACGGACATTTGATGCGGCCTTCCTCGAAGTGACCGCAGCCCTGCCCGAGCGCGGTGCCGCGATGCGGGCACACGTTGTGATACGCCTTGATGGTGTTTGCATCGGTGCGCACGAGCAGTACCGAGCGGTAGCCGATGTCGTAGACGGTGAAATCACCGACCTCGGGAACCGCATCGACACGCGCGGCGACCTGCCAGACCTTGCTCCAGAGCTTTTCGAATTCCAGTTTGAGAAATTCGGGATCGGTATAGCGGGCGACGCTGATACCGTGCGAAAGCGTTTTCCAGTGCGCCGGCCAGTCCTCTGCGCTGCTGCTACAGGTATTCGTCGAGCCAATAATGTTCTGTTGGGTGCCGCTCATGTCAGTGTCTCCGCTAACGCTGGCGCTTCGTGGTGCGCTATCGATTTGAGTCGTAATGTCTTCGCAGGGTGGCTTGATACCCGCAATGGTCTTGTCCGGTCAAGTGCCGGCGATGCGATGTGATTGGCTGATCGCGCATACACATGGCGATGTCGTTATTGTTTCATTCATTATCGATGCGCAGTCACAAGATGAAAAAAACGTCATGAATCAGCGCGAATGCTTCAACTATTCTGCTGGTTGAATAAATTCACGGAAAAATAATCATGACGACGACGGATTCCTCTGCAAATCACCCCGCTCATGTTCCTGCAGAAGCGATTTACGATTTCGATATGTTTCGCGATGCGGCATTGTTCGATGCGCCGCACGAACGTGTTTTGCAGTTATCGCGCGAGGCGCCGCCGGTATTCTGGACGCCGCGCAATGGCGGTTACTGGCTGGTGCTCGATTACGCCAATGCGCAGACGGTACTGCGCACCCCCGGGATTTTTTCGAGCGCGTTAATTTCGCCCGAGCAGGCCGACATGATGAAGGCGATGATACCCGCCGGCATGCCGCGCCTGCCGATGCTCACGCCGATCATGATGGACCCGCCCGAACACACGAAATATCGCGCGCCATTGCAGCGCGCGTTTTCGCCAAAAATGATTGTGGCGCTGCAGGACGAAATCCAGGCGCTCGCGCATCAGTTGATCGACGATGTGATCGCGCAGGGCAGTTGCGAATTCATTTCCGCCGTCGCCGAACAGTTTCCCGTGCGCATTTTTTTGAAAATGATGGGGCTGCCGGAAGAAAGATTGCTGGAATTTCGCGCATTGGCGCATGAAGCCTTCATGCCGCGCGAACGCGAAAACGAAGCGATGGTTTTCATGCAGATGCGCAAAATTGCCGATGCCATGCACGATGTGATCGTGGCGCGCCGCGACAATCCGCAGAACGATCTCATCAGCGCGCTGTGGTCGACCGAAGTCGACGGCGAAGCGATGACGATGGAATTGATGGAAGATTATTGCGTGCTGCTGTTTCTTGCGGGGCTCGATACCGTCGTCATTGCGATTTCATTCGGTATGCACCATCTGGCACGTCATCCCGAATTGCAAAATACATTGCGCGCGAATCCGCAATTGATTCCCGATGTCACCGAAGAGTTGTTGCGCCGCTACACCTTCACGGTGCCGGTGCGCCGCGTCGTGCAGGATACGCAACTGGGCGGCTGGAATCTGAAGGTGAACGATCGCGTCATGCTGTATCTGCCGGCTGTCGATCTCGATGCGCACGTATTTCCCGCCCCCGAACTGTTTGACGTCGCGCGCGAAAATAAAACGCACATGCTATTCGGAAATGGACCGCATCGCTGCGTCGGTTTGCATCTGGCGCGACTTGAATTGCAGACGCTCTATCGCGCGGTGCTCGAACGCCTGCCGGAATTTCGACTCGATCCGGATGAGCCGGCGCAATATCGCGTCACCCAGAATTTATTGATGACGAAACTGCCATTACGCTGGGATTAAAAATCCGCAAAAAATAAAGCCCAAACATCGGGCTTTGTGTGCGCTGAAAGTATTTTCGAAAAATGGAATTAATGCAGCGATGCCTGAGTCGATCGTGTCGATGTCATACGCGGCACCAGCATTGGTACTTCGCGACGATAAGCATCGTACTCGGGATGCGCGGCGACTAAATCACGTTCTTCAAAACGAATGGCGATGAGTATGTACGCCGTCGTCATGATCGCAAAAAACAAATGCGTCGCCGTCATCGTCGGCGTTGCCCAAAACACCAATAACCAGCCGACATACAGTGGATGTCGCACCACGCGATACGCCCACGGCGTGACGAATTTCAACGGCGTATACGCTTTGCCGACAAACTGCAGCCACACCTGACGCAATCCAAATAAATCGAAATGATTGATCAGATACGTGCTGGTAAAAACCACCAGCCAGCCGAAAGCATAGAGCGTGTACAGAAAAATTCGCGCGCCGGCATTTTCCGTATTCCAGACAATGCCGCCGAGCGGTTGCCAGTAAATAAATAACGCGATCAACGCCAGGCTCGATGCGAGAACGTAAGTGCTGCGCTCCGCGCTCGCATCGATGAAACGCGTCCACCAGCGTTTGAATGCGGGGCGTGCCATGACACTGTGCTGTAATGCAAACACTGCCAGCAACAGCGCATCGATTGCCAGTGCCTGCCACAACGGCAATTGCGTCGCGCCGTCGATCGTTTTCGGAATCGTAAAATTGCCGATGCTGTGGACATTGCCGATAAAACCGATGGCGTAAAGTGCGGTGAAGAAAAATACGGCATAACTCAAAATGCCATAACCGAGAATTGCGATACGTTTAATCATGGCGATTCCTTCCTTTAATGATTTGAATATTTAAATGGCAGCGCTTACACGCTGCACGTTGCCGTGGTCGGATCGATAATGGTGTCGATTTCGAAAATGCGATTGGCCGGAAATCCGCTGACCTCGGCGTGCTCGTGAACGAGCGATTCGTCCGTGGCGAGATACACGCAAAACAGACGGTCCTGCGAGCGGTACGAATGCTGCCATTGAATCGCGGTGCCCATGGCGCTGAGCACCGCATTGGATTTCTGGGCAGCGCCGCTCAACTCCTTCGTCGTCAATTTGCCGACGCCGGGAATATTTCGCTCGATAACAAAACGTTTCATATTTAAGCTCCTGCTTATTCGCTGGTACAAAACTGATACAAATAGCCATTAGAAATTTTTAGCCGCTTCCCGCAAAATGAAGCGCGACGTTGAAAACCATAACGAAGTCGATATTCAGCGCTGCGTCTTGCGTGAAACCAGTATGGTTGCGTCTGCCATCGTCATGAATGATCGAGCGTCCAGATTCCTTGAGCGGGACGCCTGAATTGCGGAGCCGAAGTCATGGATGCCCTTTCCGATGTGTTGCAGGTCGTGCGTCTGGGTGGTGCGGTTTATCTGCACGGCGAATTCGCCGCGCCGTGGAGCGTGGCGGGGCAATCGCACGGCGAACTGTGCGCGACTTTTTTACCGCCCGCCGAGCGCATCATTTCCTATCACCTCGTCACCAAAGGCAGTTGTTGGGCGCAGCTGATCGACGATCCTGCATCCGCCGTCGAAATCAAAGCCGGAGAATTGCTGGTGGTGCCGCAGGGCGAGCCGCACATACTCGCCAGCTCGCTCGACGTAGAACCGACATCGGCAAAAGAAATGATCGATAACCATTTGCAGACATCGCCGGGCGAAATCATTCGCATCGCTTACGGCGGCGATGGCGAGGTCACGCAATTGGTCTGCGGATTTCTCGGATGCAATGAAACGTTGAGCAATCCGCTCATCGCAATGCTGCCGCGTATGTTCAAAGTCGATATGCGCAACGATCCGCGCTCGGCCTGGCTCGAATCGTCGCTGCAGTTCGCCGCCGCCGAAGCTGCGGAATGGCGCGCGGGCAGTTCGCTCGTGCTCGGCAAACTATCGGAATTGCTCTTCGTCGAAGCGGTCCGTCGCTGCATCGATTCATTGCCGGCAGAAAAGGAAGGATGGCTCGCGGGCGTGCGCGATCGTTTCGTCGGCCGCGTGCTCGCGCTGATGCACGCACAGCCCGCGCGCGATTGGACTGTCGATCAATTAGCGAAGCAGGTAGGTCTCTCGCGCTCGGCACTGGCGCAGCGTTTTACGGATCTAGTCGGCCAACCGCCGATGCAATATCTGACGCGCTGGCGTCTGCAGCTCGCCGCGCGTGAATTGACCCTCGCGGGCAAGCCGCTGCTCGCGATAGCAACGGGGATCGGTTACGACTCGGAAGCAGCATTTACGCGCGCATTCAAACGCGAATTCGGTATGCCGCCATCGAGCTGGCGAAAGGAGCAGGTGAAGTTTCAAAGTGGAAATCTTTGAGGTTGATAAGTGTATTCATTGCATTCCCAATACCCATTGGCGGCATTAGTGAAAATCACACGGCTTTATCGTTTGCTATATCGAAAAATTGTTCGGGCGAGATAATTCTGCACGTTCCGCATTTCTGCAGTTCCAGTAAATCGCGATCGCCACTCACCAGATAAATAGCTTTGCCCGCCAGTGCCAATTGCAAAAATGGAATATCGAAAGGATCGGAGCATTCGGGTGTCTTTGCCAATTTGGCAGGGATGCGTACAGTTTTGCAGTACGGCAAATAGTCCGCGAGTAATTCTTCCTGATCGGCCGGGCTCAATTTAAATTTTGGGTAAGCAAGCACGCGTATCAATTCTTTTACCGTTTCGGTGGAAGCCAGCGGTGTGAATTGTTTCGATTGCCAGCCTTGCCGTAGGGGCGCGAGCCTGCCCTGCGAAAATACGAGTGCAGATAAAACCACATTGGTGTCGAGTACCACCAGTAGCGGCTTTGTCATTTTTTAGTTTTATCCGCGCGAGCCCACGTAACGGCATCGGCAATATCTTTATCGTCCAGATCGAGTTCGGCCAGCTTTGCGCGTACGGCATCGGCGCGATGGATGCGAACCGGAGTCAGCACGATCTGGCCGTCACGCGTTTCCACCTCGAAATACTCGGCGTGACCGATCGCATTGGTGACGGCTTTCGGCAGGGTGATCTGATTTTTGGCTGTGATTTTGGTAAGCATAACTTTGACCAAAGTTGGAAAGTAAGGAGTCCTTACATTACTCCAGGTGGGCCACTTTGACAAACTCACCTTTCTGCCATTCATGTTGTGTATGTCGAAAATAGAATCTATTGATTTTTCTTATAGAGGTCGGCTGCGTAGACTGCGCCCATTGAAGTTACGTTGTTCTCGATGGAGTCACACCATGTCCACCAACACCCAAAACTATTCAAGCTTGGCCGACCAAGCAGCCACCACGATTGCCGCGAACGGCCCGAGCTGGAATGCGATCAGCCCTGACTATGTAGCACGCATGCGTCTGCAAAACCGCTTCAAAACCGGCCTCGATATCGCGCGCTACACTGCGAAAATCATGCGCCAGGACATGGTCGATTACGATAAGGATTCTTCGAGCTACACCCAGTCGCTCGGTTGCTGGCACGGCTTCATCGGCCAACAAAAACTCATCGCGATCAAGAAGCACCACGGCACCACCAAAAAACGCTACCTCTATCTCTCCGGCTGGATGATTGCCGCGCTCCGCTCCGAATTCGGACCGTTGCCCGACCAATCCATGCACGAGAAAACGTCGGTACCGGCGTTGATCGAAGAGTTGTACACATTCCTGCGTCAGGCCGATGCGCGCGAACTCGGCGGTCTGTTCCGCGATCTCGATGCAGCGCGTGAAGCGAAAGACGCAGCGAAAGAAAAAGACTTGCTGAGCCGCATCGATAATTTCGAAACGCACGTTGTGCCCATCATCGCCGACATCGACGCCGGTTTCGGTAACGCGGAAGCGACGTATTTGCTTGCGAAGAAAATGATCGAAGCGGGCGCGTGCTGTATCCAGATCGAAAACCAGGTTTCCGACGAAAAACAATGCGGTCACCAGGACGGCAAAGTCACCGTTCCGCACGAAGATTTCCTCGCGAAAATTCGCGCAGTGCGTTACGCATTTTTGGAGCTCGGTGTTGACGACGGCGTTATCGTTGCGCGTACCGATTCGCTCGGCGCTGGCTTGACCAAACAAATCGCGTTCACACACGAACCCGGCGATCTCGGCGATCAATACAACAGCTTCCTCGATTGCGACGAAGTTGCACCGTCAGAACTCAAGAGCGGCGATGTTATTCTCAATCGCAACGGTAAATTGCTGCGTCCGAAACGTTTGCCGAGCAACCTTTATCAATTCCGCAAAGGCACCGGCGAAGATCGTTGCGTGCTCGATTCGATCACCAGCCTGCAAAACGGCGCGGATCTGCTCTGGATCGAAACCGAGAAGCCGCACATCGGTCAGATCAAAGGCATGATCGATCGCGTACGCGAAGTCATCCCGAATGCAAAACTCGTTTACAACAACAGTCCATCGTTTAACTGGACGCTGAATTTCCGCCAGCAGGTATTCGATGCGTGGCAGAAAGAAGGCAAAAACGTTTCGGCATACGATCGTGCGAAATTGATGAGTGCGGATTACGACACCACTGAACTCGCACAGGAAGCCGATCGCCGCATTCAAACTTTCCAGCGCGACGGTTCGCGCGAGGCGGGTATTTTCCATCACCTCATCACCTTGCCGACTTATCACACCGCAGCGCTGTCGACCAGCGATCTCGCCAAAGGTTATTTCGGCGAGGAAGGCATGCTCGCGTATGTTGCCGGCGTACAGCGCAGGGAAATTCGCCAGGGTATCGCGTGCGTCAAACACCAGAACATGTCGGGTTCCGACATCGGTGACGACCACAAAGAATACTTTGCTGGCGAAGCTGCATTGAAAGCAGCGGGCAAAGACAACACGATGAACCAGTTCTAATAGTTTTATCTGTGTGAAATAAAAAAGACCGGCTAAATGCCGGTCTTTTTGTTTGTGACGATCAATAAATACGTCGACGATTCTTTCGCAATTCTTTCGCAATAATAATTATTTCAATAAACCCTCGGCGCGCAGCGCTTCCTGCACTTTGGGGCGTGTGCTGATGCGAGCGACATACGCTATCAGCTCCGGCCATTGGCTGATGTCGACACCGACATGCCTGCCCCAGCCGAGCACGGTGAATAAATAGGCATCGGCCACACTGAATTGATCGCCCAACAAATAATGCTGGTCTTTGAGCTTGTCGGACACATAATCCAGACGCTTCGAAATATTCGCGGTTGCTGCAGCTTTCCAGTCGTCGGAAATATTTTTATTGAACAGTGCACCGAAATTTTTATGCAGTTCACTGGTGATGAAGTTCAGCCATTCCTGCAGATGGTAGCGCTCGATGGTTCCGTTTTTGGGTGCGAGATTGCTGCCGGGGTTGTGATCGGCGATGTACTGCACGATGGCGGGGCCTTCCGTCAGTACTTCGCCATCGGCTAATTCGAGCGCCGGCACATAGCCCTTCGGATTGATTTCGGTGTAATTGCCGCCGCCCTCGACAGCCTTGCTGCCGAGATCGACTTTTCGGAGTTCAAATTTGACGCCCGCTTCGCGTAAAACGATGTGTGGCGATAACGAACATGCGCCGGGTGAAAAATACAATTTCATAATGCGCTCCTTGTGAAGGCCGGTTCATTCTTATGATCGGGTGCGGAGGGATCCCACACTGTGCTCTAAAGTACAGTGCCGGTAAATACTTCGCGAGGGAATTTACGGTTGCGATATGCGCGTGGTTGCGGTGCGGTACTGCAGCCAGCGTCCGGCGCGTTTGTGTAAATACATGGCGCGGTCGGCGGCATCGAGCCATGCATCCGCCGAGTGCAGCTGCGGCGATAATTCGGCGATGCCGATAGCGAAATCGAGCGCGATGGCGATTTCTTTCTGCTTCGCATCCGTGTAGATGAACTGCGGCGCATCGGTGCGCAATTTCGCGGCGACATATTGCGCATCGCTGCTGCCCGTGTCGCGCAATAAAATTGCAAATTCATCCCCGCCCAGACGCGCGACCATATCGATGGTGCGCAGCTGCGAGGCGAAATAATCCGCCGCGCTCACCAGCAATTTGTCGCCGATCGCATGACCGAGCGAATCGTTGACATGTTTGAAATCGTTGAGATCGATGATGGCGAGCGACGATCGATGGCCGCTGCGATGAAAGCGCTCCAGCTCGCAACCGAGCGCCTCGTTCAGCGCAACGCGATTGAAGATGCCGGTCAGCTGGTCGGTGCGCAATTGCATGCGCAGGGATTCATTTTCGCGCGCGAGTTTTTCCAGTGCCTGCAATAAATCGCGCTGGCTGTATTGCTCGCTGCGCAGGCGCGCCTGTTCGAGTGGCGTCAGCGGCGACTTGACCATCGTCAGAACGGGTTTGTCTTTTCGGGTGTGCGAGTGCGTCATCTTCGTCATCCCATATCCAGCGTTGCGATCTGCCCGGCGCGCTTCACGGCTGACGCGCGATCAGAACGTGTTGCCGCTTTTGCTTGCGCCATCGATGTCATCGTTCGGCGTGATGGAAGCGCGTGCGCGTACGAGGGCGATGACGCCGGCGGCGAGCAGTGAGAAGCGCGGCCAGTCAAAGATGGCGGTGCCGTTTCCATCGGAGAGCAGCGCATCGGCGGCGAACAGGCCGGCGGTGCTGGCCGAGGCGATCAGCGGAAATGTGATTGTCGAAAGGAGTAGCAGTGATTGCAGAGGTTTCTTTGACTGTTTCATCCTGAGACATCCTGTTTGTTTCTTGTTGGGGCCAGTATTGCCGGGGCGTGTATCAATCAAATTTCCGGCGCTGCCATTTTCTGTTTCATTTGTTTCAGCCGGTTTTTTCGATGCCTGCCCGGATCAGCCGAGCCTCGTGTTCACATGCTCGGTGATAAGCATCACCAGCCGCGGCCCGAAGAAAAACAGGGCTGCGATAAGCGCAGCCCAAACACTCAGGATCAGCGAGGATTCGTGATTTGCCAGCCAGCTGCCGAGCGGATGCTCCAGCAGCTGTTCGCGCAGCAATTTGAGCAGCTGATTGACGGCAATGGCCGTGAGAGCCAGCGCCATCAACAGAATGCAGCTGGCCAGCACGAAAGCAATATTCAAGACATCGTCTCTTCGACCTGGAAACGGCGCCAGTGTGGCGAGGCGCCGTATCAATCGCATTTCAACGCAACCGCATTTTTGTTTCGATTGTTTCAGTGTGTTCGCTGAAAGCTCGGCGGGCCGGGCGATGCGGAGGGAATGACGGGCGATCTTCCGGGTTCTTATTTGAGAATTATTCTCTTTCGCATGAAAGTCACCCATAATGCGCGCGCGAAAAACTTCGAACTGGAAAGGTATTGAACATGACTGATCGTAAGAATTCGTTTATCCGCGCGCCCATGTCCTGGCAGCGCACCACGGCTGCCGCGCTGCTGGTCGCAGTTCCGCTGGCCGCCTCGGCGCAGGAAAGCGCTGGCAAGGCCGATGGCGAAAAGGAGTATCGCCTGGCCCCGGTTATCGTCAACGCGCAAATCCCGGCTGACGACGATGCGGTTTCGATTGTCGCTCAGGAGCTGTGGGTGGGCGGCAAGGTCGCTACCAGCATCCTCGACACGCCGGCGTCGGTTTCCGTGATCACCCAGAAGGAAATCGAACAGCGCAGCGCCAGTACCACCGAAGAAGTGCTGCAGTACACGCCCGGTATCGTCACCGATTACTACGGCACCGATGATCGCAACGATTACTTCCAGATTCGCGGTTTTCAGGCCACGACGTATCGCGACGGCATGACTCTGGGCACGATGCGCGGCGTGCGCGAAGAGGCGTTTGCCTATGAGCGCATCGAGGTTCTGCGCGGCGCCAACTCGACCCTGTTCGGCCCGGCCGATCCCGGCGGCTCGGTCAACTTCGTCAGCAAGCGGCCGCGCTTCGAGCGCCTGGGGCAGGGCTATCTGACCTACGGTTCCTTCGATCATCTGGAAGGTGGCATCGACGTTACCGATGCGCTGAATGCCGACAAGACGGTGGCCTATCGCCTCACCGCCAAGATTCAGGATAGCGAGCGCGAGTACGATCATTCCCGCGACGACAACGAATTCATCATGGGCGGCCTGACCTGGAAGCCCACCGAGCAGACATCGGCGACGCTGATCGTGGATTACCTGAATCAGGATACGACGCCGAACAGCGGCGGTTATCCGCTGGATAGGGAATATGACCGCAGCAAGTTCTTCAGCGAACCCGACTTCAACTATCACGATGTCGAGCGCTCCAGCATCACCGGCAATCTCACCACGACTTCGCCAATGGCTTCGTGCTGCGCAGCAATCTGCGTTACAGCGAGCTGACCGATGATTTCGGCTATATCTACCTCTACGATACCGCCGCCCGCACCGGCACCACGGTAAACCGCTTCCATTTCGGGACCGACAGCGAGGCCGAAGAGCTGATCGGCAATCTGATGCTGCAGTACGACGCGCGTTTCGAGCACTTCGACAGCAGCACGCTGGTGGGCGTCGAATACCGCGATGCCGCGACCGAGGACAGCTCGTTCTACGGCGCTGCAGCACCGATCGATGTGGCGAATCCGGTATTCAGCGGCGCGCCGGCGGCGGTGACGCCTTACAGCCGCAACAAGCAGGACTACACCACCGAGTCGGTCTTCCTGCAGCAGAACTTCTCGTTTAACCGCTTCATCGTCACCTTCGGCGTGCGCAATGACCGCATCGATCTCTCCAGCACCAACATCAGCAACGTGAAGGCGTCGGACGACTTCTCCGAAACCTCGCTGCGCGGTGCGCTGACCTACAAGGTCACCGACGAGATATCGACGTACGTGAGCATGGTGGAATCGGTGGAGCCGCCGAGCATTGGCGTCACTCCCGAGCGCGGCAAGCAATACGAAATCGGGGCGAAATATGCGCCGCGCGGCACCAACGCCCTGTTCTCCGCGGCGATTTACGATCTGACCCAGGACGATGTCACCATCGCGGTCGTGCAGGGCAACGGCAACATCGTGCGGGAAACCGTCGGCGAGACGCGGGTTCGCGGTTTCGATCTGGAGGCGAAGGCGGAGCTCAGCGTCAACCTCACCCTGCTCGGCGGCTACTCGTATATGAATACGGAAGTGGTGCGGGGTACGCTGGGTAGCGGCGTTTCGATCAAGGGTAACGAGTTCGTCGCGGCGCCCGAGCATTCGGCATCGCTCTGGACTTACTACAGCATTCCGGGGACGAAAATGAGCGTCGGTCTGGGCGCGCGCTACACCGGTTCCTACTATTTCAATGCGACCAATGCCGCCGAGAGCGACTCGGCGACGCTCTTTGATGCGGCCTTCACCTACCGCATCTTCGATGCCACCGAGCTCGCCATCAATGTCAGCAATCTCTTCGATGAGCAGCACGTGGTCGGTTCCGGCACGGCGGACTACTACAATCCGGGTCGCGAAATCACTGCCAAGTTGAGCTACAACTGGTAAGCCTGACTGCACACCTGGGTGGCTTAATGCCACGTGGGTACGTAGTTATAAGACCGCCTGGGGTAACCCCGGCGGTTTTTTTTGGTTCCTTCGTCTCTATTTAACCGATTCCAGCCGCACCGCCAATTCCAGGACAGACTCGGGCGTGAAGGGTTTTTCGAGCCAGGGCTGGCCGGTTTCGCGCAGGAAGGGTTCGATGCTGGCGGAGAAGGTATCGCCGGTGACGAAGGCGAGCCGCTGCGCCAGTGCGGGAAGGCGCTGCCGCAGCTCGCGCCAGAATGCCGGACCGTCCATGCCGGGCATGCGCACATCGCAGAAAATGAGATCGCACGCATTTTTATCCAGCCATCCGAGTGCTTCCTCGCCGCTGCGGGCGATGGCGGTGTGATAGCCGGCGGACCGCAGCACATCCGACAGCACGGCGGCGACTTCCGGCTCATCGTCGACGACGAGCACCGAGCCGGCGCGCGTTTCGGCGGCGATGGCGGGCGCCGGCCGGACGGGCGCGGGGATTTCCAGCAGCGGCAGCCGCAGCAGGAAACCCGCCCCGCGCGAGGTCGCGGCGGACGCATCTTCGAGCAGCACCTCACCGCCGTGCTCGCGCGCGATGGCGCGGCTCACCGAGAGGCCGACGCCGGTGCCGCTGCCCTCGGGTTTGGTCGTGAAAAACGGATCGAAGATGCGGTCGCGCAATTCGGCGGGCACGCCGGGACCGTTATCGGCGACGCGGAAAATCAAATACTCGTCTTCCCGCCGCGTGCTGACCACGATTTCGCGCGGCCCGGCCTGCTCGGCCAGCGCGTGCTGGGCGTTGACGAGAAAATTCACCGCGATCTGACCGATCTGGTCGGCATCCATTTCGATATCCGGCAGGTCCGGCGCAAGTTCGGCCTGCACCTCGATATCCGCCGTGCGCAGGTTGTAGCCGAGCAGATCGAGCGCACTCTGCACCACGGTATTGAGTTGCGCGGTATGTCGCTGCGCGGGCTTTTTCCGCGCCATCGACAAAAAGGCGCGCACGATGCGTCCGCAGCGGTCGGCGGCGGCCTTGATGCGCTTGGCGTCCTCGCGCACGGCGGGGTCGGTGGCCTTGTCTTCGAGCAATGCCGCGCGTCCCATCAGAATCGCGAGCGGGTTATTGAGCTCGTGCGCGACGCCGGCCAGCATCGCGCCCATCGCCGACAGCTTCTCGCTCTGCCGCAGGGCTTCGCGCTGGCGCGACAATTGTTCCTCGGTGCGCAAGCGATCGGTGAGATCGGCGACGAAGGCCGTCGCGTAACGCTTATCGCCCAATCGCGCCGCCGATATCGAAATCTCTACCGGAAATTCGCTGCCATCGGCCCGCAGTCCTGCGATCACTTTGGGCTGACGCGGCGGCAGTGGCACCTCGCTGCCTCGATACTTTGCCAACGAATGATAATGCGCGCCGTGAAAACGCTCGGGCAGCAGGATATGCGCTAAATCCTGATTGAGGACTTCCTGTTTGCTGCGACCGAACATGCGTTCGGCGGCGCGATTGAATTCGACGATGTAGCCGAATTCATCCATCGTGATCACGGCGAGCAGCGCGTTTTCGACGGCAGCCGCCATGAAGGCCTCGTGGTCGCGCAGCTTGCGGTGCGATTCGAAATTATCCGCAAACGCCCGCGAGACGGTCTGCGTCCAGGTCTGCCAGAGCGGCGGCAATTTGGGCTGCGGCTCGGCCGGATTGCGCGACGCGCGCTGGATGTAATGCACGAGCTCCAGCGCGGGGTTGATGAATTCGCGCCGCATCAGATACAGCGCGAGAAAAAACGTACCGCCGAGCATCGCCATGATTACCACGTACGGCACCATGCGCGGCAGCAGCAGGCTGTCGATCTCGCTGCGGTCGATGATGTACAGCAGCTGCCAGGGCGCATGCTGGATCTGCCGGCGAAACAGCACCGACGCGCCGGCTTCGGCGCTGCGATCGTGCTGCGCGCGCTCGACCGCCGCTTCGTCCACGCCTGCGGGCAGCACCTGTGACAGCGTGGGCAGGGCGTTTTGCCCGGAGCTGGCGCTATCGGCCAGCACCTGCCGATGAGCATCGACGATCAGCAGCCGGCCCACCTGGCGCGGCAGTGTCTGCAACAGTTTTTCCAGCGTGGCCAGACGCAGATCGGTGCCGACCACACCCTGGAAACGGCCGTCGAGATAGACCGGCGCGCCGTGCAATATCAGCGTGCCGCTACCGCTGGCATCCGCGTGCGGCTGCGTCCAGTAAGGCGCGTGCGCAGGGTTTTTCTCCGGCGTGCCGCGGGTGAAATGTTCGTACTCGAAGAAATGCGGCATGCCGAGCAGCAGATTGGGCAGGCCCTGATTTTCGACCAGAGTTTCGGATTTCACCCACGGATAGATCGTGATGAAACGGCGATCGGCGGGTAAAAAGAACGACCATTGAAAATACGGCGAGACTTCGTGCGTCAGCCGCACGATTGAGAAAAAATCCAGCGCCATATCCAGTTGCGGATGCGGGCCGGCCTGATTGGGCGATGCCCTGCCGATCCAGAAAATCTGGCCGGCGCGATCCTGAACTCCGCGTGGAATGCCATCGAGCGTATAGCCGTCGGGCTTGCCATTCGCGTCGGTGCGCTCGATGAAATACGCGCTGAGCGGATTGGTGTGCGCCAGCGGCGGACTACGGAGATAGGTTTCTGCCCACGACTGCATCTGTACCACGTGATCGCTGGCCAGTTTCGCCATGCTTTCCAGCGTGATCGCGAAACTCTCGCTGTCGCCCTGCAGGGTTTTCAATACCTGCCGGCGCTGATCGGCGTACTGGGTGACCGCGAGCGCGAGCACCACGCAGAACAGCGGCAGCGTGACCGCCAGCATCAGGCGGCGATAGCGCCGGGCCAGACGCAGATCGCTGAGCGCGGGCGTTTCGCTCGTGCGTTCGTCATCCCGCCCAAATCCGGCCTCGTTCATACCCGCTCACTCATGGCGGAGGATGTCCGTGCGCGGGGCGGGCACGAACATGTAACCGACGCCGCGCACGGTTTTGATCACTTCGGGTTTTTCGGGATCGGGTTCGATTTTTCTGCGCAGGCGCATGATGCGCAGATCGATGGAGCGATCGAATACATCCCAGCCTTTATGATGCGCGAGCTCCATCAATTGATCGCGATTGAGCACGCGGCCCGCGTTCGCGGCAAACACCTTCAGCAGATCGAATTCCATCGCCGTCAGCGCGGTCGATTCGCCGTGCTCGTCGAGCAGCGCGCGCGCGTCGAGATCCAGTTCGCAGCGGCCGAAGCGAACGCGCTGCGCTGTCGCCACCGCGGGTGTGGCAGATTCCGGCGCGGGATTTTTTTCCGCGAGGCGACGCAGCACGCTTTTCGCGCGCGCCAGCAATTCGCGCAATTCGAAAGGCTTCGGCACGTAATCGTCGGCGCCCATTTCGAGCCCGATGATGCGATCGACCACATCGGCGGCGGTCGTCAGCATGATGATGCCGACATGGCCGTGCTGTTGACGAATCCAGCGCGCGAGCGACAGGCCATCCTCGCCCGGCATATGAACATCGAGAATGACCAGTTGTGGAACCGCGGCTGCAATCGCGGTGCGCGCCTGCGCGGCATTGCCGGCGCTGCGCACGTCGAAACCCTGTCCCGAGAAATATTCCACGAGAATTTCCGCAAGCTCGGGTTCGTCGTCGACGACTAACAGAGTGTTCCGTGATTGCATCATTTATTGTCCGTAATCAGAGACGCTGAATCGCTGCGAGCAGCCGATCGCCAGTTGCGGGATCGCCTTTATGCAAGGCCGCTGCATGGTCGGCATGATACGGCCTGGCCCGCAGTATGCGGTTCGACCTGCGGCCGCTGAATAGATTTGAAACAATTGAAACAAACTCTCTGCCGCGCGCGATACAAAAATCACACGTCAAAACCGCATAAAAATTTGTGCGGTGATCAGGCGCTGCTGCGCAATTGCGTCAGCTCGGCGAGAATCGCGATGGCAATTTCCGGCGGGCGCTTGCTGCCGATTTTCAGCCCGACCGGCGCGTGCAGCTTTGCGATTTGCGCTGCATCGAGATCGAGTTGCTGCAAACGTTTTCGCCGCGCCGCCGAGGTGCGTTCCGAGCCGAGCGCGCCGACATAAAACAGATCGTGCTGCAAGGCCTCCATCAGCGCCATGTCGTCGATGCGCGGATCGTGCGTGAGCGTGATGACGATGCTGTGCGCGTCGTCGCTGCAATATTCGCGCACGGCATCGTCGGGCATGCCGCCGATCAGCTCGACGCCAGCGAGATTCCATTGCGCGATCATGTGCTGGCGCGGATCGCAGACGAGCACGCGGTAATCGAGCATCTGCGCCATCGCCGCCAGACTGCGCGCGACTTCGCCGGCACCGATCAGCAGCAATTGAAAACGCGGCCCATAAAATTGCGTGAGCGCGGTTTCGGTCAATTCGAGCGCGGAAAAGCTGTCGGCTTCACCGACGCGCCATAATCCGGTCGTTAGGTCGAGACGGCGAACCGCCACCCGGCGCTGTTGCAGCAGCGAATGCAGGCGCTCGACTTCAGCGCGTGTCGCAGCGTTTGCCGGCCAGTGTTCGACGAGTACGTGCAGGCGTCCGCCGCACGGCAGACCGAGTCGCTCGTTTTCCTCGGCGGTGACACCGTATTCGAGCACCTGCGGCTTATCGATTTCGAGTTCGCCGCTTTTCAATTTCGCGAGCAGATCATCCTCGACACAACCGCCCGATAACGAGCCGGCGAGTTCACCGTGTTCGCTATATGCGAGCAGCGAACCGATCGGTCGCGGCGCGGCGCCGATCGTTGCGACGACCGTGCATAACCAGCACGATGTATCCGCATCGAGCCAGTGCCGCACCTGCTGAAAAACCTGTTGATCGATACTGTCCACTTTTTTAACGACACTCTTTATTGGCGATACGTTTTTATTTATCGGAATTTTCGTTATCCGAAAAATGATTCAGTGGTCCGGGCCAGCGCAGCGACAGGCCGGTACGCGCACGAAACGCATCGATATCGTCGGGCGTGTCGATATCGATGCGGTAATGATCGTTCGCCGTTTTCCAGCGGTACACGCGTTCGCCATTTTCCTGTTGCCATTGTCTGCAGCCGTAACGGTTGTCGCGCCGCAAAATGCTCCGGCGAACCGCGTCATTAAATACCACGGGATTTCCCGGCAGATCGTTCACCGTCGGCACCAGCACATCGGTTTGCGCAGGTCGCTCGCGATACGCGCGCAGCAGATCGTCGATATCCGACCCGTCGATCAACGGCTGATCGGCGAGCATGACCACTATGGTGTCGAGTGACGGCGCCAGCGCGCGCAAGCCGCAATGCAGCGAGGCATTTAGTCCGGCGTCGGCAGTGGGATTATGCACGAGCGTCACCGGCAGCTGCGCCGCCATCGGTGCAATGTGGACAGCGTAGTGACCGAGCACGACCACATTGTTTTCGATGCCTGCATCCAGCGCTGCGTGCACAGCGCGTTGAATCAGTGACTCGCCATTCAATTCCAGCAGGCATTTCGGGCGATGGCCGATGCGCGAGGCCGACCCCGCCGCGAGAATTACCGCACCTGTCGAATCACACACGTTAGTCATCCCGATGGATTAATTGATTGCATTCAGCACCAGCCGGCGCGATTTTACCAGCGCGCCGATTTTTTATCGGATCGCGTGTTGCATTGGATCGCACGTCTTATCGATAGCACGTCTTATCGAAGTGCAATGCAACACGGATTCGTTGCGCAGAGCTGCGATCGCGCGCCTGGTTTATCATGGCGCGATGCTGTCATCGTCATGCATACGCTGCTGGAAATCAGGTCAATGCAGAATTTCATCGTTATCGCGGTTTTTCTCGCGCTCGGCGTACTGTGCAGACGCCTGTTTGCGCTGCCCGATAAAGCGCCGCTCTACATCAATAAATTCATTATCAATGTCACGCTGCCCGCCGTCATTCTGCTGAAGCTGCCGCAACTGGTACTCGATAACAATGCGCTGTTACCGATGCTGGCGCCGTGGTCGCTGGCGCTGGTGTTGTCGGCCTGTATTTTCTGGCTGGCACGCCGCCTGAAATGGTCCCGCGACATTGTGGGCGCGATGCTGATCCTGTCGCTCTACGGCAATAGTTCGTATCTGGGGTTCCCGATGGTGCGCGCATTTTTCGGCGACGCCGGCATGCCCTACGCCATCATGTTCGACCAGCTCGGCAATTTCATGATGTTCGCCATCGGCACGCCGATTCTGCTGGCGATTTTTTCCGGCGACGAAAAATCCGGCAGGCAAACCCTTTCCGCATTCGCCATCGTTAAACGTATTTTCGGTTTTCCGCCGTTTTATGCGTTGCTGGCGGGGCTCGCGCTCAATGGCGTGCAATATCCGGCGCCGCTCGAACGGCTGTTGTCGCTGCTCGGTTTGACGCTGGCGCCGCTCGCAATGTTTATTGTGGGGTTGCAGTTATCGTGGCATGTGCCTGCGCAACTCCGGCAACCACTTATCGCTGTGCTGGTGTTGCGGCTGATAATTTCACCCGCACTTGCGCTCGCATTTTTTCTGATGACGGATCATCGCGAACTGGCGGCTCGCGTCACTGTATTCGAAGCGGCGATGCCGACGATGGTTACGGCGGCCATCATGGCCATCAGCAGCAATCTTGCGCCGCGGTTGTGCACGGCAGCGGTGGGGTTCGGTTTAATTGTGTCGCTGGCGACGCTGCCGCTCTGGTTTGCACTGATGCACTGGCTGCTTTAATCCGTCGCGCTTTTCTGCGAGCCGTCAATATCGGAATCGCCCGCTGAAGAATGTGAGGGTTTGGTGTCGGTCGATTTGGCTTCGACGCGTTCGAATAATCCCAGCGCACACGAAGCGCCCGGCATCAGCGTGCCCGTCGTTGTATTGATGACCGAAATGATATCGACATTGCACAGCTCGCTCTGCGCTGTTTCGTATTTGAAAGCTTTCGCATACGCCAGTCCGCCGCAACGGTGCGGCAGATGATTGTTGTAGGTTTTTTTGTTCCTCAGATGAAACAGAATATTTTGATCATCGATCACTTCGGTGCGGCGGATATCCTTGATCGGAATGCAGCGCTTGCTGTCCTGCGCGGGCGTATCCGCCGCATAAGCTGCGCCGGCAGCGGTCGATAAGGCAAAAATAACGAGCGTTAAATCAAAAATACCAGGCCGTTGTCTGCAGTGAATGGGAGTCATGATTCGATCCTCGGCGGGGCTTTTAATTTCCTGAAAAAATACGCATGCTGTCGGCCAGTATAGGCGCAATCAATGGAAGACTCATGCAGCAAAAACTCGCCCAATCCTCATTTCTGATATTCCTGATTATCGTCACCTTGCTGTTTGGATGGATCGTGCAACCGTTCTATGGCGCGATCATGTGGGCCGCCGTTATCGCCATTGTTTTTCATCCGCTGCAGAAACGCCTGGAACCGCGTTTTCGCGGGCGCAACAACCTGCTCGCGCTCACCGTTCTGTTACTCAGCACACTTATGGTCATTCTGCCGCTGCTGTTTCTGACGTTTTCGCTGGTGCAGGAAGGGCGCGATCTGTACGAGCGCTTTCACAACGGCGAAATCAATCCGAACGAATACATCGATAAGGCCAAAGGCAGTATTCCCGCACTGCATCGGGTCATCGAACCGCTGGGTGTCAATTTCAGCGATCTGCAATCGTATCTGATGACGGCGGTGAAGGAAGCGGGCAGTTACATGACGTCGCAGGCGCTGACCTTCGGCAACAATGCCGCGCGGTTCTGCATCAGCTTCATTTTGATGTTGTACCTCGCATTTTTTTTCATGCGCGACGGCGAATCGCTCATTGAATTATTGATTCGGGCACTGCCGCTCGGCGATCAGCGCGAACGGCAGCTGCTGCGAAAAATTACCGAAGTCACCGCAGCGACCATCAAGGGCAATATGGTCGTCGCTGCCGTGCAGGGCACGCTCGGCGGTTTCATTTTCTGGGTATTCAATGTCGAGGCGGCGCTGTTGTGGGGCGTGGTGATGGCGTTCGCATCGCTGCTGCCTTCGGTGGGTTCGGCGCTGGTGTGGGGTCCGGTTGCGATTTATTTTCTGATGTCCGGCGCGGTGTGGCAGGGGCTGGTTCTGATTGCATTCGGCGCCGGCGTGATCGGCCTCGTCGATAATTTATTGCGCCCGATTCTGGTCGGTCGCTCGACGCAGATTCCCGATTATCTCGTCCTGCTTTCCACCCTCGGCGGCATCGCCGTGTTCGGCCTCAACGGTTTTGTGCTGGGGCCGCTGATCACCGGAGTCTTCATCGTGTTCTGGGATATTTTCATGCGCGATTTCAATCCATAGAGTCTGTCCGCTGCGATGACACCCGAATACTGGCAGAAAGCCTGCGCGCATTTGAGCCGGCGCTGCAAGGTGATGAAAAAACTTATCGCGAGTTATCCCGAAGCCGCGCTGCGCACGCGCGGCAATCCGTTCCAGACGCTGGCGCGTGCCATCGTCGGTCAGCAGATTTCGGTGAAGGCGGCGCAATCGGTATGGAATAAATTCGAAAGCGCCGTCGAAAAAACCACTCCGGAAAATGTATTGGCGGTGAGCGATGAAACGCTGCGCACCGCGGGATTGTCGCGTCAGAAAATTTTATATCTGCGCGATCTTTCCACGCACTTCGTTACCGGAAAAATCAAACCGCGCCGCTGGCATGCGATGGAGGATGAAGCGGTTATCGCGGAATTGTGCGATGTCAGGGGCATCGGTCGCTGGACCGCCGAAATGTTTCTGATTTTTTATCTCATGCGACCCAATGTGTGGCCGGTCGACGATATCGGTCTGATCCGCGCGGTGGAAAAACATTATTTCGCCGGTGAACGCATCAGTCGGCAACAGGTGCACGAATATCTCGAATTATTTACGCCGTGGGCAACGGTGGCGACGTGGTATCTGTGGCGCTCGCTCGATCCCATTCCTGTCGAATATTGAAAGTCGCGAATCGTTGAGAGCGACGAATTTCTCCCGCACATAAAAAAGCCCGGCTGCGCATACAGCCGGGCTTTTCGCTGGCCCGTATTACGGTGTTGGCGCTACACCTTCGCGGTAAAGAGAGAAGGTATCGCCATCTGCTTCCGCCGTGAGTTTGCCGTTGGCATTGTCCAGCGTTGTTGTGAAAACGCCGTAGCTATCGTCTTCATCGTCGTGCACACCGGCGCAGCCGTTGGTGTCTTCGACAATATTCGAAAAGCTCAGCTGATTATTGCTGAATAGATAACTGCCCAATTCCAGACCGGGCTCGCCGCAACCCACCTCGTCTTCATCGCCGACGGGATCGAGCATCATGTACTGGCCGGTGGCGAAGAAAATGAATTGCTGCTTGCCGAAATTGGTGCCGTCATCCTTCGCCCAGAGGCCGCCGATATCATTGCTGGACGCCTGCACGCGGCTCAGTCGCAACACTTCCTGCTCATCGCCTTCCTTTATGGTAACCAGGAGGGTGTTTTCGCCTTCCAGCGCGAGAAATAATTTTTCATCGTACGGATGGCTGAGTCCCCACTCGCCATTGGTATCAACGCTGAAATTGTCAGCGGTGATTTCACCCGTCGTCGGCTCCCAGGCAATGGTGCCGCGCTCGATGCCGCTGCCGCCGCTATCATCCTCGGGCGCGTATTCACCCATGATGTAATCGCCGGTCTTGTTGAAGCGAAACACGATTTTCTCTTCGGAGCCCGGAGCAAAAACCCAGGTTCCCGCCAGCTGATTCAGGAAGTTTTCCTTGAAATGATCGAGCGCCTGCGCCGTGCTGACCACGGTGGCGCTGGAACCGTTTGCCTGCTGCACCACGCTGGTCAGATTCGGATTGCTGGAAAACGATGTCGGATCGGTGTCGAGCTGGATCGATGTTGCCGTGTTTCCGGTGATAGCCGTCGCGGCGGACGCAGGGATATTGATGCCGTTGTCCGGATCGCCATCGCTATCGAGCGATTGCAGCAGCACCAGCAGATTGGTGACTTTATCGGTGTTGACCACGCCCGCTGCGCTGGTGGCCAGCTCGATCGGGGTGACGGTCGCTTCGGTGCCGCTCGGCGTAATTTCACCCAGTGTCAGATCGCCGATTTTGAAGGTGACGGTTTCGCCCACGTTGTAGAGAAAATGACCCTGTGCATCGGTGGTGCCGCTGTAGCCGCCACTGGTTTCATAGCGAACGCCGGCGACCGCACTATCGGTCAATGTGCCGGTTTGTGTGGGTGCGGACGTATTGCCGCCGCCGTTATTGCTTCCACCGTTCGAATTTTCAGCGCTGTGATGGCCGCCTCCACCGCCGCCGCAGGCGCAGAGCAGGGCAATGACAGAAGCCAGAGTGAGACGGGAAAAATGATTGGCTGCAAACCGCATGATGCAGAACTCCTTAGTCGGGCATACAAGTTTTAAGCAACTGAGCGACACCGTTAGTGGTGCACATTTTTTGATCGGGCAGCGGCGAAAGTCGAACGTGAGTGGCTCACATTAGCGCCGGCCCTGACGAAGTGTAGTAAAGAAAAAATAACTCGCTATAAATGTAGATGAACGGCAGCGAACTGTTTTTTTGAGCATTAGCTAATAAGAAAACAATATTTTTTCAATTTGCCACTGCTGTTTAAAGTGCACGCCGACAACAACGAATATTCAAGGATTACCCATGCTCGCATCGCTCGGAAAACGTTTAGCCTTCGCTTCGCTCGCGCTGGGCGCACTGCATTTCTCCACAGCTGCAGCGGCGGCTGAATATACATTGCTGAATGTGTCGTACGATCCGACGCGCGAGTTGTATCAGGAATACAATCCGTTGTTCGGTGATTACTGGAAAAGTAAAACCGGCGACACCGTAAAAGTGCAGCAATCGCACGGCGGATCCGGCAAGCAGGCGCGCTCGGTGATCGATGGACTCGCCGCCGATGTGGTCACGCTGGCGCTGGCGAACGATATCGATGAAATTGCCGCGCGCAGCAAAAAAATTCCACTCGACTGGCAAAACCGGTTGCCGGGCAACAGCTCTCCGTACACATCGACCATCGTTTTTCTCGTGCGCAAGGGCAATCCGAAAAATGTGCGCGACTGGGGCGATCTGATTAAGGGCGATATTCAGGTCATCACACCGAATCCGAAAACCGGCGGCGCGCCGCGCTGGGCTTATCTCGCTGGCTGGGGATGGGCGCTCAAGCAGGAACTGGGCGATTTGAATAAAGTGAAAAATGCGAGCGATCCGAAAGTGGTTGCGGCGCAGAAAAAAGCGCGCGATTACATCACCGCGCTGTACCAGCATGTGCCCGTGCTCGATTCGGGCGCGCGCGGATCGGCCACCACGTTTGCAGAGCGTTCGATCGGCGACGTGCTGTTGACCTGGGAAAACGAAGCGTTTCTCCTGTTGAAGGAATTCGGCAGCGATAAATTCGAAATCGTGGTGCCTTCCATCAGCATTCTGGCCGAGCCTTCGGTCGCTGTCGTCGAGAAAAATGCGAAGGAGCGCGGCACCGATAAAATCGCGCAGGCGTATCTCGAACATCTCTATTCGGCGCCTGCGCAACGCATCATTGCCAAACATTTTTATCGGCCGTCGAAACCCGAGTTCGCCGACAAGGCTGATCTCGATCGCTTTCCAAAGCTGACGCTGTTCCGTATCGATGAGGTTTTCGGTTCGTGGAAGCAGGCACAGGCCGAGCACTTTGTCGATGGCGCTGTGTTCGATCAGATTTATGTGAAGTAATTATTTAACTCAACCATTGCTCAACCAGCCCCGGCACACCGATCGACGCTTTTTCTTTCAGCCAGATGAAATCGCGTCGCGGTTCATTCGTAAGATCGAGCGTGACGATATATTTTTCGGCATCGGGCCGCACGCATTGCAATAGCGATGCGGCCGGATATACCGCGAGCGATGTGCCGACGACGAGAAAAATATCGGCGCGCATCGCCAGTTCGATTGCCGCTTCCATCATCGGCACGGCTTCGCCGAACCACACCACATGCGGGCGCAATTGTGCGCCGCGCGGACACAGATCGCCGGGCCGAATATCGTTGCCGTGCGTTTCATAAAGTTCGCCATCGCATGTGCTGCGCGATTTCATGATTTCGCCATGCAGATGCAGTACAGCGGTCGAGCCGGCGCGCTCGTGCAGATCGTCGATATTTTGCGTGATGATTTTTACATCGGCGAATCGTTCGAGCCGTGCGAGCGCGATATGCGCGGCATTCGGCTGCGCGCTGGCGACACTGCGGCGACGCCCGTTGTAAAAACGCAGCACCAGATCGGGGTCGCGCCGCCAGGCTTCGGGCGTGGCGACATCTTCGACACGATGTTCTTCCCACAACCCATCGGCCGCGCGAAATGTTTTTATGCCGCTCTCGGCGCTGATGCCAGCCCCGGTAAATACGACGATATTTTTTTTCATGTCAGCAAGTAAAAATCTTTTGCAAAAACTGCACGCGACTCATCATTGCATCCCGTGAAATCTTCGATTTCGGCACCAGCAGATCGTAACCGTGCACCGTGCCTTTCGTTTCGTTCAGCGTCACATTCACCCGGTTTTCGGTGAGAGCCTTCGCATACGCCGCACCTTCGTCACGCAACAGATCGTACTCCCCTGTTTCGACATACGCATCAGGCAGGCCGGTCAGTTTTCCGTGCATCGGCGAGGCGTAAGGCGGCAGCCCGGTCGCTGCCGGATGGCCGAGATACATCTCCCAGCGCGCGTGCGGAGTTTCGCGCCTGAACGGCGGAACATCGACGAAGGCTTTGCTCGAACCGGTTTTGCAGTCGGCATCGGCGACGGGATAAATCAGCAGCTGCCCGCGCAGGGAAATGCCTTCGTCCCGCGCCTTTTGCGCCAGCCCCGCCGCGATTGCGCCACCCGCGCTGTCGCCGCCGACGGCAATGCGCTGCGCGTCGATGCCGAGTTTTTCCGCGTTCTGCTGCAGCCAGGCCAGCGCCGAATAACAATCGTTGAATCCCGCCGGAAACGCATGTTTGTGCGCCAGCCGATAATCGACGAAGGCGACGCAGCAACCGGCTTCCTGCGCATAGCGAACGGCATTTTCAATATGCTGCGGCGTGTGTTTCATGATGAACCACCCCCCGTGGCAATACACCAGCGCGGGAGCGGGGGTTTGCACGTGGGCCGGTTTGATCAGCCACACCGAAGCACAATGCCCATCCAGTCCCGTCACCTTGTGCTCAGTGACGATCGCCTTGTATTTCGCCCACTTTCGCGCGGCCACCCAATGCATCGCGCCATTCATCAGCGTCAGCAGCAATGGGTTGAACGAAAGCGCAATACCGGGAATTTTCTGGAAGTCGGGGTGGATGGCGATCGAGGTAGTCATTTTTTATTGCTCTGGATGGATGTGTGATATCTGAGTGGCAGCACGGCGCGCTTTCTCCGATTGGGCGACTCTGGATAATTGCTACTGCGGAGCGGAAAGCTGCACGACAGAATCGATGCGCTGCCCGTTCCACACGAATTCATAATGCTGCGTCTGCAAAACCGATTTGACCAGATGCGGTGAAAATAAGGCGTAGCAATCCGCTCCGGGTCTGCGCACCGAGTCGTACCACACGCCATCCCTGTCCGCCTGTTTGATCAGGTCGCCAAATGTTTGCGCCGCGCTGTAATCGTCGGCATCGTACCAGCCGTATTGTTCGATTCTCGGCGAGCAGATATTGATGAGCGATCCGGAGAATTTCAGTTTCAAACCGCGCATGACGATGCGGTCGTATTTGAGCCCGTGCACCTGCGTCTGAAAATAGCGCTGCTGGTGATAATGGGTTTCGGCGAGCGCCGTGTCCATCGTTTCGGCGGCGTAAAGAACGCCGAATTCGCCGCGCGAAAAACGCGAGCCCGACCGGTTGATGTGAGTGAACGGCCCGAGTGCGTAGTTGCAGCCCGCGATGCCGAATGGTCTGCGCTCGGGGTCGATTAGACGAATATGTCCGACTTCATCGAGCAGGCGCGGATTGGTTTTCGACTGCAGGCGGAATAGCGCTTCGAATTCTTCGTTATCGGCGACATCGTCGAAAATATCGATGGGCGGGAATTTGCTATTGACGAGACGATAGGCGGTTTTTTCCCGAAAACGTTTTTGCGGCAGCGCGTCGAAAATAGTCCGGTCGAACGTCGCCTCACCGCCCGCGGTGGCGTCGCTCGCTACCACTGTCCGCCCCGCAAGCCGTCGACATGCAGGAATACTTCGTACAGCGCGGCGCAGCGACCCGATTGCATGAACTGCATCGGCGTCATGCCATTGAAGGGCGCGCTGCGGTTTTCCAGCCGCACGAAGCCGTAGACGTTCTCGGGATTGCTGAACAGCAGGCGCAGTGCGTGATGGATGTTGAGCAGATAGCTCACGCGCTCGGCGAGATCGGTCGTTGCGCGCGCCGACGCGGGGTCGTCCTGGTATTTATGCAGCGTCGAGCGCTTGATGCCGAGCAGTGCCAGCTTCTCGGCCTCGCTGCACTGCCATTTCTGCAGAATGTTGAGCGCGGCTTTCAGGCCGACGCGCACATCATCGTCGCTGTGATCCAGGGGGGCGGTCGCTGCCGCTTTGATCGTCGATCCGGCCATAATTTGTCCTCTGTCCAAATATAGACAAATAAAAACATAATGTCTATATGAGGATTACGGCTTGATTTTGTCCTGGATGCGGTCAGGGCGGACACACAGGTCCGCCCCTGCGGAATTAAATCGGCATCGGCATTTGTTCTTCGCTGGTTTTGCGATGATCGCGCGCCAGCAAGGTGTAGAACACCGGCAATACGAACAGCGTGAACAGTGTACCGATCGACATGCCGCACACGATCACGAGGCCGATATTGAAGCGGCTTTCCGCACCCGCGCCGCTCGCGAATAACAACGGAATTAAACTCACTACCATCGCCGCTGTCGTCATCAGAATCGGGCGCAGACGCACCTGCGCGGCTTTCACTATCGCATCGAATTTATCGAGGCGTTGTTCGTGCTGCATCTTGTTGGCAAAGTCGACCATCAAAATGCCGTGTTTGCTGATCAAACCGATCAGCGTGACGAGGCCGATCTGCGTGTAAATATTCAGCGTGACGAAGCCCAGGAAAATCGGCAGCAACGCGCCGAAAACCGACAGCGGCACCGTGACCAGAATGATGAGCGGGTCGCGCAGCGAATCGAATTGCGCGGCGAGCACGAGAAAAATCACCACCAGCGCAATGCCGAATATCGCGATCAGCCGATTGCCTTCCTGCACATACTGACGCGAATCGCCGAGCCAGTCGTAACCGAAACCTGCGGGCAGAATCTGCTCCGCCTGTGCTTCGAGAAATTTCACGGCATCGCCCATCGTCACGCCGGGCGCAGGCATCGCCTGCAGGGTCGCCGCATTCAGTTGTGCGTATTGCGTGAGCGCATTCGGCTGGATTTCCGGCTTGAGCGACACCACGGTCGATAGCGGCACCTGCGCGCCGCTGGCGGTCGGTACGTAAAACTGCGCGAGATCGTCGGGATTGAAGCGGTTTTCACGCGGCACCTGCACGATCACATCGTACGAACGGCCCTCCAGATTGAAACGGTTGATGTAATTGCCGCCGATAAACAAGGCGAGCGTATTGCCGATCGTCTGCATATCGATGCCTGACGCATTGGCTTTGCTGCGATCGATCTGCACGCGCGTGGTCGGATTGTCGAAAGCGAGATCGCTGTCGACGACAACGAACATGCCGCTTCTGCGCGTGGCGTCCTTGAGTTTTTCCATCGTGTCGTAAATGGTGTGATACGGCGCCGAACTGTTGATGACCATCTGCACCGGCAGGCCGCCCGTCGAGCCGGGCAGGGCCGGCAATAAAAATGCAAATACGTTCTGGCCGACGACGTTGTTGAGTGCGTTCTGCAATTGCGGCAACACTTCCTGCGTGCTCATTTCGCGCTCTTCCCACGGTTTGAACAGCACGCCGCCGAAGCCACCGTTCTGTCCGTTGATACCGGAGAAGGCGAAGGTGAAGAACGAACCGGGCATGCTCGCCATCACGTGCGATGCCTCCACCATGTAGGCCTCGGTGTAATCGATATTGGTCGAGCGCGGGCCTTTCGACGAAATCAGAATCGTGCCCTTGTCTTCGGGCGGGGCGAGCTCCGCGCGCGAGCCGGTATAGAGAAACCATAAACTTGCGATCACGGTGACGGCGACCAGCAGCGTGACCGGTCGATACGCGAGCGAGCCGTGCAGTTTTTTTCCGTAGGCATCCGCCAGATTTGAAAATGCATGATCGACGCGGCGCGCGAACGGACCATCGAGCGATTCGCGTTTGAGCAGCAGCGAACTCATCACTGGCGAGAGCGTAAGCGCGATCACGCCCGAGACAATCACCGAGCCGGCGAGCGTGAGCGCGAATTCCTGAAACAGCGCGCCGGTGAGGCCGCCCATCACACCGATAGGCGTATAGACTGCGGCGAGCGTGATCGTCATCGCGATCACCGGACCGATGATTTCGCGCGCGCCCTGCAGCGACGCCGCGAGCGGCGACAAACCTTCTTCCATATGCCGATGCACGTTCTCGACAACGACGATCGCGTCGTCGACGACGAGACCGATCGCCATCACCATCGCCAGCAACGTCAGCAGATTGATCGAAAACCCCAGCATCAGCATGAGCGCGACGGTGCCGATCAGCGACAGCGGAATGGTGACGACGGGAATCACGACCGAGCGGAGCGAGCCGAGAAATAAAAATATCAGCAGCACCACGATCGCAATCGATTCGATCAGGGTTTTACGCACTTCACCGATCGCGGCTTTCACAAAACGCGCGACATCGAAATCGATGCGCGCCTCCATCGTCGGCGGCAGTGTCCGCTGAATTTCCGGCAATTTTTCGCGAATGATGCGCACGATTTCGAGCGGGTTGCCGGTCGGTGTCGCATACACGGGAATGTAAACGGCGGGTTTTGCATTCATCAGCCCGCGCACATCGTAACTCTGCGAACCGAGTTCGACGGTGGCGATGTCTTCGAGCCGCACCAGCGCATCGCCATCGGCGCGAATCACCATTTCCCTGAATTCCTGCACGGTGGTGAGATCGGTTTCGGCGCGGATATCATTGACCACGAATGAACCTTTCACCTGCCCCGGCGCGGCCTGAAAATTATTGCGCTGAATCGCGCTGGCCACCTGTTCCGCCGACAATCCGCGTGCGGCCATGCGTTGCGGGTCGAGCCAGATGCGCAGTGCAAAAATCTGCCGGTCTTCGACATTGGCTTTGGAAACGCCGGGCACGCTGCTGATGATGGGTTGCACCGCGCGCGTGACGTAATCGTTGACCTGCCCCGGCGTCAGTTGCTCGCTTGAAAAACCGATGTACAGAATCGCCGAGGGATCGCCCGTGGTTTTTTCGATGACGGGGTCGAAGGCTTCGCGCGGCAGCCGGTATTTGACCTGATTGAGCTTGGCCATGATTTCGGTCATGGCCTGATTCGAATCGGCATTCAGTTTCAATCGCGCGGTGAGCGTGCTCGACCCCGCCGTCGATGATGACGATAAATATTCAATGCCGGTGGCGGTGGAGATGGCCTGTGCAATCGGCGTGGTGATGAAACCCTGAATCATTTCCGCGGTGCCGCCGGGATATTGCGTCGTAATCGTGATCGTCGCGTTTTCCATCAGCGGAAATTCGCGAATCGGTATGCTGCGCAATGCCGCGACGCCGAGCAGAAAAATCAGCGCATTGATGACCAGCGCGAGAATCGGTCGCCGGATGAACGTGTCGGTGAAGGCCATCGCGTTATTCCACCCGTCCCTGATTTTTCTGCGCGGCGTCGATCAGGGTTTTGTCCTGTACGATTTGCACTTCGGCGCCCTCATGCAGTTTCACCTGACCGCTGGTCACGATGATGTCGCCCGCCTTGAGACCGCTGCGCACGATGACGCGATCACCGTGATGACCATCGGTTTGCACCAGCGTGCGGGCCACGAAAATTCTGCCATCCTTTTTATTGATGACGTAAACCGAATCGCCGTGAATGCTGTAATCGATGGCAATCGCGGGCACGCTTACGACATTTTTTTCCGCCTGCATCTGCAATGCGGCGCGCGCGAACATGCCGGGCGCCAACAGACGTTTCGGATTGTCGAGGTGAGCCTGCAATCGGATCGCGCGCGTATCGACGCCGACCTGCGGCTCGATCGCAATGATTTTTGCGTTGAATTGTTGTTCTGGCAGCGCATCGACCGAAAACAAAACTTCCTGTCCCATGTGCAGACGGCCGTGCCATTGCTCGGGCAGCGTCATGTTCAGATACAGCGAATTCAGATCGGTCAGCGTGATGAGCGGCGTGCCCGCATTGACGTAATCGCCGAGATGCACGCGCTGCACACCGAGCTGACCGCTGAACGGCGCACGAATCGCCTTCTGCGCGATAAGCGCCTCAGTGCGCGCAATGTCGCCTTCGATCGCATCGAGCGCCGCTTGCTGCGTATCGATATCGCTTTGCGAAATCGCGAGCGGCAATAATTTCAGCGAGCGTTCGAGATTGATGCGCGCCAGTTTTGCTTGCGCGCGCAAACGCAGCAGATCGCCCTGCTCGGGACCGTCGTTCAGTTGCAGCAGCGGCGCGCCGCTTTTCACTTCAGTGCCCGGTGTGAAATGCAGCTGCGTAATACGACCGCTCACTTCGGGAGCCATCGTCACTTGCCGCACTGCTTCGAGCGAACCGATCGCCTCGATGCTGCGAGGCACTTCACTGGCTGTTACCTGCTCGACAGTTACCGGAATCGCAGGCGGACGATACGACGCGAAATGTTTGCCCATCATGATTTTGCGAAGCAGATCGAAACCCAGTAAACCGCCGAATATGACGACCAAACATAGCCCCGCAATAAGGAGGCGTTTTCGTAATTGAGGATTGCTCATCGTGAGTGCAACTGTTCAATGCGGGGAGGAAGAGGCGTATCTAAAAAGAATGACGTACGTTTTACAACTTAAATAATTATTAAGAGATGAAATGACAACGCCGTCCGGGTATCACGAAAAATTCAATTGTCGCGCTTGGGCGGCGCAGCTGGCTGTTCTACCATGTCGACGGTTTCATTACAGATAACGCACAAAAGGAAATTTGAGATGAAAATGATTAATCGATTATTGATCGTCGTACTGGCGGTAGTTCTTGCTGCATGCAAAGAGCCGGAAGGAAGAGTCAATTACGTGGTGTGGAACGTGGGCGATTCGATCATACACGGCTCTGCCGAAACGATCATGGCGGCGCAACTGCTCAGCCGGAAAGGCATCGTTCCCGTGTATCAGGCATTTGGCGGATTCGCGATAGTTCATCCCGATTACAAGGCGTACTGGCGTACCCGTCTCGCCGCAATCAGAAGTAAAAATCTGCGGGCCGACGTCGTTGTCATGAGCATGGGCACCAACGACATCGGTTATCTCAGGGGCAATCCGCACCTGAACGCCCGGCAGGAATTCGAATCCGCGGTGCGTGAAATCATGACGAAAATACCTTCCTCCACGCGGGTTCTATGGATTTTTCCAACACCCGATGCAGCCAATAACGGCGGCTGGCAGACGCAGTGGTGGGCGATCTCCGCTGCCCTGCTGAGTGTGCAGGCCAGCTATCCGAATTTCACGCTGCTCGACTATCAGGGATACGTACAGTCGAAAGGTTACACCATTCAGCAGGTCACGACCGATTTTGTGCATCCCAACGATCTGGGCCAAAAGCTTCTGGCCGATATGATTGTCGAGGCGATCTGATTCGGCGCGCAGCGCCATTCGTACCGGATGGCGCAATCCGGCGGATTCGCAGCGCCTCTTGACGAGCGGAGTACAATCGAACCACAAACTCCAGTGGGCCGATCATGACCGCCGAACTCTTCCATCCCGCCGTCACCACCTGGCTTGAATCTGCATTCGAAAGCGCGACGCCGACGCAATTGCAGGCGTGGCCCGCGATCAAGTCGGGGCGCGATGTGCTGATTGCGGCGCCGACGGGTTCGGGTAAAACGCTGGCTGCATTTATGAGTGCGCTCGATACGCTCGTGCGCGAAGGCGTGAGCAGCGCAAAGAGCGGGAGCGGTCCGCTCCCCGATAAAACCACCGTTCTTTATATATCGCCATTAAAAGCGCTATCGAACGATATTCAGCGCAATCTCGAAATGCCGCTCCAGGGTATTCGCGAGCAATTGCAAAAACGCGGCGAACCCGACGTGGCGATTCGCACCTGGGTGCGCACCGGCGATACCACGCAGGCCGAACGCACGGCGATGCGCAAACTCGCGCCGCATATCACCATCACCACGCCCGAATCGCTTTATATTCTGCTCGGTTCCGAATCGGGTCGCGACATGTTGCGCAATGTGCGCACGGTGATCGTCGACGAAATTCACGCGCTGGTGAACAGCAAGCGCGGTTCGCATCTTGCGTTGTCGCTCGAACGTCTGCAGGCGCTGTGTGAAATACCTGTGCAGCGCATCGGTTTGTCAGCCACACAAAAGCCGATCGAAATCGTCGCGCAATTTTTAACTGGTGCGAAAAAGAAAATCGAAGAGTGTGTAATCGTCGACAGCGGTCACATTCGCAAACGCGATCTGCAAATCATCACGCCGCCCTCGCCGCTCGAAGCGGTGATGTCGAACGAGCAGTGGCAGCAGCTTTACGATCAGCTCACAGCGCTTGTGCTGCAGCACCGCACCACGCTGATTTTCGTCAACACGCGCCGTCATGCCGAGCGTGTGGCGCGGCATTTATCCGAGCGCATCGGCACCGAGTATGTCACCGCGCATCACGGCAGCATGGCGAAGGAGTTGCGTTTCGATGCCGAACAGCGTTTGAAGGCGGGACAATTAAAGGCTCTCGTCGCCACCGCATCGCTCGAACTCGGTATCGATATCGGCGATGTGAATCTGGTTTGCCAGATCGGCGCCTGTCGATCGATTGCGATGTTTCTGCAGCGCGCGGGTCGCGCGGGGCACTCGGTATCGGGTTTGCCGAAGGCGCGCATTTTTCCGCTGTCGCGCGATGAGCTCGTCGAATGCGCGGCGCTGCTCGATGCGGTGCGCCGCGGTGAGCTCGATCATTTATTGATTCCCGAGCAGCCCCTCGATGTGCTTGCGCAGCAGATCGTCGCAGAGGTTGCTGCACAGGAGTGGAATGAGGATGAATTATTCGAATTGATTACCGGCGCGTATCCGTATCGAAAATTAACCCGAAAAATTTTCGACGACACGATCAGGCTGCTCGCCGAAGGTTACGGCATGAAGCGCGGGCCGGCGCGCCAGTATATTCATCACGATGCGGTGCAAAAACAATTGCGCGGCCGTCGCGGCGCGCGTTTGACCGCGCTCACCTCTGGCGGTGCGATTCCCGATAACGCGGATTACAACGTTGTGCTTGAGCCCGAAGGTTTCGTCGTCGGTACGCTCAACGAGGATTTCGCGGTGGAAAGTCTGGCCGGCGACATTTTTCAACTCGGCAATACCTCGTACCGCATTTTGCGTGTCGAAGCGGGGCGTGTGCGCGTCGAGGATGCGAAAGGCATGCCGCCGTCGATTCCATTCTGGCTCGGTGAAGCGCCGGGTCGCAGCGATGAATTGTCGCATGCAGTGTCGCGTTTGCGCGGCATGCTCGAAACGCAAAGCTATTCCAATGAAACACAGAACGGGCGCGATGAAAATTTGCAGTGGTTGCAAAACGAAGTGGGTCTTGATGCAATCGCTTCTCTGCAGATTGTCGATTATTTAAGTGCGGCGCAAATCGCCATCGGTACCCTGCCGACGCAGGACAAAATTATTTTCGAACGTTTTTTCGACGAAACGGGCGGCATGCAGCTGGTGATTCATGCACCGTTCGGCAGTCGCATCAATCGCGCGTGGGGTCTCGCGTTGCGCAAACGTTTCTGCCGTAAATTCGATATCGAATTGCAGGCGGCGGCGACCGAAGATTCGATCATCATTTCGTTGAGCACGAGTCACAGTTTTCCGCTCGAAGAGGTCGCGCATTATTTAAATTCGAAAACCGTGCGCGATGTGCTGGTGCAGGCGATGCTCGATGCGCCGATGTTTACGGCGCGCTGGCGCTGGACGGCAAATATCGCACTCGCGATTCCGCGTTTTCGCGCCGGCAAGAAAACACCGCCGCAGTTGCAGCGCATGTACGCGGAAGATTTATTGTGCGATGTATTTCCTGATCAGATCGCGTGCGCGGAAAATATCACGGGTCCGCGTGAAATCCCCGATCATCCACTCGTGCAGCAAACTATCGACGATTGTTTGAAAGAGGCGATGGATATCGATGGTTTGATCGCATTGCTCAAGCGCATCGAGACAAAAAAGATCGAGATTGTCGCGCGCGATGTGACCGAACCCTCGCCGCTCGCGCTGCAGGTTTTGGCGGCGCGACCTTATCAATATCTCGACGACGCTCCGCTGGAGGAGCGACGCACGCAGGCGGTGATGGGTCGGCGCTGGCTCGATCCGTCGAGCGCGAACGATATCGGCAAGCTCGACGAGCAGGCGATTGCGCGTGTGCGTGATGAAGCGTTTCCCGATGCGGGTAATGCCGATGAATTGCATGATGCGTTGATGTGGTGTGGTTTTTTAACTGAAGACGAAATTGCTTCGCATGCTGGGTGGTCGGAATTAATTACGCAATTGGCGAAGGTTAAGCGTGCAACACAATTGGATATAAATTCCGTCACAGCCAATCTCTGGATCGCAACCGAGCGTCTGCCAAGATTTCTCGTTATGTTCCCCGGCGCGAAATTAAATCCAAAGGTCGATGTACCTGAAATGTACACGCAGGAAAATTTAACGCGTGAGAAAGCGCTCGTTGAAATTGTACGTGGTCGTCTCGGCATTTTAGGACCGATCACTGCGAATGAACTCGAAGTTTCGCTTGGATTAAATATTGGCGAGATCGATATTGCGTTGCTTTCACTGGAGCAGGAAGGCTTTGTGCTGCGAGGTAAGTTCACATCAGGCGCAGCTGAAGAAACTGTCGAATGGTGTGAGCGTGGATTGCTTGCGCGCATTCATCGCTACACGGTTAATCGCTTGCGTGCGGAGATCGAGCCTGTCACCGCGCAGGATTTCATGCGCTTTTTATTCAAGTGGCAAAGTATCGCCAGCGACGCCCGCAAGGAGGGCCCCGATGCGCTTGCATCGGTGCTGGCGAATCTCGAAGGTTTTGAAGCGGCGGCGATTGCGTGGGAAAGCGAGATATTGCCGGCGCGTTTGCAGAATTACGATTTCACCTGGCTCGATGATCTGTGTTTATCGGGTCGCGCCGGCTGGGCGCGGCTGGCGAAACCGAAAGTCAACGAAAACAGTAAACGCGCAGGGCCTGTGCGCAGCACGCCGATTGCACTGGTGACGCGTCGCAATATGCCGATCTGGGGCGCGGCGGCGTCCAGTTTGCAAAGCGGAACGCAGGAAAAAAATATCGAGCAACCGGCAATGGGTTCGCGTGCGCAACGCGTGCTCGAATATTTACAGCAATACGGTGCGTCGTTTTTCGATGAAATCGTCGATGGCGAACGCATGCTGCCGACGGAGGCCGAAGAGGCGCTTGCCGAGCTCGTCGCGTCAGGTCGAATTACTTCGGATAGTTTTGCGGGTATTCGCGCGCTGTTGTTGCCACTGGATAAACGTAAGCCGTTGACTGGTCATTCGAGTTCACGTCGGCGTGGGCGCACCGCGATGTTCGGTATTCAGGATGCGGGCCGCTGGTCGCTTGTGCGCCAAAATAAAGCTTTGATGGAAGGCAAAGGCAGCGACAGCGACGCGCTCGAATATATCGCGCATACGTTATTGCGTCGCTACGGCGTAATTTTCTGGCGCATGCTCGCGCGCGAAGCCGAATGGTTGCCGCCGTGGCGCGATTTATTACGCGTATTTCGCCGTCTCGAAGCGCGCGGTGAAATTCGCGGCGGGCGTTTTGTCGGCGGTATCAGCGGCGAACAATTCGCGTTGCCCGAGGCGCTCGCGTCACTACGGGCCGTACGTAGAGACAAAGAAAAAGGAAATGAAGAAACAAAAGACGAAAATTGCGGCGAGCTGGTTTGTGTGAGCGGTGCCGATCCGCTCAATCTCGTCGGCATCATTGTGCCTGGCCCAAAAGTACCTGCGCTTGCGGGAAACCGCGTGCTATATCGCGATGGTGTTGCGATCGGTGTTTTGATTGCCGATGAGATTCAGTGGCTCGGACCAGTCGATCGCGAAGACGAACACGAATTGAAAAATGCGTTGATCATGCGGACGCCGGGCGCGCCACAATTGCGGCCATTGCGTGCGAAAGCGTTTCGCCAGAAACCGGATTGGAAGTTGAAGTGACGTTCGGATCGTTTAACTGCATCCGCGTGGATACATGCTCGAATCCGCTACCGCCCGGATCATTTGGTGCCGATATAGACATCCAGTAATTTGCGCACGATTTTTGGTGCGTTATCGGCCGGCCCTTCCTGACAGACGAAGGCCAGGCGCGACATCGCTCCGCCCTCGGCCAGTAATGTGAGGGCATCGCCGAGCTGATCGGGCGCGCTGGCGCCGGCCTGCTTGGCGAGTTTGCGAAAACGCCGGCGTTTTTCCGCCTTCGCCTTGTGCACGACTTCGAGGCCCGGATGTTCCGGCTCGCGTATTTCCACGGCAGCGTTAACGAACGCACAGCCATGTCCATCCTGTTTGCGCGACTTTAATACCCACGCATCGAATAGCGCTTCGATCTGACGACGCGCGTCGCCCGCGTGCGGTGCGATGGTCTGGTCCCACCACGCCCAGTGCTCTTCTTCCAGGGATTTTAAATATTCGGCGACCAATACATCTTTCGAAGCGAAATTGCGATAGAAGCTCATCTTGTTGGTGCCGGCTTCGCTCGCAATGGCATCGACCCCCACACAGCGAATGCCCTGGTTATAAAACATATCGCAGGCGGTTTCGAAGATGCGATCGCGCACGCGCATTTTGGCGGGCTCGCAACATTTGGCCGAATTGGCGGCAGACTCATTCTGTTTGGCGACGGCTGGTGGTCTGGCTGTCGTATCTGGCTGCTTACTCATAAATGACATATGCCCATGACAAAAAAATTCTTGACATGCTGTTACCGCCTAGTAACATTTGTAGGTTACTGACCGGTAACTAACATCAGCATAGCAGTTATCGGGCGATGCTCATACACCTGTTCCTTGATTTATGACAATGATGCGGTCTGTTTTATCAATCTTTTTTTCTGCCAGCTTTTTGTCGTCAATCCGGTGTAAAGCGTCTGCACTGCTTTCGAATTATTGGACGGTGCCTTCGTGGCGCCGTAAACCCGCGTAGTTTACCTGTGCATTACCTGATGGAGTAGCCGCATGAATCAGCCGGCATTGAATGCAAACCCCGCAGCTGCTGCAACCTTTCCTGCAGCAATGACAGCATCTTCCGCAAGCGCAACATCATCGATAACCGCAGCATCGTCGAACCGAATCCCTCTTCGCCCCCTCCGTGCGCTGACAGTTGCCGCCGGTGTCGTCGCCATTGCATTCGGGCTGACCGGTTGCAGCAAGGGCACGGCGGCCGGTGCGGCACCACCGCCTCCGGCGGTGCATGTGGCGACGGTGGCAGCGAGCGAAGTGACCGACTGGGATACGTTCACCGGGCGCTTTGAAGCGGTTGAGGCGGTGAAATTACGCCCGCGTGTGAGCGGATATATCGATCAGGTGAAATTCGCCGAAGGCAAGGAGGTGAAGAAAGGCGATGTGCTGTTTGTCATCGATCCGCGCCCTTACCGTGTGCAGTTCGAGCGCGCGCAGGCTGAATTCGTGCGCGCGCAGGCGCGTGCCGAACTGGCGCAGACCGAACTGGCGCGCTCGCAGAAATTATTGGCGGCGCGTGCGGTGTCGCAGGAAGAATTCGATCAGCGTTCGAGTGATCTCAATCAGTCGCGCGCCGATCAGCTCGCAGCGCGCGCGGCGATGGATGCCGCAAAACTCGATCTCGAATACACACAGGTAACGGCGCCGATCGATGGCCGCGTTTCGCGCGCTGAAATTACGGTGGGTAACTACGTCAATGCCGGCGAAACGATTCTGACGTCGGTGGTTTCGCTCGATCCGATCTATGTGTACTTCGAGGGCGATGAGCAGACCTATCTGAAATACGCCAGTCTGGCAAAGCGCGGCGAGCGCCCGAGTTCGCGCGACACCCCCAATCCGGTTTTCATCGGTCTGGCTAACGAAAGCGATTTTCCGCACGCGGGCAGAATGAACTTCGTTGACAACGTGTTGAATCCTGAAACCGGAACGATTCGCGCGCGTGCACTGCTCGATAATCCCGATCATCTGTTCACGCCCGGCATGCTTGCGCGCGTGAAATTGCAGGGCAGCGGCAAATACACCGCGGCGCTGATCGACGATGAAGCGGTGGCGACGGATCAGGACCGCAAATACGTGATGGTGGTGAATGCGCAAAATGCGATCGAGTATCGCGCGGTCGAACTCGGTGGCATTCATGAAAATCGTCGCGTCGTGCGCAGCGGTTTGCAGCAGGGCGAGCGCGTTGTGGTGGGCGGCCTGCAGCGCGTGCGCCCCGGCATGACAGTCGCTCCGCAGGAAAATGCGACGACCGCTAACGCGGAATCTAAACCGCCCATCAGCAAAGATGGCGTGCGCAAAGTGGCAGCGACAATTGACGAAGAAAAATCGGCATCACCGAAAGTGAAATTGTGATCATGCTAAAGGCTCCCCCTATGAAATAGGGACCTAAAGGTCCTAAAGGGGAGTACCCCGTAGGGGCGAGGGGGTTGGTTTTATAGACGACCCCTCCGTCTCGCTGCGCGAGCCACCTCCCCTACTACGCAGGGGAGGCCATTAAAAATCGAGCAATATTTAAAATGGAAAATCCACCATGAAGCTCACCCATTTTTTTATCGAGCGGCCGATATTTGCGAGCGTAATTTCGTTTCTGATTTTTATCGCCGGTGCCATCGCTGCATTTACATTGCCCATTGCCGAATATCCCGAAGTCAGCCCGCCGACGATTGTCGTGTCTGCACAATATCCGGGGGCGAATCCGCAGGTTATTTCCGATACCGTGTCGGCGCCCTTGGAACAGGAAATTACCGGCGTCGAGGACATGATCTACATGAACTCGCAGGCGCAGCAGGACGGCACGCTGCAGCTCACCGTGGTATTCAAACTCGGCGCCGATATCGATCGCGCGCAGGTGCAGGTGCAGAATCGTGTATCGCAGGCGTTGCCGCGCCTGCCGGAAGAAGTGCGCGCGCTCGGCGTGACGGCGAAAAAAAGTTCGCCCGATTTGACGATGGTGGTGCATTTATTCTCGCCCGATAACCGTTACGACGGTTTGTATCTGCGCAACTATGCATTGATCCAGGTGCGTGATGCGCTCGCGCGTTTGCCCGGTGCAGGTGATGTGCGCATTTTCGGCTCGGGCGATTACGCCATGCGCGTGTGGCTCGATCCGCAGAAAATGTCGGCGCGCGATCTGACGACTGGCGACGTGATCAAAGCCGTGCGCGAGCAGAACGTGCAGGTCGCCGCAGGATCGATCGGCGCGGCACCGATGAAGAATTCCGTCGAATTTCAATTTGCGGTGAATACGCAGGGACGTTTGCGCGACGAAGCGCAATTCGGCGAAATCATTATCAAGACCAGCGGCAATGGCGAGGTCACACATTTGCGCGATGTCGCGCGCATCGAAATGGGCGCCGGCGAATACGCGTTGCGCAGTCTGCTCGACAACAAACAGGCCGTCGCAATTCCCATATTTCTACAGCCGGGCGCCAATGCGCTCGATCTCGCCGACAATGTGCGCGAGAAAATGGCCGAACTGAAAACGCGTTTTCCCGAAGGCGTCGATTACTCGATCGTGTATGACCCGACCGTATTCGTGCGCGATTCGATTCAGTCGGTCATTCACACGTTGCTGGAAGCGACCTTGCTGGTCGTGCTGGTGGTGATCGTATTCCTGCAGAAATGGCGCGCGGCATTGATTCCGATCATCGCCGTGCCGGTATCGATCATCGGCACGCTCGCCGCGCTGCAATTATTCGGCTTCTCCATCAATACACTGACGCTGCTCGGGTTGGTGCTAGCGGTGGGTATCGTCGTCGATGACGCGATCGTTGTCGTCGAAAATGTCGAGCGCGGCATCGTCGACGGTCTGTCGCCGCATGCGGCGGCGCGGCGTTCGATGGATGAAGTGTCCGGTCCGATCATCGCGATTTCGCTCGTATTGTGCGCGGTGTTCGTGCCGCCCGCATTCGTGCCCGGATTCAATGGCGCGTTTTACCGGCAATTTGCCCTGACGATTGCCTTCGCGGCGATTCTCTCCGCGATTTGTTCGCTGACCTTGTCGCCGGCGATGTGTGCGCTGTTGTTGAAATCGCACGATGCAAAACCCGACGCGGTGCAGCGTTTTATCGACCGTTCGCTCGGCTGGTTCTTCACACCGTTCAATCGCATGTTCGGCAATCTGTCCGACCGCTATCAGCTTGGTGTGCAGAAAATTCTGCGCGCGAGCGTCATCGGTCTGCTCGTCTACGGCGGGCTGGTGCTGCTGGCGGGTGCCGGTTTCGCGACGGCGCCGGGCGGTTTCGTTCCTTCGCAGGACAAGGGTTATCTCGTTGCCGTGGTGCAATTGCCGCCGGCCGCGTCGATCGAGCGTACACAGGAAATCGTCAAACGCGTCGGCGAAATCGCTCTGCAGGAACCGGGTGTTCTGCACGCGGTGCAATTTCCGGGATTGTCGATCAATGGTTTCACGCGCAGCTCTAACAGTGCGGTCGTGTTTCTCACGCTCAAGCCGTTCGAGGATCGCGGTCGCAAATTGACGGGCGATGAGATCACGGCATCGCTCAATAAAAAAATTGCCAGTGCGATCGACGATGCGACGGTTTTCGTACTCGCCGCACCGCCGATTCGCGGCTTCGGTCCGGCGGGTGGTTTCAAACTGCAGCTCGAAGATCGCAACGCGATCGGCTCGGACGAGCTGTACAAGGTGGCACAGGATGTTTTGGGAAAAACGCGACAGGCGCCCGAGCTGTTCGGCACGTTCAGCAATTTCGAAGTGAATGCGCCGCAATATTTCGCCGATGTCGATCGCGTCAAGGCTAAGCGCATGGGCGTCGAGCTGGGCGATGTATTTCAAACCCTGCAGGCGTATCTCGGTTCGTATTACGTCAACGACTTCAATAAATTCGGGCGTACGTTCCGCGTGATGATGCAGGCCGATTCCACGTTTCGCGAACGACCCGAAGATGCGCTGTTGTTGAAAACGCGCAACGATCGCGGCGAAATGGTGCCGCTCGGCACGCTGATGACGATGAAGAACAGCCACGGTCCGATTACGGTGCAGCGGTACAACGGTTTCGCCTCGGCCGATATCAGCGGCAAGCCCGCGCCGGGTTACAGTTCGGGTCAGGCGATTGCCGCGCTCGAAAAAATCGCGCGTGAAACCGTGCCGGCCGGGATGACCTTCAACTGGACCGAGATTACCTATCAGCAGGTCGCCGCGAGCGGTGCCCTGAGCCTGGTATTTCCGCTCTGCGTCCTGCTGGTATTTCTGGTGCTCGCGGCGCAATACGAAAGTCTGTCGCTGCCGCTCGCGGTGATTCTGATTGTGCCGATGTGTCTGCTCAGCGCGGTTGCGGGAATATTCCTGATGAAATCGGAAATCAATATCTTCACGCAGATCGGTCTGTTCGTGCTCATTGCGCTCGCTGCGAAAAACGCAATTCTCATCGTCGAGTTCGCACGCGAATTGCAGCAGCGCGGTCAATCGATCGTCGATGCGGCGCTCGAAGCGTGTCGCCTGCGTCTGCGTCCGATTCTGATGACCTCGTTCGCTTTTATTTTCGGCGTGCTGCCGCTCGTCATCGCCACGGGTGCGGGTGCTGAGATTCGTCAGGCAATGGGCATCGCGGTATTTTTCGGCATGATCGGCGTCACCTTCTTTGGAATTTTTCTCACGCCGCTGTTCTATGTCGTCATTCAGCAGTTCGTCGCGAAAAAACAGACGACAACCGGTGGTGCGCAAAGGCTGGGGGTGGTTCATGAATAAATTGTTTCGCGCCTCGATTACGGTGTTAGCCGCGGCGATCGCTGCCGGTTGCGCGATCGGTCCTGATTACGAACGCCCGAAAACCGGGGCGCCGGCGGCATTTGCGGCGGCGGATCCGGCTTATGCAACCGCTACACCGATCGCGCAATTCTGGACGGTATTCAATGACGATACGCTCGATGCGCTCGTCGGTTTCGCATTGCAGCGCAATCATGATCTGCGCATCGCGCTGGCCAATCTGAATCAGGCGCGGGCGCTGCGCAACGAAACCCAGTTTGATTTATTGCCGACGGTGACAACGCAGGCCGCGCACACCAGGGCGCGCATCAGCGCCGATCAGTCGCTCGATGGCCTGGCGCGCTCGTCGGAATTGAATACCGCCGGCATCGATGCAGTCTGGGAACTCGATTTATGGGGACGCGTGCGCCGCCAGATCGAATCGAGCAAGGCGAGCGAGCAGGCTGCGCTCGCCGATCTGCAGGCGGTGCAGGTCAGCGTGGTCGCGGAAGTGGCGCGCAATTATTTCGAATTGCGCGGCGCGCAGGATCAATTTTCGGTGGCGCAACGCAATGCCGATAATCAGCGCGAAACATTGAAAATTGCCGAAGCGCGTCTCGATGCCGGACGCGGTACCGAATTCGACACCGCGCGTGCGCGTGCGCAGTTGAACAACACCTTGTCGACGCTGCCCGCGCTGCAGGCGACGATCACGAATACGATTCATCGCTTATCCGTGCTCGTCGGCGAACAGCCCAATGCGCTCGCAGCAACGCTCGCACCGAAAGTCGATTTGCCCGCGTTGCCGCGCCTGGTGAATATCGGCAAGCCGGAAGATTTATTGCGTCGCCGTCCCGATATCAGCGCGGCCGAGCGTCGTCTCGCCGCTGCCACTGCCGATATCGGTGTGGCGAAAGGCGAATGGTTTCCGCGCGTGAGTTTCATCGGTGAAATCGGTTCTGCCGCGAGCGATGTCAATCGCATCGGCGACGGCTCGCGGGCGACGTATGCGTACGGGCCGAGCATCCAGTGGTCGATTCTCGATTTCGGTCACGTCAATGCGCGCATCAATCAGGTGAAGGCGCGCGAGCAGGGCGCGCTGGCAGCGTATGAGCAGAGCGTGTTGCGCGCACTCGAAGAAACCGAAAATGCGCTGGTGCTGTATCGCGAAACGCGCAGGCAGCTCGATTATCTGCAGGCCAGCGCCGACGACAGTGCGCGCGCCACCCAGCTTGCGCGTCTGCGTTTCGAAAACGGCAGCTCGGATTTTCTCGATGTGCTCGAAGTGCAGCGCACGCAGCTGCTCACCGAGGCGAGTCATGCAAGCGTGCGCACCAGCGCGGCGACGAGTCTGATCGCCTTATATAAAGCGTTAGGTGGTGGTTGGGAAGTCGGCGAACAGACGGCATCGCGGTAGGGGCGCTGCTTGCCGCGCCCTTCTATGTGCAAATAATTCAGAATATTTATGCGCAAACAAATAGGGCGCAGCAAGCAGCGCCCCCTACGCGATCGGCAGGTTGCGCCCGATAACGCGGCGCACACGCATTTCAACGGCTTCCAGCTCATCGCTCGGCAGATCCGCCGCGTCGCGATAACCCATCAATAATTCATCGATCAGTTCTGCTGCGAGATGCGGCCTGTCGACAGGGCTGCGCAGAAAATGCCACCAGTTGCGGCGGCGCGTCCAGCGCGACAGCGACCACGGCCGCCACTGCATGTCCAGCAGATCGATAAGACCGAAACGATTGCCATCGACGATGATATTGCCCGGATGAATCGAGCGAAATAACACGCCGAGCCGGTGCAGCCGCGCGATGAATACACCGACGCGATACATCAGGTCGGGATCGGCGCGTTTTTCGGCCAGCAATTGCCGCAATGATTCGCCGGGAAGCGGTTCGTAGATGGCGACGGTAAAGGTTTCGCCGACGAGCCGATGAATGCCCGTTACCGAAAGCGTCGGAATATTGAGATTCTGCAATCTCAGCGCGTGCCGCGCAAAACGCAACGCCGCCGGCGAAATCAGCTCGCGGTTCCAGTTGCGTTTACGGCGGAAGAACTTAATGAACCGGCCATCGTGCAGGCGCGCGACTTTCACGCCTTTCGGGTCGCGTTCGATTGTCGTCGCACGCATCATCATGCGGTCGAGTTCAAAACGTGTGATCGGGCTGATTTTGAGCATGAATACCTTTGGCAATGAAAATGGCTATTCGGTTTTCGAGAAAAATGGCTTTTTGGTGTTCGAGGAAGTGGTGTCGAGTGCGCGCTCAGCGCTGCCGCCAGCTTTTCCAGCGCGGCAGCAGCGCGCCGGTTTCTTCCATGTAGTGTAGATAGCGATGGCCGAACCGTTCGAGCCAGCGCAATTCATGGCGCGGCATGCGCAATACATACATGGCGATGAACAGCGCCGCCGCGGCAAATGTCGTCAGCCAGTTTTGCAGCAGCATGAATTGCACGAATACCCATAACAGCAGTGCGCTGTAAAACGGGTGGCGCACATAGCGAAAAATGCCGGCACGGAATTCGACCGGATCGGAGCGCTCGCGATAGCGAACGAGATCGCCGGCGGCCCGACCGAAGATCGTGATCGATGCGATGGCGGTGATCACGCCTGCCCAGGCCAGTTCCTTGCTGAAGGAAAAATCCGCGAAGTCGAGATAGGGCAGAAATAAATCGATGAACGGCAGCAGCACCAGCGCGACACCGGCGGCGAGTAACAGAATCGAATATTCCGCATCGGGCCGGACATTTTCGACGGGCGGGCAGTTGGCGGAGGGGTGTCTGGCAGAGAGGTGTTTGCGCAGATGCGCGCGCAGGCCGCGCACGAAAAGCAAGCCGGCCGATCCCAGCAGAATCAGCAGCAGCTCGGCGATTTTTTCCGTCATGCCGGATTGCCTCCCGGAATAGCGCGGGCGCTCATTTCACACCGGCCTGCTCACACCAAAAAATACATTGATCAGGAAGCTCAGCACGGCGATAAATATTGCGGCGAAAAATGCGGTCCAGAATCCGGAAACGGTGAATCCGCTGACCAGCGCGGACACCAGCAGAATCATCAGCGCGTTGATGACGAGCAGAAAAAATCCCAGCGTTACGAGCGTGAGCGGCAGCGTCAGGATGATCAGCAGCGGCCGCACGATGGCATTGGCGAAACCGAGCAGCAGCGCCGAAACGATCAATGCCCCCGTGCTTTTGAATTCGATACCGCTGAATACGTAACTTGCCGCCCACAGCGATAGCGACGTAATAGCCCAGTGCAATAAAAAGGGTGGCAGTGTTCCGGTCATTGCGTATATCTCCGCGGCGAAATCAGCGTGCGCCCATCATACCCAATTGTTCGCGCGGGTTGCGTCTGTTATGGCGCGATGGCCGCGCCCGTGTCGACGCCACGAATCCACATGGCGTTTCTCTCCTCCCGGAAAAATCATCGGCGCGCACCGTGCGTCCGATTCGTGCTGGCGAGGCGCTGAGCGACTCTGTAATAATCGGCGAATCCGTGTGCACGGCGTTTACATTTTCATAACAGTGCCTGCCACGCGCGAAACCGCTGCGAAGGACTAAAGCATGAAAAATGCTGTAAAACGAGTGGCGTCGTTGCTTGCCTTTCTCTTCGTCATTTGCGGCATGACGCCCGCATACACGGAGCTGGCGGTAACGGAAAATGCCATCGTGCTGCGCGACAGCGGCGAACTCTATTATCTGATCGATCCGTATAACACGCTTACTCTGGCGCAGGCGCAACAGTCCCCGGACTGGCAGCGCGTCATCCGCAGCACGCAGTTGCCGCGCCGCGATCCCTCGACATTATGGCTGCGTGCCCGCATCGCTGCCGCCGCTACCGATCAATATCTGCTGCTGTTTCACGCCGTACCGCGCCGCATCGAGCTGGCCCTTTACATGGATGGTGCCAGCGACAAAGACCGTGCGGGTGACATGAACAGCGCGAACGATTCGCCGCGCGCTGCCATTGAAGCGACGCAGCCGCTGCCCTATGCGCGCTATCTTTTTCCGGTGCATGTAGCCGCCGGCGAAAGCGCCGATATCTATTTGCGCGCGCGCGGCAATTTATCCGAGGCCATGAACGATCTGCAGTTGTGGCCGCATGAAAAGCTGATGCTGGCGCTGCCGAAATTCAGCGCCGTCGAATGGGCGAATATCAGCATCCTGTCGCTCGTCATCGTGACGTCATCCGTGATGTGGCTGTTCGTGCGGCAGTCCCTGTTCGGGCTGTTCGCGCTATTGATCGCCGCGCAACTGGCGACGTATATCGCGGCGCAGGGTTACACGGTGAACTGGCCGTGGCTGAATTCGCCGGCGCTCAGCGCGTTTGCGCATCAGCTGACGATTCCGGTTTCGACCATCATCGGCATCATCTTCGCAACCGCATTTCTCGATCTGCGCCATCACGCGCGCCGCCTCGATTATCTGACGAAAAGTCTGATCGCCGTGTTTGCGCTGCTCGGTGCGCTGATGCCGCTGATGCCGCGCTGGTCGGAAGCGATTTCGATCGCGATGATTCCGCTGAACTGGATCGTCCTGATCGGCATCAGCGCCTATCTCTACCGGCGCGGAATCAATCGCGGCCATGCCGGTGTATTGCTGGTGTGCTGGCTGATCTGGGTGGGGGTCATTTTCGCCTTCGTCACGGCCGCCTATTTCGATACCGATCGCGCCGCGCTGCGCTATCTGACCGATGTCTCGGTGCAGTTGCGTACCGTGCTGTTCATAGTTTGTCTCGGTTATCACTATCGCCAGACCGTGCGCAGTGAGGAACACGCCCGCGCCGATGCGCGCACGAAAAGTGAGTTTCTCGCGCGCATGAGTCATGAAATCCGCACGCCGATGAACGGCATTCTCGGCATGGCGGAATTGCTGCGCGATTCGGGTCTGAGCAATACCCAGCGCCGTTACAACGATATCGTTTATTCGTCGGCCACCGCGCTGCTCACGGTGATCAACGATATTCTCGATTTCAGCAAGATTCAGGCGGGCCGCATGGCGGTGGAAACGATTCCATTCGATCTGCATTGCGTCGCGGTCGATACGCTGACGCTGTTTCGCCTCAAGGCCGACGAAAAGAATCTCGAACTGCTCTGCGATATTCGACCGGATGTACCGGCGTGGGTGCTCGGCGATCCCACGCGCCTGCGCCAGATTCTCATCAACTTTCTGAGCAACGCGATCAAGTTCACCGAGGCCGGCGAAATCCGGCTGCACGTGTTCAGAAATGGCGACGGCGTGCGTCTCGCCGTCGAGGATACCGGCTTTGGCATCGCCCCCGAACTGCAGCCGCGTCTGTTCGAATCGTTCACGCAGGGCGATGTGAGTATCGCGCGCCGTCACGGCGGCACCGGGCTCGGGCTGTCGATCACCGCCCAGCTCGCCGAACTGATGGGCGGCAGCGTCGGCATGCAAAGCCGGCCCGACGAGGGCAGCACATTCTGGGTGGAGCTGCCGCTGCCGCCCACCGCGAAGCAGGAGCCGGTGCCGGTCGAAGCCAATCTGGCGGGAAAATCGATTCTGGTGGTCGACGACAATCTGCATTTCTGCGAGCTGATTGCCGAGCATATAAAAAACTGGGGCATGCAATTGCAGATCGCGCATTCGGGGGCCGAGGCCCTGGCGCTGGTGGCCGCAGCGCGGGCGCAGCAGCGGACGTTCGATCTGATCTCGATCGATCTGAAAATGCCGGGCATGAATGGCGTCGATCTCGCGCATGCGCTGAAGGCGGCCTGCGGCCCTGCACTGCCGCCCTTGTTGTTGCTGACCGCTACCATCGATATCCCGCACAGCGCCATTCGCCGTGCGGCCGGCATTGTGCTGGCCGAAGAGAAGCCGCTGCTGGCGCGCGATCTGCGCGCGGCATTTGCGCGCGCACTGGGTCTGGCGATCGCACCGGCGGCGAATCAGGCACAGATTGCGTCGGCGGAGCAGTCCGCCCAGGCGCTGACGGTGCTGGTGGTGGAAGACAATCCGACCAACCAGATCGTGGTGCAATCGATGCTGCACCGGCTCGGGCACGATTGCGTGCTGGCCGCCAGCGGCGAGGAGGCGGTTGCCCTGTGCACCGCGCGCCATCACGAATTCGACGTGGTGCTGATGGATTGCGAAATGCCGGGCATGAGCGGTTACGAGGCCACACAGCGCATTCGGGCCCGCGAGCAGGAGCGGCAGCTGGCGCGCCTGAAAATCGTCGCGCTGACCGCGCATACGCTGGATGAGCATATCGAGTTGTGTCGCAGCAGCGGCATGGACGGACATCTCGCCAAGCCGTTGAGCATCCTTCAGCTGCGCGAATTTCTCGCGACCCTCGCCGGCGCCGAAATTTCGCAAGCGCCGGTTTCGCAGTGACGCACCGGCAATAAAAATGAATCGCAGGGCAAGGAATGGAGCGTTTATGGCGAATGTGATGCGGTGGCTCAGCGGATTCATTCTGGCCGGCTGGCTCATCCCGGCGCACGCTGCGCTGACGCTGTCCGACGATGCCGTGCTGCTGCGCAATAGCGGCGCGCTCGACTATTTTTTCGACGACAGCGCCGCGCTCACCGTCGAGGACGTGCAGCGCGACGCCGGCCGCTGGCAGCCCGCCCATCCGGATTCGCGGGTGCCGCGTTCTTCCGACCAGCCGCTGTGGCTGCGACTGCGCATCGGCGCCTCGCCGGTCGATCGCGACATGGTGCTTTACCATCCCGTGGCGCGGCAGAAAATATTCGATGTCTACCTCGTCGAGAACGGAAAAATCCTCGCGCGCTACGAGACGGGCACCTCGCGGCCATTCAGCTCGCGGCCGCTGCCGTATCGCGCCTATCTGTTTCCGCTGGAAGTGCACGCCGGGCAGCCTCTCGATGTCTACGTGCGCGTGCGCGGTTACCCCGGCCGCACCCTGAGCACCCTGCAGCTCTGGCCGGCGCAGCAGTTGCTGGCCAGATTGCCGACCGAAGCTGCGTTCGAGTGGGCCAATCTCGGCGTCATCGTGGTCAGCACCGTGGTGGCGTGCGTGGTCTTTCTATTCGTGCGCGAGCGGCTGTTCGGCCTGTTCGCGTTGTTCGTGGCGGCGCATCTGTTCAGCTTTGTGGTCACGCGCGGGTACGCCTTCGAATGGCTGTGGCCGAATTTGCCGCAGCTGGATCTCATCGCCGAGCCGGTCAGTATTTCGCTCTCGCTGATCATCAATGTGGGCTTTTCCGTCGCCTTCCTCAATTTGCGCAGGTACACGCCGCGCCTGCACCGCTTTGCAATGGCGGCGATTTATCTCGGCGTCGTTCTGGTCGCGATGTCGCCATTCGTGCCGGTGCTGGTGGAGACGATCAGCGTTTTCGCGCTACTGGTGATGTATGTCTTTCTGCTGGGCGTGGCGACGTATCTGTTCGTTCAGCGCAGAAATCGCCGCGATGCCGCCATGTTTCTGATGTCGTTCGGTATCTACATCGTTTTCATGAACATGGTGCTGGCGAGCACGCTGGCCGGTTTTCACAACTGGTGGCATTCGTCGCACCTCGTCGATATCGGCCAGCTGCTGCGGATATTTCTGCTCGCGGCATGTCTCGGTTACCGCTTTCGCGAAACCGTGCGCAACGAAGAGCGTGCGCGGGCCGATGCGCGCGCCAAAAGCGAATTTCTCGCGCGCATGAGCCACGAAATCCGCACGCCGATGAACGGCATTCTCGGCATGTCGGAATTGTTGCGCGAAGCCGGACTCAACAGCACGCAGCGGCGCTACAACGATATCGTCTATTCGTCGGCGACCTCGCTGCTCACCATCATCAATGACATTCTCGATTTCAGTAAAATTCAGGCGGGCCGCATGACGGTGGAAAAAGTGCCGCTCGATCTGCATCGCCTCGCGGTGGATGTGCTGACGTTATTCCGTATTAAAGCGGACGAAAAAAATATCGAGCTGCTGCTGGATATTCGCCCGAATGTGGCGGCGTGGGTGATGGGCGATCCCACGCGGCTGCGCCAGATTCTCATCAACTTTCTGAGCAATGCGATCAAGTTCACCGAGCGCGGCGAAATCCGGCTGCGCATCAGCCGGCGCGATTCGGCCGATAAATCCGGCGAGTTGATCCGCATCGCCGTCGAGGACACCGGGCCGGGCATCCCGTTCGACAAGCAGGCGCGCCTGTTCGAATCGTTCATCCAGGCCGACGCGTCGGTGGCGCGGCATCACGGCGGCACGGGGCTGGGGCTGGCGATCAGCCTGCAGCTGGCCGAGCTGATGGGCGGCAGGGTCGGCGTGTACAGCAACGTCGGTTCGGGCAGTGTGTTCTGGGCCGAGCTGCCGCTGACGCCGACGGCGAAGCAGGAATCGTCGCCACCGCTGCTATCGCTGCAGGGAAAGACCGTGCTCGTGGTCGATGACAATGTGCATTTCTGCCAGCTCGTCGCGGAGCATGTGCGCAGCTGGGGAATGCAGTTGCTGGTGGCGAACTCGGGCGCGGACGCCGTGGCGCGCATGCGCGAATGTATCGACAGGGGCCTCATCATCGATGCGATCTCGATCGATCTGAAAATGCCCGACATGAACGGCATCCAGCTCGCGCAGGCGCTCAGGGCCGAGCACGGCGCGGCGTTGCCGCCGCTGTTGCTGCTGACGGCGGCGACCGATATTCCCGACGGCACCGTGCTGCGCCGTGCCGGCATCCTGATGGCGCAGGAAAAACCGCTGCTGGCGACGGACCTGCGCGATGCCTATGCGCGGGTGCTGGGTCTGCTGGTGGCACCGGCAGCGGCTGCACCGGTCGTCGCGCAGGCCGAGACGCCCGACCGGGCGCTGATCGTGATGGTGGTCGAGGACAATCCCACCAACCAGATCGTCATTCAGTCGATGCTGCGAAAGCTCGGCCATGCCTGCCTGCTGGTGTCGGGCGGGGTCGAGGCGGTCGCGGTGTACCGGGAGCGCCATCGCGAAATCGATCTGATACTGATGGATTGCGACATGCCCGATATCGACGGCTACGAGGCGACGCGCCGGATTCGGCTCTGCGAGCACGAACGGCAGCTCGCGCGCAAACCCATCATCGCACTCACCGCGCACACGCTCGAAGAGCAGATCAGGCAATGCTATGACGCCGGCATGGACGGGCATCTGGCCAAACCGCTCGGCATGGAACGGCTGCGCGAATTCCTGCAGGAAACGAGCAGCTCCGGCGTGAGCTGACGGGCTTCGCCGCTAGATATCCAGCGTGATGCTCACCGGGCAGTGATCGCTGCCCATGACGGCGGGATGAATTTCCGCGTTTTTGACACGCTCTTTCAGGCTGGCCGAAACCAGCACGTAATCGATTCTCCAGCCGACATTGCGTTCGCGCGAATTCGCGTAATGACTCCACCACGTGTAATGGCCGTTGCCTTCCTTGAATAAACGCAACGTATCGACGAATCCGGCATCGATGAAATTCTGAAAGCCCTCGCGCTCTTCGAGCGTGAAACCTTTCTTGCCGCGATTGGGTTTCGGATTGGCGAGATCGAGTTCGGTGTGCGCGACATTGAGATCGCCGCAAAAAATGACGGGCTTCTTTTTTTCCAGATATTTGCAGTACGCGAGGAATGCCGGATCCCAGTGCCTGTGGCGCAGATCGAGCCGGCTCAGATCATCCTTCGCGTTCGGCGTGTAAACCGTCACCACGTAAAACTGATCGTATTCGGCGGCAATGACGCGGCCTTCGGTGGTTGCGTCGCGCGCGGCATCGTCGACGAAGTTATATACCTTCGACAATTCGGCGAGTTTGACGAAATCGTCGGCAAATCCGTTGATCACCGCGAGCGGCTGCTGCCGGCTGAAAATCGCCGTGCCCGAATACCCTTTTTTTTCCGCCGAATTCCAGTACTCGCAATAATGCGGCAGATCGATTTCCACCTGACCGCGCTCGGCCTTGGTTTCCTGCAGACACAAAATGTCGGGCGCATGCGTTTCGATGAAGGGCATGAACACACCCTTCTTCAGTACTGCGCGAATGCCGTTGACGTTCCAGGAGTAAATTTTCATAGCGTTTCCGTGTCGAGCGATTTTCGATGATCGCGATTATAGGCGTGCGCATCGGCGCGCCAGTGAACTTTATGCCGTGCGCATGACGAAATGCTTGACGCTGGAGTTGGCCCGACGGAACATCGCGCGCGGCTGTTTTTTTCCTTTCGGGAACATGTATGTCCGGTTTCACCACGAAGACCTCGACACCTCAACGCAACACCCTCGGCGCCGATACGCTCTACCTGCTGATGAGCGCAGCGGTGTTTATCGTGCTGTTCGCGATAGCGCGCGGACTGCTGCTGTGGCGCAACAATCATCTGCTCGGCGATATTCCGCTGGCGGATGTGCTCACCGCTTTCGCCACGGGATTTCGTTTCGATCTCATCATGACGTGTTACGCGCTGACGCCGCTGGTCATCGCCATGCTGCTGCCAGGCGGATTGTCACGCCGGCGCTGGTGCAATCGCTGGCTCGCCGCCGTCGCCTTCATCTACAGCTTTCTCGCTGCGCTGGAGCTGGATTTCTATCACGAATTTCACGCGCGCCTGAACAGTCTTGTTTTTCAGTACGTGAAAGAAGACCCGAAAACCGTGGTCAGTATGCTGTGGTATGGCTTTCCCGTTCTGCGCTATCTCGCGCTGTGCGTTGCGCTTGCCGGCACCAGCGCCTGGGCGATCTGGCGAATCGATCGCGCAACGCGCCGGCCGCCATTGCAACCCGTGCCGTACGGCGCTCGCCTCGCGCTCGCGCTGGTTCTGATCTTCGTCACCGCGGCATCGGCACGCGGCACCTTTCGTTCGGGCCCGCCGCTGCGCTGGGCCGATGCGTACAAGACCGAACATCTGTTTACCAATCATCTCGCGCTGAACGGTTCGTTCACCCTGCTGAAGGCCGCAAAGCAGGAAATCAAAAAATCCGAAAAGAATCCGTGGCTGAAAATGATGCCGGATGACGAGGCGCTGGCGCTGGTTCGCGAAAACTGGCTGACGCCGCAGGATCGGCTATTGAAACCGGAATCGTTGCCGCTGTTTCGTCATGTCACCGCAGCGCGTTCCGATTTTGCAGGCGTCGCCAGCACTCAAACCGGCACCGAAACGTCGCCCTATAAAAACGTCGTGCTCATTATCGATGAAAGCTTCAGCGCGCAACGCACGGGCGTATTCGGCAACACGCAGCAGATCACGCCGCGTTTCGATGAACTGGCGCGCGAAGGGTTGTTGTTCGAGCGATTTTTCTCGCAGGGCACGCACACGCATCAGGGCATGTTCGCCACCGCGGCGTGTTTCCCCAATCTGCCGCATTACGAATATCTGATGAAACAGCCGCAGGGAGCGAATAATTTTTCGGGTATTACCAAACTGCTTGCCGCGCGCGGCTACGAAAGTCTCTACGTCTACAACGGTGATTTCGCCTGGGACAACCAGTCGGGATTTTTCCGCGCGCAGAATATGCAGCGGTTTATCGGCCGCCACGATTTCGTCAACCCGCGTTTTTCCGATCGCACGTGGGGTGTATCCGATGAAGATATGTTCGATCGCGGTTTCGAGGAAATCGTGAAACTGCAGCAGAGCGGCAAGCCGTATTTCGCGCTGCTGCAGACATTATCAAATCACGCGCCCTTTGCATTGCCTCCGCAATTGCCGATGCCCGAAGTGGAAGTCGACGGCGTGCGCGACGAGCATTTAACCGCGATGCGTTACAACGATTATGCATTGGGCCAGTTTTTTGATCGAATAAAAAACTTCGATCGGATAAAGCATGACGGCGGCTTCGATAACACCTTGTTTATTTTCGTCGGCGATCACGGATTCGGTGGTGGAGAACAAATCACCGATATCGATTTATGGCGCTTTCATGTGCCGCTCGTGGTGTGGGGCAAGGACATTCAACAGCGCTACGGTAAAACGCGCTCGGTGGTTGGCTCGCAGGTCGATATCGCACCGACCATCATGGGAGTTCTCGGCGGCGATTACGAACATCATTGCTGGGGTCGCGACTTGCTTTCATTGCCCGCCGACGATCAGGGCCGTGCATTCATCAAGCCATCGGGCACCGATTTCACCACGGCATTTATCGAGGGCGATAAAATTCTCGTGCAGCCGGAGAATGCGACACCGCGTTTATATCAATACACGACACTGCCGAATATGGACGCGACACCTATCGACGACGAGCACGCGCAGCAGCGCATGAATACGCGGATGAATGCCTATATTCAGACGGCCACGCGCGCATTGATTGAAAATCGTGTCGGCCACGGCAGTCATGTGCTGCAGGCGGCGGACAAGAAATAAAAAAATTCACCGCTGGGCGATATGTGCAGCAAGTCGCTGTGCTGCACATCATCGGCGATCGTTGACGACGAATTTTTATTGTCGTGATCGCCGAATGCGAAAGGACACATCAATCCGAGACTGAGCAGCGTGCTGTTGCGGAGGAATTGTCGGCGATGAATTCTCACTCTGTGAGCTCCCCGTGTTTCTCAGGCAGGTTGTATTGATGCGCCAGTGAGGCGATCGGCATCGTGCAGATCCTCTTCCTGCTGCAGCTTCCACATTTCAGCAAATTTGCCTTTCGCTTCGATAAGCTGCTGGAAATTGCCGCGCTCGACGATGCGGCCCTGCTCCATCACCAGAATCTGGTCGGCATCGACCACGGTCGAGAGGCGGTGCGCGATGATCAATGTCGTGCGCGTCGCGGAAATTTCCTTCAGTTCCGCCTGAATCGCTTTCTCGGTACGTGAATCGAGCGCCGAAGTCGCTTCGTCAAAAATCAGAATTGCGGGCTGTTTCAGAATCGTGCGAGCAATGGCGACGCGCTGTTTTTCGCCGCCCGATAATTTCAGCCCGCGCTCGCCGACCATGGTGTCGTAACCGTCGGGCGAATGCTCGATGAAGTGATGAATATGCGCCGCCCTTGCCGCTGCGATCACTTCTTCGCGCGTTGCACCCGGTCGACCGTAAGCGATGTTGTAGTAAATCGTATCGTTGAACAGCACGGTGTCCTGCGGCACGATGCCGAGCACCGCGCGCAGTGTGCTCTGCTGCACCGCACGAATATTCTGCCCGTCAATTAAAATACGCCCGCCATTCACGTCATAAAAACGAAACAGTAATCGCGACAAGGTTGATTTGCCCGCGCCGCTCGACCCGACCACCGCGACGGTATGCCCGGGCGGAATTTCAAAACTGGCATCGAATAAAATCTGCCGCTTGGCATCGTAACCAAAATCGACATGTTCGAAACGAATGCCGGCGCCATGCGAAACGTCGAGCGGTTGTGCATCGGGCGAGTCTTCGATTTCGCGATTCTGATTGAGCAGGCCGAACATTTTTTCCATGTCGGTCAGCGCCTGCTTGATTTCGCGGTACATCACGCCGAGAAAATTGAGCGGAATATAAAGCTGCACGAGCAGACCGTTGATCATCACCAGATCGCCAATCGTCATGTTGCCCGCCACGATGCCGGCAGAGGCGCGCCACATCAGCAGCGACACCGCGATGGCAATGACGAAACTCTGCGCGCAATTGAGCAGGCCGAGCGAGGTTTCGTTTTTTACTGCGGCGTTTTCGAAGCGCTGCAGATTTCGGTCGTAACGCTGGGCTTCGTATTCCTCGTTGCTGAAGTATTTCACCGTTTCGTAATTGAGCAGCGAATCGATGGCTTTCGTATTCGCTTTCGAATCCATATCGTTCATCGTGCGCCGATGCTGCGTGCGCCACTCGGTAATGGCGACGGTGGTGCCGATATAAATCGTCAGTGCGATGAATGTAATCAGCGAAAACCAGATATCGAACTTGATGTAGAGCAGACCGCATACCAGCGCGATTTCGAGCAACGTGGGAATGATGCTGAACAGCGTGAAACTCATCAGCGTGGCAATGCCGCGCGTGCCGCGTTCGATATCGCGCGAGACACCGCCGGTCTGGCGTTCGAGATGAAAACGCAGGCTCAGTGCATGCAGATGACGAAATACCGTGAGCGCGACGCGGCGCATCGCCCGCTGCGTGACGCGCACGAAGACGACATCGCGCAATTCCGCGAATAGCGTCGACGACAGGCGCAACAGGCCGTAGATAACGAGCAGGGTTACGGGCACCGCGAGCATCGCGTTGGTGGGGGTTAGCGTATCGACGATCCGCTTCATCAGTAGCGGCACGCCGATATTGGCCAGTTTCGCGATGATGAGAAACGCCATCGCGACGATCACGCGCCCGCGGTATTCCCAGAGATAGGGCAGCAGCATGCGCACGATGCGCCAGTCGCCGGTCGCTATGTGGGGGCTGGCTGACGTCGAATGCGAATGCGGATTGCGATTCATTACGAATTCCCGAGTTTATTTATCGGTGTTTATTATCGGGTTTGAATTTCAATTGAGCGAGCGCTGTCCGGGTGAAATGCGAAATTTTCAGGGATATGACTGCCGGACGCTGCGGGTTGTGGATTTCCGCCCAGCGCGGCGTCGGCGCCGAGCGGAAACAATGCAGCAAGAATCAGCGGAAGATAATGGGTATTGCGCCACATGGTCAGTCACAATCAACGAGAGTGACTTACAGTACCGCATTTGCGTTTCAGGATGCCATTTTGCTCTGCAAATAATTTTGCAAACCGATCTGATCGATGAGGTTGAGCTGCGTTTCCAGATAATCGATGTGCTCTTCTTCGCTTTCGAGAATGCTTTCGAGCAATTCGCGGCTGATATAGTCGCCCACCTGTTCGCAATAGGCGATGCCGGTTTTGAGATCGGGCAGCGCCTGCTGTTCGAGTTTCAAATCACAACGCAGTGCTTCGACCACCGTTTCGCCGATCAGCAATTTTCCGAGCTGCTGCAGGTTGGGTAAACCTTCGAGGAAAAAAATACGTTTGACGAGATTGTCGGCGTGCTTCATCTCATCGATCGATTCGTGATATTCGTAATCTTCGAGGGCTTTCAATCCCCAGTTACCGAACATGCGCGAATGCAGAAAATATTGATTGATTGCAATCAGCTCGTTGCCGAGAACCTTGTTCAGAATTTCAATGACTTTGGGGTCGCCCTTCATGCCTGCTCTCCAGGTTTGTAATCGAAATGAAAATTCGCACGGAAAAAATGCAAAAAAATTCGGTGAATGCGCGAAATTGTCCGCGTCATATCGAGCGGTGTCAAACTTGGAGAAGGAAGGTATGAATACGAATTATTTGTATTGCCAATAAAGGCGATGACAGCGGTGTGAATGAGCGGCGTAAAAACGGTGTCAGTGGGCGATATCGACACGCATGAAAATAAAAATGCGCGCGGTGAAAATTAATTGAATGCGACGAAATTCACTTACGCGACAGCGCGCGCAGCATCGTAAAAAAGTGACTGGTCGACGGAGGTCAATGCGTCGTTGAAAACCTCCCTGGCGTGAATGCCGCACTTGCCGCATTGCGTGCTGAGCCCGAGCGCGGTGCGTACTTCGCGATAATTGGTCATGCCTTCCGCAACGGCCGTGCGGATTTGCGAGTCGGTGATACCTTTGCACAGACAGATATACATGGCGGTCATTCTTGGGAATTCAGTACGTATGCGAAATCTAGTGTAAATGATAATTGTTGTCAATTGAGATTGATGATCAGTATGGTACGTATTTGAAGATCGCCGCTATCAAAATGGCAAGTTATTGATTCATTTGCGTTATAGTGCGCAAATTTCGTTGCAAGGAACTGACACCAAATGGCTGTATCGAATCGATTGACCCCTGTGCTGCTCTTCCTGACCGGCGTTTCAGGCGCTATCTCCGCAACCGCTGCCGAGCTGCGCAGCGAGGTCGTGGTCACTGCCACGCGCAGTCAGCAGGCGAGTTTCGTCCTGCCGATGGCGATCGATACGATTTCCGCCGATGCCATAAACAGCAATCAATTGCAGGTCAACCTTTCGGAGGTCCTGCCGCAGATTCCCGGCGTGGTGGCCCACAACCGGCAGAACTACGCGCAGGATCTGCAGGTCTCGATTCGCGGCTTCGGCGCGCGTTCGACCTTTGGTGTGCGCGGTGTGCGCATTTATGTCGACGGCATTCCGGCGACGATGCCCGATGGCCAGGGTCAGCTTTCGCATATCGATCTGACGTCGGTGCAGCGCATCGAAGTATTGCGCGGACCGTTCTCGGCGCTCTACGGCAATGCCTCGGGCGGCACCATTGCGGTATTCAGCGCGCCGGGCCAGCAGGGCACGCAGGCGCAGCTCGATCTGCTGGCGGGCAGTGACGATACCTATCGCGAATCGATCCGCGTTGCCGGCGCATCGAATGGTTTCGATTACAACGCGGCGATCAATAATTTCAGCACCGATGGTCATCGCGATCACAGCGCCGTGCGCCGCATCAACGGCAATTTGAATCTGAATTTTTCGCCGGATGAAAAATCCCGACTCAAATTCATCGTCAATGCCTTCGATATGCCCGAAGCGCAGGATCCGCTCGGGCTGACGCGTGCGCAATTCGAGACCGGTCCGGAGCAGGCCGGCGCCAACGCGAAATTATTCAACACGCGCAAATCCGTGCGTCAACAACAGCTCGGCGCGAATTATCGCCGCGACATCGATGCCGACAACGCATTCGATATCACCCTTTATCGCGGTCAGCGCAGCACGGTGCAATATCAATCGATTCCCCCGGGCGCACAGCTCGCTGCAACGCATTCAGGCGGGGTAATCGATCTCGATCGTGATTACTGGGGGCTCGATACTCACTGGACGCATCGCGCTTCGCTGCTGAACGGCGCGGTGGAAATTACGGGCGGCTTGAGTTTCGACGATCTCGACGAGAATCGCCGCGGCTTCAGAAACTCCATCGGCGGCACGCTGGGCGTTAAAGGCGATTTGCGCCGCGACGAATCGAATCGCGTTTACAACGTCGATCAATATCTGCAGGCGCAGTGGCAGTTTCATCCCGACGCCCTGCTCGCGCTGGGCGTGCGCAACAGCGAAGTGCGTGTCGATTCCGACGATCATTTCATTGTGCCGGGCAATGGCGACGACAGCGGCCGTAAAACCTTTCACGCGACCACGCCCACGCTCGGTCTGAGCTGGGGCCTGAACGATTCGGTGCGCCTGTACGCGTCGTATGGCAAAGGCTTCGAAACGCCGACATTCAACGAGCTTTCCTATAAAAGTGTGCTCGGCAACGACACCGGTTTGAATCTGGATTTGAAACCGAGCCGCAGCGAAAACTATGAAATCGGCACCAAGATTTTGCTCGACGAAAATAGCCGTATCGATTTCGCCTTGTTTCATGTCATCACGCAGGATGAGCTGGCGGTCCTGGCTAATAGTGGCGGTCGATCGGTATATCAGAACGCGGGAAAAACGCAGCGCGATGGTGTCGAGTGGCAATACGCGGGCGAATGGGATAACGGTGTGGGTTTAAAACTTGCGTATACCTTTTTGCGCGCGGAATATCGCGAGGATTTTATCGCCTCCTTGCAACGGATCGAAAAAGGCAATCGCATTCCCGGCGTACCGATGAGTGCAGTTTTTGGCGAATTATCCTGGCGCGAAGCGCGCAGCGGTTTCAATACTGCGTTCGCCATACGCCGCGAATCGAAACTGTATGTGAACGATATCAACAACGATTCGACGGACGCTTACACGGTGCTCGACTGGAGCGCAGGCTTTACGCAGAAATTGAAAAACTGGCAGTTCGACGAATTTGTGCGCATCGATAATCTTACCGATCGCGAATACGCCGGCTCGGTGATCGTAAATGAAAGCAATGCGCGCTATTTCGAACCGGCGCCGGATCGCTCTGTTTATCTGGGTGTAAAAGTGAAAGCGCAGTTTTAAGAAACTTCCGGTTAAATCATTCGCGCGCGGGCTGTGTCACCCGCGCCGCGAACAGCAGTGCGATGCCCAGCAGCATCGTCGCCAGTAAAAACGGTGCGCCCGGCAGATGCAGCGGCTGCGAAGGGCCGATGAATAGCGCGAAGGTGTAGGTGAAAATCGCCGGACCGATCAGCATCGCGATACCGTTCAGACAACTGTTCGCTCCCTGCAATCGACCCTGTTCGCTCGCGCCGACATAGCGCGTCATCAAACCCATGCCGGCAGGGCCGGCCATGCCCCAGAGCGTTGTGAATAAAATACCGAGCAGGAAAATAGTACCGTTTGGCGCGAGTCCGAAAATCGCAAAACCCAGCGCGCCCGAGGTCAGACCGCACAGCAGTGCCTTGCGTTCGCCGAAATGGCGCACGAACGGACGCACCAGGCCGCCCTGCACGATCATGCTGCAAATGCCGACCAGCGCCATCGCGAAACCGACATCGCGCTCGCTCCACTGATAGCGATACCCCGCGTATAAAACGAAGGTGCTATTGAGCACGACATGCGAGAGATTCGATAAAAAGCCGATGCTCGCGAGGCCGATCAAATGGCGTTGCGAACGCAGCAATCTCAGTGCGGCGACCGGATTGGCGCGGCTCCAGCGGAAGGGTGTGCGTTTGTCGCGCGGTAGCGATTCGGGGATCACGAACAATCCGTACAAGCCGTTCAGCAGGCTGAGTGCTGCCGCCGCCCAGAACGGCAGATGCGGATCGATCTCGCCGAGAATACCGCCGAGCGCGGGACCGAAAGTGAAGCCGAGCCCGAACGCGGCGCCCATCATGCCGAATGCGCCGGCGCGTTTATCGGCGGGCAATACATCGGCGATGTATGCATACGCCGTGCTGATGCTGGCTGCGCAGATTCCCGAAATCACGCGACCTGCAAACAGCCATCCCAGATTGGGTGCGAGCGCCATGAGAATGTAATCGAAGCCGAGGCCGAAATTCGAAATCAAAATCACCGGCCGTCGCCCGAAGCGATCGGAGAGTGCGCCCAGAATAGGCGAGCAGAAAAACTGCATCAGCGCCCATACGGTGGCGAACCAGCCGAAAATTTCCGCGCCGCGCGCAGTGTCGCCACCGCTGAAATCAATGACGAGTTTCGGCAGCACCGGAATGATCATGCCGAGCGCGAGCATGTCGAGCACGACGGTGAGAAAAACAAAAATAAAGGCGGGTTTGCGCATCAGACGGTTTGAGCGGAGCGTGCCGCTTGCGGCGGTTGCGCTTCCATATGCGCGATTTCGTTTTCGATCCAGTTTTTGACCTGTTCGGTGAGCGCGCGACTATCGCCACTCGAAGCATCGATCGGTGCGCCGATGACGATTTCAATCACGCCGGGATATTTCAGGAATTTTTTCGACGGCCAGAATAATCCGGCATTGTGCGCGATGGGCACAATCGGCACGCCGGCTCTGCTCGCGAGCATGGCGCCGCTGCGCGTGTAGGTGCCGACTTCACCGGGCGGTATCCGCGTGCCTTCGGGAAAGATCATGACCGAGCGGCCCAGTCTTAGCCGGTGCACGCCTTGATCCAGAATATCCTTGATCGCCTGCTTGGGATTGCTGCGGTCGATGGCGATGGGTTCGAGTAATCCCAAACCCCAGCCGAAAAAAGGTACACGCAATAATTCTTTTTTCAGAACGGTGGCAATTGGCGGATGCAATACCTGCAGATAAAAGGTTTCCCACTGGCTTTGATGCTTGGACATCAGCACGACGGGCCCCGGTGGGATTAATTCTTTACCGCGCACTTTGTAAGTAATGCCGCAGATGAGGCTCAGCCAGCGCATCACGAGAAAATTCCAGCCCGTTAAATAGGTGTCGCGCATGCGATAGGGAAGAAAACGGCAGAATAAAACCCCGGTAAAACTGAACCACACCGTGATCAGCGAGTAGCCGAAATAAAAAATTGTGGTGCGGATGCCGAGCCATAGTTTCTGCAGGGGTGATATCGGGCGCATTCGTTGTTTCCGGGCTTGTCAGTGTGTCACCGTTGCATGGTGGCTGTTTCGATGAGTGCCGAGGCGGCGGCGGCGAGATCGTCGAATATTTTCACGTCGCGCCAGCGCAGATCGATATCATCAGCGAATTTTTTTTCGGTGCGCGCGCCTTTACCGGTGCGCACAAGAACGGGCACGCAGCCTTTGCTCATGCCCGCTTCGAGATCGCGTTGCGAATCACCGATGAGCCAGGCACCGCGCGCCGATGTGTTGAATTCGCGCTCGATCGCATCGATCAGCCCGTGTTTCGGTTTGCGGCAATCGCATTGATCGTTGGGCGTATGCGGGCAATAAAAAATTCCGGATACATGTCCGCCCCCACTTTCCACCATTTCGCAAAGCCGATGATGCATGGCTTCGAGATCGTCGAGCGTAAACAGGCCGCGACCCAGTCCCGATTGATTGGTGGCGACCGCAACCGTAAAACCATGACGACTCAGGCGTGCGATTGCATCGATGCTGCCGGGAATGGGATGCCATTCGTCGAGCGATTTGATGTAGTCGTCCGAGTCTTCGTTGATGACGCCGTCGCGATCGAGGATTACCAGCATTTTGTTTTCGCGTTTAAATTAAATGAAGTTTGAAATGGCACGAACGACTCCCCCTATCTTATAGGGGGAGTGCCCCAAAGGGGCGAGGGGGTCGGGTTTTAATGACCCCTCCGTCTCGCTGCGCGAGCCACCTCCCCTGTTTTACAGGGGAGGCCTATTTAGCAGGTGCCAACAACGAAATGTCAGCCACTTCCAAAAATAAATTGCGCAGTTGAGACAACAGCGCCAGACGATTGTTGCGCACTGTTTCATCGTCGCACATCACCATCACGTTATCGAAAAATGCGTCGACAGTTGCACGCAGGCTCGCGAGTTTTTCCAGGCCTTCACGGTATTTGCGCTGCGCAAATAATGGCGTCACTACGGCGGCGAGCGTTGCCACTTCATCGGCGAGTTTTTTCTCGGCATCCTCTTGCAGCAGGTCCGTGCGCAACGCTGGCAATGCACTCGCATCAGCCTGTTTGGCAAGTATGTTCGATACGCGTTTGTTCGCCGCAGCGAGCGCCTGCGCTTCGGGCAGTTGGCTGAAACGATGCACAGCCTGCACGCGCTGATGAATATCGAGTGGCGCGCCCAGTTGTTTCGCGCTGACGGCAAAAAATACTTCGGCCGGAATATTTTCGTCTTCGTACCACGCGCGGAAACGCTCGATCACATAATCGAAAATCGCCTGACGAATATTCTGTGGCGCGGCGCCCATCACCGCATTCGGAAATAAATGGCTCGCGAAGCTGATGCAGGAACGCAAATCGAGATCGAGGCCGCGTTCGACGATGAGGCGCAGAATGCCGAGCGCAGCGCGACGCAATCCGAAGGGGTCTTTCGATCCGGTTGGCGGCTGGCCGATCAGGAAGATGCCGACGAGTGTGTCGAGTCGATCGGCGAGCGCAATCGCGATACCGGTTTTGGTGTGCGGTAATTCATCGCCAGCAAAACGCGGCAGATAATGTTCGCGAATCGCCTCGGCAACTTCGTCTGGCTCGCCATCATGACGCGCGTAATACGCACCCGCAACGCCCTGCATTTCGTCGAATTCACCGACCATATTGCTGACGAGATCGGCCTTGCTGAGCTGGCCTGCGCGTTGAGCGAAGGATACATTGCCACCGATTTGCTCGGCGATCGATTCGGCGAGTTTTGCAATGCGTTCGGTTTTATCGAAAACAGTGCCGAGCTTTTCCTGAAACACCACGGTTTTCAATTGATCGCGGCGCGATTCGAGCGGCGTTTTCAGATCGGTTTCATAAAAGAATGCGGCGTCGCTCAGGCGCGGGCGAATCACGCGCTCGTTGCCGTCGATGATTTTGCGCGGGTCCTTGCTTTCGATATTCGCGACAGTGATGAAGTGCGGCAGCAGTTTGCCGCTGGTATCGACCACGTGAAAATACTTTTGATGGCCTTTCATCGACGAGATCAGCGCTTCCTGCGGCACTTTCAAGAAACGTTCTTCGAAAGAACCACTCAGCGCGACAGGCCATTCGACGAGAGCAGTCACTTCATCAAGCAAATCTTCGTCGATAACAGCGATGCCGTTTAATTTTTTGCCTTCGAGTTCCACCTGCTTACGCACGTGACCGCGACGTTCACTGAAGTCGGCGATTACATACGCTTTGTTTTCGAGCGTCAGCTGATATTCACTGGCGTGGTTGAGTGCGAGCGACTGATTGCAGTGGAAGCGGTGACCGCGTGTTTCGCGTCCCGATTTGATGCCGAGAATTTCGCAGTCGACGATCTGCTTGCCGAACAGCATCACCAGCCAGTGCGCGGGCCGTACGAATTCATCGCGGCGCGCGCCCCAGCGCATGCGTTTCGGAATCGGCAATTGATCGAGCGCGGCGGAAACGATTGCAGGCAATAATTCGATGGTGAGCTTTCCTGCTTGCGTGCTGCGAAATACCAGACGCTCGCCCTTGTCGGTTTGCGTGCGTTGCAGTTGTCCGACGTCTATGCCGCAGGAGCGTGCGAAACCTTCGGTCGCTTTGGTCGGTTTGCCTTCGGCATCGAAGGCATTGCTGACATTGGGGCCGAGTTTTTCGATGGCCTGGTCGGGCTGTTGCTCGTTCAGTTCTTCGATGAGCACTGCGAGGCGGCGCGGCGCGGCAAAGACATGCGTTTTGCTGAAAGTAATATTCGCGGCTTTTAAACCATCGGCGATCGATTGTTCGAAGCTGAGCGATAAATTTTTGAGCGCTTTCGGTGGCAGTTCTTCGGTGCCGAGTTCAACGAGGAATGTCTGACTCACGCTGCGGCTCCTGATTTATTTTCTGACGATTTGTTTTCTTGTTGTGCCTGCCTGTTTTCATTAGCTAGGGCTGCGAGCACTTCATTGCGCAGCGCTTCGGGTGCGAGCGGAAAGCCCAATGCTTTGCGGGCATCGAAATACGCCTGCGCCACGGCGCGGGCAAGACCACGCACACGCAAAATAAAACGCTGACGCTCGGTGACGGAAATCGCTTTGCGTGCATCGAGTAAATTGAATGTGTGCGATGCCTTCATCACCATTTCGTATGCGGGCAATGGGAGGTTTTTTTCGATGAGACGATGGCTTTCGCTTTCGTAAAAATCGAACAGCTCGAATAATTTCGCCACGTTCGCTTCTTCGAAATTGAAACGCGACATTTCCACTTCGTTCTGATGGAACACGTCGCCATAGGTCACAATGCCTTCGGGACCTTTCGCCCACACCAGATCGTAAACGCTGTTGACGCCCTGCAAATACATGGCGAGGCGTTCGAGGCCGTACGTGATTTCGCCGGTGACGGGATAACACTCTATGCCGCCGACTTGTTGGAAGTAAGTGAATTGCGTGACTTCCATGCCGTTGAGCCACACTTCCCAGCCGAGTCCCCACGCGCCTAAGGTGGGCGATTCCCAGTTGTCCTCGACGAAGCGGATATCGTTGACGAGCGGATCGAAACCGAGCCGTTTCAGCGAATCTAGATACAGCTCCTGAATATTCGCAGGCGATGGTTTCATCACCACCTGAAATTGATAGTAGTGCTGCAGGCGATTCGGATTTTCGCCGTAACGGCCGTCGGCGGGACGGCGACTCGGTTGCACGTAGGCAGCGTTCCATGTCTCCGGTCCGAGTGCGCGCAAGAATGTTGCGGGGTGAAAGGTGCCCGCGCCCACTTCCATATCGAGCGGCTGCAGAATTACGCAGCCCTGTTCGGCCCAGAATTGCTGCAGAGCGAGAATCAAACCTTGAAAAGTGCTTATGTCCGGGGACTTGACGTCGGGCGCGCTCACGGCGGGCTCCTTATTTGAATGCGGGAGAGACTTGGGAAAGGGCGCAATTATACAGAGGACGCAGCGTTGCGGCAGTTTCCGTTCGGGTTTGCAGCGAGCGCATTTGCGCGTTTATCGCCGCAAGGGCCGCGCAGGGCTTTAAGTGCGGCGCATGCTTTCAAGTACAATGCGCCGCGTTTCTCTTTCGAATGCGGGTTCGCCGGTGTCCGGTCTCAAGATTTCAATATTGCGCGCCGTGATGCGGGGCCTCGCTGTGCTGCCGTGGTCGTGGCTGCACGCGTTCGGGCGCCTGCTCGGCCACTGGTTCTGGCGTTTCGATTCGCGCGAAAAAATGACGACGCAGGCAAATATTGCGCGCTGCCTGCCCGAGCTGAGCGCGCAGCAGCAGGCCGATCTGGTGCGCGAAAGCCTGATCGATTTCGGTCAGACCGCATTCGAGATGACCAGGCTCTGGCTGTCGCCGCCTGAAAAAACCTTGTCGGCCGTGGTGGAATTCGAGGGCGAAGAGCTGCTTGCGCACTATGTCGCCGAGGGGCGCGGTGTGCTCGTAATCGCACCGCATCACGGCAACTGGGAGGTGGTCGGGCTGTATCTCGGTCTGCGGTACGGCATCACCTCGATGTATCTGCCGTCCGATAACGAGGCGATCAACGAACTGGTGCGGCTGGGCCGCAGTCGCAGCGGCGCAACACTGGTGCCCGCCGACACCAGCGGCGTACGCGCCGTGCTCAAGGCATTAAAGTCTGGTGGCATGGTCGGCATTCTGCCGGATCAAGTGCCCAAAGGTGCGGGTGTAGAGCCTGCGCCGTTCTTCGGCCATCCCGCATTGACGATGACGCTGGCAAGCAATCTGCTGCAGAAGACCGGCGCGCGTGCGCTGGTGGTCTACGCGCTGCGGTTGCCGCGCGGCGGTTTCAGGATGGTTTTTCGTGCACCCGATCCCGCTATTTATGCGGAGGATCTCGCGCAGTCGCTGGCCGGTCTGAACGCCAGTGTCGAGGCGGCGGCGCGCGATTGTCCCGCGCAATATCAGTGGGAATACAAACGTTTCAAAGGGGCTTCGCGTCGCTCGCCTTCACGGTGATGCCGGCGTGACCGTTTATGAGGTTGGCGTGTGATTATCGGTAAAGTCTGCGGGGCGATTTTTGGCTATCTGTTGACGCGCAACTGGCTCGGCATAGTGTTCGGTATTCTCATCGGTCATTATTTCGACAAAGGTTTGCGCGGCTTGAAAACGCACGCGCGCACCGCCGAAAACATTCCGCTCGCGCAGCATCCCTTTTTCTCGACTGTATTCACGATTGTCGGTTGTCTGGCGAAAGCCGATGGCCGCATCAGCGAAGAGGAAATCGCAGGCGCCGAGCGTCTGATGGCGGAGCTGGGTTTGAGCGGGGAGGCGCGCGCCGAGGCCATCACCCTGTTCAAGCGCGGAGCCGCGCCGGATTTTCAGATCGAACCGCAGATATCGAGTTTTTTGCAGCACGCGATTTTTCAGCCGGCGTTGCGCAGTGTGCTCATCGAATATCTGGTGCGGTTTGCGCTGGCCGACGGGGTAATTCACCAAGCCGAAGCCGACATCCTGCAACGCGTCGCGCAATATCTCGGTTTCAACCGCGCGCAGTTTCTGCAATTTCTCGACATGCTGCAGGCGCAGCAGCGTTTCCATCAGCACGATTACGGCACCAGTCAGGCGACTTCGCGCGACGCGCTGGCCGATGCGTACAAGGCGCTCGGTGTCAGCAGCGATGCGAGCGATGCTGATATCAAAAAAGCGTATCGCAAACTCATGAGCCAGCATCATCCCGACAAACTTATCGCGCAGGGCGTGCCGCCCGATATGGTGAAACTCGCGACGGAGAAGACGCAGGAAATTCAGGCGGCGTACGAGCTGATCGAAAAATCGCGCGGAAAATAAATTACGTTCTTATAAATGGCGCGCTGTAGCAGAACGTGGGGCGGGGAAAGGGGGTTCTTTTTCAGGACAGCCGTGGCGAGCATTCAAGTGGCTTCGGTGTGATCGGCCTAGAAGAATTCGACGACACCTCCGATGACGACTTGCACCGCAGCTTCGTTAAGATCACCTTCTCGTCCTGAAAAAGAACCCCCCTTTCCCCGCCTACCCGCTCGAAGAATGGTGGTTTTATCTTTTTAAGAATTTATCGCCTGTTGAATATTTTTTCAGCCAGTGGCTGAACTCCGTCGCGGGTAGCGGTTTCGCATAAAAATAGCCCTGGCCGAAATGGCACTCGCGGTCGCGAATGAAATCGGCCTGCACCTCGGTTTCGACGCCCTCCCCGATCACCTCCATGCCGAGATTGTGCGCCATCGCGATGATTGTCCTGACCAGACTCGCGGCTTCATTATTGTTTTCAATGTCCTTGATAAAACTGCGATCGATTTTCAACACATCGAAATCGTAGCGCTGCAGATAGCCGAGCGACGAAAATCCGGTGCCGAAATCGTCGAGCGAAAGCCGCGCGCCGAGCTTCTTCAGGCGTTCGAGCGAACGTCGCGTCAGCGGCGCATCGTTGAGCAGCAAACCCTCGGTGATTTCGAGTTCGAGCAATGCGGGATCCAATCCCGATTCTTTCAACGCATCTTCGACTGCGTGCACGACGTTACCGCCGACGAATTGCTTCGTCGAAATATTAACCGCCACGCGCAGCGGCGCGTGCCCTTCGTTCTGCCACGCGACCGCCTGACGGCAGGCCTCGCGCAACACCCATTGCCCGATCGGGATGATCAGGCCGGTTTCTTCGGCGATGGGAATGAAACGACCGGGCGGTGGATCGTTCAATTCCACGTTGTGCCAGCGCAGCAACGCCTCCATGCCGACGACCTCACCGCTTTCCAGATTGATCAATGGCTGATAGTGCAGAACCAGTTCATCGCGCTCGACGGCATGGCGCAAATGCGTTTCGAGATTGAGCCGCTCGAGCGCGCGCGAGTTCATCTCCGGCGTAAAGAAATGGTATGAATTCTGGCCCTGCGATTTTGCGATATGCATGGCCGAGTCGGCGTTGCGCAGTAAATCTTCCGCGGTGGCGCCATCGTCGGGATAAACGGTCAGACCGATGCTGGCGGTGACATTCAGTTCGCGCGCCTCCGCATAAAAGGGCTGCGCGATGGTATCGATAATCTTGTTTGTAACGAGCGTCGCATCGCTGGTGCTGCGTTGATTGATGAGCAGGATCAGGAATTCATCGCCGCCGATGCGCGCCACGGTATCTTCATCGCGAACGCATTGCTGCAAACGCTGCGCAGTTTCCACGAGCAGCACATCGCCGACGCGATGGCCGAGCGTGTCATTGATATTTTTGAAACGGTCGAGGCCGACGAATAATACCGTCAGCATACGCTGATGGCGCTCGGCACTATTAATTGCCTGGGCTAAACGATCGAGAGCAAGTTCGCGATTGGGGAGGCCGGTGAGTTTGTCGAAATTCGTCTGACGGAAAATATGCTCGCGATAGGCGATGCGATCGGAAATGTCTTCGAGCAATGCCACGATCTGACTGGTTTCGCCATGACGACCTTCGATGCGATGAAACGTCGCCGCCGCATAGAAAGAGCCATCGTCGTGGCGCTGATAGCGCAATTCACCCTGCCATATCGTGCCGATCGTCGCGGCCGCCAGAATTTCCGCGTAGGTTTCGCCGGCGACACTCGCGTGCAGCAGCTGCCCCAGATTGCGGCCGAATAATTCATCGTCCGCATAATTCAATGCGCTGCAGAATTTGGGATTCGCGTATTCGATATTGCCGCGCATATCGAGAATCGCCACCGCAGAGGGATTCTGTTCGACCACCAGTGAAAATTTCTGCAGCTCGATTTCGGCGAGATAGCGCGCCCAGTTCTCATGCTGGTAAAGGCGCGTGCGTCGCCAGAAAGTAATGCAGAGCGCGACGCTCAATAGCAGGCTGCATGCCAGCACCGGCGCGGCCCAGGTCTCTCCCAGAGAGGTGTTTTCGAATAGCCCCAGCGCTGCGGCAATAGCGGTGAGCGCGATGGTCGCGGCGAGATAGAGCACGAGCTCCACTTCGGGTCGGGTTGGCGGCAATTTGTACTGCATGCGTGAAAAATTTCGCCGGGCGGGAACGCACATCCGTATGTCGATGGCCGCGCAATCGATGGTAATAATTAGAATCGTTTTGCAATTTAAGAGGATGTTGGCTGTTGCAGCCCCGGGACATTGTGATTTTGAGAACTGATTCTCGTTTGAGCGCGGCGCGCAGTGTTTTTTACACGGCTTCACGTTTGTGCAGCAGCGCGTAATAAAAACCGTCGCAGCCGTCGATGGAGGGAAGTAACTGCCGTCCCGCGGGCTGTGCCACGCCCCACTCCACCGCGCCCCACTCCGCCGCGATGGGACGATGCTGCGCATCGCTATGCACCGCACAGAATTGTTCGACTACGGCGGTGTTCTCTTCCGGCATGATCGAGCAGGTCGCGTACAGCAGGTATCCGTTCGGTGCGAGCAGCGGCCACAACGTTTCCAGCAATTGCGTCTGCAGTTGCGCGAACTGCGTGATGTCGGCGGCAGTGCGCAGCAGTTTGATGTCCGGATGGCGTCGAATCACGCCGGTTCCCGAGCACGGCGCATCGAGCAGGATGCGATCGAACACGATGCCGTCCCACCACGATGCGGGTGTTAGGGCATCGCCGGCGATGACTTTCGCGGACAGATTCAGGCGCGCGAGATTCGCGGTGACGCGCTGCAGGCGCTCGCTGGAAACATCCAGTGCCCACATTTGCGCGGTCGGCTGCGTTTCGAGAATGTGCGCGGTTTTTCCGCCGGGCGCACAACATGCATCGAGCACACGCTGATCCGGCTGCGCATCGAGCAGAAATGCAGCGAGTTGTGCCGCTTCATCCTGCACGCTGACCACACCTTCGTTAAATCCCGGCAGTGTATCGACTGCGCATGGTGTCTCCAGTCGAATACCGGCGGCGCTCGCGGTGCATTCCGCCGCCGCGATGCCCTGCGCATTTAATAGCTGCAAATAATCGGCACGATTTTTTTGCAGCGAGTTCACGCGCAGACACATCGGCGGGTGCGCATTATTGGCTGCGACTATGTGTTCAGCGTGCTGTGGCCAGGCGTGGTGAATCGCTTCCCGGAGCCATTGCGGATGGGCATCGCGCTGTGCGGCCGTCAGTTGCGCGATGCGTTCTTCATTTTCGCGCTGCAGTTTGCGCATGACGGCATTGATCAGGCCGGCTGCCCAGCTTTTCTGCAGATGCCGGCTCGCTTCGACTACCGAATTGATTGCAGCGTGTGCGGGGATGCGCGTGTGCAGCAATTGATACGCACCGATGACGAGCAGTTGTTCGATATCGCGATCGCGCGCTTTCAATGGTTTCTGCAGCAGCGGCCTGACGAGTGCGGCGAGCCGGGCGTGCAGACGCAGACTTCCGTAGCACAATTCGCGCAATAGCGAGCGATCGCGTTCACGCACGGAAGGCTCGGTGCGTGCGAGCACGCGGTCGAGCGTTTCGCCCTCGACGACCGCCGCAAGGATTTGCGCAGCGGCCGCGCGACAGTCGAGCTCACGCATCGTTATCGGCGATGATTGATTGGAAGAGGCGGCCGGGTCTGAATAAATCGGCGCGGCCATTGAGGACTTCGGCCGCGCTCAATATTTTTCCGCCCGGCAACTGCAGATCGACGATGCGCAGACAGGAATTTTCGCCGCAGCCGACGAGAATGCCGGTTTTATCCGCGCTGACTATTTGTCCGGCAGTGAACGGTGCAGCGGGTTTGGTGTTCGCTTCTGGCTCGGCGCGCGCACGATAAATTTTCACGCGCTCGCCGTCGATACTTCCGTAGGCGACGGGTGCGGGATTGAATGCGCGAATCTGACGATCGAGCTCAGCGGCATTTTTGTTCCAGTCGAGCGCCGCGTCGTCTTTGGTGATTTTGGCGGCGTAACACGTGAGTGCGTCGTTTTGTTTTTCCGGTACGGCGGAGTTCGCGGCGAGTTGTTCGAGTGTGGCGATTAATGCCGGTGCACCGAGCGCTGCGAGTTTGTCGTGCAGCGAGCCTGCGGTTTCATCGTCGTCGATCCTGCAGCGCACGATGTTGAGCATATCGCCGGTGTCGAGTCCCACATCCATTTGCATGATGGTGACGCCGGTTTCGGCATCGCCCGCTTCGATCGCGCGTTGAATGGGCGCCGCACCGCGCCAGCGCGGCAGAATCGACGCATGCACATTCACGCAGCCCAAACGCGGTGTTTCGAGCACGGCAGCCGGCAGGATCAGTCCGTAAGCGACGACGATCATGATGTCGGCATTCAGCGCGCGCAATGTTTCCTGCGCTTCGACATTGCGCAGCGTGAGTGGCTGATAAACAGGGAGATCGTGTTGCAGTGCGAGTTCTTTGACGGGACTTGCGGCGAGTTTCTTGCCGCGCCCGGCGGGGCGGTCCGGCTGCGAATAGACGGCAATGACCTCGCCGCCTTTCCAGTCGAGCAGCGCGCGCAGATGCGCCGCCGCAAATTCGGGCGTGCCCGCGAAAACGATGCGCAGCCTGGATGAACTCATGAGGATGGATGAACCGGATTAGGCGCTGTGACGCTGTTGCTTCTGCAGCTTGGTGCGAATGCGCGTGCGTTTCAGCGACGATAAATAATCGACGTACAGCTTGCCCTTCAGATGATCCACTTCGTGCTGGATACAGACCGCGAGCAGGCCTTCGGGAATCATTTCGAACGGCTGGCCATTGCGATCGAGCGCTTTCACTTTAACGCGCGTCGGGCGGCAGACCGTTTCATAAAAGCCGGGAACCGAAAGACAGCCTTCGTCGTATTCGCCGAGTTCATCGCCCAGGACTTCGATTTCGGGATTGATGAAAACCAGCGGCTGATTTTTTTCCTCGGTGACGTCGATGACGATGAGCTGCTTGTGCACATCGATTTGCGTCGCGGCCAGGCCGACGCCGGGCGCGGCGTACATGGTTTCGAACATGTCGTCGATCAATGTCTGCAGCGCCGCGTCAAAATTTTTGACCGGCGTCGCAACGGTACGCAGACGCGGATCGGGGTATTCGAGGATCTTGAGTGTTGCCATCGTCTTTGTGAAGCGGTTCCAGTGTAATTCTAAAAACGGCTGCTAAAGTTATGATCGATCAGATAAATACACGACTCGACCAGCACCGGCCGGGCGCGTTTCGCCTGCTATAGTATACGGGTTTATATCCTGAGGCTGCGGCCCGAAAAGGAATGATGCTATGAAAAAACTGTTATTGGGTGGATTGCTCGCCATGTCGTGCGTCCTTTCCGCGTTCGCCGATGTGCTCGCCCTGAGACCCGACCATCCCCAGACCTACGTCGTGAAAAAAGGCGACACGCTCTGGGATATTTCCAACGCCTTTCTCAAAAGCCCGTGGCAGTGGCCGCAGCTCTGGAACGTCAATCCCCAGATCAAAAACCCGCATCTGATTTATCCGGGCGATGTGCTCAATCTCGTCTACATCGACGGCAAGCCGCAGCTGGTGCTGAAGCGTGGTGCCGGCGGCGAGGTGAAACTGGAACCCGAAGTGCGCGCCACCCCGCTCGCTCGCGCAATTCCGGCGATTCCCCTGGAGGCGGTGAATGCCTTCCTCAATCGCGGTCGCATCGTCAAGCCGGGCGTGCTCGAAGAAGCGCCCTATGTATTGATGGGTAAGGAAGGTCATATCGTTGCAGGCGCGGGCGATGAAATTTACGGCCGCGGCGCGTTCGATCCCGCCACCACGAGCTACGGCATCTTCCGCAAGGGTGAAACGTTCGTGGATCCCGAGACCAGCGAAGTGCTCGGCGTGCAGGCGCTCGATATCGGTCTGGCCAAACTGCTCTCGGCTGAAAAGGATGTGGCGACGCTGTCGCTGAACCGCTCGACGCAGGAAATCCGCCGCAGCGATCGCTTCCTGCCCGAGGAGGAGCGCGCGCTCAATGCCAATTTCTTCCCGAGCGCTCCCGAGCAGGAGCTGAACGGCCGCCTGCTGGCGGTCGAGGGTGGTGTCAGCCAGATCGGCGCGATGAATGTGGTGGTGATCAGCAAGGGCGCGCGCGAAGGTCTTAAGGAAGGCAATCTGCTCGCCGTTTACAAGGTCGGCGAGCATGTCAACGATCCGGTCACCAACGAGATCGTGAAAACGCCGGATTTCCGCGCCGGGCTGCTCATGGTCTTCCGCGTTTTCGATAAGGTGAGCTACGGTCTGGTGCTGCGCAGCGAGCGCCCGTTGAAGGTAAACGACATCGTGCGCAACCCGTAACGCTTACGAGCGTTTCTCAACGCCATCGCGAGCCGCTGGAATGCGGCTCTGAGGTTCAAGGATGAATGCTTCAACTTTTCCCCCCGGCGCGTCCCCGTTCTTTCCCTGGCTACTGGTACAGCAGATGCCCGGCATGAAGCCGGCTCTGTTGCGCCGTCTGCTAGCCGCTGATCCCTCGTGCACGAATCCCCTCGACTGGCTTGACTGGTCGCCATCGCGGCTGCGTGCCCTCGGTGCCAAGCCCGAATGGCTCGCGGCGATTTCCGACTGGCGCGCGCAGGGCGATAGTTTTGTCGCTGCCAGAAAAGCCCGGCGCGATGACGAGTGGATGCGGGCCCACGGTGTGCATCTGCTGCCGCTGGGCGATCCGTGCTATCCCCCGCTTCTGCTTGAAATCGCCGATCCGCCGCCGCTGCTTTATGTGTGGGGCGGGCTCGATTGCCTGAGTGCGCCCCAGCTGGCGGTGATCGGCAGTCGCCGCCCTTCGAAGCAGGGGCTGAGCGACAGCCGCGATTTTGCCGCCGCGCTGGCGGCTGGCGGTTTCGTCATCACCAGCGGTCTGGCCTATGGCATCGACGCCGTGGCGCATCGGGCGGCACTCGATGCAGGCGGCCGGACCATCGCTGTGCTCGGCAGTGGTCTCGATGCGATTTACCCCGCCGCGCATGCCGAACTCGCCGCTGCCATGAGTCGTCAGGGCGCCGTGATTTCGGAATTCCCGCTCGCAACACCGCCCCGGCCCAATCAATTCCCTAGCCGCAACCGCATCATCAGCGGCCTGAGTCTCGGTGTGCTTGTGGTCGAGGCGGCTCTGCAGAGCGGCTCGCTGGTGACCGCGCGGCTGGCGGCCGAACAGAACCGTGAGGTGTTCGCGCTGCCCGGGTCGATCCACAATCCGGTCAGTCGCGGCTGCAACAGTCTGATCCGGCAGGGCGCGACACTGGTGCAGGGCGCCGACGACATCTTCTCCGAACTGCGTGGCTGGCTCGGCGCCACATGGCCGATCGCGCCGGCCGGGGCAACGCCTGCGCTACCCGCGTCCATTCCGGAACTGGGCGATGACGAAGCTCAGGTGCTCGCGCTTATCGGATCGACCCCGATCTCGCTCGATGAGGTATTGCTCGGAACCGCGCAGCCACTGCCGGCGCTGCTGGCCATCCTTGCCGAGCTGGAGCTGATGGGTTTGATCGAAAGCTGCGGCGGATCGTATTGCCGGGCCCGGCTATCGAGATAAGGGAGCTTACGCGCGAGATAAGGAATGCTTGCGCGCGCTGATCGCCTTCAGTAATTTTGCGCTTCGCTCAATCCGGCCTTCTTCCAATGTCTTCAATCCATGTTCGCCAGGCGGTCCGTGCGCTCCGGCGCGGCGGCGTCATCGCTTATCCCACCGAAGGTGTCTGGGGGCTGGGTTGCGATCCGTTCGATCCCGAAGCCGTCGCCCGGGTGCTTGAACTCAAGCGGCGTCCGGTCAGCAAGGGCCTGATCCTGATCGCCGCGACGATCGAGCAGTGCGAGCCGTTTCTGGGTGCGCTAACCCCGGTCCAGCGGGATCTGCTCGATCAAAGCTGGCCCGGTCCCCACACCTGGGTCATCCCTCATGGCGGCACTCTGCCCGCTTGGGTCACCGGCTACAAGCCGAGTGTTGCGCTGAGGGTGAGCGCTCACCCTGGGGTGGTGGCGCTGTGTCGCGCCTTCGGCGGGCCGCTGATTTCCACCTCGGCAAATCCGGCCGGCCGACCCCCTGCCCGCACCCGCCTGCAGGTGCGCCATTATTTTGCCGATCGGCTCGATTACATCCTGCCGGGCAGGTTGGGCGGGCAGGTGGGGCCGACGCCGATTCGCGATCTCGTCAGTGGCGAGAGACTGCGCGGCGAGTAGACGACCTGCGCAAGTGCCGCGAAGGCGGGTGCAAATCATGTCGACAGCAGAATGCTGGGAGCGGGCCCGGATGCCGCATCAACGGGTTACAAACTTACGGCCGATCGACCTGCCTGATGAGCAAAAGCGGCTCGTATGTGTCGAAGGTTTCCGGTGGTAAACTCGCCGCGCATTTTTGGCGGTGCCACGCGCATTTGGTGCTGCCAGGGGTTTCAGGAGCAGGATGCCGAACGTTTCGAGCGAGGGTGTATGAGCACAGTCAACAGCGCGGCGGTGAAGGATTACCTGCTGGGATTACAGGATCGCATCTGCCGGGCGCTCGCCGCTGTCGATGGCGGCGCGGGTTTTCGCGAGGAGAGCTGGGAGCGGCCGGGCGGTGGCGGCGGTCGTTCGCGCGTGCTGTCCGAGGGCGCGGTGTTCGAAAAGGCCGGTGTCGGTTTCTCGCATGTTCACGGCGCGCAGATGCCGCCATCGGCGACCGCGCACCGCCCCGAGCTGAGCGGCGCCAGATGGCAGGCGCTCGGGGTTTCGCTCGTCATTCATCCGCGCAATCCCTACGCCCCGACCAGCCATGCCAACGTCCGCTTCTTTATCGCGGAACCGGAGAACGAACCGCCGAAATGGTGGTTCGGTGGCGGCTACGATCTGACGCCCTATTACGCGTTCGAAACCGATTGCGTGCACTGGCATCGAACCGCAAAAGTCGCGTGCGATCCGTTCGGCATGGATGTCTATCCGCGTTACAAGCGCTGGTGCGACGAGTATTTCTTTTTAAAGCACCGCAACGAGCCGCGCGGTATCGGCGGATTGTTTTTCGACGACCTCAACGAGGGCGGTTTCGAGCGGTGTTTCGCGTTTCAGCGCGCGGTCGGCGATTCGTATATCGATGCGTATCTGCCGATTGTGGAGCGCCGCAAGGACATACCCTACGGCGAGCGCGAGCGCGAGTTTCAGCTGATCCGGCGCGGCCGCTATGCCGAATTCAACCTCGTTTACGATCGTGGCACGGTGTTCGGTCTGCAAACGGGCGGGCGCACCGAGTCGATTCTGATGTCGCTGCCGCCGCTCGTCCGCTGGGAATACAACTGGCAGCCGGAACCCGGCAGCGCCGAAGCCGCGCTGACCGAAAAATTTCTCATCGCGCGCGACTGGATCGCCGAATAATCGCTGCACTCCCTTGTATGGTTGCAGTCCCTTATGGGGTACCGGGCAGGTTATGAACGCTAATCATGACGAAAATAATGACAATGCCGATCGCTACGTCGTGTTCGGCAATCCGATCAGACAGAGTCGATCACCGCAGATCCACGCTGCGTTCGCGGAGCAGACGGGGCAGCGTCTGACCTATCGCGCGCAGCTGATCGAGCTCGGTCATTTCGCGGAAGTTGCGCATGAATTTTTCGCAGGCGGTGGCAAAGGTTGCAATATCACCGTGCCGTTCAAGCTCTATGCCTATGCCTTCGCCGGCGAACTCAGCGGCCGCGCGCGCCGCGCCGGTGCCGTCAACACGCTGGCAGCGCAGAGCGATGGCAGCATTTACGGCGACAACACCGACGGTGTGGGGCTCGTGCGCGACATCGAACAGAATCTGGCGTGGGAAATTCATGACAAGCGTGCGCTCATCATCGGCGCGGGCGGTGCTGTGCGCGGTGTGCTGGAACCGTTATTGCGGCGTCATCCGCGGCATCTGGTCATCGCCAATCGCACGCTGGAAAAAGCCGAACAGCTCGCGGGCGAGTTCAGCGATCTCGGTGCCGTACGCGCTTGCGCATTCGATGCGTTCGACGATGAACAATTCGATCTCATCATCAATGCGACCAGTGCGGGATTGCATGGGGAAACGCTGGAATTGCCCGCGAGTTTGCTGGCGCAGGGCTGCTGCTGCTACGACATGACCTACGGCGCCGAGCCGACGCCATTCATGCGCTGGGCGGCGAGCGAGGCGGCATGGGCGGTGGCGGACGGGCTTGGCATGCTGGTGGAGCAGGCCGCCGAATCATTTTGTATCTGGCGCGGCGTGCGTCCGCAGACCCGCCCGGTCATCGATATGCTGCGCGCCAGTCTGGCGCCATGAGAACGGTCCACGAGGTTTTTACATGACCACGAACCCATTTTTGAAAAATTCCGAATTGCCGGATTTTTCCGCCCTGCAGCCGCAATTTGTCGACGCCGCGATAGCGCAGGTGCTCGACGATAACCGGCGCGCCATAAACGATCTGTTGGACGGGGTGGGCGAGCCGACCTGGAATTCGCTGGTGTTGCCGATCGAGGAGCTGGAGGATCGGCTTGAACAGGTCTGGTCGCCCGTCGGTCATCTCAACGGCGTGACGAATACACCGGAATGGCGCCACGCGTATGAATCGGCGCTGCCGAAACTCACCGAATATCACACCGAGCTCGGTCAGAATCGCAGGCTCTACGAGGCGTACAAAAAATTATCGGAAAGCGGCGAGTATGCGCAGCTCGACGAGGCGCGTCGCAAGGTGATCGACAATGCCCTGCGCGATTTTCGTCTGTCGGGCGTTGCGCTCGAAGGCGACGCCAAAAAACGTTACGGCGAATTGCGCAAATCACTGGCCGAACTGACGACGAAGTTTTCGAATAACGTGCTCGATGCCACCCAGGGCTGGTTCAGCCACATCACCGATGAGGACGGCTTGCGCGGTATTCCTGCGACGGCATTGCAGCTGTATCGACAGGCTGCAAAGGCGCGCGCGCTGGAAGGTTTTGTCATTACGCTCGATGCACCGGCGTATCTGCCGGTCATGCAGTACGCGGAAAACCGCGAGCTGCGGCGCGAGTTGTACACCGCCTACAGCACCCGTGCTTCCGATCAGGGGCCGCAGGCGGGCCAGTGGGATAATTCGGCGTTGATGACGCAAATCCTGGCGGCGCGGCACGAGCTCGCGCAATTGCTGGGATTTGCCAATTACGCCGAGTATTCGCTGGCCACAAAAATGGCGGAAAGCACGGATGAGGTCATCGCGTTTCTCGAGGATCTGGCGCGCCGTTCGCGGGCGATGGCGAGCGATGAATATCGCGAACTGCAGGTGTTCGCCGCCCGCGAACTGGGTATCGCCGAGCTGCAGGTGTGGGATGTGCCGTATGCGAGCGAGAAATTGCGTCTCGCGCGCTATGCGCTATCGCAGGAAGAGCTGCGGCCGTATTTTCCGGCGGCAAAAGTCATCGAGGGGCTGTTTGCCATCGTCGAGAAATTATTCGGTGTACGCTTCGTCGAGGATCGCTCCATCGCGACCTGGCACGCCGATGTGCATGTCTACAATTTGCAGCGCGGCGATCAGCGGGTGGCGCGTTGCTATCTCGATTTATACGCGCGCAGCGGCAAGCGCGGCGGTGCCTGGATGGATAATTGCCGCTCCCGCCGCGAGCGGGCGGATGGCAATTTGCAATTGCCCGTCGCGTATCTCGTCTGCAATTTCACCCCGCCCGGCGAGTCGCTGCCGTCGCTGCTCACACACGCAGAAGTGACGACGCTGTTTCACGAATTCGGTCACGGCCTGCACCACATGCTCACCCGGATCGATACCGCGCCGGTGTCCGGCATCAATGGCGTGGCCTGGGATGCGGTCGAATTGCCGAGTCAGTTTCTGGAAAACTGGTGCTGGGAACCCGAAGCGATTCCATTGCTATCGTCGCATTACGAAACTGGCGCGCCGCTGCCGCAGGCGCTGCTCGACAAAATGCTCGCCGCTAAAAACTTCCAGTCGGGATTGTTCATGATGCGGCAGCTGGAATTCGCCTTGTTCGATTTCAGGCTGCATCGCGATTACGATTCGCAGCAGCCGCGACCCGTGCAGGATGTGATCGATGACGTGCGGCGTACGGTTGCGGTGTATCCGCTGCCCGCATTCAATCGTTTCCAGCACAGCTTCACGCACATTTTTGCGGGTGGTTATGCGGCGGGTTATTACAGTTACAAATGGGCGGAGGTGTTGTCGGCCGATGCGTATTCCGCATTCGAGGAAGAGGGGATTTTCAATGCCGATACGGGCCGGCGCTTCCTCCACGAAATTCTCGAGCGCGGGGGTGCGCGCGAGCCGATGACATTGTTCGTGGCATTTCGCGGGCGCAGGCCCCATGTCGATGCGCTGTTGCGCCACAGCGGTATCGTGGAGCGTGCAGCATGATGCCGCGGCGCTTCATCGCCGGCGCGGTCTGCCCGCGCTGTTCGGCACTGGACAAAATTGTCATGTACGACAACGAGCGCGGCGAGCGCGTGCGCGAATGCGTGAGCTGCGGTTATCGCGATGCGCTCGACGAACGGGGCAATCCCACCGAGATTACGACACGAGTCAATCAGCCGCGTGCCGGCGAGAGGCCGCTGCCGCATGAAGACGAGGTGCGAGTCATCAATATCGTCGACGCGAGCAGAGGAGCAAAGCGACGCGATCATTGATCGCAATGCTTCATCATGGTGCTTTTTCGTTTGCATGGCTGTCGCGCCGATAAATTATTTTTATCCCGCCTGCCCCCGGATTTTTCGGTCGGGATCACCTTCGCGCACTATATTTTGTGTCGCCGAATGTTTAGGTGCACAGGAGGTTGTGGCGATTTCCCGCGGCAATAACCATCTCTTTTTGTGTGGCAATTTTGTGGCATAAGCCCGAAAGTCGGGGTTATAATCGCCGCGTTTTGCCGCACCCCCTTTATGCTGCGGCGAATGCCCGTCGCGCAGTGGCTGTCGCCGCTGTGTTTCGTTGAACAATCAGACCCCGCTGTTTCGATGTGGATCATCACTGATCTTCATGGAGCGGTCGTTTGTCAGGCATCGCCAAAACATGTTCGGGTTCTAATCAACTCAACTTTTGGAGACACGGGAAGATGTACCTAAAAGCGAAGCGTTTCTCTCAGCTCGCGCTTGGTCCTGTGCTGTTGCTACTTAGCTCGATTTCACATTTTGCATCGGCTTCGGAGGCAGAGGCCGACACCTGGCGTAGACGGTTCCAGGTGAACATGACGGCTGGTGCGACTGATATCGGTCAGCAGATTTACGATCTCCACATGTTTGTATTCTGGATCTGTGTGGCGATCGCGGTCGTGGTTTTCGGCGTGATGTTTTACACGATCTTCGCCCATCGCAAGTCGCGCGGCGCGGTGGCGGCGCATTTCCATGAGAGCACCAAGCTCGAAATCGCCTGGACTATCGTTCCGTTCCTGATCCTTATCGTGCTCGCGGTACCGGCGACCAAAACTCTGCTGAATATCTACGATACGAAGAACGCCGATCTGGACGTTATCGTGACCGGTTATCAGTGGAAGTGGAAATACGAGTACATCGATCCGGCCGGCAAGGATAACGTCAGCTTCTTCAGCGCGCTGCGTACGCCGCAATCCGAAATTTATAACCAGGAGGCAAAAGGTCAGGATTATCTGATCGAAGTTGACGAGCCTCTTTATTTACCCGTCAACAAGAAGGTTCGCTTTCTGGTGACAGCCAACGATGTGATCCACGCCTGGTGGGTACCCGAGCTGGCTGTGAAGAAAGACGCCATCCCCGGTTTCATTAACGAAGCGCATACGCGCGCCATCAAAACCGGCATCTACCGCGGTCAGTGCGCAGAGCTCTGCGGTCGCGACCATGGCTTCATGCCGATCGTGGTCAATGTCGTTTCCGAAAACGAATACGGCGAATGGCTCGGCAAGAAAAAGGCCGAAGCCGCTGAGCTGAAGGCGTTGATGGAAAAACAATTCACCCTGGCCGAACTCGTCGAGCGTGGCAAGGGCGTATACGATCGCGCCTGCGTGGCCTGTCACGGCGCCAACGGTGAAGGCGGTGTCGGTAAAGCCATTGCCAAGAGCCCGTTCGCGACCGGCGATATGCGCGGACACCTTGATATTGTCGTCAACGGTAAGGCGGGCACGGCAATGCAGGCGTTTGGCGGCCAGTTAAACGAGGTTGATCTCGCGGCAGTCGTGACCTATCAGCGCAACGCCTTTGGCAACAATATGGGCGATATGGCGCAGCCGGTTGATGTGTACAAATTCAAGAAAGGTCAGTAAGGGGATTCACTATGGGTAACGCACACGCTGGTGATCATCATCACGGACCTGCAAAAGGTTTAATGCGGTGGGTCTTGACCACCAACCATAAAGATATCGGCACGCTGTACCTGTGGTTCAGCTTTGCGATGTTCATTCTGGGCGGCTCGTTCGCGATGATCATTCGCGCCGAGTTGTTCCAGCCCGGCATGCAGCTCGTGCATCCCGAGTTCTTCAACCAGATGACCACAATGCACGGTCTGGTGATGGTGTTCGGTGCCATCATGCCCGCGTTCGTGGGGCTGGCGAACTGGATGATCCCGCTCATGATCGGCGCGCCGGACATGGCGTTGCCGCGCATGAACAACCTGAGTTTCTGGATTCTGCCGTTCGCGTTCGCGATGCTGGCATCGACCTTGTTCATGGAGGGCGGCGCGCCCAACTTCGGCTGGACGTTCTACGCGCCGCTGTCGACGACCTATGCGCCGCCGAGCGTTACGTTCTTCATCTTCGCGGTGCACATCATGGGTGCATCGTCGATCATGGGTTCGATCAACATCATCGCGACCATCATCAACCTGCGCGCCCCCGGCATGACCTATATGAAAATGCCGCTGTTCGTATGGACCTGGTTCATCACCGCATTCCTGCTCGTCGCCGTTATGCCGGTGCTTGCCGGTGCGGTGACGATGATGCTGATGGATATCCACTTCGGCACGTCGTTCTTCTCGGCCGCTGGCGGCGGTGACCCCGTGCTGTTCCAGCACGTGTTCTGGTTCTTCGGCCACCCCGAGGTTTACATCATCATTCTGCCGGGCTTCGGTGTTGTCTCGCAGATCATCCCGACCTTCGCACGCAAACCCCTGTTCGGTTATGCCTCGATGGTTTACGCGACCGCATCGATCGCATTCCTCTCGTTCATCGTGTGGGCTCACCACATGTATACGGTCGGTATGCCGGTCGCCGGCGAGCTGTTCTTCATGTACGCGACACTGCTGATTGCGGTGCCGACGGGCGTGAAGGTGTTCAACTGGGTGACCACCATGTTCAAGGGTTCGATGACCTTTGAAACGCCGATGCTGTTCTCGATCGCCTTCGTATTCCTGTTCACGGTCGGCGGTTTGTCGGGTGTGATGCTGGCGATGGCGCCGGTGGATTTCCAGTATCACGATAGCTATTTCGTCGTCGCGCACTTCCACTACACCATGGTTGCCGGTGCGATTTTCTCGATGTCGGCCTCCGTGTATTACTGGCTGCCGAAGTGGTGCGGCAAGATGTACAACGAGACGATGGGTAAAACCCATTTCTGGGTTTCGTTCATCGGCTTCAACCTGACTTTCTTCCCGCAGCATTTCGTCGGCCTCGCCGGCATGCCGCGCCGTATTCCGGACTATGCGCTGCAATTTGCCGACTTCAATATGATGTCGTCGATCGGTGCATTCATCTACGGTGCCAGCCAGCTCATGTTCCTGTTCAACGTGATTCGTACGGTTGTTGCCGGCAAGCCGATCAATGATCCGAAGGTCTGGGACGGTGCGGAAGGGCTGGAGTGGACCGTGGCGACTCCGGCGCCATACCACACCTTCAGCACACCGCCCGAGGTCAAGTAAGCCGAGGTAATTCGCGACATGGAATGTCGCGTTCATTTTGTTTGCAGAGAAGGTAGAGATGGCGAATAACGATATCGCCAAAACTGTAGCTAAGTTGTCGCTGGCTGTAGTCGGTATGTTCGCCTTCGTCTTTGTGGTGATGGTGCCGCTGTACAACACGCTTTGCGAAGCGCTGGGTATCAACGGTAAATACACGGCCAAGCAATATGAAGTGGTGGAAGCGAAGGCCGATACCACGCGCACCATCAAGGTACAGTTCGTTGCCGCGAATGCCGAGGGCATGCCATGGCAGTTTCGCCCGGTTGAGGCGATGGTGATGGTAAATCCCGGTGCGCTGAACAAAATCGAATTCTATGCGAAGAATGTCACCGACAAGGATATGGTGGCGCAGGCAGTACCGAGCTTTGTACCCGCGCGCTCTGCCCAGTATTTTCATAAAACGGAATGTTTCTGCTTCCAGCGGCAGCCGCTCAAAGCAGGTGAAGAAGTAAAAATGCCGATGCAATTCATTGTCGACCAGGAGTTGCCGGCTGAAGTTAGCGAAATCACGCTGTCGTACACCATTTTCGATGTCACCGAAATGGATAGGGGCGGCGCGAAAGGCGTGAGCAGTCGCTGAACTTCATTTGAGTTCATTGCGCTCAGGCGCGAGACAGGTTTAAGAAAAGCGGAGACATAACATGGCAGGTCATAGCAGTTCGGGGCACGAGCATTACTACGTGCCGGAGCAGAGCAAGTTGGCGATTTGCACTGCGTTCTCATTATTTCTATCCGTCTACGGCGCTGCCCGGGTCATGAACGATGCGCACTTCCACGCAGGTGCGCCCTCGAATTCGGGTTTTTTCCTGTTTGCAGGTCTGGCACTTTTCATAGCGACCCTCGCTGCCTGGTTCCGCGTGACGATCAAGGAAAATCTCGCGGGCATGAACAGCGCGCAGCTGAAGCATTCCTACGTCATCGGTATGCAGTGGTTCATCTTCAGCGAGGTCATGTTCTTCCTCGCGTTTTTCGGTGCGCTCTTCTACGTGCGTGTACTGGCCGGTCCGTGGCTTTCGAGCCAGGGCGACAAAGTCATGAACCACCTGCTGTGGGGCGACTTTAAATACAGCTGGCCGCTGATGGAAACACCGCAGCAGGCGGTTGGCCTCGCCAAGCAGTACATGGCAAATAACGGTACCTTCAATGGTCCGGACCAGAATCTGTCGTTCCCGGGCTGGAGCAATCTGGCGCACTGGCTGCCGCTGTGGAACACCATCGTGCTGCTGTCGTCGAGCTTCACGGTTCATATTGCGCACATCGCATTGAAGCAAGGCAATCGCGCGAAGCTTAAATTGTGGCTGGGTATTACCGTTGCACTGGGCTTCTTCTTCGTATTCTTGCAATACGAAGAGTATCACCATGCGCTCACCGAACTCGGTTTAACGCTCAAGTCCGGTATTTACGGCACGACTTTCTTCATGCTGACGGGCTTCCACGGTTTCCACGTCATCATGGGTGCAACAATTCTGCTCGTGCAGTTCTTGCGTGTGACGGTCGCTGACCACTTCACGCCGCAAGATCAGTTCGGTTTCGAGGCGGCCTCGTGGTATTGGCACTTCGTCGACGTGGTATGGGTAGGTTTGTTCCTCTTCGTTTATATCCTGTGATGGTTTGAATCCGGAGCTGGATTTTTACCGACATAGATTAGTTGGACTCGACCGTGGGAGTTGCCAGATGCGCATCCCACGGTGCCTTCGAGCCAAGTTGTCCCGTATATACGCCATAGATTAAAAAACCCATCAGCAAGGCCGCCAGAATCAATCGCACCGAAAGCGAATTCCAGGTGCGAAAGGTTGAGCCCTTATCCTTGAGCAGAAATATATAGCTGCTGAACAGGCTCGCGACGAGAGCGATGAACAGCAGGACAATGATTACCTTGATCCACATGAGCGCGTTCTCCTTGAAATGCATGACTGTATGTAACGAGGCCCGCAGTATACCGCTCGCAGAGATCGGCTCGCCAAGACGGTCATGATGTCTTCGCTGCAGTGGAATGTTCATAAGCCGTCTGCCGTATTTGCGCTGTTGGGATTGGCGTTACTGCTGAGTCTGGGGTCATGGCAATTGCAACGCGCAGACGAAAAACGGAGCGTGCAGGCGGCATTTGAAAAGCAGCAGCTGGCAGCGCCATCGCGTTTGGCACAATTGCCTGAACAGCCCCCGCAATACACGCGTGTGCATATGCGTGGTCATTACGATAACACCCGCAATTTTTTGCTCGACAACCGCATGCTGCACGGCCGCTTTGGTTACGAAGTGTTGACGGTATTTATTCCCAGTTCGAGTGAAAAAGTCGCGCTGGTCAATCGGGGCTGGGTGGAAGGCGATCCGTCGCGGATGCAACGGCCGCAAATCGCCGCGGTCGAAGGCGAAATCGAAATCAGTGGTGCGGTTTATCGCGACACGACGCGCTTTCATTTTATCGATAATGCACGCGAAGAAAGCTGGCCGAAATTAATTCAGCATCTGCAGATGGACGATTTGCAGCAGCAGATCGGCAGTCCGTCATTGCCATTCACAGTGCGGCTCGACGAAGGAATGGCCGGCGCTTATCGCGTCGAGTGGCAGGTGATCGCTGAAGGTTTTGGACCCGAGCGGCACATCGCGTACGCAGTAACGTGGTTTTCGCTGGCTATTGTTCTGGTGATTATCTGGCTGATATCGAACACCAATATCACACAATTACTGATGAGGAATTCGCATGGCGACTGATGCAAAGCCGGCGGCAAAAGGTCGGCTGATACCGGCCATCATGATGGGCTCGTTAATTCTGGTGGTGCTCGCATCCACGTTGTTATTTCGCGCTGCTGTGAAAGGCGATATCGATTTGCCGGCATTGCTCGGCACCAAGAACAATGGTGAATTGATTCGTCCGCCACGTGCGATCGCGGAATTGCCGTTGCAATCGGGTAGCGGTGAGCGATTCGATTTTGCGAAACAGCCGAAGCAATGGAGTGTTGTCATTCCGGTGGCATCGCATTGCGACGATAAATGTCAGCAGATGCTTTACCTCACGCGCCAGATTCATATTGCGCTTGGCAAACACACTGAGCGTGTTCGGCGCTATCTCATCGTCACTGAATCTCCGCTCGATGCCGAGTTTGAAAATTTGCTCAAGCAGCATCCGAAGCTTGAAATCCTGTATGCGAATAACGCCGATTTCGCGACATATTTTGCGAGCAGCAAATTACAGCCTGTGCAAAATCATCAGTATCTGCTGCTCGACCCGGAAGGCTGGTTCATGATGGTTTATGGACTGGATATCGACGGTAAGGCCGTGTTGAAGGATTTGAAATTTTTACTCACCAACTCGCACGAGAATGAGGCAAAAATTTAATGGCTTTATTCAGCGCGAAAAATAATCGTAAACCCGGATTCAAGCTGGCGCTGATTGCAAGTCTGCTGGCGGTCGTTGTCGTTGGTTTGGGCGCATTCACCCGGCTTGTGCATGCCGGGCTCGGCTGTCCCGACTGGCCGGGTTGTTATGGTCATATCTGGGCGCCCGGCGAAGCACACGAAATCGCGCGAGCGAATGAAGCGCATCCTGATATACCGGTCGATCTCGAAAAGACCTGGCCGGAGATGGTGCATCGCTATTTTGCCGGCAGTCTGATCGTATTCACGCTGGCAATTTTATTTCTCGCCATCAGGCATCGCCACAAACCGGGTCAGCCGCTGAAGCTGCCGATATTTATTCTCGCGCTTATTTTGCTGCAGGCCGCTTTTGGCATGTGGACCGTTACGCTGAAATTATGGCCGCAGGTGGTCACGGCACATTTGCTCGGCGGTTTTGCGATGCTGAGTTTATTGTGGCTGCTGACATTGCGTCTCGATAATCAGGTTTGGCAGCTCAGTAATCGCGACGTCGGCAGAGTTTCTGCTTTGCGCATGTGGGCCATGCTCGGACTCATTGTGGTGGTTATTCAGATTACGCTGGGAGGCTGGACGACTTCGAATTACGCCGCGCTCGCCTGTCCGGATTTTCCGACCTGTCATGCCGAGTGGTTGCCGCCGTTCGATTTTGCGGAAGGATTCAATATATTTCAGCACGTCGGTCCGAATTATCTCGGCGGCATCATGGATAACGCCGCGCGCGTAACCATTCATTTCATGCATCGTGTCGGCGCGCTGGTTACGACAGTTTATGCGCTGCTGTTGATCGCGCGCCTGTTTGTGCTGGGTCTGACGGAAACCCGACGCATGGCATTCGCCCTGCTCGCGATACTGGCCGCGCAGGTCGCGCTGGGTATCAGCAATGTGGTGTTCGGTCTGCCGCTCGCCGTTGCCGTCGCGCATAACCTGATGGGTGCTGTATTATTGCTCGCCTTCGTCACCCTCAATCACCGCGTATTCACGGCGCAGCCGCGTTAAGAGCAAAACGCCATGTCCAAAATTTCAGTTGGCTCCAAAGCGTCCACCGATACGCCCGCAAATTCCGCAACCTGGCGCGACTATTACGAGCTGTGCAAGCCGCGCGTCGTTTTGCTGATGTTGCTGACTTCGGTTATCGGCATGTTCATGGCGACACCTGGTATGGTGCCGTGGCAGGTTCTGGTTTTCGGTAATCTCGGCATCGCACTGTGCGCGGGTTCTGCTGCAGCGGTGAATCATCTCGTCGACCGTCGCATCGATTTGATCATGGCGCGTACACACGGTCGCCCGGTCGCTCAGGGGCGGGTCGATGCCACACATGCAGTTTTATTTGCGCTCGTGCTCGGCGTGCTCGGCATGGCGATACTGATTACGCAAATCAATCAGCTCACCGCATGGCTCACGCTGGCTTCATTGCTCGGTTACGCCGTGGTTTACACGCTCTGGCTCAAGCGTGCGACGCCGCAAAATATCGTGATCGGCGGACTGGCCGGTGCGGCGCCGCCGCTGCTTGGCTGGACTGCAGTAACCAATTCGATCGACGGTCACGGTCTGTTGCTCGTGCTGATCATTTTTGCGTGGACGCCGCCGCATTTCTGGGCGCTGGCAGTGCATCGCCGCGATGAGTACGCAAAAGCCGATATCCCGATGCTGCCCGTTACGCATGGCATCAAATACACGAAATTGCACACGCTGCTGTACACGTTGATTTTATTCGCTGTGACATTGCTGCCATTTGCAACACGCATGAGCGGGCCACTATATCTGCTCGGTGCGATCGTGCTTGGGCTCGGTTTTATCTACTGGTCGATTGTGATGCTGATCGGCAAAAATCCGCAGGCCGCGATGCAGACGTTTAAATATTCGATTATTTATTTGATGGCGCTATTTGTGATCATGCTTGCCGATCATTATATTTTTCCGATGAAAATTCTCGTGGAGATGCAGGGCTGATGCAAAATCGTGAGCCCCGGCAGGAGTTGACGGCAGATCATCGTCGCGGCATTCGACTTACTGTCGCCGTCGTTCTGGTTTTTATCGCCGTAGTGGTCGGTAGTTTTGTAAATACAATGATCAAGCCGCGCGGGCTCAGCGACAGCCAGCTGCGCGCAAACAATGCGTTCATGTTTAACGCGGTGCGCAATATCGGCGATTTTTCACTGATCGATGATAACGGCAGGCCATTCACCCCGACCGATTTGCAGGGCAAGTGGACACTGTTGTTTTTCGGCTTCACTTATTGTCCCGACATTTGTCCCACGACGATGGCCCAGCTCAATCAGTTCTACACGGAACTGGATAAACAATATTTGAGCGATACGCAGATCGTCATGGTGAGCGTCGATCCGGCGCGCGATGAGCCGGCGAAATTGCGTGAATATGTTCGTTATTTCAATCTACAGTTTCGCGGCGTGACCGGTGAGTTTCTGGCGTTGCAGAAATTCGCAACCGCGTTGAATGTTCCGTTCGCCAAAGTGCCTGGCGGCGGAGAGAATTATCAAATCGAACATAGCGGTAATATCGCTATCGTCAATCCGCAGGGGTATTACGTCGGCTTCTTCAAGGCGCCGCATGAATTGGCGAAGCTGCACACCAATTATCGCTCGATTCGTTTGTCGCGCGATCGATAACTGCAGCGGACTGCTCCTGGCAGCGCATTACAGGATTTTGCGCGTGCCATGTGAGGCGGCGAATAACAATGCAGCGCACAGCACGACCGATGCGCCTGTCGGTGTATCCAGCCACATCGATAAAGCAATGCCAAGCAATACCGCGCATACGCCAAACAGGGCGGCGAATGATGACATCTGCTCCGGCGTGCGGGACCACGGTCGCGCGCAATTTGCAGGAATGATCAGCAGTGCGGTGACCAGTAATACGCCGACGATTTTCATCGCCACGGCAACGAGTAACGCAAGCAATAACAATTGCAGCAAACGCAATCGATCGACGTTGAGTCCTTCGACCGCGGCTAATTCCGCGTGTACGGTTATCGCGAGTAATTTATCCCAGTAGAAATGCAGCGCGACCGCGATCAACGCCCCGAGCGTTCCGATCAGGATTAGATCGCTCCTGGTAACCGCGAGCAAATCGCCAAATAAAAAACTATTCAGGTCGACACGTGTGGTGCTGAAGCTGAATACGACCAGTCCGAGCGCGAGTCCGCCGTGTGCAATGATGCCGAGCAGGCTGTCGGCACTGACTGCAAGCCGACGTTGCAGCAAGGCCAATATGGCGCCCACGGCGAGAGCGACGATAAATACACTCGCCCAGATATTGATGTGCAGCATCAGGCCGACGGCCGTTCCCAGCAGCGCTGCATGCGCGAGCGTATCGCCAAAATAAGCGAGTCGCTGCCACACGACGAGCGTGCCGAGTGGAGCGGCGATGAGTGCGACGATGACGCCGGCCGCAATCGCCAGCCACAAAAACTCAGCCATGATGATGTCCGTGTTCCGCGTGATCGCCGTCGTGCGTCGAATGATTCGAGCAAACGGCACCGTGCAGATCGTGTGCATGATTATGATGATGGTGATACGGCGCTATCGCATTTGCTGCCACATCCCCGAATAACGCGCGATAGGCCGGATCGTTGCCGACCTGTTCGGGATGGCCCTCGCAGCACACGTGCTGATTCAGGCAGAGCACACGATCGGTTTGCGCCATCACCCAGTGCAAATCGTGCGACACCATCAATACGCCGCAGCGATGGCGATGTCGCAAATCCGCAATGAGCGCGTACATTTCGGTCTGGCCGCCAACATCGACGCCCTGCACGGGCTCATCGAGCACGAGTAAATCAGGGTTGCGCAACAAGGCGCGCGCCAACAATACTCGCTGCATTTCACCGCCGGACAATGATTGCACCGCATTTTTTTCGAGACCGCCCGCGCCCACTTCTTTGAGCGCTGCTTGAATGGCGGCAGTTTTCGCGCTGCGTTGCTGTGATCGCGCTTCGCTCAGCTGCAGAAAGCGCAGCGTGCTGAGCGGAAGGTTGGCGTCGATATGCAATTGCTGCGGCATATAACCGACTCGCAAGGCATCTGCCTTTCTAACAGATCCGCTTGTTGGCGAAACCAGACCTAGCGCAATTTTTAACAGCGTCGATTTGCCGGCGCCGTTGGGTCCGATAATGGTGATGATTTCGCCGCGTTGGAGCGAAAGCGAAATGTTGTCGAGAATTTTGCGGCCGTCGCGCATTACCGAGACGCCGCTAAGAGAGATCAGCGTTTCACTCATATCGATTTGCCGGCGGCGGCGTGACCTGCGTAAGAGTGATTGGCATAAACGGAGCTCGGGGAACGGTGATAAAGTATGGCGTTTTAATCGAGGGCTATCGTCGCATGCTTTCCGCACTGCGTGTACTGCTATTTGTCATGATATCCGGGTCTGCACAATTCGCGGCGGCGGAGGCTCCGCTGCGTGTGTTGACCAGCATCAGGCCGCTTCAGCTGATCGCTCTCGCCGTGGGCGGCGATGCAGTAGACGTCGATGCGTTACTCGATCCGCAATTTTCGCCGCACGATTATCAGTTGCGTCCTTCGGACCGCACGAAATTAAACAATGCCGCAATTGTATTTTGGGTGGGGCCCAGGCTCGAAGCATTTTTACAATCGTCGATCACGTCGCTTCCGAGCCACATAACGGTCATCAGTGTGCAGGATGCAGAAGAAGATCCGCATATCTGGATGGATCCCATCGCAACAATTTCCATCGCCCGTAACATGGCGATGACATTTGCAGCTGCGCGACCTGAACGCCGCACCTATTTTGCAGCCAACAGCGAACGATTGGCGACTGCGCTGAAGCGGCAGGACGCGGATCGTCATGCAGAGCTCAGGCAGTTGTCGTCATTGCGCGGATTTCTGGTCAGTCACGATGCCTACAGCCGGTTTGAGAAGCGCTATGGGCTGGAGCATCGCGCCGCGCTAACCGATGCCTCGGATATGCCGCCGAGTGCGAGAGCGCTAATGAATATCGAGCGGGAGCTGGCAGATGGGCGTATCGCCTGCGTCTGGCGTCAGCCGCATGAGGGGAAGCTTTATGAGCGTGTCGTCGCCGGGAAAAATCTTCGCTCGGTAACGATCGACGCCATGGCTGCCGGTGTGCCGGTGGATTCAAGCGGTATCGAGATTTTTTATCAGCGCGTATGGGGTGCGGTGATAAGTTGTCTGAAGTTATAGGCTGAGAGTAATTACAGGCTGAGAGTCAGTTCGTTACATGCGAGACGTAATTTGCGCTGGACCGTTTCCGGTTCCAGCGCTACAGGTGTTTACATCGCATGCATTTATCCTCGCAGATTTACATCGAAGCGACGGCAATGGCAGTCGGCTGATCGCTATCGAGACGAGTGGCAGTCACGGTAACCGATTCCATTTCTTCTACGATGACTCTTCCTTTTGGCAGCGATGCTTCGCGCGCCTTGAGGATGCTTTCTGCGCCAACAGCTCCGACGAGGGCTGCGGCCAATACTGCTGCTACTGCTTTGCGTCTCATGGACTTTTTCTCCTTGGGTGGTGGCTTTAACCCGCTTGTGACGCGTTTCAGCCTGATTGTTACTTGATTGATACAAATGGTAACAATCGATTTAAAACTAATCAAGGCGCTCCCATTAATTTTTTGTTACCTGAATAGTTCTTATTGGCATAAGAAAGTAACAAAAGATTTCTTATTTAAATTTATTCAATTGTTTTTATTGTATTTGTCGGTTGTTACGGGGATTTTGTTACCTGTATCACATTGTTCGGCGGAGCCAGAAAGCAGGTATTACATTTCGGTAACACTTTTGCGAATTTAAAATTGCAGCATCAGCGGCTGATCGCGGTGGCGGAGTGTTAATGCCTGATAAGGAAGGGGATCTTTGCCGCGTCCTCTGGGCGCATGTCTGTCCGCCATGAGCTGCTCGCTCAGGCGCGAAACCCAGAAGCGCAACGCCGCAATCCTGAGCAACTGGGGCCATCGCTCAATTTCCATGCGCTCCGGCGGGCGAGCCCCGCAATAGCCGGACGTCATGGCAGCGTAGTTGCCGTCATTGAAGTGCCCCCGATCGTCGAAGCACCAGTCGTTCACAGCGATGGCGAGGTCCAGCAGCAGATAGCCGGTGCCGGCGCTGAAGAAGTCGATGAAGGCGGTGATCCTTCTTTTATTTATCGGGGCATCGTCACTTATCAGGACGTTGTCACGAAACAGATCGCCATGGATAACTGCCCGGGGCAGGGCGCCGGCATCTTCGATGAAACCCGCGAGCGCATCGAGCTCTGCGCCGAGCAATTTTTGTTCGCTGGCGGCCAGGTGGGGCAATAACGTCCTGCCCGTCGCCTCGACCCAGCCCAGGCTGCGATGACTTTCGTGGTGAGCTTCCATGTCGAGCGTGGCGATATGCAGTCTGGCGAGTGTTTCCCCCACGCGCTGGCACAGTTCGGGAGTGCCGGTTTGAGGATGGGATCCGGTGACGCGCGGTACCAGCAATGCGGGTTTTTCGCGAATCGACATTACCGCGCGCTGCGCATCAAATATGTTTCCGGAAAAAGCGGGTGCCGGCACCGGCAGCCCACGCTCGCTCAGCGTCTGCATCAACTGCGCGATGAATTCGAGGTCGGTGCGCGATAGCGTTTCGGCGATTGTCAGAACGAAGTGAGCGAGGTTGTTCTGTCCGCGCTCGAAATCGAGAAAATACGTGGTATTTTCGACGCCGGCCGCAACTCCCCGGGCGCGAATCAATCGCCCCGGAGCGAGTGGGCTTACGAGCGCTGCGATTTCATCGATGTCCAGTTGTGTGTAAATCGCCATGTCACGCGTCCTTCGGGCAGTCATCCCGGAATAAAAATATCTGCGTGATACACTCTGCCGCCTTGCGAATAAAACTGCCAGCGGATTCCTATGACTGCACAAAACCCTGAGAGCGCAGGTGCGTTGCCTCTCATTCTCGTAGATGGCTCTTCGTATTTATATCGTGCGTTTCATGCGTTGCCGCCGCTCGTCAATTCACGAGGCGAGCCGACCGGTGCCATCAAGGGCGTCATCAGCATGTTGCGCAAACTGCAAAAGGATTATCCGGGCAGTCCCATCGTCGTGGTGTTCGATGCAAAGGGAAAAACATTTCGCGATGAGTTGTTCGAACACTACAAATCGCATCGCCCGCCGATGCCCGACGATTTGCGCAGGCAGATCGAACCTATCCACAAATTAATTCACGCGCTGGGTTTGCCGCTGCTCATCATCGATGGCGTTGAAGCGGACGATGTCATCGGCACGCTTGCGTGTCAGGCTGCAGCGCAGGCGCAACCTGTGGTGATATCCACGGGTGATAAGGATATGGCGCAGCTTGTAAATCCGCACATCACATTAATCAATACGATGACCAACAGCGTGCTCGATGAAGCAGGTGTGATGAATAAATTCGGCGTGCCGCCCGCGCTTATCATCGATTATCTCGCGCTGGTCGGCGATAGCAGCGACAACATTCCCGGCGTCAGCGGAGTCGGTGAAAAAACGGCTGTTCCGCTATTAACACAAATTGGTTCGCTCGATACGCTCTATCAAAATCTTGAGGCAATCACCGGGCTCTCGGTGCGTGGCGCAAAAACATTGCCGGCAAAACTGGTGGCGGAAAAAGAGCAGGCGTATCTGTCGTATCAGCTCGCAACGATCAAAACCGATGTCGAATTGCCTTTCACTTACAGCGAATTATCGGAGCAGATGATGCAAGCGGATCAGGTTGCCTTGCGCGACTTGTATTCGAGTCTTGAATTCAAAACCTGGCTCAATGAGCTGGCGGAGAACGTGGCGGATGAAATTAACGCGGTTCCCGCTGCTATGGCGAGGCCGCATCGAAATTATCGGGCGATTTTCACCGAAGCTGATTTGCAAAAATGGATTCAGCGTATTCGCAGCGCCGAAGTGTTTGCGTTCGATACCGAAACGACGCATCTCGATTATATGCGGGCTGAAATTGTCGGCCTGTCGTTTGCGATCGAGCGCGATGAAGCGGTTTACATTCCCGTGGCTCACGATTATCCGGGTGCGCCCGAGCAATTGCCGCGCGATTATGTTCTCACTCAACTGAAACCGATTCTGGAGAATCCCGGGCATGCGAAAGTCGGTCAGAATTTAAAATACGATAAAAGTGTGCTTGCCAATCACGGTGTTGAGCTGAATGGCATCGTTTACGACACCATGCTCGAATCGTATGTGCTCGATGCTGTTGCAACGCGTCACGATATGGATTCGCTCGCGCTCAAATATCTGGGCGTTGAAACGATTCACTATGAAGATGTCGCCGGCAAGGGCGCGAAGCATATCGGGTTCAGTCAGGTGGCGGTGGAGCTCGCGGCAGAATACGCGGCCGAAGATGCCGATATCACTCTGCAGCTGCACGGCGCGCTGTGGCCGAAGCTGGAGGCCGAGCCGTCGTTGCGTTCAGTGTTTGAAAAAATTGATATGCCGCTGGTGCCGGTGTTATCGCGTGTCGAACGCAACGGCGCGCTCGTCAGTCGGGAATTGCTTGCGCAGCAAAGTCATGAGCTCGGTTTGCGCCTGCTCGAACTGGAGCGGCAGGCTTTCGAAATTGCGGGGCAGAAATTCAATCTCGGCTCGCCAAAACAGCTCGGCGAAATTCTTTATAACAAGCTCGGTATTCCGGTCATAAAAAAAACACCGACGGGCGCGCCATCGACAGCCGAAGAAGTGCTGGCGGATCTGGCGGAGGAGCATTCGTTGCCGCGGGTGTTGATGGAGTATCGCGGCCTGGCGAAATTGAAATCGACGTACACCGATAAATTGCCCGAGATGATCAATCCCCGCACGGGCCGCATACACACGTCGTATCATCAGGCGGTTGCAGCAACGGGCAGGCTGTCGTCGGCCGATCCGAATTTACAGAATATTCCGGTGCGCACCGCAGAGGGCCGCCGTATTCGCCAGGCATTTATTGCCGCGCCCGGCTATGCAATCGTGGCGGCAGATTATTCGCAAATCGAATTGCGCATCATGGCGCATCTCTCCGCCGACAGAGGTTTGCTCGACGCGTTCGCGCAAGGTGAGGATATCCATCGTGCGACCGCTGCGGAAGTTTTTGGCGCGACGCTGGCGAGCGTGACCAGCGATCAGCGCCGCAGCGCGAAGGCGATTAATTTCGGTTTGATTTACGGCATGTCCGCATTCGGTCTGGCGAAGCAGTTAAATGTGGCGCGCGGCGAAGCGCAGCAATATGTCGATCTGTATTTTGCGCGTTATCCGGGGGTCAAGGAGTTCATGGATCGCACGCGCGCGCAGGCGGCCGAGCGCGGCTATGTGGAAACGTTATTCGGGCGGCGTTTATATTTGCCCGAAATTACGGCAAGCAATGCGCAGCGTCGACAGGGTGCGGAGCGGGCGGCGATCAACGCGCCGATGCAGGGAACGGCGGCGGATATCATCAAGCGCGCGATGATTTCTCTCGATGCGTGGTTGCTTGAGGAAAACATCGATGCGCGCATGATCATGCAGGTTCACGATGAGCTGGTGTTCGAGGTCAGGGATGAGCTGGTGGATGGCTTCCGGTCTGAAGTGATCCGGCGGATGCAGGAAGCCGCTGAGCTGGCGGTGCCGCTGATTGTCGAGGCGGGAGCTGGAGTGAACTGGGATGAGGCGCACTGAGCTGCGCAATTCGGGAATCACAAAAAGCCGCATGGTTTTTGTGAACTTTTAAAAACGCCTTGAGTCGTACATTACGTGGTTAGAGTTATGTCTGTTTGAGCGGAGTCTCAGACGGATCCTCTCCAGGTTCCCAGAGTAGAGCTGATCGCCCGATACATGTACCCCAACCGTGTATCGGGCTTTTTTTATGCACTGAATTTATGTGTCCTTGCATTGATTTTACGGTGCCGATATTTCCGCAAGCAGCCAGCCATCGAGATGCCGCTGCAATTCTTCCAGGCCCTGTCCGTTATGCGCCGAAAATAGCTGGCTGCTGACTTCCAGCCCCGGCATGCCCTTCATCAGCTTTTGCGTTTGCAGTAAGGTCGTCTTGCCCGCGCCGTAGGTCAGCTTGTCTGCTTTGGTCAGCAGGACATGTACCGCCATTTTGCTGCGCGCGGCCCATTCCAGCAGGAGGGTGTCGAAAGGTTGCAGCGGATGGCGAATATCCATGAGCAGCACCAGCCCGCGCAAGCTTCGGCGCGCGCTCAGGTAGGCATCGAGATGCTGCTGCCATTCGTTTTTCACCGCGAGCGGTACTTTGGCGAAACCGTAACCCGGCAAGTCCACCAGGCGGTGCTGTTCATCGAGGCTGAAGAAATTCAGGAGCTGCGTGCGCCCCGGTGTTTTACTGGTGCGCGCCAGTTTGCTGTTGCCTGTGAGTGTGTTGATCGCACTCGACTTGCCCGCATTCGAACGGCCCGCAAAAGCGACCTCGGCACCCTCGTCGGGAGGGCATTCGCGCAGCGTCGGCGCGCTTTTTAAAAATTGCGCGCGGCGGTAATCGAGTGCGGGTTTTTCGTGCTCAGACATGAGGATAACGGTCGCTATGGATGTGTTTAAAAACAGGTCGGGGATAGTGATTCGCGGCGCCTATCAGTTATAATGCCGCCGCTTTTTGTGCGGGTAATCGAGGACGTCCCGGGGTGCTATTGCCATCGCCGCGCGGATTGTCCGCTATGATACCCGCCGCTATCGGCGCCTGGTAAGAGGTTCAGTTATGAAAACCGTTCTCTTCGCGATGTTGCTCGTTGCGGTTTCAGGGACGGTGATGGCAGCGGATCAGGCGGTGATCGATCGCTACAATAAGTCCTGCACGTTCTGTCACACCACCGGCGTTTCGAATGCACCGAAGACCTTCGATGTTCAGGCGTGGAAACCGCATCTGGTCAAAGGCATGGATAAGCTGGTCGCCAGCGTCAAGGGCGGCCTCAATGCGATGCCGCCGCGCGGTATGTGTCCGGATTGCACCGACGCCGACTACAAGGCGCTGATTGTTTACATGTCGGCGCCGAAGAAGTAACTCAGCGGTTTGAGAAGTAACTCAACGATTTGAATGCATAGACGTTTCGAGAACGAATCCATGAAAAAAGTTTTACTGGCCGGTGTGATTGCGTTGGGCGTGATGAGTCAGACGGCGGTGGCCGCTGGCGACGCCGCGGCGGGAAAGGCGAAAACAGCTGCGTGCGTCGCCTGTCACGGTCCCGACGGTAACAGCCCGGCGCCAACTTTTCCAAAGCTGGCGGGTCAGGGTGAGCGCTATCTGCTGAAGCAGCTTCATGACATCAAATCGCAGGTGCGTCCGGTCCCGGTAATGCTGGGTTTGCTGGATAATTTCAGCGATCAGGATCTGGCCGATATATCGGCATATTTCGCCAGCCAGAAGGGTTCGGTGAGCCAGGCGAAGAAAGACCTGGTGACCAAGGGCGAACTTATCTACCGGGCGGGCTTGAAGGACCGCGGCATCCCCGCCTGCACCGCCTGCCATTCCCCGACCGGCAGCGGCAATGCGCCCGCAGGATTTCCGCGCTTGGGCGGACAGCACGCCGACTACATCGCGACGCAGCTGAAAGCTTACCGCGCTGCGGCTGATGGCGATGCAGCAGGCCGTGCCAACGACGGCGATACCAAGCCGATGCGCACAATCGCCGCCTATCTGACCGACAGCGAGATTGCCGCAGTGTCCAGTTATGTCTCCGGCCTGCATTAATCGGTGGTCGATTCAAAAAAGGTGGCGTTCAGCCACCTTTTTTTTGCACAGATTTTCTATGCTTGTGGCTCGGCTTCAGCTGTGGACCCAATCCGCGTTTATCGGGTCCAACAAATCTTCGAAGATGAGGTGAAGTCTCCTCATTCGTGCGATTCAAACATGTAATAGCTAAGGAAATGGTCATGATTCGAAAACTGTCAGGTCTATTCGCTCTGGTCATGCTGATGGCGGCGGCATTTCCCGCCCTCGCGCAGCCCATGCTGCCCGAGCCTTACAAGGCTGGCGAGCATTACTTTCCGCTGCCGGAGGCCGTGCGCCCGCGCAATCCTGCCAAAATCGAAGTGGTCGAAGAGTTTCAGTACGGCTGTCCGCATTGCTATCGCTTCGAGCCTCAGCTCAAGGTATGGCGCAGCAAGCAGCCCGCGGATGTGGATGTGCAGCAAATGCCGATTATCTGGAACCAGCTGGGCGAGTTGCACGCGCGGGCATTTTATGCGGCTCAGGCCCTGGGCGTTCTCGAGAAAACGCATCACGCCATGTTTACCGCCATCCATGAAAAATCGAACATGTTGAATAGCAAAGACAAGATTCAGCAAATCTTTGCCGATGCCGGCGTGAAAAAGGACATGTTTGAAAAGGCTTTCGATTCGTTCGGTGTGACCAATCAGCTTGCGCAGTCGAAATCGCGCATGCTGAGTTACAAGCTGGAAGGAACGCCTGAGCTCGTTGTCGCCGGTAAATACCGCATCAGCGGTTCTGCGTTTCGCTCCCCGACCGAGCAGGAGGTATTTGCGAAAATGCTTGTGGTTGCTGATTATTTGATCGAGAAAGAGCGCAAACAGTTGTCGGTGAAAACGGGGAAATAAATTCTCTGCGTTAAATTGATAACTACAATTACAAACTTAACGACAACGCAAGCCACACCACAATGCCCTCTGATGCGCGCGGTAACGGAAAACGTAGCGAGGACCAGGATTTGGTCCGCCTTCTCTGCCGGGCACTTTCACGCCTGGCTGTCGCCGCGCACGGCATCGATCGTCGGCTCGACGGCATGCTCGGCGAACTGCGCCAGCTGCTGCGCCGCGATATCGACGACCCACTGCAACTCTCGATACTGATCGACAATATCGATGCGCGCATCAAGGTCGTCGATGACGAGCGCGATCAGCGCGGCGATCTGTTGCATGGCGCGGCGAAGAGTCTGATCGATCAATTGCTCGCGGTTAAACCCGACGCAGCGATAGTGCGCCGGTTGAAGGCGTTGCAAAAGGAATTCAAGCAGCGCGATGCCGACGGCGACGAGTTGAAATTACTCGGGCGCCTTCCGGTATTGCAGGCGCATGTGCTCGAGGACATCACAAACGGGACTGCGCGCGGTGGATTATTTTCCCGCCTGTTCGGCCGCGGCGATGATCAGTCGGTAGCTTCCAGAAAAATAGCTCACCTCGGCGACGACGGTGGCGATGTCGAAGAGCAGGATGAGTCGCCTGAAAATGAAACCGCGACTTCAGTGGAAACCGGGGCGCGACATGACTCCCCATCCATCGTTGCCGCCGCGCCAGCGGATACGACAGAAACCGTTGCTCCTGAATCCATCTCACCGCCGGATTCCGATCAGGCTACCGGCGAACCACCGTTCGCGCGCATCGCCACGGCGGTTTGTCAGGTGCTCGATGATTTGCTGCAGCAGATCGATCCGCCGCCCGCTGCCAGCGATAATTACCGCCACGCACGCGAACAGATCGCGAAAGGTCTCAACTGGTACGAACTGGTTTCGACGCTCGAAGAAATCGGCGTGATTGTATTGGCCGCGCTCGATCGCGGGCAGGGCGAGTTTCAGGAATTCCTGGTCGGAATCAGCAAGCGTCTCGACGAGGCGCATCAGGTCATTCAGGCGTCGCGCCGGAATCAGTCGGATCGTCAGCGCGATGACGAAACTCTCAATGAGGTCGTGCGCAACGAAGTTCAGCAAATGCAGGTGCAGGTTGCCGCCGCGACACAACTGGATTCGCTGCGTGCCGCGATCGGTCAGCGCCTGGATGGCATCGTCGGTGCGCTCGATCATCATCGCGAATCGTCTTCGCAGCGACAGGACGAACTCGAACAGCAGCTCGGTACACTGACCCGGCGTCTGCGCGCTATGGAATCGCAATCGGCGGCGATGGAAAAACGCATGATCGAACAGCAGCGTCTGGCGCTCATCGACACGCTGACACAATTGCCAAATCGCAAGGCCTACGATCAGCGCGTGATCGAAGAATGCGAACGCTGGAAGCGTTACGGCCGGCCGTTGACGCTGGCGGTTTGTGATCTCGATCATTTCAAATCGATCAACGATAAATTCGGTCATCTGGCCGGTGACAAGGTGCTGCGCATCATTGCGAAGACGCTGCGCGCACGTCTGCGCAAATCCGATTTCATTGCGCGTTTTGGCGGCGAAGAGTTCGTTATCTTGTTGCCGGAAACCGATGGTGGCGAATCCTTGCGTGCGCTTGAAACCTTGCGAGAGGCGGTCACTCAATGCCCGTTTCATTTTCGCGACGAACGCGTGGCCGTCACCGTGTCGATCGGCATTGCCGGTTTCAGTATCGGTGCAACGCCCGACTCCGTCTTCGAGCGCGCCGATGCAGCCTTGTATCGGGCAAAGGAAGCGGGCCGAAATCGTTGCATTGTGGCCGCTGATTAAGTACGGTCGCACTCCGGCGAACTTGCTTTCCGATTCAACACCCTTCCGATTTTCTTCGACTATTTGAGGTAGAAATACCATGACCAATCTGGCAGGTAAAACCGCTGTCATTACCGGCGCCAACGGCGGGCTGGGAAAAACCGTTGCCGATACGGCGCGCGGTTACGGCGCGAAACTCGTACTGCTCGATGTCTCGTTCAGCGCCGAACAGCTGGCTGCGAATAACGCTGACATCCGCCGTTTCAATGTCGATCTCGGCAATGCAAAAGCGACGCGCGATTGCTTCGATCAAATCGGTGCGTTCGATGCCGTGTTCAATCTCGCGGGCGGTTTCACCATGGGCCCCACCGTTTACGAAACCACCGACGAGGAATGGGATTTTCTGTTCAAGATCAATGTGAGCACGATGCATAACGTTGTGCGCGCCGCCGTGCCGAAATTGATTGCGCAGGGCCGCGGAGCCATCGTCAACGTCGGCGCGCTCGGCGCGCTCAAAGGTGTGGGCAATATGGGTGCGTACTGCGCATCGAAAAGCGTGGTGATGAAATTGACCGAGTCGCTCTCGGAGGAAGTGAAACACAAGGGCATCAACGTCAACGCGGTACTGCCGAGCCTGATCGATACACCGCGCAACCGCGCCGATATGCCCGATGCCGATTTCAGCAAGTGGCTCGCACCCGCCGATCTCGCCAATGTGATCTGCTTTCTTGCGTCCGACGCAGCGCGTGCGGTGCACGGTGCATTGATTCCAGTTACCGCGCTCGTATAGTTTTTAAAGGCTCCTCCTATTTCATAGGGGGAGTACCCAGAGGGCATAAATACCCGCAGGGCGAGGAGGTCTTTTTTTATTGCATGACCCCTCCGTCTCATTTCGTTCGACACCTCCCCTACTTTGCAGGGGAGGCCAATTAATAATTAAGATTTCGCCCGGTTTTTACGATCCCACCTGCCCCAAATTAGCGTGCATCACCGCGCCATTGATCACCGGATTTTGCGCGCAGAAAAAAATCGTGTTTGCAATTTCCTCTGGCTGTATCAAACGCCTTTGCGTCACGCTCTGGCGGATATCTGCCAATACTTCTTCGCTGTGGCCGACATGCGCACGCAGCATTTCCGTATCGGTAAAACCGGGACACACACACGCGGTATGAATATTTGTTCCCGCAAGATCCTGACACGTCGAGCGCATCAGGCCGATCAATGCATGTTTCGATGTCACGTAAGCGCAGCTTTGCGGCACGGCGATTTCGCCAAGCGTCGAGCCGACATAAATGATGGAAGAGCCGGCACGCATGCTCGGCAGCAGCAAATGCGACAACAGCGCGGGGGCAACCACATTGATATTGAGCACGCGTTTGAATGCATCGATATCGAGCGTTTGCAGCGAGTCCTTGATGATCGCGCCTGCATTATGGACGACGACGATTTGTTCGGCGTTGTCGAGCGCGGGCAATAATTTTTCCGAAACGGATTTATCCCAGTCGTCGCGGCTTAAATCGGTGTCGATATGCTCGACTTCCGGCAGCGGTGAGCGCGAGCGCGACAGGTTGATGACTTTGAAGCCGTTATCCAGAAATAACTGCGCGGTGGCGAGGCCGATGCCGCGACTGGCCCCCGTGATGACCAATATCCTACTCATGAAATTTACCTGCTGGTTGAGTGCATGCCCGAAATCAAAGCCAGTCGCTGAGCGAAAGGCCGATGCCGATACTTTGAATATGGTGGTTGTAATCGATCAGGCTTTCACCGTAACCGTTGAAATATTTCAGGTAGCCTTTCAGTTTTGTACTGCCGATGGGAAAGCTGTAACCGATTTCAACCGCCCCCTTGTTATCGCTGCGTAAATTGTTGCGCAGCATCAGGCTCAGGGTCTGACTGTGAGCGGCTTGATAGATACCCCGCAACTCAAAATTGCCGAGGTATTTTTCGATGTCGGGATTGTCGTCGCCGACAGGATCATCCGGCGAATCCTTCTCGTCTTCGGGAATGCGATACCAGGGCATGAACGACAGCACGAAATTATCGCGCTCCCAGATGCTGTTGAACATCAATCGATTCCAGCTGCGCGAAAACCCGTCACCGCGGCCATTCGATTGATGATTCAGAATAAATTGATTGGCCGAATTGCGAGCGCCAAATATCTTCCAGTCGTTTTCAAACGTGATGAATAATTCCGGCTCGTGAATCGATTCGCGAAATGCGGCCGATACGTCGCGATTGTATGCCTGCCAGAACGAATGGTTGGTATAGGCAAACGATAAATGCCCGTTATTTCCAATTAAATTTTCGGCCACCAATACTTTCAGACTCAACTGAAATTGCACTTCGGTGTGCTGCAGATCCTCGTCTTCTTCGAGTGAAGCCGTGTTGGGATTCGTAGTGTAGACCGCAGGCAATAAATAATTCGGGCGATGCGGTGTCAGCACGAAAGGGTTGTCGTGACTGTAACGTTCCAGCGCACGCCGCTTTTCGATCACGCCTTCAGCCTGCGCCGCAGTGGCCGCTGCATGCTCGATCACCGCAGCGGGTTGTTTCTCGGCAATATGCTGCTGACGCTCCGAACAGAGTACGCGCAGTTCGCCGATCGTCGTGCTGTCGGTCGCCGATTGTGCGGCATGTAATAAACATTCGTCGAATGTTTCGGCAAGCGATGCGCAGACCGGATTCAGGCAGCCAACAACGGCGGCGATTCGAAAAAAACGCATGATTATTTCCTCGTCAGAGCGGCCCAAGTGTACGAGGTTTTATGCGGGGCAGACAGTTACACGAAGCCCGCAAATATATGGACGCTGCGTGCTTGAGAAGCTTGCGGGCTTGGCCGACAATGCGGCAAAAGCTACAACACGCATAGGCTGGAGGAAATCATCATGCGGTATCGAGCGATGAGTGCGCTATTCGCAGCATTACTACTGGTTGTCACGCCAGCATACGCCGCCTTCGAGGACGAGCTATCAGCGCTGCAGCAGCGCTGGGCCGTTGCCCGATATCAGGTCAGTGGCGATGAGCGCAAAAAACAGCTGGAAAAAATAGCGGAAGAGGCCGATGGCTTCACCAGCAAATATGGCGATAAAGCGCAAAGTTATTTATGGTCGGCGGTCGTCAAGGCGTCGCTTGCGGAAGCCATCAATAATCTGAGTGCGCTATCGATTGCCAAAGAAGCGAAATCCCATCTCGAAAAATCGATCGAGCTCGATCCGGGAGCGGAAGATAGTTACGCCTACGGTATGCTGGGCGCCATGTATGCACGCGCACCCGGCTGGCCTGTCGCGTTCGGCGATGATAAGAAGGCGCGCGAAATGCTGAAGAAAGGGCTGGAGCGATCACCTGCCGGCATGAACGTGAATTATTTCAATGCGCAATATTATTTCGACAAGGATGAGTACCGGAAGGCTTTGCCTTACATTGAAAAAGCCGCGCAGGCATCGCCTCCCTATTCGCCTGATACATCGCTCGCTGTATCGAATCGTCAGCGTGAAATTCAGGAAATGCGCGAAAAAATCAAAGCAAAATTGAAATAATAATTAACGGGCCCGCGGATAAGTCATCCTGCGTATTTACGTCATTCCTGCGTATTAAGTCATGCCCGCCCAGGCGGGAATCCAGAAGGTTTCAGAGACTCCCGCCTATGCGGCAGTGATGAACAGAGGCTTGAGCAGAGGTTCCTTAATGAAACTGGGTTGGATGCCGGTCGGGATGCATTGCAATGCACGGTGAGGCAAAAAAACTGCGGCCTCTGGAAGGCGTGCGCGTACTCGAACTGGGCCAGCTGATCGCCGGTCCATTCACCGGTTCGATGCTCGCCTATTTCGGTGCCGAAGTCATCAAGGTCGAACCGCCGGGCACAGGCGATCCCATTCGGCAGTGGCGTGTGGTGCGCGATGGCTCATCGTTGTGGTGGCACTCGGTGGGCCGCAATAAAAAGTGCATCACCATCGATCTGAAACAGGAAAAAGGTCGCGACCTCGTGCGCGATCTCGCCAGACAGTGCGATGTGCTCGTCGAAAATTTCAGGCCCGGTGTCATGGAGAAATGGAAGCTCGGCCCTGACGATATCAAAGCCATTAATCCGGATCTGATTTACACGCGCATTTCCGGGTACGGCCAGACCGGGCCTTACGCCAATAAACCGGGTTTTGCGTCCGTTTGCGAAGGTATCAGCGGCTTCCGCTATGTGAACGGTTTTCCCGATGAAGCGCCGGTGCGTCCGAATTTAAGCATCGGCGATACCATCGCTGCGTTGCATGCGGTATTGGGAACCACCCTCGCGCTGCTCGCACGAAAAAATCATCAGGCGCCGGGCCAGGTTGTCGACATCGCGATTTACGAGGCGATGTTCAATCTGCTCGAAGCGGTCGTACCGGAATATTCGGGTGCGGGAGTGATTCGCGAACCTGCGGGCACTACGGTGACCGGTATCGTGCCCACCAATACCTATCGCTGCAGGGATAATAAGTTCGTAGTGATAGGTGGCAACGGCGATTCGATCTTCAAACGGTTGATGCACACCATTGGTCGCGCCGATCTGGCCGAGAATCCCGAGCTCGCGCACAATCCGGGCCGGGTGAAATCCGAGCGCGAAATCGACGATGCCATTTCGCACTGGTGTGCGGGAATCGATTCCGCGCAGGTCATCGCCTTGCTCGACAATGCACAGGTACCTGTCGGTCCTATTTATAACGTTGTCGATATGTTTGAGGATCCGCATTTTCGTGCGCGCGAATTATTCGAGGAATTTACCGTTAACGATAAACCGCTGACGATTCCCGCGATGGCGCCGAAACTGACAGCCACGCCGGGCCGCACCGATTGGACCGGGCCTCTGATCGGCAGTCACAATGACGAAATATTTTCGACGTTATTGCAGTTGAGCGTTGAAGAGCAGGCGCGCCTGCGCGAGGCTGCGGTTATTTAACGCGCTTCCCACCCGATGGATGGGCGCGCAATACACACACACTGGAGAAACACGATGCGTGACGACGGGCGTGAAAGCCGGAATGTCGAAGATCGACGCGGCCAGTCGGGGCGCCGCGGTCTGGGCGGTGGCGGCATCGGTATCGGCACCATCGTCATCGTGTTGGCAGCCTGGTATTTCGGCGTCGATCCCAATGTCGTGCTGCAAGGTCTCAATCAGGCATCGCAGCAATCGGTCGGTAACGACACACCGGCAGCGTCACCGCCGGCAGACGATGAGCAGGCGCGTTTTGTTTCGATAGTGCTCGCCGATACCGAAGATACCTGGCGCCCCATTTTTTCCTCCAGCGGCAAGCAATATATCGATCCGACGCTCGTGCTGTTCACCGGCAGCTATCCCACCGCGTGCGGCATGGGGCAGGCGGCGATGGGGCCATTTTATTGTCCCGGCGATCAGAAGGTTTATATCGATCTCGCGTTTTACGATGAATTAAAACATCGTTTTCAGGCGCCGGGCGATTTTGCGCAGGCGTATGTGATTGCACACGAAGTCGGACATCACGTGCAGCATCTTCTCGGCATTTCCGAAAAAGTGCAGCGCGCTCGTCAGCGCCTGGATGCAGCGCAGGCGAATGCCCTGTCGGTGCGGCTCGAATTGCAGGCTGACTGCTTTGCCGGGTTATGGGCAAATCATGCCGATCGCGCGCGACATGTACTGGAGCAGGGCGATGTCGAAGAGGCATTGCGAGCGGCCACCTCGATCGGCGATGACACACTGCAAAAACAGGCGCAGGGTTATGCGGTGCCTGAATCCTTCACCCACGGCACCGCGGAGCAGCGTGTACGCTGGTTTCGGCGCGGGTGGGAAGCGGGAGCGATGCAGGTCTGCAATACGTTCGAACAGAATATCGAGCTGTGACGGATGCCTTAAAACATCCCCAATTCAAGCTTCGCCACTTCCGACAACATGCTGCGATTCCATGTCGGCGTGAAAACTAAATTCACTTCAACGCGTTCGACATTCGGTACTTGCTGCAAACGTCGTATAACTTCCGCGCGTAACACATCACCCATTCCGCAGGCAGGTGCGGTGAGTGTCATATCGATTGAGATGGTTTTGCCTTCCACGCGGCGTGCGTAAACTAAGCCGAGATCGAGAATGTTGACAGGAATTTCTGGGTCGTAAACCGTACGTAAAATTTTATCGACGTGTTCGAGTTTGATGATGCCGGGTTCGGCGTCGTCGAATTTTAATTCGAGTGTCGGTTTGCCGAGCGCATCGGCATCGAGGCCATCGATACGATATAAACGACCTTCGTATTCAATGGAAAAGCTGCCGCCGAGTGCCTGAGTAATTGCGACTTCCGCATTCGCTGGAAGATTGGTCGATTCGCCGCTAGGTACGCGCAGCGCGATAACGGCGCGCGATAACGTTACGCGCTCACGCGGAGAGCTGCGATTCGACGTCAGGAGAGACGGTGAAGCTTTCTCCGCATCCGCAGTAAGATCCCGCATTGGGATTATCGAATTTGATGGTTTCATTGAGACCCTCTTTCACCAGCCGCAGCGTGCTGCCCGATAGCGCGGGTACGCTTTTCGAATCGATGAATAAAGTGAGACCGTTTTCGGCGTCGATGCGCAATGTGTCCTGCGGAATGTTCTCGGTCAGATCGAGCACGTAGGCGTAGCCTGAGCAGCCGCTATCCTTAACACCGATATGCACGCCGATCGATTTCGGTGATTTGCTCAGATAGCGAAGCAAATGCTTTGCCGCGTCGCTATCGACTTGCAGAATCTGGCTTTGATCGAAGGTGGCTACCGACATCTTCTGCTCCTGCGAATTTCGTTCGCTCACGCTAATCTCGTCGAAATGTACTTTTATTCAGTGGAAACGTTAATTTACTCGGTTGAAACCGAAGTGTGATCGCCTTTCAGCATGTGATCGAGTGTATGCCAGGCAAGTGTTGCGCACTTCACACGTGCGGGAAAATCTTTTACCCCCGCGAGAATTTCCAAACGCCCGATGGCACCGGCTTCAGCTTGTCCTGTCACCATATCGTGAAACCGTTTGAATAAATGTTCGGCGTGCTCACACGATTTACCTTCGGTTTCATCGCACATCATCGAGGCCGACGCGACTGAAATTGCACAGCCCTTGCCGTCGAACTGAATATTTTTCACTTCATCGTTTTCGATCGTCGCGTACAGCGTCAGGCGATCGCCACATAATGGATTGAACGCTTCGAGCTTATGCGTGAATTGCGCGGGCGCACCGAAATGCCGCGGGCGTCGACCGTGGTCGAGAATCATTTCCTGATACAGCGCGCGTAATTCGGGGTTCATCACGTTCTCTTTAAGCAAAAGTCTTACAAACGGATTCGATCGCTGCGATCAGCGCATCGACTTCTTCCATCGTATTGTAAATCGCGAATGATGCACGCGCCGTCGCTGGCACATCGAAACGCTGCATCACCGGCATTGCGCAATGGTGGCCTGCGCGCACGGCAACGCCTTCGAAATCGAGAAAGGTGCCGATGTCGTGCGGATGCACATTGTCGAGTGTGAAGGACAATACTGCGGCTTTATGGGCGGCGGTGCCGATGATTTTCAGGCCGGGAATTTGCAACGCGCGTTCCGTGGCGTAATCGAGCAAACGATTTTCATGTGCAACCAGTTCGACCCAGGGCAGCGATGTCAAATACTCGATGGCTGCACCGAGACCGATGATGCCTGCGATATGTGGCGTTCCCGCTTCGAATTTATGTGGAATCGATGCGAAGGTGGTTTTCTCGAAGGTGACGAGACGAATCATATCGCCGCCGGTTTGATAGACGGGTAAGCGTTCGAGCCATTCGCGCTTGCCGTACAGCACACCTGTGCCGGTCGGGCCGTAAAGTTTATGCGCTGAAAATACGTAAAAATCGCAATCGAGTTTCTGCACATTAATCGGTGCATGTGCGACGGCTTGTGCGCCGTCGATCAATACCGCTGCACCAGCCGCTTTGGCGAGGGCAATCAGTTCAACGACGGGATTGATCGTGCCGAGTGCATTCGATACATGCGTGAACGCGGCGATTTTCGTGCGCGACGATAATTTGCGTTTGAAATCGTCGAGATCGAGTTCACCGCTATCGGTGATTGTTGCGACTTGCAATGTTGCGCCGCTGAATTCGCACGCCTGCTGCCACGGTACGATATTGGCATGATGTTCCATGCCGGTGATGAGCACTTCATCGCCGGGTTTCAAAATCGCGCGAGCAAAACCGTGCGCGACGATATTGATCGACGCGGTCGTGCCTGGCGTGAAAATGATTTCGGCTTCTTCGCGCGCATTGATAAAACTTTGCACGATGCCGCGCACCGCTTCCATCTTCGCGGTGGCGCGTTCGCTGAGCGTATGCACGCCGCGATGCACATTGGCGTTATCGACCACGTAATAATTTTCGATCGCGTCGATAACGGCGCGCGGTTTTTGCGTAGTCGCTGCATTGTCGAGATAAACCAGCGGGCGATCGTGCACGCGCTGGTCGAGTACCGGAAAATCGCGGCGCAGTGCCGCTATATCGATAGCTCGCAAATCGGGTGCGGATGCAGTCATGAGCAGTTCTCCGCTTCGCCGGTTTTTGCGGTCGGCAATGTCTCCAGCATCTGGCGCTGCAGGAATTCGTTGAGGTTGCTGTTGCTGCAATCGAGCAGGCCGGCTTTGAGAAAACCCTCGGTGAGCAGGATGACGGCCTGATCGCGGTCGATACCGCGCGTTTGCATGTAGAGCAATTGTTCTTCGTCGAGCTGGCCGACGGTTGCGCCGTGCGCGCAGCTGACTTCGTCGGCGTAAATTTCGAGTTCGGGCTTGGCGTTGATTTCCGCAGTGGCCGACAGTAGCAGGTTATGTGACGTGAAATGGCCGTCGTTCGCGCATGTGTTCGCGCCGATGTAAATGCGGCCATTGATGATGCCGCGACTCGCATCGGCGGCGAGGCCCTGCATCAGAATATCGCTGCGGCCCCGATCGCTGTTGTGATTGACGCAGAAATGATAATCGACATGTTGCATATCGCTGGCGGCAAACGCGCCGCGCGCGATGAATTCGGCATTTGGCTCGGCGAGATCGACATAAATGCCGTTGCGGATGCGATTGTGCTGCTGCGTACCGCAACCGTTCTCCAGCACCTGCAGCTGCAGTTTTGCATCGCGCGCGAGTTGGGCATCGAATGTGCCGAGATGCTGGCCGCGATCGCTATCGCGATTGATGCGCACATGAGTCAGCTTGCTGTTGGGTTCGAGGCGCGTTGCCGTGTGTGCGTGCTGTAAATATTCGCTCGCACTGTCGGCCGCGAAATGCTCGACCACGGTCGCTTCCGCACCTGTCTGCATCCACACGATTAGTTGACTGATCTGGCTGCCGGTTTTGGTATTGCGATGCGAAAAAATAATCGGCTGTTTTACCCGTGCATTCGCCTCCACGATCAGCACCCATGTTTCCGGCGACAGCGCGATCGCAAGGTTTGCGAGCGGATCGACGGGGTTTAGCGCTCCGAGCCAGGCAATTAAAGCGGCGTGATCTTTCTCATCGAGCTGGGCGAGAGACAATAAGGAAAATGCCTGACGCTCATGGCCAAGATCAGCGTGCTCATCATTTTGTAATTGCTGATCGACCAGATAGCCGTGATTGAAATGAATCACATGCCCCGCCGGAAGATTCTGCGAATGCCCGGCGGCAAGATCGGGCGTGATCGGTGCGAGCGTCTGCTTTTCTGCAAATTGCGCCAGCCACGAATCGGCCGCACTGTAATGCCAGCTTTCCCAGCGACGAGTCGGCAAACCCGATTGCTGCAGTCGCTCGGCGGCATTTTCGCGCAACTGTTTGAGCCAGGCCGGATCGCGCTGCTGCAGGCGAGCATTGATCAGCGCGTTGTATTGTTCGAGAACCACTTCGGAAGCACCCATCGCAGTTACCTCAGGCAGCAATGCCGCGATAACCGTTGCGCTCGAGCTCCTCGGCCAGTTCCATGCCGCCGCTCGCGACAATTTTGCCGGCGGTGAGAATGTGCACACGATCGGGTGGAATGTGATCGAGCAGGCGGCGGTAATGGGTGATCAACAGAAAGCTGCGTTCTTTATTGCGCATGCCGTTGACCACATCGCCGACAACTTTGAGCGCGTCGATATCGAGACCCGAATCGGCTTCGTCGAGCAGGCACAATTTCGGTTCCAGTAACAACATTTGCAGCAATTCGTTGCGCTTTTTCTCGCCGCCCGAAAAGCCTTCGTTCACGGCGCGCTGCAAGAATGAATCGTCGAGATTCACGCGTTTCAAGCCATCGCGTGCGCGCTCCAGCAATTGCAGTGCGTCGAGCGGCGATTGTCCCTGTGTCGCGCGATGCGCATTGATTGCCGCCTTTAAAAATTGAATATTGCTGACTCCGGGAATCGATACCGGATATTGATAGCTCAGAAATAAACCGTTGCGTGCTCGCTCCTCTGCAGCTTTGTCGAGCAGGTTCTCGCCGTTGAATTCGATGCTGCCACTCAATACTTCATAGCGTGGATCACCACTTAGAACGCGTGTTAGCGTGCTCTTGCCAGAGCCGTTCGGGCCCATGATGGCGTGCACTTCACCGTTCGGAATTTCGAGCGTGAGGCCGTTAAGAATCTGTTTGCCGTCGATGGCGGCATGCAGGTCTTTAATTTTCAACATTTCAAAAAATTCCTGATGTTTAATTCCCTCTCCCCTTGGGGGAGATGGTTAGGGAGAGGGGAGATAATCAACCAACCGTCCCTTCGAGACTTAGCTCCAATAATTTTTGCGCTTCAACCGCAAATTCCATCGGCAATTGATCGAACACTTCCTTGCAGAAACCGTTGACGATCATCGCGACCGCCTGTTCGGCGTCGATCCCGCGGCTTTGCAGATAAAACAATTGCTCTTCGCTGATGCGTGAGGTGCTCGCTTCGTGCTCGATCGTAGCGCTCGGCTGTTTCGATTCGATATAAGGAAAGGTGTGCGCGCCGCACTGATCGCCGATGAGCAGCGAATCGCATTGGGTGAAATTGCGTGCCTTTTCCGCGCGCGGTGTCACGCGCACGAGTCCGCGATAGGTATTTTGACTTCTACCGGCAGAAATACCCTTCGAGATGATCGAGCTTTTGGTGTTGCGGCCCATGTGAATCATCTTGGTGCCGGTGTCGGCCTGCTGCATGTGTTTGGTCAATGCCACCGAATAAAATTCGCCGATGCTATCGTCGCCACGCAACACCACGCTCGGATATTTCCAGGTGATCGCAGAACCGGTTTCAACCTGCGTCCATGAAATTTTCGAACGCGCACCGAGACACGCACCGCGTTTCGTCACGAAGTTATAAATACCACCGCGACCGTTTTCGTCACCGGGATACCAGTTCTGCACCGTCGAATATTTAATTTCGGCATCGTCGAGCGCGATCAATTCGACCACGGCGGCATGCAGTTGATTTTCATCGCGCTTCGGTGCAGTGCAGCCTTCGAGATAGGAAACGTAGCTGCCTTTGTCGGCGATGATGAGCGTGCGTTCGAATTGTCCGGTGTTCGCGGCGTTGATGCGGAAGTATGTCGAGAGTTCGAGCGGGCAGCGCACGCCTTCGGGAATGTAGACGAATGAGCCGTCGGAAAATACCGCTGAGTTCAGCGCGGCATAGAAGTTATCGTTTTGCGGAACGACTGAGCCCAAATATTTTTTGATCAGCTCGGGATATTGCACGACTGCTTCGGAAATTGGACAGAAAATCACGCCGGCTTTGTGCAGCGTGTCTTTGAATGTGGTCGCAACGGAGACCGAATCGAACACCGCATCGACTGCAACACCGGCGAGCATTAATTGCTCGTGCAATGGAATGCCGAGTTTTTCGTAGGTGCGCAGCAATTCGGGATCGACTTCGTCGAGGCTCTTGGGGCCATCGGCCATCGATTTGGGCGCGGAGTAATAGGTGATCGCCTCGAAATCGATCGGCGCGATTTTCAGTTTCGCCCAATCCGGCAGCGGCATTTCACGCCATTTGCGGAATGCCTTGAGGCGCCATTCGAGCACATATTCAGGCTCGTTCTTCTTGGCCGAAATCATTCGCACCACGTCTTCACTGAGACCGGGCGGAATGCGATCTTCTTCGATATCGGTATAGAAGCCGTGCTCGTATTCGCTCTGGACGAGTTCGTCGAGCGTGGCGTTCGAGTCGCTAACTTTGGTATCGGTCATGGAGGCGCTTACGGGTGCGGCGCTGTTCGATGCTGGCGCACTAGTGGACATTGGCTACTCCCGCGCAACGGCAGAGAAGGGAGGTTGGCTGAGGAAAGCATACTAATCCGGTAGGGTATTTGAATCAATACCAAATTGGTATATTCTCCGGTACGAGTGTAGGCGCACAGGGAAAATTCGCTTTGGGACACGCAACAAGTACGTCCCTGTAGCTCGTCAGCGACGTCCTGTCGCTGGCGGTCCCAAAGCGAATTTCCCCTGCACACCCTCAGCTATCGAGAAATAGGCGGCATGCTACGAATAGGAAAACTGGCGGATTACGGTCTGCTCATCGCCGATTGTCTGGCGAGCGAGCACGCCCAGATGACCACCGAAGACATTATTCAGCACACCGGGCTGCCCGATGCCACGGTACGCAAACTGCTGCGCCTGCTGGTTGACTCCGGCCTCGTCAGCTCACGCCGTGGCCTGAAGGGCGGTTACCGCTTGAGCCGCGAGCCCGACCGCATCTCCGTTGCCGAACTCATCGCTGCCATCGAAGGCCCGATCGGCCTGACCGAGTGCAATCACGAAGACACCAATACCTGCAGCCTTTCCGACAATTGCGGCCAGCGCAATAACTGGGGCGTCATCAACGATCTCATCAGCCGCCAGTTACAGACCATTACGCTCGCCGATATGCTGGGTGATTTGAGTCGGCGCGGCGGGGGCAGTCGCATCGCGGTCGTGCAGACGGCCTAAATATATGAACAGGCCCGTTATTGAATCGGTTGATACCAATAATAAGATTGAGCAAGCGTTGGCAAAAGCAAAGAAATATCAAGAAAGCTGGAGGCGAGAAAATCAATCAGCGATAAGTGCATACAATAAGCTGATTGAAGAAATTGGCGTTTTTAGCGGTCCTCAAAGGCTTTTCTGAAGCAGTTATTGGTCAGTGCTATATGCATACAAGAGCTGCGATGAATTAACTCCGCAGCGACAACAACTCCCGATTCAAGTCAAGCGCGCATTGGCTGAACACCATCGATCCGTGAGGGCAGGGGCCGGAAGCCAACCCGATGGAATGCGCCGCCTCAATTTCCAGTGCGTTCGGATATCGAAGAATCCTTGTATTGCGCATAAAGCCGTTCGGCAACCAGCCATAGATCGGAAGGAAAACAGTTCAACGCCAGCGCCAGTTTCCACACGGAGGCTATCGAGGCGCTGGATGCCCCGCGCTCGACACCCGATACAAAAGATCTTGCCAGCCCCGCTTTATCGGCCAGGGCCTCCTGGCTGATATCCAGTTCCGTGCGTCGAAGTTTGATAGATCGCCCAAAGGCTATCGCGATATTCAAAACACTCTCCACCGGACATGTCGCGGGAAAAGTGTGCGGGGCAGCTCTTGGACAAACCATGCTTCTTAAACTACTTTTCGACCTGTATATAGGTCTTTACGTGTTGTTTGTATTGTTTCAATTCGAGAGGAATCATCAGTGAAAAACAGTGGAAAAATTTTGGCGGCAGCGCGGGGCAGGGCCATGCCAAGAACTGGTATTCAAAATCGGATATCGATTTGTTGTCGCTGGGTCTGATCTATAAGTTCTGAGCGCCGCTGACGCCATTTTTTTACTTCAATAACGCTTGCAGCCAGTTAACCGGGCGCCCTCGGGGGGCGGCTTAACAGGTGAGCGATTACACAAAAAGAGGATCCACATGCGATTGCCCGCCATTCTTACGGCTGCTGCCGTGCTGTCCGGTTGTGCCACGATTTTTGAAGACGAAAGCAAGCCGGTCTCGATTCAAACCAATCCAGCCGGCGCGGATTTCACGATTACGAACCGCGACGGTAAAGTCATCAGCTCTGGACGTACACCGCAGCAGGTGACGTTGCGCAACGGTGCAGGCTACTTCAAAAAAGGGATCTACCAGATCCATGTCACGAAGGATGGCTACGAAGACACTACTGCCGAGCTGACCCCGGACGTTGCTGGCTGGTACTTTGGCAATATTCTCTTTGGTGGATTGATAGGAATGCTCGTTGTTGATCCGGCATCCGGTGCAATGTACAAACTGCCCGACACAACTGAAATCCCGATGCGTAAAAAAGAGACCGCTGTCGCCTCCAAAAGCGCGGCTGATCCCGAAGTGGCCGCCCCGCTGAACAAGGCTCAGTGGAAGCGGCAGCAGCTCGAAGAGCTAATGTCGTCGGGAGTGGATTATAAGGAGTATCAGCGCCGGTATCGGGAGATCATGGCGCAGTAACCCGGCCTACAGAGGGTTATTAACCCGTGTGCAGAAGAAACGATACCGGCGGCGTCTGGCCGCTGGTATCAGCGAGCCTGTTTTCTCACTGCAACTTTCCAGTACGGTGCTGCTTCATCGTGTGAGTCAATGTCAGGGCAAACCGGGGCACTCTCCGCCAGACGATGGTCGATCAGCTGCGCAGCGACAACAACTCCCGATTCAATTTCCGCAAATGCTCGCCGATTTCCGGCCCTTTCGTGTGCGCAACACCGACGGCGAGAATGTCGATCACAGCCATGTGGGCGAGACGTGAAGGCAGCGGCGTGTAATTTTCCGCGTCCTCTTCCACATCGATATGAATCGGAATGTCGCACTGCTGCGCGACGGGTGTGCCGCTCGGTGCGAGTCCGATAATGTGCGCGCCGCCCTGATGCGCAAGTGCCATCGCTTCCAGCAATGCGCTCGTGCGTCCACTCTGTGAAATTGCCACCACGACATCGTCCTCACCCAGTGACAAGGCGGACATCGCCTGAATATGCGGATCGGAATAGGCGGCGCTGGGAATTTGCAGGCGGAAAAATTTATGTTGTGCATCGACCGCGACGGCGCTCGACGCGCCGAAGCCGTAAAACTCGACGCGGCGCGCGCGCGACAATTCATTGACCGCTTTTTCGATCGCCTCGATATCGATATGTTCGCGCACGCGTTGCAGCGTATCGAGCAGCGCGTCGAATACCTTGAAGGTGTAATCCCGAACCGAATCTTTTTCGTCGAGGCTGAATTGTTCGAGGGGTGGATTATTGGCGAGATATTGCGCGAGTTCGAGTTTGAAAGCCTGAAAACTGTTGCAATCGATGGCGCGGCAGAAGCGCACGACGGTCGGCTCGCTCACACTGGCCGCCTGCGCGAGATCGACGATGCGCATATGAATGACGTCGTGAGGGTTTTGCCGGACGTAATCCGCCACCTTGCGCTCGGATTTGCGCAAGCCGTCGCGGGCCGCATTTATATTTCGAAAAATATTCACTGACTCGCGTGGTTACTCGTTCCGTTGCATGTCATCGACGTGACGGCATTGTAAAACATTCGCCAGTCGTTGGCTTTGATCTGTCGGCGCAGGGCAGGTTTGCTAGAATGCGCGCATGGACGTCTCCCATATTCTCAATGATCTCAATGATGCACAGCGTCAGGCCGTTACCGCCGAACCGGGCAATATGCTGGTGCTCGCCGGTGCAGGTTCGGGCAAGACGCGTGTGCTCGTGCATCGCATCGCCTGGCTCGTGCAGGCCGAGGGCATGTCGCCCTACAGCATTCTCGCAGTGACATTTACGAACAAGGCTGCGCGTGAAATGCGCGAGCGTATCGATCAGCTGCTCGGTCCCAATACTTTGTCAGGTATAAGCACGCGCGGTATGTGGGTCGGTACTTTCCACGGTCTTGCGCATCGTCTGCTCAAGGCGCATTGGCGCGAAGCGGGCCTCATCGAAAACTTTCAGATTCTGGATAGCGACGATCAGTTGCGCATGCTGAAGCGCATTCATCGCGAACTTGAACTCGACGAAGCGCGCTGGCCGCCGAAACAATCGCAGTGGTTTATCAATGCGCAGAAAGATGAAGGGCGGCGCGCTGCGCATCTCGATCACAACAGTCGTGATCTTTTTATGCAGGTCATGGTGAAGGTCTATCACGCGTATGAGCAGGCGTGCGAACGTCAAGGCGTGGTCGATTTCGCGGAATTATTATTGCGCGCGCACGAGTTGTGGCTCAAGCAGCCAGCAGTTTTGCAGCACTATCAGAATCGCTTTCGCTACATTCTTGTCGACGAATTTCAGGACACCAATGCCGTGCAGTATGCGTGGCTGCGTGTGCTCGCCGGCGAGCGCGTTCCGGTGGCGGCCGTCGGCGATGACGATCAATCGATTTACGGCTGGCGCGGTGCGCGTATCGAAAATATTCAGCAGTTTTCGAAGGATTATCCCGGTACGCAATTGATTCGGCTCGAACAGAATTATCGTTCGACACAAACCATTCTTGCTGCGGCGAATGCGGTCATTGCACACAACCACGGCCGCCTCGGTAAGGAGTTGTGGACGAGCGGCGAAGAAGGTGAGCCAGTTTCGCTGTACAGTGCGTATAACGAAATGGATGAGGCGCGCTTCGTTGTCGAGCGTTTGCAGGATTGGCACGAGAGCGGCAATGCGCGTTCGAGCTCGGCGATTCTATATCGTTCGAATGCCCAGTCGCGCGTGTTCGAAGAGGCGCTGATTCGCAGCGGTGTTCCCTATCGGATTTATGGCGGATTGCGTTTCTATGACCGGCTCGAAATTAAAAATGCAGTCGCGTATTTGCGCCTGCTCGTCAATCGCGACGACGATACTGCCATCGAGCGCGTCATCAATACACCGACACGCGGTATTGGTGACAAAACGGTCGAGACAGTGCGTAATTACGCGCGCGAACAAGCGGTTTCGATGTGGCGCGCCGTAAGCGAGGTCATCGAACGTAAATTGCTGTCTGCGCGTGCGGCAAACGCATTGCTGCAATTCATACAGTTGATCGACCGGCTGGATACAGAAACCGATGATATGACGCTCGACGATTTAACCGATCATGTCGTGCGCGAATCGGGCCTGCTCGAATTTCACAAAAATGAAAAGGGCGAAAAAGGCCAGGCGCGTGTCGACAACCTGCAGGAACTCGTCGTCGCCACTCGCGAATTCGATGTCGAGGATGAAAATCTGTCACCGCTCAACGCATTTCTCGATCGGGCCGCGCTGGATGCGGGCGAGCACGAAGCGGCTGAATATGAAGACAGCGTGCAATTGATGACGATGCACTCGGCAAAAGGACTCGAATTTCCGCTCGTGTTTATCGTCGGTCTCGAAGAAAATCTGTTTCCTCACAAAATGTCGATGGATGATCCGGCACAGATCGAGGAAGAGCGTCGTCTCTGCTACGTCGGCATCACGCGTGCGATGCAGAAACTCGTGCTGACCTATGCCGAATCGCGTCGGCTGTACGGCGAGGACAATTATCATCCGCCATCGCGTTTTCTGCGCGAAATTCCCAAAACGCTGCTGCAGGAAGTGCGATTGCAGTCGAGCATCACCCGTCCGTTATCGCTGCACCGGCAGGCGGCCACTGAAATGCCGGCGGGTATCAATCTCGGTCAACGCGTTTATCACGAAATATTTGGCGAGGGCGTGGTGCTAAATTTCGAAGGTCGCGGTGCGGCTGCACGGGTGCAGGTAAACTTCGTCGACGATGGCAGTAAATGGCTGGTGTTGCAGTACGCCAATTTACAAATGCTGGCGTAATATTTGTCGCGGTCTGTAGGGGCGCTGCTTGCTGCGCCCGGTTTCGTTCGCGCATTGTGGGCGCAGCAAGCAGCGCCCCTACGACGCGAAATTAAAATCTAGCGGGGAATGTGGCGCGTGCGGCCTTTTTCATCGATGGCAACGAAAACGAATTCGCCCTCGGTGACTTTCACGCGCTCTTTCTGGCGCGGACGTGTAATCCATACTTCGACATTGATACGGATCGAGCTGCGGCCAACGTCCAGCACTTCGGTAAAGCAGCTCACGACCGAGCCGACCTGCACCGGCGTGTAAAACGCCATGCCGTTGATTGCCACGGTGGCGACGCGGCCCTGAGCAATGCGAGTCGCAGTAATCATGGAAGACAGGTCCATCTGCGAGACGAGCCAGCCTGCAAAAATATCGCTATTGGAGTTGGTATCTTTCGGCATCGCCACCGTTTGCAGCATGAGTTCGCCGCGCGGGGTGGGGGTATCGTCGAGTTCGCTATCGTGCATATTGTCGCCTGCGAAAGTGTTGTTAGCATTTTTTAGCAGTGTATCAGGCGAATCGCTCGCCGGTGAACCGCAATGTAAAAATGCCGGCGATGATGAGAGTAAAATCGCATTCCGTCCCATTAATTTAAACGCATCTGACAGGCAGGGTGCCCTCCGGTTTCCTGAAATGGATAGTCCGAAATGAATGATCCAGATATCGATAGCAGTGAAGTGAGTGTTGAGTTGAGCGTGCTCGCGGGAATTCATCCCAATGGCCAGCCCATACTTGAGAAGGTGCGCGCACTGGCACAGCCTTCGCTGCATCAATTTCGCCTGCTGCAATCTCCGCTATTCGTCATGGGCGCAGCGTGCGGTGATCTGATCGAAATGCTGAATAACAACCCGGGCCGCTTTCGCGTGCGCGAACGCAGTGGTCAGCTGGCGATACGGGTGCTCTGTCGCGACGATATTTCCGCGCTGGCGGAAGCGCTGACACCCGAAGTCGAAAAGCTCGATGGCTCGCTCGATATTCAAACACCACGCGCGCTGGTTTACAGCATTCATGTGGCGGTTGGCTTCAATGAAATAGAGCGCGTGTTCGACGCGGCTATCGGAAAAACATCAGCGGCGCAGTGGTCGTACGGCAATGTGTACGATCCGGAAACCGGCGCGCCGCTCGATTGGTGGGAGTCATTGCTGAATCCCTGAATCGCCCGTGATGACTGTTCGATGATGATCGCGATCAGTGTTGTCGCTGGCGCTGCTCGCCCAGTTCGACCACGCGTTCGAGAAATTCGCTCGGACGCATTTTGATTTCCGGCGTCACCGCGGCCTGCGTGAATGTAACGGTCGCCATCGATAATCCCGGCAGCGAATTCACTTCGATCAGTACCAGCTCGTCTTTCGGCGGAATGTAAAAAACATCGATGCGCGCATAACCTTCGATACCGATTGCATTCGCGTATTGGGCGATGCGTGCGCGAATACTGGTGATTTGTTGCGGTGTCAGAATCGGCGGCGGTGTCAGATTGCGACCGATACCCTTGCAGAATTTTTCCTCGACGGTCAGCCCCGAGAAATCCGACGGCGTTTCCGACGGTAGCAACGAAACGATTTCGCCGCGCATGCCAAGCACGGCCACAGTCATTTCGATGCAGGCGCTGCGTCCGTAATGATGCGGAATATTTTCTTCGAGCAATAATTCCTGCATCGGCTCGGACGGCATACGCAATGCGAAATCGTTATCCTTGCCGGCCCCGCCATTGGCGAGTTCGACGCGCGGGATGAATTCGATACCGGCAAGCACGGCGAGTAAATAAATCGGCAAATCGTTATACGGCTCGCGCGTGACCAGCACGCCGCTCGAACAGCCATCCGCCGCTGGTTTTAAAACCAGGCCGCCCGGCGATTTCACAATTTGCGACCACGCGGCTGCGCGCGCCTGGATCGTGCGGCGAATCGTCGCAAATGCAGGATCGTTATGTACGGCGGCAAAATTGCCCGCGCGTATGTAATCGAGTACGCGCTTTAGCGCAGTTTCGTCGACACCGTTATCGTGCAATTCGGCGACGACGCCGGATACCGGAATCCGCGTTTGAATCGGCGCGCGAAATCCCGGGATTTTGAAAGAGCTGAGGGCAACAGCCGTTCCATGCTTGTTCATGCACAGTTTTGATGTGGCGGGCCCCGACCCATTGTAGGGAACACCGAGCCGGTCGAGTTCCGCCTGCAGCGTGCCGTCCTCACCAAAACCGCCATGCAGTGCGATAAAAATAAAATCCGTTGCATCCTTTAGTTGTTCGATCGAAGTCTGTCGTGGTGCGAAATTTTCGGTGTCGATACGTTCGCGCAGCCACGCTGAATAAGCAGTTGCACGCTGCTGCCAGCGTTCGCTCGCCTGCAAATAATTGCCCGGATTGGCAATCAATTCTTCGATTTCCTCGACCGTGTGCTGCAGCGAAATAAATGCGGAGACCTCGTGATAATTGCCGAGCCCGCTCGCATCTTTTGGTGAGCCGACAAAGATGCGCGATACGCGATTTTTTCCCGACACCGATAATTTATGAATCACATTGAGCCAGCTCATGCGCGACACCGCGCGTTCGGATGACGCGCCGCCGCCGAGCACCGCGAGGTTGCGCTGCGCAGTCGATTGCAATGTCTGTGCGGCGAGTGTTTTGCCTTCGCGCTTGAGGCAGCGTTCAAGCAATAACAGCGAAATGGCGCGTTGACTGAATCCGGCAATCGCTGCCTGCTGAAATAAAAATCCATCGACGCCGTAACCCGGAATGCCGTTGATCTCGCTCCAGACGATCTCGTCGCCATTGCGAATAAAACCATCGATCCGCGCCCAGTCGCGCAACTCGGATTCGCGGAAAATTTTCTCGACTTGTGACCGAATTTTTTCGATTAATTCGGGCGCAATAGGCGCTGGCGTGGCGTGCTTCGCGCCCGAGCCAGGCATATATTTTTGCAGGCGCGTATAAATCGGTGTGTCGTGCGCAGCGCCTGTCGGCACTTGCGGGATAACCGCGGTCGGCTCGAAAACGATAATACTGTCGTCGATATCCTGAATGGCGACAACGGAGAATTCGAGGCCCTGAATTAATTCCTCGATGACGACATCGCTCGAAAATTCGCGCGCGGTGGCGATCGCTTTCGGCAAGTCGTGCGCAGTGACGATGGATACGCCATCCGACGAACCGCCACGCGCGGGCTTCACGACAACGCTGACGTTTTTCTGAGTCAGTGAGGAAATATCGATGTGATCGATAGCGTCGCTCGCGTCGACGGCAATTTGTCTGGCTACGGTGTAGCCATGCTGTTTGTACCATTGATGGGTTTTCGATTTCGAAAACGTGAGATCGAGCGGCGCTGGCTTCGAGCCCAGATAGGCATTGCGTCCCGCGTCTTCGCAAATCTGTGCAAGCCCGCCGTCCTCGCCGAATACGCCGTGTACAAAACAGCAGATTGCATCGACATCGCGCAGACATTCTTCAATGCTGGCCATCGGTTTCAATACGCCGCGCGAATAGGTGTCGTCGTTGCGCATGCCGTCCGTTTTTATATCCTCGAACAGCGGCCAGAAATCACCGATGGTATTCGAATACAGCCAGTCGATGCTGATGCGATACGGCGAGAGCTCTGCGGAGAGAAAAAACACGCGCAGATTTTCATCCGGAATACCGCCGCGCACGGCATCGACAAATGTACGGCAGCTATCGAGTGAAATATCTTTTTCTGACGAGGGACCGCCAAAAAATACGGCAATGCGCGGCGATGTCAGCGGCGTATGCATGTCTCGTTTGACCTCTGTAGAGTTTCTGCGCGGACCGTTGCTGTAAGAATCGAAGACGATCAGGCGCGAGAATTTTTTTCGAGAATTTTTTCGACGATTTTGGTGGTCGACATATCGTCGAAGAACGACAACACGCGCACATCGCCGCCATAGCCTTCGACAATTTCCCAGCCGACGACCTGCTGTTTGGTGTAGTCGCCACCTTTGACCAGAATGTCGGGTCGCAGTTTTTCGAGCAGCGGCTCGGGGGTGTCGTCTTCGAAGGCGATAACCCAGTCGACTGCTTCGAGTCCCGCGAGCACGGCCATACGCCGTTCGACAGGATTGATCGGGCGACCCGGACCCTTGAGCCGGCTCACCGACGCATCGCTGTTAACGCCGACGATGAGACGATCGCCAAGCGCTCGCGCCTGTTGCAGGTAACCGACATGACCCGCGTGCAGAATATCGAAGCAGCCGTTGGTGAAGACGATTTTTTCGCCGTGCGCGCGCGCATCGTCGATCGCCGCAAGCAATTGTTCGAGATTCATCGCGCCGCGCGACCGGCCCTGCTGCAGTTGCAGCGCGCGCCGCAATTCGGCCGCACTGACCACCGCCGTGCCGAGTTTGCCGACGACAATGCCCGCTGCGATATTCGACAGCATCACGGCGTCGGGCAGTGCTTCACCTGCCGCCAGCGCGGTTGCGAGCACCGCGATCACGGTGTCACCGGCGCCGGTCACATCGAAAACCTCGCGCGCCTGCGCCGGCAGATGCAATTCGGGCGGATCGGATTGCTCAGGATTCCTGGCGGCTTGCAGCAGCGTCATGCCGTGTTCGCCGCGCGTGATCAGCAGGGCGTCGAGTTGCAGCTCGCGCAGCAACCGCTGTCCTTTCTGCACCAGTTCGGTTTCGTTCGCACAGCGGCCGACGATGGTTTCGAATTCGGAGAGATTCGGTGTCAGCAGCGTCGCACCCTTGTAGCGGTGAAAATCGCTTCCTTTCGGGTCGACGAGCACCGGCACTCCGGCAGCGCGGGCGGCCCGAATCAGCGGTTGCGGATCGACCAGCGCACCTTTTGCATAGTCCGACAGAATGATCGCCTTGCAATCGCCAATCGCGGTCTGCGTCTGACGGCTCAATTCAGCGGCGTTGCCGGCCGTGAACGGCTGTTCGAAATCCATGCGCAGCAATTGTTGCTGGCGGCTGATCACGCGCAATTTGGTAATCGTGGGCTGTGTGGAAACACGATGAAAATGACAGGTCACCGAGGCGGCCTGCAGGTGCGCGGTCAATGCGTCGGCGGCTTCATCATCGCCGGTGAGGCCGAATAGCTGCGCCTGCGCGCCGAGCGCCGCGATGTTGAGCGCGACGTTGCCGCCGCCGCCGGGACGATCTTCGATTTCCTCGACTTTCACCACCGGCACGGGCGCTTCCGGGGATATGCGCGCGGTTCCGCCATGCCAGTAACGATCGAGCATGACATCACCCACAACGAGGACGCGAGCATTATCGAAGCGCGGCACAATGGTCATAAGGAGAGGAAGTCCTGAATCGGGAAGATAATGGCGCAAGACCACAACGCGCGCGATGATAGCACAGCATTTTAGCGGCTCGTGGCGCGATTGAATTGCAGATTCCAGCGCACCGCCTGTATCGATCGGTGCCGACGGCTGTGGAGAAAAACCCGTATACTTCGCGCCTGTTTGTTCGCTGCCCACGTGCACATCGCCTATGAATTCCGATACCTCAACCGAACACAGCCGCCTCAAGGTCTATTTCCGACTCATCGCTTACCTCAAGCCGTATATCGGCGTTTTCGCGCTCAGTCTGGGCGGGTTTCTGGTGTTCGGGCTGACCGAGCCGTTGCAGGCAAAAATGCTCGGTGTATTTACGGAGGCGGTGCAGTCGAAGGATTACGATGCGCGTTACTACATTCCCTTGATGTTGATCGGATTGTATGTGATACGCGGTATCAGCTCTTTTATCGGTACGTATTCATTATCGAAAGTATCCAATGGCGTTGTGCATGATCTTCGGGTCCAGGCATTTCAGCATGTCATTTATCTGCCCACGCGTTTTTACGAAGACAATAATTCCGGGCACATCATCTCGCAGATTATCTACAACACCGGCCAGGTGACGGCCGCCGTCACCGATGCGCTGAGAACTGTCGTCCGCGAGGGGTTCACGGTGATCGGTCTACTGGCTTATGTGTTCTATTTGAACTGGAAGATGTCGCTGGTATTTATCGTGGTGGCCCCCATCGTCGGCATTCTGGTTGCGAGGGTCGGTAACAAATTGCGATCGCTGAGCAAGAGAATGCAGCAGTCGGCCGCGGAACTGACGCAGATATGTAATGAAATGATCACGGGGCACCGCGTCGTTCGCAGTTTTCAGGGCGAGGATTATGAAGTCAGACGCTTTACCAAAGTGAGCCACGACAGCCTGCGACGCTCGCTGAAAATGGTTCAGGTATCGTCGATGAGCACGCCTGTTTTGCAGCTGGTCCTGATGTGTGCGATGGGCTTTATCATGTTCCTGATTTTGCAGCCGACATTTATGCATCAAATGACTGCACCGGATTACATCACCTATGTGGGCGCGATTGCGCTTCTCGCCAAACCGATGCGCCAGCTCGGGGAAATAAACGGCATCATTCAGAAAGGTATCGCTGCCGCTGAAAGTGTATTTGAAGTTCTGGATCTGGCGCCGGAGCAAAACACGGGAACGATAAGCGCCGATCGCATCCGCGGCAAAATTGAAGTTCGCAATTTATCGTTTTCGTATCCCGCCTCGGAAAAGCCGGCGCTGGACAATATCAATCTTCGTATCGAGCCGGGACAAACGGTTGCGCTGGTGGGGCGTTCGGGTAGCGGGAAGTCGACGCTCGCCAGCCTGATCACGCAATTCTATCGGCATGAGCAGGGATCGATTCTGATCGATGATGTCGATATCCATGATTACGATATTTATTCGCTGCGCGAGAAAATTTCCGTGGTGACGCAGTCGGTCGCTCTCTTCAATGACACCATCGCGAACAATATTGCTTACGGCAATAGCGTAAAGGGCAAAGATATTGCTGCTATTCGTGAAGCGGCGAGACAGGCTTATGCGCTCGATTTTATCGACGCGCTGCCCGGGCAGTTCGAGACGTGGATCGGCGAAAACGGCGTGAGATTATCGGGCGGACAGAAGCAGCGGCTCGCGATTGCGCGGGCGCTGTTGAAGGATGCGCCGATACTGTTGCTCGATGAGGCGACATCGGCGCTCGATAATGAATCGGAACGATACATTCAACTGGCGCTGGAGCAGGCGATGGTTGGGCGCACCACGCTGGTTATTGCGCATCGGTTATCGACCATCGAAAAAGCTGATTTGATCGTGGTGATGGATGGCGGGCGCATCGTCGAGCAGGGAACGCATAAGCAGTTGCTGCAGACCGGCGGGCATTATGCGAATTTGCACAGCCGCCAGTTTGAAAGCTGACGGCGGGGAAAAACGACAGCACCGAGACGCGCTAACGGTTTGACAAAGTTGTTTGTGTGGATTGTTTGCGTAGGTTGCTCGTGCGGATAGATTGCTCGTGCAGATAGATTGTTCGTATGTAAGTGGTTATCCCTTTTCGCCGCTGGTCGTCGATTTGTCCGCGCTAAATAAAGAATACACATTGTCCAGCGGTATCTCGGACTCGATGCGTTTTTTCCAGATCGCGTCGACGTTTTGATGAATATCGAAGCCCTTGACCAGTTCTTCGAGAATCATCTGCAGCGTAACGATATCCTCGGCCTGAATGGCCTGTTTGAGCGCTGACAGGCTTGCGTGCAGTTTTTCTTCGGGCAGAAACTCTTCCTGCGCGCGCATGATTTTCGGATGCCCGGTGCCCACGGTCGCATTGCCGAGCAGGAGTTCTTCCACCATTTTTTCACCCGGCCGCAGACCGATGATGTCGATCGCTATGCCGCCCCCGGGATTTTCGGCGTTTTTCTCCACCTGGCCCATCAGCGTAATCATGCGGCGAGCGAGCTCGATGATATGGACGGGCTCCCCCATATCGAGCACGAACACATCACCTTGTCCGCCCATGGCGCCGGCCTGTAATACCAGCTGCGCGGCTTCCGGTATGGTCATGAAGTAACGCTGCACACCCGGATGAGTCACCGTGACGGGCCCGCCACGATTGATCTGCTCGCGAAACAGGGGAACCACCGAGCCCGACGAGCCGAGCACATTGCCAAAGCGGACAACGCAATAATTGGTTTGCGGCTTAATGCGTGCATAAGCCTGCACGATGAGTTCCGCAATGCGCTTCGATGCGCCCATCACATTGGTGGGACGAACCGCCTTGTCGGTCGAAATCAGCACGAATGTGTTGACGTCGCTCTGTGCCGCAGCACGCGTCGCCGCCAGCGTACCGAACACATTGTTTTCAATGCCTTCACAAATATTGTGCTCGACGATAGGCACGTGTTTGTAAGCGGCTGCGTGATAAACCGTTTCCACCTTGAAGTGAGAAAAAATATTGCGCAGCTTGGTCTCGTTTTGCACATTGCCCAGCAGCGGCACGATGACCGTCGACAAATTTTTGAGAGCACATTTTTCGACGAGTTCGCGATGAATGGCGTAAAGGTTGTACTCCGCTGCGTCGAAAAGAATTAGCTCGCGTGGATTGCAGCGGAGAATTTGTCGACACAATTCGCTGCCGATGGAACCGCCCGCTCCGGTCACAAGCACCACTTTTTCTGCAATGCATTTGCCGAGAAGCCCGGGCTTTGGCGGCACGATTTCGCGGCCGAGCAGATCTTCGATGTCGACATCGACGATATCGCCGACTTTGGCGAGGCCCGATGCCAGCGCGGAAAATGATGGAATAGTTTTGACGTGCAGGTGCAACCTGATTAATTGATTGATGATATTGCGCTTGTGTTCGCGATCGATATTCGGCAGCGCGAGCATCACATGCGTGATATTCATGTCGGCGACCAGCTCTGGCAGCTCGCGCGGATCGTAGACAGGAATACCGTTGATGACAGTGCCGTGCAGACTGTGACTGTCATCAAGAAAAACCATCGGCGCAAATTCGCCGCTCTGGAATATCGAGTGCAATAACTGGCGGCCCGATGTACCGGCGCCGTAGATGGCGACCTTCTTGCCCGACCAGCGTTTCATGTTCTGGTAGCTGGTGCGAACGAGCAGGCGGCCTCCGCCGATAAAGAACAGGGCGATTGCCCAGTAAATAAGCGGCGCTGAGCGCGGTATTTCGCTTCGAAGAACGAATAGTGCAATCGCCAGAACGATGGATGACCAGGTGACATCCTTCACGATGGTCACAATGGCCTGCTGGCCCATATAGCGGACCATCGCGCGATAAAGCCCGGTGCGGATGAAGATAAATGCGGAGGCGATGACCGTAATGACGCAGGCGAGAACTTCCCTCTCGGCAAATTCAAAGGTCATGCCGCCCCAGCGCAAAGCCGCAGCCAGCCAGACAGCGCAGGGAATCGCGCAGAGATCGAAGGCCATCAGCAGGCCTTGCTTGGTGCGGCGCGGAAGGTTGTAAAGTCTGTCGGTTAATGTTGCAGAAGTTGCGTCACAACTCTCGACTGCATTGATCTCCATTGTTCTCTTTCCCTTCTCTGGAGTGCAACATTCATGGTCAGGCGCGGACTTATACCTCACCCTGACGGGGAACGCCAGCCTTGAGGCAATAGCAACCCGTTAGGATGGGGATATACGCGAGACACAAACCCGGCGCGTCATCGATCAAGTCGTTGTGCACCAGCCATGCCACGGGTAACAGCCAGCAAATATTGATTGCCATGATTGCGCCGGTTGTACCGGCATGGCTGGCGCTCAACCGATCCGTTAGCCGCTGGTAAGCATGTAAACGATGCGCCGCATACAGGCGCTGGTGTGTGATGGCGCGCACCAGCAGAGTGTAGGTGGCGTCCGCGATAAATGCAGCCAATAGAATCAGCCAGATTGTCGGCGAAGGGCCGTGCATCTGATAAGACCACAGCATGAGTACGCCGAGAAACAAGCCCAGAAAAGCGCTGCCGGCATCGCCCATGAATACCTTGCCCGCGGGAAAATTCCACAGAAGAAACCCCGTCAGCGCCGCGCCGCTGAAAAAATGTATCTGCGCGAAAGTGTGTGCGTAAACGCTGCCTTGTGCGAACCAGGCGATTCCGAGCAATACGAAGATCGCCTCCAGTGCGGCAAGCCCGTTAATGCCATCCATGAAATTGTAAAGATTGATCAGCCAGGCCAACGCTATCGCTGCTATCGAAACATAAAGCAATAATTCAAAATGGGCGGATGTAGTTCGCGCACTCATCACCAGATACACAGATGCGGCGGCAAGAGCGATATACACAACGAAGCGCACGCGCGCCGATATGCCGCGAATATCATCGAGCCAGCCGGTCAGTGCGATGACACCCAGCAGAACCGTTAGAAGAAGATGCGCGCGCTCAAGTGGCAGCCATCCGATAAGCGCACCCGCGATCAGCAGCGCAAAAACCAGTCCTGCCCCGCGTGGTGTGATAATCCGGTGCGAGCTGCGCTCGTTAGGCAGATCGAGCCATTGAAAGCGCAGTGCCAGATGGCGGTACAGGCCGACCAGTAAAAACGATGCAGTACCGTAAAGAATGAGCGCCATCACACCGTGCAGCTCCACGTATCGCCCCGCAAAATTTGCTCCATGGTAAAAGGCGGTCTCCAGTCGAGAATCTCCCAGGTTTCGCTGCAATCCATTTGAAAATTGCCGAACAGGCGCTCGGCCATGCTGGCGCCGAGCAGTGCCTTGATGACCTTAAGCAAGGGTTTGGGAAAGTGCACGAGATTTGGCGGGCGGTCTGCCGCGCGGCGAATCGACGCGACGACCTCCGGGAGGGAGTAGGGTCGCTCGTCCGCACACAAAAATGTTTTTCCGGCGGCTGCCGGATGATGCAGGCATAGCGTAATCAGGTCGATCAGATTGTCGAGGCCGATCATGGAGCGCTGATTATCGATACCGGCCACGGGCAGAGGGATCGGCAAATTCGCGCACTTCATGAGGCTGGCGAAGTTGGCTTTGGCATTGGCGGCATAAACCAGCGGCGGCCGCAAAATAACAATCTCCATCGATGAGGAAAATCGTTCCAGCAGCAACTGCTCTGCCTGCCATTTCGATTGCGCATAAGCATCGACGGGAGCGGGCGCTGTCGACGCGTGGTAGATCGTATCGCCGCCCTCGCCAAACACCTTCGCTGAGCTGAGAAAAATGAATCGCTTCACTCCGGCAGCCTGAGCCGCAGCGGCGAGATTTAACGTCCCATCACGGTTGATCTGGAAATACCGGGAATCGTCCTGCGCTCCGCGAGGTTGATGGGCGAGTCCGGCGAGGTGGATGATGGTGTCGATATCCTCGAGCAGTACCTTCCATTTTTCGAGAACGTTTTTAATATCGGACGAAATATCATTCGTGAGATTATAATTGCCGTTTGCGCGCGACCAAGTTTTTACCTGATACCTATTCTTACGCAAGTACGCAATAAGCGGTTTGCCTACAAACCCATTTGCCCCCGTTACGACAATGTTTTTGTTGGTGCCAATGCCGTCAATTTTCATGCTGTTTGAATACTAAGAAAGAGAACGTTTATGGACGTATCCGTAATTATAGTGAATTACAATACGGCGGATTTATTGACTGCCTCAATCGATTCCGTGCTTGCTCAGGAAGGTGTCTCTTTTGAAATTATTGTTATCGATAATGCCAGCCAAGATGAAAGCCATGCAACCATGCTGGCATACGGCAGTCGCATAAAGACTCTTCTTAACCCTCGCAATGTTGGTTTTGGTAGCGCGAACAACATAGCTTTTCAACAAAGCCGTGGGAGATATATTTATTTGTTGAATCCCGACGCGGTGCTGAAACAGAAGAATGCCCTGCAGCGTGTCGCCAGGTTTATGGACGCACATTCTGAATACGGGCTCGCTGGAACTCGGTTGGTAAAGAAAGCTACGGGTGAAACTGTTCTTCCTCGAAATTCCTATCCAGATGAAAAGCATTTGACCGTTTCATTGGGTAAGTTGCCAGGCGACATTGCTTGGGTTTTGGGGGCTAGTCTTATGATTCGGCGCGAAGTTTATGAGACGACAAAGGGTTTTGACGAAAGTTTTTTTCTGTATGCGGAAGAGGCTGATTTTTGTCTTAGAGTTCGTCAGCATGGTTATGCTATCGGTTATTGCGATGAGGTTTCGGCTGAGCATGTAGGCGGAGGGAGCGAGAGAAAGCGAGATATTGAAGTTGTGCAACGGCGAAAGCAGGAGGGGTTGCATCGTTTCTATATAAAACATTACTCCCCCACCGATGTCATGAGGTTGCTCAAGAGAAACAAGCGGCGCGCGCTAGCTCGGATGTTTTTGCTTTCAGTTAAGGGATCGGTTTGGGGGCTGAGTGACCGCCAGCAGATCAGATTGTCTGTGTACCGAGCGGTCTTTCAGGCCTCCGCAGAGTTCATTGGCAAATTCAATTGCCGCAAATCCAATCTGCAGTAGCGAGCTTATTTGTCTCCTCTTGGCGAGGTTTTTATAATTACAACAAGACGCTCATGATCCTTGAAGCGTTTTACTTCTTGCCCATGAATTGATTCTATATATGACGTGATATCGTCCGATTGGCTTTCCTTTGCGGCGATTGCGATCCAGTTATATTGCTGGACTAGTTCAGGAGCTTTTGGCCATGCTCCGTTATGTATTACGTCCACGGATCTGGTTTGCCTTGCATTGGCCGCATAATAGGAAACAGGTAATTTATTCGTCCATATAGAGCCATTCCGTTGAGCTAGCCACAATCCAGCTTCTTTTTGCAGGGTTTCGACAGCTAATTCCTTCATGCTTGTAATGCAGAAGAACAGAAAAACAACAGTACTTGTGGCGATGAATATGCTTTTCTTCGGGATTTTCCCGGCAACTTGAGTCAGCTTCAGGGGGATTGTTAACAATACGACGACCAAAAACCCCATTACATAGCGTGAGGTGATGAAGTGTGTTTTCAAAACAAAAATGGCTGGTGGTAATATCAAAAGTACGCAGTAAATATAAAGTAATCGCAGATCAATGGATGAGATTCCCGTGCTGGTTTTACGGGTTGCCCAGAAAGTTAATACATAGATGGGCGTTAAATGTTTGATTATTGTGCCTACTAAAATTGTGAGCAAAACAGCAAGTAATCCATCTCGTCGGTAATCGCGGGAGAACTCGTTTAATACCGAGTCTGCCAGAGCGTTGGCGGAAGCGTTAAATTCATTACGAAAATCACTGGTGAGCTGATTCCAGAAAGGTGGTAAGTGTGTCGTCAGGAGGGGCTGGCTGACATAAATTAATGTTACGGCCGTAAGAAGGGCTGCAACTAGGGCTGTGATCTTTTGGTGCCGTGTAATTTTAGACGAGTATAAAAACACTAAAGCACCAGCTCCAAGCAGAACAATTGCTTCTGACCGGAAAAGGGAAGCACAAAGAACCATGGCTAACCAGGCAATAAAGTGGATCTTTCTTGCGTTTCGCAGGAAATAAAGCATTGCTAATAAAGACAGCAGTATGCAGGTCAAAAAACCTGCATCTCTGAAAAAAGAAGCCCGCAAAAAATTCAGGCGTGGAAACAGCAGCACCACTAAAACGGCCAGAAAATGAGCCGCCCTTTCGTGTGGATAAAGTACTTCCGTGATTTTTACGAATGTGAATGATAGTACGGCAAACAGAAGCAGGTTTAACAAGTGCGCTGCCGAATCAAGAGAGAAGCCTAGTTTTGTGACGCAGGCGATAAGTACTGAATAAAATGGCCAGCCGTATACGCGTACACTGGCGGAAAAACCTTGGGATAGGAAGGCGTCGGCTGCGTTGAGATAGATGACACCATCGGTATTTATGGTTGTCCCTCCTATCCATACCCATGTCGACAAGAGGATGCTGCCCAGAAGCGCCAGTATGGTTGGTTGTTTCAAATTTTTTAAATTCATAGGCTCTCAATGGGCATTGAAGTTGGGTGTGTATTTTTCCACAGGGAAGGCTCTCACATTCAGCATTCTTGTTGATTTAAATCTGTGCGGTTGCAAAGCAACAATTTTAAAAGTGCCGCCAATTAATTTGTCAAACATCACCGCGTAGCGATGGGCTTTAATGGTTCGGTGGTTGAGTCAAATTGTTGCGGTGATTAGCAATAAAATAAGTGGCCAAGTGCCATATTGTGTGGCAATAACGCGCACATAGGAAGCCGGCACTGAACCGGCTTATGATCGAGTACGCCGATCGCGTGCCGGCGATCAACTGAACGCGGTAGCTACAAAAAAATTTTTACAGGTTCGTTTTCGCGCAAGCGTAAACACCCTGAACAATTTCCAACCTTCGGCCTCGTTGTTGGTCTCGGGAAATTGTTCAACCGTGAACCTCATTCAATATGGCCTAACCGCTTTGCAGTCAGCGGTTTACGTTTATTCGAAATCGCATAGCCTGGGCTATACAATTTCTACGATTTATAAACCTTGCAGCTCCCAGACCGCTTAATAACCCAAAACAGAACACGCCGCCGGGTGTACGGAAGATTGCTGTACAAAATGATCAAGAGCTGGTACTCTTATTCTTGATAGAAGCTGGGGTCAGGAGTTTAGCCATGGCAACCTCAAGAATAGATATGCGGATCGATGATGCCGTAAAAGCAGCAGCAGAAAAGGCAGCAGCCCTTGAGGGGATGAAAAGCCTTACAGAATATGTTGTGCGTTTAATTGAAAAAGATGCCGAACGGGTTATCCGCGAACACGAATCCATCGCATTGAAAGATGATGTATTCGACCGCTTCATGAGCGCGTGCGAAGCGGCCGAAGCACCCAACCAAAAATTGCACGACGCTCTGCAATTTACGAAGGGACAAGGCATTCGTTGAAACCGTCTTCCACCTTCGTTGAACTAGACAAAACGTCTCATGATCGCAAGTCGTTCGACTGCGGCACACAAGAGTTGAACGATTTCTTGCATCAATATGCAGCGCGGCATAGAGAAGCGGGTATCAGTAAAACAATGGTGTTACCTGCCAAGGACGATTGCACCACTATTTGCGCGTACTACACCTTGTCCCATACAGAGATCGAGCGTCAAACCTTGCCGGTTTCAATGGCAAAAAAGTTGCCGCACTATCCCATACCGGTCTTATTAATTGCTCAACTCGCTGTACACAAACAAGCTCAGGGGCAAGGACTCGGAAAAGTAGCACTGATTTGTTCGCTAAAACATTGTATTGAAATCAATGCGTATCTGCCATCGTATGCCGTTGTGGTGGACGCACTGGACGATGGTGTACAAAAATTCTATGAACAATACGGGTTTCAAGAACTGGATCGGTATAAGGAACGAATTCGTTTGTTCCTTCCAGTGAAAACAATAGAAAAGCTATTCGAAACTAAAAATCAAACATCTACGGAATCGTGATGGCTAAGCTATTGCGCGCTAACTCGTGGCTGATAGTTCATCGGCGCAATTTCGAGTTGGCGGTTAAAGATCACCACGCTACGCACATTACCTCCTCGACGCAGTTTCAACTCGTTGCACCTCAGAGTTGAATCCGTCAAGAAAGATTAAATGTTCTCTCTAAAAAATAACCAATTTGCTTAGCGCGGAGTTATTGTTTCCTACTCTGTCTAGTCGGTCATGCCGCTCGTGGCGAAGTCTTCTTGACAGATTATGGCGGTTAAACTCCTCCAGTAAAAGGCGCAGCTCGTCATGGTTGAAAGCGTGTTCCAATGTTTCCTTGAAAAGCCCAGTAAAATCATCTCGCGATATAAGTTTATTCAGGCGGTGGTCGTAAAACGAGGATAGAAGGGCGCCCATCGCTATATTTTTCCCAATGTTTATTTGTATTGCTGCTTCCAGGTCGATGAGCTGAATTTCATCGCCTTCTGGGTTGTAAAAAATGTTGCTGGCATTACAGTCAGCATGAAATATCTTGCTGTCCAGTGTTGAAAAAAGTTGAAGAATGACTCTTGAAAGCAGTTTTTTGCGTTGGTCGATAAGGTGTTCTCGCTGAAGTAATTCCATGAGTGGGGTAGCGGATTTCACTCTCGAATAAATCGATTTAACGTTCCCGGTTATAGGGTTGACATACGTTGCCAGTAATCGATGGCAGGGGTAGCCTAATAAATTGGCGACCAGTGTGTTCACAGCCTCACCAATGGCTCCTTTATGCCCGTATGTGTCTGCGGCTGAGTAATGAAGATATTTGAAGCGCTTCCTGAAGGGGCGATACTCGCTTTTACATACCCAGTCGCAATAAATGTGAACTTCTGATTTAAATCCGCGGACTTTAATATGGGGGGTGGATTTCTTGTCAATAACTTTAAAATAACAATCGCGATCAAAATTCCTGTCAAAAATATAAAGTACGCCAAATGTTGTTCTGTGTTTATTGACGGCGTATCTCTCAAAGAGTTTGGCTGGAAAATTCTTCACGAGAAACTATACCCTTAACCGTTTTTGCTATGTATGCAGATTCCAAGGTGTTGTCTCCGCAATGGACGCCATTGCGATGCTGTCTAGACAGGCTTTTTATGAACTCCCGTAGAGAAAATTTATAAAAGAAGTTCCCGTTGTCGATGAGCGGGTGCTCAGCATTCGGGGTTTTAATTGATGTGGGATTATTGTCTTTGCATATTATAAGTCGGTACGGGCGTGTTGCCATCTTCTCTTCCGGAGATATCCAATTCCCGCCGCGCGTTCTTCTGCTGGCCTCCTCTCGTGCGGGGTCTGGAATATATATGTTTTCGATAATCGTGAATTTTTTTGAAATGAATTCAAGTATTTTTTCTTCCAGAGCCGGCTCGATAACGGGCTCTCTCAGTAGGAAGGAGAAAAAATAACCATCTTCGAAGAAGTCGGTAAGAGCTTTTTCTTCGCGATTGATTAAGTAACTTATCCAGGGGTCATTGCGGTCGCATTGGCGTATTAAAAGATCATAAGGAATGTTTAAGTTGTGCTGTGAAAGCCACCCTTCAAGGGATTGCAGTGATAAGAGAGCCGGGATTTGTATGTGATTTTGTTGCGCAGCATCAATTAATTTTAAAGCTCGGACAGAGGCTGTGGCTGAGCCGATATCATTTTCGAGGATCGGAATACCGCTCTTCGAGCCCTTATGGTAAACCAAGTGGTAAATAAGCGAGCCAATGTAAGGGAGGCCCTGTAATTCAAAAAAACCGCGGTGGTTTTTTGCTTTGTTTGCGAGCAGCATGTAGGCCATGTGTGGGGGGTAATAAGGATATCCATTGTAATTCGTTCCCCGGCTCGAAGTTGCCGAGTAAATATCGAATTTAACTCCATTGGGGGCTTTATGTCGAAAAAGGACGTCTGCAATATCGTTTCGACCCCCATCGATCAATATGTCAATATCGCCGCTGTCGATGAATGGCGCGATTGGTTGGATTAATTCCGGCCAGCGCAGTACCGTGTAGTCAATATCGTTTTTTTCCAAATCCTTCATGAAGGTGATCGGGTTAAGGATTTTGGGCGCTATATTTCTTCCGCGTCGGCTTTTCTTTCGCAATTGTCGATCATAAAAAAATAGTCGTATTTTTTGAAAAAGATCAAGAGGGGGCGGGGTGTCTTGCATGCTCTGTAAGCTCTAAACTTCGTGATAATTTAAAGTGTAAGTGGGTTTATTAGGTGCTCAGATGTAGTCTAAGGCGTTCGATAAGAGTGATTTTTCTAGGAGGATAACTGACTCGATCGCGCAAATTTGGGCGCAGCGCCTGTATGATTTTGGGGCCCAATATGCTGAAAGCGTTCCGCCCCTCAACGAGCCGTTGTCCGGCTGCGGCAATTCTAGATGTCAGGGTATCATCTGCGCGCAGTAGATCCATTTTTTCTGAAAACTCTTCGAGATCTCGATAGAGCACTATGTTTTCCATATCGCGAAAACCAAGGGCTGCATTTTCTTCCTCGCCATGGTTGTAGGCTAACACAACGCAGCCGCAAGCCATGGCTTCAAAATTTTTCAGCATGTACTCGTTGAAGCCTAGGTCCGCTGATACAAAAAAACGTATGCTGTTAAGCTTTCGTAGGTATTCTTCGGCAGAGAAGGTTCGAAAAGTTTTCAAAGGAAACTTTTTTGCAATATCTTCAATGTGTTTTACGCGCTCGATATAAATCGAATTGTTGATGGAGCCTATAAAACCAAGCTCGACGGGTCGTTCCTGATTCAGGTTTCTCAGTTCAGTGTCATCGTATCCTTTAGGGACAAAGACGGCATCAAAGCCATCCTGGCGAAGACGGTTCGCTACTGTATGCCCAGAAACGATGAGACGCGCCCACGGTACTGCGCTATATAGTCGCGTAAATTTGCCTTTGTTCTTGACATTGACATAGTTCTGGCAGGCGTCGTATTCAAGAAAGGCTAAGTTGTCGAGTTTTTGAAAAAATACAGGCTGTGCAAATATTTTTTTGGAACGTAGAGCAAAAATAATTCGATCATAGGCGGCTACATCTATATGTTTACGGAAGTAGTTGTCGAGATTGGCCTGGTCCTCGCTGCTTAGTCGCAATACGTCGCATTCAGGATTGCTAAGCTTGATACTCGCATAAAGATGATCGATCACGGCGCGCCGCTCTTTCATCACGACTAACAGAATTCGCATTAAAACTTCCTCGATTGTACTTGCTTGATAACTGTCAGCGCTTGTTGATGAGCGGTTTGAGTAGGCGCCCAATTGCGCAGCAATCTCGCCATATCGCGTTCAAGAGCACGCCGCCAACTTTTTTTGGTTGAGTGCTCGCGCATGGCATCGAGATCGATTAATGCGATTCCATTTTTGTTTAACAGTAGATTGTTTGCTTTAAAATCACCGTGGCTCAACTGGGAATCACACATGGTTTCTAAAAGCGTGTGCAGGTGGGCAAGTTCGATATCGGTCAATGAGCGTTGCTGGCCGATGGAAAGCAAATCGATCCCCTCGATCCAGCTGCCAACGAAATAAGCTGTGCTGCGTAAAAATCCGAAACGTTTTTCTATCAACGCAATGGGCTTCATACTTTCGACGCCGGCGAGTTCAAGCCAGTGCGCGTATAACCATGAGTGTTCGGCCCGCGTCGGTCGTAGCGCACGGCTTAGGGCATGCCGCCAGTTTTTAATGTTGTAGCGTTTGATAATGACCGGATGACCGTTCAGTTTTGTTTTGACCACGGTTGCGGTATTGCCGGCTTTCAGTAGCTCGCCGCTTTCCATAAGGTGATCGGGATCTGCGCAGAGTTGTGAGGTTTCATCGCTGAGCCATGAACGGCGGATGGCTTGTCGCCGCCAGAACGATTGCTTGAATGTGGTGAGCCTGCATTCGCGTAAAGCTTTGTTCAGATAATCCTCTTTGCGTGCCTGCCAGTGAACATGAATGGCAGCTTGCAACTGACTGTTGAATTGTGAGTTCTCAGGCCATTCTCGTGCTGAGCAATAATCGGCGATCGCCGATGAAAATAGTCGGCGTTCGCTCAATGTAAATTGCGCGATCAGGGCGCCAAGATTGGAAATGCTTTTTTCGCGTGCCAGTGGCGCCTTATCGCAAACGATGCTGCCTAAATCGAGTAGATATAGTTCATCGCCCTTGAGTAAAAAATTATCGGCGTGAATATCGCTTTGATACACGCCTGCCTTGTGCAGAACGAGCATGGAATTTATAAGCTGTTGCAGCCATCGCATTTTGGCAGTGGTGTCGAACGCTGACCAGTTATCGCCAAGCGCTCCGGCGTCGATGAATTCATAAAGTACGCCTTCAAAACGTCCGCATTGTGTTGCGAAGTTACCGAGCAATTTCGGACAGGCCACACCGGATTTCATTGCCGCATCGTAGCCGGCATTTTCGCGTGCGACATGGCGCTGGCTGCTCGACGAGCGTACGAATAATTTGGCGACGACGGTTTGGTTGCCGAGGGTTGCTTTTACCACCAGTCGTTTGCGTGGCAATAATCGCAATACTTTTTCAACGCTTAGGGTTTTAGTCTCTTTGTCGACGAGCAAAGATAACGTGGAAGGTACCGGCAGGTTGCGTTCGCCCTGCAGAAAAGCATCGAGCATTTGAGGCTGGTGACGCGCTGCATGCAGAGCCCAGGCTGGCGATGTGGGTTCGCGGCGATGATCGCGCACATAAATGCGGTGCGCACGTGATCGCACAGCCTGCCAGAATTTATGATGGCTGCCTAATGCTTCGCGCAATGGCTGTTGCGTGTAGGCGCGTATAAAACGAAAAATGTCCCGGCGATTCAGGCCAATATCGAGCGCCGAATAATACAGTCCACCAATATCCTTCACCTGCCAGCGCTGCGGTACGTCTTTGCGAATTTGGGCGCGATGCAGATCCATTAAATAAAGCTTTCGTGTATCGATATCATTGTCGTGCGCCGTTTTCTCCAATAGAAAATGGCAGAGATAAAAGTCGCGATGATTGATGCCGTTGTTGTGCATGATGCGTGCGATACGTGCTACACGCTCGATAAGACTGGTTTTGAAAGTAGGCGATGGGGGTTGCTGTGGCCAGCGACCGCAAAGATCTTCCAGCGTCTCGACATTGTTTAGTTCGTCGGTCACCAGAAAAGACAATTGCGTGGCGGGGTTGGCGCCCTGCTTGCCGTACGCCGCAATGCTCAGCGTATCGATGCCAAGTTTTTCGAAAGCGACGATGGCGCGATATTCATTTTCGGCGCCAAGAACAGGCAGGCGACCTTGCAGAAGATTTTTGAAAATCTCTTTCCAGCCAACGCCCTGATGCAGTTTCAGAAAAAAACCGCGTCCGTCCTGTTCGAAACGAAGCGTGCGGCGGCCTTCCTTGTCGCGAAAAATAATTCCGGTCTGTGCCTGTGCCGCCTCGAAGGGATCGAGTCCTTTCCACATGGCTGCAATATCATCCCGCAAAAAAAGTGTGCGGCCGCTGCGGCTGGTCATGCATGCGAGCCCAGTGGGGATTGGCGACGCGTGGCGACCTTTTCAACGATATCGGCTGCACGTTGCGGCATTGAAAATATATCGGCGCGCTCGATAAAAAGCTTGCTGCGCTCGCGCCAGGTCGCACGATTTTCTGCGACCACTGCGGAAATGGCGGCGGCGACATCGCGCGGAGCAATCGGCTCTTTTAATTCGCGGCCCAGTGCGTGTTTGCTGATGTAGTGCGCATGTCCGCAAACAGCCGATGCGATGACGGGCACGCCTGCCGCCATCGCTTCGAGCAATACTAAGCCGGCAGCTTCACTGTACGCGGGATGTAACAGTAAATCGGCACCCCACAATAAATTCGGTACGTCATCGCGTGCGCCCAGAAAGCTGATGCAGTTCTCCACTTCAAGCGTGCGCGCCAGATTGATAAACGGATTGGGCTTGTCCTGGCCAATGACCCACAGCTTGATGCGGCTACGCAAGGTTGGATTAAGGGCAGCGATGCCGCGCAGCACGCGATCGAGACCTTTTCTGCGGTAATCGGACCCGATGAATAAAATTAAAATATCGTTTTCGCGCAACTGGTGTTGCGTGCGTATCTTTTCGCGCTGCTCGGCATAATCGCCGGGCATCACGCAGTCACGACGTACGCTCGGTGGCAGCAGATGTAGGCGATCGCGCGGTGTTTGATAGTACTGCTGATAAACGCCGATTTGCGCTTCGGCGATCATCAATATTTCTGTGTTGCTTTCGCGGGAGAATACGGCTTTCTCAAGTGCGAGAAATGCGTGGCAGCGCGGTGTCAGGCGATAAAAAAAATTGCGCTCTTCGACTGCTTTCCGGGCGAAGCAGGTGTCGGCAGCATAATAGACATCAAGCCCCGGCATTTTGTTGAAGCCCACCATGGCATCGAGTTTCGGGTCGCGCGTTTTTTGCAGGCGCGCGGCAAATTCGTGAGCGCGCGCGTGGTTGGTACGTGCGCGCAACGGAATCTCGACTACCTGCATATCGGCCGGCTTTTCGCCCCGCCAGTCGCCGGTGTAAATCGTTACGTCATGACCGCGCTCGCGGCAGGTGCGCGCGATAGTAAGCATGTCGCGCTCAAGGCCTCCGTAAGGAAAATAGTGAAACAGCGCGAAGCCCAGATTCATATCGATAAACTCATCCCCGATTTTCTGTTGCGACGATTGCGATTGCTCCGCTTTCGCTCATGGCTGTATTCATCGCGCTCATGGCTGTATCTCGATCGGTGTGCCGACTTCGATGGCTTCCCAGATTTCGTCCATGTCGCGATCGGTGACAGCGATGCAGCCGTCGGTCCAGTTGAATGCGAGCGCCTGCTTTCGCGTGTTTTCGCTCCAGCCATTTTTCATGCCGTGAATCATGATCCAGTTGCCGGGGTCGACATTGTATTTTTTTGCGCGCTCGATATCGAATGTATTGGGATACGATACACGAATCGATTTGTAAAAGCGGCTGTTGGGATTTTTGCGATCGAGGGTGTAATGGCCTTCGGGGGTGCGATCGTCGCCCTCCATCAATTTCGGGCCTTTGGGGCGCGGTCCCAGCATGATTCTGTATTGTTTCAATACGCGGCCTTCGCGCAATAGATATAGAGAGCGTTCGGTTTTCTTTACCAGCACGGCGTCGGCCTGATCGATCGCGTGCGCTGCACTTGTCGATAAAAAAATAGCGAGCAGCGCAAATATCCCACCACACATCCGCTTACTCAAAGTGTCGTTTCCTTTGTTTGAATCAATAACGGTTGAAGAGTATTCCACACGATATCTGCTGTCAGCGGCGCCATGATGGGTGGATCGGTAACCGCGCTCACTTTCGGAAAATCATCGACATGCAGGTGGGTCTGATGCAGGCCATAGGTGCCGATTCTGGCCGGATCGGTCGGACCGTACAGCGCTATCGCAGGTACATCGAGCGCAGCGGTCAGATGCCCCAGCCCGCTATCCACAGTGACAACGGCGGTACACGTGGCAATTTCCGCGGCGAGCTGGGATAAATTCAGGCGCGGCAATACCTGTGCGTCGATTGCATCGGCGGCGATGCGTTGCGCGCGTGCGTGTTCGGCCTCATTTCCCCACGGCAGCAGCACGCGATAACCGGCGGAGTTGACGCGTGAACAGAGTTGCCGCCAATACGCTTCCGGCCAGTGCTTATCGGCGCGCGTCGTCCCGTGCAGAAACAGCACGCGACGTTCGCGCGGTACGATATCGACGAAATGGTTTTTATCGAGGCCGTAATCGCCGCGTGTTTCGGGTAGCGGATAACCCAGCGTGTGTGCGAACAGCTGGCGCACGCGTTCCACTGCATGCTGGTTTCGGGGGATATCGAATTGATAACGATAAAACCACGCTGCAGCGGGCTCGCGCGCGGAGTTGCGATCGAGTCCGTAGATGGGCGCGCCGGCTTGCCGGGCCACCCAGACACTCTTGAGCAATCCCTGCGCGTCGATCACGCAGTCGTATCGGTTGTCGCGCAGCCGTCGTTTGCATTCGCGCCATTCATGGCCAAATAAAAATGTGCCTGTCGATTTGCGCCAGCGGCGCAGTGCCACGGGAATCACTTCGCGCACCGCAGGATGCCAGGCCGGCACTTCCTGAAAGGCTTCTTCGACGGCCCAGTCGAACATGGCGTAAGGCATTGCGCGCATGGCATCGGTGAGCGCGGGTAATGTATGGATGACATCGCCGAGCGAGGACGTTTTCACCACGAGTATGCGCATTCAACATTATTCCGATGCGATGGTTGTAACGGGATTGTCGGCGAGCAATTCGTTCAGCGCGGCGATGACGCTCGCCGGCGACAGCTCGCGCAGGCATTTTAAATGGCCGAGCGGGCATTCGCGTTGAAAGCACGGGCCACAATCGACATCCAGCTGCAGGATTTTCACGTGCTCGGCGAGCGGCGGCGTGAAGCCGGGTGATGTCGAGCCGTACACAACGACGAGCGGGCGACATGTCGCGGCGGCGATATGCATAAGGCCGGAATCGTTGGTGACGACCGCCGCCGCTGCGGATAGAAGGTCGACGGCCTGTTCGAGTCGGGTAACGCCGGCGAGATTGAAAACGCGCTCGCGCGCTTGCTCGGGAATTGAATCGGTGATGCTCTGGGCACCGGGCCGATCTTTTTCGGAGCCGAAAATTGCCACCTGCCAGCCGCGTTCGAGCATGGAGCACGCAACTTCGGCGTAATGATTTTCGGGCCAGCGTTTGGCGGGGCCGAATTCGGCGCCGGGACACAATGCCAGCATGGGTTTGTCGGCTGCGATATGAAATTGCGCGAGCAATTGTTCGCGCGCAGCGGTATCGATGGTCAGTCGTGGATGAGGCAATTGCCCGGGTAGTGCCGCATCGGGCGCAAACGCGAGCGCGGCGAAACGCTGGACCATGAGCGGATATTGTTGCTCATCGAGAATGCGCAGGTCGTTGAGTAAACCGTAACGCATTTCGCCGCGCCAGCCCGTGCGTTTCTTTATGCGCGCGAACCAAGGTACAAGCGCGGATTTCAGCGAATTAGGCAGCAGAATCGCCTGGTCGTAGCGAGTCTTGCGCAACTCCTTACCGAGACGATAACGTACACCGAACTCAAGCTTGCCATGCCCTAACGGCATCGCAATGGCGCGACGCACTTCGGGCATGCGTTCGAGCAGCGGCATGCTCCACGCGGGCGCGAGCACATCGATAGCAATAGCGGGATTTTGTTGGCGCAGTAATTTAAATAATGTTTGCGCCATCACCATGTCGCCGACCCATGCAGGGCCGACGACCAGGATGGAAGCTGCTGCACTCGCAACGCTTCTTGAGGACATTAAGCGACTGGGGTGAGCCATTCCGCGAACTGAGCGCGGCGGCCTTTGACCTGATCGAAATACAGCGCCTGCAGTTTTTCGGTGATCGGACCGCGGCGACCTGCGCCGATGATACGGCCATCGAGTTCGCGAATCGGTACGACTTCGGCGGCCGTGCCGGTAAAAAACGCTTCGTCGGCGATATACACCTCATCGCGCGTGATGCGTTTTTCGACGAGCGGATAACCGCATTCTTTCGCGAGTTGGAACACCGTGTTGCGCGTGATGCCGTTGAGGCAGGCGGTCAGTTCCGGCGTATAGATGATGCCGTCGCGAACGATGAATACGTTCTCGCCCGAGCCTTCTGCGACGTACCCTTCCGGATCGAGCAGCAGCGCTTCATCGGCGCCGGCACTCAATGCCTCCTGCAATGCGAGCATCGAGTTGATGTAATGGCCGCTCGCCTTCGCACGCGTCATCGAGATATTCACGTGATGGCGGGTATACGAACTGGTGCGTACCTTGATGCCGAGCTCGCGTGTTTCGGGCGCCATGTAAGACGGCCAGCTCCATGCGGCGACAGCGACATGCACTCTCAGCCCGGCGGCGCGCAGGCCCATGCCTTCGGACCCGAGGAAAATCAGCGGGCGAATATAGGCTTCGCTCAGTTTGTTTTCACGCACCGCCGCACGCTGGGCTTCATTGAGCTCTTCCTTGCTGAAAGGCACGGTCATATTCATGATCTTGGCCGAGTCGAGCAGGCGTGTGGTGTGTTCGTTGAGACGGAAAATGCAGGTGCCCCGGCTCTCGGTCTGATAGGCGCGCACACCCTCGAACACACCCATGCCGTAGTGCAGCGTGTGGGTGAGGACGTGTACCTGGGCATCGCGCCAGGGAACCATCTCGCCATCAAACCAGATCAGACCATCGCGGTCGGCCATGGACATAGTCGAACTCCTGCAGATTATGCGTTGCGGGTGCGTCACCCGGCGTGAAAGCGGGCTTTGCGCACGAATTTAAGGCGGAAAAAGCGGGTGCTATTGGAGCATAAAATGGGTTTTTCTGGTAGCGCGGCGATGCGCGATCGGTTAGGAAGGAGTTGTGTTTTCACCTGCGATCTGGATCGATCTAAGTAAAAGTTTCAGCTTCGGTCAGAGCTTTCCCATTTTGATCCTTCTCCGACAAAATGGGTGAGGCGTTATTTGTCGGCCATTGAATATTCAATGTTGTGTCATTCCAGGCGATGCTGCGCTCAAATTCGGGATACCAATAATCGGTCGTTTTATAAAGAAACTCCGCGAATTCCGATATCACTAGAAAACCATGCGCGAATCCTTCAGGAACCCATAATTGTTTTTTATTGTCGGCCGAAAGAATTGCGCCCACCCATTTGCCGAAGGTCGGAGAGCTTTTTCGTAAATCGACGGCAACATCGAAAACTTCTCCAGCCACTACACGAACGAGTTTTCCTTGCGGATGTTGGATCTGATAATGCAATCCGCGTAAAACATTTTTAGCCGATTTCGAATGGTTGTCCTGTACAAAATTAACTTTGCGACCAATTGCTTCGTCAAAGCGAGTTTGGTTGAAGCTTTCAAAAAAGAAGCCGCGGTCATCACCAAATACTTTGGGCTCTATAACTAGTACATCAGCAATAGCTAGTGGTATTGCTTTCATTAAAATACCTTCTGATGCAGCAGATTAAGCAGATATTTGCCATAGCCGTTCTTGCTAAGTGGGGCAGCTAGTGAACGCAGCTGTTGGTCATCGATCCACTTTTGATGCCATGCAATTTCCTCTGGACAGGCAATTTTTAAACCCTGCCGATTTTCTATTGTTTGGATAAATTGGGAAGCTTCAAGCAGCGAATCATGAGTGCCGGTATCAAGCCAGGCATAACCCCGCCCCATGATTTCGACGGTTAATTCGCCGGCATCTAAATACAATCGATTGAGATCGGTAATTTCGTATTCGCCGCGTGCTGACGGCTTTAACTGCTTGGCAAATTCAACAGCGCGATGATCGTAGAAATACAGGCCGGTGACTGCATAATTGGATTTAGGCGCGCTGGGTTTTTCTTCTAAGCTGATCGCTTTACCGGATTCTTCGAACTCGACTACGCCATAACGTTCTGGGTCAAGCACGTGATAGGCAAACACTGTTGCGCCTTGGCCGCGATCATTCGCGTTGCTGAGCAATGGCTGAAAATCATGACCATAAAAAATATTGTCGCCCAGTACTAATGCGCTTGGGCTGTTACCTAAAAATTGCTCACCAATTACAAATGTCTGGGCTAAACCATCGGGCGATGGCTGTACCGCATAAGATAATTGCAGTCCCCATTGCGCGCCATTGCCTAACAATTGCTGAAAGCGTGGTGTGTCCTGTGGTGTTGAAATGATAAGAATTTCACGAATACCGGCAAGCATTAAGGTGGTGAGTGGGTAATAAATCATTGGCTTATCGAATACAGGCATCAGTTGTTTCGAAACAGCGAGGGTCGCAGGATAAAGTCGGGTACCAGAACCACCGGCCAGAATAATGCCTTTACGATACGTTACCATTTTATTGCCCAATTAATTCGGTGAGCATGTGCTCAACATGATGTTGCCAGTGCGGTAAGGTTAAATTGAATGTCGATTGCAATTTGGTGCAGTCGAGCCGCGAATTGGCGGGTCGTTTTGCGGGTGTTGGATATTCCGTCGTTGAAATAGGCTCGATAATAGTCGTTTTAATTGCGGCGCCCATGGTTGCTGCTCGCTCGATGACGAATTTTGCGTATTCATGCCAGTTTGTTTCGCCACTGGCCGCTAAATGATAAATGCCGGACGGTATCGGCTCCTTGCTGTGTAATATCTGTGCAGTAACATCTGCGATCAGCGCGGCGCTGGTCGGCGCGCCCCATTGATCGGCGACAACGCGCAATTTTTCTTGCGATGCAGCGAGACGCAACATAGTTTTTGCAAAATTGACACCGCGTGTAGCAAACACCCAGCTAGTGCGAAAAATCAAATGAGCACAGCCACTCTCGATAATGGCTATCTCGCCTTCTCGCTTGCTGGCGCCATAAAGAGATAAAGGATTTGGTGCATCGTTCTCGTTATATGCACTGTTTTTGGTGCCGTCGAAAACGTAGTCGGTCGAGTAGTGCACAAGCAATGCATTGCGATCCGCAGCTGTTTTTGCCATGACTGCGACGGCCTTGCTATTAATAGCATAGGCGGCTTCGCGCTCTTTTTCGGCGCGGTCGACGGCGGTGAAAGCAGCGGCATTGACGATAATATCTGGAGCGCTCGCATTGATGATATTAGTAAGCACATTTTCGGCGCCGAGATCGCATGTGGTGTGGTCGTATGCTGCTAATGGGCCTAGGACCGCCAATGCACGCTGCAATTCCCAGCCGAGTTGCCCTTGTTTACCTAAAATTAAAATTTTTTGAGTCATTTCAATCAGTGAAAAATAAACTATTGGAGCAGACTTTTCAGAATGGAATTTCCATCATGCATGATCGAAGTAAATTTGAGTACTTAATACAAAAAATTAAGGTGGTAGTTATTACCCTATCTGATTTCTTTGTTCTGGCGCTATATTTCTGGATTTTTGGCTCGATAGAAATGCCCCTATACGTTTTCCCGTGCGTTGCGAAGGCAGCTCAACGGTATGATGCAAAATCCAAGCTATAAAAATGACAGCAATTGTGCTTGCCAGCGCTGATGTATGCATCCCCAAACCTATATCAGCCATCCAATAGAGAATTGCCCAGCCAATAGGAACGTGCACAAGATACAGCGGATAGCTAATGCGGGCTACCCGGTGCAAAGGAGTAAAAGCCCTACTACTAGCTCCGATAAAAAGTGTTATGAAAAAAATGACCAAGGCTAAAAGTGATGAGCGCGCGTTTGCACCAATCCAGCTATGGTCTGTCGCTACCGCGAATATTTTGTAACACAGTAAATATATGATGAGGGATACGGCTAAATAGAATCCTGCAGGCCCGAATCTACGCTCCGAATATCCTCGATAAATCACCGAGCCTATAAGCATATAACTCATATGTACGAAGATGATAGCGAAGTGCTTAAGTATGTCTGCACCGCTAGCGCTTAATGTGCCAGATAATGGGGATGCATAAGCTAAGACAATAGAAAAGCAGATAACCGATAAGGTAAGTAATACTCCATAACTGATGCGCTTAGACATTGCGGCCGCTATAGACATAACAATATAAAAAAACATTTCTATTTCTAAAGTCCATAGAACCGGTATGGTAGAAAATGAACTGTTGAAATAATTAAGTGCAACCGCTGAAGTCAGTACGCTCTCTATTGTATTTGGCTGGTTTAATCCGTAGTGGCTGCAGTACAGATAGGTGAGTGAGGCGACCAGTGTTACTGTAACAAAGCAGGCAGGAACGATTCTAAAAAAACGCTGAACAATAAATATCAATGGGTTTGTTCTCTCTACCGTGCGTACTATTACAAAGCCACTAATTATGAAAAATAAAGTAACTCCCAATGCTCCAGGATTGATTCCTCCATAAACACCCATGGCAGCGCCAATTATTCCATGAATATTATGTTGGGCGGTGTTTGGCCCAAAGGCTGGGCCTTGAATACCGGGTATCCAGATGCTGACGGTTGTGGGGTCGCTGATACCGACTATAAATATGTGGCCCCAAACTACAAACAGAACAGCGATGGCTCTTAAAGTATCTAAAAATAAAATTCTACTTCCAACTTCTTCATATCTAGTCGTTAGTGAGCAGAGTCGGCTTTGGATATTCTGAAACATTGACTTCATTAATTACTCTCGAAGTAAATGACGATAAATTGCGTTCAAATTATGTGATATTTATCGATTTTATGGGTTGTGAGTTTTTTGATATCCGAAAGATCCGAAAGGATCTCTTCAGTTAACGCATTATTGATTTCAACCAAACTGCGTAAGGTTGCGCCAGCCACCACTTCATGGGTACGCGTCCATGATGCGTACGCACAACCTGAATCGCTTCTCGGTAATGTCGTCGGCGCTGAGTTTTAGTTTTCGTATCTTCATGTTCGCGATTTACTGCGACAAAATCGTCAACAAACATTAACGGCCCCGTTTGCTTGTACAATCGCCACCATAAATCGTAATCCATAGCCATGTGTAGATCACCATTTACTCCGTCAACCTGGTTCCAGGCAGAGCGACGAATTAAAGTTGCTGGCTGCGAAATAATGCAACGCAATGCCAGGCGTTGTTCGCTGAATCGTTCGACCCATACTGGATATTTTTTGCCTGATTTCTCTACGATATTCCAGGACCTGCCATACACAGCAGAAACATCGGGATATTTTTCTAGCTCCTGAAGTAGCTTTGATAGCCCTCCAGCCAAGAACCAATCGTCACTGTTAAGCCAACACACGTAAGGTGCTTTTCCTTTAGCAATGCCCTCATTAATTGCAGCTGCCTGGCCCTTGTCAGGATGGCTGCGCCAGCCGTCTAATCGAGGTGCCCATTTTTTGATGATATCGACCGAGTTATCTGTGGAGCCACCGTCCATCACAAATACTTCAACTGGAACTTTCTGCTCAAAGATTGATGTCAATGCATCATTCAGAAACCGGCCCTGATTGAAAGAAGGAACGCAAATGGTTACCAGGGGAGACGTCATTTACGCTACCGCCGCGGTGAGAAAGTCCGCATATGCTTTGGTGACCCCATCACGCAAAGGGGTCTTCGCTTTCCAGCCTACCAGCTCGCGCATTCGATCGACATTTAATAATTTACGCGGCGTACCATCGGGTTTACTGTCATCGAATACAATTTCTCCTTGGAATCCCACAACATCCATGATGATTTCGGCTAACTCGCGAATGGTCATGTCTTGTCCGGCACCGACATTGAAAAATCCATCACTAATATTTTTTTCCATTAGCAGTGTGCAGGCATCAGCCAAATCATCCACATATAAAAATTCCCGCATGGGCTTGCCAGATCCCCATACAACGAATTTCTCATTTCCACTAATCTTGGCCTCATGAGCTTTTCGAATTAACGCCGGCAGTACATGACTATTTTCCGGGTCATAGTTATCGTTGGGCCCATATAAATTAGTAGGCATTACTGAAATAAAGTGCATGCCATACTGGCGATTGTAACTTTCACACAATTTCATCCCCGCAATTTTAGCAATGGCGTAGGGTTCGTTGGTCTGCTCTAACGGACCGGTGAGTAAATACTCCTCCTTGATGGGCTGTGGGCAATTGCGTGGATAAACGCAGCTAGAACTCAGAAAACATAACCGTTTAACTCCAGCTAAATATGCTCCATGAATTAAATTTGCTTCCACAGCTAGATTTTCAAAGATGAATTCACCGCGGTAATTGTTGTTCGCATGAATCCCTCCCACCTTTGCAGCAGCAATAAAAATATATGCTGGTTGTTCTTCCTTTAAAAATGCATAGGTAGCCTGTTGATCCAGCAAATCCAGCTCACTTCGTGCGCGCATAACAATATTTGTATAACCTTTGGAGTTTAAATTGCGCACGAGCGCAGACCCCACCATGCCTTGGTGGCCTGCCACATAAATTTTGGAACTCTTAGCCACGGCTTCTATCATTCACGCCCCACAGTAACTTTGAATCCTTGCGTCTTGAGCAAAGCGTGTTGCATTGCTTTGTCGAGATCGTAAGCCACCATTTCTTCAATCATCTGGTCCAGCGTGATTCTTGGCACCCAGCCAAGCTTTTCCCGAGCTTTAGTCGCATCGCCTAATAACGTTTCAACTTCAGCGGGTCGGAAATAGCGTGGATCAATTTTGACTATCACGTCGCCTACCTTAACTGCCGGCGCTTTATTTCCAGATACAGAGGCAACCCGTCCCAGTTCATCGACGCCATCACCCTCCCATTTTATTTCGATGCCCAGTTGCTCTGCGGTTTTATTGATGAAAGACCGAACGCTGTATTGAACGCCCGTTGCGATCACAAAATCTTCTGGATTTTCCTGCTGCAACATCAGCCATTGCATTTCAACATAATCTTTTGCATGTCCCCAATCGCGCAATGCATCCAGATTACCCATGAAGAGACATTGGTCAAGACCTTGAGCAATATTGGCTAAACCACGGGTAATCTTCCGGGTTACGAAGGTTTCGCCACGGCGCGGCGATTCATGATTGAACAAAATGCCATTACAGGCATATAGACCATACGCTTCTCGGTAATTGACCGTAATCCAATATGCGTAGAGTTTTGCTACGGCATAGGGAGATCGAGGATAGAAGGGTGTTGTTTCTTTCTGAGGGATTTCCTGCACTAATCCATATAATTCTGATGTGCTGGCTTGATAGAAGCGAGTTTTTTTCTCTAGTCCTAAAAAGCGAATACCTTCTAGAAGACGTAGTGCGCCGATAGCATCCGTATCTGCTGTGTATTCAGGGGACTCGAAGCTGACAGCAACATGCGATTGAGCGCCAAGGTTATATACTTCGTCCGGTTGTACTTCTTGAAGAACGCGGATCAAATTGGATGTATCGGTTAAGTCACCATAATGCAGTTTGAGTCTCTGATGGGGGACATGAGGATCTTCGTAAATATGGTCAATTCGCTCGGTATTAAATAAAGAGGCGCGACGTTTAATTCCATGTACCTCATAACCCTTATCCAGCAGAAACTCCGCTAAATAAGATCCATCCTGGCCCGTGATACCTGTGATCAGCGCTTTCTTCATCTTTAAAACCTTTTCCAAATTTACTTAAACATTAAATGGTGATTAGTTGTAAGACCGTGCATCGGTATGACTTTGAATCTCGATATTGCAATAATCTTGTGGGATCGATGAAAGGATCAATCCTTTAGCAAAACCCTGCATTTCAGCGTATCGAACCAGGCGTTACCATCCTGCACCACGGCAAATTCGATATAGGCTGGTTTCCAGGTTTCCACGGGTGGGATGCTTTTTAGATTGACATGAAATTCAAGCTCATCACCGTGGCGGATATAACCGCGTGTAGCTAAGCGATATCCGTCGTCAAAGCTCAATAAATTTTCGGCTTGATCATACAGATGAACACCAATTTTCAAAGGGAATGCTCCTTCATCCAGGCTCCAGTCAAACTGCGTATTGTTCCGCAGCTTTAGCGTAATAGTGTCAGCCGAAGTTGCCGGGTCAATTTTACTTGGTAATGAGCAATTCAGCTCGCCTTTCATATCACTAAATGGGGTAATGGGCTCTAAGCCAAGGCCCCTCATGATCGTTTTTCCATCCAGAAATACATTTGGATAATCATGCTTTGTGATGGTTGTGCCAGATACCGCACTAGCGGCAGCCAGCGCTGAACGTAATTCTTCTGCTCCAATAACTTTTGGGAGGCTACGATTTGTGAGTCGGGCGCGATCGGTCACAAGAATGTGATCCGCATTGCGATAATTGGAATCATAGACAACGCGAAACCCCGGATCCTGCAGCTGAATGTAAGAGAGTTTGCTGGGGGCATCCTCGTGGACTGTATAGCCAAGATTTGTAAGGGTGTTGCGTACGTTTTGATATTCGCTAACGGGTAATATTTTTCGATCGATAACCAAGCTGGCGAATCCGACTGATTCAATTTCTGTAATCAAATCATTTAGAGGGAATTGCGAGATACGGTAGTTCCAATCGTCAGCAGGGCTGTTTTTGGCGCCACCGTTACTCCAGCGAAGCTGTTGAGAATGCAAGTAAAGACGAATATGTGAAAAAGAGCCCCAGCCATAATATTTGTTCAGACGTAGATATTGTGAATAGGGGTACTGATATACCATCGCGTTTGGCGGCAATATTTTTTCGAGGTTCTGAACAAATTTCCGCTCCGCTAGAAATTGGGCTTTTGATTGAGTATCGCCTTTGTGCGCATTCTTCGGAATTTGATCGTAGAGAGCGGTTACTGTTATCAGTAGTGTTAGACACATTAAAACATTGCGCTTCGAGGCATTGGCAATCTCTAATTTTCGAGAAATTGCCCATGCAGCCCCGAAATACAATAAGAAAATCAAAAATAGAGGGAAGCGATCGTAACCTCGAATGGTGGGAAATATCAGTGCTACCAAAGTACCGACGCCACCGAGAATGGAGCAAAGAAAGATAAAGAAAACTAAACCCAATATAGAATCTTCAAATGCTCTTCGCGGAGCATCCGGAATCGCGTGTATATATCCTCTGAGCCCAGGGGTGGCTAATAACGCAAACGCCGCCAGCAGCAGCAATGAGCATAATGTACCAAGCGGAACTAACGTACGACCATTTTTATAGAGCCTTGCCCCATCGCTGGACTGCACCATTGTTTTTCCGAGCTCACCTAACATTTTTATTCTATGGTGCTGAATAGGTGCGATCATCATTTTTAGCGTGGATGAGTAAACCTCTGCCTCAAATGAATGTTTAACAAGCGTCGGATCTTGAACCCCATTGGGATAAAACTCATTCAAATTAGCTTTCTTGTAGTTGTGTAGCGGAAGCTGAAGCAGAAGAGCGACCAAAAGCAGGATAGCAATACAAAGTAAACCGGGGGCTAATGAGAGAGGACGTCGCCAATCACCAAGTAAACAACGAATAAATACTACAAAGCCCAGTAGCAATAAAGTGAAAAATCCATAGTAACCGTCAGAGGCTGCGGCTAATCCAATAAAAAGACTGCTTAAGAAAAAGTCGCGTGATTTTAGAGCGAAAATTAAATTCTTCCATGAGTTTTTGTGGGATTCTTTCTCCTTAAAAAAAGTTGCGAAACGGCCGGAAAGAATCCAAATCACCGGCACCATGACTAGAGGCACCATAAAGTAATTTGTAAGGAAGGCGTAGAGCATTTCATCGATGCGATAGGTAGTAAATGCAAACAATATTCCTACACAGAACGCAGGTAATCTCCAAACGCCAAGTAATCTGCAGGCAATAAAAGATGTAATGCAAATTAATGGGAAGTTAATTAAGTAGTAGGTTTGCTGCAGGCGAATGGGGTCGCCAATAATGGAAGACAGCACAAGCATGAGAACAGAATGCAATGCGCTGGTCTGGGCGGCGGCATTATGATGCCAATGAGCGACATCCGGTGCGCCGAGATATGGATTCGTAAGTACCCAGCCCGTATCGCTAAGCATTTTTGTAAGAGTAAGCTGCCAAATATCGTCAGAATCTCGATAAATAAGTGGGATTGATAGATCCCACCCATATAGACCGAGCACTGCTAGTGCCAGCGCTAGCGGAAAAATTATTAATAATAAGATGCCGAAAAGCCGAGTCAAACCTGAGGATAAACGCAATATCATTTTTAGAGAAAACCTTATGTAAATACGCAGCTCACTACTTTGAAAAAACAAATAAGCGACAGCCCATGAACATGCACAGTGTATATGTACAGACACCAATTAATTGAGCGATGTAAATGTTGATGAATAAATATTCTGTTCCAATTATTACAACGCTCAGATTTAGTAGGTAACAAACGATGGCGGCTAATAGGTACTTTGGTAAAGCTTGTGCCATTGGACGGCTGCTTTTGAATGCCCATGCATGATTCAATGCAAAACTGACGGCAAAGCCAATGGCATAACCGATTGCATTCGAAAGAGCAGGCCCTGCATGACCAAAGTAAATAAGGCCATAAATTGCAACTAACCCTATCGTTGTGTTGACTAGGCCCACAGCAGCAAATCGGAGTGATTGATGAATAAAGTCCTTCATGCCGGTTTGAAGGCTGTCATACGATATTGCGCGCCCAAAGCAAGCCAAGATAGGTGCGTTTCTAATGGGCGAAAAAATTTTAAAAACGATGGAAAAAATAATTTGTAATCGATATTAGCTTTTACCCATCCGGCTTGCTGGGTTCGTATTTTCATGGCATTGCCGCGAATCAGGCGTGCATTGACATCGATTGGACAGGTGTTAACAGCATGCAATGTCAATGGGTTTAGCGGGTTGTGTTCGTATATAACCAATAAACCACCCGGTCGCGTAACGCGGTGCAATTCCGATAGCCAATGTTCGTGCTCATCATGGGGTATGTGGTGAAATACACAGGCTGAAAAGGTTATATCTTGACTGTTTGTTTCAATAGGGATTTGACGATCTATCAGCGCGTATTGCTCTGGTCCAGGAAATCGTGCTTGCGCAATTTCAATACTGCGTGAAGACACATCGGCAAAAGAGAGTTCGCTGCCTGCAAAATGCTTTCGGAAAAATGGAACAGAGTTGCCAATCCCGCAACCGAAATCCAAGATGCGAGTCGACTGCAACGATTCGTCCTTCACAAACATGGCAAGGTCGGCAACTTTATATTCGGCAAAATACTCTGGCTCTTCTCCAGTTATCGCTATATTGCTCTTATGTTGATTGTGATATTCATCTGCAAGTAGATCGAATTCCGCTTTCAGGGATTGCTCTTTGGAGAATTCCGAGTGAGAGGGCTCTTTCATTTTTCGGCGACTCTTTCTGTCTCATCGAGGGAGTGGATAATCTTGGGAGAGGTGACGACTTCCTGAACGATAAATAGCGGGCGCTTTTTTGATTCAACATATAGGCGTCCCAAATATTCACCCATCACGCCAGCTACTAATAATTGCGCACTTCCCAGCGCTAAGATTATTACTGCCAGCGAGGTCCATCCCTCCACATTTCGCCCGGTAAAGTAATGTGCAAGTGCATATACCAGCAATAATAGCGCTGCAATACCAAACCCTGCGCCGCAATAGGATGCGATTCGCAAAGGCCGCACGGAAAAGCCTGTGATTGCATCGATTGCAAACCGGATCATTTTTGATAGGGGATATTTAGTTTCTCCGGCAAAGCGTTCCGCGCGCTCGTACGGGAGCGCTTCTTGTCGCAGACCAATCCAGCTCACCATTCCTCGGATAAATCGATGATGTTCGGGCATGCTATTGAGAATGTCGACCGCGCGACGGCTCATTAAACGAAAATCCCCAGTGTCCGTAGGTATTGCAATATCCGTCATACGATCAAGTAAACGGTAAAAGAAATACGCGGAAGCTTTCTTGAAGGCAGTTTCGCCCTCTCGTTTAACGCGTTGACCAAAAACCACTTCGCATCCAGCATCCATCCTGGCCATCATCTGCGCCAACAATTCGGGAGGGTCTTGCAGATCTGCATCCAAAATTAACACTCGCTCACCGCGACATAATTGAAGGCCGGCGGAAAGAGCTAGTTGATGCCCGTGGTTACGCGAAAGATTAATCGCAACCACGTGATTATCCGTTTGCGAAAGTGCTCGAATGAGCTGCCATGTGGTGTCTTTAGATCCATCATTCACTAGAACGAGTTCATAGTCGTCGCCAACGTTTGCGTGACAAACGTCGGTTACACGGCGATGCAACTCTCCAACACCTTCGGCTTCGTTGTAACAAGGAATTACAACGGACAGTCTTGGTGGAGCCATGAGGTGATGCCCTCCTGCAATATTTATAGTCTGAGTCGCGAAGCGACCCAGTTATATTGGTAGATAATGGTCGATTGTGAATTGACTTCCGATACGCGCAACTCCGCGAGCTGGTCGATTAGACCTCATGCCATGTGTCGTCAGGTGTGAGCCAGAAATCTTCGTCAATTTTTGAAAAAATAGGGTGGTTATCGAACGCGTCACGTGGAGTAAGCGGAGCTATTTTACCGGCAGCGATGTCGGATCTGACGAAGAAGGCATTGAAGCCGCATGTTGCAATGGCGCACAGAGTATATCCGCGTGTATTCAAAAGCTTCTCCCAGGCGGGCAAACTCGCTCCACCCGACTGGTGCCAGCTTTTGCCAAAATTGGTGCGATCGAACTGGACCACGCTGTAACGGTCTCTGAATCTTTTTTCAAACTCAACCACCAATACTCGCGGCGCCATCTGGAGTTTATCTATAACTGCATAGTCGCCACCATCGATATCGATAATCATGAGATCCGGTGAGGTGATCTCATTTGCATCGAGCAAAAGTTGATTGATATTTTCCGGATCGACGGCCTTGCAAATAATTTTTGGAGAGTAATAAATATTCTGATCGTTGCGGGTCCAATGGAAGTGTCGGGTGGCGTGGTTGCGAGCGAAGTAATAACGCAGTCTGTCGCATTCTATGGTATCGATCTCGAATATCACTCCGTGCCAACCATGATTGACGATTAGATTGGTGGAGATATTTTCCGGAATACCAACTTCAGAGCCGCTGCAATTGCTGCCTATTTCTACAACATGACGATTGGTATGGCCAATATGGGCGAACAAGCGCAATAGCACTCCGTCTTCATCGTTTTGGGAGAACACGCGAAACCCGCTTTCTATGAGTTCCGAGTAATTTAATACCTTCTGAGATTCGAGTCGCCAAGTGGCGATAAGATTTTTTTGAACAGCTGAATTATCGTTAGGTAAAAAATTACGATAGAAATGATGGCTCAGCTTCGCCATTTGATCGGGCGTTATAGTTCTCTGGCCTTGTAAAATTATTTTCTCTAAATGATTTTGATGCGTGTTTAAACGAACCTGATTTTCATTTAGCTGCGTTTGATTTTCATTTAATTGCTCTTGATGTTCATTTAAATGTTTCTGATGCTCGGCGAGCCGTTGAATCTCCGTAATGAGTTCCTGCGCAAGCGCTCCGAGCGATAACAGTTGTTTTAGAGGCGATAGTTTTTTAGGCATCGCTTTTCTCGATTGTCTTTAAGGACACGGTCGGGTTCATATTGAAAATTCCGCCGTAGAAAATGGCGGAAGGTGATTCAAGTACTTCAAGCTGTTCAACATCATGCATTAAAAGGCTGTATTCCTCGAATTCACTGCGTGCAAATCCTCTGTTAGCAACTCCGGCGGAAAAGGAGTAGCGGCCAGCTTTTACATTAAAATTCACAACAAAGCGCACCACGACTATCTCGGTTGAAGCTATCGGTGAGTCGGGTTTATGCATTCCGTAAGTCGTTGTCTCGAATACAGAGCGCCCCAGTCGATCACGAACAATGAGTCCAAAAGCAGGTCGATCAAAATCCTTATGCAATCGAACGGTGTATTGCACCGTGAGTTCTTGTTCGCTTTCTATGCATGTGATTCGATTTCCATTCTTGTCCAATAACTGGAAATCGACTAAGTCTGCATCATGGTTGGTGGTTACAGTTGTAGCCTTTGTCCATGAGCCTATCGATTGCTCGGCTTGGACAACCGTAATTTCACGCTCTCCGGTGTCTGACATCCTGGCGACGAGCCCTTGGTAAAGATCAATTACATCACGGGGCGTGCCGTAGCTAATTGCTTGTCCATGACTAATGAGCAATGCCTTGTCGCAAAGGTGTTTCACAGCATTTGGATCATGAGAAACGAACAATAGCGTTCCCCCTGATTGTTTGAATTGCTCAAGCCGCTGAAAGCATTTTTGCTGAAAATATGCATCGCCTACTGCTAAAGCTTCATCGATAATCAGAATGTCTGGATCAAATAGTGTTGCTACCGCAAAGGCGATCCTCATCTGCATGCCGCTAGAGTAGGTCGAGAGCGGTTGATCGAAGTGTGTTCCGATGTCTGCGAAAGCTTGAATATCATCCAGCTTCTCGGCAATTTGCTTGCGAGTAAATCCGAGCAAGGCGCCATTCATGAATACGTTTTCGCGTCCGCTGAACTCTGGATTGAAGCCTGATCCCAATTCCAGTAAAGCTGCAATTCTTCCTTTTGTTGAAACTTCTCCAAGAGTAGGCGCCAAAGTGCCGGTAATTATCTGGAGCAGTGTGCTTTTGCCACTGCCGTTTAGCCCAACAATTCCACAAGATTCACCTTTGAGGACTTCGAGAGACACGTCCCGCAATGCCCAGAATTCGTGAAAATATTGCCGATGGCTTAATTTCACCAAACGACGAAGCCGTGGCAATATGAATTGTTTTAACTGATCTTTAGGATGATCGTACAGCTCAAATCGCTTCGAGACATTTGCAACACGAAGTACGATATTGTCAGAGGACATTCGCAAATCCCTTTCGTGTTTTTTGGAACCAGGCGTAGCCTGCCCAGGCGACTAGCAGAGAGATGAGTGAATAGAGAAGTAATCCGGGTGCGTCAGGAAGCCCACCATAGATTAAGACGATGCGAGATTGCTCAATGATGAACGTTATGGGGTTCAATATTAACCATGGGCGAAAACTTTCGGGAAGAGCCGATGTTGGATAGAAAACGGGAGAGAAAAAAAGCAGAATTGTCATTAGCAACCCGATAGGCTGGGCGACATCTCGTAAATAAACTCCAAGTGATGCGAGCGCCCATGCAAAGCCAAGCGATAGAACGACTAGGGGTAGCAAAACGAGGGGTAAAAATAATGTGGTCCATGGAACGAAGCCCCGTAATAGCAGAAGAGAGCCAATGAGTACTAGTAAGCTGACCGTAGCATGAAAAATTGAAGCTCCCATCGCGCTTATGGGTAAAACCTCCAAAGGAAATACAATTTTTTTAACATAATTAACATTGGCAATAATTAATGTAGGTGCGCGGACAAGAGTTTCTGAAAAAAGACTATGTATGATCATTCCGACGAAAAGAAGACTCGCAAACTGCGGCGTATTATTTTGCTCGTTAATATCCCAGCGACTTTTGAATACCACGGAAAAGACAAACGTATAGATAACTAATAATAAAATAGGATTAACGAGCGACCAGGTTAATCCCATGAGCGATCCTTTATATCGGCCAATTACATCTCGTCGCGTCATTTCAATAATTAATTCATGGTGGTGCACTAAGCTGCGTACTAGAGACGAAAGCGATATTGGAGCTACAGGATGGTGGAAATTCATGAGCTAAGACGCTTCTTGAGTGCACGAATGCGAGCTGACATCCCCTGTTTTCGAAGGGCCCCAATCTGCGCTTGAATCCAGCGGCGGTTCAGGTGGCGCTTTACTAGCTGTAGCATAGTGGCGGTGGATGCTGCTGAGGCTTGTTGGTTTATGATGCGAGGGCCAAACCCAACTGCTACCTTAAAAGCGCTAGCGCTGTAGTCTCGTATAATTTCATTTTCCGCTGCATCGCTCCAAGTGCGCTCAGGAAATTCTGTTTGCAAATCGATGATTATTGAGGCCGGTAATTGTTGGTTGATTACGTGGCTTCCAACCAATACTGCGAGAGGTCGGCCATCTAAATAAGGCAGTGCGATATCAATGTCTTGAGGTATTGCTGATATTCTAAATATAAACCGCCCGTAACCTGGAGGTCCCGCGCGATCGACGTGGCCAAAATCGATAAGTTCGTGAATGCTATGAACAGGATTATCGCCATGTTGCAGTAAGGCGGCGGTAGCTGCGCAGTGCACGTCAGCATCGCGTTGCAGCGCGCCTGCTAGTACACCAATATGATTTGAAAAAAGCCTCTCGTTCGGCGCTACCACAACGAAAGCATCGGCCTCAGAGCTCTCCTCGATTAGTAAGTGGTGGATAATTTCTCCGGTGCGCCTTCTGACCTTAATTTCTGGGTTTATCCCGTAATTAAAATATTCTGTGTTAATTACTTTAATGACGACTGGGGATTTAGCTAGAGCTGCTTCTATTTCATTTTGAAATGGAGCGGCATTCTTGGAATCGATAACAATAGCGGGGAGGAGGTTGGGGTACTCCTGAGTGCGAATACTATCAATGTGGGCTCGCAAAATTTCATCTGAATATTCAGGCATCAATAAGCAGGCAAAAACTTTCAAAGCGGGTGCGCTGGGTGGATTTTGCCGGCATGACAACTCTTTTTTACGTTCTGGCAGCCCTATGTATATGTCACGCAGATGCTGAGTGAGGGTAAAGTTCAGTCGGAAAATCTCCTGAGCTCGTGCGATCATCGTCAGCGCTTCATCTGAATGCGTGCGTGCCCAATTTATATGACGAGTGATGTCGGAAATAATTTCCTCAACGGAAGCCCGGCCATCAATATAAAGCAGGGAATCGCCAAAATATCGTTTAGCAAATGCGTTCTCATCACAAATAACTAACGCACCTGCAGCGACACTCTCAAAAAGACGGTTGGTCATCAATTCTGCGTCCTTATGTGCCGGCGATGACAAAACCAGTGCAATACCTGTGTTGGATATTTCCTCGAGCATCGAAATGCCGTCAAAGGGTATTTCTCGTACGTAACTATCGTAACCTGCCCAAACTTTCACACCTTGAAAAACCTTTGGGCCATAAATCGACAAGAGCCCGGTTTTATCCAAGCTTTTAAGTACTTCCTGATGCCGGGATTTGCCTCCGCTTATCGCTTCCCAGTTAATGCCGGCATAAAATAACTTGCCTGAGCCCAAAGAAGGCTCCCGGACTATGTCAGCGATCGAGTGATATAGGTGGAAGTGGACAGGTAAATGGGTTTGCGCGTTGTGGATCATCCGTGCCACATGATGATCGGCTGGGTTCGAGCTACAGCTTAAAAAATCATCGTGCGTGGTTAAATTACGGGAGCAACGGCTGTAGCCCCATTCATGATAGAACTTGAGTGGATTCCATAAGGCTACAAATGAAAACGCATCGTAGTATTTGGGCGTGTCGTAGTGAAGGTGGATAACAAAATCCACATTTTCCTTGGATACTTTAAGTTCCGGTGTATTAATTAAACTTCCGTCGGCATGTATTTCAACGCACTCGACACCAAGCTTTTGAGCTGCAATTTTAATGCGCGCGATACACTCATCTTCTGCGGCTTTGATTTCCGGCCAAAGTTTGACAACCGCGAATCGGCCAAAGGTGCCGAGCGATGAAGTGGAATCTGTACTCACTGTATTTTCCATTTTGATTTGGCGAATTGATTTCGATTTCAAAGTTGCGAGGTTTGGTGTCAGCGAATGATCTGGCAGGCCCGAGGTAGCAACGAGAAAGCACTTTATTAGAGTCTTGCGCTCGAATTAGGCGCTAGTAAAAGCTTTTGGAAATCCTCATATGCGCTGGATAGACCGCTTTTCTCTTCGATTTGTGGTTTCCAGCCCAGTGCACAAATGCGGCTGCTATCTAACAATTTACGCATGGTGCCATTGGGCTTGGATGTGTCGTAAACAATTTTGCCTTTGAAGCCGACCACTTCTGCAATCAGTGAGACGATTTCGGCTATGGTGAGGTCATGACCGCTGCCAATGTTGTACAGATCGTGAGTTGTGGGCGCGCGCATGATGTACTTCATCGCGCTAGCGAGATCATCCACGTGAAGTAACTCGCGGCGAGCTGTGCCGTCTCCCCAGACAGAAAGCTCAGGGTTGTCAGCTACTTTTGCTTCATGTGCTCGTCGCAAAATGCCGGCTACCACGTGACCATGTAGTGGATGGTAATTGTCGCCAGGTCCATAGAGATTAGGAGGAATTACTGAGACAAAATCGCAGCCGTATTGCTTACGGTATGCGCGACACATCTCTATGCCCGCAATCTTGCTTATCGCATAAGCACGAATGTTTTCATCTAATGGGCCATTGAGAAGCGCGTCTTCCGATATAGGTTGTGGTGCATTGGTCGGGTAAGTGCAATTGGTTGCTACAAAGATGAGCTTTTGCGCGCCGACTCGGTGAGCCCCGTCTATAACGCTGGATTGAATCAAAAGATTGTCGTGTAAAAAGCTCGCAGGCATAGTTGCGTTCGCATATATACCACCCACTTTTGCGCCGATATGAAAGATAATTTCTGGCCGATTCTCATCCATCCATTGCATTACTTTTACTTTATCGGTCAGGTCCAATTCTGCACGTGAGGTCAGTAGCAACTGAGCGTTTTCGTCCGCAAAGCTACGAACCATTGCAGAGCCCAGCATGCCATTGTGGCCCGTAATCCATACCCTCTTTCCCTCAAGGGAGTGAAAGGAGGATGTTTCGACTGGCGTCATATTGTTCTTCTCAGACATTGCAAAATCCCTAAAAATTAATACCAGTCAGGTAATTGATTGCGTGTATTGGCCGTTAGTTTTTGCGTAACAATAAGGCTTTCTTTTTTGCATACATGAAAATTCTCCAGGGTGACCATAACTCGTAGCGCCCCGATTTGCCGTGCCCTGGGTCGGCCCATAGTGTAATACATTGAGCTAGAGAGTTGAGGGTTTCATTGAATGAGCAGGGCCAGTGTATTACCTAATCCTTTGAGTTTGGTACAAGGTCAATGGCGGTTAGGTATCCCGGACTAGAAATAATGCAGCGTCCGAAATACCTGATTTAGATTTGGAGTAGCCAATTACGATAATTTTAAAGCGCGGGCTGGTTGTTCTATCAATATTAATGTCGCTGTAGCAAGCAGTATCGAAACCACGGCAAAAACTAACCCATTTGGTGTTATGGCCGAACCAAGTATCTGGATAACGATGAAGTGATTCACATACACAGGGTAGGATAAATCTCCCGCGAAACGGTCCCATTTATTGGAGGCTGTCTTAGCGAAAAGGAAAGGAACAGCGGCGGTAACTCCGGCAAATATCCACCAGGGAAATCGCTGTATTGGAAACAGGAGTTGGCCACGAAATGCGATGTAAGCATACATAAGCAGCAAAAGGACTGTCGGTAGTATAAGTTTTTCCTGGGGTACCGCTTCTTTTGAGCACAAAAAAACATGCCCAAGCATTGAGCCGATCATAAACATCCAAAGAAATTTAGGTGCTTGGAGGTAGGTAATTGAGGGTGGAAGGGCGGCCCACAGCCCAATCTCAGTCCAAGCTTGCTCTAAGCAGCCGCTTGCGCTGAGACAGAAAAGTATGCTGATGCGAAGAAGGCTTTTCGTTACCAGTGGTGCGATTGCATAAAAAACCAGCTCAATGCCAATGCTCCAAAACTGACCGATGAACATGAAACCCATGCCCCATGCAGGTTGGTTTTGGTTTGGGTTACCTACCAGTGCTCCAGTTGCTTTATCTAGCCCTAGATAAAGCAGTGCGTCTGAAAAGAAGCCAAATATATTTGCGATCACTGCCACTATTACAGTGCTTATCGATGAGCCTTGTAGATGATCGGCCCAAAATCCGCTTGCCTGTATTGAATTGTCAACTATGAAGCGTTGATATGTTAGCGATTCAGTTGGAATTAACAAATAAGCGGCAATAGTGATTGCCAGCCACAGCCAGTAGGCTGGATAAAGGCGAATCATTCTATTCCAATAGAAATACCCTAAATGGCGAACACCACCCTGATATTTGTTGCTAAGCGCGATGGTAATGAGGAAGCCAGAGATTGCAAAGAAAATCCAAACCGCTCCTGCGCCATCAAATAAGCGTATGCCTAAAAGAGTGGTAAGCCCATGGCTCATTACTACGCTTAAGGCCAATACTAGGCGTAATATCCCCAATTTTTAACTCCAGATATTTATTCGTGAAAGGTGCTGTTAAAAGATCGTTGTAGTTTTAAATATTATCCCGTATGCACCTTTCTCGCTCTAGGCTACCGTGTAAATCTTAAGATTTCAGATAGGGTGTTCGCAGCAATAAAAATGGTCGTTCTATTGCGTAATAAGTCATCATAGACATGGCCACTAATAGCGGAAATACTCCAAAAAAAGTAAATCCCAAGGCATTCCAGAATCCAGTCGTGTCAATGCCAATCTGTTTGGCCAGTCCATGACTTAACAAAATCGCAAAATGCTGGTTTAGATAAAGGGAATAACTCAAGGTCCCTAGTTTTGCGAGTACTTTATCGACAGACTTCGGCAATAAGATGGGTATTCCCAGATAGCTCGCAATAATTAACGAGAAAAGGCAGCCTTCGATGCTTGGCCAATAAATCCATATCGAGGAGTTTGAGGGGTAGCCACCGTTATCGAAGAATCCTCCCGCGGAGTCAAACCAGTGCATGAGTGCGCTCCCAATCAGCATTAGCGCTATGGGTAGTGCGCGCGAGTGAAATAGTTGTTTATACCTCGTGGCTAATTCACCACTAATCATGCCTAATACAAACTGATCGATTCTTCCGAAAATTGTTGAATATGCTAAATCTTGGACAGTTCCTGTTGCGTGCCAAACGCTCCATCGTAAAAAAATTGCCAATATTACGATCGCCCATAGATACCGCAATCCATAACTTTGTGTAAAGAAAAGCAAGAAAGGGAAGATAAGATAGAATTGAAATTCTACGATGATGGTCCAGCCTACACCTGGAACCGTTCCTTTATTCAGTAAGCCCACTATAGCAACGAAGAGTTTTGTGGGGTCGATTTCGCTGGTGTAAAAATAAAGTAATGTCCAAACAACGAAAAGAGGGGCGATTCGTAATGTTCGATTACGTATAAATTTTAAGTAATTTATTTGTCGATTTTTACATAGAGTCCAAAAAATAAAACCGCTCAGGCACATGAATAAAGAAACGCCAGTGTGCCCCTCTTGGGCAAAGCTAAGCGGCCAGAAGGAGGGTACCTCATTTGTTGGGGCCTGTTTTGAGTAACGCAATACGTGCCAAAACAATACCATCAGTGCTGCAAGGAGGCGCAAATGGTCCAGGCGTGAAAAATACTTAGAGTTGCTCGATTCCATTGAAGGGCATGGTTCTCAAATGATTTGTTTTGATTGGCTCTAGAAGCGCCTAACTAACGGCTTTATACTGAAGTCCATCCGCATTGAGCTAGATTATTTACTATTTAGTACGTTAGCAAGTGTCCACTTCCCTTAAGCTGAGGCAGCACTGGGTAGGGTTTTCTGAGATGATTTATTACTCAGGAGGCGGCAATGAAAAACACGCTTTACCGAAACGCAGATCGTATCGATTTTGAAAGAAGCCGATGTCGGCTTTAAAGTCGAAGACATTTGCCGCAAACACGGCATCAGCAATGTCACCTGCTACAACTGGCGCCGCAAATGCGGCGGCATGGGGGCATCGGACGTCAAAATGATGCGTGAGCTTCAGGAAGAAAACGACAAGCTCAAAAAAATGTTCGCCAATCTCAGCTTGGAAAATGCTGCGCTGGGGGGGGTGATCGAAAAAAATCGATGAAGGCACGCGCGAGTGTTTGGCTATTGAGGTTGTACGAGCTTGCCAGCGGGCAGAGTTATTCGCGTCATGGAGCGTTTGAAACAAGAGCGCGGACTACCGCAACAAATCTGTGTCGACAATGGTTCTGAATTAATTTCGGCGGAGTTTTACGATTGGTGCGAATGCCACGGCATGAGGTGGTTTATCCAGCTAGGCAAGCCGCAGCAAATTGGTTTTGTAGAACGCTTCAATGGCTCAATGTGCCGTGAGTTTATTGATGTGTATTTATTTGAATCGCTGTCGCAGGTTCTCGATATGGCGTGTGTGTGGATGCTCGATTACAACGATGAGCGACCGCACGAAAGTTTTGGGCGGTTTACCGCCAGGGTGTATCGCGCAAAAGTGGAAAGCTCTGATTTAAAGATGTCTCCCTAACAGGAATTGGGCAGGGTTTGACGATGGGTTGATTTACAATGTTTACGCGGGGTTGCTCCTGTGAGTGAGATGATTGGTCGCACAATTATCTCACTCGGTAACCCCGCTCTTTTCAACACGGGTGTCAAATCAGATCGAAACTTCTACATCTTAATAAAAGTGACCACGGATTAAGTATTGGGTTTTCCGAAGCGTTAATTACTGAGTGGTTTGATTTTATCTATTCAAGCATGATCGATATATTTCCAAAGTACGCTGCCCCATTATTTTGGCAGAAAACATATTAATTGCACGCGCTCTTGCTTGGTTACCCAATTTTTCACGCAACGCATCATCATGTACTAGGCGATTAAGTGCGGATGCAAGCTCAGCAATATTTTCTACTTCAACCAATAAGCCAGATTCTTCGTGCTGGTTCACATAGCTAACGCCGCTGGATAGCTTGGTGCTCACAATAGGGAGCCCGCAGGCCATCGCTTCGACCTGAACTATGCCGAAAGCCTCTGCGTTATTGATGGCGGGTAAGCAAAAAATATCGCTTGCCTGATAATACGCGGGTAATTGTTCTTCATCGATCATGCCGGCGAAATGAATGCGTTTATCGACACCTAGTTCTTTGGCAAGTGATTTCCAGGTTTCTGTCAGTGGCCCTACGCCGCCTATTATTAATTCTGCTGATGGGTCGACATGAACCATCGCTCGAATCAGCACATCAAAACCTTTGTAGTAAACGTGTCTTCCTAGAGCAAAAATTATACGTTTAGCACCGTGCCGAGCACGAATAGAAGAAGTATCTTTACTTTCTGATGTAAATCGATCCAAATCGAATCCAAACGGCACCACATGAAGCGAAGGTGAGCCAGCAAGTCGCGTTAATTCCGGGGAGCTATCGATGTGATTGGGTGTTGGTGCAATCACGGCCGAGGCTGTATCGATGGATCGTCGCAATAAAGGCCAATAGAGTTGCAACAGCTTTTTGTGTCGAACTATATCTGCGTGCCAGGTAATGACTCGTGGAATGGAACGCGGCAGAACTAAAGAGGCTAGATGTGACATTGGATCGGGAAAATGCAGATGAACCAGATCGAAATGAATTTTGCTGTTTAGCCTGAATGCTTCGATCGGCAAGCCCGGAGAGATCGCCAGGCTGCCATCTAGGTTGATACTTTTTTTCCGAATAACGGGAAAACCATGCAGAGAGGAATGTGCTTCACTCCAGTCGCGGCTAGGAACGAGGTGCACATAATCCACGTCATCTTTCAGGGCGTGGAAGAGCTGTTCGACATGACGTTGCATTCCTCCGGGAATTTCATCGTAGAAGCGACCAGAGCACAGTACTTTGATTTTTTTCTTCATTACTACTTCGCAGAGGCAAAACGGGTGGGTTCATGCAGCGGCAATGTTAACCCATCAGATGCTTCCAGGCAGCAGCGACTGACATTGTCTCTGTGGCGAAATCATCAATCGCCACAACTCCTGGCAGTTGCTGCAGACTCAGCCGATGCGCCGCGCTGCGATAGGTTTTGTACGCTTCGATCAGCGCGGTTGATGTGGTTTCTTCGACGAGATTTTCCTGCTGCAATGTTTCCAGAATACGGATGTTATCGGTCCAGCGCGTTAGCGCGGGGTGTTCATGCGCCCACGCCAGCACCGCGTATTGCACGATGAATTCGATATCGACGATTGCGCCGCTGCCGTGTTTTAAATCGAATACGGGGTTTTCCGCCGTTTCGGTGTCGCGCGGGTTGAGCTGGTCGCGCATTTTCTGGCGCATGGTGACGACGTCGTCGCGCAGTTTTTTCGGGTCGCGCTCTGCGCACAGCACGTCGTGTCTGACCTGTTCGAATGCGGCGGCGAGTTCGCTGTCGCCCGCGATGACGCGCGCGCGCACGAGCGCCTGATGTTCCCAGGTCCACGCCTGTTGCTGCTGGTAGTCGGCGAAGGCTTTGAGCGAGCTGACCAGGAGGCCGGAATTTCCCGAAGGGCGCAGCCGCATATCGACTTCGTACAGTGAGCCGAGCATGGTTTGCGCCGTCAGGATGTGAATCATGCGCTGGCCGAGGCGGGTGAAGAAGGTGCCGTTGTCGATTTCTGCCGCGCCTGTTGTGTGTTGATTGGAGGCGGTGGTCTGATTGGGATCGGCGGCGTGGATGAAAACGAGATCGAGGTCGGAGCTGTGGCTCAATTCGATACCGCCGAATTTGCCGTAAGCGACGACGATAAAATTTTTCCCGGAGCTTTTACCGTCGGCGTTGCGGGGCTCGCCGTGTTTTTCGATGAGTTGATGCCAGGCGAGTTCGAGCACGTGCTCGATAATCGTTTCAGCGATCCACGTCAGATAATCGCTGACTTTCATCAATGGCAGTGTGCCGCCAATCTCGGATGCGATAACACGCAGGCTGTGTGAGAGTTTGAAATAACGCAGCGCATCCATCTGCCCTTCGAGATCGGCCCACTCGAAACGCAGCAGCTGTTGCCGCAAATCATTTCGCAATGCGGTTTTGTCGGGCGCGAAATAAAGCCGCTGCGCATTGAGCAGTTCATCGAGCAGCACGGGGTTTTTGGCGAGCTGCTCGGCCACCCAGGGGCTGGCGGCGCACAGCGTAATCAGTTCACGCAGCGCGGTGGGGTTTTCGATAAGCAGCACGAGATAGGCGGTGCGCCGCAACACGGCTTCGACGAGTGGCAGGATGCGAAGCAGCGTAGTGCCGCGCCCTTCGATGGGCGCGAGTGCGGAAAGCAGTTTCGGCATGAATGCATCGAGACGCGCGCGCGCAGTGGTTTGCAGTGATTTAACGATTTTGCTTGTGCGCAATCCCAGTAAGCGGCGCGCAACCTCATCGCTGTCGTCGAAGCCCGCTGCATTGAATTGCTGCGCGGCGGATTCGGCGGTTAGTTCGCCATCGAACCAGAATGTTTTCCACGGGTTGTCCGCCGCGATCGTCGCCTGCTGCTGTTGCGCGGGCAGCGCAATCACTTCGGCAAAATGCGCGCTGACTGCTTGCCGGTGCCGATTCAGTTCGGCGGCGAAGTCATCCCACGCATGAAAGTCCAGCGCGTATGCCAGCGCGCTGCGCGGCAGATCGGCTGTCGGCAGATTTTGCGTCTGCTGATCGAGCCACGCCTGCAATGCGTGTTCGGTATTGCGCAGAAAAATATAGGCGTCGCGCAATTCGCTGACGGCTTGCGCCGGCAGATATTGCAGTTCCCCAAGAATGGCCAGGACGCGCAGTAATTGCCGTTCCTGCAATTGTTTTTCGCGACCGCCGCGAATCAGCTGGAAGCATTGCGCGATAAATTCGATTTCGCGGATACCGCCGGCGCCGAGTTTGATGTTGTCCTGCAAACGGCGACGCTGCACATCGCGCTGGATCAGTGTCTTCATATCCCGCAATGATTCGAAGGCCGAATAATCGAGATAGCGGCGGTAGGTGAACGGTCGCAACATATCGAGCAGTTTGCTGCCGGCGGGAAATTCGCTGTTATCCGCAGCACCGCCCGTGCTCTCCGCCACCGGACGCGCCTTGATCATCGCGTAGCGTTCCCAGTCGCGTCCCTGATCCTGGTAATACTCTTCGAGGGCATCGAAATTCAATGTCAGTGCGCCGCTGTCGCCATAGGGGCGCAAACGCATGTCGACGCGAAAGACAAAGCCGTCGGCGGTATTGTTGTCGAGCGATTTGATCAGCAGCTGGCCGAGCCGGATAAAAAATTCCTGATTCGATACCGAGAGTTTGCCGCCACGTTCTTTGCTGATGTGGGTTTCGCCGCCTTCCGGATACGCAAAAATCAGATCGACATCGGACGACAGATTCAATTCGCGCGCACCGAGCTTTCCCATACCGATAACGATGAAAGGCTGCACGCTGTCATTTTGTCCGCCGCGAGGTTCGCCCCACTGCGTCTGCAATTGTGCGTAATGAAAATCGAGCGCGGATTGAAGGGTGACTTCGGCGACCGCGCTGATGTCGGCGGTGATTTCCAGGGTGTCGGCGCAGCGGTTGAGATCGCGCCAGATGATGCGCAGATATTCGCGGTTGCGAAATTGGCGCAGAGTGCGGTCGAGCGTGTCGACATCGCTGCATTCGCCGAGCTGTGTGGTGAGGCGTGCGAGAAAATCGGCTGAGTTGAAACTGCGGTCGAGATCGCCGGCATTTTGCAGCGCGAGCAGCCAGTCGGGATAACGCCGGCATAATTGTGCGGCGAACGAAGAGCAGGCGAAGAATTTGATCAGCCGGCGCGTATAAGTCGCATTATCTAACAGGGCGACGTAGGCGGAGCGCTGCGATTCATCGCAGGCATCGAGCAGATGCGAAAGCGCCACATCCGCTTCCCGTTGCAGGGGCGCGGGTAATTCCGAAATACATTGCTGCCAGACTGGATTCATCGCTGCATTGCCGTTGCATGTTTGTGTTCGGATCGGTGATTGCCCGAATTATGACATGGCCCACACGGCGGAATGGTGATGTGCGGCAAAAGGTTATTGCGTTTCCTGCCAGTAAATGACGCGATCGGAGCCGCGATATGTACCGAAGCTGGCGGTGGCGGTCGTGCTGGCGTCGAGTGCGCCGTCGCCGTTCCAGTCGAATTGCAGCCACGGCCAGGCGCTGGTGTCGAGCGTCACGCCGACGCTGCCTTCATTGCCATTTCCCGGCGCGCTGAGCTGCATCAGTGAAGGCGCTCTGCCGCTGGTGATGACGCCGCTGCTGTTGATGATGCCGGTTTCGCCGCTGTTTAAATTTCCCGTGAACGATCCCAGCGTGGTTGTACCGTTATTGACCGGAATGGTGGTGCAGTCGTTGTCGGCGGTATTGGTGATGAATGCGGCGCCGTTCCAGTATTCGGCGGTCATGGGGACCGCGAGCGGTAAATTGGCGGGGCCGCTTGCGCTGTCGAGTCGCAGGCGCCCGTAGCGCAGTTCGGTAGTGCTGCCGATCTGTGCGCGATCGTTGATGCCGTCGACGGGTGTCGTGGTGTCGAGATTGAATGCGTCGAGCGTAACGTTATCGCTGTCGATGGGCGCAATGCCCAATGCCGTGGCTGCATAGGGGCCGACCGGCGCCATCGGCTTGGCGATGTAAACGGGCGTATTGACCGTGCCCTGCCCGTTAGTCCAGCCCGAAAGCACAACCGGATTGGGGTTGGTCGGGGTTGCGAGCGAGGAATTTACCGATAACCCGGCGCGTGGTGAACCCGCGATGGCTGCGAATCTCATGCGATCAAAATTGAAAAGTTTGGCGAAGGCGCCCTGGTAGTTTTGGGTGAGCACATTGCTGGCATTTAACGCATTCAGTTGATAAGCGAGATTCAGCGTTTCGCCGAGGTAGGTGAACGCTGGCGCGACGGTGCAGCTGGTGGAGCGATTGACGAGCGCGCTGCCGCTGCTCAATGCGAAGCGGGCAGGAATGAAACGGCCCACGGTGAGACTCGTCCCCGAAGGCACGGTGGTACCGAAATACGCATTCGCCGGCGGTGTGACCGTAAAGTTGAAAGCACCGACTTCACTTTCGGTTGCGTTATTGATGGTGACCGCGCCGTTGCTGGTGATATTCGTCGTTGCGGGAGAGGCGGTGCCATTGAATGCGGTCGGTGTGGCGATGGGCGCGATAACCTGCGAACTCAGCGCCAGATTATTCTGCAGGTAATTCGGTGTGTTGCCATTGCCGCTGCAAAAATCCCCATCCCCATCGACCTGCCATGCCGCAGCGACAATATTCAAGACGAAGGGATTGCCCGCCGTCGCGAACACCTGGCAATTCGAATAATCGGATGTGCAGGTCGGATAAGTGGCCGGTGCGCCTGTCGTCGCTGCACGCACGCAAAACCCCGCTGGCGTCGATACAAAGCTGTCGCTGCCGTTCAATACCAATCCTGCATATGCGCCGCTGCCGTTGTAGCGCGCGTTGAGTGCCATCAGGCCGGCGTCCTGATAGCGCGCTTCGAAAACGGCTTCGCCGTTGCTGCCGAAATTCAAATTCATTGTGGTGGGCGATGCAGAATTGCCGCTGATGCCGGTGAACGTTCCCGAGCCGCTGCCTGCGCGCAACTCGACCGCCCGCGTACCCGTGGCTGGCGTGGTGTGGGTCGACCAGAAATTTATCGTCTGCGTGGTGCCTTGAAATAGCGGCACGCACGCGTTATTCGCATCGCCGGAGTTTCTCACCGCGCGTAGCCGCACCGGCCCCGACGGTCTGTTCGCGATCAGATGGGGCACATCGAATTCGAGCCCCGCGTTGACGAAGGGCAGATTGCAGGTGTTGGTGTTCACGCCGTTGCAGACATTGGTGCTGAAGGGGCGTGCCCCCGGTGTGCTGCTCGCCACCGAAATAGCCGCGTTGCCCGCGGTGGTCTGGCGCAATTGCAGGGTCGTCGAGCCGGTGAAGGTAACGGGGTTGCTGCTCCAGCCGCCGCCTGGGTTGAGATTCACCGTCACCGGTACCGACATCAGCGTCGAACACGAGGCATTGGCGCAGGCGCGAATCGTCACGTTTTCCGCTTCGCAGGTGAGGCCCTGGCCGTCGTGCGTGAATTCGAAATGATCGACCTGATTGGTGGTGTTGATCGCGGTTGCGCACACCGATAAATCGCCGATTTCGTGCGTGTTCGAGGAGCCGCCGGTCGAGCCCGTGAACGACAGCATCAGATTCGCCGGTATGGTCGCCTGCGAACTCGACGATTCGATATTGAACGTCGGAATCAGATTGGCGTAGCTGTTGCCGGTGCCGCTGGTGTCGCGATCGACCGTGACATAGGTCTGCCCCGGTGCCGCCGCGTCGATGACGATGCGATAGCGATGTCCCGGTCCGGGTGAGCTGCTGCTGTCGACGCCGGGGCTCAGGCCCGCGCCGGTGCCGGCCAGATAGGGATAGCCCGTCAGCCCCGATCCCGAGCCGCGAATCGAAACCGAATCGGCGCGAAAACCGGGGCCGCCGTTGCGTCCTTCGGTCGGGTTGGAGAAGTTGCCGTATTCGTCGAGTGCAATGCCCACCCAGCCACCGGCGAAGCCATCGATGCCGCCGCTGTCGTTGCGCTGTGCGTAACCGAGCGAGCCGCCGAATCCGCCCGGCTGCGGCGTGATGCTGGCATCGGACAGCGTTACCGCAACGCCATCGGCGCCGTTAGAACTCGGGTAGCTGTAATAATCGAACTCGACATAAATTAAATTGCTGGTGGGAAATAATCGCTGCAACGTGGCTGCGGTGGAAATGTAACCGTTGTTACTCGTTAAACGTAAACGTCCATTGGTGACGGTTGGCGTAAATGCGGTTGAACCTACCGATGTCGTTGCCCAGTTCTGCCCGAACGAGGTGCCGCTCGAAAACGAATCGGCATAGCAGGTGGTCGGTTTCGAGAGCGTCGATTCCCTTAATAAAACCGAATGAATGACGTAGCGCGCACTATTGGCGGCGGTAATGACATCGGTACCGGTGGCGCCACTGCTGGCAATGGCGCGGCTGCCTGCGAATAATGTGGCTAACGAATTGGCTGAGTCCTGCGCGTGCGCGGTCAGGGAGTTGCTCGCCAGTGAGCTGGTGCTGCGATGGCCGTAGAAACGCAGCAATCGTCCGGGCGCGGTTGCCGTCATGGAAGGTGCTGTCATGGTGGCGCTGCTGCCTGTGGTGCCCGTGGATGTACCGAGCACAACACTGCGCCCACCGAGATCGCTGCGATAACCGGTCATCGACGCGACGACATTCGTGTTCGACGATAAACCCCAGCTCGTCGACGCGCTGTCGCCCGATGCGACGACCCGGTAATAAATAAACTGACGCAGTGTGGTGAAAATATTGCTTGAGGAATCATCTTCGAGCAGCGTCCAGCCGGTCGGCGCGTTGACCGACACGTTTGAACTCACGGTGATCTGCACGAATAACATATCGCCGATATTGGTGGCGCCCGGGCGGCTCAATGAAAATGAATTCACGGTTGAGTTGCCGCTGGCGAAGGTGGTTCCCGCGCTAGTTGAAATAATGGCGGCATGCGCAATTGCCGCAATGAGAAATAGAAAAATTGTCGCGATTATTTTGCGCATCATAGGTTTTGTAACCCGATGGTAATTTGCCTGCGGGCACGATCATTACCGCTCCCGCAAATGCCTTCGCTCCTCACGGTAAAGAGCGTTCGACCTGCCGTGGACACGTGCCGGCATTCGATATTTGCGCTGCAGCCATTTAATCCGGCAGTGGTAAATCCCTGATTCAAATTACCGAACGGGCAGGCAGAAAGCGCGCCGCCATTGATGGGGAAGATTCGCATAGCCGCGATTTGGGCGCCGCTTTCCGCCGCGAGCAATGCTCGTGTCGATTGAATTTCCAGACTGACTGCATCCGAACCGCCGCGATTCAATCGCGCCATTGCCACCGCCAGCAAACTCACAACGATCAATAAAAATAAAACCAGAATCAGGCTGATGCCGCGTTGACGGCTACATGAGTGTTGCAGCATATGAAAGTTATTGCACATTGCGCAGCCACACCTCGTGATCGAGTGTCAGCGTTTCCGAATTATTGGTTTGTATCGTCAGTACAATCTTGATCAGCGCATTGTTTTGCCAGCTGCTACCGTTGTATTCGAACCACGAATCTTGTGTGTTGATTCGATCGGTCAATACGGCGGCATTGGCATTCGCACCGGGTTGTGATGCGGTTACGCTATCCTGCTGGCGCACCAGGGTGCCTGCGTTCGTGATACAGAAGCTCACGGGCGAATTCGCAATATAAATCCGCTGTCCTGGTCCGCTGCGCGGATATGGCGGAGTAAAAACACTTCCCAGTGTGAGCGTGCGCAACCCACCTGTCTCTCCATTGAACGTAATACTTTTCATTGCCGTCAATGAATAGAGTTCATCGGAATTAATCGGATAAACCGCGCCGTAAAAAGTGCCTGGCGAAGGCAGATAACCACCGGGCGGTTCGATGACTTGAACGTTAGTGTTATTTGAACCGAGAGTTGTATAAACAAAGCTCGCGACGAATGGCAGAAATTGTAAGCATTTTCGATTCGTACTTACGCGTACCGATTGCGGCATCGCTTCGCGCAATTCGCGGCCCATCCGATCGAGTGCAATGCGTGCGGCAGCGGCGCTGCTCTGGCGATTTGCTGTATCGAGATAGCCGCGCACCGAGCCGGTGATCAGCGTGGTCATGGTCACTGCGGTAATGCCGAGCAGGACGATGACGACCACCAGCTCCACCAGCGTGAATCCGCATTCGCTTTTTTTTCCAGAAAAACGCATCGTCAGAAATTCGTTTTATACGCAGCGAAAATATATGACTGCCGGCCCGGATCGGTAACAGTGACGGTTATCCGTTTGGCGTCGCTGTTGTTCAAGCCGATATCGGCGCCCGCATACGCGACGGCGACGGTGACCGCGAATCCCTCATAGGCGACTCCGCGTGGCGCTCCGCTTTGATCGAGAACCGGTGCATTGTTCAATGCGCTGTAATCATCGACATCGTCGAAGGTATTCGGCGCATCGGCAGTTTCGCCAGCGTCGAGACCTAATGCCGTGCACGCGCCGGGGCCGCCGGTTTCATCGCAGCGAAACTGGTTTCCACTCTGACTGACTTCCGAAAAACGTTTACCGAGAATTTCTTCGAGATAGGTCTGGCCGAGTTCAGCGGCGCGCATGCTGAATAAGGGATCGGTGCCGCGCACGACCTGCGGTGCAAACACACCGATAATCAGCGTCATTAAAATACCGAAGGCGACGATGCCCACGATCATTTCAACGAGTGTAAAACCGCGAACGGAATCAGCGCGCATAGCCGGTCGCTCCCATTACGTTAACCGTGATCGATTGCGAGGGACCATTGATGGAAATAGCCGCAGTATTAGTTGCACCTAAGCGATCGAATACAAGATTGGTAACAGGCGAGAGCGTAATGTCGTTGCCCGTGCTTTTAGGATAAGCGCCGCCTATGGGGGTGCCATCTTGGAGGATATCGATCGAATTAGTAGAGATGGCAAGAGTAATGTTTTGATTGGTGCGACTCATCTTGAGTTGCTGTGCAAATCGAATCGATTGAATTAAATCTTGCTGGACGGTGAGTTCGGCATAACCGCCGCGCCCGGTGAATTTGGGCGCGGCGTAGGCGGCAAGAATGCCGAGAAGAATTAACGCGACGACCAGCTCCACGGTTGTGAAGCCCCGGGCACGCCGCGACATTCGATGACTAATTACAACCGGTTGAACTGCCGGTAACAGTAATTACAGGAGGAGTAACCACGCCGGCAGCTGCCGTGGCGTTTGCGTATGTGACCTGACAGTTGGCGGGAGTTGAGGCACCCGCGATTTGAACGGTGCCTGCAGTAGCTGTGTTGAAATTGGCTGCCGGCTGCAGCGTGATTAGTGTGTTGATTGTCGCCGCATCAGGATAGCCGTTGACGAGTGAAATGGTTCCGGCTACGCCCTCAACGCTACCTGCGGGCAGTGTACCGGTTGCACCGGTCTGATTGGCCGCGAGTGCCTTTGCGTGCACCAAAGCTGAGGTACTCTGTATCGATGCAGCCACACCTTGCAATACAGAGAAGCGAGCATCGCCTTGAATGCTTACAAATTTGGGCACGGCAATCGCTGCCAGAATCCCGAGAATAACAATTACCACCACCAATTCGATCAACGTAAAACCTTGCTGTCTGGTATTCATGGATGACTCCAAAAAAATGTCCATTCGTTAACTTGCTGAATCGCAGTCCCGACGATTCAAAAACTCACAATCAATCTGCGAATGCAGAACCCTTGAATTGTGTATCGGCCCACACTTTTCCGGTGGCTGGATCGTAGCTGATACGCATATTTCCACCATGCACGTAACTATAGACACAAATTGCATTTTTTCCTGTACTAGCGCCCGAAAACTCCAGTGTTGAACGGTAATTTTGCTCACCACTCTTACCTGTTTCGCTGACAGTCGGCTCCAGCAGGGCAGTCCATATCTCGGCGCAGTGTTGTGCGCTTAACCTATCGCCGGATTTGCGCGAAGTTCCGGCGGGAAAACCGCCCGGCGACAAATCGAGTTTGCCATCGCCGAAGCGCGGCAGGTTGTAAGTACTGCCCGGGACGCCATCGAGCATCCGAATGGCTTTCGCGCGTTCGACACCATCGTGTAGTGCACGCGCACCGAGACTGACTGCGGTTTCATGTGCCTGTATCAAATTCTTTTCGAAGCGCGGTAATAATTGCCAGAGCACGAGCACGACAATGCAGATAACCACGATCAGCTCGATCAGGCTGAAACCTTTTTGCATCGCGCGTGCGGATTTCGTGCGCACTTCAACCGCCACCGCGTGCGGCGCTCGCCATATCCCACATCGGCAGAAATACGCCGAGTGCGAGAATCAAAACCAGGATGCCGACGAATACGATCATGATCGGTTCGATGCGATCGGATAACCGCTTCAAATCGTAATCGACTTCGCGATCGTAAAAATCCGCGACCTCTTCGAGCAGTTCATCGATAGCGCCGGTCTCTTCGCCGACGGCAAGCATCTGCAAAACCAGATCGCTGAACATGCCCGTTGTTGCTGCATTGCGCGTAATCGATTCGCCGCGCTCGATACCGACGCTCATGCCGCGAATTTTCTCGCCGACGTAGGCATTGTCGACCACGCGCGAAACCACGTTGAGTGCAGTCGGTAAGGGAACACCGGCTCGGCTCATCGTGGCGAACGTGCGTGCGAATCGACCGAGCAGGGCGCGATGCACGATATCGCCGATGGCGGGAATACGCAGTTTTTTTCTATCCCAGAACAGGCGCCCCTTCTCGGTGGCGATGTAACGCCGCCACCAGAATGTACCGCCGATAATCAGCACGGCAAGCAATGGCCAGTAGGTCACAAAAAAATGCGAGGTGCCGAGCAGTACGCGCGTGGCCCATGGCAGTTGCGCGTGAAAGCTCGCGAAAATTTTTGCGAATGCGGGAATGACCATGAGATTGATGACGGCAATCGCAATGCTGATCGCGATCAGCACGAAGGTTGGATAGCGAAAGGCGGCGGCGATGCGCTTGCGCGTTTCGAGATCGCGTTCGAGATGATTCGCGAGCTGCATGAATACGGTATCGAGACGACCGGTATTTTCACCGACATGCACCATCGCCACATAAAACGGCGAAAAAACCTTGTCGTACTTCGACATCGATGTCGCGAGATTCTGTCCGCTCGCCAGATCGTCGGCGACCATCCGCAATACCTTGCCGAGCTCTGGATTGGCCGCGCTATCGGCCAGCGAAACGAAAGCGCGCAATATCGGCACACCCGCGCGCGATAAGCTGTACATCTGCCGCGAGAACATGATCAGGTCGGGCAGATCGACTTTGCGTTTGAATAATTGATTGAGCGTAGTGCCGCTCGTGCTAACGGGGGCTTCGGATTTTTCAGTGATGGCGAGCGGAATGACACCGTCATTCGACAGGCGTGATGCTGCCGCGCCGGCGCTGGCTGCTTCGACATTACCTTCGACCAGCGCACCCTGTGCGTTGCGGCCACGATACGCGAACATCGCCATTGGCTATTCACTCATTCCAATATCGCTCATTCCAACTCCAGCGTCGTCGATGGCGCAATTTCATCGCCCAATGCTTCGGTGATGCGCATCACTTCCTCGATCGTCGTTAAGCCTTCGCGCGCATAATCGAGCGCGATTAATGCGAGCGGGCGGTAACCCGGCGACATGCGCGCAGCAACGGTGAAGCCACCGGCATCGTTGCGGCGCAGTGCATCGGCCATGGCATCGGTCATCGTCAATAATTCGTGCACACCGATGCGACCGTAATATCCCGTGTTATTGCATTGCGGGCAGCCGATGCCGTGGCTGTAATAACACTCGGCGGCGCCTTGTCCCGCCAGAGCGGTCAGCCAGATGCGCTCGCTCGCATCGATTTCATAATTCTCCTTGCAGTGCGGACAAATTCGCCGCAACAAACGCTGCGCAATAATGCAGCGCAATGCTGATGCTGCGAGATAGCCATCGGCGCCCATATCGATCAGACGCAGTGCAGAACTCACCGCATCGTTGGTGTGCAGTGTCGACAGCACGAGATGCCCGGTCATCGCTGCGCGCAAACCGATTTCCGCGGTCTCCTGATCGCGCATTTCGCCGACCATGACGATGTCGGGATCCTGCCGCAGCACTGAGCGCAGCACACGCGCGAATGACAAATCGATTTTCGAATTGATCTGTACCTGATTCACGCGCGACAGGCGATATTCGACCGGATCTTCAACGGTGATAATTTTCACTTCGGGTTTATTCAATTCGTTGAGCGCCGCGTACAGCGTCGTGGTTTTGCCTGAGCCCGTCGGGCCGGTTACCAGCACAAGACCATGAGGCCGGGTAAAGGCGTGACGAAAACGCTGAATCATTTCGGGCGGCATGCCGAGCTGATCGATACGCAGTGCGCCAGCGGTTTGATCGAGAATACGCATCACCACCGCTTCGCCGTACAGCACCGGCATCGTCGACATACGCACATCGAGTTGATGGCCGCGCGCGTTGATAAAAAAACGTCCGTCCTGCGGCAAGCGTTTTTCGGCGATATCCATGCCCGCCAATAATTTCAGACGCAACACGAGCGCGGGCGCGATGCGTGTTTCCTTCATCACCTGTTCTTGCAGAACACCGTCGACGCGCAAGCGAATACGCAATACTTTATCGTCGGGTTCGAGATGAATATCGGACGCGCGAACCTGCACCGCATCTTCGAAAATCGATTGCAATAATTTAACGACCGGCGCATCGGCGGTGGCGGCTTCGTTACTGATTGCGCCGAGTTCGAAAAGATTTTCGCCGAGTTCCTCGCCGAGTTTTTCCGCGAGCGTTTCAATCTCGGCGCTTTTGCGATAAAACAGATCGATGGTGCGCAGAATATCGTCTTCGCGCGCAATCGCGAGTTGTAATGGCCGTTGCAGAATGCGTTCGAGTTCATCGAGCGCGGTGAGATCGGTCGGGTCCGCCATCACCACCATATACGTACCGGGACGCTCGTCGAGTACGAGCGCGCGAAAACGGCGCGCATGCACCTCGGATAAGGCACGCAAATGCGTTTCATTGATTCTGAACTGGCCGAGATCGATCAGCGGTAATTTGAATTGCTCGGCGAGAAATTCCAGCAGCTTCTGTTCGCTTAGAGTTCCCATGCCGATCAGCGTCGCGCCGAGTTTTCGCCCGGTTTCTTTCTGCGCGGCGAGCGCCTGTTGCAATTGTTCCGCCGAAATCACGCCCGCATTCACGAGCATGTCGCCGATACGAATTTTTGGTTTGGCTTCGGCCATATTTACTGCTCCGCCGAATGACTGAGTGCCGCGATGCGCGCAGCTGCATAATCGCGCGCGGCAGCGGGTAATGTGTTCAATGCAATCGCTCGGCGATAAGCCGCGAGCGCCTCGGTATTCCGTTGCTGGCCATCGAGCGACAATGCGAGTCCAAGCCACCAGCTCGCCTGATTTTGATCGACGATTAACAATTGCTGGTAACGCGAGCTGGCGTCAGCAAAATGACCGAGCTGTTGTTCGATCGCTGCGAGCACCGCGTGATAATCGGTATTGCCTGCGAGAGGCGGCGGTGTGTCGCGCAGTAATTCGTAAGCGCGTTGCGGTTGGTTTTGTGTGAGAGCGCTGCGCGCGAGTTGATAGCGCTCCGCAATTAAATCCTCGGCGGATTGACGCTCTTGTTTGATGATCGCGGTGGAGTCGCGCGTAATCAGCTCCCCCTGCGTAATAGGGGGAGTGTCCCGCAGGGACGAGGGGGTCTGTTTCTTTTGAGATGACCCCTCCGCTTCACTGCGTTCAGCACCTCCCCTACTTTGCAGGGGAGGCCGTTCGAGGTTCACTTCAATCGCTTCTTTCTTACCAATCGCAGAATCCCGCGATGCGAGCCGATTGATCGAATCGTTTGCAGCGACCGTAGGCGACATGGATGTCGCCTCCGAGCCTATAGGGACATATTCACGGCGTGTCGTCGCAAACGATTCGGTTAAGCGGCGATTCGACGGCGCTGAAGTTGAAAGTTGCTGGGGAGCTGTTGCTGTTAAAGCTTGAGCCTCAACATGCTCGGATTTTTCAACTTCCATCTTTTCCGGCTGATCATTCACTGCCTCTGTCGGGATTTTTTGTTCCGATCGATGATTCCAGCTGAAAATTACCAGGGCAATCAAAGCGCACAAGGCAATCGCAGAACGCGGCGCAATTCGATTGGATTGAGCAAGCGTGGGTTGCACATTTGAATTGACGGGCATTGACGCATGGCGACGATCGAGATCGCGCAGCATCGAATTGATGACGCTCATAATCCGCGCCCCAATAAAGCAGCAGCCGTTGCGCCGATAGCGAGCGCACTCATGCCGCCAGCCAGTAACCATCGTTGCCAGCGCACAAAACGATTGCGGACATCCTCGGTATCGCGCGCTGCAGACAAAGCTTCGCACAAACCCGCACGAGCTAAACCTTTGCCGAAAGCAGCGATTAATGATTTATGTGCCAGCACATGACCGAGCCGCGGAATACCGCGACTGAGCCATGCAATCACAAATAGCGCCTGATCGCTGAACGGCATCGCTCCACTGCGACCCGCCAGTCGCACACGATGCGATAAATACGCGGACATCTGCTGCACATTCAATTGCGGCAGATGGTATGAAAAAGCAATGCGCTGGCGTAGCTGACGGAATTTATCGCTGTGCAGACGGCGATTCAGTTCAGGCTGGCCGAATAACACAATCTGCAGCAATTTGTGACGCTCGGTTTCCAGATTCGATAATAAGCGCAAGGTTTCCAGTGAATCGTCTGGCAGCGATTGCGCCTCATCGATAATCAGAATCACCGGCCGGCCATGCTGCGCGATTTCCAGCAATTTCAATTCAAGTCGACGGGCGAGCAATACCCCGGATGTATTTGCATCGAGCGACAAACCCAATTCGTGAGCAAGCGCGATCCGCAACTCGTGCGGCGTTAAAACCGGATTGGGAATATAAGCACACTGAGCCTGCTGCATTGGCGGTAACGCATCGAGATCAGCGAGCAGTTTGCGGCATAGCAACGTTTTGCCAGTGCCGACCTCACCGGTGATCTTGATAAAACCTTCACCACTCGCGAGCGCGACATGCAAAACGTTCAATGCTGCGCGATGTCCCGGCAGGTCACAAAAATATGCCGTATCAGGCGTGAGCCCGAACGGTAATCGCTGCATGCCGAAATGATAGAGATACATGGCGCTATCGCTTCGATGCTCAGGGCATCAGCTGGTCTTTCATGGGCGGGCGCATTTCATCGAAACGCGTCCGTGTTTTCTCGACCTGCTCCTGCCATATTTCGTCGGTCGGTACGATTGGGCGCAATAAAATCACGAGCTCGCTTTTCGTTGTCGTATTGCGTTTCTGTTTGAACAGATAGCCGAGCAGCGGAATATCGGATAGGCCCGGCGCTCCCGCTTCCTTATCGTCGGCATTGTTTTGCATCAAACCGCCGATCACGATTACCTGACCATTCTTCGCGCGCACGATGGTGTCCGATTCGCGTGTCGTCGAGAGCGCCAGCGGTAATTGAAAAACCTGATTGAAAGCAGTGATTTCTTTTTCCTGATCGACCACTTTGCTAACCGATGGATGTACATGCAGAGAAATTTCGCCGTTGTCGCTGATCTGTGGCGTCACATCGAGCGCGATACCGGAAAAGAAGGGCGTTAGTGTGATTTCCGGATTGGGCTGGCTGGTGCCGACATTATTGGTGGTCGTGTTCGAGGAAATCGCAGTCACGAAAAATTCATCCTGCCCGACTTTGATTACCGCTTTCTGATTGTTGACCGTCGACACACGTGGGCTCGACAGCACCTGCACCGAGCCCTGTGTTTTCAGCAGTTCGATGGCGCCATCGAAATTATCGGAAGAGTAGGTTCCCGCAATAACGCCGCCGAGTGGATTGAGCGGCGTCCCGACCGATGGCACCGTGGGTATTTGCGGCGTCTGGCCACCGGCCAGAGGCACGCCGGCCATGCCTAGGTTGAACGTATTGCCGTTGATCGAACCGAGCTTGCTCCAGTTGATGCCCGACTGAAAGCCATCGGAAAGATTCACCTCGATAATTTTCGCTTCGAGAATGACTTGTCGATCCAGGCTCAACTGTGCGCGCTTCAGAAAATCGCCGACCGCCGCCAGTTCGCGCGAGGGTGCCCGCACTACCACCATGCCGGTCTGCGGGCTGGCGATGACCTGTCTGCCTTCGCCTTCGCCGACCAGCGCGCGCAGCGATGCCTGCAGCTCGACCCAGAGATTGGCTTCCGTACCGGTATTAATTTCGGTGGAAGGAATCTGCACGATATTGCTGTCGTTATTGCCGTTGCCATTCGACGACGAGCGATTGTGCGAATCGCCGCCTCCCTCGGTGATCTGGCCCGAGTTGACACGCGTGCGCGAAACGCCCAGCCGCTTCAGATTCAGATAGTTGATCGGAAAGAAACGCGTCGCCATACCGCCCGGCATCACTTCGAAAATGCCGTTGCGATAGCTGTAATCGTAACCATACACATTGCGCACCGATTCCATGACTTCCGGCACGCTGACATTTTTCAGGCTCATGGTGATTTTGCCGCTGACACCCGGCTGCACGAGCATGTTGTACGGTGTGCCTTCGACGAGCCCCATGAAAAAATCTGTCGCATCGGCGTCTTTCACCGAAATATCGAAACGACTTTCGCGCGCTGTGGACGGCGCTCGCGTTTCGCTCGGCAATAACGCGGCATTGACCGCGGGCGGTGGCGCGAGTGGTGCACTATTCAGTGTCGACGGTTCGCGCAATGCTTTGTCGATATCATCTGTCACTGGCGGATTCGCCTGACACGCTGCGAGTGATAACGCGATCACCACACAAAAACTTGGGGCGATTCCGGAAATTCCCGCGCGCCGGTTTTTTATCGTTAGCTTTCTCAGGTTTGGCTGTTTCATGGTCAGCGATTCTGCACAGAAGATGTTGAAGAGGATTTCGAGGGCGCCGCAGTGGATTTGCGTATCGCCGGAGCGAGCCGCAGCACAGTGCGACCGTTAGGGCCGTTCAATATTGCGCTCGTGGTTTGCAGAGACAGCAGGCGGTAACCGCCGATCGACTCTCCCGGCACCACGCTCCTGCCGTTGATGATCGCATGAGGCTCGGCGCCCAGGCGTATCAATGTCAGCGTCAGTTTTCCGCCCGTGCTGTCTGCGGATGCAGCGCTCTCGCTGTAACCGCTGGGTCGCGTCGGATCGACAAGACCGCTTTCAGCTGCAAGAGCCGGCGATACCAGGGCGTACGCACATAACAATATCGGAGTGAGCGACAGGATATTACGCACCGATCCAGCTCTCCCGGTTACTCAATGTGTAGACCCTGAGCGTGACGATGGCGTCGGGATATTTGTCGACCTTGTAATCGAGTTTTTCCCAGTAAAAATGCCACTGCAGGTTTTCGAGTGCCTGCAGATATCTGACGATGTCGAAATAACGGCCTTTGAGCTCCAGCGTGAGGCCGTGACGATAGATAGCGACGCTCGCGCTCTCGTCGTTTGCATCCGCGTTCGCATTTTCCGGATCGGGATCGGCATTCTCTCCCGGCGTGAACGCAAGCTCGGCCGCTTCATTGCGCAGCGCCAGCAACTGTAAGTTACCGCGCTCGTCGAGCGCGGCACGCAGTACGTTCGCCATTTCTTCGGGCGGGATCAGATCGACGGTGAGCTGCGCGAGTTTTTCATTCTGCTGTTCGAGCGCCTTATCGATCGTTTCGAGATTTCGACGCAATCCGGCATCGGGATCCTCGGCCAGTTTTGCCGCAATTTCGGTATTGGCAATTTTGAGCTGATCGAGTTGTTGCTGCGAAGTGGCCAGTGTCTGTTTTTGCATCGTGCGGCTGTGTGAAAGCGGCTGCCAGAATAGCTGATCGCACAGCATCAGCATGATGGCCGCACCTGCAATCATCACGAGAACCTGTTCGCGCGGCTTCAGCGCATTGAAGTGCGCCTGCAATTGCAGCCATTGCGATTTGAGACTGGATTGAAGTGCGCTCATCGATTAATTCGGCCCGTTATTTTCGGCATCAGTGTTTTTGCATCAGGGTCTGACTGTCGTGCTGGCGTTGCGATGGCCGCGCAAAGCAAAATCGAGCAGACCGTTTTCGCCAGCCTTCACGTCGAGGCTTTCGTAACCGCGTTCGCCGAAATCGGCAGCGCCGACGATTTTGGCGATGTAGGTCGGGATCAGTTCGGCTTTACGCGCAGTGCCGCCTAAATTCACATCGCCGCCCGCAATTTCGATTTCGTTCAGCCACAGCCCTTCGAGCGTATTGCGGCCGAGGCTGGTGAGAATCGGCGCATAGCCGTCGCGGCCGCTCAGGATTCCGGCTTCCAGTGCGACGAGTAATTTGGCTTTGGCGGCGGATTCCGCCTGTCGACGCTGCAGCTGTCTGGTGAGCTCGGGCGAAGGCACGCGTGCCGCCAATTGCGCTTGAGCAGTATTCAGCGTGGCTTGTTCGGCTTGTATCGGAGTCTGTAGAGCGTTCGCTTTTTCTGATAGCGACTGGTTGTGCCAGGCCAGTCCGGCTGCGATCAGCAATCCGGCGGCGAGAGCGCCGCCCCACAACTGCACGCAGTGTTGCGGCGTCAGCCAGTCGCGGCGCGGATGAAATTCGGGCGTATAGAGATTGATCTGCTGCGCGGCTTCATCGCGGCGTAACGCGGCCCCGAGAGCGATAAAACAGCGCTCCGGAATCTCCGGTGATAACTGGTCGCCGTCGCTGACGAAATCATCGAAACGAAGCTGCTTTGCCGGCACGTTGATGGTTGTCGACAAGCCATCGAGCAGCGGCCGCGTTTCGGTTTGCAGCGGCTGCAGAGCGATCACTGCCGGCGGGCGCTGGCGCAGCTGGCTGTCGTAGTAATCGAGCGTGCGCAGCAATTCCAGCCCCAGCTGCTCCACCAGGCGCGGTGCGGTCAGCGGGTGTCCGGCGTCGGCAAGACCGGTAATGCCGGCGAGCTGGCGGGTGACGTACAGCTCCCCGCTACGATAAATCGTCACGCTGACGCCGCGCGCATTTTGACTGACGAGGCCGACACCGATGGCATCGGCTTCGAGCCGGGCAATGGCATTGCGCTGGCTCAGCTCGGGAATTTCGATCGCTGCGAGCTCCAGGCCGGCGCCGAGCACGGCATCGACGATGGCGCGTATCCGGGCCTTGCGGGCAGTGACCACCTGGCGAATCGATTTGCCGGGGCGGTGGATGCCGGTCGCCGATGGAAAGCTGTCGATGACGGTGTCTTCGGGTTTGCTGTCGATGACATCGCGCAGACCCCAGAGCAGCGCCTGATTGATCTCCGCGTCGGGCACGGCAGGCGCTTCGGCCTGCAACAATTTGTAGTCGTCGGGCCCGAGGCTGACATAACAGCGCCGGCCTTTCAGCCCCTGCTCGCGAACCCATTGCTGCAGCGCTTCCGCAAATGCGGATTCATGCGGGGTTTGCTGGAAGTGAGCGCTGACAAGGCGGCTGGTGGCACGGTCGACTACGCAGCAGGCAAAGCCCGTTGCATATAGGCTCAGGCCGACGCAGTCGGACGGCGGAGTTTTCCGTGAGGCGAACCAGAGAGGCATTGCTTGTCCACGCGATTTAAAAATTAGAATAATAAGAAGGTTGTGTTAGAACCTAAAGCAGCGCTGCAAATTTGCTAGCTAAAGCCTAGCAAATAAACGCTTTTTGTGAAGTTGGCAGGTGCTCGTCAGTGTATGTCACCGCACTTTACGTGCTTCCTGGAAATTGGCTGCAGTCGATTTATGCAAGAGCCACGTTGCGATGGTCGGGGTGTTCTGGTATAAAGTCGCGCTCCGTTGCGCCCGGGTCCGGAAACCTGCGATTTTGGGCTGCAGAAATTCTTAAATTCGATTTAAAAGCTGGAAGACATCATCATGTCCAGAGTCTGTCAGGTGACCGGCAAGCGCCCAATTGTCGGCAACAACGTATCTCACGCGAAGAATCGCACCAAGCGTCGTTTCTTGCCGAATCTGCACCATCACCGTTTCTGGGTCGAGAGCGAAAAGCGTTTCATCACGCTGCGCGTTTCCAGCAAGGGTATGCGTATCATCGATAAGCGCGGCATCGACGCGGTTCTCGCCGATATCCGTGCCAATGGCGAACAGGTCTGAAGCGCCCGCGGCGCATTCGAGAAATTGAGGAAATAAATCATGGCGAAGAAAGGTGCAACCGATCTGATCCGTCTGGTGTCGACTGCCGGTACCGGTCATTTCTACACAACGGCTAAGAACAAGCGCAACACCCCGGATAAGTTCGAGTTCTCGAAATACGATCCTGTGGTTCGCAAACATGTGATCTACAAAGAAGCCAAAATCAAGTAACGCTTTTTTGTCGATCACCGAACCCCGCCATCGTGCGGGGTTTTTGCTTTTTCAGATAAGCATTCTTCCGTGGAGGAAACTATGGAAAGGGTACCGGACATTGTCATTTCGTCGCTGGATTTGCAGCGTCTCGAGGAACTGCTGGACAGGTTGCCAGCCTCGGCGCCCGAAGCCGGGTTGTTGCAGGCCGAACTCGCGCGCGCCGAAGTTCGGGAGCCGCAGCAGATGCCCGACAATGTGGTGACGATGAATTCGACGGTGACGTTCGAGATCGAGGAGTCGGGCGAGCGCTTCGAGCGCACGCTGTGTTATCCGCGTGAAGCCGGTAAATCGGATGCCGTATCGATTCTGGCGCCGCTGGGTTGTGCATTGCTGGGACTGACGGTGGGGCAATCTATCCAGTGGCCGCTGCCGACGGGGAAGACGGGCTCGGTCCGTGTCATCGAGATTACCTATCAGCCCGAGCGCGCCGGAAACTTCACGCAGTAGCTTGTTTCCGCAGGCGTTGCCGAACGGCAGGGTCGGCGGAATCGGGCCGGTCAGTCGCCCAGATAGGCGAGCACCTGCGGCAATTCGGCGGTGGTGCGAATGCCCGCGGCGGCATTGCACACCGCAGCTACCGCATTCACCGCGCGATGAGCGGTCAGGCCCGGCATCACCGCGCCGTATTGTTCGAGTGGAATCGGAAAGTGAATGCGTACATCGAGCGGCGTGTCGCCTTTCACCTGTACGCGCCAGCCGGTTTCGCCGAGTTCCCAGTCGTCGACAATGTCTTTCGTCGCATACCAGTTCATGCGCATCTGCATGAATGATTTGCCATTGCGATAGCACGTCATCACGATGCGCTGCGCACCGACTGTTCCCTTTTTAAGGGTGCCCGCGGCGATTTTAATATCGTCGCGCGTGAGGGCGTTTTCGCCCCGGATTTCGACGGAATCGATCGGTGTGCCGATCGCGTCGGCGAGCATGCTCAATGAATGCGCGAAACCTTCCTTTACATGCGCGAGGCGCTGCTCGCCGAATTCGGTCGGCGCCTTGCCGTAGCCCATCACTTCGAAAAGCAGTTCCGCCGAATCGCGCTGCGAGAGATCGGCGAACTCGTCGATGATGAATTCATCCAGATGGCGTTGCAGCGACAGCAATGGTATCGGCAGCGCTTCGGTGATGAAGCCGGGGCTGCTGCCCGTGCTATGAATCGATGAGTTTCCACGTTTGCATGCAGCTTCGATACGTTCGCGAACTGCCGGATCCAGAGTCGGCGGATTATGAAATTCGACGCGTGTGGTAACGATGTTGGTACCGGATTCGAGAATGCGGCAGATATCGTCGATATTCGCGCCCTGCTGCATATACAGAACACAATCGGCTTTAAGCGCGATAATTGCGTCGATACTGCGCGTTGCTTTTACGCCGGTCGGCGGTAAGCCACACAACTCGCCGGCATCTTTGCCTTCTTTACTTTCGGAGTGAACGAGAAGCCCGGCCAGTTGGAGCTGGGGATGTTCGATCACAGTGCGCAGCGAGCGCGTGCCGATATTTCCGGTCGCCCATTGCACGACACGGTAGATTTTTTTTGCGTCTGGCTGGCTCATGTCGGACCTCTCGATTGTGGTTATTATCGCGATCCATTCTGCAACTTCGGGCGCGCGGAATGAAGTTACGAAGTTGTTAGTTGGCGTTGATTATTAATGAGCGCGCGATTTCAGTTTTTCGTGCGCGCGCACCGCCGCCGCCTTCACCTGCTTGGGCGCCGTGCCGCCGATATGATCGCGTGCGGCCACCGAACCTTCGAGCGTGAGCACCGCAAATACATCCTGTTCGATCATCGCACCGAATTGTTTTAATTCGTCGAGCGACATATCGGCCAGATCCTTGCTGGTTTTTACGCCGTAGCCGACGGCCTTGCCGACGATTTCATGTGCGTCGCGAAATGCGACGCCCTTGCGCACGAGATAATCGGCGAGGTCGGTGGCGGTGGAGAATCCGCGCCGCGCCGCTTCGCGCATCACATCCTGTTTCGGCTGAATCGCGGGCACCATATCGGCATAGGCTTTCAGGCAATCTTTCACCGTGTCGATGGTATCGAACAGCGGTTCCTTGTCTTCCTGATTGTCCTTGTTGTACGCGAGCGGCTGACCTTTCATCAGCGTGAGCAAACTAATTAAATGGCCATTGACGCGACCGACCTTGCCGCGAATCAATTCGGGCACATCGGGATTTTTTTTCTGCGGCATGATCGATGAGCCCGTGCAGAAACGATCGGGCAGAAAAACAAAATTAAATTGCGAGCTGGTCCAGAGGATCAATTCTTCGCTGAAACGCGATAAGTGCGTGAGCAGCACACTCGCGAACGAACAGAATTCAATGGCGAAATCGCGATCGGAAACCGAGTCGAGCGAATTTTCGGTGGGTTTATCGAAACCCAGTAATTCCGCCGTGTAAGCGCGATCGATCGGGTACGTCGTGCCCGCGAGCGCAGCGGCGCCGAGCGGATTCTGATTGGCGCGCTTGCGGCAATCTAACAGGCGGCCATAGTCGCGCTCCAGCATTTCATTCCATGCGAGCAGATGATGACCAAACGTCACCGGTTGTGCGGTTTGCAAATGCGTGAAGCCCGGCATGATGGTATCGCTGTGCTTTTGCGCAAGATCGATCAGACCGATTTGCAGGCGCGTAATTTCTTTCGCAATCGCATCGATTTCATCGCGCAGATACAAGCGCACATCGGTCGCGACCTGATCGTTGCGCGAACGGCCTGTGTGCAATTTTTTTCCGGCGATGCCGATTTTATCGGTGAGGCGCGCTTCGATATTCATATGCACGTCTTCGAGCGTCACCGACCAGTCGAATTTGCCCGCTTCGATATCTGCGCGAATTTCTTCGAGGCCACGCTGAATCGCGTTGAATTCATCGGCGGTGAGCACGCCGACTTTCGCGAGCATTTTCGCGTGCGCGAGCGAGCCATTGATGTCGTGGTGATAAAGGCGCTTATCGAAATTGACGGACGCAGTGAAGCGTTCGACGAAGGCGTCGGTCGGTTCGGAAAAGCGCCCACCCCAGGGCTTGATGGTTTTGTCGTCGCTCATGAATGCGTGGCCGTGAGTTGAAAGGGCGCGATTATATCAGCCTCCTCACGCGCGGGCGTTCAGGCGATTCGATGTTGCCGGTACTGCTGCGGCGACACCCCGATCACGCGCTTGAACAGGCGTGAAAAATAATGCGGATCGTGATAGCCGAGCCGGTTGGCGACGAGCTTGATGGGCTCCTGCGTCGAATCGAGCAGCTGGCAGGCGTGCTGCATTTTCAGATGAATGAAATGCTGGATCGGTGCGTGCCCCGTGAGCTGTTTGAATTTGCGCGCGAAATGAAATTTCGACAGATTCGCGGCGCTGGCGAGGGCATCGAGATTGAGATCGCGGTCGAGCCGGCGCTGCATGATGCGCTGAATCAGATCCAGATCGATGCGCGTATTGCTGCGGTTGTCGTGCGCGGCGATCAATGCGGCGATGTCGGTCAGCATCGCTTTCAGGACGCTGGATAGATGCACCAGCTTGCGCTCGCTGAGTCCGACGCCGCGCAACGCGAATAGCGATTCGAAGTCCGCGAGCAGGCGCGGTTGCACGCCGATTGGCACCACCGGTCCGGCGACGCCGAGAAATTCCGTGTACTGGCTGGAAAGAGCGCCTTCGTAGTGCACCCAGTACAGCGACCACGGTTTGCGCGGATCTGCCGCGTAGCTGTGCGCAGTGCCGGCTGGCAGCAGGATCAGGTCACCCGCCTGCACGGGCCAGTCGCCTGCATTCGTGCTCAGCGTGCCACCGCCTTCCGCGCAATAAGCCAGCAGATTATCGCCATGCTGACGCCGCTGCATGCCATGACCCGCCGCGCGCGGATAATAGCCGGCCGCGAGTGGATAAAGGTCGCGACTCAGTGGGTGCTCGCTGAGCAATTTTGTCTGGGCTTCCGGCACCAGGATGCGGATGCCCCGCTCGGGCAGAGGCCATCCGGAGGTAATATCCACGTCGGTTTTCTCGGGTGAGGAGCAGGGTTGGCGGCGCTTTTTCATTGCGCACGCTGGCGCAATATAGTCCAGCAGGCGCACAATATCGTCAATTCAGACCCGCGCGGGGTTTGTGCTCTAATCCCTACCCCTTCAAAATACGCGCTTTTTATCTGAAGCTTATTGAATTGATTACCGGGTTTCAGGAAGGCGCATTCGAGAAAATGCGTTGCCCGCAACCACTCTGCAGGAGAAAGTCATGGCCACTACCACCGAACTTGAAGCCAGCCCCGTAGCGCTCGAAGTCAAAGCGTTGGTTGAGCGTTCGCGCAAAGCGCAGCAGCAAATCGAAAACTACACACAGGAGCAGGTGGATGAGTTGATCCGTGCCATGGTGTGGTCGATCGCGCAGCCTGAAATTGCCGAAAAAATCGCGCGCATGACGGTGGAAGAGAGCCAGCTCGGTAATTACGACGGCAAATATCTGAAGATTTTCCGCAAAACGCGCGCCGCACTGTACGACATCATCGACGACAAATCGGTCGGTATCATCGAGGAAGACAAGGCGCGCAATATCGTCAAAATCGCCAAGCCGGTGGGCGTGATCGGCGCGCTGTCGCCGTCGACCAACCCCGAAGCCACGCCCGTGATCAAGTCGATCGCTGCGGTGAAAGGCCGTAACTCGATCATCATCGCACCGCATCCGCGCGCGAAGCTCACCAACAAGTTCATCTGCGATCGCATGCGCGAAGCCATCGTCAAAATGGGTGCGCCGGCGGATCTCGTGATTCCGATCGAAGCGCCGTCGGTGGAAAAAACCAATGAGCTCATGAAACAGTGCGATCGCGTTCTCGCCACCGGCGGCAGCGCGATGGTGACCGCCGCGTATTCGAGCGGCACGCCAGCGCTCGGCGTCGGTGTCGGCAACGCGGTTATCACTGTCGACAGCACCGCGAACCTCGACGATGCAGCCGAAAAAATTCGCATTTCAAAAACGCTCGATCTCGCTGCATCGTGCTCGTCGGATAACTCCGTGCTGCTGTTCGACGGCATCTACGAAGACATGGTGAAAAAACTGGTCGCGCAGGGCGGCTATGTCGTTTCTCCCGAAGAGAAAAAACGTCTGCAGGCGACGTTGTGGGTCGACGATCATTTGAATACCGAAATCGTTGCACAGCCTGCCGAGAAAATTGCGTCGATGGCTGGTATCGATCTGCCGGAGGGTGTGACATTCTTGATCGTGCCGGAAACAGGCGCCGGTCCTGAATACCCGTTCTCGGGCGAAAAGCTGTCGGTGGTGATGACGTTGTACAAAGTCAAAAACATCGACGAAGCGATCGCGTTGACCAACAAAATCCAGGCCTATCAAGGTCAGGGTCACTCGTGCGGCATTTATTCGCAGAATGATGACAACATCATGAAGCTCGCGATAGCGACGAAAACTTCACGCGTGATGGTCAATCAACCGCAAGCGCCGTCGAACTCGGGTAATTTGTGGAACGGCATGCGTCAAACCTTCTCGCTCGGTTGCGGTTCGTGGGGCGGTAACGCTACCAACAACAACATCACCTGGCGCGATCTCATCAACGAAACGTGGGTATCGAAACCACTCGCCACGCCGAAGGTGTTGCCTTCCGACGAGGCGCTGTTCGGTGATGTGATCGAACGTTTGAAGTAATTCGACAAATATCCGGCACAACCGTGTCCGTGCATCAGCACGGACACTTTTCAGAAATAAATCCAACGGTGTGCTATGGATTTTCAACTCAACGAAGACCAACTCGCCTTTCAGCAAGCGGCCCGCGATTTCGCGCGTGGTGAAATGGCACCGCATGCCGCCGAGTGGGACGAAGAAAAAATATTTCCTGTCGATACGATGCGCAAAGCCGGCGAACTCGGTTTCTGCGGCATGTATTGCCCTGAAGAAAACGGCGGCATGGGATTGTCGCGTTTAGACACGTCGATCATTCTCGAAGAATTATCGAGCGCGTGCACCTCGACCGCCGCCTTCATTTCGATTCACAACATGGCCACGTGGATGATTTGTACCTGGGGCCAGGCGTCATTGAAAAATGAATGGGCCGCGAATTTAACGTCCGGTGAAAAACTCGCCTCGTATTGCTTGACCGAACCCAATGCCGGTTCCGATGCCGGTTCGCTGCGCACCACCGCAAAACGCGATGGCGATTTCTACATCATCAACGGCAGCAAAATGTTTATTTCGGGCGCGGGCTCGACGCAGATGCTGGTGGTGATGACACGCACGGGCACGCAGGAAGAAGGGCCGTCGGGCATCACTGCAATTGCAATTCCGGCCGATCTTGCCGGTATTCACTACGGCAAGAACGAAACCAAGATGGGCTGGAATTCGCAGCCGACAAAACTGATTACTTTCGAAGATGTGCGCGTGCCCGTCGCCAATCGTCTCGGCGATGAAGGTGAAGGTTTCAAGATTGCGATGAAGGGTCTCGATGGCGGTCGCGTGAATATTGCAACGTGTTCGATCGGCGCCGCGCAAGCCACGCTAGATCATGCGCAAAAATATATGCATGAGCGCAAACAATTCGGCAAGCCACTTGCGGCGTTTCAGGCATTACAATTCAAGCTCGCCGATATGACGACGGAGCTTGTCGCAGCGCGCCAAATGGTTCGCTTGGCAGCATCGTATATCGACAACGATCACCCCGAGAAAACCGTTTACTGTGCGATGGCGAAGCGTTTTGCCACCGATATCGGCTTCCAGGTGTGTAACGATGCGATGCAATTGCACGGCGGTTACGGTTATATTCGCGAATACCCTATCGAGCGTTTTTTCCGCGATGCGCGCGTGCATCAAATTCTCGAAGGCACCAACGAAATCATGCGGCTGATTATCGGCCGCCGAATCCTAGATGAAGGCGCAACGGAGATTATTCGATGAGCAGTGCTAACACCGGTTCTAACGAACTGCTTTTATTGGAAAGGCGCGGCCATACCGCGATTATCACGATCAACAACCCACCCGCGAATACGTGGACGCCGGATAGTCTGATTCGTTTGAAATCGATCATCGAAGAGTTGAATGCCGATCTCGATAATTACGCGCTGATTTTGACGAGCAACAACGAAAAGTTCTTCAGCGCGGGCGCCGATCTCAATCGTTTTCAGAATAGTGAAAAAGGTTTTGCCTTCGAATTCGCCACCTATTTCGGCGAAGCGTTTCAAGCGTTGACGAATTATCGCGGTGTTTCTATCGCGGCAATTACCGGCTTTGCGATGGGTGGCGGTTTGGAAGCGGCGATGTGCTGCGATATCCGTATCGCCGAAGCGCATGCGCAAATGGCATTACCGGAAGCGACCGTTGGTTTGTTACCAGCAGGTTTGGGTACGCAGCATTTGACGTTGCTCGTTGGCGAACAATGGGCGAAACGCCTGGTGTTGCTCGGTGAGCGTGTGAAAGCAGAGCAAGCGCTGCAAATCGGTTTGATTTCGGAAATCGTACCGACAGGTAAAGCGCTGGAACGAGCGCTCGAACTCACCGCGAAAGTTGAAAAGCAAAGCCCGACTTCCGTGCGTTATTGCAAAGAGTTGATTCATGCAGCGCGCGATAATTCGGTCAATTCAAACTTCCCGCTTGAGCGTCAGTTGTTTGTGAAATTGTGGGATAGTGAAGATCAGAAAGAAGGCGTGAATGCATTTATCGAGAAACGTGCGCCGCAGTGGAAGAATCGTTGATGTTTCCGGCCTCCCCTGCGCAGTAGGGGAGGTGTCTCGCGCAGCGAGACGGAGGGGTCATCTTTACTTGATGCTTTTGAAACATGACCCCCTCGCCCTTCGGGCACTCCCCCTACTGCGCAGGGGGAGCCAATTGAGAAAGTGCCGTGTCTGAACCGGTCGTTTTATTCGAAACCATTCCTTCCGTCAAAGGCAAAAAAATCGCCGTTGCCACACTGAATTCCGAGAAATCGCTCAACTCATTATCGCTCGCGATGATCGATTTATTGCAGCCGCAATTAACCGAGTGGGAAAACGACGACAGCATTGCCTGCGTCGTATTGCGCGGCAAAGGCGATAGGGCATTTTGCGCCGGTGGCGATGTCGTGCAGCTCTACAATTCGGCCTGCGCGCAGGATGGTGTGGCAACAGTATTTTTCGAGCGCGAATATCGACTCGACTACCACATTCACGTTTACAAAAAACCGTTCATTCTCTGGGGCAACGGCATCGTCATGGGCGGCGGTCTCGGTTTGATGAGCGGTGCGAGTCATCGCGTCGTCACCGCAACAAGCCGCATTGCAATGCCCGAAGTCACTATCGGTTTATATCCCGATGTCGGTGGCACCTGGTTCCTGAATCGTGCGCCGGGGAAAACCGGTTTATTTCTGGCGCTGACAGGGGCGTCGATCAATGCGTCCGATGCCTTGTTCCTCGGTATCGCCGATCGTTTCGTGGCGCATGAAAAATACGCCGATGTCATTTCTGCACTTGCGTCGACAAGCTGGTCGAATAACTCTGCACAGCACAACGGTCAAGTCAGCCATGTGCTTCGTGCTTTTGAAGCGAAATCGCGCGATCAATTACCGCCGGATGTCGTGCGCGAACATTACGATTTAATTCAGCAACTCTGCGATGGCGATAACACGCAAGATATCGTCGCGAATGTTCTAGCGTGGAGTGGTGACGATAAATGGATGAGTAAAGCGGTGAAAACGCTTGCTGCGGGTTGTCCGACATCGGTGTTGTTAATTGCTGAGCAACTTGAGCGCGGCAAACATTTATCGCTGACACAAATATTCCAATCCGAATTGATTTTGTCGAGCAACTGCATGCGCTTTGCGAATTTCCGCGAAGGTGTGCGCGCGTTGCTCATCGATAAAGATAATGCGCCGAAGTTCGAGCCGGCAAAACTGGAAGATGTGAAACCTGAATTTATCGCCGAGCATTTCGTGGCGCCGTGGGGCAATGCGGCTAATCCATTGGCTGATTTAATAGCCGCTCGCTGATCTTTAATCCGTATATTTTTAAGATTTAAAAATAATCGAGGAATCATCATGGCACAAACCGTCGCATTTATCGGTCTCGGCAATATGGGCGGCCCGATGGCGGGTAATCTCGTCAAGGCGGGTTTTCGTGTTAATGCATTCGATTTAGTCGAAGCGGCGCGCAAGCATGCGCAGGAAGTGGGTTGCGCAACGCCAGCGACGGCAGCCGAAGCGGTGCAGGGTGCCGATTTTGTCGTGACGATGCTGCCCTCGGGGCCGATCGTCGAGGCGGTGATGATCGATAAAGACGCGCTGCTCGATAAAATCGAAAAGCATACGCTCGTGATCGATTGCTCGACCGTGGCGCCGGAAAATTCGAAGCGTCTCGCTGCCGAAGCGAAAAGGCGCGGCCTGCGTTTTGTCGATGCGCCGGTTTCCGGCGGTGTTGCCGCAGCAGCGGCTGGCACGCTCGCGTTTATGTGCGGCGGTCCTGCCGAAGATTTCGAAAGCGCGAAAGCCGTGCTCAATCACATGGGCAAAAATATTTTTCACGCCGGAGATTACGGCGCGGGATCGGTGGCGAAAATCTGCAACAACATGTTGCTCGCGATTCACATGATCGGCACTGCGGAAGCATTGCAGCTCGGTATCAACAACGGTCTCGATCCGAAAGTGCTGTCGGAAATCATGCTGAAAAGCTCGGGCGCGAACTGGTCGCTCGAAAAATATAATCCTGTACCGGGCGTATTGCCGAATGTGCCGGCGAGCCGCGATTATCAGGGCGGTTTCATGGTGAAATTGATGCAGAAGGATTTGGGGCTCGCGCTCGGCGCGGCGCGGTCGAGCAATTCGACGATTCCGCTCGGCGCACTCTGCAACAATCTTTACGGCATTCATGCGAAATCGAAAGAGGGCGTCGCCGATCTCGACTTTTCCAGTATCGTGCGTATGTTTGAGCAGTCTTAGCGAAGGTCATCCCCGCTGCGAGGGCGGGGATCCGGAAAGTGCTGATATCCGGGCTCCCGCTTACGCGGGAGTGACTTTATTTCGATGGGTCGTTACGGGTCAGCTCAGCTGAAAACGGTGTGCAGGCGCGTCAGCAATGTGGATTGAATCAACCATTCGCCGCCGACTTTCCGATACGTTTCGCGATAGTGACCCCAGCCATTCAATGAATTAAATGGTTTGTTTACCGAGTCGTCTTTTTTCCACAAACGATCTTCCATCGCCCAGATGACATTCGCTGTCGTGTCGGATGTAAATTCGATTTCCGGCGTGTGACCGTGGTGGACGGTAATCATGCCATCGAGCGATTTTGAAACGAAGCCGACGATGGCGTCTCTTCCCGTAAATAAATAATCGGGATTGCGCGACTCCTGCCGCACATCCATTTGTGCATCGGTAGTGAATGCCGATGCATAGTGTGCCCAGTCTTTCGTATCCAGGCCGCGAAAATAACGCGCCTTCGCTTGTTTGATTGATTCAATCGCGAGCAGTTTTTCAATATCGTTCATAAGGCGACTCCAGAGATGAATTGAGAAGCTGTTTTTATCGAATTAATCCACTTTATCGTTAGCGGCGTTTTCATCGCGCGCGATGCGTGCGATGCAGCGCTCGGCTGGTCGGCCAAACAGCAGCACGACTAAAGTGATGGCTACCACGGTCATCGCAATCGCAATTTCCCCTGCACCGCAGCTGATGCCGATTACCGCGCACACCCAGATCGAGGCCGCAGTGGTGAGCCCCTGAATATTGGTTTCACCGACGCGCATGATGACGCCCGCGCCGATAAAACCGACACCGGTGAGAACGCCCTGAATGACGCGGCTGAGCGCTTCGATATTGCCGATTTGCAAGGTCATCAAAGCGGCTAACGCTGCGCCCAGTGCGGTGAGTGCATGCGTGCGCAGACCGGCTGCCTTATGTTTCAGAAATCGGTTCGCACCGATAACGGCGCCGCCAAAAACAGCGCTCAACAGGCGCATGCCGATTTCGATGGCTTCACCATTGATTAAATTGTCGATCATGGTTGAGTGCTCACTCTTCCCAGACCCAGCGTATCGGCTCGCCGAAATCGTCGTAAATATATTTTTTCCGCGGGCGTTTGCGCACGCTGCGTCTGGTTTGCTCGGGCGGTTTGCGACGGGACTCGATGCCTGCGATCACATCGGTTAAATATTCTCTGGGATTGCGCTCGCCCGTGCCGACGAAAGGCGCGTTCGGCAGTGGGCCATCGGCGGCATCGCGACCGCTGATACCGCGCGGAATTTCATGCACCTCGCCGCCTTCGCGTAAATAGGCGTCGACCTGCTGGCCGAGTTCGCGGCGTAGTTCGGCTTTCGAAGGCGGCAGTGGTTTCAACGAAATCATCCAGTAGGAACCGACCGGCTAGCATAACCAAAGTCGAATGACTTAGAAATCGCGCCGTCGGAGCGGTATCGATGTAAGCATGCCGATAACACGAGTGCGACGGAGCGTGGTTATAATGCGGCAAATCCGCTTCGATAATGCAGTGTCCGATCCCGCCATGACTCATCTCACCACGATCGAAATCAGCAAGGAAGACATTAAGTTTTCTGCCGCACACTTCACTATTTTCAGTGCCACCGAGCGCGAGCGCCTGCACGGACACAATTACGCGGTCTATCTCGCGGTGACTTCTCCGGTCGGGGAGGATGGGATCTGTTTTAGCTATCGCGATGTGAAAACGCGTCTGCGTCAGTTGTGCGAAGGTCTCGATGAATACACACTGCTGCCGCAATATTCGCCGCATCTGCGCATCGAAGAGGATGCGGAGTTTTATATCGCGTGGTTCAACGGTGAAAAAATTCCGCTGCGGAAATCCGACACGCTATTGCTGCCAGTTCGCAACAGTACGGTGGAGGAGTTCGCGCGGCATTTGCGCGATTTATTCATCGGCGATGAAGGCTTCGTGCGCGATCGCAATATCTGCAAGATCGTGGTGAAGATTTCGTCCGGGCCGGGACAATCCGGCTCGGCGGAATGGACTGCTTTTTAACCCTGCAATCAGTATCTGACCTCCGCCCAGCCATTGAACTGCTTCGCTAGATAGGTCGCGTAATTGTCGGTCATGCCTGCGATGAAATCGACTGCGCGCATGATGCATTGGTAGCGTTTTTCCTTCGCGTCGAGCTGTTCGAGATTTGGCGGAAAAGTATGCGCCCCCATCAGGTTGATCAAACGTTGATGACGGAAATTGCTCGAATCGTTTTCGGCCATCGATACCGCGGCTTCGATCAGGCTGTCGAGCAATGTGCCGATGACCTGATACGCACCGATTTCCAGTTCGATCTTGAGCGGATGTTCGAATACGCGCGTTTTTGCCAACTGTTTCGAGCCTTCGACTGCATCGCGCACGGGCGCGGCACACAGCGAGATTAAATCGCTATCGATATTGCCCGCGAGCAATTCGTCGTGGTGTTGCATGAAGGCATTTACACCGGCATCGATAAAATGCTCGATGATGCTGCCGCGCAGCAGCGCCGCTTTTCTGCCGGGACGAAAATCCGACTGCACCAGCTCGACGATTTCCGGGTTGTCCGGAAGTATCGGTTGCAGCAATGGAAAAACATCGCTCCAGTGCAGCAGATTCATTTCGAGCCCGTCTTCGAGATCGATAATCGCGTAACAAAAATCGTCGGCGGCTTCGACTAAAAACGCGAGCGGATGACGGCTATAGAAATTTGTATCGCGCTGCCGCAATCCCGTGGCACGGCAGACTTCGATGAGCGCATCGCTTTCAGCGCCGAAGGCACTGAATTTTTCCCGACGCGGCGTGATACCGGATTTTGCGGTTTCGGCGAGCCACGGATATTTCAGAAAAGTGGCGAGCGTCGCGTACGTCAAACGCATGCCACCATCGTACTGGTGGTATTCGGATTTGGTGAGAATGCGAAAGCCCTGGGCATTGCCTTCAAAATTCTCGAGATCCGCGCGTTGCGATGCGTTGAGATCATCGAGATACCGCTGGCCGCGTTCGAGAAACCACGAGCGGATCGCGCGCTCACCGGTGTGACCGAATGGCGGGTTGCCGATATCGTGCGCGAGGCAGGCCGATTGCACGATATCGCCCAGATCTGTCGCATCGATCTGCGCCGGCAGCAAATCATGCGTGCGTAATGCTTCGCCGACGCGAATGCCGAGCGTGCGGCCGACGCACGATACTTCGAGACTATGAGTCAGACGATTGTGGATGTGATCGTTCGTCGCGAGCGGGTGCACCTGGGTTTTGCGTGCGAGCCGGCGAAATGCACCCGAAAAAATAATTTTGTCGTGATCGCGCAGGAAGGCGTTGCGTCCGGACTCATCTTTCGCTGGACGATTGCCGAGTCGGGTTTTGTTGAGCAGTTGCTGCCAGCACATCATGTTGGGGTCGAAGTCTCTTCGAGAGCGGCTTGTTCGAAATGAATGAGCACGTGTGTGAACTGTAACGCGAAAACTGGCGGATTGCAGCACGGCGAAATAAGCGGGCAGGCATTTTCAGGAATACGAAAACCAATAAAAAAGCGCGCCTTGCGACGCGCGAAGAGAGGTTGGACCGGCTCGTCAATCCGGTTGCGATTTTTGTTCCAGACAGAAGCCAACGGTATCCTGCGCGGTGATACCAATCGATGCGCTGTTAACGATCGCGCGGTTCGACGCCGTTACGCGCAGCACATAACCGCAGGGTTTCATGTCGGTGGTATCGAGACTCCAGTTATCGCCGGGTAGCGGCAGCGTGTTCGAAGTGCCTGAGTTCGGAGCGGGCACGCCGATGGGCGCGGTATTGACGGACGGATCGATGCCGAGGCTGTAGTCCGAAAGATAATCGTCGCGAGCCACGAAATTACCTTGCAGCGTGGTGCCGATAGGGAATTTTCCACAATCACCGGTGCCCGCGAATATCGTTACCTTGTGCACATCGGGGGCGCTGTTGTGCAATTGCACGATATGAATATCGGGCGCACCGACCGGATTATTTGCGCTGTCGTAAACCTGTAGCGTTACGCGCCAGCGGTCATCGCCCGTGGTGTCCCAGTACGCGAGATGTGTGTTGATGTTGTGATTGAAATCCTGGTAGTCGAATAATTTCGTCGACGGATCGGCGCTCAGTGTATGCGTCGACAAATCCGACCATTCCATATGCAGCGATGTCACCACGGGTGCGGGCGCGCCGGTGGGATTATTCGATGCATCGATCGGCGTGACTTCGACTTTGTATTTGTGATTGAGCACCGGGAATCCGCGCACAACCACACGACGCGCAAACGGACAGTCATCGGGTAGCGGCAATCCGTTGTGAGCGAATTGGGCGCCAGGCAATGTCAGTCCCGTTGCATTGCTGATGAAAGGCGTTAGCACGCTGCCGATATGACTGATTTTTCCGGCGGCAACACCGGTGTGCGGTGCGATGTGGATCAGCGTTTCTTCGCGATTTCCCCAGGTCGGCACATGGTTGGGATTATTGTTCGGCGCCGGACTGTTCCACGACATGATCGCGCGAATGCGCACAACGACCGGACCCTGGTGACAATCTTTTCGATATTTGCCGAGGTCGACCGGTAAGCGCGCCGCGTAATGCACGCCATCCTGCGGAATATTTGCAATATCGTAAACGCGCACATCGCTGGTGCCGAGATAGGTTTCGAAACTGCCGTTGTTGTCGAAGTCGGCCCACCAGGTGACATATTCGCGGCTGCCCTGCGTGCAGGGCCCGCCTGAATAACCCGCGTTCTTCTTCACTTTGATAACACCGATAAGCGCATCCGGTGAGTTCGGATCGAGACCGATGCACGTCAGTTCCTCAAAGCTGATATTGCCATCGGTTTTCGGAAATAAAATATCGATAATTTTCGGATCGAGTTGAATCGCGGGAAATTTCTTATGGAACATTTCCGCAGTCAATAACGATTTTCCCGTGGCGTATTGAGCGAGCTCCTTGTACGCGAAGCGATGCACCGGCACACCTTTGTCTTTATACAGCTCAGACAATTGCGCAACGTTGAGCGCTTTTGGCTTCGTTGCAATTGGAGTATCGAGCGTGAGCACTTCGGTGATGTGCTCGGGAATTTTTACTTTCGCCGCTTTCAATGCATCGAGCGGAAAAATAATTCTGCGCGGTTCGACCTGAATCGTCGCTTTGCGCACATTACCCCACACCGGATTCCAGTTGGGTTGATGCGCGGGCGGCGGATTATTCCACGACAGAATCGCGCGCACCTTGATCAGATGTGCTCCGAAGAAGCAGAACGTGCGCGACGGATCGACCTTGAGCGACACCGCATATTCGAGACGCTTGCTGCCCTCGGTGCCCTCCGGCAGATTGTACGCCTGAAAACTTGTGAGCCCCTGGTCCTGCCACGACGCGCCATTGTCAAACGATAAATAGAAGCGCACATACTCGGGCGTGCCGGCACCGCAGATCGATGTGCCATAGCCCGAGGTCTGATAGATATACACCACGGCTTCGAGTTGTTCCTGCTGCGGGTGATAGCCGACGCAGCCCAGTTCTTCGTAGTGCGTATTGCCGCTGAGCGGAAATACGGGTGTGAAAGTGCTTTCGCCCAAATTTCCGAAATAATTCGGATTCGTCAGCAATAATGTCTTGAAGGTTGTGCGCTGCTCGATATTGGCGGCCTGTGTCGCGGCGCGGGATTTCTGCACGGCCTTTTTGATTTCATCGTTCATGATGTGAAACTCCGTTTTCGTGCGCCACAAGAATGAGCCGGCGCGGGTGAATTAAACGGAGAAAGTGCGACTGCAAATGAATGGCCGATTACGGCCAATTCAAGGTGAACCGGAAAATTGAATTGAGGCTGCAAATCCCATTGCTTTCGCGTCCCGATTGCTCGCACTTTATCCGTGTGAACCGTCTTCGCTGATTCGTATGAACCGTCTTCGCTGGCGGTTTATGTATGATCCGTTTGCATTCGAAGGTATTCCAGTGACATAAGTCACACCGGTTTAAACGGAGTTTTTCTAACGCGAAGAACGCGACAAATGAATTTATGAATATCCGAAAAATAAAAAAGCCCCGGTACGAATACCGGGGCTTTTTTATTTCCGATGAGTCTAGCCGCGACGGCGGGCGCCGATGAGAGCCAGAATCGCGGAACCCATGAGCCATGCTGATGCTGGAACAGGAACGGGCAGGACTTCGAAGTGCGTGGCAAAGGTCACTCTGTCGCCCCCCGAGAGATTGAAGACCAGGCGCGTGCCGATGGTGCTGTTGACGGCGCCCACCGCGATCGATGGCGGCATTTGCGATTCGCTCGAATTCGCGCTGCAGCCGGCGCCGCTGCAGCTCAGCACCTGCGCGAACATGGGCAGCACGTTCGCACCATCGATGACACCGAAATAAATCGGATTGCCGACATTGTTCTGCGGTTGCAGCAGCGCCGATCCATTATTGTTGTGATCGAAAACCGTCGCGTCGATCGAACCGCCCATCAGCCCACCATCTACCGGAATCACGGGCAGGCTCAAGTTGACCGCAAAATTCTGCGCAGAAGCGCTCAGGTTGGTGATGGTGATCGAACCGTTGATGAAAGGGTCCGGATTCATCGTCAGATCCCACGAGACTGCATAGAGGCCACTGGTCGACGATCCTTCGATTGAGAAATTATTGTCGCCGTCGTTGGCGCTCGTCGAAGGCAGTAGATCGTCGCCTCTGTTTGTGCCGACATTCACGCTGAGCCACGGATTGATCGCGGCGACATAAGGGTCGGCGGCGCCGGCAAATGCGGGAGCGGTCAGCGCGAATCCCGAAGCCGCGGCGACGGCGAGTTTTTGCAGTGTACGGATGGTCCCCATGATTGCTCTCCGGTTCTGTTATTTTTCGAAAGTAGGCCGTTTGAATTCCGAGCCAAGAAACTCGCAACAGCGCGGCTCGCGTGTGTACGCGAACTGTTAAAGCGATGATGAGAAATCCGTGAACTTCAAGAGCTACAGCATCAGCGTCTTTTTATAGGACTTATCGCTTACTGCAAACAGAGGTGATGTGCGCGCAACGATACTGAGTGTCGAAACTATTGACAATCCATTTAATAGATCAGTTTTATCTACCACGCCGCTGATCGATATCTTTTATGTTTCATATCTATCCGAAATGAAATTTTTATTACGTGTGCGTAATTATCGTGTCGTGCAATCATGTGCAATCCAATAATTCTGCGATTCCATCGCCGTTAAAATAATCGTGACTGAAACGCGCTCGTTAAATCCCCTGCTCTGGTTGATCGCTGTCGGCTTTTTCATGCAGACGCTCGATACCACCATCGTCAACACGGCGCTTCCGTCGATGGCGACGAGCCTGGGTGAGAGACCATCGCGCATGCAGGCGGTGGTGGTCGCCTACACGCTGACGATGGCGATGCTGATTCCCGCGACTGGCTGGCTCGCCGATCGGTTTGGCACGCGCCGGCTGTTCATGAGCGCGATCGGATTATTCGTCGCCGGTTCGATCTGCTGTGCGTTTTCGCAGTCGCTGGCCCAGCTCGTCGCGTCGCGCGTGTTGCAGGGATTGGGCGGCGCATTGCTGATGCCGGTCGGACGTCTCGCCGTGCTGCGCGCGTTTCCCAAAGACAAATTTCTGCGCGCGATGAGTTACGTGACCATGCCGGCGCTGGTCGGTCCGCTGCTGGGCCCGACGCTGGGCGGGCTGCTGGTGCAGATCGCCGAGTGGCCGTGGATTTTCTGGATCAATGTGCCGGTCGGTCTGGTCGGGCTGTTCGCGGCCTACATTTATATGCCCGACAGCCGCGAGCCCGTCCCGCAGCCTTTCGACCGCGCGGGTTATGCGCTGCTGGCATTTGGCATGGTGTCGGTATCGCTGGCGCTCGATGGTCTCGCCGGCCTGGGGATGCGCGCGGTCACCATCCGCGTTCTGCTGATATTCGGTCTCGCCAGTATTGCGGCGTATTGTCTGCACGCGCTGCGCAGGCCGCAGCCTCTGTTTTCGCCCGAGCTGTTTCGGCTGCCGACGTTCCGGGTCGGCGTGTTCGGCAATCTGTTTGCGCGAATCGGCTGCGGCTCGATGCCGTTCCTGATCCCATTGCTGTTTCAGGTGGGGCTCGGTTACAGCCCGTTCGAGGCCGGTCTCATGATGCTGCCGATGGCAATTGCAGGGTTATCGGCGAAACCGCTGGCCACCTGGCTGATAAAACGGCTGGGTTATCGCCGTCTGCTGATCGCCAACACTCTGCTGCTGGGCGTTGTCATCGCATCGTTCGCATCGATCACACCGCAACAGCCGCTGTGGTTGCGCATCGTGCAGCTGACCATCTTCGGCTACATCAACTCCACGCAATTCACCGCGATGAATACGGTGACGCTCAAAGACTTGCAGGGCAGACTGGCGAGCGCGGGTAACAGTCTGCTGTCGATGGTGATGATGCTGTCGATGGGGTTTGCGGTGGCAACGGCGGGCGCGCTGCTGGCGAATTTTGAAGATTATTTCGGGACCGAAGCGCATGGTGGTGGCGGAGCTTCCGCGCATACATTGCTGGCGTTTCATGCAACCTTCATCGCTGCGGGTCTGCTCACCGTGGCCTCGGCGTGGATTTTCTGGCAGCTCTCGGCCACCGATGATCGGGAAGCTGAAAAAGCGGACGGTTCAGGGATTGAACGGGTCGATATCGAATAAGCGCCGATCACACCCTTCGAGCCAGCATTTCATCCTCTCCTGCACGCATCCCGCCTGCACCGCATTCAGCCCTGCAATATCCCGTCGATTTCCCCATTCAAAATCTTATATTGTTTTAGCATTTGCTTATTCGGTATAAGCAAATGCTAAAACAATATTTTTTAAGTTCTAAAAACTTCCCTATTGTTGCCCCCAGCTTTATGAATCTGAGCGAGTTCGCGGCAATGTCCGACTACGGTAACGAAAAATTTCCAACTCATGATGAGGGCACGACGGTCGACCGCCGAGTGCTGGAGGAAATTTCGCGCGCGCTCGCCCATCTTCGTTTTGGCTCGGTTGAAATCACCGTGCATGATGGCCGCGTAACTCAGATCGAAAGTAAACGAAAAATCAGATTGACCTGAGCTCACGTTAATTTATTCACATCAACTTTCAACGCTACCGGACTGCCGATGCGACATATCCTAAAAAAAATTACGAGATCGACCGGGTCGCCGGAGATCCATTCCGCACTTCATCAGGGGAAAACCATGAAACAACCATTATTCAAAGCCACCGCCTTGGGTGTGGCGCTGGGGTTCTTTGCGCCATTGTCCGTCGCCGCACCTTCCAGTGCTGATGTGGCCAGGCAACTTGAAGCGTTGAGCAAACGCGTCCAGGAGCTGGAGCAGAAACTGGCAGAAAAAAATGCGGCGACTGCGAGCCCCGCTGTCGATCAGGACACCGACCAGCGCATTCGCGTACTCGACCGCAAACTGGAACTCGCCGAAGCAGAAACCAAAGCGGTGAAAACCGCCGCTGCGAAAACGCAGTCCGATCTCGACAAGAAAGCCAAAGCATTAACACTGTACGGAAAAATCAACGTTGCGCTTGAGGATCGCGATCTTGAAGGCGCGGAAAGTATCGTCGCCGGCAATGCCCAGGGTCTTCCCAATCACCGCCGCGGTCTGGAATCGTACGCATCGCGTTTGGGCGTCAAAGGCGAGCTCGATCTCGGCAAGGGCGATCTGAAAGCGGTTTATCAAGCCGAATATGAATTGCATGTAGACGATGGCGATAAAGGTGATACCGCATTTTCGCAACGTAATACCTTCGCCGGTCTGAAGAGCGCAACCTGGGGTCAGATCATCGGCGGAAAAATCGATACGCCACTCAAATCCGCGGAAGGTAAGTTCGATCAATTCAACGACACGCGTGGCGATATCGATAATTTGATCGGCGGTCAGAACCGCGTTTCCAATATCTTTATCTTGAGCTCGCCGAAATTATTCGACGCCGTCACGGTTAACGTTGGTGTGATTCAAAACGAAGGCAGCGGCGATATCGATTATGACGGGCATGTCGATCACAGCGTCGGCGATGCCTATTCGGCATCGGTCGTCTACGACCAGGGTATTTTCTACGGCGCGCTCGCGTATGACAAAAATGTATTGGCGCGTCGCAGTGTGGATGTGTCCCTGCCTGTCAATAACAGAACCAGCTACGCAAAAACCTATGCCGATGCGATACGCCTCGTCGGCGGTATAAAATCGGGGATCTGGGAAGGCGGCATCCTGTTGCAGCATACAAAAGGGCAGGGCCCGGAGACGGTGAGCACGACATCGGGCACACCGCCGGTAACGGTTACCTATGTGACCAATCATGAAGATCGTGAAGACAAGGCCTATCTCCTTTCCGGTGCTGTCACCGTGCTCGAAAAAGTGAAATTGAAAGGCCAGTACGGCGTTGTCGATGGCGATTACACCGACGAAACCGGCAAGTTGTTCGCGCTCGGTGCCGACTACAACTTCACGCCACGCACCAAGGTTTACACCTATTACTCGACGCTCGATCTCGACGAAGCCAACGCGAAAGATAAAACCCTCGCGCTCGGCCTCGATCACAGCTTCTAAAAATCATTTGTTCAAAAATTGAATTGGAGAAAATTCAGATGAAAACGAATATTCGTTCGGTACTCGCTGCGCTCATCTTCGGTGCGAGCGGCGCGCTGCATGCAGCCGATGTAAGTCTGCTCAATGTTTCCTACGATCCGACGCGCGAATTGTATGAGCAGTACAACGCCGCGTTCACCAAACACTGGAAAGAAAAAACCGGTGACAACGTCACCATCAAGCAATCGCATGGCGGTTCGGGCAAGCAGGCGCGTTCGGTCATCGACGGTCTCGAGGCCGATGTGGTGACGCTGGCGCTGGCGGACGATATCAACGCCATTGCCGAGAAAAGCAAATTGCTGCCGGAAAACTGGGAATCGCTGTTGCCGAAAAACAGCTCTCCGTACACATCCACCATCGTCTTCCTCGTGCGCAAGGGCAATCCGAAAAACATCAAGGACTGGGACGATCTGACTCGCAAAGGCGTATCGGTTATCACCCCGAACCCGAAAACCTCCGGCGGTGCGCGCTGGAATTTTATCGCCGCGTGGGAATACGCTCAGCGTAAATTCGGCAGCGAAGACAAGGCGAAAGAGTTCGTGGCGAAATTGTTTCAGAACGTGCCGGTACTCGATTCAGGTGCGCGCGGCTCGACCACAACCTTCGTTGAGCGCGGTGTCGGCGACGTGCTGATTTCGTGGGAGAACGAGGCATTCCTCGCGGTGCGCGAACTCGGCCCGGATAAGTTCGACATCATTGCGCCGCCATTATCGATATTGGCTGAACCTTCGGTCGCCGTGGTTGAGAAAAATGCGAAAAAGCATAAAACCACAGAGCTGGCCAAGGCTTATCTCGAATATCTGTATTCGGAAGAAGGCCAGAATATCGCAGGCAAGAATTTTTACCGCCCGAGCGATGCCCAGGTGGCAGCGAAATACGCCAATCAGTTTCCGAAGCTGGAGTTGTTCACTATCGACAGCGTCGGTGGCTGGAAAGCGGTATCGAAAAAATTCTTCGCTGATGGCGCCATCTTCGATCAGATTTATCTGAAGTGAGTCATCCGGTTCAAGCAAGACAATAGAGTCTGAAGCGAGATAAACATGCAATTGGTTAAACATTCACTACTGCCGGGTTTCCGCCCGGCGTTAGGTTTCACAGTGTTGTACCTCAGCCTGCTGGTGCTGATTCCGCTGAGTGCGCTGCTGCTGAAATCGTTTGGTTACGGTCCGTCGCAGTGGTGGGCGTTATTGACCAGTCCGCGTGTGTTCGCCTCATTTCGCGTCAGCCTGACGACCTCGTTACTCGCTGCGGCGATTAACGTGGTCTTCGGTTTGTTGCTGGCGTGGGTGCTCGTGCGTTATCCGTTGCCGTTTAAACGGGTATTCGATGCGCTGCTCGATTTGCCCTTCGCCTTGCCGACCGCCGTGGCCGGTATCGTGCTCACGGCGATTTACGCGAAAAATGGCTGGATCGGTCAGTATCTCGAACCGCTCGGCTATCAAGTTGCATTTACGCCGAGCGGAATCACCATCGCACTGATATTCATCGGTCTGCCTTTTGTTGTACGTACTGTGCAGCCGGTATTACAGGATCTCGATCCCGCTGAAGAAGAGGCTGCGTCGAGTCTGGGTGCATCGCGCTGGCAGGTTTTCAGCAAAATTATTTTTCCGAATATTTTACCCGCGCTGCTCACGGGGTTTGCCCTCGCGTTTGCGCGCGGTATCGGTGAATACGGCTCGGTTATTTTTATTGCAGGTAATCGTCCACTCGTTTCTGAAGTCGTGCCGTTATTAATTATGACCAAGCTCGAACAATACGATTATGTCGGCGCCACGGTGATCGGCATGGGTATGCTGATCATTTCCTTCATCCTGCTGCTTGCGATCAATGCACTGCAGGCGTGGACGCGGCGTCGCGCGGGAGCGCTCTGATATGAATATGGCAGCAGCGAATGTGGCTCGGGTAAAGCCACAGCAGAAAACCGACTGGGTACGCCTGGCGCTGACCGGCTCGGCACTTTTGATCATCGCCCTGTTTTTGATATTGCCGTTATTGACCGTTCTGGTTGAAGGCTTGCGCAAGGGTACCGATGTGTATTTCGCCGCGCTGGTGGAGCCGAATACCCTGGCGGCCATCAAACTGACCCTGCTGGTCGCAGCGATCGCCGTGCCGCTGAATACCGTATTCGGTGTGGCGGCGGCGTGGGCCATTGCGCGTTTCGATTTCACCGGCAAAAACGTATTGCTGACATTGATCGATCTGCCGTTCTCGGTGTCGCCGGTCATCGCCGGTCTGATTTACGTACTCGTGTTCGGCAGCCAGGGCTGGTTCGGACCGTGGCTCATGGAACACGACATCAAGATTCTGTTTGCCGTGCCGGGCCTCGTGCTAGCCACCATTTTCGTGACCTTTCCGTTCGTCGCGCGCGAATTGATTCCGCTGATGCAGGAGCAGGGCCGCGACGAAGAAGAGGCCGCGCTTTCGCTCGGCGCGAGCGGCTGGCAGATGTTTTTCAAGGTGACGCTGCCGAACATCAAATGGGCGCTGCTGTACGGGGTGATTCTGTGTAACGCGCGCGCGATGGGCGAGTTCGGCGCGGTATCGGTGGTATCGGGACATATTCGCGGCCTCACCAACACGCTGCCGCTGCACGTTGAAATTCTCTACAACGAATACAACTTTGCGGCGTCGTTTGCCGTGGCATCGCTGCTGGCATTGCTGGCAGTGGCGACGCTGATTTTCAAAAGCATTCTCGAATGGAAGCAGGATCAGGATCGCAACGCTGCCAAGCGGGCGAGTGCGAACGAATAGGCTGCAGTGAAATCATCATTCTGTAAAAAATTGTGTGAGCTATCGATATGAGTATCAAAGTCGAAAACATCAACAAAAAATTCGGCGATTTCACTGCGCTGAATAATGTCACGCTGGAAATTCCCGAGGGTGAGCTGATCGCCCTGCTCGGACCATCGGGTTGCGGAAAGACTTCGCTGCTGCGTGTCATCGCAGGTCTGGAGCAGCCCGATTCGGGGCGCGTGCTGCTCAACGGCGTCGATCAGACCAGTGCCCATGTGCGCGAGCGCGAGATCGGATTCGTCTTCCAGCATTACGCGCTGTTTCGTCACATGACGGTGTTCGACAATATCGCGTTTGGCCTGCGCGTGAAGAAACGCCCGGAGCGCCCGGCCGAATCGAAAATCAAACAGAAAGTTTTCGATCTGCTGAAACTCGTACAGCTCGATTGGCTCGCCGACCGTTTTCCCGATCAGTTATCCGGCGGTCAGCGTCAGCGTATCGCGCTGGCGCGCGCGCTCGCGGTCGAGCCGAAAGTACTGCTGCTCGATGAACCCTTCGGCGCGCTCGATGCCAATGTGCGCAAGGAATTGCGTCGCTGGCTGCGGCGTCTGCACGACGAATTGCACGTCACCAGTATTTTCGTGACGCACGATCAGGAAGAAGCGATGGAAGTCGCCAGCCGCATCGTGGTGATGAATAAGGGCGTGGTGGAACAGGTTGGCACGCCTGAGGAAGTTTACGAGCATCCGCATACGCCGTTCGTGTCGCGTTTCCTGGGCGACGTGAATATTTTTCACGGCCGTGTCGATCGAGGCTATCTCGATATCAACGGCTGGCGCGTCGAGGCGCCGGCAGGTGCAGAGCCACGCGATCAGGTGGCCGCGTATGTGCGCCCGCACGATGTGCATCTGACGCGCGATGCCGAACCGCATCTGCCCGCCGCGCGCATCCGACACGTGCACAATGCCGGTTCGGTATTCAAGCTGGAACTCGATGTGCTCGATCACGATCGTGAAGACACTATCGAGGTGGAAATTTCACGGCGTGAATTTCAGGAGCTGCAGGTGCAGATCGGCGATGAGGTTTACATCCGTCTTGTCAATCCGCGCATTTATCCGCTGGAGGGCGGAGCGCATGCCGACAAGAGCGCGGTGGCGGCAACGCCGGCTGTCGATCAGGAAAACGCGGCGCCGCACACGGCTTCAGCTTAATTCGAGCCGCAGATAACGAATGGCCAGATAAACCTCGCGCAAAAAGCAGAGCAATCCGCAAATCAGCGACAACATGGCAGTGATGAAAAGCAGAGCCACGATCTCTGCCATGTTGATCTCGATAAAATCACCGATAAACAGCAGACCGATCATCGTACACACGAGCAGTGCGCAGACCGTGCACAGGGCGATGGCCCAATACGTGAGATGTGCACGTCCCGATAGCCTGCGCAGTTCGACATGAATTTCCGCATGACGCGGCGCCGGTGTTTGCGGCAGCGCCTCTTCGAGTCTGCGTGCCCGATCGACGATGCGACCGACGCGGCCCGCCAGCACGCCGAGAATCGCGCCCACACCCGTCAGTAAAAATACGGGTGCGACCGATAACTGAATCAGATGAGAAATCGATGTGACGGTGGATTCGGCAAGCATATCGTTGTATTTTCCCCGGAGCGGTGTGAAAACGTGAATAAAAAGCGTTGGCGCGCACTGTCATGAGCATACAGTATCTGTTTGTCTGAATGACCGGAGCCGAATCGATGAAAGAATTGCCAGCCAATGTATCGGCATACAAGCGCACGGATACATTTTCCGAAAATACAATTCCCGCCGGCCTTTTGAAATCGCATAACACCAAGGCGGGCGTGTGGGGAAAGATCGTCATTCTGAAAGGTGAATTGCGTTATCGCATTCTTGAGCCGCAGATCGAGGAGCACGTGCTGACTGCCGATCGTTTCGGTGTGGTCGAACCGCAGGTCCGGCACGAAGTCATGCCGCTCGGCGAAGTATCGTTTTATGTCGAGTTTCTGAAATAGACAGTCTGGTTTTCACAGCTGCGTATCGAGCGGCAATTCCGTCGTGTTTTTTATTTCCGTCACCGCGATGTGCGAGTGCATTTCGCGAATGACCGGCATGGTCAATAAGTTCCGGCGAATGAACTGTTCATAATGGCGCACATCGCGCACGATGATTTTCAGCATGTAATCCCATGCGCCGGTCATCGTGTAACACTCCATGACTTCCGGGAATTTCAAAATCTCGCGTTCGAAATGTTCGACATGCTCGCGATCGTGCATCGATAAATTGAGCGTGGCAAACACCACCACATCCATGCCGAGCTTTTCGCGATCGATCAATGCGACTCGCCTTCGAATCAGACCCTCCTGCTCGATGTGATTGATGCGGCGCCAGCACGGCGACTGCGAGAGATTCAGACGTTCGGCAATGGCGGTGGAAGTGAGGCTCGCATCCTGCTGCAGCAATCGCAGAATCGCGACATCTTTTTGAGTGAGCGGAACGGGCTTGGAATTCAGCTCGATAGGCATTTTCCTGCCTCCGAAACGAATGACACTGCATGAATTATGCGCTCAGTATAGTTTCGTGACGCCAAATAACATAAAAATTTCGAGATATAGCTACTACAGTTTTTAAAAGAGAAATGTTTGAAATAAAGGAACATTTTGCGGATGTCGTAACGATTTTGCTGGAAAAACGATTTAGCTGTGAAAATGCAGCGGGAGGGCCGGATCGTGACATCGCATGGAACTTCATCCCATCGCTCGCCATCCTGCAGCAGTTCGTCCGCTCCTCTTATCAATGCGTCCATTTCGCTGAATGACAAGTGGGCGCTGGATGCGACCTGCGCATATACCTCAGGGATCGAGGCGCTGGTGCGATTGCCCATTCTGCAGCATCAGCGCGATAGCGAACGCGGACTGAATACGGCCGGTTTTATCTCTGGCTATCGCGGTTCTCCGCTCGCCGGCCTGGATCAGACCTTGTGGAAGGCCCGTCCGTTTCTGCAAAAACACCACATTCATTTTCAGCCGGGAGTGAATGAGGATCTGGCCGCGACAGCGGTGTGGGGTTCGCAGCAGGTCAATATTTTCGAGGGCGCGAAATACGACGGTGTGTTCGGCATGTGGTATGGCAAGGGCCCCGGTGTCGATCGCAGCATGGACGCGATCAAGCATGCGAATATGTTCGGCACGTCGCGCTATGGCGGTGTGCTCGCAATCGCGGGTGATGATCACGCGGCGCGCTCGTCGTCGGTGCCGCATCAGTCCGAACATATGTTTATCGCCGCATCGATTCCGGTATTGAATCCCGCCAATGTGCAGGAAGTGCTTGATCTCGGCATTTATGGCTGGGAGTTATCGCGTTACTGCGGCGCGTGGGTTGCGCTGAAAGCGGTGACGGACAATATGGATTCGGCAATTTCCGCGGAGATCGATCCGCATCGCGTCGATATCATTATTCCCGATGGTTTTGCGCTGCCCGATGACGGCGTGCATGCACGCTGGCCGGACACGCCGCTCGCACAGGAACGGCGCCTCAACAAATATAAAATTTATGCGGCGCGCGAATTTGCGCGCGTGAATAAATTGAATCGCGTCGTTATCGATAGCGACCGCCCGCGTCTGGGTATCGTCACCACCGGTAAAGCCTATCTCGATGTGATGCAGGCACTCGAAGATCTCGGCATCGATGCGGACGAAGCGGCGCGCATCGGTTTGCGTGTTTACAAACTCGGCATGAGCTGGCCGCTCGAGCCCGTGGCGACGCATGAATTCGCGCGCGGTCTCGAAGAAATTCTTGTCGTCGAGGAAAAACGTTCGATCGTCGAGGATCAGTTGACGAGCCAATTGTATAACTGGCCGGTTGCCGAACGCCCGCGTGTGATCGGCGAATTCGACGAGCGCGGTAACGATTTATTGCCGAATACCGGCGAGCTGACGCCAGCGATGGTGGCGCAGGTGATCGCCGCGCGTATTCGTCGTTTTTATACCAGCGCGACGATTGAGAAACGCCTCAGCTATTACCGCGATAAGGCGCGGCGCGAGCAGGAGAGAGCGCTGAATGTGCGCGCTCCCGTTGCCGAACGTCTGCCGCACTATTGCTCGGGCTGCCCGCACAATACGTCGACCCGCGTTCCCGAGGGCAGTCGCGCAGTCGGTGGCATCGGCTGCCATTACATGGCGACATGGATGCCCGACCGCAACACGTTCACATTTACGCAAATGGGAGGTGAAGGCGCGCCGTGGGTGGGGCAGGCGCCGTTCACCGATACACCCCATGTATTTCAAAATCTGGGCGATGGTACGTATTTTCACTCGGGCATTCTCGCGATTCGCCAAACCATCGCAGCAGGTGTGAATATCACCTACAAAATTCTGTACAACGATGCAGTGGCGATGACGGGCGGACAAAAAATCGATGGCGATCTGAGTCTGGAAAAACTCATTTATCAATTGCGCGGCGAAGGCGTGCAGCGCATTGCAGTCGTCTCCGATTATCCCGATGAATTTCGTCACTCGCTGCCAGGATTTCCGGGGTTGACCATCGATCATCGTCGCCGCCTCGACAGCATTCAAAAAGAATTGCGCGAAACGACAGGCACTACCGTCATTATTTATCGACAAACCTGCGCCGCGGAAAAACGTCGCCGCCGTAAAAACAAATCACTTATCGATCCGCCGAAGCGCGTATTTATCAATGCGGCGGTGTGCGAAGGTTGCGGTGACTGCAGCAAAACATCGAATTGTTTATCGGTGCTCCCGCTCGAAACCGAACTGGGTCGCAAACGTCGCATCGATCAGGATGCGTGCAATAAGGATTTCAGTTGTGTCGATGGTTTCTGTCCTTCGTTTGTCACGGTACATGGCGGCACTTTGCGCAAACCAAAACCCGTCGCTATCGAAACACTGCCGAAATTATCCGAGCCCCTTTTGCCTGAAATGAATGGGCCGAAATTATTCATGCCGTGGAATATCGTTGTCGCCGGTGTCGGCGGTACCGGCGTACTCACCGCAGCGGCGCTGATTGCGATGGCGGCGCATATCGAAGGCAAGGGCTGCGCGACAATGAATCAGACCGGACTTGCGCAAAAGTTCGGTGCCGTCGTCAGTCACGTGCGCATCGCGTCGAAACAGAGCGATATCAAGGCGGTGCGAATTCCCGCGTGCGATGCGGATCTGTTGATCGGCTGCGATCTTGCGGTGGCGGCATCGAACGATTCACTGACGCGTGTTATCAGCGATCGCTCGCACGCGGTGGTCAATACAGTGATCGCGCCCGCGGCGGCATTTATTTTCGACCCCGATGTGCAGGTTTCCGAATCTGCACTGCGCGATACCATCGACAGAGAAGTCGGCAGCGAAAAAACGGCATTCATCGATGCCACGGGGCTCGCGCAGAAATTGATGGGCGGCACCGCGTATACCAATATTTTTCTGCTGGGTTTCGCTTATCAGAAGGGGTTGCTGCCGGTCACGGCGCAGGCCCTGCTCCGGGCGATTGCATTAAACGATGTCGACATCGAGGAAAATCAGCGCGCATTCCATTGGGGGCGACACGCCGCTGCGGATTTGAATGGTCTGTACAAACATGCGGGTTTTTCTGCGCAGACCTGGCAACCGCTGGAAAATCTCGACGACATCATTGCCGACCGGTACGCGCGACTCGTCGAGTATCAGGATGAGGAATACGCGCAGATTTATGTGGATTATCTGGAGCAGGTGCGGCGCCGGGAACTTGCAGCGACGGGCAGCTATGAACTTGAGCTGAGCAGGACGGTGGCGCGCAATCTTTACAGGTTGATGGCGTACAAGGACGAATACGAAGTGGCGCGTCTTTATAGCGATGGCGAATTCAGAAAAAATCTGGAAACCACCTTCGACGGCGATTACCGGCTGAAAATTTATCTGTCGCCGCCGTTGCTCGCTCGCATCGACGCGATGACGGGGCGCCCCAAAAAATACGCCGTGCCGGGCTGGGTGCTGAAAATATTCGGGCTGCTGGCGAAATGCAAATCGTTGCGCGGCACACCGTTCGATCCATTCGGCCATACCGCGGAGCGCCGCGCCGAAAGGGCGCTGATCGTCCATTATCGAGACACGCTGCAGCATGTGCTGGAAAAACTCGATAGGGACAATCTGGCGCTGGCGCTGGAGATTGCTGCGCTGCCGGAGCAAATTCGCGGTTACGGTCCGGTAAAAATGCGCAGCGTCGAGCAGGCCGGCATGCGCGAGGCGGATTTGCTCGCAGGCTTCGACGCATTGCGATCCCCCGACATATTCTTCCGCGCGGCTTGAAAATATGGTTATAAGCAGGCTCGTTGAATATAGACGGTGTCAGATTGGTATCCGGGCGATGCCGGTGAGAAGATGAGGGTGTTAGAAATGGATAAGGAACCGGCAAGCTGGAGTGTTAGATTCAAGGGAATGTGATTTCAGGAATAAATTCGAACTTTAAAAATAATGTCGGAGATAAAAAAATGAAATTACTACGCATGGCATTCGTGCCACTGGCTTTCGCCCTCAGTCAAAGCGCAACCGCTGCGACATTCAATTATCTCAATCCGGGCTGGGTGTCCGCGTCGGGCTATTCCTCGACGGTCGATGGCATTACTGCCAGTGTAACCGCGTCCGGAAATCATCTCGGTTACTACGTGCTTGCGCCGGGGCTCGGACACACTGGCTGCCACTTTGGTGTCTGTTCGGCATCGATTCAAAATACGGAATCGGTCACCGTTGCATTTTCGCAGGCCGTTTCGATCACATCGCTCAAAATCGCCGCCTGGGATAAAGCGGATACGATTAGCCTGACCGCCTCCAACGGCAATTCGTCGATCCTCAACAATGGACCGATCTTCGCGAAGGTGGGCACGTTCAACCTCAGCGCTCTCGGCAATCTCACGTCGCTGACCATCACCGGTGCGAGTTTCACCAGTGTCTTCAGCCTCCGCGAAATCAGCGTGACACCGGTTTCTTCGGTTCCCGTTCCGGGCGCGGCATGGTTGATGGGCTCGGGGCTGCTGGGTCTGGCCGGCTGGGCAAGGCGCAGGCAGACAGGCCGATAACCTCCTGAAGCCAGGCGCTGTCACCCTGTCGGCGCCTGGCAGTCAGTCAGGCGATTGCGCGATTAGCTGATGCGTGCGCCGTAGAAAACTTTCCCTTCAGCAATTTCCCATCAGCTGCTCGTAGCGGCGGTGACGGGAATATCGATGTGGTGCGCGAGAAATCGTTCGATTTCGTCGGCGCCGAGCGGCCGGCTGTAAAGATAACCCTGAATACTCTGGCAGCCGCGTTCAAGCAGGAAATTGCGCTGCGCAATGGTTTCGACGCCTTCTGCGGTCACATCGAGTTTGAGCCCATGTCCCATGGCGATGATGGCGGTGATAACAGCCTCGCTGTTGGCGTCGTCGATAATGTTGCGGATAAAGCTCTGATCGATTTTGATGCGGTCGATGGGAAAGCGCGTGACATACGACAGGCTGGAAAAGCCCGTGCCGAAATCGTCTATGGCAATGCGGACGCCGAGCGCGCGTATTTCCTGCAGTTGCCGACTCACTTCGTCGCTGTTGTGAATCAGCATGTTTTCCGTAATTTCCAGTTCGAGCGAAGAGGGCGCAAGCCCGCTGCCATCGAGAGCGGCGCGAATGATCGCCACCAGATTTTTCTGAGTGAGCTGGCGCGGCGACAGATTCACTGACATGAGCAGCGGTTTGCCCGCGATTTTTTCCAGCCGGCGCGCCTGCCGGCATGCGGTATGTAAAACCCACTCCCCGATGGGCACGATGAATCCGGATTCTTCCGCGACCGGAATGAATTGCGCGGGTGAGATCAGGCCTTTTTCGGGATGCTGCCAGCGCAGCAGGCTTTCGGTGCCGATGATCGAATAATCGGTGAGTGATATCTGCGGCTGAAATACGAGAGTGAGCTGATTGCGTTCGAGCACATGCCGCAATGCCTGTTCGATTTCCATGCGCTCGGAAATCGAATTGGCCATCGCCAGCGAAAATATCTGCATATTGCTGCGGCCATGATTTTTGGCGGCGTACATCGCCGTATCCGCATTTTTCAGCAACGTTATCGCGTCGCTGCCGTCATCGGGAAAAATCGATACGCCGACGCTGGGAGTCACCTGCAGCTGGTGATGGCCGATGTTGATGGGCTGCGAGATGTCGGCAACGATTTTCTCGGCAACCATTCGGATCTGTTCGGGCATCTGCACATCCGACAGCACGATCACGAACTCGTCACCGCCCATGCGCGCAACGGTATCGCTCGAACGCACGCAGGCACTCAAACGCTGCGCGACCACTACCAGTAACTGATCGCCGGTATGGTGGCCAAGCGAATCGTTGATGCGCTTGAAGTGATCGAGATCGACCATCATCAGCGCAACGCGATGTTCGAAACGGCGCGCGCGTTCGATCGCTATGATCAGGCGGTCCTGCAGCAGCGTGCGGTTGGGCAGGCTGGTCAATGCGTCGTGATGGGCCAGATAACGAATGTAATCGTCGGCACGCTTGCGTTCGCTGATGTCGTAGGCGATGCCGAGAAAACCTTGCAGCTGATGATCGGGGCCGCGCAACGCCGTTACCGTCAGCTGCACGGGTAAACGCGAGCCATCCTTGCGGACATAGGTCCATTCGCGAGAGTCGGTCAGGCCCCGTTTCGCTTTTGCCACGAATGCGTTGAAATCCGGCTGGATGATTTCGCCGAGTTCGGTGGTGAGCTCCTCCGCCGCGCGGACGACCTCCTGCGCATCGTGAATGATTTCGGGTGTGCAGTGACCGACCAGTTCTTCCGAGCGATACCACAGCATGCGCTCCGCCGCCGGGCTCATGGCGATGATTTTTCCCTGCGCATCGGTGGCGATAATGCTGAACGGCGCGCTGTGAATGATCGACTGCATGAGCCGGTTGGCTTCCTGCAGTTCGCGCGTACGCAGCACACGCTCCGATGCATCGCTGATGGTGGCGACGACGTTCATGCCGCTCCACGATGGACGCGGGCTCAGCGCGACATCCACGGGGATTTCGCGGCCATCCTTGCATATGCCATGCAGTTCGCGATTCGACATCCTGCGTGGATAGGCGGAATTCCCGTACCGCCTGCGATTGTTTTCATGCCGGGAGCGCTCGGCTTGCGGCACCAGAATTTCAACGCGCTTCCCGACCAGTTCGCCGGGCTCGTAGCCGAACAGTGTTTCGAGGGGAGGGTTGGTGGCGAGAATGCTGCCGTGCCGATCGATCATCAGCATCGGCAATGGCGCTTCATCGAGCGAGTAAATCAGCTGGCGCCGCCGCCGCAGGGTGTGGCGCACGAAAGCGGCGACTGCCAGTAAACCGAAGCCGCTGCCAAGAATTGCCGCCGGCAATGCATCTGCATCGAACAATCGATCGTCGCTCACCAAAAAATTGGCGGCAAGGATAGCGCAGGCAAGCGAGTTAAACGACGAAAGCGTTCTGAAAAACACCAAAGCATTGCGCTAGCGCAATGGGAGGTGAATTTCGGCTAGCCGAAAGGAAGGTTGCGGGGATCGGCGATCGGCGTGCGTCTGCCAATCCGTGTTTGCAGGCTTCTTATGACAAGCTCGGCGGTGTGCCGATAAGTCGTCAGTTTGCCGCCATAGATGCTGACGAGCGGCAGGCCGGCGGCATCGTGGGTTTCGATAATGCTTTCGCGCGCGCGGCTGAACGCCCGGCCCGTGCCGGCGGGTAATACGCGCACTCCCGCGAAACTATCGAGAACGGTGCAATCGAGAGCGGGAAAATACGCGCGCACGGTTTCGATCAGGTAATCGATTTCTTCCGCCGCAGGCGGGGCCGCCGATGTTTCGATTTCCATCTCGGTGGTGCCGACCAGCGTTTTGTCCTGCCACGGCATCACGAATATCGCGCGGCCGTCGCGCGGTGCTTCCAGATAGAAAATGCCCGGCAGCTTCGCCGGTGGCAACACGATATGCGTGCCCTTCACGAAGCTCAGGGCATGCACGGGCGGCGCCGGTTCGCAGCGCCGCTGTAATTCATTGATCCACGGTCCGGTGGCGTTGACGACAGCGCGCGCCGAACACCGCCATTCGACCGCGGCAGTTTTGATAGTGAGCTCGAACGCGGAATCGATTTTCTTCAACGCGAGCAATTCGCTGTGCTCGATGGCGGTCGCCTGCAGTTCCTGTGCGGAGCGCACGACCGCGCGCGTGAGCGCGGCATCATCGGTCTGGCCATCCCAGTATTGAAAAACCGCCTGTAAATCATGTTGATCGATACCGCCGAGCCGATGCCATTCACGTGGCGGCACGCTGCGGAAAAACGCCTGCGAATTAAAGCCGGTGAACAGCGCATACAAACTCAACCCCGCGCGAATCTGCCAGGGCCGGCGCCGCGTGTGTCGATAGACCGGAATAAAAAATTTGACGGGCTTTACCAACGAGGGCGCGTTGCGAAATAAACGCTGTCGTTCCTGCAGGCTGTGATAGACCAGATTGAATTGCCCGCTTTCGAGATAGCGCAAACCGCCATGCACCAGTTTGCTCGACCAGCGCGAGGTAGCGCTCGCCCATTCGTCGCGTTCGACCAGCAGCGTGCGATAACCCGCCGCCGCAGCCGCCTGCGCGCTGCCCGCTCCGTGAATGCCGCCGCCGATCACCGCGACATCGAATGCTTCATCGCGCGGCAGTCCAGGTGTGACGAAAGAATTCATGCGCCGGCTTCCAGCAATTCGCCCACCGTGAAGGTTTCGACGCGTTGCACGCCGCGCTGCAATAACGCCGTGGCGGTATTTTTATCCTGGACTTCATAGACGACCAGCGGGTAAGGGATTGCACGCAGATCGCGCTGCGCGGGCAGATCGTGTACATCGCAAAAAACGACCGCGGGTTTGAGCGCGGCGAGTGTCGGGCTGTCGATTTCTTCCCAGGTATTCAGTACCGGGCCGACGGCAGGCCAGCCCCGCGAGGCGGCGTAACGCAAAAAATCGAAAACGAAGCTGATGATGATGCAGCGCGAGCGGATTTTTTCAATGTGCGGAAGCACGGCGTCATAGGTGACTGCGTTGCCGAATTTCAGCACCGGATTGTCCTTGATTTCCAGATACAGAACGGCGTGCGGATAGTGCCCGAACAGTTCCACCAGATCGCGCAGATGCGCTATCGGCGTACCCGAAAACTGCTCGCCGAAACGGTCCGGCTCGTAGGCGGAAAATTGTTGCAGCTGCGCGTACGTGTAATCGGCGATGGCACCGCGCTGGCGACACAGGCGGTCGAGCGTATCGTCGTGAAAAAGTACCGGCTCGCCGTCGGCGCTGACCTGGATATCGATCTCGATATGGCGTGCGCCGGCATCGAGCGCACCTTTGACCGCGAGTAACGTATTTTCCGGAAAGCGATTGCGCCAGCCGCGATGGGCGACGAGATGTTCTGCGTTCATGGCCATGCTCGAAAGATACTGGTTGTTCGAAATATTCCGGTGGTTCGAAATATTCTGTTGCTCGAAATATTCCGTTGCTCGAAATATTCTGGTCGATAGTGTAATCGAGCCATGCCGATTGCGCTTGCGATGCGCGCGCATGTGAAGGCATTCAATAGCGGCGATGGCGCTGCGCGATTTCCGTTCCCGCGATACAGATCGCAAGCCAGGCAGCGCCCGAGCAGAATCCTGCGACGACATCGCTGAAATAATGTACCTGCAGGATGATGCGACTGCCGCCCACCAGCTGGATGATCGCGATTGCGCCTAACAGAATGGGTAAGTGCCACACGCGACCGGTATGCCGAATGGCGAAATACGCGAGCATGCCATAGGCGACGAGCGCACCGGACGAATGACCGCTGGGGAAGCTCCAGCCATCGGCGACGGCAAAACCGTGTTCATACAGCGGGCGCGTGCGCGCGAACACGGCCTTGAGTGAATGATTCAACAGTGAATTGCCGATCAGCGCCAGCAACCACGCACTCAACAATAAATACTGCTTTCGCCATAGCAGCAGCATTGCAACGACGGCGCCGAGTGCGGTCAGCGTGGCGGTATCGGCAAAGTGCGTGACCACCGCGAAGAAGCGATAGGTCTGCGCCTGCAGGGTTTCGCCCAGTGCCGCAGCAAGCGCTGCATCGAAACGCGAGAGTGTCTCCTGTTCGTCGATTTCGTCCGCGAATTCGACGAAGCCGACCAGCGCCAGAAGTATCGCGAAAAATCCCGCGCAAGCATGCACACTCAGATAATTGCGTTGAATGAAGCGGATCGTGCGCCATCCCGACAGGCGTTTTCGCTGCGGCAGAAAAGCGATGCCCAGCCGCGCAATCAAACGGCTGCAGCGCGCAACGAATCGCCACCATGCCTCGCCGTGACGTTCGAGCAGCCGCCATGCAATCGATGTCGCCAGCAGCAGCACCATCACGCCGAATGAAAAGAGCAGCCCGATATGAGCGGCGATGAATTTCGCAAACGCTTCGCTCGACATGGCGATCTCGTCAGTGGGTCAGTTCAACTTCGGTGCGCTGCGCCATATCGAAACGCATTGCAGCCGCCGCATAGTTCCATTGTTCCACATGACATCGGCGCGCGACATGGCTGCAATCGTAATGAATGATATTCACCGAGTTGGGCACATTGCCGCGCACGCGCGACGAGAGCGCCGTGCCGGCCTGCACTGCCCAGGGTGGTTTTGCGACCGCATGCAGGGGGCGCACATAAGGCAGGTGAATATGGCCGCCGAGAATCAGATCCGCACCGGCTTCGCTCCAGGCGGCGACGGCTTCACGGCAGCCGTGCAGCAAATTGATTTCATCAGCGACGGTGAGCACGTGCACCGGTTGATGGGTGACGATGATTTTCAGCTGCCCGGCATGTGCGCAGGCGAGGCGTTCACAGACATGCCGGATCTGGCCTGCGGAGATTTCACCATCGATGTGTCGACGCGACCGCGTGGTATTGACACCGATCACGAATAAATCGCCCGCAACGAATTCCGGTTGCAAATTTTTGCCGAAAGCGCGCGAATAATTGAGGTAGGGCGCAAAAAAACGCAGTGCCAGATTGAACAGCGGAATATCGTGATTGCCGGGAATGATGATTTTAGGCGCTGCGATTTTCGAAAAGAAATCCTGCGCTGCGCGAAATTGCGACCGGCGCGCGCGCTGGGTGATATCGCCGGAGGCAATGACGAGATCGGGATTTTTCTGCGCGCATAATTTCAGCAGCGCCGCGACCACGGGCGGCTGTTCGGTGCCGAAGTGCGTATCCGAAATATGCAGAATGATACTCATGATCGGCTGGATCAGAGTGCTGGCTTCAGCAACTGCAGCGGCCGGGATGCAACCGCGAAACGCAGCGGCGCATCGAACCACAAGACTTCGCCGTCTATCGCAACTTTCATACGCTTGCGTCCGTACGATGAACGCGGCCGCACCGTCAATTGTGAAAAGGCAAAACTATCGATCTGATCGGATGCGCCCAGATTGCCGAGCGCACCGCGCAGCAATAAACCTAACATTCCCGCTTTGCTGCCCGGCCGCACCGCCACCGCCGCCAGTTGTCCCGGCACGGCTTCGGCTTCGACAATGCCCACCTGCTCCAGTTGCAGCGCATTATTGCCGACGAAAAGAGTCGAGGTGAAAAGTGTTTGCGTCTGACCGTCGAGTTCGATCTGCAGCGATAGCGCGCGATGATCGTGCAGCAGGGTGATGGCGCTCGCTGCGAAGGCGACGAGACGGCTGCGCCCGAATTGCTTTTTGTAAGCCTCGCGTTCCTGCATCAACCGCGGATAAAGTCCGAGGCTCGCATTGACCAGAAATAACTGCCCGTTGATCTCGCCGATCTGCACGGGTTGCGGCCGTGCCTGCAACAGCATGTCGAGCGCTGCGGCAGATTCTTCGGGTATCCGGTGTGTGCGGCCGAAATAATTGAACGTGCCCTGGGGCAGCGCGCCGAATGGAATATCGAGTGCATGCGCCTGTTGCGCCACGGTGTTGAGCGTACCATCGCCACCCGCGCCGATCAGTGCGCCCTCTTGTGCGAGGGCCGCACGCGCTGCTTCCGCGGCGAGTTTGGGCAACTGGTCAGGGCGTTCGGCGAGATAGAGTTCGTAGCGGCGTCCTGCCGCACTGCACCTCTCCTGCAAGCTGCCGATGGCCTGCTGCACGTCGCCGTGGCCGGAGCGTGCATTCATCACGACAAAAAAAGGTAATTGCTGCGCGTCATACGCCATACGGCTACCCGAATCCTGCTATCGCCGCCGTTTTCATCATGGCGGTTATGGTCTGGCTCGTATGATTGGGATTGAGGCGCGACGCTTCCGTGCGCCAGCGAACCGGTAAGATGCGCGGCGATATCGCAATCGCTGCAATGGCAAAAAAGTGCCGAATTTAATGCGGATTATTGAGAACGGCGGCGACGTGTTGTGCCAGTTGCACCAGCAGATCGTCGTAATCCCTGATCGAGCTGATGCGTTCCTGCTGCGTTTTCAGCACGCGCGCATTTTTCACATCTTCCAGAATCCAGCTCACTTCCAGAATCGATTCTCCATTCGCCAGTTTATCGAGATCGACGATATCGAGACGCAGCGCGTAATCGGGCGTCGCATTTTGTCGCCACGGAAAATTACGCGTCTCCGCTCCCGTAAGCGCGGCGATATTTTGTAAGAGCACGCGCTGGATGCCATGATCGAGCGGTTCGGCCCAGCGCACGTTTTCCTCGAAGCGGAGCTGTGTGCCGCCGGCGTGCGTGACGACATGGGGTCGCTGTAAAAACTGCGCGATACGCACCGGACCGACGCCGAGGGTTTTTCCCGCGAGTGCTGTCGTTGCATCGCGTTCCGCGCGCGCGGTCAGCAACTGGTATTGCGCGGGTGCGCTGCGACCACCGCCGATGCACGCCTGCAACGATAATAATGCGACGAGAGCGACGACGAATTTCATGGACGATAACAAGCGCGGCATGAGTTATTTCTCCTGTTTGCCATTCTCTTTACCAAACAGCAGCGACTCGGGCTGGCGCTCGAGCGTATCCGACAGATTCTGCACCTGTTCGGCTGCCTTGTTGACGCTGGCAGCGGCGTTTTCGAGACGATACAGCAGCGGCGAATCCTCGGAAGTCAGATAGGTTGCATTGGCGCTGGCTTTTTGCAGCGATGCCGCGGTCTGCTGCAATGCGAGCATCGTCGAATCGAGCTTGGTGATGAGTTCGGGCAGCGAACGGTTGAGTGCGACGACGGCGCTATCCGCATGCTGCGCCAATGGAATAAATGTGGCGTTGACATTGTCCGCGGTGGCGCGCACGGAATCCGCAGAAATGCGAATCGCATTGAGCGTTGCTTCGACATTGCCCATGGTGTTTTGCAGCGCGTCATCGTTGATGAATTTATTGATGCCATCGACGATCTGCTGCAGGTTCTGACCGAGCTTGTTGATGTCGATCGATTCCAGATCGCGTGTGAGCTGTTCGAGATCGGTACGCGTCGTCGGAAGCTGTTTGTATTCCGTGGAAATATCCTTGATGAGGCCGGTTTTTTCCGGACGAAAATCGACATCGACGTAAAGCAGGCCGGTGAGCAGACTCTGCAGACGCAATTGCGCGCTGAGGCCGCGCTCGATCATCGCATCGGTCAGGCTGCCGCTTCTGGAACTGTCTTCGCTTTCGAGCATATCGGGATCGATTTCGATGGTGACGTGATTGAAAACGGTGAGCGAGCTGTTGTACATGTGCGCGCGAATATCGGTCACTTCGCCGATTTTCACACCCTTGAGTGTCACCGGCGCGCCCATGTTGAGACCCTTGATGGACGTATCGTAAACCAGCGTGTAATGCGTGCGTTTGCTGAACCAGCTGCCGCCTGTGAAAAACAGAACGAGCAAAAAGGCGAGCACGAGCATACCGAGCACGAAGGCCCCGACGGCGACGGGATTGGCGCTGCGACTCATGAATTTTCTCCTTGCGAAGTATCGGCTGCTTTTTGCGATGATTCCGCTTTTTGTTGCGACGGTTCGGATTTGTGCGACGGCTCGCCGCGAGAGAGAAAGCGTCGGACCACATCGTGTCGACTATGTATTCGCAGCTCGCGCGGATCGCCATAATCGAGCTGCGTTTTCGTGTCTGCATCGAGGTAAACGGCGTTGCTGGCGATCGAAAAAATACTCGCCAGTTCGTGCGTGACGATCACCACCGTTCCTCCCATCGATTCGCGAATCTGCACGATGAGTTCGTCGAGTCGCTGCGAGCTGAGCGGATCGAGCCCCGCCGATGGCTCATCGAAAAACAGCAGTTCGGGATCGAGCGCGAGCGCGCGCGCGAGTGCTGCGCGTTTCTGCATGCCACCACTGATTTCGGAAGGATAATAATCCTCGAACCCGGCGAGACCGACCAGCGCCAGTTTGTACGCGATCGTATCGCGCATTTCCGCCGGCGTTAATTGCGTGTACTGCTGCAGCGGTACCGCGACATTTTCGGCCAGCGTGAGATCGCTGAATAAACCGCCGCGCTGATACGTAATGCCCCAGCGCCGCCGCATCGCCAGCTGCTGTTCCGGCGTCGATGCAAAAAAATCCTCGCCATCGATACGAATCTGTCCCGTTGCCGGTTGCAATAAACCGATCATGTGTCGCAGCAGCGTGCTCTTTCCGCAACCGCTGCCGCCCATGATCACGAAAATATCGCCGCGATAAATCGAAAAATTCAAATCGCGCTGAATCACGCGGCCGCCGTATTGCATCGTCAGGTCGCGCACATCGATATGTACGTCATGCGATGTTTTTTCATGCGAAAACGCACCCGCAGGGGCGCTGCCTGCTGCGCCTCCGGTTTTTGCGTTATTAAAAGTCGAGTCGGTCATAGGCGATATTCAGCGCCGCGTCGGCGATGACGAGATAGACGATGGCGTTGACGACCGCGCGTGTGGTTGCACGACCGACCGCGTCGGCGCTGCGTCCGCTTTGCAGTCCGGCCTGACAACCCGAAATGGCGATGAGCGCGGCGAATATCACGCCTTTGATAAGGCCGCTGGCGATGTCCTGAAAATCGACGGCGCCGCGCGCCTGGTAAATAAATCCGATGCTGCTGATATCCATGCCGGCAGCAATCAGCGCGCCGCCGAGCAGGCAGAGCACATCGGCGAAAATACACAGCAACGGCATCGCCGCGAGCAGTGCGAGCATGCGCGGCAATACCAGATATTCGATCGGCGAAATACCCAGTGTCGTCACTGCATCGATTTCTTCATTCGCCTGCATCGATCCCAGTTGCGCGGCGAAGGCGGCGCCCGTGCGCCCCGCCATGATAACGGCGGTCATGAGCGGCCCCATTTCGCGCACGGCGCCGATCGCTACCAGATTGGCGATATAGACCTCGGCGCCGAATTGACGCAATTGCACCGAGCCCAGATAGGCCAGAATCATTCCGACCAGCACGCTGATCAGCGCGACGATGCCCAGCGCCTGTGCGCCGCATTGCTGGAAGAAATACAGAAAATCGCGCGAGCGCATATAGGTTCGGCCGCGCAGCAGATTGCCGAATGCGAGCACGACACTGCCGACGAATTCGAGAAAATCACTGAGGTGAGTACGCAGCTGCCGCAGCGCGGTTTTAAATTGTTCGCGCGAAGAGGGCGTGGTATCGCGATGCGTTTGCGGCTTAACCGCGGTGGCGACCTCGAGTAATTTGCGCATGCCATCCGGCAGTGCGGAAACATCGAGCTCAATGTTGCGTTCGGCACAATGGCGCGCGCATAGAAAGAGGCGCGTCATGCAGCTGCTGTCCCAATCGAAATCATCCGCAGCGACGAAGCGCCAATGCGTGCCGGCGTGCTGTTCGAGCGCATCGCGCATGGCGCTGAAATTCGGCAGCTCGTTATCGCTGCGCCACGCGCCGCTCAATTCGATCTCGGTGCTATCCGTATCGGCGGCGCGCACAGTGAAACGCGGCGGGGCAGTCTGATCGGCGTTATCCATAATCCATCGCTGGCAAAGTATGGCGATAGTGTGCCATCGCCACGCGTTCGATGCGAGCATCCGCAGGATGTTCGCCGGTGCAAGGGTGCCTCGGCAAACAATTGGATTCGCCGCGTCGGTGCGGTGATTTCCAGTCCGGAGTATTTATGTCGTAACGATCAGACGCAGCGCCTGCAATTGCAGGGTTGCCTGGGCAATTATCTGCAAACCCTGTTTGAGCTGGTCGCGGAAAAATTCGATTTCATCGGTGCGTATGGCCGGATTCACTTGCTGCAGGGCAACGAGGCGTTCGCTTTCTGCCTGCAGCGAACGAGTCATCGCCGCGCGCGCGGCTGCCACCAGCGCCGGCAGTTCCGCTGCAGCCAGTTTTGCGCTGTGTTCCTGCATTGCCATGATTTCCGCGCGTACGCGTCCGATAATTGCAGGTGCCGTGTTGCGCGGCACATTGCTGCACAGCGCATTGAGTTTTGCATGCGGCAACACGCCGCCGAGGTTCTTGCCATTGCGATCGACGATGAAGCGTAGCGGCGTCACCGGCAGGAAACGTTCGAGCTGCACATGGCGCGGCGCCGGACAGTGCGGGCTGTACACCGCCTCCAGCAGCAGCGTGCCGGGCGGCAAACCTTTTACCGTGATGCTGGCGATAGCGGCATTGCCGTATTCGCCGCCGATGATCATTTCCATCGCACCGCGCGTGTGCGGATGCTCCCAGCTGACGAACTCCATATCGTCGCGCGCGAGCGCCTGCGAGCGTTCGAATGTGGCGGTGAATCCCTCCTCGCTCAATTCGGGAAAATGACTCACCAGCATTTGCTCGGATGGGCGCACCACAACCGCATGTTCGGAATGCATTTCGTGATCGACACCAAAATTATCCCAGATGCGTTCGAGATAACTGCGCAGGGTCTCGCTGCTTTCGCCTGCGATAACCGCATCGATAATATGTTGTGCTTCGGCCTTGTTGCATGAATTCAATTCGAGCAAGGCATCGCGGCCTGCTTCGAGTGCGATACGCAACGCATCGCAATCGCGCGCGGTGTCCTGCAGCATCGTTTCGAGTTTTTCGGCATCGGCGGCACGCAATTGCTGCTGCAGTGCTTCTTCGTATTTTTCATAGAGCATGAAGCCGACCGCGCACGTGCGCTGAAAGGCATCGAGCCCCTCGTGATACCAGCGAAAAAATAGCTGTTGCGCGCTGCATGCGACTTTTGCTTCTGTGCTCGTTCCGAGATAGGGCACGTAAATATCGATATGAGCGCCCTGGCCGATGCGATCGAGGCGGCCGATGCGCTGTTCGAGCAGATCGGGATTGCGCGGCAGATCGAACAGCACGAGATGCTGCGCAAACTGGAAATTGCGACCTTCGCTGCCGATTTCCGAACACACCAGCGTCTGTGCGCCGAGATCGGTTTCGGCGAACCACGCAGCGGCGCGATCGCGTTCGAGCAATGTCAGACCTTCATGAAATGCCGCGCTGCGAATGCCTGCGCGCAGATGCAGATATTGTTCGAGGGCGATGGCCGTCGGCGCGTTTGCGCAAATCACGAGCACTTTTGCCGGACGCACTGTTTTCAATAACTGTTCGAGCCATTGCACGCGCGGGTCGTGTTTGAGCCACTGCGCTTCGGCCGCGTGCATTTCCGGATAGAGCTCGCCGCGCAGGTCCGCGTAAATATCCGGTACTGCCAGGGCGTGCGCGTGCAGGCGCCGCTCGGGAAAACCCTGTACTGCCGCGCGTGTATTGCGAAACAGCACGCGACCCGTGCCGTGACGGTCGAGCAATTGCTGAATGAGTTCGCCGCTCGATAACTTCGTTAGATCGATGCCGCCCGGTTCTTCCCTGTCCAGAAAATCGCGCAGATGTGGCGCAAGATTTTCGACGCTGTCGGGATTGGCGAGCAACTGCTGCACGATGGCGTTGAGCGCGGGATAGCGCGCGGATTCGGCCTTGAATTGTGCAAGATCGTGAAAGCGCGCGGGGTCGAGCAGGCGCAGGCGCGCAAAATGGCTATCGATACCGGCCTGCTCGGGCGTGGCGGTGAGCAGGATCAGACCGGCGCTGCGCGCTGCGAGCTGTTCGACACAGCGATACTCGATGCCCGCATTCCGTTCGCCAGCGTCGGTGAATGAGCAGTGCAGATGGTGCGCTTCATCGACAACGGTCAAATCCCAGTGTGCATCGAGCGCGTGCTGCAATGCGACCGGCGCATGTGCCAGCCAGTCGATGGCGCACAGCACGAGCTGTTCGCTTTCGAACGGATTGCTGTCGCCGCTGTCGAGCGATGCTTCGTAGCGCTCCGCGTCGAATAAGGCGAAACGCAAATTAAAACGACGCAGCATTTCGACCAGCCATTGATGCTGCAGGTTGGTCGGCAGCAATAACAGTACACGCTGCGCGCGACCGCTCAGTAATTGCTGATGCACGATCATGCCGGCTTCTATAGTTTTGCCCAGCCCCACTTCATCGGCGAGCAATACGCGCGGCGCGAATCGCTGCGCGACGCGATGCGCGATATAAACCTGATGCGGCAATAAGCTGGTGCGCGCGCCGATCAGACCGGTGGCGTTTGATTGTTGCAGGCGCTGCAGATGTTCGAGCGTTTCGATACGTAAGGCAAACAGTGCGTTGCTATCGCATTGCCCGCTGCTCAAACGTTGTTGCGGTGAATGCAGCTGAACCTGCGCATTCAATTGCAGTTCGGCGACGCGATGCGCGTTACCATCGGCATCGATGCCGGTATACATCAGCAAGCCGCGCATTTCGTCGACCGCGGTGACAGTCAATTCCAGCTCGTCGCGAACGCCAATTTTATCGCCGGCACGAAACGCAATCCGCGAGAGCGGTGCATTATCGAGCGAATAGGTACGTTCTTCTCCGACTGCGGGAAAAAGTACGCTGATGCGACGGATTTCCACTGCGGTGATAATGCCGAGGCCGAGCTGCGGATCGGCATGGCTGAGCCAGCGTTGCCCTACAACAAAATTCATACTGCCCAACTGAGATGTGTAAAGGGTGAGTCTGTCTGAAAACGATGCGGCTGAGTCACGCGTCGAACGCGACACGCGCGGGGCGCGCATTCTAGCACAGGGTCTATGGGCGGTGGCGCTCGCTGCCTGCGAGCGCAAAGGGAATTTACTGCGTGAAAATGCCTATTGCGGGGCGCTGGAATCGCTGCTCGCCGCCGCTGGCGTACACTCGAATCCCCAGTCCTTTTGTTTCTCGATAAATCTGGCGGCATGCGGCGCGCAATATTCACTCCGTGCTGAGCTCCACAGGGTTTTGCTTTCGCCGCCTTTGATGTAATTAACCTGACAGCCCTGCGCGTTTTCGATCAAATCGATTTTTCGCTCATGACCCTGCGCCGTACAGAGGGTGCTCTGATCGGCCGCGGCAACACCGGCAACACAGAACAGCATGGAAATAAATTTTTTCATGGCAAATATCCTCCTGATATGAGTGATGAATGTGCGGAATGAAGTTTAATAAAGAAACGGCACACGTCGCGATAATACGTGTGCAATATGATTCACGAAAAGTGCGATCACGAAGGCATGATCCACATGCAGGAGAGAAGGCGATGTCATCGACGTGCGACAACGGCTGGTTCGTCTATATCATTCGCTGCGATGACGACGTGCTATATACGGGCATTACCAATGATATGCGGCGACGCTGGCACGAGCACAGTGGCGAGGTCTGTGTCGATCGGCCCGGCAGCGGGCGATGCAAGGAAGCGGCCGGCGGCACGGAACAGTTGCGCGCGGGAATTGCAAAATCGAAGCGAGGCGCAAAGTTTTTTCGTGGACGCAAACCGCTGCAGCTGGCGTATATCGAAAGCGGTCACAATCGCAGCTCGGCATCGCGGCGCGAAGCCGCCATCAAACGGCTGTCGCGCGCGCTCAAATTGCAATTGCTGACGGCGGATCATAACGAGCTGCATACCTTGGATCGCGCGCTGCTGCCGATGCTCGACAGCGAATCGCAAAGTTGAAATGCGACCATCTTAAAAGCCGATGCTGATCGACCCGTGGATTTCTCCATCGCCGTAGCCATAATGCACCGGGCGCTCGTAATAACCCGGACGGCCGTAGTAAACCGGGCGCGGCACATACACCACCGGGCGCTCGTAACGATAACGGGGATGGTGAGCATGATGATGACGATGCCCGTGATACTGAGGATGATGGCCGTAATGGCGCTGCCCGTAATGCGGGCTCCGGTCGCTGCGATGATGATCGTGGCGACCATGATCTCCGGCCTGAGCTGTGTTACCGGCCAGCAAGCAGGCGGCAGCGATGGCGCTTAACCAGAGTTTCTTCATGATGTCGTTCCTCTCTTGTCCTGATTGGCTGCTTTTGCAGCCTGCAGAATCAGATTAGTTTTAAACGCCTGAACCGATCCTGAATGTTTCAGGAAAATATGCCGGTGAATATGCGGGCCGTGCGCGAAGAAAATTGCATCGCCACTTTGCATTGCATCGCCACTCTGCGATGGGCAGACTGGCGCTTCGTCGCCTTTATCGAGTCGTTCACATGTTGAGTTATCGCCACGCATTTCATGCCGGCAATCACGCCGATGTTCTCAAGCACGCGGTATTGGCGCTCGTCATCGAATATCTGAAGCAAAAGGAAAAGCCCTTCTGGTATATCGATACGCATGCCGGCGCGGGTATTTATTCGCTCGATGGCAGCGAGGCGAAAAAAAATGCCGAATTCAAAACCGGCATCGAGCGTTTACTCCTACATCGCGATGAATTGCCAGACCTGCTGGCGCCCTATCTCTCGGTAATCGACGATCTGCGTCGGGCGGTGCCGCACGGCTATCCGGGTTCGCCGCTATTCGCCGAATATCTATTGCGCGAAGGCGATCGTCTGCGTTTATTTGAATTGCATCCGCAGGATCATGAGTTGCTGAAAAAGAATTTTTTGAAGGATCGTCGCGTGCATATCGAGCAGAGCGATGGCTTCGCGGGATTGAAAGCATTGTTACCGCCGCCACCGCGGCGCGCCGTGGTATTGATCGATCCGCCCTATGAGTTGAAAGAGGATTACGCCCGCGTCATTCGCATCCTTCATGAAGCGTTGCAACGTTTCAGCAGTGGCACATACATCGTCTGGTATCCGCTGCTGCCGCGTGAGGAGTCACAACGCCTGCCGAAAAAACTTGCGGAATTGGCGCTGCCCTCATTGCGCGTCGAACTGAAAGTCGAAAACCCCAAAGGTGAATTTGGCATGTTCGGCAGCGGCCTGTTTATCGTCAATCCGCCGTGGGTTTTGCACAATCAAGTGAAGATATTGATGCCGGAACTGCAGCGGCTGCTAGGGAAGGCGGGGGAAGCAGAATTTTTTCTCGAAGCAAAAGAATGTTAATTGATTTTTTTAACGGGATTGCGCGCCAGCCATCGATCGAGCGCATTGGCGAATTTTGCCTTATCGGCATTGTCGAGCGGCGGCGGGCCACCGGTTATCTGACCCGTCGCACGAATTTCTTCCATGAGATTGCGCACGCGTAATCGCTCACGCACATTTTCCCTGTCGAGAATTTCTCCGCGCGTATTGATCACGGCGACGCCGTTTGGAATTACATTCGCGGCGAGCGGAATATCGTTGGTGATGACGAGATCACCGCGTTGCGCGTGTGTTTCGATATGGCGATCGGCGGCGTCGAACCCCTGTTCAACCTGCACGCGTCGAATCCACTCCGATGCGGGAATCTGCAGCGCCTGATTTGCCACCAGAATTAACGGGCGCTGCAATCGCGTCGCCGCACGGAATAGCACGTCTTTTAACATGCGCGGACAGGCATCGGCATCGATCCAGATTGTGCTCATGATTTACATATGTACCATTTCGGGTGGCAAATCTTTTTTATCGTCAGCGCCGATGGTGCGATCGTGCGCGTCCGTCTCGTGTTCTCCCGATTTATGTTCCTTGCTGTAATGCACCATCATTTGCGGGAATGGCGTATTCCAGCCGTGTTTGTTCGCGCAATCGATGGCAAATTTCTGCAGCCAGCGCTGTATCTGGCCATACATTCCGGCAGCGTCGCCCTTGAGCGTTGCCGAGATGCGGAAGTCGAGCGATGAGGCGCTTATCGATTTGAGATCGACATTGGTGGCGATAAGGTGAGGTGCAAACTCGGTCTGCGTGATGACGCCTTCGAGTTCGTAGCGCAGCGTATCGATGATCGTGGTGGTAGCTTCGTGGCGGTGGCTGTAATCGATGCCGAAATCGGCACCTACGCTGAAACCTCGCTTGCTGAGATTTTGTGGGCGCTGATTCAGAAAGATTTCGGTTCGATAATGCACGAGAGCTTCGCCAGCATTGATCTGCACGATTTCCGGCGTCTGAAATGCGACGCGGCCCATCATGCCATCGAGCAGCAGGACGAAATCACCGACCTCGGTGGGAAACCACGGCTCATCGGGCAATGAAGGACGTGAACTCATTTTTGAAATTTGCACGAGTGGCATGCGCAGAAATGCGCCGAGCGAAGGATTGTGCAGCAGCGTGTAAATGTCGAGCGCAACGATACGCCACGGCAATCCGTTCAGCACCAGTCTTTCGTTCTGGCGCAGCGAACCGAGATTGAGCAGGGTGCGCATCTCTGCGGTGTATGTTGGAAGCGTATTGCGCAGACTCAACAGAATGCCCAGCGTGATGATGAGAAATAGCGCGAACATGACCCACGCATCGACTGCATAAAGCACGGCCAGAAAAGCCAGAGCGGCCAGTGCGATGCTCAAAAACTGCGTCAGCAGGTTTACGCCGCGCTCGACGAAAATCAGCCGCTCGTTGTAACTGTTGAGTATGGCTTTGCCGATCATCCTTCCCAGCAGGCGTATCACCAGAAATACGCAGAGACTTATCCCCGCTGCCAGCAGCAGATAAATACAGAAGTTGATGACGAATGAGCGCACGCCGGCTCTGAAGCTTTTCGAAAAGTCGGAGGGGCGCTCGTGCTGTTCTTCCAGCTGCCGGTGAAGCGTGGAAAGTTTTTGCTGAATATCGTCGTGGCGCTCTTTGACTTTTACATTCAGCGCTTTCAATGCGCGTACAAGATTCTGATTTTTTGTTGCGATTTCGAGTTGCTGCAGATTCGTCAGCGCCGCGCTGAGACTGTCGGATTGTTCCTGGTAATAACTGATTTCGCCGTTGATTTTTTCGATGAGGCGCGGACGCTCGGTCAGGTCTTTCATCTCGCGCAGCAGCGGATGGATGATCTGGATGATATCGCGCTGCCAGTTGACGTCGAGTTGCGGCGTCGGCATGGCCGGGTTGAGATTGAAACTGAAATCATTGGTGGCGAGCTGCAGAAATTGTTCGCGCAAATCGTTCAATTGCTTTTGCGTGGTCTCGATTTCCCTGTCGACTTCGACGCTCGCGAGACCCGCCGGCATTTCTGCGCGGCGCTTGCCCAGTATGTCGAGCGCGCGCTGTTTTCTGTTGACGTTTTCCAGTATCTGCGCAAGTTGCTGTTCGAGATTCGGCTGAATGGCCGCGGTCGGCGGCACTGGTTCCTGACCGCTGGCGAGAGCTGCGCCGAACAGTGTGGTGAATAACAACAATACGATAGCGATGGAGTTGCGCATCAAAGACTCTCGGAGACAGGCCTGTAAATGAATGACGCACCGGCGAAGTGGGGCCGTAGTATGCCGCAAGGGGTCGAAGCGACCAAGATAGATTAACGCCCGACAATGAATGCTGTGTCAGCGTACGCCGGAATGTGTGAATGATGCACAAAAAAGGCCGCATAAGCGGCCAGGCGTTGTTAGGGGGTCAGGGCTGTTCAGTGCGGGTGACGATCGTGCCTGTTGCCGTCACGGCGTTTTCCATGCCCGTGCCGGTCGCCGTGAGCGTTGCGCTGCGCGTCCAGCGCCTGCTGCTGTTTCGGTGTCAGCACGCTGTCGAGTTGCGTATGTGTTTGTTCGCGCAAATGTTCCATGTCGGCGTGGAAGGCATCGAATTGTGGTTTGTATTTTTCCGTGATCGACTGGCGCTGTTGTCTGCTGTCTTCAAATACTTTCGTGATTTTCGCGGTCTGCTCGTCGCTGAGCTGCAGCGCCTTTTGCAAATGGGCAGCGCGCGCGGCGGGATCGAATTTATGTTCACGCGTGACATCCCGCGTCGGCCGCTCGTTCTGTGCCGGTGGAGTCGATTGCGCGTAGGCGGAAAGTGCGCCGAGCGAGATGACGCCGATCAGGCTGTAAACGGAGAGAAGTTTTTTCATCGCAGTGTCCTCGTCAATGTAAGTGCGTTTAGCTGTCAGCTTGCGAGTGCCTTGGCTGTTATCAGAATAGCGACACTTTGTGGAGGAACTATGCAAACAGTGCGCAGCAAAAAGGGAATTGCGTTTAAGCGGAAAATCGTCGATCGAATCAAAAATCAATCGATACGGGTGAGATCGAATCGGTAACCGGCGCCATAAACCGAATGCACGAACTCGTGTTGCGGCCAGGTTTCCGCCAGCTTCCTGCGCAGTTTTTTTATGTGGCTGTCGATGGTGCGGTCGCTGACGACGCGATGATCGTTGTACATCGTCGACATCAGATGATCGCGCGAAAAAATCCGGCCGGGTTCGCTGGCCAGATGAGCGAGCAATTGAAATTCGACGGCAGTGACGGTTGCCGTGCGCTGCTCGAAACGAATTTCCAGTCGATGCTCGTCGAGTTCGAAAGCGGCGCAGGTTCTGGCATCGCTGCCGCGCACGCGTCGCAACACGGCCTTCACGCGCGAGACGACTTCGCGCGGACTGAATGGCTTGCAGATGTAATCGTCGGCGCCGAGTTCGAGGCCGAGCAGGCGATCGACTTCTTCGACGCGCGCCGTCACCATCAGAATGGGCACCTGCGAAAAGGTGCGGATATCGCGGCACAGGCTGATGCCATCGCGCCCCGGCAGCATGAGATCGAGCAGCACGGCCGCGGGCTGCAATGTTTTTAGCGTATCGATGACACGATTGCCGTCATCGACGATGTGCGCATCGAATTCGGCCTGGCGCAAATAATCCGCCAGCAGACTCGCCAGCTTCGGTTCATCTTCAACGATGAGAATCGTGTTGCCCTTGCTCATGGTCGATTACCCATAGACGAAATGAATTCGTTTATCGATATGGTAGAAACACACGGATCAGCAGTCCGCCCAGTGTCGACGGAGCCGCGCTGATGTCACCCTCGTGCGCGCTGACGATGCGCTGACAGATGGCGAGTCCGAGACCCGAGCCGCCGGTCGCGCGATTACGCGAATCTTCGACGCGAAATAAATGATCGAATAATTTCGGCAGCGCAGTTTCCGGTACGCCTGGCGCGGTGTCCTGCACGATCAGTTCGACACCACCCGGCAACGGGTTGGCCTCGACGCGTACCGCGCCTCCGGCGGATGTGTATTTGCGGCTGTTGTCGAGCAGATTGTCGAGCAGCTGACGCAGGCGATCTTCGTCTGCATACAGCGCGATTTCCTGCTTCGGAATCTGCACGGAAAGCGCCAAGCCCGCCGCAGCAAATTTTTTCTCATGGGCCGCGCACTGATCGCGCCATAGCTCGGCGATATCGCATTGCGTTTTCCGATATTGCAGGCCGCCGATATCCGCCGTGGTTAGCGCGTGCAGATCGTCGACGAGCCGGCTCAGATGCTGAATTTCCTGATGCAGCGATTGCAGGTGTTCGCTGTCGGCAGGGCGTACGCCATCGAGAATCGCTTCGAGCTCGCCGCGCAAAATGGAAAGCGGCGTGCGTAACTCGTGCGAAATATCGGCGAGCCAGCGCTTGCGGCTGCTGTCGTTGGCTTCGAGCGTAATCGCGAGTTCGTTGAAATTGCGCGCGAGTTCGCCGAGTTCGTCGCGACGTTCGGTCGGCAGCGTCACCGCATAATTGCCGTGCGTCAATTCATCGGTGCCATGCGCGAGCTGGCGAATCGGTTTGACTAAATGACGCGCCAGCGGGAATGCAATGATTGCGGCCACAGCGATCAATACGGTGCCGATAATGACTAATGCCGAGCGTTGTCGACGCAAAAATTCGCGCTCGAAACCGGTATTGATTTCGCGCACCTGCGGCACGAGCAGCCAGCCGATGTTATTGCCGTTGAGGCCGACGGCAATGAGCTTCACGGGCGGCGGCGGCGGGCTGCCCGCGATGAGGTGCTGATCGCCATCGAGCAGCGCGAGCGGAATCGGCGGGCGCGGCAATCGCGCCGACGTCGAGCGGCTGCGTCCGTCGCGGGAATCGAGCGCGTTGAGCACGATACGGCGAAACAGGCGAGGATCGTTGCGCAGCGGTTCCCAGCTGCCGGTCTCGACATAGAATTCGCTGAGTTCTGCGGCGACATCGTGCGCGCGCTGCACCTGGCGATTGTTGACGTAATCGAGCATGCCCGTCGTCACACTCCACTGAAATAAAAGCATGACGGCCGCTACCAGCAGCAAGCTGGAGCCGAGAATGGCGAGAAAGATTTTGGATTGAATGCGCACGCTAATGGAGTTCGATCAGTGATTGATCGTTAGCGTATCGCTTAATGATTGGTGTCGCCACGCTGGGCGGAGGTATTCATGGTTTTTGCACAATGTGCACGATTTGTAGGGGCGGACCTATGTGTCCGCCCCTACGGGATCGAATGAATTATTCGCCGTACGTGCAAAGATATGCGGTGTCTTGTTGCACTTGCAGCTGGAATTTCACATTCGCTGCGACTTCGAACGAGGCGCCGCGCGCGAAGGTTTGCCACTCGGTCGAGCCCGGCAATTTCACAATCAGCACGCCGCTGATCACGGTCATCACTTCGCGCTGGCTGGTGCCGAATTCGTATTCGCCCGGTGCCATCACGCCGACGGTTGCCGGCAGTTGTTCGCCCTGAAACGCGATCGATTTAACGTTGCCGCCGAAATATTCGTTGACTTTGAACACGATTGAAACTCCGATGGTTGGCTGTTATTAGCTGCGTAATTATCCGGTCTTTTCCGGGACCGGATAATTATTTTCACGAAAAATCATTTTGCTTTGAGCGCGAGTCGTTTGCGCGGTGCACCGTCGCCACCGCCGGCGGCTCTGCGTGGTTCGCGCACTTCGCGATGTTCACGCCCTTCTCGTCCTTCGCGAGGCGCACGCGAGGTCGAGCTGCCGTAATGTTTCTTGCGCGGCGTGGACGTGTCGCCGCCACCGCCAGCAAATGGCGCGATATTCATCATATGGCCGCGCAGGCGCACACTTTTCAGTGTTTCGAAAATATCTTTCGGCATGCCCTGCGGTAAATCGACAGTGCTGTAATCGTCGAACAATTGAATGCGGCCAATCGCTGCACTGTTGATACCGGCTTCGTTGGCAATTGCGCCGACGATATCGCTGACGCGAATTTCCTGCGCGCGACCGGCAGCGATGCGATAGCGATCCATCGGTGCATCGGAGCGCTCAGTGCGTTCGCGACGTGGACGCTCAGCGCTGCCATTGCGATCATTGCGTGAGCCGCGATCACCGCGTTCATGGCGATCACCGCGATCGAACCGCTCGGTGGGAACTGGCGCCGGCGCTGCCGGCAGCTTTGTATTTACACCTTGCTGGTCGGCGAGCAATGCGAGCATGCCCGCGGCTAATTCATCGAGCGTGAGGCCGAGTTCGTTGCGCAATTCGTCAACCGCACCGCTCCACGACGCAGAATCGGCGTGGCCGAGTTTTTCCGCGAGTGTCTGACGGAAGCGATTATTGCGACGCTGTCTGATTTCTTCATCGCTCGGCAGTTCGAGATTTTGCAGCGGCTGGCGCGTGAATTGTTCGAGGCCGCGCACGCCACGACGATCGCGCGGATCGGCGAGCAATACGGCGCGTCCGCTACGGCCGGCGCGACCGGTACGGCCGATGCGATGCACGTAGGTATCGGGGTCGTGCGCGAGATCGTAATTGATGACGAGGCTGATGCGTTCGACATCGAGACCGCGCGCGGCAACATCGGTGGCGACGAGAATATCGATTTTGCCCGCCTTCAATAAAGCGATGGTTTGCTCGCGCTGCGATTGATTCATATCGCCGTTGATGGCTTGCGCAGCGTGACCTGCATTCGAAAGATATTCGGCGATTTCGCTGGTCGCTTCGCGGGTGCGCGCGAAAATAATCGCGGCATCGAAATCCTCGGCAGCGAGCAGGCGGGCAACGGCGAGAGGCTTATCGCGCTGACGCGCCCACACCACGTGTTGCGCGATGCTCGATACGGTTGCGGTGGCGGCCGGAATAACGATGCGCTCGGGTTCGCGCAAATAGCGGTCGGCAATATTTTTGATGCGCGGTGGCATCGTTGCAGAGAACAAAGCAGTTTGTTGCGTGCCGCCGGTGTGCGTGAGAATCGCTTCGACATCGTCGATAAAACCCATGCGCAGCATTTCGTCGGCTTCGTCCATCACCACCCAGCGTAGCGCGGAAAGATCGAGACTCTTGCGATTCAAATGATCGAGCAAGCGCCCCGGCGTGCCGACGACGATTTGTACGCCGCGACGCAATTCCTGCAACTGATCGCGCATCGATTGGCCGCCGTAAACCGCGAGCACGCGGCAGCGGCCGATATTTTCGCTGTAACGCTGCAGCGCTTCGGCAACCTGCATCGCGAGTTCGCGCGTCGGTGTGAGAATCAGCGCCTGCGGTTTCGAGGAATTGGTGTCGAGTTGCGCCAGAATCGGCAGTGCGAATGCGGCGGTCTTGCCGGTGCCGGTCTGTGCCTGGCCGATCAGATCGCGGCCAGCGAGTAATAACGGAATCGCCTGCTGTTGAATCGGCGAAGGCTTTTGATAGCCGAGGGTGGTCAAAGTGGAAAGCAAAGTCTCGGGCAGGCCGAGACCATTGAAGGTCGGTTCGCTCATCGTTCTCATCTGCATTGGGCGCTACGCTATGCCCAGGCCCTATGCAGTGGACAATCAGTAGCGACTTTGTCGAGGCGCGCATTCTATAGAAGCACACCGCGTTTGGCGATGGCTTTCGATATCAGAGGAAATACGTATCGACCGGCGACAGCGCTCACGCAGCGGGCGTGTCCGCACCCTTGTGGAGTGAGCCTGCGTGCAGGTCGAGCGGGATATGGATGTCGATGATCAGGCCGCCGTCATGGCCGAGCTCGATCGTCGCATGATGAACCTTGCACACGGCCGCGACCAGGCTGAGACCCAGCCCCGTGCCTTTCTGGCTGCGGTGTTTTTCGAGTCGATAAAAGCGCTTGAAGACATTGCGCTGTTCGCCGGCAGGAATTCCCGGCCCGGTATCGCGAATGCGCAGATGCAGCGTGGCGGCATGCCGTTTTAATTCGATGCCGACGGCGCCGCCTTCCGGTGTGTATTTGTAGGCATTGTCGAGCAGATTGCTGATCGTCTGCAGCCACAGATCGCGATCGCCGTACGCCGGAAAAGTCTCATCGTCTTCGACGGCGATTTGAAAGCGAATGTTCTTGTCGGCGAAAACCAGTTCGTAGATATCGCGCGCCTGCTGCAGCACCGTGCGAAAATCGAAATGAATGAAGGCCTGCCGTCGCGTTCCCTGTTCGAGCTGTGCGATGCGCAATAACGCATTGAAGGCGTTGAGTACCTGATCGGCTTCGGCGATGACGGCGTCGATGGCATCGTCGCTGCGATCGGAGATGCTCAGCAGTAATTCGAGCTGGCCGCGCAGGCGCGCCAACGGCGTTTTCAAATCATGCGCGATGGCATCGGATACTTCGCGCACGCCCTGCATCAATTGCTCGATCTGATCGAGCATGTTGTTGATGGCGGTGGCGATGCGTTCGAAATCATTACCCACGGAGCGGCGCAGCACGATGCGCTGCTTGAGATCGCCGGAGGCGACGCGATCGCAGATATCGAGAATATCGCCGATCTGGCGCATGGCACCCATCGTCACGATGGTGAAAGTGATCAGCGGAACGATAGCGGTAATCAGCAGGCCCCAGAAGCGCAACTTGTCGAGCGTGCGAATCGTGCCGATGTAATTATCGAAGGGAACGCCGTAGATCAGACGGCCGCCATCGGTGAGTGCGCGCTCGGTGACGAGGCAGGTCGACGCGCTGTCTTCGCCGTTGTTCTGCCAGCGATGGCCGGTAAATACCGTGGTGAAATAATTGTGGTAATTGAATTCGGGCGGTTCCTTGAGGCTGATATTGGCGATCTGTATTTCACCCTCGTTGTCGAGCAGCGCGACACAATCCTGCATGTCGGCGATCTGTACCGCGAGCTGGCGGTACAGCCAGCTGGTGACGCCGGCGTGCTGCGGCAGTTGTTTGGGCCATGCCGCCAGTCGCTTGTCTATTTTCGTTTCGATCGTGCGTCCGAGATCGCTCACCAGTGCGCGCATGGTGAAATCGTGCAGCGCGAGCACCACCGCGCTATTCAGTAACCACATGCAAAAGCTCGTGATCAGCGCGAGCCGTAGCCACGAACTGCGCCACCAGTGACGCGCAGTGGCCGCCGCGTCGATTTTCCGGCGCGTGGAATGAGGTGATTGCGGCGGCGTGGTCGGCACGGCGTCAGCCTTCACGGATGACATAGCCCGAGCCTCTAACAGTATGGATGAGGCGCACGGCGTAGCCTTTGTCGACTTTGCCGCGCAGGCGGCTCATATGCACTTCGACCACATTGGTCTGCGGGTCGAAGCTGAGATTCCAGACATTTTCGAGCAGCATATTGCGCGTCACCACCTGGCCGGCGTTGCGCATGAGATATTCGAGCAGCTTGTATTCGAGCGGCCACAATTCGATGTGCTGACCACCGCGTGTCACGTTATGCGAAATCAGATCGAGATGCAGATCGGCGATTTGCAGCGAGGTCGCTTCGCTTTTGCCGCCATCGCGGCGATGCAGTGCTTCGAGGCGCGCGGCCAGCTCGACGAATGAAAACGGTTTCGCCAGATAATCATCGGCTCCGTGTTGCAGACCGGTGACGCGATGATCGACATCGCCGAGCGCGCTCAGCATCAGCACCGGCGTGATGATGCCGCGCGCGCGCAAGGTGCTGAGCACTTCGATGCCATCCATTTCCGGCAGCATGCGATCGAGCACGATCACATCGTAGGGTTGCTGCGCTGCTTCGAGTCCGCGCACACCGTCGGCCGCGGTATCGACGCGATGATTTTCACGCGTGAGTCCCTGCACGAGAAAGTCGCGCATTTCAGGATCGTCCTCGATCACGAGAATATTCATATCGTTATCGGCAGCCGTTTTTATGATGAAGCATTGTCTCTTCGACGAAGAACGAGGAAGAACAACGCTCAGGGAATAGATCGCGAGAGAATAAATCACCTGGAGAATAAAAAGCTAGGCGCGTGCCGGCCGGTTGCCTGTCGAAGTGAAACCGTCTAGTTTTGAGCATCGCCCGCGGATATAAATGAATGCCCTCCGAACTCTCCTCCGGTATGACAACGCACCTCGATGTTATCGTCGACGCATTGCGCGGCGATGGCTGGCTGGTACTGCCGGAATTTTTACCTGCGACCCGGTGTCAGGCGCTGCTTGCCGATTGCCGAAATCGACGCGCGCAATTTGCAGCGGCAGCGGTGGGACGCGATCGCCAGTCACTGAGCGATCAGCGCCGCGATGCAACGCTCTGGCTCGGTGAGGAGGTAGCCGTGCAGCGCGAATATCTCGCTGCGATGGATGTATTGCGCGATGAAATCAACCGCCGCCTGTTTCTGGGTTTACGCGATTACGAAGCGCATTACGCGCACTATGCACCGGGCGCATTCTATCGTCGCCATCGCGATGCATTCGCACACCAGGCCGATACGGTTTTTCCACGACGCGTGTTGACGACCGTGATGTATTTGAATTCGTGCGAGGGTGGCGAGCTGGCGATATGGAATGACGAACGCGAACTCGCCCGCATCGCGCCAGCCGCGGGTACGGCGGTCTTTTTCCTGAGCGCGGAATTTCCGCACGAAGTGCTGCCAGCGCAATCCGATCGCTACAGCATTTCCGGATGGTTTCGCGCGCGATGAATCGCGCTGACGCCACGCCGCCGCACACGAACCCGCTTCTGGCGGTGGTGTTGCGTCTCCTGCGCGAGCAGCCTGCGGGAATGAGCGAATACGAATTGCTCAAAAAAATCGAAGCCGATGGTGCGCATTTCAAAAGTGCGCGTGGTGAAAAGCCGGTGCACGACGCGCAGCTCGCACTGTTTCAAAAGCACTTCATGATCATGAACGCACTCTACCGGTTGCAGGATTCGCTCTGGCACGACGAACAGATATGGCTGGTGATATCGCCGCTGCGTATTGCCATCGAAGCGGCAGCGAATGCAAACGGGCGAAATATCGCCGGGCACGCCGACGATGTGCTGCGCACTTATTATCTCGACTGGCAGCAGTTTCTCGCGACCGATAGCGCGGCGGTCGCACAATTGCTCGCTGATTTCTGGACGCGCTATACCGCGCACGATCAGCGCAGCGAAGCGCTTGCGACCCTGCAGCTCGACAGTGCTGCCGACTGGGAAACGATAAAGCGGCAATATCGCCGTCTTGCCGCAGCCAGTCATCCCGATCGCGGCGGCAATACAGCGCAGTTTCTTGCTGTACGCGCGGCGTATGAAGTTCTGCGGCAAATTAATGGCTGACGAATTGAACTCGTCGCTCCCTCGAAAGCGGGAGCCCGGCGCTGCAACAATGACGGGTTTCCTGCGTGTGCGTGGATGACGCGAACATTGAAATTTTCTTCAAGAGCGAGGTGAGCTGTGCCATCCGTAATAGTGCAAACGACGATCCTGCTGATTTGTTCGAATGTATTCATGACATTCGCGTGGTATGCCCATCTGCGCAATTTGCAGGGCAGGGCCTGGTGGATCGCGGCACTGGTGAGCTGGGGAATCGCGCTGTTCGAATACCTGCTGCAGGTGCCGGCCAACCGTATCGGTTACACCGCGCTGAGCCTGTCGCAATTAAAAATCCTGCAGGAAGTCATCACGCTGTCGGTATTCGTGCCGTTTGCGATTTTTTACATGAAGCAGCCGTTTCGCATGGATTTCATATGGGCGGGGCTGTGTCTGCTCGGCGCGGTGTATTTCATGTTTCGGCAGCCGCTGGCGTGAACATCATTCGCTTTGCGTAGGGGCGAGCCTGTGTGTTCGCCCCGGGATTTGATCGCACCTGAAAATTCAGAGCAGACACACAGGTCTGCCCCTACGGGGTGGCGGGATTGGTGGGTTGCGCGGCAGGTGTCGTGTTGTTGTCGTTCATCAATATACCGGCACCGCTTTCCAGGATTTGCTCGCTGCTCACGCCGGTTTTTCCGAGCAGCGCTTCTTCCACCGATTTTTTCAGCACCAGAATCGCGATGCGTCGATTGATTGGCGCCAGCGGGTCTTCGGTGTTGAAGGGGGCGGCGGAACCCATGCCCTGCACGTTGATAATTTTTCCTTCGGGATAACCGCCGTCGAGCAGCGCGCGGCGCGCGGTGTTGGCGCGGTCGGCCGATAGCTCCCAGTTCGAATAGAGCGCGCCGTCGCCGTATTTCGCGGCGTCGGTGTGGCCCGTAATCGAGAGGCGGTTGGGAACACTGTCGAGCAATGGCGCCAGCGCTTCCAGCACCGCCAGCGAGTATTCCTTCATGTTGGCCTTGCCGGTATCGAACATCGGCCGTTGTTCCTTGTCGACGATCTGCACGCGCAGGCCGAGCCCGGTGTAATCAATCAGAATCTGATCGCGCACCTCGCGCAGCACCGAGTCGCTCCTGTTCAGTTCTTCCTGCAACTGCTCCTTGAGCTTCTGCAGATTTTCCTTTTCCTGTTTTTCGTACTGCTCGCGCATCTGCTGCGCGGTGAGGGGAATCATCGCGTTCTGTTCGATGCCCGCGCCGGAATTGCGCTCGTTTTCGCCGCCTTCCGCTTCGTTCTTGATGGTCGGCGGTGCAATTTCGCTGGGCGAGCTTTCGGGGTTGTCGAATTGAATCACGCCCGAATTGGCGCCGCCGGGACCGACCAGACCGCCGCCGACTTCGTTGAAATAGCCGGCGATCGCTTTCTTCTGGGGGTCGTTGGTTGCCGCCATGAGCCACATGAGGAGGAAGAAGGCCATCATCGCTGTCATGAAATCGGCAAACGCGACCTTCCACGAGCCGCCGTGATGGCCGTGCCCGTGTCCTTTCTTCTTCTTGATGATGATCGGCTGCATCGACGTGCTCATGACGACAGCCTCGCGTTAATTCCGGAAATCACGCTGGATTACTTCTGGCGCACGCGCTCGTCGACTTCGGTATAGCTCGGGCGCACTTCGTGGAAGAGCACCTTGCGTCCGAATTCGACCGCGATCTGCGGCGCCGCGCCGTTGAGTGTGGCGATCAGCGACACCTTGATGCATTCGTAGAATTTGGCCTCATCGCGCACCTTGTGCTCCAGAAAATTGGCGATGGGGCCGAACACGCCGTAGGCGAGCAGAATGCCGAGGAAGGTGCCGACCAGTGCCGCCGCGACTTTATGACCGATTTCCTCGACCGGGCCGCCGAGGGAACCCATCGTGATGACGATGCCCATCACCGCGGCGACGATACCGAAGCCCGGCAGGCCATCGGCGAGTTTGGTCATGGCGGCGGGAACCAGCCCGGCTTCGGCGTGATGCGTTTCGAGCTCGGCATCGATGAGCGCTTCCAGCTCGTGGCCGGCGATGCTGCCGATCATCATTACGCGCAGATAGTCGACGATGAATTCGATCGAGCCGTGAATTTTTTCCACATTGGGATACTTGGTGAACAGCGGGCTTGCGTGCGGATCGTCGATATCGGCCTCGACCGCGAGCATGCCTTCACGGCGCATCTTGTTGAACAGGTCGTACATCAGGGCGAGCAGGTCGAGATAGAGCGCCTTGTTGAAAGGCGAGGCTTTGAGCGAACTCCCGATCGACTTGAGCGTGCCGATGGTGACGGGCAGCGGGTTGCCGATGAACATGGCGCCGATGGCCGAGCCGAGAATAATGAGAAGTTCGAAAGGGTGAACCAGCGCCATGAGCTGGCCACCGGATAAAACGAACCCCGATAAGCAGGCCCCAAACAGAATAGCCAGGCCTACGATGACATTCATTCGGAAGAGCTCCAGACCGCAGAGGGAAGTGACACGAATCCGGCGCGATGCGAATTCGTCAATCTCGATTTAAATGCTTTCCCAAGAATAGCGGAGAAGTCCGATCTTGCTAGTTCGGGTTTCACGGGGTTGCGCCGCGTCTTCTTCGCGTGCGGCAGTCAGACGTGGCCGTGTGTGCGTCGACAGCCCGCGCGCTTCAAAAGCCGGGGATCTGCAATCTGGGAATGACCTGCGTGTTGGCGGGAAAGTCGATACCTTGCACACCGGCGCGTTTTTCCACCGCAACCAGGCTGAGCTGGTCACCCTGCCGCAATAATCCGCCCAGACCCTGCTGCGGAATTTTCGCGAGTGCCTGCTGCAGTTGCGCACTCTGTTCCGCGCCGAGACTGCCCGACAGTTTCAGTGCGAGTGTGCGCCAGCCATTCGTTAGCGCGAGCACATCGGGATCGTCGGTCAGCACGATTTCCGATTTGTTATCGCCGACGCTCAATTCAAAAACTCGCCCTGCATAACCCGCAACGATTTCCTTGCGGCCCGTATCGCGCAACTGCACAGGACCGATGGCGGTGTTGATTGTCTCGCCGCGAGCAGCTTTTAACAGCGCGCCGGCCTGATTCGCATCCATGGCCAGCCATTGCCCGTTTTGCCGATGCAGCAACCACGATTCGGAACCTTTCAATACCAGTTGCTGTTTGTCGGCGTAATTGGCGCGCAGATGATCGTTGTCGAGGTAATACAGATCCAGCGTTTCCCGCGCCTGGTGTAAATGGTAGGTCGCCTTTAATTCTGCGTGAGCCGGCAGTGTCAGGGTCAGTCCGATGAATGTCGCTGTAATAAAGGAAGCGAAGCGGAATAAATGCGTGCTCTGCATAACGTTGCTCTCTCGAAATGGTGGGTGTATCACCGCGGCCAGCGCATGCTGAAGCGCGCGCCGCCCAGCGGGCTGCTGCCGATATCGAATTCCGCCGCGTAGCTATCGAGAATGTCGATGACCACGGCGAGGCCGATACCCTGTCCGGGTTGATAGGTGTCGGCGCGCTGTCCGCGCTGCAAAATGCCCGCGCGGTGTTCTTCGGGAATTCCCGGTCCATCATCCTCGATAACGATCAACAGCCAGCGTTCGCTGTCACTCGCTGTGATGCGGATATTTTTCTTACAGGCCTTGCAGGCATTGTCGAGCAGATTGCCGAGCACCTCCAGCAGATCGGCTTCATCGGCGCGGCATTCGCAATCAGGCGCGATATCTGCGCGAAACTGCGGCTGTTTGTCGAAATAGACTTTGGCGAACGTGGCAATCAGTTTATCGACGAGCGGGCGCAATACCATTTTCTGCTGCAATCGATGCGGACTGCTCGCTACCGCGCGCTGAAGCTGATAGCCGATGAGCTGGTCCATGCGTGCAATCTGTTCTTCGAGCAATGCGCGATCGGATACCGCTGCAGCGCTTTGCTGGCGCAACACGGCGAGCGGTGTTTTCAAGCTGTGCGCGAGATCGCCGAGCGTATTCCGATAACGCTCGCGCTGTTTCTGCTCGCGTTCGAGCAACTGGTTGAGATTGGCCGCCAGCGGCCGCAATTCCTCGGGATAGTGATCGGGAAGCTCGGCGCGCTTGCCCTGTTCGAGATCGGTGAGATCGTGTGCCAGTCTGCGCAACGGCTGCAGACCCCAGCGCAGGATCACGGTTTGCGCAATCGTCAGCAGCAGCGCGGCGCTGCCCAGGCCGAGCCAGAGCTGGCGCTTGAATGCCCTCAGCTCGACCTGCAGCGTGCTCTGATCTTCGAGAATGGTGAACGCGAGCGGAATATCTTCGCCGTTTTCGCTTTCCCACACCGTCTGATACTGAAAGCGTAAAAACGACGCCGGCTGTGACATCGCATCGAAGCGCTCGTGGCCCGCGCGCGGCGGGTTGTCGCTCGCGAGTAATTCCTTGCTGAGTTCGAGCGCCTGACTCGACGGCGACTGCCAGAGAATTTCGGCCTGCGGACGTTGAATCGTCGCGTACAGGCCCGAATTGATCTGGCGCAGACGCGGATCACCCGTGTGCGGGCTGATCTTGATGCCGTCGCTGTCGAATTCGATCGCGCCGAGCAGTGCATAAAACTGCACGCGGTAACGTTCGAGTGCGGCAGTGTGCTGGCTTGCTTCGAATGAGCGCGATAAAAACCAGCCGATGCTGGCCAGATACAGTGGCAGCATGATCATGCTGGCCAGCAACAGGCGCCGCGCAATCGAATTCGGCGCGGGAATCCTGCGCAACTGCGCCAGCAACCCGATGGCGACAGGGTGCGCGAGATAGTCGTATCCGGTAATTCGCGAGTAAAGGGTTTGCAGGCGGGCGGCCCACTGCCGAAGGCGTTCGCGCAGCCGGTTCGATGTCATTCGGCGTTCGCCGGTCCTGCGGATTCGGAACTGTTCTGCAGCTCGAAGCGATAACCGCGCCCGCGCACGGTGCTGATCGGATTCAGGGTGTGGGCAGGGTCGAGCTTTTTACGCAAACGGCCGATGAACACTTCGATGACATTGCTGTCGCGATCGAAATCCTGATCGTATAAATGCTCGGTCAGTTCGGTTTTCGAAATGACCTGGCCGTGCCGATGCGCGAGATAAAGCAGCGCCTTGTATTCGAAGGCCGTCAGCTCGACCGCCGCTCCCTGCACCGTCACCTCCTGCTTGGCGGTGTCGATAACGAGCGGATCGAATTGCAGCAGCGGGCTCGCGAAGCCGCCGCTGCGACGCAGCAATGCATTCAGGCGCGCCAGCACTTCTTCGATGTGAAACGGCTTGACCACGTAATCGTCACCGCCCGCTTCGAGCCCCTCGACTTTGTCCTGCCAGCGCCCGCGCGCGGTGAGCACCAGAATCGGAAAACGCTTCTGCTGTTCGCGAATTTTGCGAATGACGGTAATGCCATCGACGAGCGGCAGGCCGAGATCGATCACGGCGAGGTCGTAATTGAATTCGCCCACGAGATACAGCGCTTCCTTGCCGTCGGCGGCGGCATCGACGGCGTAGCCATTATCTTGCAGATGTTTGTTGAGTTGTTCGCGCAGCAGTGCTTCGTCTTCAACCAGCAGTAATCGCATCGTGTGATCTTTTCGTTGATGAATATTTTCGTTGTTTGAATTTTCAGATGTCGCGGTTCGAATGCTTGTGCTGAATGCTGCAGATACTTACCGATCGCGATTCGATTTGTGTTCGCGCTTGGCCGGAACGCGCAGCGTCTTGACGCGGCCACCTTCCTGCAGCACGCGCACGCGATACATATCCTCATTGCTGCGTGGCGGCTGCACATCGATGACGTGGCCGCGGTAATTCTGTTCGACCTCGCCGACCACATCGCGCACCGCACGCCTGTCATTGGCGCGATTGTCGCGCTCACGTGAATGCGGCGGTTCCGCCAATGCAGCGGCACTGGCTGTGGCCAGCACCGAGGCGAAAGCGAAAAATCTCAGAGCGCGCATGTCAGCAAATAATTCCCGTCGGAGTTGATAAGGGCTTCCGCTGCGTGAACAACATCGATTCGTATTCGCCGTATGCTACCACCGAATGTGCGGGATACAGCTTATTAAGCACGGCGGAATCCCGATGCTGGCCAAAGATTAGCCTTCGACAGATGAACCTGCACTGAATAGGTGGTGCGCTTGCTTTATGCGTAACGCCTGAGTGAATATCGGATGGCACCGATTTGCGTCAGGGTTCGCGCGGCGACCGGCTTCGGTATTCGACTCATCCGCACTTATGGCACCGCTTGCGGTCACACATTAAAAATTCGCCAGGCGGGTTGATGAATTAAATCAGATTGGTCAGTCACGCAATCGCGTTCCAGGACTCATGATTAAGGTGAAATTATGTTGAATGAAAGCCGGCGGCAAAAGGTTGGCGTGCTGTTGGCCGCAGCGTTATGGATGACGGGCTGTGCGGTCGATCAGCCCAAACCGCCAACACCCGAACATCCCAAAACGGTGCCGCCGCCCATTGTGGTACCGCCGAGTCAGCCACCACAGACGCCGCCGCCATCGCCCAAAGTGTATAGCGGCACGTATCCCGAACGACTGGAAGCGGAGTCGAGGGATACGTTTGCAGGCACTTCGATCCGCGTTCAGCGCAACGCGAATACAATCAAATTGATTATTCCGGCCAACCTTGCCTTCGCGACGAATAGTTCGCAATTGCAGTCGCGTGTTGCCGGCGTGCTCGACAGCGTCGTGAAGCTTGGCCGCGACTACGGTAAAACAGCGATTGCGGTGAAGGGCTTTACCGATAGCACAGGCAGCTTCGTACATAACCAGCAATTATCCGAGCAGCGCGCGCAAAGCATCGGCGCTTATCTGAGTCGGGAAATTGCGGCCGCCAGAATCAGCACCGCCGGCTATGGTCCGCGTTATCCGATCGCCGACAATAAAACTGATGCGGGTCGTATTCAGAATCGACGCATTGAAATCGAGATGGTGGTTAATCCGTGAAGAAGATGCCGGTGAAGTATTTATTTCAGCAATTTCGATCTTTAAATATCTTTTTCATGAAATTATTCGCAACGATTGCCGTGTTCGCTGCGCTTGGCGGCTGTGCGGTTTTGAGCGGAAAGTTGAATCCGCCGGAGGTATCGGTGGCGGGTTTGCGCATGGGGCCTGGCGACGGCATGTATCAGACAGTGCTTGTCGATTTGATGATTGCGAATCCCAACGACACGGCATTGAAATTCAATGCGATCAATTATCGTGTCCGTATCGAGGGACGAGATTTGATCAATGGCAGCAGCCGGGAGCCGCTTGAAATTGCTGCGGGCGGCACGCAGAAATACACGGTGCCGGCAACGGTGAGCCTGATGAGTGGTTTCGGATTGATTCGCGATCTGATAACCAGACCCAAAAATAAAATCGGATACGAACTGAATGCCACGCTCGAGCCGAGCGGTTTGTTCTCTCTGCCGATCAGTGTTAAAAAAATCGATGCCTTTGCGTTGCAGTAAATGCATTAGAAAAATTGTGAAGGCTGTGAAGAAGTCGGGGAACGAAAATAATTGTAAAAATAATCGAATCGGAATTTAGATAAATTATCCGATAAACAAGAAGCTGGATCTGGATGAAGGGGATAAAAAGACCCCTCGTCCGCACAGGGTGGGTGATGGACGAGGGGTTGCCCGAGAAGCGTTAAAATACGTGAAGGAGATGCGGGAAGAGCAGCAATCTCCGTTTGCCATTTGACGGGATTCGACTCATCGAAGATCAACTATCGGAGATTGATTCTCGGAAGTTGATTGTCGCAAGGCCGGACCGTCGAGGTAAAAACATTTTGCGTAAACATCCGTTCTGTTTGCGCAAACCATGAGCGTACGTTACCGGCATGGAGAATTCGCGGCAACCATGCATCCGGAACTTGTTCACATATTTCGTGACGTGATTAAGATGATTTTTGAATTTGCTTCAACGCTCGTCTATCGCGGATCGTAATTTCAGGCGTCGATTGGCGGCGCGCTCCAAAATATTGCAGCGCTCTTCATGGCTCGCCTGCTGCCAGCGCAAAATATCTTCGATATGTCTGCCGCAGCCCATACAGAAATCGTCGCGGTCGAGACAGCAGTTGCGGATGCAGGGCGATTCAATGGTGGATTGCTTTTTGAACATTGGCGCTTCCGGGGCGATGACACCCTTGCAGAATAGTCCAAATTGCGAGAGCCGGCATGGAGCCCTTCAACATGGAATTTACACCGATGTCGCGGTAGTATGCGGCAGGTTTTCTGTCATGAGCGCCGAAATGCAGCCTTTTGAAAAACAGCGCGAAGAAACGCTGCTTCGCTTTCTCGATCAGTTGAATACGCGCGATGCAGTGTTGAATTATTCCCAGATACAGGGCCTTCTTTATGCGATGGCCTGTTCCCCCGAGCCGATCAAACCTGCTGAGTGGTTCGAGCTGGTATGGCTTAACGACGATCCTCAATTCGAGTCCGCAACCGATGCGAAGCGTTTTTATGAGTTATTGGTCGAGTTGTTTGGTTCGATCTCCGTCGATGTGCAACGAAATCGCTTTCAGCTCGACGGCAATGGCAATATTCGCGAAGGGGTAGTGGCGTTATCCGACTGGTGCGACGGTTTTTTACTGGGGCATCAATATCTGGAAGATGTGTGGGGTGCGGCGCTGGATGAGCTCGATGAGGATGAGTTGTTCGTGCAGGTCGATGAAACTCTCGATTGCGCCATCGCGATCGTTTCCGGAGAAATGGCCGACTGGGACGACGAAGGCGAATTCATGCTGGCCGAATTCATTCGTTTTCAGCAATTGCTCGAAGATTATCGCGCGATTCATACGCGTTGCAGGGAAGGGCGCTCGCGCTGGAGTGTGGAGCAGCTTTTTGCGGAAATGCAGCCGGTTTCCGCAGGCTCGGCGTGCCCCTGCGGGTCGGGGCGGGCTTTCAGGGAATGCTGCCTGCATTAATAAAGTCGCTGTCTCCGGATGGCGCGTGCGTAGTATGCTCACGCGGTTTAAAAAATATGGAAACATAACGATCACGGCGCATGAAGGCTTTTATATATGGCGGGCATGACAAAGGGTGAGGCCGAGCTGATCGAACGAATTCTCGGCGAGGTGCAGGCGATGCTTCCGGAGGCGTCGTTGCCGCAAGTCGAGGAACAGCTGCGCCAGCGAATCGGCCGTCTGCTCGGAGAACCCGCCAGTCACAAGCATCCCGCAGAGCGTCGTGTGCTTACAGCGCTGGTGGCGGAGCTGCGCGGGTTCGATGCGTTTGCGGCACAGCACGAACCCACCTCGGTGGTTAATTTATTCAATCGCTTCCTTGCGCAGATGAACGAAGTCGTCGCGCGACATGGCGGCGTGATCGAGAGCGTCGGCAGCAGCGTGCTGACGATTTTATTCGGCAGCAATACACCACAGACCGATCACGCGACGCGAGCACTCGCGTGCGCAGCTGAAATGCAGCAGGCGATGTCACGCTGCAATCAGCAAAATGAGATCCTGCGCCTGCCGCCCCTGTATCTGGGCATGGGTATTCACAGCAGCGAATTGGTTACCGGCGCCGTAGGAGCAACCTTGCGCCGCGAATGGGCTGCCCTGGGAGCGGGTATCGAAACCGCCGCGCGTATCGCGAAACAGAGTTTGCGCGGCCAGGTGCTCTTGAGTGATAACACCTATCGTTTCGTGCACGATTTCATTCTGGTGGGCGAATTGAATACATTGCGCGTGCGCGGCCGCCGTTCCCCGGTCACGCTCTATGAGTTGCTTGGCACCACGCGTCCGCGGGCGCTCACGGTGCCGCGGCGGGATATCCGTAAAAGCCCGCGCGTGCTCGTGCAGATGCCGTGCTATTTTCAGCGTGTAAAAGGCAGCAGTACGCTGGGTGCAATGCACTGCGGCCAGGTGGTCGACATGGGATATCACGGCCTGCGTATGATAAGTCCCGTTCCGCTGGAAACCACGGGTGAAATCATGATGTCCCTGTCGCTGCAATTGCTGGGTAATCGCACGAGCGATATTTACGCCCGCATCGTAACCGCGGATCCGGAACAGCAGGGTTACCGCTGCAGTATGGAATTCACCGATATCGATCTGATCGGGCGCCAGACGATCAAACAGTTTGTCGACAATCAAGTAGGCGCAAATTAAGTTATCCCTCAAATAACGCGCAGATATATTTCCCATGACTGAACCCGCGGATACCGATTTGGCTGCTCAGCTCCTGCACCTGCAGGGGCGCCATCGAGAACTCAGTGAGGAGATTGAGCGTCTGGAAGCCTTTCCCTATCAGGATCAGCTGCATCTGCGCCGGCTGAAGAAAGACAAACTGCGCGTCAAGGACACCATCGAGCGCGTGCGCACCCTGTTGATCCCCGATCTGGACGCCTGATCGCATCCGGGTTGGTTTTCGCCTATTGCTCAGTCGTGTGGGATATCTCTCACAGAGCCTAAAGGTGTCGTCTGCTGGCCCGGTTGCTGCCAATGTGGAAAATACGCATTGTCACGGACGCAATTAGTCGCTGGCAGGGAGCTTGGCGTGACAGTGGACGTCAAGTTACGAAACGAAGCCGGGTTCTGCCCGGCTTTGTCTTTTCTGTAACATTCGCTTCATTTCGATCCGCTTTGCACTTCGCTGGTGCTGATGAATGCGCGATCAAAAATAACGAAGCCGAAGTGGACCCATCGCTCCACGATTGAATTTCAATATCCCCTATCGAATTTCAATATTTTTCGGAAATGATTTTTCGGCGCTTTTTTCAAAGTCAGTTGAGAAATATCTAATAAACATACATAAAAATAGTGCGATTCAATCCGGCCTATTTGCTGAAATCAGTTTTTCCCGGCAATGCTAAAAATGTGTCGCAGTTAATGCTGCGAAGACGGAACACATTTTGCTCACCTTTGTTAAGCGAGACGCGCTCGAAGACGCAGCAAAAATGTTGCGACTGAATCGAAGTGAACGTCTTCGGTACGATTCCAGTCTGCCCGCGAGGGCTATGTTAGCGAGGAGAAATGCCATGGCCGTTATCGAAAGCATCAAGGAAAAAGCAGGCATGCTGAAAGGCAGGGTCGGTGTTCTGCTGTCAACTATCGGTGATCTCAACAGGATGACGATCGACAAGATGGAAGAGGTGTCGAAAATGAATCTCGCATCTGCGGGTTATTACAGCGATCTCGGCATCAGACAAATGCGGGCAGTCACTTCAATCAGGGATCTCGACTCCCTGCGAAAATTCACCGCGGATAGCATCTCGATGAGCGGCGAAGTCGCCAAAAAAATGCTCGATGACAGCAAGAGCCTGATGGGAGTGGGCGCTGATGTCAAAGCTAAAGTGACCGAGATATTTTCCATGAAAGATGAAGTTGCGATCAAAAAGAAAATGGCCAGGGCGGCGGCCTGATAACGGGCGGGGACTCTTTGCGCGTCTCCGCCCGATGAGCTTCGCTGCTGCTGTTAGCCAGGGAAAATGAATTGCCGAGAATTTGTCTGCACGCATCGGCTCATGTCGCTGTAACAATATAAAGCCCGGAGGAGCCATCGTGCTCGATTGGTTTTCGCAGTACGCATCGATTGTCGATCGAATTTGCGAATTTCAAAAAAGTGTAGCGGACGAATCGCTGAATCAGCTCGAAAGTGGTTCGAATTCGCAAAAGGCAGCGATCGATGCGGGCGTCGAATGTTGCCGCAATTTATATAACGGCGTAACGCAAAACCCATCGCGTATCATCGAGCAGCAAATCAATTATTGGCAGAGTCAACTAAAGCTCAGCAATAATCTTTTATTGAGACTCATCGGCGAAAAAGTCGAGCCTGCGATCCGGCCCAGGGTCGGTGATCGTCGTTTTATCGATGGTGCGTGGGAAGAGAACCCCTTATTCGATTTCATCAAGCAGAGTTATTTGCTCGCCTCCGAAAATATTCTCGATTGTGTGCGCAATCTCGACGGTGTCGATGAGCGCAGCCGCGAGCGCCTGCAATATTACGTGCGGCAGACCGTGAACGCGATGGCGCCGACCAATTTTGCCTTGACGAATCCCGAAGTGTTGCGCAAGACGCTGGAGACGAAAGGCGAAAATTTACTGCAAGGTCTGCGCATGATGGTGGAAGACAAGAAGAAGAGTGCAGACATTCTCAATGTCTGCATGAGCGAGCCCGATGCGTTCGAACCCGGTAAAAATATTGCGACATCGCGCGGTGCCGTTGTCGCAGAAAACTCGCTCATGCAGCTGATTCAGTATGAGTCCGCGACGCCGCAGGTCCATCGCACGCCGATTCTGCTGGTGCCGTCATGGGTGAATAAATATTACGTTCTCGATCTTTCCGAAAATAACAGCTACGTCAAGTGGCTGATCGATCAGGGCTACACCGTGTTCATGATTTCGTGGGTGAATCCCGATAGCGAAATGCGTTCGACCACATTCGACGATTACATGCGACTCGGGCCGCTGGCGGCGAGCAATATTATCGAGCGCATCACCGGGGAGAAGCAGGTTTCCGCCATCGGGTATTGTCTGGGCGGAATGTTGCTCGCATGTACATTGGCGTATTGCGATTCGCACAATGAAAAACGTTTTGCATCGGCAACCTATCTCGCGGCAAGCATGGATTTTCGCGATCCGGGCGACATCGGCATTCTGGTGGATGAGCGCAATGTCGAAGCTATCGAAAAGCATATGGCAAAAACCGGCTTCTTCGACGGTCGCCTGCTGTCGGTCGGGTTTAATCTGCTTAAGGAAAACGATCTGTTCTGGAATTACTACGTCATCAATTATCTGAAAGGCGAGCGCCCCGCGGCTTTCGATTTATTGCACTGGAATTGCGATAACACGAACGTGCCCGAAGCAACGCAGCGCTTCATCATGCGTGAACTGCATCTGCATAATAAATTGGCGGAGCAGAAACCGCTGACGTTGAACGATCGCAATATCGCCTTGCGCGATATTTCCACACCAACCTATGTGCTCGCAGCCGACAAAGATCACATCGCGAATTGGCGATCCTGTTATGCGGCGACGCAATTGCAAGCGAGTAGCGTGCGTTTTGTGCTGGCCGGGTCAGGCCACATCGCGGGAGTGATCAATCCACCCAGCGGCAATAAATATTATTACTATCGCAATCCACACAATGCAGCGCTAGCAGAGGAGTGGCTCGATTCGGCGTTCAAGGTCGAAGGCAGTTGGTGGAATGATTGGGCCGAGTGGCAGCTGCAATTTGCCGGCGAGCGTTTGCCTGCGCGTGCGATCGATCGGCAATCGATTATTGAACCTGCGCCGGGGCGTTATGTCATGCGCAGGCTCGACGAAAGCGAGTGGAGCGACGAGCCGCAACAGGCTGCTGCCTAGCCTAGCCGTATTAAAACACTGCGCAATATCAAGGCTGAAATTAATCAGCCGATACGGTACGTTCTTTTGCCCATGTGCGCAGCCATTCGATTTTTTCTGCGAGCATGGTAGCGAGCGGTACGGTGCTAACGATTGCATGTTCGATATGTGCCGTGGTCATCGGCTCGCGTCGTGCCGAGCAGGTATAAATGCTGGTAACGATGGCCTGTTCGATTTCCGCGCCAGAGAATTTTTCCGAGCGTGCGGCGAGTGTCGCTAAATCGAAACGTGTCGGATCGAAATTGCGCTGCTGCAAATGAATCGCAAAAATTTCCTCGCGTACGGGTGCTGTCGGCAGATCGACGAAAAAGGTTTCGTCAAAGCGACCTTTGCGCAATAGCTCGGGCGGTAATCCCTGCACATCATTCGCTGTCGCCACCATAAATACCTGGCTCTTGCGTTCTGCCATCCATGTCAACAATGTTCCGAGAACGCGCTGCGATGTACCTTCATCGTTGCTGCCGCCGGCCAGGCCTTTTTCGATTTCATCGATCCACAATACACATGGCGCCATGATTTCAGCCTGATCGAGCGCGCTGCGCAGATTCTTTTCGGTCTCGCCGATAAATTTGTTGTAGAGCGTTGCCATATCGAGCCGTAGCAGCGGCAGCCCCCACATGCCCGCGATCGCTTTCGCGGCGAGGCTTTTTCCGCTGCCTTGCACGCCGAGTAACAGAACCCCCTTGGGGCGATCGCGCTGTTGCGAGTGCACCGCGTGTTCGCGCAGCTTTAACCATTCCTGCAAACGTTTAAGGCCGCCGATATCGGAAAATTTTGCGGTGTCGTATTCGAAGCTCAGTACGCCGCTCATATCGAGCAATTGGAATTTTGCGCGATTAATCGCGGGAATGTCCGCCATCGTGATCGCGCCGTCGTCGCGAATGGCACCGCGTGCCAGGCGGCGCGCATCGGCTTCGGTGAGTCCGCGCAGATTGCGCACGAGGTGTTTGAGCGCGGCAGAGTCGGACTGCACGACCATCGCCGGATTTTGTTTTGCCCACGCGTTCGCCTCTTCGCGCACGATGGCGAGCAACTGCGTATCGTTCGGCAGCGATAAACTGAATTTCGCGCCATAGCGGCGCAATTCAGGTGGCAGTTCTATTTCATGGCTCACTAATACCAGTACATGGCCGAGACGTTCGTGGGCCATCGCAATATCTTTGAGCAGGCGCACATGCTCGGGTTGATTGACAAGAAATGGATGAAAATCGCAAAGGGCAAACAGTGCCGGTGAAGTCTGCTTTTTGATTTGCCTCAACGCATCTGTGGGTGAGGTTGCGCTATCGCCAAAATCGCCGCCAAAGCCGAGGCGGTTGAGGCCTTCCGTGATCGACCAGCAGAAATATCCCAGCTTGTGCTGCATCGCCACGCGTGTCAGCAATTGCAGCGCTGTCGGTTCGTCGTGGGTTTCGAGTGCGATGAGCGGAATCTTCGATTCGATGATGAGTGCGAGGTCCTTGACGTCCTGCATAAATGATTTCCCGGTCGATTTTTTTCCAGAGCAACCATCAGACTAGCAGAGCAGCAGCGAGCGGGATGCACATTCGCCGGAAGTGTGAAGGATTTGGTGGCGCAGAGGAGTTTATGCGTGCCGTGTTTACATGGAGGCGAGCAGCTTCTCCTGAAGAAGCATTTCGATCTGCGACGCTTCGATGGCGGGCGCAAAATAATATCCCTGCACCTGATCGCAATGGTTCTGCCAGAGGAATTGAACCTGCTCGATAGTTTCGACACCTTCGGCGATGACGCTGAGCTGCAGGCTGTGCGCGAGATTGATGATCGCCTTGACGATAATCGCGTCGTCATTATCGCCGGGCAGATTGCGCACGAAGCTGCGATCGATTTTCAGCGCGGAAATCGGCAGTCGCTGCATATGCGCGAACGATGAATAGCCGGTGCCGAAATCGTCGAGTGAAAACGATACGCCGAGCTGCGAGAGCGCCATCATGCTGTGATAGGTTTGCTCGGCATTCATCAGAATGGCGGTTTCAGTGAGTTCGAATTCGATGCGATGCAAATCGAGCCCGCTCTCGGTGAGGATGCGCGCTGCAGTCTCGGCGAATTTTTCATCCTGTAGCTGCTTTACTGAAATATTGATCGCGAGATCGATGCTGCGGCCGCAGTGGCGCTGCAATTCGCGCATATCGCGGCAGGCCTGCTGAATCGTCCAGTAACCGATCGGCACGATCAGCCCGGTTTCTTCGGCGAGTGGTACGAAATCGCTCGGCGCGAGCAGGCCCCGTTGCGGATGTCGCCAGCGAATCAGGCATTCGACGCCGACCAGTTGCCCGCTTTCGAGTTCGACGCGCGGCTGATAATACAGTTCGAATTCGTTGCGGCGCAGCGCACGGCGCATTTCAGTTTCGAGATGCATCTGATTGCGCGCTTCGAGATTCATCTGCTCGGTATAAAAATGATAATGACAGCCGCGCATTTGTTTCGCCTGCTGGCGCGCGAGTTCGGCGTTGCGAAGCAATGCATCGACATGAAAGCCGGCTTCGGGGAACACCGCAATGCCGATACTGGTGCTGAGAACGAGTGGCGTATCGCCGATCTGATAGGGCTGGGCCATTGCCGTGATAATTTTTTCGGCGACGGCGATGACATCGGGAATATGCCGCACATCCTCGATCAGTACGGTGAATTCATCGGCGCCGATGCGCGCAAGACTATCGGTTTTGCGCACACACTGAATGAGTCGCTGTGCGGCCAGCGCAATCAGCTCATCGCCGACACTGTGTCCGAACGATTCGTTGACGCGGCGAAAACCATCCAGATCGATATGCAGCAATGCGAAGCGGCCGCTGTCGCGCTGAGTGCGCACGACAGCGTTTTCGAGATGCTCGCGAAACATGTGACGATTTGGCAGATCGGTCAGGGCATCGAAACGCGCGCGATGCATGAGTTGCAATTCATTTTTTCTGCGCTGCAAGGCGTGGCGGATGCCGCGCTCAAGCTGTGCGGCATCGAGTTCGCTTTTGAGCAGATAATCCGAGGCGCCATCGCTCAGTGCGTCTCGATCGAGCTCGCAGTCCAGCACATCGGTCATGACGATGATCGGAGCGGTACATTCGTTGAGAATGGCAGCTCTGAGCAGTTCGCGGGCTTGTTGCGGGCGGCGCTGACAGTCGAGCAGGATGACGTCGTATTCGCTGGAGAGCATGGTGGCGAGCGCGCTCTCGGGCCGGTCGCACCAGCTGACGAGATGATCGCGTCGTATGGCGGCCGCAACATGCGCAACGTGCATATATTCTGCTGGCTCTTCATTCACCAGAAGAATGCGCACCGCCGGTTCGGACATGTCGCTGATAGCCTTTGTGTGCGGCGTGGGTTTATCGGTCCACCGCCGGACATCCACCCAAGTAGTCATGATTCTATTTTTTAAAATATTTCATGACTTTATAAACAAAATTTGAATCAGTTTCTAGATATTTACGAAAAAATAATGTCCGGCTTGGGATTTGGGGTGGCGGTGCTAGAATGCCGGCCCGATTCGAAGACGCCTCGGATCTTTCTGTCCGCGTCGGGTTTGTCTCTTTTTGCCGGCATGAGTTAGCGCTTTGACCAGTCTGAATCCCCGCCAACGCGAAGCCGTCCGCTACATCGACGGGCCCCTGCTGGTGCTTGCCGGCGCGGGCAGCGGCAAGACCAGCGTGATCACGCGCAAGATCGCCTATCTCATTGAAGAATGCGGCATCGAAGCGCGTCATATCGCCGCCGTTACGTTTACCAACAAGGCCGCGCGCGAAATGCGCGAGCGCATTAGTAAACTCGTTAGTGGCCCCGCCGCGAAGGGGTTGATGGTTTCGACGTTTCACACGCTCGGTCTAACGATTTTGCGCAGGGAACACCGTACGCTCGGTTTCAAGTCGGGTTTTTCGATTTTCGATTCCGAGGATGCGATGGGTTTGATTCGCGATATTTTGGTCGCAGAGCATGGTGGCGATTCGGATCAGGCCGGTGTCGTCCAGCAAAAAATTTCCGCGTGGAAAAACGATCTGGTTACTCCCGAACAAGCTGTGGCGCTCTCGCAAGGTCCGGCGGATATGTTGTGCGCGCAGGCATATATCCGCTACCAGCGCGCATTGAAAGCGTATAACGCCGTCGATTTCGACGACCTGATTTTACGCCCCGCTGAATTATTCGCCAGCAACGCCGAAGTGCTCGAACGCTGGCGCTCGCGCATTCGTTATTTGCTGGTCGACGAGTACCAGGACACCAATGGCGCGCAGTACCAATTAGTGAAACTGTTAGTCGGCAATCGCCAGGGGTTGACCGTGGTTGGCGATGACGATCAGTCGATTTACGCGTGGCGCGGCGCCCGCCCGGAAAATCTAGCGCAGTTGCAAACCGATTACCCACACTTGAAAGTCGTCAAACTCGAACAGAATTACCGTTCGACCGGCCGCATCCTGCGCGCCGCTAACACGGTTATTGCCAACAACGCGCACGTATTTGAAAAATCGTTGTGGAGCGAATTCGGCCCGGGCGATCCCATTCGCATCATTCGCTGCGCGAGCGAAGACGTGGAGTGCGAGCGTGTGGCCAGTGAAATTCTCGATCACAAGCTGCGCCATCGCACCCGCTTTGGCGACTATGCGATTCTGTATCGCGGCAATCACCAGGCGCGACTGTTAGAGCTGAAGCTGCAGGAATTTCAGGTGCCTTACAAAATTAGCGGCGGCACTTCGTTCTTCGCGCGCAACGAAATCAAGGACGTGATGGCCTATCTACGGCTGTTGATTAATCCCGACGACGACAATGCGTTTCTGCGTATCGTCAATGTGCCGCGCCGCAAAATCGGCGCATCGACGCTCGAGGGCCTCGGCACATACGCCACCGAACGCGGCATCAGCATGCATGCAGCGTGCGAGGAAATCGGTTTGCAAAGCCATTTGCCTGAGGCTGCGCTGTCACGGCTGCGCGAATTTGTCGATTGGCTGTGGACCACGCGTCGCGCCATGCAGGGCAACGATGCAATCGATGCGATCAATGGCATGCTGCGCGATATCGATTACGAAGACTGGTTGCAGCAGAACAGTTCAAGTCCCACCGTCGCCGAGCGGCGCATGAACAATGTCATGACATTGGTCGGCAGCCTGGAAAAATCGCTGCAGCGCGCCGATGAAGAAAACGAGCGCGAAATCGGCGACACCGGCGGTGATGGCGGCGGCGACGATAACGGTATCGAAGCCGCGATCACGAAACTGGTGTTGCGCGATCTGCTCGAGCGCCAGCGGGATGAAGAAGAGAGCGACGATCGCGCGCAGCTCATGACGCTGCATGCGGCGAAGGGGCTCGAATTCCCCTACGTTTATATCATCGGCATGGAAGAAGATTTATTGCCGCATCGCAACAGCATCGACAGCGATACTATCGAAGAAGAGCGTCGACTCTGCTACGTGGGTATCACGCGGGCACAACGCAATCTAACGCTGACACTATGTGCGAAGCGAAAGCAGTTCGGCGAGATGCAGCATTGCGAGCCGAGCCGCTTTCTCGCGGAATTACCCGGCGAGGATATTGTCTGGGAAGGCCGCGACGCGCCCGATCCCGAGCAGACCCGGACGCGTGCACGCGAAACGCTGGCCGGTCTGCGCAATTTATTTGATTGATGCAGTTTTCGCCGCGCGTGGCTTGCGGCGGTTTAACTTTTTTTAATGCTGCTCGCCCGCCAGGCAGTGCCATAATCGTTTCCCGCATCCGCTGCTTTTCGTTCATCATCGACGAGCAATAATAAAAACCGGAGAAAACGATGAAGGTTCAACCCGCCGCCTTTCTGCGTACCACGCTGCCGCTGGGCCTGGATCAGATCGAAGCGCTCGATAGCGGGCGTTATCACTCGATCTGGCTGCCCGATCATATGGTGAGTTTCTGGCCCGATGCGATCTGGACGCCGGAGTTCACCGACCTCGCGACGATATCGCCATCGCCGCATCGTCATCTCGACGCGATGGCGGTCGCCGGTGCCGCTGCGGTATTGACGAAACGCGTGCCGATCATCACCAGTGTGGTCGATACCGTGCGGCGTCATCCTTCGTTACTGGCACAAAGCGCGCTGACGCTCAGTCATCTTTCGCGCGGACGATTCATTCTCGGCCTCGGTAGCGGCGAAACCGAAAACACCGTGCCGTATGGTTTCGATTTCTCCAGGCCGGTCGGTCGTTTCGAAGAAGCGCTTACCGTGATGAAATTATTGTGGGAAAGCGAAGGCCCGGTCGATTTCGACGGGCAGTTTTATCAGCTGCATCACGCGCGTCTCGACACCGAACCGTTCGAAAAACAATTTCCAAAAATCTGGATCGGTGCGAGCGGTCCGCGCATGCTGGAAATTACCGGGCGTTTCGCCGATGGCTGGTGGCCGGCAGGTGCGTATTCCCCGGAGGAATATGCAGCGAAATTAAAAGTGGTACGCGATTCCGCCGAGCGTGCGGGCCGCGATCCTTTCGCGATCGTACCGGCTTTTATTCAAACCTGTCTGATTGGCAACGATGAGGCGGAGTTGGCGGAAATTGCCAGCGCGCCACTCGTGAGGGCGCTGATCATGCAGATTTCGGCCGACATTCTCAAAGCGCATGGCTTCGAACATCCACTCGGCGAAAACTGGCGCGGTTACCAGGATATCAATCCCGCCATTCTCAATCGCGAGCGCATTTTGGCGATGCTGGAAAAAACGCGGCCTGAAATGATTCTCGCGGTGACGCCGCACGGCACGCCCAAACAGGTGGCGGGTATCGTGAAGAGCTTTGTCGATGCCGGTTTGCGCGTACCAAAGATTCTCGATTACAGCGGCATGGCGGGTTTGAAGTATTCGGCAAGCTCCGCGCAAAAAGTGCGTGAAGCGGAAGATGAATTATTGCGTCTCGTTAACCAATGAAGATTGCCAGCTGTGGATAAATAAAAATGAATGCAGATAGCGATATCCTGAACGCCGATAAATTGTTGAATGCCGCGCAGGCGGTAACGGGTTTTTCCGATTGGGGCGATGACACCCTGCCTGAGCGTTTTAGCATGGCTGTTGAGTTATTGCGAAATGCCGATATGGATGCAGTAGGCCAGCAAAAAGCCGCCGATGTTTGTCATTGGTTGCTCACTTCGCGATTGCAGTTTTTCGATGATCACAAACGCTACGATCTCGAAAAGGAAAAAATCGAACGGCCATTATTCGCAACGGGCGAACCGCGCGCGGGCACGACGTTATTGCACGCATTGTTAGCGGTCGATCCGCATGCACGCGCACTGCGTTTCTGGGAAGTGATGTATCCGTCGCCGCCATCGGGTATGGCTGCGCCGGACGATCCACGTCGCGTGCGCGCCGATAACGATTGGCGCGAAATTTTGCAGCGGCTGCCGTTCTGGCTGATCAGTCATCCCTACAACGACATGCTCGGCAATGGCTTGCCCGAATGCGAGCGCACCTGGGCTTTTGATTTTCGCGTGATGACACCGACCGCGTGGTGGCGTGTGCCGATGGGGATGGTGGTGGGCGGGCTGCCGACCGATGCGCGTGCGCAATACCGTATTCACAAGATGATGTTGCAGCACTGCCAGGCTGATTTGTCGAGAATGGGTGGGCGCGAAAAAAAATATTGGGTGCTGAAAGGTTTCCACAGTTTTCGATTGAAGGAATTATTCGAGACATATCCCGATGCCCGCATTATCTGGACGCATCGCGATCCCGTGCAAACCATCGCGTCGCGCATCGTGTTGACCGGCGAACTGGTCGGCGGGTTATCGGGCCATGTCGACTGGAAGGCGCAGGCGAAATTGCAGCTCGATATGGCGCGCGCCAGTTTCAGGGCAACGATGAACAATCCACTCGTCGACGATGCGCGCATTCATCACGTGCGCTATCCCGATTTCGTCGCCGATCCCGTCGGCACGATTCGCGGCTACTATGAGTTTGCAGGAGTGCCGTTCAGACCAGAAACAGAACATGCAATGCGCGATTATCTGCGCAATAACAAAGGCGATCGCTACGGTAAATTCAAATACTCGACCGATATCATCGGTGAGGATATCGAAGCATTGCACGCGGAGTTCGAACCGTATCGCAAACGTTTCGGCCTCGATATCGAGCAGCGCGGATAATAACCATGCACGAACGTCTGTCCATCAATCAAATCTGCTTTATGGGTGCGGGCCTCGCCCAGCTGGAAAATCATTGGCGCGAGCTGCACGTTAGCCGCGTCGGCTGCCTGAGCTCGCCATTGCTCGATAATAATTTCGATGCGTTGCGCGATGTGCTAACGCGCAATAATTTTCAGCTTGAAACCGTCGCACATGTTTTTTTGCCTGGCGGTGATTTATCGATAGCTGAATCGGTCCGCGCCGGGCGTGTGCGCCTCACTGAATTGATCCAAAAAGCCGAGCGGGTTAACGCGCGTTCGATTTATATGATGACGGGTGGGCGCGGCAATTTAAGTTGGGAGCAGGCAGCGAATAATTTTGGCGAAGCGATTGCTCCATGTCTCGCGCAGGCGAAAGACGCTGGCATTACTCTCGCCATCGAAAATGCGCCGGCGGTGTATGCCGATGTGCATATCGCACACACATTGAATGATGCATTGACACTCGCGGAAATGGCGAACGTCGGTGTGTGTATCGAAATATTCGCATGCTGGGCCGAGGCGAACTTGCGCGCATTGTTCGAGCGAGCGCTGCCGCGCTGTTGTCTCGTGCAATTGAGCGATTATGTCTATGGCGATCGCGCGTTACCGGCACGCGCAGTGCCCGGCGATGGTGTAATACCGCTGCGGCAGATTATCGCGTGGTTGCAGGAAGTGGGTTATCGCGGCGCTTTCGATTTGGAATTGATCGGTCCACGTATCGATCGCGAGGGTCATTTTGCTGCAGCGCAACGCGCGGCGAATTACCTTGATAAAATACTGGATGAATTATCCGCATAATTTTTTGAACGGTGAATGACAATGGCGTTTGGCGATGGTCGGGATGATGCTGCACTGCGCGATGCTTGGCGACAATTTTGTCAGCAGCTGCAAGATGCCGGTGAGCGCATATTCAAAGACCATAATCCCGCAACACCCTTGCATCGCGCCGATGCATTGCGGTTTTTAACGCAGAATCTGTCGCAGGCTTTCGATTTGGCGCTGGAGACCAAAGACACTAAATATCCCGCATTGCACGCGTTCTGCGCGCCTGATCGCAAACTGGGCGGCGATGCGGCGGATCTGGTGTATTTGCAGGCGTGGATCGATGGCGAGTCGATTTATAAAATTACCGGCAATAAAGGCACCGCGCGCTTTTTGAATTTTACCGTGCAGGGCGCTCGCCCCGAAAAGCAGCCGGGCACCGATATACCGAGCTTGCACGAACCGTTCGGCGATATTCCCGAAGCCAATTTATTCGGGCATCAATTGCATGCCGAAGCCGATGGCAGTTTTGAATTGTTTATCGGCGGGCCTGAGCCTAAGAATGCAGGCGGGCCTAAAAAAACGAACGGGCACAAAAAAAACTGGTTGCCGACCACGCGCGGTTCCCGAAAATTATTTATTCGGCAGGGTTTCGATCGCTGGGATGAAATTCCCGCGCGCATACATATCGAACGCATCGATATGCATGCGCCACGACCATTGCCGACGCCGCAAACGATGATCGATGCGATGGCGTGGGCGGGACGGTTTGTTACCGGCGTGATGAATGATTGGCCCGAGCATCCGTATCGATACAGTCCAATGGTCGACGCGATTAATGTCAATCAATTCCCTACCGATTCAGCTGCCGATAATGCGGATACCCGGCGTGGCCGTGCGGTCGCGCACTTATGCTGGAAGCTGGCGCCCAACGAAGCGCTAATCATCGAGTTCGATAGCCATAGCGATTTCTGGATGGTGACGAACATGGGTGTGTTTTTTAATAGCATGGACTATCTGTATCGGCCGGTTAGCTATACGCCGAGCCGCACGCATGTCGATAGCGATAACAGGATCCGTCTGATTCTTTGTCACGACGATCCCGGTTATCACAACTGGCTCGATACGCAGGGTTTCGAGAGTGGCAATCTCACCTATCGCGCATTCCTCAGTAACGCGGCGACCACCTTTCGCACGCAACTCGTCAAGCAGGCTGAGTTGGCACGGCATCTTCCAGTCGATAGTGCGAAGGCAGGGCCTGCGCAGCGCATTCAGCAGATGCACACGCGTTTCGATGCGATTCGCCGGCGCTATCAATTCTGATCATTTGTTCTGAAAAAAATACGCGGGTTTTTCCAGAAAAAATGTCGCAGAGGCGGTAAAACTGTCGGGCTTTTTTCCTGATGGGGAAATCGTGAAGGCTGTCATTTTTTCCAATCTGTTGGTCCGCAAGCATTTTCGGTTTCAGGTCTGCTTATTGCTTCAACTGAGTTCCTCAGGACTGAAAACCGAGAATGACATCATGTCCATCCATCGCGTGGGAAACACAATCGACATCACCACTCCGGCATGGCTTTACGAGTTGCTGCCGCTCATTTACATCGCTGCGGGATGCTGGGTAGGGCTGAATGTCGAGGGGCTGCTGGCAGTTTTGAGCAGTGCATTGTTGATAGTGACAGGGTTGCAGATATTCCGGCTGCGCGGTCGTTATCGCAGATTGCTGCGGCATCCTCAACACGTTCCGCTCGGCAATCACCGATAGTATTTGTGTCTTTTGCAAGAAGGCTTTGATAAAGCACCGGGCGGTTTTCATAAATTGTCATGGTAAGTGACATCGACAATCATGGGTATTGCTTTGACGCTAACTCCACGGCGTTCACGATCGCTTTCTTCGCTGCTGCGTAACAGGTTTTTCATCGGCGTGGCGGTAGCTCTCGTATTGCTGATATGTTTTCGGCTGGCCTTGCCGACCCTCGTCGAGCGCTACGTCAACAGGCAATTGCAAAATCTCGATAGCTACACGGGTCATGTCGATAAGATTCATATCGCGTTATGGCGTGGTGCCTACGCAATTGAAAATATCGTTATCGAAAAGAAAGGTGCAGCAAAGAATGAACCGTTTCTCGATGCCGAGCGTTTGGAGCTGGCTATTCAGTGGCGGGCTTTGTGGCACGGTTCGGTGGTGGGGAAGGCATATTTTCATCATGCCCAATTGAGCTTCATTCAGAGTGAAGATGGCTCGCAGCGCCAGTTGGGTAATGAAAATAACTGGAATGCATCACTGCAAAAGTTATTTCCATTCACGTTTAACGAAATTCGTGGCGACAATTGCATCGTGCGTTTTCGGGCGCCGGGCATAGAGCGCGAGCAGGCATTGGTATTGCGGGATATTCATTTCTCGCTACGCAATCTCACCAACGCATTACCCGCTGACGACCCCAATGCCTTTGCCAGTTTCGACTTGCAGGGCCGCGCACTCGATAAAGGCGCACTGCGCATCGATGGTAAATTGAATACCGCTGTCGAAGTCCCCACATTTGAGGTGGCGGCTGAACTGAAGGACGTGTCATTGCCCGAATTGAATCCATGGCTCGACACGTATGCCAGCGTCAACGCCGAGTCGGGGCAGTTTTCCGTATTTACTGAATTCGCTGCGGCGGAAGGAAAATTCAAGGGCTATGTAAAACCGGTCGCCAAAGAGATCGAGGTTGTCACACCTCCCGATAAGCAGGGCAATATTTTCAATCGCATGTGGACCGGCCTGGTGCAGCTCGCCGCAACAATATTCAAGAATCATCCGCACGATCAGCTGGCGACGCAAATTCCCTTCAGCGGCACCATTGATAACCCCGATGCGGATGTATGGGTAACCATCGTAAATATTCTGCGCAACGCATTTGTTAATGCATTTTCAAGTTCTCTTGAGCGCAGCGTGAGTTTGAAGGATGTGGTGAACGAAAACGATACGACCGATGTGAAGGCATCGGATCAGAAAAACGACAAGGAGTAGTGGTGGGAATGGTGCCCAGGGGCAGAATCGAACTGCCGACACAAGGATTTTCAAGAAGATCGACCGGCACGCGACAAAATACCCTCAATATGCGACGCTGGCCGCTTCAAATGCTCGCCACCCAAATGCGCATAGCGCAACACCATTTGCATAGTCGACCAGCTGCCCAACTCCATTAATTCCCGCAAGCCCGTACCATTTTGGGCGTGCCATGACGCCCATGTATGCCGCAGATCATGCCATCGAAAATCTGAAATCCCCGCGCGCTCTTTCGCCTTCGCCCAAGCCTTCGTACTGGTCCTTGATACCGGCTTCCCGTTATACACAAACACCCATTCGCGATGCCGACCGCGCTGCGCATGAATCACAGCCATTGCGTCAGCATTGAGCGGCACCGGGAAAGACTTTCGGTTTTTGGATTGCTCGGCGTGTATCCACGCCATCGATCGAGCAGTATCTACCTGTTCCCAGCGCAAGCGCGTCACATTGCTTTGCCGCAAACCCGTCGCCAGCGCGAAAACCGCCATAGAACGCAAATGATCCGGCAACTCACATAACAACCGGACCGCGTCAGATGGGGCGAGCCACCGAACACGTGCAGGCGGCTCTTTAAGCATTCGGATTCGCGGCACGCGATGCAACCATTCCCAGTCATCTCGGGCCATGCGCAAAATTGCGCGAATCAAAGCAAGGTAACGATTCACCGTAGAAGCCGCACAAGTCTGAATTTTTAATTCAATGACGCGCTCGACAACGTCGCGCGTTATCTCATCAAGAAAATATTCACCAAGTATATTTTCAAGCCACGCGAGCTTTTCCCCATCGTGTTTTATATCCGCTTTATGCGATTTTTCCCGAAGCCAGCGGAGCGCGGCCTGATTCCACGTATAGCGATCCATGAGCCAAATCCCAACAACGACCCGCAAGAAAATATAGTCAGAAAATAGGATTTCGCTATCGAACAAGATCTTAAATCAACAGAAAACACTATTACGCTCGCCGCTAGGCAGGGATGCCGGCGAAAAGACACCGGCACCCCGCCAATGAGCGTTTTTAATCCGGAGACTGATCAAGCCCGCCCATCACCTGCAAGCAGCTGACGGATCGAGCTTGACGACCTACACTTTGTCCAATCGATAGGCCGGAGAAAAAAATGAACGAAGAAAACCTTCAAGCAATCGCCGAACTACGCGAATTTATAAAAAACGAAAAAGAAAAACCAATCGCAATTGGTCAGGCAGCTCAAATCACATGGAAAGAAATAGCCATAGGCGTTTACATTGGCGGAATTGCGCTCGCGGCAACGAGTACGATTTTATGGCTCATTTTTACAGCAATAATTTACGCCGCATTGAAAAAATAATAGATCGATGTGACATGCGACGGCTCGCTCCGCAGCCGCGCATTGTCACATTGATGCCGCTGAATCCTTGCCAGTAATACCGTCGCCGACCCTTGCGAACGTGGATCGATATTCGTAATCAGTGCACATGACAAACAACACAAAACCATCTCCGATTAATTTAATTAAACATTCATTTATCGGAGAAACCTCAACACCCAAAAGAGCAAGATCGTTAAGCCCAAGAACAACACGCTGTCCATCGCCTTTAACTTCAACTCGATAATCTACCGTTTGCGCGCTGGTGTTGTTGTAAACAATCCGAACATTCTTGCCATCGAAGAATTTATTCTTAGGCTTGCGCGGCTCAACAGGTTGTTGCTGCAATTGCAAATCCGAATTTTGCGCTGCCTCGATTTTCGTTTCTTCCGGATGATAATTTTTATACGTTTGACGAGCACCAAAAAACACCAGCACAGGAAGCACGACAATAGCAACAAGTATTGCTTTGAACGTGCCGCCCTTGAGAACATTTGCGCGATTATCCGCTCTTTCTTCATTTCCAGCCTCGCCCGTCTGCGATTGCGTATGGGATTTATAGAGTCTATAAATTTCCGGCTTATATTCACCATAAATTTCCCTAACACGTTTATCAAGCGGCGGGTTTGCCCCAGTAACAGCGCCCTCATAAATATCTAGCCGATATTTTTTCGCCTGACCTACCACATCGAGCTTTTTAGCTCGATATGTTTTTTCAATGAGCTGGCGCACAAATGCCGCGAGCTGCGCGGCATCCTGAGAAACTAAAACAATTTCGGTCGATCGATTATCAGCGCCAACCCTGTGACGATGCTCAGCAAGGAAAGCTTTATGAGATTCCTCAACACGATTCGCTTTAAGACCGGAAGGCCACAAGCGCCAAGCCTCATCAAGAACGATCAGCGCACCAGCCGGCAAAACCTCATCGAACCATCGCGGATTATCAATAATATCCCGCGTTTCAAACTGAAAAACATCCTGTCCGTATTCGGATTTAATCGAATCAAGATCAAGCGGAATATTTGTATATATTTTTCGCTTTTCTTTAAGCGCCGGAATTATAACGTTCGAAACGACAGTGTAGCTTTTACCCGATCCGGGTAAACCGGAATAAATCGATATCGTCATGACTACCCCACCACCGGCAAGCGACGAATAATGAATCGAATTAAATACGCCGACGCAAGAACACTCAGCCCGAAATTAATTTCAAAGATCGACATGAAAAAAGCCACGCCGGATGGCACTTGCGCAAAAATACCACCCTGCGAAATAGCCCATTCAGGGACAGGGACCAAGTTCAGCAAATACAGCGCGCCGTCGAGAATCCAATCCCAAACAAACAACACAAAATCTTTTAGTTTTTCGATGCCATTGTTGTAATGACAAGGAATATCTAATAAATCACATTGCGTAGCGGCCATAATCAAGCACCAAGAATAATCAGAATGCCCATTAACACCCAGCCAGCGCGGGCAACCGTAGAAATAACGTCGCCATTATCACTGTAAATTTCGCACCAGAAATCCATTGTAAAATTTCGACCAAACATTTCGAAATTTACAACCGGACACGAACCAGCCGGCAGACCACCGGAAATGGAACTCGCTAATTGACCGATAGAGCTTTCTTCAACACCGGTATAAAAATTATCGGCAACTGTTTGCAACGTCTTTTCGCCGTTACCGAAATCTCCATATGCTGATTGTTCGCCGGCCAAACACTGTAAATAGTCTGACGATTCTGGATCGCACTCACCACCCTCACCATCGCCGTCACCATCACCATCACCTGTTCCACTGCCAGAACCTGAGCCGCTCGGCATTCCAATACATTGCGCATAATCGGATTTAGTAGGGTCACAATTTCCGGACCCCTTAATCGATACGTTAGAAACCGAATTAGGATCGATTTTTACAACACTGGGATTAGACGACGTACCGACAGCACCGCTACGTGTTGTAATTGTTGTAGTCGACGTCGAGCCGTCAGGATTAGTAGCGGTTTGCGTAATAGTCGTTTCAACCTCAGTAGTGGAGCCGTTTGGATTCTGGCCAGTATTACCACTATTTGAAATGTTTGTATTAGCCGACGATGCGCAATAAGGCTGACCATTCACCGTACCCGCCGAAGTACCCGCAGGACAAGAGCCGTTCTCAGGAGCAGTTACATTCGTATTTTGTGATTCGGGCACATTACTCCCGACCGCCTTACCGCAAGAAATTTCATCACCAATGCATGTATAAGCTTCTGGTACTCCACCAGTGTATTTACACGCATATTTAAAATCACCAGAAACAGAAAGCTGACAAGAAACGCCGCAACCAAGCAACGATGTCAACAATTTCGCAGAGCCGAAAGAACCACCAGCGGACGCTTGCGCAGCACACTGGCCTGACAACGAACGACATTCATTCGAAAGGCTAACACCAGTACGCAGAGAGTAAGCTTTATCGCCATTTCCGCGAGATGCGCCCTCTTCACAATCATCTAGACATTGACCATTAACAACAGACTGACCGGACGGACACTGACAAACATTATTCGCGTCGACCGTGCCGCCATTACATGACACAGGCGCAGCACATATACCGTTATATCGCTGCTCACCCGCAGGACAAGACGTAGAGCAACTAAGTAACGTAAACGTACGCTCATAGCCCTGATTAGGCCCTTCAAGCCAAACAGCATTACACCGATAGATTTGGAAACCGACACCAGTAATTTGCACGGCATACCCACCAGCGCCATAAACAATTGCACCAGTTCCGCAGGCCTCTTCACGCGTTTCAAAACAGCCCTGAGTTGTCTCAACTTTATAACCAGCAACGGCATCAAACGAAAAAACAGCGAGCAGCACGATCAGAAAAAAACGGAGCATCACGAACGCCCGAAAAATAATTGATACGCGGAAACTAAACCGAGAACGAAAAATGAAAAATAATAAATTTGATCCATGATAAAGATCGGGCCGGAAATCCGGCCCTATCCCGATTAGCCACGAATGAAACTGAGACCAATCTTTGCGCCCTTGATAGCGACATAAACGACCGCCAGAGCGCCAGCGAGAGTACCAATCGCCGTTACAACTGCTGCGAAATCAACATCTGCAACCCATGCCATTTTAATTACCTCTTCAGAAAATTAAGGAGAATCCGCGCTGACCAGACCGCTGCAAAAACCGTGGTTCCTGCAAATAGTCCAGAGGATAAATACGCCACAACTTGCGCGGGATCGAGCTGTGACGGATCGAAAGGGGGCTGCGCAACAATCTGCTGCCACCCTGACGAACACGTGAGCGCTTCGGTGTCGATAACACCAGCGCAATAAAGTGATAAACCGGCCACGATTTATTTTGCAGCTGACACAGACGGTTTAGCCTGGCGATCCAACTGCAAAGGCTTTCCATCATTCGAAAAATACCAGTCCGTATAAACCCGATCCTTATACGCACGCGATTGCGGGAAAACCGGCACAACAACTTCCTGACCGCGCAATGATTCGTAAAACGCGCCAAGACCCGTTTGCAATTGTTTTGCAGAAACACGCAGCTCAGTAATAATTTCTTCGCCGTCATATCCGCCAGACTTCGGAGAGGCAATACCGACAAAATGCTTCACAGTAATCTGCCCGGTTTGAGTATTTACTTTGCCTTCCTCGACACGAACGCCTTTAACGATGCCTTTGAGCAGCAACATGATTTAACACCTCTTTAGGTTGTGGGGCAGCAGCCCATTTGAGACGGTCGGGAAATCCAACCGGATTTAAAAATTCGTAAAACAACGCCTCAAAATCTTGCGTGATATTGTGATATGCAAAATTCAGAAGCTTGCCGTATTGCGTGCGCATGATTTTGCGCAGTTTTAAATATTGAATATCGAGCTTTAAGCGCGCAGTTTTAATCTTTTCCGCAATAGTGGATATCCATGCGAGCGCGTTATATGTCCCCGCCAAAAACTTGCCCGGTTCGACCAAGATTGCAAGTGGAATTTCTCGATCCGTCGCGTGTATTTCGACCTCATGACGAATCCACGGTGACAATGGATCACCAAGCTGTTTTCCTTTTTCATAGCCGCGATATTGTTTGCCATTTTCACGAGAACCTACGTAAAAAGTGCAGCCCTTATCCGAACCGCAGTCATCGATAAATTTTGCTTTCGGCGGCCGCCCCTGACCTTCGAATAATCCACCCGTAAACCATGCGCGAATTTGTTGAATATTGGTTGCGCCTTCGTGATCGTCAAAGCACGGATCGACGCGAGTGATGCGGGCATCCAGCTTTTTCAATCGATCATGGACGCGCCGCCAATCCGGCACCTGCATGCAACCTTCACCGGGCAAATAAACCTGAACACGCTCTTCAACAACGCGCGTTGTTTCGCCGTCGAAATCCATAACTTTGTTATTGCCACCAAAAGCTATAAATCCGGCTTTATTTTCGAGCTGAATCGAATGATTGAAAAAATTACGACCGCCCTTAATTTCAGTACCGACTTTAAAAACGTGAGCACCGAAAACAAAATTCAAAAACTTCTGAAAAGAAAAAAGCATTTCTTCTGAGGTTTGTGTCCAGCCCGACACGCTGCCAACGATCATTTCGAGCTTCGACTTAAGCAACGTGAAGGACAGCGTATCGATTCGCACTTCCCCGGCTGGACTTTCACCCCGTATTACTGACGGGGTTCCTATCGCATCGCGATTTTTCGGCATGATCAAGAATCCCCACATGGCCGATCAGGATTTTCCATTTCCTCTTCGACTTCTAATTCCTGAATCAATCGACCGATATAATGGCCAGAATCAAAACCCATCCAGTTTTCAAGCCGATATCTTTTCAAAATTTCAATAAGATCAACACGGACTTTCATATAGGCAATCCACCCTTCCAAAATTCAGGAATTACACAAGGTTTTTTAGGGACAATTTGAAGAACAGGTTTATCGTTATTTTTTTGCGATTTAATTTTTTTACTTTTTGAATTAATAAACTTGTTTGGCGAATCGGCTTCGCCGACCGGGCTGCTACGGGTTTCGCTTCGCTCCATCCCCTGCGGGGACGATGCCCTACGTATCCCTTTCGCATTACGTGAATCAGATGAATGGTTCACCGATGAAGATTTATAGGGATTCAAAAAATGGCGAATGTCTTTAGCACGACGCGCAGCAGCCTTGATGCCGTCAGCAGCCATTTCGTCGAGCATTGGAAGAAGGGCAACGGCAGACGTCAGCTCAAGATTGAGCTGCTCGACATGCCGGCGACCAAGCTCGCGTTGATATTCATAAACGTGCGCGCTATGGGGCATATCGCGGAATTCGCGACCGATCCAATGGACACCCGGGGGGCCAGCGGGCACGAATGGCGAGTTATATGGCGAAAAGCGGATTTCCATGCTCAAAACCGGATAGTTGACTATACGGATAGGAGCCTAGACGTTGACTTGGCGATACGTCAAGCGATAATTGACGCAAAGGCCGCTATACGGCCCCATGAGCGACGAACGGAAAGAGGTGCGAAAATGAAAAGCATTGAATGGATCGACCGCTTAAAAGCGGACAAGGGGATTGAGAGCGACTACAAAATAGCTATGGTTCTCGGATTAACGCGAGGGGCGATATCGCAACATCGCGTCGGAAAAGTCACGACACTAGACGACAAAACCGCTTTCAGAATTGAAACCGAACTGAAGCTACCACATGGCGAAGTAATATTCGATCAACACGCAGAGCGTGAAAAAGACCCGACGCTTTCGAAAATGTGGGAAGAATTAAAAACAATCGTAGACATAAACAAGATGGTGCCCAGGGGCAGAATCGAACTGCCGACACAAGGATTTTCAATCCTTTGCTCTACCGACTGAGCTACCTGGGCTTGAAGGCTCGCCTGATCGCGAGAGGCGCGTATTAAACCGTTATGCCTCGTGCGAGTCAAGTTGAAAGAAATGCCCCGGGCGATGGTTAATTTTTCGGCGGAAGCGGGTTTTCTGGAGGCACATATCCTTCCGCTCGTGCGAATTCTTCGCCGGCGAAGAATTTATCCATTTCTTCCTGCAGGAATTTGCGTGCGGCGGGGTCCATCATCGACAGGCGCTTCTCATTGATGAGTTGCGTTTGATGTTCCTGCCATTCCTGCCAGGCCTGTTTCGATACGTGTTCGAAAATTTCCCGGCCTTTAGCCCCTGGATAAGGCGGGGCACCGAGGCCTTCCATTTCGCGTTGATATTTTCTGCAGAGCACCATGCGCGCCATCGTGTGATCTCACTGTTCGAGCTGTTTCAGCAGTTTTACGACTGGCGCCGCCAGGCCAATCGCTGCCGGGTTGCGCAGGTTATACCAAAGCTGGCGCTCGTTCTCGCTAATTGCGGTGGGTTGCTTTTTTAATCGCAGTCGCACGGGTTCAATATCGAAATGATAGTGGCTGAAGGTATGCCGATAGCTGTCCCAGCGTTCGAGGATATCGGTTTCGAGCTGTAAATGGTTCGCACAGTAGGCAATCGGGTCATCGCCCGATTCGATCTGGGGAAATACCCACAGGCTTGACCAGATTCCCGTGGGGGGGCGCTTTTCGAGAAGAATATCGCCGTGCTTGTCGAGGATGATAAGCATCTGCGCGCTTTTTACCGGTAGTGCTTTTTTGGGCTTTTTACTGGGAAACTCTGCGGTGCGGCTTTCTTGTCGTGCGACGCAATCCCCGGTCAGCGGACAAATACCGCAAGCGGGTTTGCTGCGTGTGCAGAGGGTCGCACCGAGATCCATCATCGCCTGCGTATAGGCTTCGATACGTTTCTGCGGTGTGTGCTTTTCCGCGAAATCCCATAGCTTGTTATGCACAGCGGTTTCGCCTGGGTAGCCCTCGACGCCGTGAAAACGGGCGAGCACGCGTTTGACGTTGCCATCGAGAATCGCCGCCCGGTTACCGAAAGCGATCGATGCAATCGCACCTGCAGTCGAGCGGCCGATACCGGGCAGATCGCTCAGCCGTTCGACGTCATCGGGAAATTCGCCGCTGTATTGCTCGCAAACGATCTGTGCGGTGCGTTGCAGATTGCGCGCTCGACTGTAATAGCCGAGACCGGTCCACAGGTGCATGACGTGATCGGGGTTCGCTGTGGCGAGATCCTGCACGCTCGGCAATTCCCGCATAAACCGCTCATAGTAGGGAATGACGGTCTGCACCTGCGTCTGCTGCAGCATGATTTCGGAAACCCAGACGCGATAGGGCGAAATCGCCTGCTGCCACGGCAGATTCTTGCGGCCATGTCGATCGAACCACGCGAGCACGCGCATGGCGATATCGATTTCGTAGCGATTCAGTGTGTCCACGGGATCATTGTTTCCAGGCAATCACGTTTCCGCGTAATCAATGTACCCATTGCCAACCGTTGACGACATGGGTGAATCCGAGCTGCTGCCACAGTGGCGCCAGTGTTTCATCGCGCGCTTCGAGTTTGGGAAGCTGAAATTGCGCCGCGCTGGCCTGCAGTAATTGCAGCAACTGACGGGCGGTGCCGCGTCGGCGCGTCGAGGCGCGCACGCAGAGGTGAGTGATCTGCCCGTTTTTGTCGACAAAAAGTGATGCCAGCAAATGACCGTTGAAGCGGCCCGCGATCAGCGTTTGTCCCGCCTCGCGTTGTGCGTCGATCCAGTCCGATAGCGATTTCACGGGTGGAAGCGGATAGTCCGCATAGATTTTTTCAAGATCGGCGAGATCGTTAGCGTCGGGGCGATTGATGACTTCAAGAATAACTGGCATGGGAGCGGGGCACCGGGAGGCAATTCCAAAGGGAGTTCCTTATAATACCGATTTCCTTATCTGGAGATCGACATGGCTCGTAAAGCCACCGTCACCCGCGATACCCTCGAAACGCAAATCACGGTCAGCATCAACCTCGACGGCACCGGCCAATCCCGTTTTGCCATCGGCGTGCCGTTCCTCGAACACATGCTTGATCAGATCGCCCGCCACGGCCTTATCGATATCGATATTCAGGCCAAAGGTGATCTGCATATCGATGATCACCACACCGTTGAAGATGTCGGCATCACACTGGGGCAGGCGTTCGCGCAGGCGGTCGGCGATAAAAAAGGCATGACCCGTTACGGCCATTCCTATGTGCCGCTCGATGAAGCGTTGTCGCGTGTTGTTATCGATTTTTCAGGACGCCCCGGTCTCGAATTGCAGGTGCCGTTCACGCGCGGTCGCATCGGTAATTTCGATGTTGATTTATTTGGAGAATTTTTTCGCGGCTTCGTCAATCACGCGAAGGTGACATTGCATATCGACAATTTGCGCGGCGTGAACAGTCACCATCAGGCTGAAACCGTGTTCAAGGCATTCGGTCGCGCGTTGCGCATGGCGTGCGAACTCGACCCGCGCATGGCGGGAGTCACGCCATCAACAAAAGGTACGCTGTAATTAAAAGGTGCATGGTAATTTATGCCTGACAAATCGAGCGTTGCGGTAATCGATTACGGTATGGGCAACCTGCATTCGGTTGCGAGTGCGCTGCGTAAAGTGAATCCCGGTATCGAGGTTTTCATCACGAGCGATGCACACATCATCGCGAAAGCCGACCGCGTGGTATTCCCGGGCGTCGGTGCGATTCGCGACTGCATGGCGGAAATTCTGCGTCTGAATATCGACAAGGTTGTGCGCGACGTCATCGCGAGCGGCAAGCCGTTACTCGCTATTTGCGTTGGCATGCAGGCGCTCATGCAGCACAGCGAAGAAAATGGTGGCGTTGATTGTCTGTCGATACTGCCGGGGAAGGTGAAGTTTTTCGGTGACCCGCTCAAGGATGCCAGCGGCGAAAAATTGAAAGTGCCGCATATGGGATGGAATCAGGTACAACAAACGATTGCACATCCCTTATGGGATGGCATAGCGCAGGACAGTCGCTTTTACTTCGTGCACAGTTTTTATATTCATTGCGACACGCCCGATTACGTTGCTGCAACCGCGCAGTACGGCGTGCAGATCCACGCTGCGCTCGCGCACAACAACCTGTTCGCCGTGCAATTTCACCCCGAGAAAAGCAGCGATGCCGGTTTGCGTCTGCTGCAAAATTTCCTGGCGTGGGATGGCAGGCAGTAATTTTCAAATCTCCCCTGGCCCCTCTAAACAAAGAGGGGGATTGGTTCAGTGCATTAATAGAGTGAGTTGAATCGTTTTATGTTAGTTATTCCCGCGATCGATTTGAAAGACGGCAAGTGCGTGCGTTTGCGCCAGGGTTTGATGGATGATTCGACGGTGTACGGCGATGATCCCGTTTCGATGGCGCAGCGTTGGGTCGATGCTGGCGCGCGCCGTCTGCATCTCGTCGATCTCAACGGCGCATTCGCGGGTACGCCGGTAAACGGTGAAGCGGTTACCGCGATCGCAAAAAAATTTCCGAAATTGCCGATTCAGATCGGCGGCGGAATTCGCAGTATCGAAATCATCGAGCAATATTTAAATGCCGGTGTGAGCTACGTCATCATCGGCACCAAGGCGGTGAAAGAGCCGCAATTCATCGCTGAAGTTTGCAAGAAATTTCCGAACAGAATTATCGTCGGCATCGACGCGAAAAATGGTCTGGTCGCCACCGATGGCTGGGCGGAAGTGTCGAGTGTAAAAGCTACCGATCTGGCGAAACGTTTCGAGCAGGATGGAGTCACCGCGATTGTGTACACCGATATCAGTCGTGACGGCATGATGCAGGGGGTGAATGTCGAAGCGACAGTCGCATTGGCTGAGGCATCGACGATCCCCGTTATCGCATCGGGTGGCGTTACCAATATGGACGATATCCGTGCGCTCAAAACCGTCGCTGCGAAAGGGATTCTCGGTGCGATCACCGGTCGTGCGATTTACGAAAACACCTTGAGTCTCACCGAGGCGCAAGCCTTCTGTGATCAATGAAATTGATTGCGGCTGAAATAGAGCGTTAGTCATGGCCTGCATCGGTACGCCGCTGAGAAAATCCGCGAAAAAAATCCTGCTGCTGGGTTCGGGTGAGCTCGGCAAGGAAGTTGCGATCGAGGCGCAGCGCTTCGGCGTCGAGGTCATTGCCATCGATCGTTATGCGAATGCTCCCGCGATGCAGGTTGCACATCGCAGCCATGTGGTATCGATGCTCGATGGCGCAGCGCTACGAAAAATTATTGAAAGCGAACAACCCGATTTAATCGTTCCCGAAATCGAAGCGATCGCGACCGATACACTGCTTGAATTGGAGAGTGAAGGTTTTCGCGTCATACCGACAGCGCGCGCGGCGAAGCTCACAATGAACCGCGAGGGCATTCGCCGTCTTGCCGCGGAAGAACTGAAGCTGCCCACATCACCTTATCGTTTTGCTGAGAGCGAAGCGGAGTTTCGTGCCGCGATAGGTGCAATCGGTATCCCTTGTGTCGTCAAGCCAATTATGAGCTCGTCGGGCAAGGGGCAGTCGGTCGTTAAAAGCGAAGCCGATATCGATTATGCCTGGCGTTATGCGCAAGAGGGTGGGCGGGCAGGTGCAGGTCGTGTCATCGTCGAAGGTTTTGTCGAATTCGACTACGAAATCACGTTGCTGACGGTGCGCAGCATTCTTGATGGCAATACATTCGGTACGCAATTCTGCGCACCGATCGGTCATTTGCAGGTCGCCGGCGATTATCGTGAATCGTGGCAGCCGCAACCGATGTCTGTGCTCGCCTTGCAGCGAGCAGAAAAAATCTCTCGCGACATTACTGATGCGTTAGGCGGTGTGGGCTTGTTCGGTGTCGAGTTATTCGTGCGCGGCGATGAAGTGATTTTCAGCGAGGTATCGCCGCGCCCGCACGACACCGGACTTGTCACGCTGATTTCGCAGGAGCTATCCGAGTTCGCGTTACACGTTCGTGCGATTCTCGATTTGCCGATCCCCGTCATTCGTCAGCAGGGGCCGTCGGCTTCGTGTGCATTGCTCGTGGAAGGTGATTCGGATTGTGTGCGCTTCAGCAATCTCGATAAGGCGCTCGCGCAACCCGATACTGCATTGCGTTTATTCGGTAAACCCGAGGTGCGCGGTCAGCGCCGTATGGGTGTGGGGCTTGCGCGCGCAGAAAATATCGAGCAGGCACGCGAAAAGGCGCGAGCAATTATCGACGCTGTTCAAGTGGAACTGTGATCTCTTTTTTCAGGATTTTATATGGGTCTCGCCAAGCGCATCATTCCGTGTCTCGATGTCGATAAAGGTCGCGTCGTCAAAGGCGTCAATTTCGTCGATATTCGCGATGCGGGCGACCCGGTCGAAATCGCCAGGCGTTACAACGATCAGGGCGCGGATGAAATTACCTTTCTCGATATCACCGCAAGCAATGAAGAGCGCGGTACCACCGTGCACACGGTGGAGAGAATCGCCGAGGAGGTGTTTATTCCGCTCACCGTCGGTGGTGGTATTCGCACGGTGAAAGATATTCGCACCATGCTCAATGCGGGCGCTGACAAGGTCAGCATCAATACTGCTGCAATTCACAATCCCGATTTCGTCAAGGAAGCTGCGGAGAAATTCGGTTCGCAATGTATCGTTGTCGCGATCGACACGAAGCAGGTCGCGGAAAATCGCTGGGAAATCTTTACGCACGGCGGTCGTCGCGCAACAGGAATTGACGCCATCGAATGGGCAAGAAAAATGGTCGCAAATGGCGCGGGCGAATTACTGCTGACGAGTATGGATCGTGACGGCACGAAGGCGGGTTTTGATTTGGCAGTGACGCGAGCGATCAGCGATGCCGTACCCGTGCCGGTTATCGCTTCAGGCGGCGTCGGCGATCTTCAGCATCTGGTCGATGGCGTGAAGCTCGGCGGCGCCGATGCCGTCCTGGCGGCGAGCATTTTTCATTTCGGGCAGTTCAGCGTGCCTGAAGCGAAGCGCTTCATGCGAGAGCGAGGCGTTGAAGTGCGTCTCTGATGAGGCGCCCTCCGGAAAAAACTACTGAGTCAGTGCGGCGTAGAGGCGCGACAGCGTTTTCGGCTCTGCCAGCGTCATGAATTCGAGGAAATCGTAAAGGCCCTGTTCGGCTTCGCGACGATCATCGAAGGGGCCCATCGGGGCGCCTTCGCGAGTTTTGAAATACCAATCCCCGCCGACGACAAAGAAGCGATTACGTCGTGGAGGGATGTCGGTGCTCATTTCGCCAGCACGATTGATATGAATAGGCATGGTCAGCTCTCGCCAGAGATTGATATAACCAAAGTCTTCATAATTGTACTGACGAATTGCAATTTGTACATCGAAGCATTTTCATCGACCGCCAAAGACTTGGCTAAATCAACCGTTCTTAGCCATCAATCGCGTGACTGACGAAATATTGCTTGGTGCCATCATGCGTGGAGAGCCGGAATATTGTCGCTATGGCGACGGCGGTTCAATCGCTTGCGTGGCGATGGCAGGGCCTTCGAGTTTTGGAATGAGGCCCAATACATTGAGCCCCTTGAGCAGGTTCAATGCTTCATAGAGTTGATTGTCGCTGCTGAGCAGTTTGTCCTGCGGTTCGTCCTTGCGCGATTTGCTATCGCTTTCCTTGCTGGTGCCATTGCGCAGATGCCCTTCCAGGTCGGCTTCGGTGATGTTGTCGCCGCGTGGCAGTGTTTCGATTTTTGCGCGCTCGACCAGAATATCCGGTTCGATGCCGTGCGCCTGAATCGAGCGGCCGTTGGGCGTGTAATAGCGCGCGGTGGTGAGTTTGATGGCGCTGGTTTCGGATAGCGGCATGACCGTTTGCACCGACCCCTTACCGAAACTGTCAGTGCCCATGATCACGGCACGCTTGTGATCCTGCAGCGCACCCGCGACGATTTCGGACGCAGAGGCCGAGCCGCCATTGATCAGTACAACGATCGGTTTGCCATTGGCCGCGTCATCCGGCGTTGCTTTGAACTGCGATTTCGAATTGGGCAGGCGTCCCTCGGTGTATACGATCAGGCCTTCGCGCACGAATGCATCGACTACATCGACAGCGGCCTGCAGAACTCCGCCCGGATTGTTGCGAAGATCGATCACGAAGCCGTTGAGCTCCTTGTTTTCCTTTTTGAGTTTATCGACTGCGCGGCGCACCTCGGTTCCTGTGTTAGCCTGAAATTGCGCGACACGGATATAACCATAGCCCGGTTGCAGCGTACGGCTTTTCACCGAAAGCACCTTGATCATGTCACGCTTCAATTTCACATCGAAGGGTTGATGCACGCGTTCGCGCACAATCGTCAGTTCGATTTCGCTGCCACGCGGTCCACGCATGCTATCGACAGCGTCGTTCAGACTCATTCCTTTAACAGGTTTGCCATCGATCTTGATAATCAGGTCACCGGCTTCGATGCCTGCTTTTTGCGCTGGCGTATCGTCCAGCGGGCTGATGACTTTGACGAAACCGTTTTCGAGTCCGACTTCCAGGCCGAGACCGCCGAATTCGCCGGTGGTATTCATCTGCAATTCGTCGAACGATTTGGCGTCCAGATACGTCGAGTGCGGATCGAGTCCCGACAACATGCCGCGAATCGCATTTTCCAGCAGCGTTGTGTCGTCGACCTCTTCGACATAGCTCTGTTTGATCTGATTAAACACATCGGCGAATCGGCGCAGCTCGTCGAGCGGCAATTTGCCTTCGTCAGGATTTACATCCTGGGCGCATGCGGAGCTGATAGTGCAAACCGCGAAAGCGAGGGCGCCGAACCAATGCCGATACTGCTTGATCATGATTGCCCTCAGGCGGAGAAATAGCGTTAGGAAAAAAACAAGATATTACCTGTCATCAGCCGCGTCGACACCAATCTGCAGGATTGGTCGGTGCGCCTTTGTGACGGATTTCGAAATAAAGACCTGTGTGCTGCTCACCGCCGGTGTCGCCGACGGTGGCAATCTGTTCACCGCCCTTCACGACATCGCCAACATTTTTCAATAGCGTCTGATTGTGGGCGTACAGGCTTAAATAATCGTTGCCATGATCGACGATGATGAGCAGGCCCGAACCGCGGAGCCAATCTGCGAATACGACGCGACCATTGTGAATTGCACGCACCGGTTCGCCTTCGCGCGCATCGATATTGATGCCCTGCCAGCGCATGTCGCTGCCCTCGCGCAATGCGCCGAACTGATTTGCCAGTTTGCCATTGGTTGGCCAGGGCAGCTGACCGCGCAATTCACGAAATGGTTGTCCGCTGAGAATGGGTTCCAGTTGCGTGCGGGCAATTGTCGTGCGCTGTCTGGTTTCGCGCTCTTTTGCATCGCGCTCGATTTTGCGCAGCACCTGTTCCAGGGCCTGGCGATCACGTTGACGCTGGCGCAGCTCTTCGCTCTTGCCCTGAATGGAGCTATTGATCTGAGCCAGCGTGCGTTGACGCTCGTTGCGCGCGCTCAACAGTTCTTTGCGCTGTGCATCGAGTTCGACCTTTGCTGCGCTCAATTCCTGTGCTTTTTGCTCGATTTGCGGCTGAATCAAATCGAGCTTGCTGACCAGATCGATGTAGGCGTCGATCTGTTCGGCGCGCGCGCGATTGAAATAATCGTAATACGCCATTGCGCGGCCGATTTTATTGGGGTCTTCCTGGTTGAGTAGCGCCTTGAGTTTGTTTTCCTTTCCCAGCTCGTAGGCGGCGCGAACCTGCTGGGCGATCTGGTTCTGCTGTTCGGATTTGTTTTTCTGCAGGCTCTGGCGCTGCTGTTGCAGCTTTTCCAGCTGCTGTTGCTGCTCGCGTAACTGCTGTTCGATTTGCTGGATTTTCTTTTGCGTTGAGCTGATATCGGTTTCAGATTTTTTCAGATCACCGCGCAGCTTTGAGCGCTCGTCTTTAAATTGCTGCAGCATTTGCTGCAGTTTGTTCATTTCGCTTTTGAGCTGATCGAGCTGATCGCGCGTTTCGGTCTTGTCCGCTGCGGTGGTCTCGACGGAGAAGCCAATGCCCGCCGCAACAAAAATCATCACGCTGCAGAGCGTGCGAAAAAAACTGACTGATCTTTGTGACACGAATAAATCCTTTCGCGCGAATGATTCGATACGGCTTTTTAATTAAATTCGCCAGTTATTAAATTGTTGCCAGTCATTTCCGCCGGTTGTGCAATGTGCATAAGCGCCAGCAGAGTCGGTGCGATATCCGCCAGCTTGCCATTGCCTTCCTGTAACTTCAGTTTACGGTCACCAATATAGATGAGTGGCACCAGATCGGTGGTGTGCTGGGTGTGCGGCTGATTGCTTGCGTAATCCTGCATCTGTTCGCAGTTGCCGTGATCGGCGGTGATAAGTGCTTCGCCACCCACTTCGCGCACGGCAACGACCACCCGGCGCAGGCAGGCGTCCACTGCTTCGACCGCTTTCACGGCGGCGCTGAAAACGCCGGTGTGTCCGACCATGTCACCGTTGGCGTAATTACAGACGATTAAATCGTATTTGCCACTTTTGATGGCTTCGACCAGCTTGTCGGTGACTTCAGGCGCGCTCATTTCCGGCTGCAGATCATAAGTCGCCACTTTCGGAGATGGCACCAGAATGCGATCTTCGCCGGCATATAATTCTTCGCGACCGCCGCTGAAGAAAAATGTCACGTGCGCATATTTTTCAGTTTCAGCGATACGCAATTGCGTTTTGTGCAGGTTCGATAAATATTCGCCGAGCGAATTTTTCATCGATTGCGGTGCATAGGCGCAGCTTGCGGTGATGTCGGCGGCGTATTCGGTCGTCATCACAAAGTCGGCGAGCCGTGGCATTTTTTCGCGCACGAAGCCATCGAAATTCCTTTCAGTGAAGGCGCGTGTGATTTCGCGCGCGCGATCGGCGCGGAAATTCATGAAGATCACGGCATCACCATCGTTGATGGCGGCATTGGCTTCGTCTTTGTTTTGTATCACCGTGGCTTTGACGAACTCATCGTTTTCGTTGCGCTCGTAGGCAGCGCGCAGCGCATCGACGGCATTATCGGCGCGATAATCGGCGCGCATTTGTGTGAGCAGATCGTAAGCCTGCTGCACGCGGTCCCAGCGATTGTCGCGGTCCATCGCGTAGTAGCGACCGATGATCGAAGCGATGCGGCCGCAGTGCAATTGCTCGAATTTCTGCGCGAGTGCTCGCAGCGAATTTTCCGCGCTGCGCGGCGGTGTATCGCGACCATCGAGAAACGCATGCACATACACGCGTCTGGCGCCGCGCTGCGCCGCGAGCTCGACCATGGCGTGGATATGCTGTTCGTGGCTGTGCACGCCGCCTGTCGAGAGCAAGCCGAGTACATGCACGGCGCCATTGCTGGCAATCGCCTTGTCGATCGCTGCGATGTAAACCGGATTTTTAAAGAATGCACCCGAGGCGATTTCCTGATCGATGCGTGTGATGCTTTGAAAATCGACGCGCCCCGAGCCGAGCGCCATATGTCCCACTTCCGAGTTGCCGAACTGGCCCTCAGGCAGGCCGACGTCGAGTCCCGATCCCGAAATCAGCGTGGCGGGGCATTCGATCCAGAGCTTGTCCCAGGTGGGTGTGTTGGCGTGATGAATGGCGTTGTCTTCGGGTTCGGCGCGATAGCCCCAGCCATCGAGAATGATCAGCACATGCGGTTTTTTGCGGGATTCCATGGCGTTTCAACTACACAGCAGCGAGAGGTTGGATTGTAGCTTGGCGCTCAACGAATAACCACGCCGCGCACGGTGAGATCAATGTGTCCACGACTATCGATGAAAGCGCGAACCGGCGTGTATACTTACCGCCCCGCGGGGGGCATGTGCTCTCACTCGCACATTGCGAGCTCTCCGAATGATGAACTCACTAGGTACCGGTCGTATTCCGATGTTTCTCGAATTTGTATTGCAGCAATGGCCGCTGGTCGGTGCACTTGCAGTTACAGTAATTCTGCTGATATTTCACGAGTCGCGCCGCGCCGGCGCAACGGTGACGCCGCAACAACTGACCAATCTCGTGAACCAGCAGCAGGCGGCGGTTATCGATCTGCGTGATCAGGCGGATTTTCGCAAGGGTCATATCGTCGATGCGATCAATATTCCCTATGCCAAATTGAACGAGCGTATCGGCGAACTCGAAAATCTGCGAGAGCGCCCCGTGATTCTCGTATGCAAGCTGGGACAGTATGCCTCGGCGGCAGGCAAGCAATTGCAGCAGCAGGGATTCAGGCAGGTATATCGCTTGAGCGGCGGCATCAGCGAATGGCAGGGAGCGCAATTGCCATTGATCAAGGCCTAGTATGTTTTAAATGAACGGCGTAACGATTTACACAACGCGCACGTGTCCCTACTGCATTGCAGCCAAACGCTTGCTCGATCGCAAGGGCGTGGCATACAACGAAATTGCCGTCGACGGCAATTCCGCACTGCGCGCGGAGATGGAGCAGCGCAGCGGTCGCTACACTGTGCCGCAAATCTGGATTGGCGAGCAGCACGTCGGTGGCTGCGACGATCTGCATGCGCTGGAGCGTGCGGGGCAGCTCGACGGCTTGTTAAATTCGCTGAAACCGTAATGAACTGTTTGTACGATGAGCAAAAGCAGTGAGTGGCGGTTTTGATACGAACGTTTTTTTTTACAGTGTTAGCCTTACATAAAAGCAGCTATTTCATAATGACCAGAGGAATTTCTCGATGAGCGACAACCAACCAGCAGCGGGCCAGGAACAGCAATTCGCATTGCAGCGGATTTACATGAAAGATCTTTCATTCGAAGCTCCGCTGGGTGCGAAAGCATTTACCAAACAGTGGCAGCCGCAAGTACAGGTTGATTTGAATACCAATGCCGAGCGCATTGAAGGCGATAATTTCGAGGTGGTCCTAACCATTACGATCACTGCGAAGCTGGGTGAAGAAACTGCGTTCCTGATCGAAGTTCATCAGGCCGGTGTCTTCCATATCAAAGGGCTCGAAGGCGAACAATTGCGTCGCGTATTGATGATCGTGTGTCCGAATATCCTTTTCCCCTACGCACGCGAAGCGATCGATTCGCTGGCATCGCGCGGCAGCTTCCCTCCGTTAGCGCTGCAACCGGTGAATTTCGAAGCAGTGTATCTGCAATCGCAACAGCAGCAGGAGGCTGCAGCTCCCCAGCATTAATTTATATCTATGCCGTAGGGGCGGGCCTGTGTGTCCGCCCTTTTTATTTAAAACAGATAAATGATTTTAAACAGGCAAAACAAGGGCAGACTCACAGGTCTGCCCCTACGTTATCGCCCCTCTATATATTCCCATTGCCGCCAGACTTCGAATACGGCGATGGCCACGGTATTCGATAAATTCAAACTGCGGCTTTCAGCGCGCATCGGTAAACGCAATACGTTTTCGGCAGGAAGCGATTGCAGGATTTCGCGAGGCAGCCCCCGACTTTCGGGTCCAAACAATAATGCATCCCCCGGCAGATATCGGGCTTCGCCAAAATGCCGTGTGCCTTTGGTGCTGAAAGCAAATAGACGTCCGGGTTTGCGAACCTCTGTATACGCATTCAAGCTTTTGTGAATTTGTACATCGGCCCACTCGCGATAATCGAGTCCCGCACGCCGCAATTTCTTGTCGTCGAGTTCAAAACCGAGCGGTTCGATCAAGTGCAGTTTTGTGCCCGTGTTCGCGCACAGGCGAATGACGTTGCCGGTATTCGGCGGAATTTCAGGCTCGAACAGGACGACGTCTAGGTTCATGATGCGGGGCGATAAATTTTTACGTTGCGGTAACCCTGCTCCATTAAATGTGCTGCGTGCAGCCTGCTCATCACACCCTTGTCGCAATAGAGCAAATAAGTTTTTTCCTTGTCGAGCGCGGCGAATTTCGTCTGCAGTTCGTAGAAGGGGATTTTTTCGATGCGAACATTGCCCGCGCTGAGCGGTTTGCGTTCTGCTTCGTTCGGGTGGCGGATATCGATAATAGCCGAATCGAAAACAGGCGCACTCAAAACTTCAACGTCGATCTTTTCGATTTCTGCGTTCGCAACTTCGTCGATATTGAGATATTGCGCATTGGCGAGTGCGCGTTCGAGCACATCGAAATCGAACCTGGTTTCCTCGTGCTCGATGCGAAACAGTTTCGCGCGTGTCGTCGGTTTCACCGAGATGACGCCGCAATATTCAGGCATTTGCGCGGCGTAATCCGCTGTGCCGATTGCCTTGGCCTTATCGATGATTTCGCCTTTGCTCATGGTGATGAGCGGGCGCAGCACGAGCATGTCGGTGGCGCGATCGATGACACTGAGATTGAGTAATGTCTGGCTCGACACCTGCGCAACTGCTTCGCCGGTGACGAGTGCGTGCGCATCGAGTGTTTCCGCGACGCGCGTTGCCGCCCGCAGCATCATGCGTTTCAGAATGACGCCCATTTGCGAATCGTCGATATTTTTCAAAATCTGCGCGACGACTTCATCGAATGGCACGGCGATGAATTTCACGCGCGACGATGCGCCGTATTTCGACCATAGGTAATAGGCGACTTCCTTTACGCCGAGTTCGTGCTGACGACCGCCGAGATTGAAAAAACAAAAATGCGTGCGCATGCCCCGGCGCATCGTAAAAAAGCTCGCAACGGTAGAATCGAAACCGCCCGAGATGAGCGATACCACCGAATCCTGCGAACCCAGTGGATAACCGCCGATGCCTTCGAAGCGTTCGTTGACGATATATAAGCGATCGTCGCGCACATCGATGCGCACCGTTTCATCAGGGTTGCGTAATTCAACGCCGCGCGCCCGCCCGTTTTGATTGAGCAGCCCGCCGATCTGGCGTTCGACATCGAGCGAGGAAAAGGTGTGATTGCCGGTGCGCTTGCAGCGTACGGCAAATGTTTTTCCGCTCAGGCGGTCGAGCCAGAGCGCGGCGGTTTTCGCATAGATGTCGTCGAGGTCGACGAGCGGGTATTCCTGCACATCGAGAAAATAGGCGATACCGGGTGTCTGGCTCAAGACGTCGATCATCTGCGCGCGCTCATTGCTCGCCGTGACGATGGTCAGCTGATCCCAGTCCCGGATGATTTCGATATCCGGATCGATCGGCTTGAGCAGCGCACGCAGGTTGTCGCGCAGCTGCTTGGCCAGCTGCTTGCGCACGATGCGGCTTTTGATCGTGATTTCGGGAAAGAATTTGATAAGAAACTGCACGGCTCGCCCACTGTTTCGCGAAGGGCGGCGATTATACTCCGCGGGCATATTTGATGTGGCAGTTTGCGGGTGATCTATTTTGGTGCGACCGCGTCCATCGTGGTGCAAAAAGGCGCTGGTGGATGGCGTGCCAGCGTGCAAAACGGCTCTGATTCAATCATTTATCGGTCCGGATTCCGTGGCATGGAGTTTGCGTTGAGTGGCCCAGCTCCTGATTGAATAGCAGTGAGTAAATTCCCGATTTGGCCTTATAATCGCTCGCCCTGACGACACGGCGGCCGAAGCCCTTACGTAACTTAAAATCCTGATGGAGGAAATCCAGAAATGTCAGAGAAAACTCTGCAGCTTATTAAAGATAATGAAGCGAAGTGGGTCGACTTTCGTTTCACCGATTCTCACGGCAAAGAGCAGCATGTTACGTACCCGGCTAAAACCGTAGACGTTAGCACCTTCACCAACGGCAAGATGTTCGACGGCTCCTCCATCGCGGGCTGGAAAGGCATCAACGAGTCCGACATGATCCTCATGCCGGATGATGACTCCTCCTTTATGGACCCCTTCTTCGACGACCCGACTGTGGTTTTGCGCTGCACCGTTGTAGAGCCTGCGACCGGTCAGGGTTATGAGCGCGACCCCCGCTCGGTGGGCCAGCGCGCCGAAGCCTATCTGAAATCCACCGGTATCGCCGACAGCGCCCTGTTCGGTCCGGAGCCCGAATTCTTCATTTTCGACGATGTTAAATGGCATGCCGATATCTCCGGCGTTGGCTATTCGATCAACTCGTCGGAAGCCGCCTGGTCGTCGAACAAGGAGTTCGAGGAAGGCAACACCGGCCACCGTCCAGGCATCAAAGGCGGTTATTTCCCGGTTCCGCCAGTCGATTCGCTGCACGACATCCGCGCTGCCATGTGCGATGCCGCTGAAGCGATGGGTCTCGATATCGAGGTTCACCACCACGAAGTCGCGACTGCAGGTCAGTGCGAAATCGGCGTGGGTCCGAATACGCTGGTGAAAAAAGCCGACGAAGTGCAAATCCTCAAATACGCGATTCACAACGTTGCGCACGCTTACGGCAAAACCGCGACCTTCATGCCGAAGCCGCTCGTTGGCGACAATGGTTCGGGTATGCACGTTCACCAGTCGATCTCGAAAGGCGGCGTCAACCTGTTCGCAGGCGATGCGTACGCTGGCTTGTCTGAAACCGCGCTGTTCTACATCGGCGGCATCATCAAGCACGCTCGCGCCCTGAACGCGTTCTGTAACCCGGGCACCAACTCGTACAAGCGTCTGGTTCCTGGCTTCGAAGCGCCGGTCATGCTGGCTTACTCGGCGCGCAACCGTTCGGCGTCGATCCGCATTCCGTACGTGACCAACCCGAAAGCGCGTCGTATCGAAACTCGCTTCCCGGATCCTTCGGCGAACCCGTATCTCTGCTTTGCCGCCTTGTTGATGGCGGGTATCGACGGTATCCAGAACAAGATCCACCCCGGCGATGCAGCCGACAAAGATCTGTACGATCTGGAGCCGGAAGAGGCGGCAGCGATTCCGACCGTATCGCACACGCTGGAAATGTCGCTGGCAGCGCTCGACGCCGATCGTGGCTTTCTCACCGCGGGTGGCGTGTTCACCAACGATATGATCGATGCGTACATCGAGATCAAGAGGCAGCAGGTCGAGCGCCTGAACATGACCACTCACCCGGTCGAGTTCGCGATGTACTATTCCTGCTAAACGTACTACTCCTGCTAAACGTACTACTTCGGCTAAACGCGGCTTCTGCTGATTACGCAGATTGCCGCACGGCTCGACGAGCCCGCCCCTGTGGCGGGCTTTTTTTTGCCTTCAAACAGCCCATAATGCCGGCATCTGGCTATCTGTCTGTCATTGGAGTGAATGATGATTCGTACGTCGCGTCGTTGGGGGTGGAGCAGTTGGGTGATGGCGGCAGCGCTACTGGTCGCTGACGGGTCGATGGCCCAGACCGTTTATAAATCCGTCGATGAAAAAGGCAATGTCAGCTACTCGGAAAACCCGCCTGCGAAAAACAAGGCCGGTAAGGTCCAGTCGACCGAGGAGCTGACCATTGACCCCAACCAGAACGTGATGCCGGCGCAACCGCCCTTGAATCTGCCTCCGCTGCAGACGCAACAACATGATGGCGGATCGTCAGGGGCGGACGTGGACGACATCGCCAGCGCCCGGGCTGCGCTGGAGGAAGCCGAGGCCAGGTTCAAGGCGGGCAGTGCAGCTCAGCCGGGTGATTTTATCGGGCGGGCAGGGGGCGGTGTTGGTCCCTCGCAGCAGCGCCTGCAGCGTCTGCAGGAGTTACAGCGCGAGGTCGATGCGGCTCGCGAAAGGCTAAAACAGGTGGGTGGAGAATAGCTCGAAGCGCTTGCGCTATTGTAGTGCGCGGTGAAATTCCTCCGACACCCTTATTGGTGCGCATCTGCTCCCGCATAAGCGCATCCGCGCACTAAATCGATTGGTTTTTCGATGTTTTGTCAGGCTGTGGCGCGGGTTTGAGGCACGTTCTGCCGCGCAGGCCACAAGCGTTCAAGCTGGTTTGGAAATTGCACCGCCCATCCGGCAGTGATGCCCCTTCATTTATCTCAGTAGCAGACAATGGCTCCCGAAACGCTCCATACCCGTATTCTCGACAATTTAAGAACGGCCATCCTGCTGGTCGAGACCGATCTCAAAGTGGGGTATATCAACTCTGCCGCCGAAGCCTTGCTGGAGGTTTCCAAAAGCCGGATTCTCGGCGAGCCCATCACCAGTCTGCTGATCGAGCAGGGTGATGTTGCGGCAGGATTGCGCGAAGCAATTCGCACCGGCAGCGCCTACACCAAGCGCGAAACGCTGCTGGAGTTGCCGGGTGGTCAAAGCATCACCGTCGATTATGCGGTCAGTCCCGTATTGCAGGACGATTCCGCCTTCGCGCTCGTGCTCGAAATTCAGCCGCTCGACCGCATGTTGCGAATCAGCCGCGAAGAAGGATTGCTGAGCTCGCAACAAAATACGCGAGCACTCGTGCGCGGACTCGCGCATGAAATCAAAAACCCGCTTGGTGGATTGCGCGGCGCAGCGCAACTGTTAGCGCGCGAATTACCCGATAACGCGCTCAGGGACTACACCAATATCATCATCGAAGAAGCCGACCGGCTGCGTAATCTCGTCGATCAAATGCTCGGCCCACACAAAGTGCCGGACAAAAAGCCGATGAATATTCACGAAGTCATCGAACGCGTGCGGCATTTGCTGGAAGCGGAAACGAAAGGTCTTATTTCATTCGTGCGCGATTACGATCCGAGCATTCCCGAGTTGCTCGGCGATAAGGAGCAGCTCATTCAGGCGGTGTTGAACGTGGTGCGCAACGCGGTCGAAGCGATTAACGGCATGCAAAAAAAACCGCCGCGCCCCACGATTTTATTGCGCACGCGTTCGCTGCGACAATTTACGATCGGCACGCAACGGCACCGGCTCATCATAAAAATCGATATTGTCGATAACGGTCCCGGCGTGCCGCCCGATTTGCAGGAAGCGATATTTTTGCCGATGGTCAGCGGTCGTTCGGATGGCACGGGACTCGGCTTATCGATTTCGCAATCGATCATCAACCGCCATAACGGTTTGATCGAGTGTCACAGTCAGCCGGGCAATACGACGTTTTCGCTGTATATTCCGCTGGACACCTGATGGAAAAATTTTCGATGTCTGAGCGCACCGATTGCCGAACTGGAGTTTTATCGAATTGGAGTTAATGAGGAATGAGTAAAGCGAATACCGTATGGATTGTGGATGACGATCGCTCAATTCGCTGGGTACTGGAAAAAGCGCTGAATCAGGCGGGTATTCGCACCGAAGTATTCGACAGTGCCGAATCGATCAGTCATGAACTTGCCAATGCGCAGCCCGATGCGGTGATCAGCGATATTCGCATGCCTGGCATCGATGGTCTCGAATTGCTCGGCAAGCTCGGCAAGGATTTTCCCGGCATGCCGGTGATCATCACCACTGCGCATTCCGATCTCGACAGTGCAGTGGCTTCGTACCAGGGCGGCGCGTTCGAATATCTGCCAAAGCCCTTTGATATCGACGAAGCGGTCGCGGTGACCAAGCGCGCACTGTCGCATGCGCGCGAACGCCGCGTGCATCCCGAGCCTGAACAGCCGCAGGCGACGCCGGAAATCATCGGCGAGGCTCCCGCGATGCAGGAAGTCTTTCGTGCGATCGGACGGCTCTCGCATTCGAATATCACGGTTTTAATTAACGGCGAATCGGGCACGGGTAAAGAACTCGTTGCGCGCGCATTGCACCGTCACAGCCCGCGTTCGAGCAAACCGTTTATCGCGTTGAACATGGCCGCGATTCCGCGCGATTTGATGGAATCGGAATTATTCGGTCACGAAAAAGGCGCGTTCACCGGCGCGGCGCAGCAACGTCAGGGCCGTTTCGAGCAGGCCGACGGCGGCAGTTTGTTTCTCGATGAAATCGGCGATATGCCGGCGGAAACGCAAACGCGTTTATTGCGCGTGCTGGCCGATGGTGAGTTCTATCGCGTCGGCGGCCACACGCCGGTGAAAGTCGATGTGCGCATCATCGCGGCGACACACCAGAATCTCGAAAAGCTCGTACAGGATCACAAATTCCGCGAAGATTTATTTCATCGCCTCAATGTCATTCGCATTCACATTCCGAAATTATCGGATCGTCGCGAAGATATTCCAAAGCTGATGAGTTATTTCTTCAAAAAAGCGGCAGAAGAGCTCAGCGTCGAATCGAAAACATTGACATCCGAAGCTGAAGTTTTTCTGACGAAGCTCGATTGGCCCGGTAATGTGCGCCAGCTCGAAAATACCTGCCGCTGGATTACGGTGATGGCATCGGGCCGCGAAGTGCATGTCAGCGATCTGCCGCCGGAATTACTCAATCAGAGTCACGAAGTCGCTGCGGCTGCAGGCGGCGAATGGCAGGAAGGTTTGCGCCGCTGGGCCGATCAGGAACTGGGACTCGGTCACCGCAATTTACTCGATGTCGCCGTCCCCACATTCGAACGCATCATGATCGAAACCGCGCTCAAGCATACGAGCGGCCGCCGTCGCGATGCCGCTGTGCTGCTCGGCTGGGGTCGCAATACGCTCACGCGCAAGATCAAGGAGCTCGGCATGGGCGACGACGATGAGGGCGACGACGAGGAATAATCGTCGCCATCATGTGTTAATTTTTGCTTTGAAAAATTAACCATTTTTTAAAATAGTCGTTGCGGGTATTTCAATAAGCGTGACAATGGTGGGCCTTATCAAAGGCCGTTGTCATGCCGAAGATTTCATCCTCAGATATTTCCCGACAATCATTTCATGGCCTTCCCGGCTGGCTCATTCTGCTCGGCGTATTGACCGCGGTCGGCTCGTTGTCGATCGATATGTATCTGCCGAGCTTTCCCGCGATCGTCACGGCATTGCAAACCGACGCCGGTGCCGTGCAGCGCACGCTCTCGATGTTTTTCATCGGCTTCGCGCTGGGGCAACTGGTCTACGGGCCGTTGAGCGATCGCTACGGCCGTAAATGGCCATTATTTATCGGTATGACGATTTATACGGCTGCATCATTCGTCTGCTTATTGGCACCCAATATTCAGGCCCTGCAATGGGGCCGCCTGCTGCAGGCGCTGGGCGGTTGTGCGGGCATGATTATTCCGCGTGCGGCCATTCGTGATCGCTGCGATGCGGTGAGCACTGCGCGTGCGTTGTCGCTCATCATGCTGGTGGTGGGTGCCGCGCCTATTCTGGCGCCGCAACTGGGTTCATGGGTGCTGATCTGGTTCAGCTGGCGCGGTATTTTCGGCGTGCTGGCGCTGTTCGGCGTCATTTGTCTTATCGCCATTTATTTCGGCCTGGAAGAAACCGTTGATCGCGCTGCCGCCGCGCCCATCAATATGGCTTCCATCTGGCGTAATTATCGCGAACTGTTTTTCGATCGGCAGTTTCTGACCTGTTCGCTCTGTGTCGGTTTCGCCACTGCAGGCATGTTCGCGTACATCGCCGGTTCGCCTTTTGTGCTCATGCAGATTTATGAAATTCCCGCGCATTTGTACGGCTGGATATTCGGTGCGAATGCATTCGGACTGATTGCATGTTCGCAAATCAATGCACGCTTGTTGCCGCACTATTCGCCGTCACAGATTCTACGTTGTACCGCTTCAATTCCTTTGATCGCGGGTGCGATCCTGCTGGTCTTGCGGCTCTGCGATATCGCAGGTTTATGGATTTTATTGCCGGCATTGTTTTTCGCGGTCGGCAGTCTGGGAGTCATTACGCCCAATGCCACCGCACTGGCATTGCAGCATCAGGGAAAGCGCGCGGGTGCCGCGACGGCGTTGATGGGAACCTTGCAGTTCGGATTGGCGACGCTGAGCAGTGCCGCCATCAGCGTGTGGCAAATACCCAGCGAATTACCGCTCGCGCTGGTTATCACTGCGTGCGGAATCGGAACGCTATGGATGGGGCGTCTGGCCCTGCATCGCTGAAATATTTTCAGAGCACGCTCTTCATTCGCGTTGCTGCGCGGCGAGCAGCGCGCGAAATTCCGGTGAGTGTTCGCGCAGATAATCGACCGAGCCCGCCGCGCGCAGAATGCCCTGATCTAACAGCAGCACTTCGTCGAAGCGATCGAGCAGATTCAGGCGATGAATCGACGAGACGACGCAGCTATCGGCAAACGCAGTGAAGAGATTGGCGTAAACGGCGCGTTCGGTTTCCGGGTCGAGGCTCGCGGTGGGTTCGTCGAGCAGTAGCAGGGAGCAATGCTGTGCTGCAATCACACCGCGTGCCAGTGCAACACGCTGGCGCTGCCCGCCCGACCAGTTGGCGCCGTGCTCGGCCACGTGAACATCGAGGCTGTCGACGAAGCTGTCGGCGCGTGCTGTTGCAAGCAATTTCCATAGAGTTTCCGGCGGGAGTGCATGTGCAGTGTCGGGCAGCTGCAAATTTTCGAGCAGCGTGCCTTCGAATATTTCCGATTCCTGCGGAATCAATGTCGCGGTTGTACGCAGATGCAGCGCCGCATCGAGCGGCGAGGCAATGGTTTTATCGTCAAGCGATAATTCAATCGTCTGCGCTGAATATAATCCGGAAAGAATGCGCAGCAGTGTACTTTTTCCCGAGCCGCTGCCGCCGATCAGCGCATAACGTTTGCCGCGCTGCAAAGTGATATCGATATTTTGCAGCGTCGGTTTCGCGTCGATGCTGTGACGAAATGTCAGTTGATTGATTCGTAGTGTTTGCCAGTGGGTCTGACTCGATGCAACCTGCGTCGCCAGATGCGACGGCGCTTCATTCCATATGTCGTCGCCGCTTGCATAATCGGCCTGCTGTCGCGCGAATGTGGCGAAATGTGCGGCGATCGCGGTGATTACACCGCCCGCTTCCGCCGCGTACTGATACACCATGAATAAATTACCCAGCGGTAATTCGGGTTTTGCATCGGCGCTGATCTGCACCGGCACATGTGCGCCTTTTGCAATCAGATACACATACAGAGCCACGAGTGCCGAGCTGAGAGCCACGCTCGATATATCGACGCTGCACCATTTCCATTCGTTGAGCACGATCGATTTTCGCAGCGGTTCGTAAATGGCGAGCAACCGTCGCTCGATCAATTCGCGAATGCCGCGAATCATGCGCAACGCATACACGCTGAACACATTGCCGAAACTATCGAGCACCGCCGCTGCATAACGACGTTCACTCGCATTTTCCGCGTGCGCAAGTTTCACCATTCGTTTATCGAAACGCGCGATGATGAGGGCGATGAGCGAATAGCCGATCACGGCGATAATGCCGACCTGCGGCATGATCAGCCACAGCGCAATGATGGGGCCGATCAGTTTCACCGCATTTTGCAGATAAATAAACTGGCTCTGCGCGAAATCGTATAACGCACCGCTACTCTGTCGAATGCGATGTGATGTTTCACCGGAGTGATGCGAGGTGTGCCACGCCAGCGGCAGCGTCAGGGCATGTTCGATCAGTGCGGCGGATTGGCGCTGGCGCGCTTCGAGCGCGACATTGCGTTCGAGCACACGGCCAGGCCCGTGCAAAAGCCAGCTGAGGACGGTGACTGAAAAAATGATGAGCACGATCCAGCCGGCTTCGCGCACGCCATCGAGACCGTGTTGCTGCAATGCATTGATTGCGCGCCCGGTTAAATACGGAATGGACAGTTTGAGAAGTTGCGAGGTGAGCAGCAGCGCGAAGGCTGCGAAAATCCATTTGCGACTGGCACCGGCGAAATGCCAGAGATCGCGATAAAGCCGCGCCAGCCCTGCGGATCGCGCGCGGCTTCTATCGCTGCTTTCACTCAATTGCGGCTTTTCAGGAGATCGCGGATTTCGATGAGCAGTTCCTGATCCTTGGTGTAGGTCGGCGGTGCATCGGGTGTTGCGGGCGCGGGACGTTTGAGTTTGTTGATGCCTTTGATCGCCATGAAAATCACGAAGGCGACGATGGTGAAATCGACGATGGTCTGAATGAATTTGCCGTAGGAAATAACGACGGGTTTGCCATCGACGCCTTCATAAATGGTGGCCGCGAGGCTGCTGAAATCCACGCCGCCGAGCAATACACCGATAGGTGGCATGATGACGTCGCCCACCAGCGATGAAACGATTTTTCCAAAAGCGGCGCCGACGATCACGCCGACCGCCATGTCGATGACGTTTCCTTTTACCGCGAATTCTTTAAATTCATTTATCAGGCTCATATCTTTCTCCTTGTGCTGAGTTCAGAGTTGAATCGACCGCATTCTGCGGGGAGCAGAAATATCGCGCAACCTCATTGCGCAGAATTAATTTGCTGTCGGTGTAATCTGCGGTGAACCGAAACTGAAGTTGTAAATTTGGAAACGGCCTTCGCCAGCGATGAGCGTGATGGCCAGCGAGGCGCTGCCGTGCTCGAAACGCGCGGTGCCATGATAGCTCAATAAAATATTGCGGCTGAAAAAAGACAGTGCAGCAGTGAGTCGCGCGAATTGCACATCGTCGACGCGCTTGAATGCGCCGAGTTCGCGATAGCGCCCGATCAGTGCATCGATTTGTTTATCGTCGATATTGGCGAGCGCCGCTGCGGTCAGGTGTTGTTTGATTTTGTCGCGTTGCCACGAAGCGATATCGGTTAGCGCCTGTTGCATGTAGCGCTGAGCCGCTGCGTCGTAGTGCGCTTCCTGCTGTTTCGAATACCAGTACAGCAAGCCGACCGCAAACAGCGCGACGACAATGATGATTCGCAATGGATTCATTGTTGCCGCACTTTATCGAGCCGGCGGGCGCCGTATATGAAATAGATGACCATGCCGAGCACCATCCACACCACCAGGCGCATCCAGGTATCGCCCGGAAGGCCGAGCATCAATCCGAATGCGGACAATGCCCCGAGCGGCGCCACGATTTTGATCGCGGGTGCGCGGAATGGCCGGTGCAGATCCGGCCGCGTTTTACGCAGCACGAGCACGCCGATACAGACAATCACGAATGCGAACAGCGTGCCGATCGAAACGAGTTCGCCGACGAGGCCGATCGGAAACAATCCGGCGAGAATCGAAACGACAACGCCGGTCAACAACGTTGTCGCGAATGGCGTGCGAAAGCGCGGGTGCACATCGGAAAATATTTTCGGCAGTAAACCATCGCGTGACATCGAATAAAAAATTCGCGCCTGTCCCAGCAGTAAAACCATAACGACAGTGGTCAGCCCGCAGATGGCACCGAATTTGACGATGGGCGAAAACCATTTGAGGCCCAGCGCATCAATGCCGACCGCGATGGGGTCGGGAACGCTGAGCTGGTCGTAGGGCACGATGCCCGTCAGCACATACGCTACGCCGGCGTACAGGCCCGAGCAGAGCAGTAGCGAACCGATAATGCCGAGCGGCATGTCGCGCTGCGGATTTTTCGCTTCCTGCGCGGCGCACGAAACGGCATCGAAGCCGATGTAGGCGAAAAATACGATGCCCGCGCCGGTCAGCACGCCGCCCCAGCCGAACTTGCCGTGTTCGTCGACAGGGGGGATGAAATTACCTTCGGGATTGGCCGCGGTGATCCAGTTGGCCTGATCGACGGCGCCGATACCGAGCGCGATAAAGGCGATGACGACGGCGAGTTTCACGATCACGATGACATCGTTGACGCGCGCGGATTCGCGGGTGCCGATGGCGAGCAGTGCGCTCACCGCGAGCACGACGAGCATCGCCGGAATATTCAGCAGTGCCCCCGTCGTCGCCCAGTCACCCGTAACGGCGTTATAAGTGAGCGGCCCCTGTGCCCATTGCGAGGGAATGACGATGCCGATATTTTTCAGAAAACTGACGACATAACCCGACCAGCCGATGGCGACGGAGACGGCGGCGACGCCGTATTCGAGAATGAGATCCCAGCCGATGATCCACGCCATCAGCTGGCCCATGGTGGCGTAGGCATACGTATAGGCGGAACCGGCGACGGGCACCGTTGAGGCCATTTCGGCGTAACACAAGCCCGCGAATACGCAGACGAACGCGCCGGCAATAAAGGAAAGTACCACGGCGGGTCCGGCGGCTTCGGCGGCGGCGTGACCGCTCAATACGAAAATCCCTGCGCCGATAATGCAGCCGATCCCGAGCGTGACGAGATTCCATGCCGACAGCGAACGTCTGAGACCGTGTTCGCAATCGGCGATGCCTGCATGCAACGCTTCGACCGATTTGCGGGACCAGTGATTACCCATGCATTTATTCTCCGTCCGGAATTTTTATGTGCGCGCTGGTTTTTGCGAGCACTAGTTTCGAGTAAGTGCCTTGATTTTAAAAGCAGAAATTATGCCCGTGGGTTGCGGCGATCAATCCGTAGGGCGGACCTGTGTGTCCGCTCCCCCTATGAAATAGGGGGAGTACCCGAAGGGGGAGGGGGTCATTTATTCATGAATCGGTGCCGGATCGCACGACCGGACGGCCGGTAAATACCTAGCATGCGCGCAACGCGGTCTAGGGTATAATGCGCGGCTTTTTTTCGCCGGCCGCCCCGGATGTCAGCGCGCGGTCGCATCCTTCCGCATTTGAGGTTTTTGTTGTGATCGAGAAACTCCGCAATATCGCCATTATCGCCCACGTTGACCATGGTAAAACCACACTGGTCGACAAGCTGCTCAAGCAATCGGGCACGCTCGATCGCCGCAACATGGACACCGAACGGATCATGGATTCGAACGATCAGGAGAAGGAGCGCGGCATCACCATTCTCGCGAAAAACACCGCGATCAACTGGAACGGCTACCGCATCAATATCGTCGATACGCCGGGTCACGCCGATTTCGGCGGCGAAGTCGAGCGCGTGCTGTCGATGGTCGATTCGGTATTGCTGCTGGTGGATGCGGTCGACGGCCCGATGCCGCAGACACGTTTCGTGACGCAAAAAGCGTTCGAAAATGGTTTGAATCCCATCGTCGTGGTGAACAAAGTCGACCGCGACGGTTCGCGTCCGGACTGGGTGGTCGATCAGGTGTTCGATTTGTTCGATCGCCTCGGTGCGACCGACGAGCAGCTCGATTTCCCGATTATTTTCGCCTCCGCCTTACTCGGCAAGGCCGGCGAGGATTATGCGAATCTCTCCGACGACCTCACGCCGCTGTATCAGGCGATCGTCGATAAGGTGCCGGCGCCGAAGGTCGATCTCGACGGCCCGTTCCAGATGCAGATTTCCGCGCTCGATTATTCGAGTTACGTCGGCGTTATCGGCGTCGGTCGCGTCACCCGCGGTTCGATCAAGCCGAATACGGCGGTCGCGGTAGTCGGCGCCGACGGCAAGACACGCAATGGTCGCGTGTTGCAGGTCATGGGTTATCTGGGCCTCGAACGCAACGATGTCGAGCTCGCCGAAGCGGGCGACATCATCTGCATCACCGGTATCGACGGCCTCAAAATTTCCGACACGATCTGCGATCCGCAAAAGCCCGAAGCCCTGCCGCCGCTGACGGTCGATGAGCCCACCGTGAGCATGACCTTCCAGGTCAACGATTCGCCGTTCGCAGGCAAGGAAGGCAAATACGTCACCTCGCGCAATATTAAAGATCGTCTCGATCGCGAACTGATCGCGAATGTGGCGTTGCGCGTAGAACAGGGCGACAGTCCTGATAAATTCCGCGTTTACGGCCGCGGCGAACTGCATCTGTCGGTACTGATCGAGAGCATGCGCCGAGAAGGATTCGAAATGGGCGTATCGCGCGCGGAAGTCGTGCAGAAAGTTATCGACGGTGAAGTACAGGAACCCTTCGAGCAAGTCGTCATCGATTGTGAAGAACAGCATCAGGGTGCGGTGATGGAAGAACTCGGTCGCCGCAAGGCCGATCTGAAAAATATGATTCCGGACGGCAAGGGTCGCGTGCGTCTGGAGTTCATCGTGCCGTCGCGCGGCATCATCGGTTTCCGTTCGCAATTCCTGACGATGACGCAGGGCGGCGGCATCATGACCAGCGTGTTCGATCACTACGGGCCGGTGAAAGTGGGCGAAGTGGCGCAGCGCCAGAACGGTGTGATGATCTCGATGGTCGAGGGCAAGGCGCTCGGTTTCTCGCTGTTTGCACTGCAGGAGCGCGGCCGCATGTTCATCGAGCCGAACGTCGAAGTGTACGAAGGTCAGATTATCGGCCTGCATGCGCGCGGCAACGATCTCGTCGTCAATCCGACCAAGGGTAAAAAACTGACGAACATGCGCGCGTCGGGTTCGGATGAAAATATCGTGCTGACACCGCCGATTCGTCACTCGCTCGAACAGGCGCTCGAATTTATCGACGACGACGAACTGGTGGAAGTCACACCGCAGAGCATTCGTTTGCGCAAGAAATATCTGACGGAAATCGATCGCAAGCGCGCCGGGGTCAATAAGGTTTAACCATTAACCTTTATCACAGAGGAATCGAGCAATGGAGTTAACGACATTCTTTGACTGGATACATGACCCGCAGGCGTGGATTGCCCTGGTGACGCTGACTGCTCTGGAAATTGTTCTCGGTATCGACAATATCATTTTCATTTCCATCCTCGTCAGTCGCCTGCCGAAACACCAGCAGCCATCCGCGCGCGTGATGGGGCTCGGTCTGGCGATGTTCACGCGTATTCTGTTGCTGCTGTCGCTGGCGTGGGTGATGGGTTTGACCGAGCCGCTGTTCGCGTTCGCGGGCTACGATATTTCCGGTCGCGATCTCATTCTGCTGAGTGGCGGTTTGTTTCTGCTGTGGAAAAGCTCGACGGAAATTTTCAACAGTCTCGAAGGTGATGAAGGGCATGCCACAACCGGCGCGATGAAAGCAGCTTTCGCCGCCACGCTGATTCAGATCGCCATTATCGATATCGTGTTCTCGCTCGACTCCGTCATCACAGCCGTCGGCATGGCAAAGCATTTGTCGGTCATGGTACTTGCAATCGTGATTGCCGTTGGTGTGATGATGCTGGCGGCAAAACCGATTTCGGATTTCGTCGAAGCGCACCCCTCGGTCAAAATGCTCGCGCTGAGCTTCCTGATCATGGTCGGCATCGCGCTCATCGGCGAGGGACTCGATCTGCACATTCCGAAAGGCTACATCTATTTCGCAATGGCGTTTTCGCTGGGTGTCGAAGTGCTCAATATTCGCTTCCGCAAAAGACGCACGCCGCCGGTCGACCTGCGTCAACCCGACGCACCGTAAAATCGGTGCGTCGATAATAAAAATCGACAGCAATAAAAAAGGCCGCCCGTCTATGCAGAGGGCGGCCTTTTTTTATGGGTGATGAATTATTGAGGTGAGAGTAATCGAAAGCGAAAATTATTTGCTCTGGGCAATCATGAAATCGACAGCGGCTATCACTTCATCGTCCGAGCAGCTTGCGCAGGTTCCCTTCGGTGGCATCGCGCGAATACCGGCAATGGCGTTGTGATGCAGGGTATCCAGACCTTGCGCAAGGCGCGGTTTCCACGCGGCCTTATCGCCCGTTTTGGGCGCTCCGGCGACACCGGCGTCATGGCACATCTTGCAGGTCGTCGCGTACACGTCTTCGGCAGATTTCGGCGCGCCGCCGGTTGCCGCAACCGCGCCGCCGCAGCTGCTATCGCCTTCCAGACAAACGCTGCCCGCCGGCTTGATACGGCCTTCGATCTCTTTCTTCTGCTTATCCGTCAATGCATGGCCCGATAGACTCAATAATGCGCCGAGACCGAATACAGCGAACAAGGTAACGGCTTTCTTTGACATCATATTTTTCACTCTGGGATCCTCATGCCTTTTACAACAGGCGGGCGGCGGGAAAAAACTGGCGCGAATTATATCCAGTAAGCCGGGCTAAAACCAATCGGAAAGTAAGGCTATGATGGACGCCGCCGGAGCCCGCCGGTATCATGCCGCGCCTGCGTTCGTCGACGAACGCGAATACGCGCCCATAGCTCAGCTGGATAGAGCGCTGCCCTCCGGAGGCAGAGGTCGGGGGTTCGAATCCCTCTGGGCGCGCCACCGTACATTCCAAACGCTGAACATCGCGAGCTGTCGGCCTGCCGATGCTCACTTCCTCCCCAGCCATTTCCCTGCGCTAAATCAAGGCGTCGAATTTTCCCGGCGATATGATCGTTTTCACGTCACGGGTTTGCGCGCGCCAGTAACCGCGTCAAACCCTGCCAGTTACAACGAGGGGAAGACTATGAGCATGAACGACATGGTGATCATCAGCACCGACGATCACATCTGCGAACCGCCCGATCTGTTCGACAAGCATCTGAAAGGCGATGCGCTGAAGTCCGCGCCGAAATTACTGACTGACAAGAATGGCAAGAATTATTGGTCGTATCAGGGCAGAAATCAGCCGGGTATCGGTTTGAATGCCGTGGTCGGCCGCCCGCTCGAAGAGTACGGCATGGAGCCGAACTCGATCGAGCAATTGCGCGCCGGTTGTTACAACGTGCACGCGCGCATCGACGACATGGATGTGAACGGCATCGCCGCGCAAATGAATTTCGGCAATTCGATCGGCTTCGATAATCGCACCTTCCACCAGGCGCCGGATAAGGATTTGGCGCTCACGCATTTGCGCGCGTGGAACGACTGGCATATCGACGAATGGTGCGGCGCCTATCCCGGACGTTTCATTCCGCTCGCGATTCTGCCGACGTGGGATATGAAGGCGATGATCGAGGAGATCAAACGTGTGGCCGATAAAGGCTGCACCGCGGTGAGTGTTAGTGAAAACCCGACCAAACAGGGCCTGCCGAGTATTCATAACGAATACTGGGACCCGTTCTATCGCGCGATTGCCGAACACGACATGACGATTGCGCTGCATATCGGTAGCGGCAATCCGCAGCCGCATGCCTCCAGCGAAACGCCGATCGAAGCGTGGATCACCACGATGCCGTTATCGATTGCCGTCGGCGCTGCGGACTGGCTGCAATTGAAGGCGCTGCACGATTATCCAAACCTGCGCATCGCGCTGTCGGAAAGCAGCATCGGCTGGATTCCGTATTTCCGCGAACGCGCCGATTTTTCTAACTGGCGACATAAGGCGTGGACGCATTCGATTTTCCAGAAAACCAAACCGAGCGAATTGTTCAACAAACATTTCCTCTGCTGCTTCATCGACGATGCTTTTGGTTTAAAACATCTCGAAGATATCGGCGAAGATATCGCGGCGTACGAAACCGATTATCCGCACTCGGATGCGCTGTGGCCCGAAGTGCCCGAATACCTGTGGGAGCAGGTAAAACATCTAACGGAGACGCAAATCAATAAAGTCACGCATGCGAACGCGATGCGCTTTTTCAAATTCGATCCGTTCAAGCATTACAAACGCGAAGAGCTGACGGTCGCGGCGTTGCGCGCCAAGGCGAAAGCGAAGGGCGTCGACACCACGCCGATTTCGACGGGCGGCGCGCGTCCGGTGGAAACGGGCACCGAGCGTCCGATTACCTCGGGCGATTTGATGGCGATGTTCCAGAAGCACGCCGATACCATTGCGGAGTCCAATGCCGCCTGATATTCCGAAAATATTCATTGCACCTCAACGGGAGCTCGGGCTCCCGTTTTTTTTTGCCGAAACTGCAGTTCGCACATTAATCAATGGTAATCATTGCCGCCTTGCCGGCCCCCCGATTCCGGGTAAGATAGTGCCCGCTATTTATACAGGGTCTGGCTATGGCGAAGGCGATGGAAGGTGTGCGCGTGCTGGAAGTCGCGCAGTTCACGTTTGTGCCGTCAGCGGGTGGTCTGCTTGCCGACTGGGGCGCCGATGTCATCAAGATCGAGCATCCCGTGCGCGGCGATTTGCAGCGCGGCTTCCTCAATATGGGCGGCATGAAAATCAACCCCCATCGCAATACCATGATGGAGCATCCCAATCGCGGCAAACGCAGCGTCGGCATCGATATCGCCACGCCCGAAGGGCTGGAATTAATTTACGAAATTGCGAAAACCGCAGACATTTTTCTCACCAATTATCTGCCGCCCGCGCGCGCGCGTCTGAAAATCGATATCGACGATATTCGCAAAATAAATCCCGACATTATTTATGCGCGCGGCAGTGCGTACGGCGATAAAGGTGCCGAGCGCGATGCCGGCGGTTTCGACAACACCGCATTCTGGACACGCACAGGCATCGCGCACGCGATGACGCCGGCCGAACTCGATGGTGTGCTGATGCAGGGGCTTCCTGCATTCGGCGACTCGATTGGTGGCATGACCATCGCCGGTGGCATTGCCGCTGCATTGTTCAAGCGCGAACGAACCGGCGAAACTTCCGAAATCGATGTGTCGCTGATGAGCACGGGCTGGTGGGCCGCAGGCTCGGCCATCGATCTCGCCATCGAAAATAAAATGGTGGGGCGCAATCGCATGCCGGGTTCGGGCAGCTCGATCGGCAATCCTCTTCTCGGCAATTTCAAATCGGCCGATGGCGGCATCATCGTTTTGAATATGGTCACGCCGGGTCCGTATATTCGCGATACCTTCGAACATCTCGGTCTTGCAGATTCGTGCGACGATCCGCGTTTTTCGAGCGCCGAAGCGCTGATGCAAAACTGGCAGGAAGCGAGCGCGTTGATTCGCGATGCCTTTGCAAAACAATCGTTCGATTACTGGCGCAAACATCTGCGCACGCTGCAGGGGCAATGGGCGCCCGTGCAATCCATTCTCGATCTGGCGAGCGATGAGCAGGCGCTTGCCAACGATATGTTGTTCGAAGTCGAAGCGATCGATGGCGGTGATCCGATCAAGCTGGTGCGCGGTCCCGTGCAGTTCGACGGAGAGCCGGTCAAAACCACGCGCGCGCCGCAAGCCTCCGAACATACCGAAATATTTCTGCTGGAACTGGGGCTTGAATGGGAGCGCATCGAAGCGTTGAAGGCGAACGGAGTCATCGCTTGATGCTCGGGAGTAGATTGAGCATCGTGTTGGATTTATTCAGAAAATATTGTTGTGGAGATTAGCGCTATGAACATGAACGACATGGTTATCATCAGCACCGACGATCATATCTGTGAGCCGCCGGATTTATTCGACAAGCATTTAAAAGGCGATGCGCTGAAATCTGCGCCGAAATTGTTGACCGATAAAAATGGCAAGAATTATTGGTCGTATCAGGGCAAGCAGCAGCCCGGCATCGGCCTTAATGCCGTGGTGGGTCGTCCGCTCGAAGAATATGGCATGGAACCGAATTCGATCGAACAATTGCGTGCCGGTTGTTACAACGTGCACGCGCGCATCGACGACATGGATGTGAACGGCATCGCCGCGCAAATGAATTTCGGTAATTCGATCGGTTTCGATAACCGCACTTTCCATCAAGCCGCCGATAAAGATTTGGCGCTCACGCATTTGCGTGCGTGGAATGATTGGCACATCGACGAATGGTGCGGCGCCTACCCCGGTCGTTTTGTTCCGATGGGCATTCTGCCGACGTGGGATATGAAGGCGATGATCGAGGAGATCAAGCGTCTGCATGCGAAGGGCTGTCATGTCGTCAGCGTGAGCGAAAATCCGACCAAGCAGGGTTTGCCGAGTATTCACAATGAATATTGGGATCCCTTCTACAAAGCGATCAGCGAACACGATATGACGATTGCGCTGCACATCGGCAGCGGCAATCCGCAGCCGCACGCATCGCTGGAAACGCCGATTGAAGCGTGGATCACCACGATGCCGTTATCGATTGCGGTCGGTGCGGCGGACTGGCTGCAATTGAAGGCGTTGCACGACTATCCGAACCTGCGCATCGCGCTGTCGGAAAGCAGCATTGGCTGGATTCCGTATTTCCGCGAACGCGCCGACTTTTCTAACTGGCGACATAAGGCGTGGACGCATTCGATTTTCCAGAAAACCAAACCGAGCGAATTGTTCAACAAACATTTCCTCTGCTGCTTCATCGACGATGCTTTCGGCTTAAAACATCTCGAAGATATCGGCGAGGATATCGCGGCATTCGAATCGGATTACCCGCACTCGGATACGCTGTGGCCGGAAGTGCCCGAATATTTGTGGGAGCAGGTCAAGCATTTGACCGACACACAGATCGATAAGGTCACGCATGCCAACGCAATGCGCTTTTTCAAATTCGATCCGTTCAAACATCACAAGCGCGAAGAGTTAACTGTTGATGCATTGCGCGCTAAAGCAAAAGCGAAGGGCGTCGATACCACGCCGATTTCAAGCGGCGGTGCGCGTCCGGTGGAAACGGGCACCGAGCGTCCGATTACCTCGGGCGATTTGATGGCGATGTTCCAGAAGCACGCGGATGTCATCGCCGAGTCGGCATAAATACCGGCGATTTAACTTGCGCAAAGTGGAAAGCGGAGCCTGGCTCCGCTTTTTTATCAAATTATTTCAGGCAAGATTTTTAATCGCACCATCATTGGCAGCGGAGTCGCGGATTGCATCCATGACCTGCATGCACGCGAGACCATCGTGGAATGTCGGCGGCGGTACTGCGCTAATAGCGTCGCGACCATCGATATAGGCGCGGCCATCGACACCGGCGCGCAATACTTCGCATAAACGAATATACGGTCCGGGTTCTCGCACCGCTGCGCGCGGATCATTTTTATCGCCTGTCGCGGGCGGCAATAGTAAATCGGCGGGAATTGGCAATTCGCGCGTACCGTCGCGATCGGCGATATACACAATGCCTTTTTCGCTCCAGATCGTTCCCAGCGTTCCGGCGACGCGCACGAAATCGGTTACCGGTCCCCATGCACCTGCGGTATTTTGCAGCACGCCTTCAACACCACTGGCGAGCCGAAAGCGAATCAGATAACTGTCTTCAGCAACGCCTGTGCGCGCCGAAACCATCGGCAATGCTGCGCTCAGGCTGGCGAATTCGCCGAGCCAGCTGCGTACCTGATCGATGAGATGCGAGCCGTGCGCGCCGAGCCAGCCGCCTCCCGCGCCTTCGTCGAACCACCAGTCGGGCATCGTTGCTTCGGGCGCTGCGACCAGCGGCAGGTAACCTGCCAGCGTGATAAAGCGCGGTTCGCCGATCAAGCCCTGTTTGATTGCGCGCGCAACAATGGCGCGCTCGGGCTGCCAGCGAAACTGATTGCCCATTAAATGGGTGATGCCCGCGCGTTCGGCGGCCTGTAGCATCGCGCGCGCCTCATCGATATTGTTAGCCATCGGCTTTTCGCAAATCACATGACAGCCGTGCGCAATTGCGGTGAGTGTGAGTGCGGCATGTGTTTGCGGCGGCGATGCAATCGTGACGGCGACCGCGCCGGTTTTGCGAATCGCTGTATCGAGATCGATAAACGATTGCGGCACACCGTTCGCTTCGGCGCGCTTCGCTGTGCGCTCTGCATTGGTACCAACCAAGCCGACAACATTAAAACCGGCAGCGCGTAAAGCAGGCGCATGAATACGCGCGCCAAAGCCGGTGCCGACAACAAGTGCTGGTGGGTTCGAGCGCGTGGTCATCGTGTATTCCCTCCTGGCATTTAATATCGGATTTCTATTTTCGATTGTCGCGACAAATCTTATCGACTTCCGCCTGCTCTTCTGTAGTCAAACGCCAGCCGCAATTACCGGCGGCGACATTGATTTCCAGCTGTTCGGGTTTCGATGCGCCGCCGATCACGCTGCAAACCAGCGGATTCGATAATTGCCACGCAATCGCCAGCTCGATGAGCGTGTGGTCGCGTTCGCTGGCAAAGCGATTGAGATCGTCGGCCAGTTTCAACATGTTATCGGCGAGATAACGCTTGCCAATGCCCCACATATTTTTTCCGAGACGCGTATCTTTCGGTGCATCGACGCCGGCCTTGAATTTACCCGTTAATAAACCATTGGCGAGAGGTGAATAACCCATGAAGCCGACGCCGTATTCCTGTAGGGCCGGAAATAAACTGTTCTCTGCATCGCGTTGCGCCAGCGAATACTCGTTCTGGCTCACAATGAATTTATGCAGGCGATCAGCTTTCGAAATCCATTGTGCTTCGACGAGTCGCCACGCGGGAATATTCGAGCAGCCGATATAACGCGCTTTACCTGAAGTGATGATGTCATCGAGCGCGCGCAGGGTTTCGTCCAGCGGCGTTTTCCAGTCGGGCCAGTGCAGCATGTAAATATCGATGTAGTCGGTATTGAGTCGCGCAAGACTCGCTTCGATTTCCTTCAATAACGCTGCGCGCGAGGTATTGGTGCGGCCCGTGCGATCGAGCGTCATGCCGAATTTTGTCAGCACCGTTACATCGCGACGCCGTGCACCGAGCGCCTTGCCGAGAATCTGTTCGGATTCGCCGCCATTCACACCGTAAACGGGCGCCGTATCGAATAGCGTGACGCCGAGATCGAGTGCCTTGTGAATAATTTTTTCCGAAATATCGGCGTCGATAAGCCAGCCGAAATTATTGCAGCCGAGTCCCACGTTCGATACGCGCAGGCCCGATTTGCCAACGTTACGCTGTTCCATACTCTCTACTCCTGAAATGCGTAGGAGCGGATCTGTGTGTCCGCCCTTTGCGCATCATAACGCCACTGGGGCAACCTGTATTTTGGTCTCGTTATTCGGGCCGCGCAGCTGATCGAAGACTTGCGGTAATTGGTCAAGTGAAATGACCGAGCTGATCAATATTTTCGGATCGACATGCCCTGCATTCATGACATCGGCGACATACTGAAAATCCTTGAGCGAGTAACCGACCGGAAATTGCAGTGTCACGCCTTTCCAGCCCGCGATGGCTGGAAGGATTTGATCGGGCACGGTGCAAAATCCCATCGAGCTTACCAGACCGAAATCGCGCACGTGCTGAATGGCTCTGGTTAAAAATCCGGGACTGCCGATGCATTCGAACACGATATCGGGTTGTCCGCCGAGCGCCTCGATAACTTCTTTGCTTTCGTTCTCTCCGCTCTTGTTTTCTGAGAACTGTACGAACGCATTCGCGCCCATACCTAACACGAGAGCTTTGCGGCGTACCGAGCGAGACATCGCGACGATGCGCCCTGCGCCCAAACGCTTTGCCCAGTAAATCGTGCACAGTGCGACCGAGCCTGCGCCCAGAATCAAAACGCGGTCGCCCGGTTTTATCTGAGACAAACGCATTGCATACAGTGCCACGGCGAGCGGTTCGATCAGCGCACCATCGGCGGCGGACAATATGCCCGGCAATTTAATTGCGTTGCTGATCGGAATGCGCAACATTTCTGCGTAACCACCCATCAGTCCAGGGGCGTTGTGGCACAACGCGAGATTGCCGCGATAACACGCTTCGCAATGACCGCAACCGGTTGAGGGCAATGCGGTAATCAAATCGCCTTTTTTGAATCCGGAAACGTTCGAACCGATTTCGATAATTTCGCCCGAATATTCGTGACCGGGCACGGTGCCGAGTGGAAATTGCCACGAATGGCCTTCGGTCATGTGCAAATCAGTGCCGCAGATGCCGCAGCGATGCACTTTGATCACCACATCGTCGGGGCCGGGAGTGGGATCGGGCAGGGTTTCGATGGCAAGCGGTTGTCCGGCTCCGCGATAGATGGCGGCTTTCATTATTTTTTCGCTCCCGTTTTTACATTTGCAGAAGACTTCGGTGCGAGATCGAAATGTTCGATGTAATCGCTGAAGCGTTCGCGAATTTCATCTTCGCTCATACCGAAATCGGCAACGTCATAGCGGTGTGCGCCGTGCTGGCGTTCGGGGTCGGCAGCGATGCGCTGCTGCATGGCTGCGCTGACATCGGCGGATAATTCCGCGCCGATAAATCGATAAATAGTTTCGATCACGGCCATCGGGTCGCGGTGAAAATCGCTTTGAATGATATCCAGCGATTGACCGGGATGTGCGCGTTTGACACTTTCAGCTTTGCGCACGGCGTTCGACCATTTTGCGACTTCGCGCGCGAGCATATTATGCGCGCGTTGTTCGTAGCGGCCTTCTTCGACGATGGGGTGCAGTGGCATCAGTAATGAACACAACGAAGGCACGGCTTTCGCAGGATCGCGATGCGTGTGAATCACCTTCGCATCGGGAAACGTCGCGAATACCAGATCGAGATTGTCGACATGCCCCGGGTTTTTAAGCAGCCAGCGTTTGTCGAGATCGTTGCTGCCGATCAATTGCATGCAGCGATAATAATGGCGATACGCATCGGCTTCGCTCTGACATTGCCACCACGCATCGTAAGTGGCGGCGGACCAGCCGACCGTCCACAAATTCGAAACGAAACCCTGGCGCAGTACCAGGCAACATTCGTCGACTTCTTCGGCGACCATATTGTGTGCTGCGCGTTTGACCGGCGCCGCTTTAAAGCGCGCTTCGAGAATCGCTGCGGTTTTGTGAAAGGCGGGATAGTTTGTCCAGGTATGTTGCGGCGGGCGCGGCATCGGCGAATCGAGCAGCCACGTTTGCAAACCCTGAAACTGAGGGTCGACTGCCATCAGCTTGTGCAGTGCGGTGGTTCCGGTGCGCGGAATACCGGTAATGACGACAGGATTTTTTATTGGATGACGATCGAAGCCGGGGTTTTCGCGCATCGATTTAATCGCATGCGCACGGCCTTTCAGGACGTTGACAACAACGCCCCACGCATAGCGGCGGCCGCGCTCGGTAAAATGCGGATCGTAATCCATCGATTGCAGCAGCACTTTCAGGCCGGGCAGATAGTCGCTGTCGCCGAACCCGTTGTTATGCAGGCAGGCGCCGCCGACTTCTCTCGCAACCAATTCGTGCAGCTGATCTGAAGCGTTAGAAAATTGCTTGGGCGGATCGTAGCTCAGGTCCATAAAATACGTTCTCTGCGTCAATCATACATCGATCATGCCTTTGAGTTGCGGGCCACCGGCGACGGTAATGGTTTCGCCGGTGATGTACGCTGCGGCATCGCTGGCGAGAAAGATCACCGTCTGCGCAATTTCCTCGGGTTTGCCCGGGCGCCGCAGCGGAAATACCTGCGCTGCGCCTGCAGCATCGAAGCCGGTTTTCGCCCAGCCCGCCTGCGCGAGATCGGTGGCTATCATTCCGCACGCAACCGCATTGACGCGCACGCCGTGCGGTCCCCATTCGGCAGCGGCCACGCGCGTAAACATTTGTAATCCAGATTTCGCCGCCGAGTAGGCGCCGACTCCGAGCGTGCCGTTAACTCCTGCGAGCGACGAAATATTCACAATCGCACTTTGTCCGTTTCGTTGCCGCGCGCTTTCCTTCAAATGCGGGAAGGCCGCCTGCGAAACGTAAAACGCCGCGTTTAGATTCAGATTCACATCCTTTTGCCATAGCTCTGGCGACATCGTGCGCAGCGGACGATGGCTGCCTTTACCGGCGTTATTGATGAGAATATCGATGCGGCCATATTCAGCGATGGTCGCTTCGATTAATTTCGCCACCTGCTCGGGATTCGTTACATCGGTCGGCGCGGTAATGCAGCGTCGCCCCGTTTCTGCGCGAATTTTTTGCGCGGTATTTTCCAGCGGTTCGGGTTTGCGTCCCGCCAAAACCAGATCGGCACCGCGTTGTGCGAGTTGCGTGGCAGTGACGGCGCCGATGCCGGTGCCGCCGCCGGTGATAATCGCCACGCGTCCGCTGAAATTAAATAATTCGAGATTCATCGCTACCACCTCCGGCGGCGCTGACACGCGCGCACGCGTCGACGCAATTCCTCGTCGCGTTGTTCGGGCGTAATCACCGGCGTATCGGCGGGTAAATGTTTGCGCAACTCAGCGAGCGGTACGCGTCTGATGATCGGCGTCGGATTGGTATCGCAATCGAACCAGCGCCCGTAAATGCCACCTTCCCTGTAGCCGGCGGGGTCGAGCCAGTTTGGCACGCCCGGATCGACCAGCGAAATCACCGCGCGGAATTTTCCATCGGAACTGATTTTTGCGGTGTGTCCATTCAGGCTCGATAAGCGGTAAACATATTCGAGTGCGTTGAATAAGGGATCGTTGAGCTGAATATTCCAGTACGGACGTTGCTCCGGCAATTCGGTTTCGATGATTAGCGCTTCGCCCTCGTCGAGCTGAAAGCATGCGGGCCAGTACACCTGTTTGGCGAGCGCGCCTTTCATGCGAATCGGTTCGAACACATTGAAACCGACACGCTCCTTGACGCCGTTTTGCATGCGGTAATAGCTGCGGGTTTTACGCGCGGGGAATTTCGCCATCTCCTGAATGCGTTCGAGAATTTCTTCTGGCGACAGGCGCGGTTTCGGCGGAACGTTATCGAGGCATTCGATGGAGATGCGCGGATCGATTTCATTTTCCCAGTCGTAACTGCGAAAACGTACCATCATGCCGGTGGCTTCGGGATGAATCGGCGCCCAGTTGCCGGAGTGATTCGGCGGGCGTTCGACACTGAAAATCACTTCGAAATCACCGTTGGCATCGAACGTGATATCTGAATCGTCGATTTCGTTATGACCGCCGATCTGTGAAATATCGTCAACCATGCCCGACATGAAGCGCTGCGTGGTGAAGCTCAGAATTTTCACGGTGCCGCGATTGCCGCTGACTTTATACGTTAGGTCGCCGCGCAGCGGGCTGTATAAATAAATATCGTCGGGATTGGGCTGCAGTGTGAATACGGGATTCCACAGCGGCGCCCAGTCGGGATGCTCGGGTGTTGAGTGAAAATACGCAAAATACGAGTACGAAAGACTCATCATCGCCTGGCGGTACACATCGGCACGGTAGTGGGGATCATCGGGGTGCCAGGTGTTTTTCAATTCATTCACGGCGCCTTCGAGATCGCCGAGATATTCGAGCAGCGTATTGCCGACAGGAAAAGTACCGGTGCGTTTGTTCATGCGATTACCTTCGATGCAAAAACGGGTTTCGAAATTTGATTTTTTAAAACAGTCAGTTGACCGGAACGCTGTCGAGAAATGCGAGTCCGGCCGGCTCCGGCTGTAAATATTCGAAACAATGGCCAAGTTCGGGAATTTCCACCATGCAGGTTTTCATGAAGCCGGCGTTGGTGCTTTGCGAAAGTATTTGCCAGCCATTTTTGCCGATACTGGCGAGCATGCCGTTCCACTCGTCATCGTCGTGAATCAGAAATCCGAGATGATGGTGGCGAATCGTGAACGCATCGCCCGCTATGTAGCGCATGAATGTATCTGAGCCTGCTCCACTTGCGGTCACCAGTTCGTACATCGTGCTGCCGTGCCATGCCAGTTCGATATGGATTTGGCCGCCGCCCGGCATCGGGCCTTTTAATTGACGGAAGGCGCGGATGCCGAAGCGTTCGCTGAAAACGTGTCTGGCGCGCTCGATGTCGTTGGTGGCGTAGGCGACCTGAAAGTGCTCCGCGCGCAGCAGACCGTCGGCAGGGTTGAAGGTGCTGATGGGTCTTTTCACGATCGATCCCCTTTCCGAAAAAATCAGGATGAACTGACGCGGCTTTCGCTGTGAAAGTTGAAATGATAGTATTCGCTATCAATTGCTTTGGCAAGCGCGTCCGGGCTGCCCGGCGAAGCTGCATCACGGGATTCAATGAAATGGCCACACAGCCGAAAAATAAAAAAACCGCAATGAAAGCAAAAGGAGCGGCGACAGCAGACGTCACCCGCAGACGGCGGTCGTCCGAAGAAATCATGGAGCGCCTGATCACGGCGGCGCGCGAGGAGTTCAAGCGCTGCGGATTCGTCGGCGCCACCACGGCGGTGATTGCGCGCAATGCGGAAGTGACGGAAGCGCAATTGTTTCGCTATTTCGATTCGAAGGCCGATCTCTTTCGCGAGGCGGTGTTCGAGCCGCTCAATAAACATTTTTCCGAATTCAACACGCGCTATGCGTCGCTGCCGGACGATGAAAATATTCACGAGCGCGTCCGTGTCTACATCACCGAGCTGCAGGAATTTCTCGATGAGCATTCCAAGTTATTGCTGTCGCTGGTGGTCTCTCAGCTGTTTACGTCGGGAAGCCTGCAGGGCGTGAAAGGACCGGGTGCAAAGACACCGGGCGGAAAGACACCGGGCGGAAAGACGCAGGGTGCAGCCGCCATCGATTCGCTCGGTCATTATTTCGAGCGCGGCGCCGCGACCATGAGCAGCCGCATCGATAAGAATGCGCAGGTCGATCCGGCATTGCTGGTGCGCGTTTCCTTCGCGGGTCTGCTCGGCTGCGTGCTGTTCAAGGACTGGGTTTTTGCCGAAGGCATGGCTGCCGATGACGCCATCAATGCAGCGATCATCGCTTTCATGATTCACGGCATCAGCATCAACGATTCTGCATTGCAGGAATCCGTAACATCCGGAACTGTTGCCGCCGCCAAACGATCTTCCACTGCCCGGAAAAAGCCATCCGGAAACAACCGCTGAAAAAAGGAGTCAGGCCATGCGTGAACGCAATCATCAACTCGTCCGCGATTTTTTTCTGGCGATAGCGAAGGGTGAGGTACCCGATGCGCTGGTGACGCCGGACATGACGTTCTGGTCGGTCAATTCGGGTACGGCGGACAGGGCGCGTTTTCACGGTGCGATGAAGATTCTGTCGTCGATTTTTTCCGGCACGCTGGTGTACGACATCGTATCGCTGACGGCGGAAGACGATCGTGTCGTTGCCGAAATCACATCGCGTGGAACGCTGGCCGGCGAGCCGTTCGATAATACCCATTTGTTTTTATTTCGAATTCGCGATGAGCGCATCGACAATGTCATCGAGTACATGAATCAGTTCGTCGTACGCGACAGAATCATCCCGCAGATGCAGGCGGCAATGAGCAAGGCTCAGGCATAATGGCGCTCGAATTTTAATAAGCATTGCACGGCATACGATCATGCAGCCATTTCGTATCGATATTCCGCAGGCGAAACTCGACTGGATTGCGCAGCGCCTGCGTTCGGCGCCGTGGCCCGATGTGCCCGCGGGCGCTGCGTGGTCTTATGGCACCGATCATGAAACCCTGCGCGAGCTGGTCGATTACTGGCTCGAAAAATATGACTGGCGCGAGCGCGAAGCCGCGTTCAACGCGCTGCCGCAATTTATCGCGCGCATCAACGATTACGCTATTCATTTCATTCATGTGCGCGGTTCCGGGAATAATCCGAAGCCGCTGATTCTCAGTCATGGCTGGCCGGGTTCGTTCGCCGAATTCATGAAGGTGATCGAGCCGCTGACAAATCCCGAAAAATTTGGTGGTCGCAGCGATGATGCATTCTCGGTGGTGATTCCGTCGCTGCCGGGTTATGGATTTTCATCAAAGCCGAAAACCGCGATCGGCCCGCGCACGATGGCGAAATTATTCGACCGTCTCATGACCGACGTGCTCGGTTATCGCGATTACATTGCGCAGGGCGGCGATTGGGGTTCGGCGATTTCAAGCTGGCTCGGCTATGAAGGTGAAGGCTGCGCAGCGGTGCATCTGAATTTCGTGATGCTCTGGCGCGCCGGTGCGGCGCGGCCGGAAACGCCCGAAGAAAAAGCGGCGATGCAGCGCAACCGCGATGACTGGAAAAACGAAAACGGTTACATGGTATTGCAGGCGACCAAACCGCTGACGCTGTCGTATGCGATGCACGACAGCCCGCTCGGCATCGCGGCCTGGATTCTCGAAAAATTTCATCGCTGGAGCGACAGGCCCGACGGCAATTTATGGAACACATTCAGCCGGGATGAAATTATCACCGACATCATGATCTACCTCGTCACCGACACCTTCGGCTCGTCGACGTGGCTGTACAACGGTTTATACAAGGAGCCGGTGCCGGCCGATGCGTACGTTGCGCGACCCACCGCCGCTGCCTTGTTTCCAAAGGAAATCGCCGCGCTGCCGCGCAGTCTGGTGGCGCGGAGTTTCAATATCGTGCAGTGGAACGAGATGCCGAGCGGTGGACATTTTGCTGCGCTGGAGCAGCCGCAATTATTCGTCGATGATTTGCGGGCCTTTCGTCGCTGTCTGCAACGGCTGGCACTATGATAATTAGTCGAAAGACTGCCAGTGACGACGCAATTTTGAGAAAAAAGAAATATAGCGCGTGGTAAAACATCACTTCTTTCGCTGTATGCTTTTGGGTACAGTGCTGGCGAATTTCAAAAACTTTTGCCGAATCATCAGGTTCACCGAGCCCCACCGGATTTAACAGAATCCCGTTCGGTTTTCCTGGAACCCAGTCAGTTCAATAAATCCAAAAAGGATGTTGTCATGCGTAAATTCATCCGGATATTCAAAGAGTGGGCGATGGAGAAAACCGTCGGCGCGCTGGTTGTTTTTTCCGTCTTCTGGCTCATCGTGCTGATCATCGGTATCCCGCTCGCCTACATCGCCATCAAGGAAAATTATTACGATTTCCGCGACAAGGACGTCACGCGCGGCGCGGCAACGGTGACGCAGGATATATTCAACGATAGTTTCACCGAGACTCGTTTTCTCGATCAGGGCTGGCAGCCTGAAGAAACGCTGTGGTTTTACACGACTACGCAGGGCTCCAATCTCATTCCCTACGATCTGTTTCTCGAAGTCGAACAGATCGGTTCGACGGCATTGTTTCGCGATAATGAAAACATCAACCGCTACCGCTACCTGCCGCAGAATCCCACGCAGCGTAACCCCGATGGTCTGCCGGTCGGCTTCGTCAGGGATGTTTTTCGCGGCACCGAATACATCGGTCTGACCTGTGCGGCGTGTCATGCGGGGCAGATCAATTACAACGGCATCGGCCTGCGTATCGACGGTGGTCCCGGCGGTGCGGATCTCGATTCGTTCATCCGCGATCTCGCCGCGGCGTTGTTGCACACGCAAAACGATGCGGCGGTGCGCGACCGCTTCGTGCAGCGTGTGATTGCGCGCGGCAATTATCGCAACGAGCAGGCCGTGCTCGATGCACTCAGATACGCCAATCTGAGTCTGCGCACGTACAACATCGTCAATACCAGCGATACCGCGTACGGTTATGCGCGGCTCGATGCATTCGGACGTATTTACAATCGCGTGCTCGAACATGTGCTGACGTCGGATCTGCTGCGTCGCGAACTGGAAGGCGTGGTGCCGGCGGCGAAACTCGACGCAATTCTCGGTGACGAAAACAATACGCTGAGCGGTATTCAGCGCGATGAGATTTTCGGCATGCTCACCGATGAACAGCTCGTCGCCTTCAAAAATAAAATCGCCAACCAGCCCAATGCGCCGGTGAGCTATCCATTTTTATGGGACATCCCGCAGCACGATTATGTGCAGTGGAACGGCCTTGCGTCGAACGCGGGGCTGGGTGCGGTCGGCAGAAATGTGGGCGAGGTGATCGGCGTGTTCGGCACGCTCGACTGGACGCGCAAGCCGGGCTTTTCGATCTCATCGCTGATCACGGGCCAGGGTTTCAAGACGCATGTGAGTTTCGAATCGTCGGTGAACGTGCACAATTTGCGACGCCTCGAGCAGCGTCTGTGGAAATTGCAGTCGCCGCAATGGCCCGAGGATGTCCTGCCGAAAATCGATCGCGCGCGCGTCGGGCGCGGCGAGAAATTATTCGGCCAGTATTGTCTGGCGTGTCACTCGGAAATGGAGCGCGACGATCCGCATCGCCGCGTAGTCGCGCAATTATCGAGTCTCGAACGCATCGGCACCGATCCGCGCATGGCGAGCAACAGCGTGTATTACGGCGGCTGGAGCGGCATCGTGCGCAATGAATATGTCGATATCGATGCGGGCTCGCTGTTGCTCGATCAGCGCGCGCCCGCCGCCGCCCTGTTGACCAAAGTGACGCTGGGTACCGTGGCGACGCCGTACCCCTACGACAATCCGATTCGACGCGGCGTGAACTGGGCCTACGATCTGATTTATGCGTTCTTCACCAACGAAATCGAACCGTCGCTGAAAGGCGGCACTTACGATCCCGACACCAGTGTCGAGCCACTGAAATCGTTATTTGCGTACAAGGCGCGTCCGCTCAATGGTATCTGGGCCACCGCGCCGTATCTGCACAATGGTTCGGTGCCGACGCTTTACGATTTGTTGCTGCCGAAGAAACGTCCGGGCGATCCCGCGGATGGCGAATACCGTCCCGATACTTTCGTCGTCGGTTCGCGTGAATTCGAACCCGATAAAGTCGGTTTGCGTCATGAAGGTTATGCAGGTTTCAGCTTCGACACGAGTCTGCCCGGCAACAGCAATGCAGGGCATGAATATACGACGGGCGGAACCGCGCAGCCCGATGGTCGCATACTGCCCGTGCTCGACAGGGAGGCGCGGCTCGATCTGCTCGAATATTTGAAAACGCTGTAGTTTTTTTCTAACGAAACAGATTGCGGGCGATGGCTGAGCGCCGCAATCCCTGAGCGACGAAAGGTCGAACGACCGAAATGGATAGGAGGTGAATCGATGGGCACCCATTATCTGGAGCGTTACGATGCCGCGCCCGAGTCCGAAAAATATGCGCTCGTCTATAAATGGCTGTGGGAAGAGCCTTTGCCGTTCTTCAAGGAATTGCGCGAGCACCGCCCCATTCTCGTCACGCCGCTGGTCACGCTGGTCACGCGCTTCGATGATGTGACACAGGGGCTCAACATGCCGAAAGTATTTACCGTTGAGCTGTACAAGCCAAAGATGCTCGACGGTTTGTATTTGATGTCGCACGACGATGACGCGCTGCATTCGCGCGAAAAGCCGCTGATGCAAAGTCTGCTCAATCGCGACGATCTGCCCGATGTGCGCCGCATGATCGAACGTTTCGGCAAAACCCTTCTCGATGAGGCAAACGGCAGGATCGAATTCGTCAACGATTATTGCCGCGCGGTGCCGGCGATGCTGGTGCAGGAGTATTTCGGTTTCACCGGCGTCGATCGCAAAGCGTTGATCGACTGGTCCTATTGGGCGCAGTACAACACCTTCCACAATCAGCCGTTCGATTTGATCGACGATAAGAAGCGGCAGTGGATCGAGCGCGAGCACAAGCGCGCGAGCAACGAGCTGGGGATGTACATCGCCGGGCTGATGGCGCGCCGTCTGCTTGCCGTGAAGGTTGAAAAAGCGAATGTGATTCGCACGCTGTGGTACAAGCTGAGAATTGTGGTCAATCGCCTGCGCGGAAAGATGCACGAGCCGCTCGGCGACGACATCGTATCGCGGCTGCTGCGCAATAATTTTCCCGATGCGATGGGCATCGATATCACGCGACTCGGTGTGAATATCGGCGGTCTGCTGGTCGGCGCGATCGAAACCACGGCGCAGGCGGTCGGGCAGGCCGTCGAATATTTATTGAAGTCCGATGAGTTATGCGCGCGAGCCAAAGCGGCTGCACAGAAGGATGACCCGGCGGAGTTCGATGGCATCGTGTGGGAAGCGTTGCGTTTCCGCCCGTTCACGCCGTATCTGTTTCGTAAATCCGCCAGCGGTTTCACACTCGGCCTCGGTACCGATTACGCGACCACGATTCCCGCGGGCACGTACGTTTTCTTTGCGACCCAGTCGGCGATGTTTGATAAGCGCGCGTTCGAAAATCCCGATGAATTCATTCCGGATCGCAACTGGTACAACCATTTTCATTTTGGTTTCGGTGCGCACGAATGCCTGGGACGTTACATCGGCATGGTGATGATTCCCGAAATGATGCGACAGATTTTCCGCCGCAACGATATCCGCACCGACGGCGCGATGGATTACAAGGAGGGACCGTTTCCCGAGGAGTGCTGGCTGCGCTGGCGCTGAGCGCAGTATTTCCCGTTATCTCGCATCCCAGCGGTGCCATTCCGCTTTCAGCCAGGCGTAAAACACCGGCGCGGCCACCACGCCGGCGGGGCCGAACAATCTTTCCATAAGCAGCATCATCACGAGAATTTCGTGCGGTTTCGCGTTGATCTGCTGACCGACGAAGCGGGCGTTTACAAAATATTCGAGCTTGTGAATCACGATCAGGAAAGTCAGCGAGGCCGTGGCGACGAGTAGCGACTGGCTGATGCTGATAATGGTGATGGCAGTGTTGGAAATCAGGTTGCCGATGACGGGCAGCAGCCCGGCGATGAAGGTGACGACGATGAGCGTTTTCGCGAAGGGCAGGTCGATGCCAAACATGGGCAGAATACCGATCAGATAGATTGCCGTGAGAACGGTGTTGAGCGCCGAGATGCGTACCTGCGCGGACAGCACCCGCCAGAACGCGCTTTCTATCGCTATGAATTGCTCCATCAGGTTGGTGCTGACCGGGCCGAGGCGGTGTGCCTCGACGCGCGCGCTGATCGCGAACATCGAACCGAGCAGAATGCCGATCAGCGTGTAGCCGATATTCTTGAGCGCGCCCAGGCCGACCGTGCCGATGTCTGCGGCATGCTGGCGCAGCAGCGAACCTGCGCTCACCAGCAGATCGTCCTGTTGTGGCAGTTTCGCGCTGATGATTTCCGGCAGCCACGAGCGCGAGGATTCGATGATGTCGCTCATCTGCAGCAGCAGCGCGTGCAGGTTGAGGCCATTGCGCAGGAACAGATGCAGCCCAAAGCCCGCTGCCACCAGTGTCGATGCCACCAGAACGGCGACGAAGACCACAGCGAACCAGCGCGAATGGCCGTCCTGCGCGCCGCGATCGATGAGATGCGAAGAGAGCAGAATGACCAGCGCGTATACCAGCATCGCCGCGTACATGACGACGAGCAGTTTGAGTTCGAGCAGCAGGAAAAATAACAGCGCGGCGGCGATGAAGGCAGCGAAGCGCGAATTGCGTGGCTGGGTAAAAAAGTCGGACAACATGGCAGATTTCACAACAGAAACGGGCTTCACGATAAAGAGACTGAATTGTAGGAAAGAATCGGTGACAGCGCGCGGCACCGCGCGGATATTTTGTGCGCCGTGAAGTGCGTTACCATGACGCGTTCCCCGACGATTAGTTCCGTCACCATCCGCCTGCGACGTTTTTCAGGAGAATTTTCATGGCCATCGATATCGTCACAACCCCGGCCGGCGCACGGGCCGATGTGTTTCCGGTGCAAACGGTGTTGAGCGACGAATCATTGCTCGGTCGCCGCCTCCGCGTGCAGGGCTGGTTGCGGTCGCGGCGCGATTCGAAAGCCGGCATTTCATTTCTCGCGATCAACGACGGTTCGTGCCTCGTGTCGGTTCAGGCCGTGGTGCCGGCCACGCTTGCGAATTATCAAAGCGACGTGCTGCAACTGTCGGCGGGCTGCGCCGTGGCGGTGAGCGGCGAACTCGTGCGTTCGCAAGGCCAGGGCCAGGCGTTCGAGATTCAGGCCGATGCGATCGAAGTGATCGGCTGGGTCGACGATCCCGAAAGTTATCCGATCGCAAAAAAAAGGCATACCTTCGAATATCTGCGAACTGTCGCGCATCTGCGTCCGCGCACCAATACCTTCGGCGCGATCACGCGCGTGCGCACCGTGCTTGCGAATGCGATACACAATTATTTTTTCGAGCATGGTTTTCAGTGGATCAACACGCCGCTCATCACGGCGAGCGATTGCGAGGGTGCGGGCGAGCTGTTTCGCGTGAGTACGCTCGATCTGGCAAATTTGCCGCGCGACGACAGGGGCGCGGTCGATTTCGGCGAGGATTTTTTTGGCGCGCAAACATTTCTGACAGTTTCGGGACAGCTCAATGTTGAAGCGTATTGTCTCGCGATGTCGAAGGTCTACACCTTCGGCCCGACCTTTCGCGCGGAAAATTCGAACACGAGCCGCCATCTCGCCGAATTCTGGATGGTCGAGCCGGAAATCGCGTTTGCCGATCTGCACGACGATGCCGCGCTCGCCGAAGATTTTCTGCGGCATCTGATTCATATTCTGCTCGAATGCTGCGAAGACGATTTGAAATTCTTCAATGAGTTCGTCGACAAAACCGTGCTCGAACGATTGCAGCATGTCGCGGAGAAAAATTTCGAGCGAATGGATTACAGCGAAGCGGTTCGCGTGCTGCAAAATTGTGGCAGACAGTTTCAGTATCCCGTGCAATGGGGGCTCGATCTGCAATCCGAGCACGAACGCTATTTATGCGAGGAGCACGTGAAAGCGCCGCTCATCGTCATGAATTATCCGAAAGACATCAAGGCGTTTTACATGCGCCAGAACGACGATGGCAAAACCGTCGCGGCGATGGATATTCTCGCGCCCGGTATCGGCGAAATCATCGGTGGCAGTCAGCGCGAGGAACGGCTCGACCGGCTCGATGCGCGCATGCAGGAAATGAAAATCGGCGGCGATTTATGGTGGTATCGCGATTTGCGCCGCTACGGCACCGTTCCGCACGCGGGTTTTGGGCTCGGCTTCGAGCGTCTGCTCAATTACGTCACCGGTATGGACAATATTCGCGATGTGATTCCATATCCCCGCGTGCCGCACAGCGCGCCGTTTTAATGCCCGGAAATTACTATGTGGCGAAATAAAAAATTCCCGCTGGAATGAAATGATGTCGATAAAAAAATTGCTGCTGCAAATGTGTCGCTGTCGATGAAGCGTGGGTTTTTGTGGTTGTTGCTGTCGGGTTCGTCGGTGGCGTTTGCGCTGAGTGGCGAAGAACTGCACCGGTATTGCGCCGATAATGCCTGTGGTGGTTATTTCGTCGGCGTATTCGACGGCTTGCGTATTGCGCATGCCGTGGGCGGCGCGCATCAGCAGAAGGCGAGCATGATTTGTGCGCCCGATGTCGTTCGCGACGAGGTCGTGGTGCAGGTGGCGATCGATTATCTCGACAATCATCCGGAGATGCGGCATCTGTCGGCCGCCAACCTGGCATTGCGCGCGTGGCGCGATGTCTGGCCCTGTTCGTCTTCGAAATAATTCCTGCCGCTCGAAATAATTCGAGTCGCTCGCGAAATAATCGTTGCTGTGCGATTGCGCTATCGCGGCGTGGCAGTTTCTGCGGGTTGTATCTGTATCTGTATCTGCGCTGTGGTCAGTGGAGATGGCTGAACTTCAGCGATTGAGTTCGGAAAAGAACTGGCGACGGCTGCGAATCATCTCGCGATAGGTCTCGATAAGAGCGAGATCGATTGCTTTTCCCGAGATTTTCAGCTTGTCGAGCTGAGTCTCGAGCTCGACAATTTCTTCGAGCAGCTTGGCTTTGATGGCTTCGACATTCTGCAGCCGTACACCGGCGAGCGTTTCACGGCGGGACGGTGGTCGATGTAGATGCAGAGCATTGCGTTCTTCTTTTTTTCTCATGCGCCCGAGTTCCATCCAGGAATGTTGATAACCGGTGAGTTCTGAAAGCTTAGTCAAGTATCGACCGTGCAAGATTACTCTTTAGTAATGCCGCAGCCGGATATTGACACAAACGTGCCGCATCGTGTCGCTGTTATACCGTGTGGCTGCTGTATCAATACGGTGTCCACATATCGCTTGCGCGTCTGTGAAGGCATAATGACGGCATGAAAACCACGTCTTCTTTTCCCGATTGGAATAACGTCGACACTGTGCTGTTGGATATGGACGGCACCCTGCTCGATCTCTACTTCGATAATCATTTCTGGATCGAATATCTGCCGCGCTGTTATGCGCAGCGGCATGGCGTGCATGAAGAACACGCGCGTGTGCATCTCGCCGAAATATTTGCCGCGCAGCGCGGCACGCTGAACTGGTATTGCGTCGATTACTGGTCGCAGCAGCTGCAGCTCGATATCGGCGAACTGAAGCGCGAGATTCGGCATCTGATTGCGATCCGGCCGCATGTCGAGGATTTTCTGCAGCGACTGCACGACAGTCCGCGTCAGGTGTGGCTCGTCACCAATGCGCATCGGAAAAGTCTGGATATCAAAATCGCGCGGACCGGTATCGATCGCTGGTTCGATCGCGTCATCAGCTCGCACGATTACGCGAGTCCCAAGGAGAGCGCGGAATTCTGGCAGCGTTTGCGCGCGGAGCATCCGTTCGATCCGGAGCGCACGCTGTTTATCGACGATTCCGCGTCGGTGCTGCATGCGGCGCAGCGTTTCGGTATTCGTTATCTGCTCACGCTGCTGCAGCCCGATAGCCGGCAGGCGCATCGGGAGCAGACCGAATTTCCCGGTATTCTGCATTTCGACGAGATCATGCCGCCGCCCGTCTGACTCTGTTATGCGATTTATCCCGTGATGCGACTTACTCGGTGATGTGACTTACCCCGTTATGCGAATAGACAAATGGTTGTGGGCTGCGCGTTTTTTTAAAACGCGCAATCTGGCGAAGCAGGCGATCGAAAATGGCCGCGTGCGCTATGACTCGCAGCGTTGCAAGGTGAGTCGGGAAGTCGAGATCGGCGCGCGCCTGCTCATCGAACAGGGGTGGGATGAGGTTGAAGTCGATGTGCTGGCGATGGCCGATCAGCGCGGCCCGGCAGCCGCTGCAAGGCTGCTCTATGCTGAAACGCAGGCCAGCGTCCGGCGGCGCGAGCAGAATGCCGCCACGCGAAAAGCCGCCGCGCTGAGTACGCCATTGACCCCCGAACGGCCGAGCAAGCAGCAGCGTCGCCAGCTCGAAAAACTCAAGCGCGAATTATTCGATAGTTGATACAGCAGTCGATACAAAATAGTCGATAGAAGGGTAGTGGAATTCATGTCGGAGCAACCCGTTTCACCTCGCAGCGGCACGGATCAGCTGTTGAGATTCATTTTCGATGGAACGGACGTGCGCGGCGAGTGGGTGCAGCTCGAACGCAGTTATCTGGATGCGCTCGTCAATCATCATTATCCGCCGGCGGTGCGCAGGCTGGTCGGGGAGTTTCTGGCGGCGGCGAGTTTGCTCGGCGCGACGTTGAAGTTCGACGGCACGATCACTCTGCAGGCGCGCAGCGAGGACGGCGAGATTCCGCTGATCATGGCCGAGGCCGGGTCGGATAACAGCGTTCGCGCCATCGTGCACGGTGCCGAGCGGGCCGCCGGCACGGAGTTCAGGCAGCTGCTTGGCGCCCGGGCGACACTGGCGATCACGATCGATCCCGCGCGGGGGAAACGCTACCAGGGCATCGTGCCGCTCGAGGGCGACAGTCTCGCGCGCTGTCTTGAGGATTATTTTCACCGCAGCGAACAGCTGCCGACGCGGATCTGGCTGGTGGCGGACAATCGTCGCGTCGCCGGTTTATTTCTGCAGGAGTTGCCCAGCAAGCTCGATTTCGAACAGCGCTCGAAACAATGGCAGCATCTGAGCATGCTCGCGGAAACGATTTCGCATCACGAGATGCTGCATCTGGAGGGCGACGACGTTCTTCATCGTCTGTTTCACCAGGAACAATTGCGATTACTGCGCCGCGATTCTCTGCATTTTCGCTGCAGCTGCTCGCGCGAGCGCACGGAAAGCATGTTGCGCAGTCTGGGGGGCGGCGAGCTCGAGGCCATTCTGCGAGAGCGGGGTTCGGTCGAGGTCAACTGCGAGTTTTGCAATCAGCTCTATCGCTTTGATGCCGATGCGGTGGCCAATCTCTTCGTGCCGGCGGCTACGACCATCCGTCATTGAGGGATGGTGTTTGAAGCGGGCGGGAAAGGTGTGAGAGCTGCAGTCCGATTCGCCTCCATTCCAGTTTTTTGCCATAATGCCGCCCCTAATTCGTTTGGCTTTGTTTTGGGTTGCGTCGGGATCGCGCAGTCGTCATTCCTCTAATCCGGTCCTCGCGGACGGCATAATTTCATTAGGAAGTAGAACAGCATGAGTGCAAAAACTACCGTATACAACGACCTTTCTCCGGCTCAGTTGATCGAACAGGGCCTGACGCGCGGCGAAGGGCAACTGGCCGATTCGGGCGCTTTTGTCGTCGCTACGGGCAAGCGCACGGGACGTTCGCCCAAGGATCGTTTCATCGTGAAGGATGCGACCACTGCCGATACCGTGGACTGGGGCAGCGTCAACCTGGCGTTCGATACCGCCAAATTCGATGCGCTGTGGCAGCGCGTCGAGGCGTATGTGGATGCCGGGGATCAGTTCGTGGCGCATGTGCATGTCGGTGCGCATGACGAGCATTACCTGCCGGTCGAGGCGCGGACCGAAACCGCGTGGCAGAGCCTGTTCGCGCGCAACATGTTCATCCGCCCGGACAACTACAATCCGCGCAACAAGCCCGAGTGGAAAATCCTCAATGTGCCGAGCTTCCAGTGCGACCCGGCGCGCGATGGCACCAACTCTGAAGCCGTTGTGATCACTGACTTCACCCAGCGCAAGGTGCTGCTCGCCGGCCTGCGTTATGCCGGTGAAATGAAGAAATCGATGTTCGCGGTGCAGAACTATCTGCTTCCCGAAAAAGGCGTGATGCCGATGCACTGCTCGGCCAACGTCGGCGATTCCGGCGATACCTGTCTGTTCTTCGGCCTGTCCGGCACCGGCAAGACCACGCTGTCGGCTGATCCGGCACGCTATCTGATCGGCGACGACGAACATGGCTGGGCGAAGGGTGCAGTCTTCAATATCGAAGGCGGCTGCTACGCGAAGACGATCAACCTGTCGCAGAAAAACGAGCCGATCATCTGGGATGCGATCAAATTCGGCGCCATCGTCGAAAACGTGGTGGTCGATCCGGAAACCCGTCGCGCCGATTACGACGACACCAGCCTTTCCGAAAACGGCCGCTGCTGTTATCCGCTTGAGCACGTGCTCAAGCGCGTGGTGAAAAATTCCGGTGGCGAGCCGAAAGTCGTCATTTTCCTGACCTGCGACGTGTCCGGCGTACTGCCGCCGGTATCGATCCTCAGCAAGGAAGCGGCGGCATTCCACTTCCTGAGCGGTTATACCGCGCGTGTCGGCTCGACCGAAGTCGGCGCGGCCCCCGGTATTCAGCCGACGTTCTCGACCTGCTTCGGCGCGCCGTTCATGCCGCGTCCGGCGCGCGAATACGCCG
>CAZWBA010000002.1:93502-443638 GCA_964631955.1 uncultured Verrucomicrobiaceae bacterium | reverse complement strand
GGCACTGACCGGTTTGACCATGGCTGAAAAATTCCGTGACGAAGGCCGTGACGTTCTGTTCTTTGTTGACAACATTTACCGTTACACACTGGCCGGTACTGAAGTATCTGCTTTGCTCGGCCGTATGCCGTCGGCGGTAGGTTATCAGCCGACGCTCGCCGAAGAGATGGGCGTACTGCAAGAGCGTATTACTTCTACCAAGACTGGCTCGATCACCTCGGTACAGGCCGTTTACGTTCCCGCCGATGACTTGACCGACCCGTCGCCAGCAACGACCTTCGCCCACTTGGATTCGACCGTCGTACTGAGCCGTGATATCGCTGCAAAAGGTATTTATCCAGCGGTTGATCCGCTCGATTCGACCTCGCGCCAGCTCGATCCGCTCATCATCGGCAGCGAACACTACGAAGTTGCGCGCGGTGTGCAGGGCGTACTGCAACGCTACAAAGAACTCAAAGACATCATCGCGATTCTCGGTATGGACGAGCTCTCGGAAGACGACAAACAGGTGGTATTCCGCGCGCGTAAAATCGAACGCTTCCTGTCGCAGCCCTTCCACGTCGCCGAAGTATTCACCGGCTCGCCGGGCAAATATGTGCCGCTCAAGGAAACCATTCGTGGTTTCAAAGGCATTCTTTCCGGCGAATACGATCACCTGCCCGAACAGGCGTTCTACATGGTCGGCTCCATCGACGAAGCGATCGAAAAAGCGAAGACTCTCTAAGTCAGCGCCGATAACTGCAGGCTGATAACTTAGAGCGAGGGTAAAGAGAACATGGCCATGACGCTTCATTGCGATATCGTCAGTGCGGAAGCAGCGATCTTCTCGGGCTTGGCCGAGATGGTTGTTGCGCACGGCACGCTGGGTGATCTCGGCATCGAATACGGTCACGCACCTCTGCTGACCGCGCTTGAGCCCGGTCCGGTGCGCGTCAAAGTGCAGGGTGGCGAAGAGCAGATCTTCTACGTATCGGGCGGCTTCCTGGAAGTACAGCCCGGCGTGGTAACGATTCTGGCCGATACCGCCGTGCGCGCGTCCGATCTCGACGAGGCGGCTGCGCTCGAAGCGCAGAAAACGGCCGTGCATTCGCTGTCGGACAAGCAGGCAGAAATCGATTATGGCCGCGCTGCTGCCGAACTCGCAGCCGCAGCCGCGCAATTGCGCACGATTCAGCAGATCCGCAAAAAAATGGGTAAGAGCTAAATCGCTCGACGCAGTAGATGATGCAGTAAATAAAAAAGGGGCGGCGTAAAGCTGCCCCTTTTTTGTTTTGAACAATCAGCCGGTTAGGCCGGTCGTAGTTTTTTTGAAAGTTATAGTTTCAGGCGTTTTTCACAATGCGCCTCTATAATAAAAAACCGTCAATCAAGGGACAGAGCCGTGAAACTCGAAGTCATTATTCTTGCCGCCGGCCAGGGCACACGTATGCGTTCGGCGCTACCCAAGGTATTACATCCTCTGGCAGGGAAGGCAATGGTTCATCATGTGATCGATACCGCCAGTGCATTGAATGCCGCCGCGATTCACACCGTCATCGGTCACGGCGCGGAAAAAGTGCAGCAGCATTTACAACATTTACCAATACGCTGGGCGCTGCAGGAAAAACAACTAGGCACCGGCCACGCCGTTGCGCAGGCGATGCCCGCAGTGAGCGATGACAGTGTCGTGCTGGTTTTATACGGCGATGTACCGCTCGTTAAAACGCAGACGCTGCAGAAATTATTGGCCGAAGTAAACGATAAACAAATCGCGCTGCTCACGGTCACTCTCGACGATCCCACCGGCTATGGACGCATTCTTCGCGATGCACAAAATCGCATCGTCGCCATCGTCGAACAGAAAGATGCGACCGAAGAACAACGCAATATTCGCGAAGGCAACACCGGCATTCTCGCGGTGCCCGCAAAATTGATGAAGCAATGGCTGCCGCAACTCTCCGCAAATAATGCGCAGGGTGAATATTATTTGACGGATATTATCGGCCTTGCGGTTCAACAAGGTATTGCCGTGGTTTCGCAACAACCGCAATCATCACAGGAAGTGCAGGGCGTGAATAATCGTCTGCAACTCGCCGAACTCGAACGCCATCATCAAAAATCCATCGCCGAACAATTGATGACCGATGGTGTGACCTTGGCCGATCCCGCGCGTATCGATGTACGCGGCACGCTCAAAACCGGACGCGATATATTCATCGATATCAACTGCGTATTCGAAGGCAATGTCACGCTCGGCGATAACGTGCGTATCGGCCCCCACTGCGTGATTCGCAATGCGACAATTGCCAGCGATGTCGATATCGAGTCGCACTCGTTGATCGACGAAAGCGTTGTCGGCGTAAAAGCGCATATCGGTCCATTCGCACGCTTGCGTCCAGGTACCGAACTAGCCGCGAAAGCGAAAGTGGGTAATTTCGTCGAAACGAAAAAAACCTATATCGGCGAAGGTAGCAAAGTAAATCACCTGACCTATGTCGGCGACTGCACGATCGGCGTCGATGCCAATGTCGGCGCAGGCACGATCACCTGCAATTACGACGGCGTGAATAAATTCAAAACGCAAATCGGCGACGGCGCATTTATCGGTTCGAACAGCTCACTCGTCGCGCCGGTATCGATCGGCAAAAATGCGACGGTCGGTGCGGGATCGGTCGTGACTGAAAATGTGCCCGATGAGCAACTCGCGGTTGCACGCGGTCGTCAAAAGAATATCGAAGGGTGGCAGCGCCCAACTAAAAAATAATTCTTCGTAAAATTTCAGATTTAAAGGATCAGTATTATGTGTGGAATTGTCGGAGCAGCAGCGCGACGCGAAGTCGCCCCCATTTTGATCGAAGGCCTGCGGCGTCTCGAATATCGCGGCTACGATTCGGCGGGCGTTGCGATTATCGATAACGATAAACGAATCGGTCGTTATCGTCGCGTCGGCAAAGTCGGAGTTCTCGGTGACGCGCAAACGCAGGAACCATTGCGCGGTCACACAGGCATTTCGCACACGCGCTGGGCCACTCACGGCAAGCCCACCGAAGCAAACGCACATCCGCACATGTCCGGGGACAAACTCGCGCTCGTGCATAACGGCATTATCGAAAATCACGCAGAGTTGCGCACGCATCTCAAGAGTCTGGGTTATGAATTCAAATCGCAGACCGATACCGAAGTCATTGTGCATTTATTGCATCATGAAATGAAAACCGGCAAAAAACTTATCGATGCATTGAAAGCGATTGTTAAACAATTGCACGGTGCCTATGGTGTCGCCGTGATTAGCGTCGATGAACCCGAGCGCGTTGTCTGCGCGCGCAGCGGTAGCCCTCTCGTGCTCGGTCTCGGCCTCGGCGAAAATTTTCTGGCATCCGATCAACTCGCATTGCGCCAGGTTACCGACCGCTTTATTTACCTCGAAGAAGGTGATATCGCAGAAATTACGCCCGATACTTACCGCATCTGGGATAAGGACGGCAATGAACAGAAACGCAACGTCGAAGAAATCAACGACGCCATCGATGTCGCAGACAAAGGCAAATTTCGCCACTACATGCTGAAGGAAATTTTCGAGCAGCCGAAAGTCGTCAACAGCACCCTGCAAGGCCGTATCGGTGCGCATGCGATTTTAGAAGAGGCATTCGGCGCTGAAGCGAAAGCGATTCTCGACAATGTGAAGGTCGTACGCATCGTCGCGTGCGGCACGAGCTATCACTCGGGTCTCGTTGCAAAATATTGGTTGGAAAGTCTGGCGGGTATTCCGTGTCAGGTCGAAATCGCGAGTGAATTCCGCTATCGCAAATTTGTCGTCAGCCCCAACACATTATTCGTCAGTATTTCGCAATCGGGCGAAACCGCCGACACACTCGCCGCATTGCGTCTCGCCAAAGAATCGGGTTTCGCGTCGACCCTCGCGATTTGCAACGTTGCGCAATCGTCGCTCGTGCGCGAATCCGATCTGGTCTTGATGACGCAGGCAGGACGTGAAATCGGTGTTGCTTCGACAAAAGCATTCACCACACAACTCGTTGCTCTGTTGCTGCTTACCGTCGCGTTGGGTCGCCGCAATAAATTGAGCGCGAAAGACGAAGAAACTATCGTACACGCATTGCATCAACTGCCGCGCATTCTGGAAGAAGCGCTCGCGCTGAATAATGAAATCGAAGTGCTGGCAGAACAGTTCGTCGAAAAGCATCACGCGCTGTTCCTGGGGCGCGGCATCATGTGGCCGGTCGCGATGGAGGGTGCGCTCAAGATCAAGGAGATTTCGTACATTCACGCCGAATCGTATGCAGCGGGCGAGCTCAAGCATGGCCCGCTCGCACTCGTCGACAGTGATATGCCCGTCATTACCGTTGCACCGAACGACGAGCTGCTCGAAAAACTGAAGTCGAATTTGCAGGAGGTACAGGCGCGCGGTGGTGAATTATTTGTCTTTGCCGACAAAGCGGCCGGCTTCGAAAACGAAGCGGGTGTGCATGTCATCAATGTCCCGCACGCGGCCGATGTCATCGCGCCAATGATTTACACGATTCCACTGCAGCTGTTGTCGTACCACGTTGCGGTATTGAAAGGCACCGACGTGGATCAGCCACGTAACCTTGCCAAATCCGTTACGGTCGAATAAATACCGGGGAGTTCAGTGGGCGATGGGCATTGAAAAATGCCCTGATTTTTCTTTGATCGTGTATATGGATTACAGCGTTTTTCAGACATTTGCGGATAGCGTCGAAACGCCATCGATTCCGGCCGGCCGGATATAGGCACCAACCCGTTCGTGAGGTTTAGATAAAACCTCAGCCACTGTTTTCGATACCGCGGCGATGCTGGCGAAATTATCGCGGGTCATCATCTCGTCGGGGAAGGTGATCTGAAAATGGTCCTCCAGCGCAAGAATGACATTCATGCGGGCGAGCGAGGTCATGCCGGCATCGTCCAGATCCATGGAATCCGAGATTTGTAATGCATCGAGCGAAAGCTTCGCTTCTTTGATTACGATGCTCCGAATTTCGACAATATCCACAGCGGTCTCTCCCGAAAAAGCCCTTTCCGTGTTTCAACATAACGTCGAAACGTTTTGAGCATCCGTGCGGATACCCGCTTTTGCGCTGGCTACGAATCACTGGAACGTTCTCGCTCCAGGATGCGTTGACTGAATAAAACGGCGTCTGAAAATAACAGCGTTTAGAGACGCTTATGGGTTGAGGCTGAAGGTCTGGAGAAAGTTTTGGTGCCCGGTCATTGCTGGGCATTCATTAAATATCCTCGCCTCAGGCGCTGATATGCAACGTGGTAAAAAGATCGAACCAGCTGACCGGGATATAAGTTGCAATCGCCGCGTAGAACTTGGATAGAACGGCATTAACGGTTTTGGACACGGCGGATATGCTCGAAAAGTTTGTGCGTGTCATCATTTCGTCGGGAAACGTGATCTGAAAATGGTCTTCCAGCGCAAGAATGACATTCATGCGGGCGAGAGACGTTATCCCGGCTTCGTCCAAATCCATCGAGTCCGAGATTTGCTGCGCATCCATCGGCAGTTGCGCTTCTCCAATCACTATATTTCGAATTTCCGCCATATTCACATCGTTGTCCTCGACAGCAGGTCCGTGCCTAAGCATAACCAACGTTCGGGAGATCGACAATCTGCGGGAGTCATTGTCAACAATGTGCGTCATGGCGATCGTGCTGTACGCAATTCAATTGAGATGTTCCCTTCGGATATTCATTCGGCCATTGCCGCTCGCCGAAAGGTGAACAACGCCCTAAAATGGACGCCGCATCGCGATTCATGAAAATGCATCTGTAATATGATCGATAAAATAATCGATTGAGATATCTATAAAGCTATTTGTGAGGATCCGGAGTGAGAAATTTATCGTTAACATCCATGGCAATATTGTGCGCCCTGAGCGCCGGTCACACTCATGCCGATTGGGCCGGTGCCGGTCAGCTTGGCATCGTCCACGCGCGCGGCAATACCGATAGCAGCAGTGCGAATGCGAAAATCGATGTCAGCAATGAACTCGAATACTGGAAGCACACCTTTGGCCTCAACGCGATGTACAGCGAGAGCGATGAAATCAAATCGGGCGAGCGCTGGGACACGATGTGGCAGTCCGATTACAAACTCACCGAGAAGGTTTTCCTGTTTGGCGGCTTGCGTTATGAAAACGACAGGTACGGTGCTTTCAGTTATCAGGCCACGGCGACCACCGGTGCCGGCTATAAGTTTTACGATACCGATACGACGAAATTAAGCGCGCAGGCCGGTGTGGGTTTTAAGCGCTCGCGCTCGCAGACGCTCGTGGAAGATCCGGACACCGGGGAAGTGATCGATCGCATTCATGGTGAACCGACGAATCGCGGCGTGGTTACCGGTGGTGTCAATTTCGAACACGCGCTTACCCCGAATACGAAAATACTCGATAAGTTCCTCGTGGAGGCTGCATCGGATAATACCTTCGCGCAGAACAATCTCGCGCTGCAGGTTTCGATGAGCGATCGGCTCGCACTGAGCGTGGGCTATGAGTTGCGTTTGAATACTTCGCCGCCGCCCGATCAGCAGCGTCTCGATTCGCTCACGACGCTGAATCTGGTCTATAAGTTTCAATAATATTGTCGCGGGCGTGATATCCGGTCATCGCGCCCGCAACAATTTCGTCCACTTTCGCTTGTACGGCGCAGCGAAAATCGGTGAGTTTGCCATCCGGCACATCGTCCCCAGCATTCGAGAATGCGAGTGGTGCCGGGCTCCATAAATACGCTATCGCCCTCGTTTGCATGCCTGATGAATTTTTCCCTGTTCGCGGTGGGTACAGCAATCACAAAACCATCGATATATGCCATTTGCTTTCTCCCTGACAGTTGATTGATGCCGAACATCTGCACGCATTGAGCCAAGCGATGCGGAGGAGTTCAGTTTCAATTAGTCGCTCGGCGAGCGCAATTCGGCACAGGCGGGCTACCGTCGTGAATCGTCACGCCACGTTGATTATAAAAACGGCAATTTGCAGCGCGCGGTGGACGATTCATGAGCACGATTCGCGCGCGGGTATAGACTGTTGAGCCGCCGGGCAATGATTGTGAGGCACGGTCCAATGCTAACTTCTACACTGGTGAGAAATAACATTACAAAGGTTCCAGATTGATGGGTTTGTCGTCCCCCGAATTGGCGCTGCTCGCGGTTGAGCTGCTTACGGCTCTGGCATTGGCTGCATTGTGGTTTGGCGATCGGACTCGCTCGTATACCTTGTGGTGGGCAATATCCCATCTGATGTTGCCCTTGCCCCTGTTGCTTATGGGCAGCGTGCGCGAATCCAACCACCTTATCGCGTTGCTGCTGTGCCTGAACGTGGCCATTCAGGCCACCACCCTGGTTGCCGGGGTCATTACCTATCGTGCGCAGATATCGATCCGTATGCCCCTTGTTCTCGCCGTGATCGCGGGGCTGACGCTGCTGTATTTCCTCCCGTCGCTGGCCGTTGGCTTTGTCTGGTCGCGCGTGACGATGGTGGCGTCGATGGTGGCGGCGCTGCTCGCGTCAGGAGCGCTGATGTGGTCGCTGGGATGGACCGAGCGCGTGGCAGCGGCCTGTTTCGCGCTGCGCGGCGGCTTCGAAGTCATGCTGCTGGTGCTGATGGCCACCGGCCGCGCCGATTCGACCTGGTTCACACACATTCCGAGCTTCAACGGATTGCTGGCGATCTGCACCGCCCTGTCGTTGCTGATCGCCGCCTATCAGCGTTCGCTGGTGCGCCTGCAGGACCAGAATCGTTTCCTGGAGCTATCGCACGACATCACCGCCGAGCTGCAGGGGGTTCCGGATGAGGCGAGTCTGGCGCAGCGCGTGCTGGAGGTCATGACGCAGCGGCTCGACTGGACGCAGGGCGTATTTTTCCGCCCCGTGGCGTCGCCAAACACCATCACCCTGATCCCCATCGCCGGCATGGGGCGCATCGAGGGCCGTCAGGTCAAGATCGGCGAACCCATCGTCACACCCAATGTCGGCATGATCGCGACCGCGATACGGACGCGCCGTGTCTGTCACTCGGTGAATCTGATGGATGATCCGCGCGTGACCGACATGTATCGCGATCATCCGCTGGTGGCGACCGATCCCAGCATCGTGGTCATTCCGATCACTCACGACGGCGCCGTGCTCGGCACCATCGTCCTGCGCGACAAGAAGCGGCGCGAATTTCCCGCGGCCGAGATTCGCACGCTCGAAAGCCTCGGCCAGGTGATCGGCATCAGCCTGGCCAATGCGCGCAACCTGCACGAACTGGCGCATCGCGCCAATCACGACACGCTGACCGGACTTGGCAACCGCGCGGCGCTGCACGATTACCTCAGCCACAAGATCGACGAACGCTGCGCGGTCATGCTGTTCGATCTCGATCACTTCAAGCAGGTCAACGATGCGCTCGGTCACGCGGTCGGCGACAAGCTGCTGCGCGCGATGGCGGACCGCCTGCAGCTGTTCCTGCACCTGCACCCGGCCAGGCTGTTTCGTCTCGGCGGCGACGAGTTCGTCGTCATTCATCAGCTCGACCGCGAGAACGCGCAGCAAGAGGCACAAGCCCTGGCGCGTAAATTATCCGACGAAGTGGCACGGCCGATCGAAATCGACGATCTGAGCCTGCGTACGCCGGCCTCGATAGGTGTGGCACTGGCGCCCGAGCATGGCGATAACAGCCACGAATTGCTGCGCTGCGCCGATGTTGCGATGTATCACGCCAAACAGGGCGGCACCGGCGTTGCGTTTTACGAACGCGAAATTGATGCCTACAAGCTCGAACATCTGACCCTGCTATCGGCGGTTAACGAAGGCCTGCAGAAAGACCAGTTCATTCTGCTTTACCAGCCCATCATCAATCTGACGACGGGGGCGATCGAAGGCTGCGAAGGGTTGATTCGCTGGCAGCATCCGACGCGCGGCCTGGTCGGCGCCGCCGAGTTCATGCCGCTGGTCGAAGCGACCGATCTGATTCGTGCGATCACGCATCGCGTGATCGAAATCGCCATGACCGATGCCGCGCGCTGGAAGAAAAACGGCATCGATAGCTGCATCGCCATCAACCTGTCCGCACGCAATATTCTGGACCCGGAACTGCCGGGCTTTTTATTGCGCGCGGCGGAAAAATACGAAGTCCATCCGCGCCACATTCAGCTCGAAATTACCGAAACCATTCTGATCAAGGATCCGGCGTCCGCCACCGAAGTGCTGCAACGCCTTGCCGACGCGGGCTTCTCGCTGGCGCTCGACGATTTCGGCACCGGCTATTCCTCGCTCGCCTATCTGGCGCGCTTCCCCATACACGCCCTGAAAATCGATCGTCTGTTCGTTTCGGAAATGCTCACGCATTCGCAAAGCCGCGCGATCGTCGAGGCGACGATCGTGCTCGCGCGCGGTCTGGGTTTGAAAGTTACTGCGGAGGGTGTCGAGAATGAAAGCGAGGCACAATTGCTGCGCGAGCTCGGCTGCGACAGCGCGCAGGGTTATCTGTACAGCACACCGATTCCCGAAGCCCAGCTGACTGCGACCTGGTGGGGCAGCCAGGCGATGGGAATGTGAGGCGGACGACGATCAGCCGATCGCCTCGGCCTCGCTGACTTCGGGCCGGCTCTCGCGGGTGCCGCGCATGCGACGATCGGGATCGCTGGGATCGTTCGGCGAAATCACCACGTAATCATCGTGCACCTCAAGCAGCGTGCCGACAAACGGCATATCGCCGAAACGCTCGGTCACGCGGTAACTCACCATATCGCCCACCTTGAAAGTCGTCGCATCGAAATTGAAAGCGAACGGACATTTCTCGTCGCTGCTGCCCATGCCTTGCATCGTGTTACTCTCCCCCGATCGCGATCGGTCATTTGCTGAATTGCGCTGGAAGACTACTTTAGCAAACAGGATTGCGCGATTTACTTACTATTTATTCACCTCTGCCAATTATGGACAGTATTGATATGGACAGTATTGATCCGGACCGTATCGGGCTATAACGATCGATGGCGAAAAAAACGCTCGACAACACGCTGTGTCCCTGCGGCAGTAAACAGCACTACGCGCAATGCTGCGAGCGAGTGCACGAAGGTGTGCCGGCTGCAAATGCCGAAGCACTGATGCGTTCGCGCTACAGTGCCTTCGCACTCGGACTGGACGAATATATTCAGCGCAGCTGGCACCTGTCGAAACGGCCATCTGCAGATTTCAACAGTAGCGATAACGATCACATGCAACAGAACAGCAGGCCGCGCTGGATCGGCCTGCAAATCAAACGTCATGAGCAAAGCGATGATGACCACGCCACAGTCGAATTTATCGCACGCTACAAAGCCAATGGCCGCGCGTTTGTATTACATGAAAAGAGTCGCTTCGTGCGCGAACACGGCCACTGGTTTTACGTGGATGGAGACATCGTTTGATGCTTTTATTTTCCCATTCGATGCCGGGCTGAAATGACTTCGATTTTTAGCAGGCAGTTGTTATTCTAACCGCGCTTCGCGAAACCATAATTCAGGAAATCCTAAATGCAGGAAACCTTGAATTCTGAAAACACACTGAAAGCAGTGAACGCATAAACCGTTGAAAACATAAAAACATCGGAGCGATTACGTGAAAACAATAGCGCTGTTCAATATCAAGGGTGGTGTCGGTAAAACAACGTCGGCGGTGAATCTCGCGTATCTTGCAGCGCAGGCGGGATTGCGCACGACATTATGGGATCTGGATCCGCAGGGCTGTGCGGGCTGGTATCTCGGCGTCAACGACGACGAACTTCAAAAACGCGCGGCCAAACTCATTGAAGGCAAGCTCCACGCTGCGGAATTGCAGCTGCCGACGCGCCACGAAAATCTTTCGGTGATTCCCTCCGATTTCAGCGCGCGCAAACTCGATGTGCTGCTGGCGGAACAGAGTAATAAATCATTCAAATCCTTGCTGAAGAGCATCGGCGAAGGGCAGGACCTCGTCATTCTCGATTGCGCGCCGGCCCTGTCGAGCGCCGCCGAGCAGATTTTTAACGCTGTCGATATTCTGCTGGTGCCATTAATTCCTACGCCGCTATCGCTGCGCGCATACGATCAGCTCAAGGAATTTCTCGATCAGAAGAAATGGAGCGATCTCAAGGTTGTACCGTTCTTCACGCAAGTCGATCGCCGTCGCAAGCTGCAGAACGAAGTGATCGAGAATCGCAAGAAGCGCTATCCGGAAAGCCTCAAAACCTATATCCCTTATGCCAGCGCCCTCGAGCAGATGGGCGTGCACCGCGCGCCGATTACCGTATTTTCAAGCAGCTCACCATCGGGACTCGGTTATTGGCTGCTTTGGGCCGAAGTAAAAAAACTGCTGAAAACAGTTTGAAAGAAATACGGATACGGCGTTCGGCAGGACCTCAACCGGCGAGAGCACCCATGAAGCATTTACGAATTAAACGGAAAGCGGGCAAGGCAGGGCTATCAGCGATATCGCGAACCGCCTTGCTGATTTTATCGGTGAATGCCTTTGCCGATGATTCGATGATTAAACTTGCCGCCGGCAGTTTTCAGGTGGGCAGTGACGCCGCCAAAGCCGCGCAGGAAATCAACATCGAAGCGTTTGCGCTGGCGAAAAATCCGGTAACGCGCGCCGAGTTCGAACAATTCGTCAGCGAAACCGGTTACGACGCGGGCAAGGGCTGGCGCAAACCCCTGTTCAAACAGACACCGAATGATCCGGTCGTCAATGTGAGCGTGGCCAGTGCGCTCGCATATATCGAATGGCTCAATAAAAAAACCGGCGAAAAATATCGATTGCCCACCGAAGCCGAATGGGAATACGCAGCGCGCGCCGGAACGAAAACAACATACTGGTGGGGCGATGATATCGGCAAGGCGCGAGCAAATTGCGACAGCTGCGGCAGTCAATGGGATGGCAACAGCACTGCACCGGTCGGCAGTTTTCCGGCGAACCCGTGGGGTCTGTTCGATATGGGTGGAAACGCCGCGCAATGGACCGGGGATTGTTTCAGCGAAGAGGGCAAAGTAGCGAAAGCCTCATCGACCGGTACCTGCAAATTGCGCGTCGTTCGCGGCGGCGGCTGGAACGACCCGGCGCGAGCCATACGTGTCGATGCGCGTGAGGGAAATTTGCCGGATTTCGGCTACATGAATGTCGGTTTCCGCGTGGCGAAAGATTTATAAAAATAAAAAAGAGCCGCTCACGCGGCTCGAAGGGGTAGTGATAAAAGTTTTGATCAGGCGGCACTGGCGACTTCTTTTGCCGGCACTGGCGTGCGAATCAGATAATCGAACGCACCGAGTGCCGCCGTCGCGCCGCTGCCCATCGCGATGATGATTTGCTTGAACGGCGAATTCGTCACATCGCCCGCCGCGAACACACCGGGCACACTGGTTACACCGCGCGCATCGACAGCGATTTCACCGCGCTGCGTGAGTGCCACCGTATCTTTGAGCCAATCGGTATTCGGCACCAAACCGATTTGCACGAAGATGCCTTCGAGTTCGACCGTATGTATTTCACCGCTCGCACGATCCTTGTAATTCAACGCTTTCACTTTATCGTCGCCGATCACCTCGGTGGTTTGCGCACCGGTGATGATGGTGATGTTCGGCAACGAGCGCGCCTTGCTTTGCAACACGGCATCGGCGCGCAATTGATTGTCGAATTCGAGCACGGTGACGTGCGCGACAATATTGGCGAGATCGATGGCCGCTTCGACACCCGAATTACCGCCGCCGATCACCGCAACGCGTTTGCCTTTGAACAGCGGGCCATCGCAGTGCGGGCAATAGGCAACGCCGCGTCCGCGAAATTCTTTTTCGCCCGGCACATTCATTTCGCGCCAGCGTGCGCCTGTGGCGAGCAACACCGAACGGCTTTGCACGCGCGCGCCGTTTTCCAATTCAATTTCAATCAAGCCGCCTTCTTGCGCTGCGGGAATTAATTTCCTGGCACGCTGATTGACCATCACGTCGACATCGTATTCCTTGACGTGCTGTTCGAGATTGGCGACCAGCTTCGGCCCTTCGGTCGCTTTCACCGAAATGAAATTTTCGATGCCGACGGTGTCGAGCAATTGGCCGCCAAAACGCTCGGCGATCACACCCGTGCGAATACCTTTGCGCGCTGCGTAAATCGCCGCCGATGCTCCCGCGGGTCCGCCGCCGACGATAAGCATATCGAACGCTGCCTTGCTGTTGATTTCTTCCGCTGCGCGCTCACCGGCACCGCTATCGATTTTCGCGAGAATTTCATCGAGTGTGATGCGACCCTGGCTGAACGATTCGCCGTTCACATACACGGTCGGCACGGCCATGATTTTGCGCTCGTCGACTTCTTGCTGAAACAATCCGCCATCGATCATCGTGTGTTGAATATTCGGGTTCAACACCGCGAGCAAATTCAACGCCTGCACAACATCGGGACAGATCTGGCACGACAACGAAATATACGTTTCGAACACGAATTTGCCGCTGAGGTTTTTGATCTGCTCGATTTGCGCCTCTTCAGTTTTCGGCGCGTAGCCGCTTACTTGCAATAAAGCGAGTACGAGCGATGTGAATTCGTGGCCCATTGGGATGCCGGCGAAACGCACGCGTCCTTCCTGGTTTTTACGCGCAATCGAAAACGATGGTGTACGTTCGTTTGCGTCATCGTTTTCGCGATACGTAATCGAAGGTGACAGCTCGACGATTTCGCGCAATAAATTTTGCATCTCAATGGATTTTGTATCGGTGCCGATCGTTGCGACGATTTCGATCGGCTCGACAAGTTTTTCGAGATACGCCTTCAATTGGCCTTTCAATTTTGCGTCTAACATGATCGACTCCGAATTTAAAAACTTTTCTTTGGTGCAGCGAGTATTTGCCACCGATTCGCCGCTCTACCTGATCATTTGCGACGACGCGCCGTGAATCCATCCATGGAGGCTCGGAGGCGGCATCCATGCCGCCTACGGTCGCTGCAAACAATCAGGCAGATCGGCTTGTTCCGCGCGTAATTAGATCTTTCCAACCAAATCCAACGACGGTGCCAGTGTTTCCTCACCGGGTTGCCACGCTGCAGGGCACACTTCGCCATCGTGCGTTGCGACGTATTGAGCCGCTTGAATTTTGCGAATCAACTCAGTCGCCGAACGGCCGATGCCGAGATCGTGCGTTTCGATGATTTTGATTTGGCCTTCAGGGTTAATCACAAACGTACCGCGCAGTGCCAGACCTTCTTCCTCGATCATCACTTCGAAATTGCGGCTGATAACGCCGGTCGGATCGCCGATCATCGGGTACTGGATTTTCTTGATGGTGTCCGATGCGTCATGCCACGCCTTGTGCGTGAAATGCGTGTCGGTCGATACCGAATAAATTTCTACGCCCAGTTTTTTGAACGTGTCGTAATGATCGGCCAGATCGCCCAACTCGGTCGGACACACGAACGTAAAGTCAGCCGGATAGAAAAATACGACGGACCATTTGCCTGCCAGATCGGCATCCGACACGGGCACGAATTTGCCGTTGTGATACGCGGTGGCTTTGAACGGTTTGATAGTGGTGTTGATCAATGACATGACTGCCTCTCCTGGTGGTTGATGATGTTGCTGCCCCTAAGTAGCGGGCGTTGCTGATGCTACGTGGCCAATTTAAGGGTTCGCATCAATAGAAGGAAATTAAAAGATGTAATAAGTTTGATAGTGAGCATTAATAACAGTCCCCAACACCCTAACAAAAAGCACTGTATGAATTGACAGTGGATAAATTTTTGCCATACTGTACGAACATACAGTTAGGTAAGGGTGCAAATCGTGGTACACGAAGGGAATACCAGAGAAATCATGTTGTTGCGTTGGTCGCAGCTTGGTGGGCTGTTGTGCGGTCTGTTATTGATCCTGATCGGCGTCGGCATTCAGATGATCTGGTTGCGCACCTCTCTGCTACTGGCGCTGAGCGGCGCCATGGCAGGCCTGCTGTATGAGCACCGGCTGCGCCAGCGTGGTGAGACCGACGGCGTCGCGGCATTGCTGCCCGTGGCGAGCGGCGTGTCGAGCCTGCTGGCGCTGGTCGTGGCGGTGTGAACAGGCAACCATGCCGCCAGCCGCGCTGCACAAAATCATTCACTGCGATTGCGACTGTTTTTATGCCGCCGTGGAAATGCGCGACGATCCCTCGCTGCGTCATCTGCCGATTGCGGTCGGCGGGCGTGCGAGTCAGCGCGGCGTCATCGCCACCTGCAATTATGAAGCGCGTCGTTTTGGTGTGCGCTCGGCGATGGCGACCGGGCACGCGCTGAGATTATGTCCTGAGCTGGTGTTGATACCGCCCGCTTTCGACAAATATCGCGAAGCCTCCAGACAAATTCTTCATATCTATAACGATTACACCGATCTCATCGAACCGCTGTCGCTCGATGAAGCCTTTCTTGATGTGACGCATTCGGCGCGCTGCAATGGCAGCGCAACCCTGATTGCGCGCGATATTCGTTCGCGCATTGCCAAAGAGGTGGGTATTACCGCCTCGGCGGGGATTGCGCCGAATAAATTCATCGCCAAAATCGCCAGTGACTGGAATAAACCCGATGGACAATTTGTCGTGACGCCCGAGCAGGTCGATGACTTCGTCGCGCAACTGCCCATCGATAAATTATTTGGTGTCGGTAAAGTCACCGCAGAAAAATTGAAGCGGCACGGTGTTTATACCTGCGCGGATTTACGCTCATGGTCGCCAACGCAACTGCTGCAGCAGTTCGGGCGTTTCGGCGAACGTCTGTACGAATTATGCCGCGGCATCGATGAGCGCGAAGTCAATCCATCGCGTGAGCGCAAATCGATCAGCGTGGAAGAAACCTATTCCAGCGATGTGCCGAGTCTTGCCGCGTGCAGACAGCAATTACCACAGCTGCTGGCGAAGCTGCGCGAACGCATTCGGCACTCGCGCGCCGAACGCAGCGCCAACAAGCTTTTTCTTAAAATCCGATTTGCCGATTTCACGCGTACCACGGTCGAATGTGGTGGCTCGATCGCGCAATCGGGGCTGTTCGCCCAGGTGTCCCGTTTCGAAAAGCTGCTCGAAACGGGTTTTCAGCGTCGGCAGAAACCTGTGCGTTTGCTCGGTGTGGGCGTGCGTCTTGCGGCTGACAGATCCGATGCGCAGCTCGAATTGTTTAATTGAACGCTCGCCCTTACACTTCGGCGTCGACAAGAACAAGAGAGCGCATCATGACGCCACTGCTGATCCAGCTCATTTTCACCTTGCTGATTATCCTCGTAGCGGCGGAAGTGTTTACCAATGCGCTGGAGCATCTGGGTGAAAGGCTGAAAATCTCGGAAGGGGTCACCGGCTCGCTGTTCGCGGCGGTGGGTACCGCGTTGCCGGAGACCCTGGTGCCCTTGCTGGCAATATTCGCCGGCACCACCAACATGAGCACCAACGAGGAAATCGGTGTCGGCGCAATTCTCGGTGCGCCGCTGATGTTATCGACGCTGTCGACCTGCCTCATGGCGGTAGCGATATTGCGCCGTCGCAAGCCGACAGGCTGGGTTCATCCTGAGCGCACCGGTTTTCACCGCGATCTGCATTTCTTTCTCATTGCATTCATTATCGCGGCTGCAGCGATGTTCGTACCGCGCGAACACAATGTCGTGCGTGTCGGGATGAGCGCCGCGCTCGTTTTTACCTATTTCATTTACATTTTGCTGACACTGCGCGCATCGCAACATCTGGTCGATACGGGTCATGGCACCGAAGCCGAATCCAAAATGTTTTTGTGTCGCCTCGGTCTGCCCGAAAATATGTTTACGATCATATTGCAATTGATCGCAGGGCTTGCGTTATTAATCACTGGCGCCAAAGGATTTATTCACGGCGTCGAAGATCTTTCGCAATTACTCGGCATTTCCGCGCTGCTGTTATCGCTGCTGATTATTCCGATCGCCACCGAACTGCCGGAAAAAGTGAACAGCATTTTGTGGATTCGCCGCGGCAAAGACACGCTCGCCTTCGGCAATATCACCGGTGCGATGGTATTTCAGGGAACATTATTACCCGCGATAGGCATCATGCTCACACCGTGGGAGCCGCGTATCGAAGTATTGAGCGGTGTGATAGTCACGTTGATTGCAGCCGCATGGCTGCGCCTAAATTGGCGTTCGAAAGGCTTGCCGGTGTGGGTGTTGCTCGGCAATGGCGTGCTCTACATCATTTATTTATCGATTACGCTGTCGCGCTAGTTTCCCATTGAGCGTTCGCATGCCGCATTTATGGATAAATTGCACTGACATTCATTGCCCCAGCAGGCAAAATCGCGGCTGAAAATATTTGCGGGTTCAGTCGGTGCCGGATCGGCAACTGTAAATATCCAGTCCACGGAGGAAACATCGTGAAAAAACCAATGTTGTTTTTCGTTTCATTTGCTGCCGCGCATGCTTTCGCGGATCTCGTCGTGCCGATAAATCTGGTCGATGAGAAGGGTGTTGGCGCGAGTGTGGGTCAGGTGACGATTTCCGAATCGAAACACGGTGTGGTGTTCACGCCTGCGCTCAAAGGCTTGGTGCCCGGCGTGCACGGCTTTCATCTTCATCAGAATCCGAGCTGCGATACGAATGAGAAGGATGGCAAAAAAGTGCCTGCAGGTGCTGCGGGCGGTCACTATGATCCTGCCTCCAGCAATGTGCATGGCGCGCCGTGGGGAGATGGCCATCTCGGCGATTTGCCGCCATTGTACGTAGTGGCCGATGGCTCATCTGTGCAGCCGGTGCTGGCGCCGCGTCTCAAGCTCAGCGATATCAAATCGAAAGCGCTGATGGTGCATGCAGGTGGCGACAATCATTCTGACCATCCGGCAGCACTGGGTGGCGGCGGCGGGCGTGTCGCCTGCGGCGTTATTAAATAATTATCTGTTTTGCCGCCATGAAGAATGCTGTGCGGCAAAAAAACTCCATACGGAAATTTTCGGGCTGACGCTCATCGAGGGCAGCCCGTTCCCATCTTCGATAGCAATTTCCAGGAATGGATCAGCGCTTTTTCGTCGGTTTATTGCGATAGGTCGTGGGTTCTTTCTCCGCCACCTTCAACAATGTGGTCTTCGCCAGATCCATTTTCTTTTTACGCCGGATCAGCGTTTCTTCCAATAATGGTGTCAGCGCATCGCGTTCGATTTCGCGGATCAATTCGACGAGTTTCGGCGGCAGTGAAAATGTCTCGGTAACCCAGCCGTTTTCTTCACAGATGGCGCTCCATTTGTCGCGGATGCGGCCGACCGCTTCGGAAATGCGCTCGCGCGGGAAATCGAATTTATCGGCGGCATCGGCGGGGCGCATGCCGTCGACCATTACCGCGCGTGCGGCCAGCACGATTCTCGGCGTTTTCTCGTTGGCGCCATGAAAACTCACGGCGTTCGCGGCAATTTCAAATACTTCTGCTCTCATGAGATCGAATTCTTCGTCATCACTGTGCGATTTATTATCGGCGGCCATTATCCCTGCTCCCCATATCGATGCAACAGTCGGTCCCATCGCGGCTTTCCTTTACGTCGCTGCCATGCAGCGCGCCTTCGATTAATAAATATTACGATAAACAAAAAATAAAAATATGTTTTTTACGTAATTATTGGATAATATGAAGGCGGCGATGTCTGATATGGAATCTATCGAAACATAAAACGGAGGGAGGCTGGCAAATGCTGGTGCTGTCGCGACGTATCTCTGAAACGCTCAGAATTGGTGAGCACATCACTATTACGGTATTGCGGATCAAGGGCGGGCAGGTGCGCCTGGGAATTGCAGCGCCCATCGAGATTGCCATTCACAGGGAGGATGCGCTTCACCGCTCGCGCATGGGAAAGTCGGCGCCCGCTCGCGAGGAAAAGTGACGCCGTCTAAAACTTCCGGCGTTGCCGCCTCTCTAATGGAGAGTGTTAGGCAAAGCCGCTACAGTGATGGCACATAATAACTAGGAAGGTGAAATATGAATAAGGGTAACAGGGGGGATTGCGCCGTCTTGCGGCCAGTTCGAATTGAAATCGCCAAACGCTGCGGAATAATCCTGTGCATGGTTCCGCTCGCCTCCTCCGCGATGGATTTTTCCGAAGCCGAAAAACTCATCAAGCCATACGATACCGCCACGCGAGGTTATCTTATTCAACGCATGACCGACGATAGCGGCATGGCGCTCGATGAAAAGAAAATCTGCAGTGAGCTTCCAGGCGACGGAGTGACCCAGATTATAAGAATCAATGAAGAAGGCGTCGTTGACCTGGTGATTTCGAATGTGCAAACGCCGCAATCCGAATGCTATGAAAAAATCTACACGGGCCGCGCCTATAAAAGCCCCCCCAGTCCTCCTGTCTACATAAAACAGAAAATGGGCTACACATCCGGCTGATCGCCGCCTCAAGCCATATATCGTGAGCCATTCGGGCGCGTGCGGGGCTTGAGTTATCATGGCGGCCGAATCGAGGTCGGGAACGCTCCACTGAAGCGCTGTCTAATACGGCGCCGTTTCCGTGCCCAAGGGCTGCCATGCGTTTGTCAGTAAAATTCTTTTCGATGGGTCTGGTGATGTTGTGCAGTACCGGCTGTGCGCAGGCCGGCCAGAAAATGCTGATGCTCGATCAGCAAACCAAGCGCGCCGATATTCCCTATACGAGTTTGAGTGACACGCAAAAACCGCGCTGGCTCGGCAACCTCGCTTACGATCCCGGCTATTTCAAAGTCGTCGCGCATACGTATGTCGTCAAAGGCGCCGAAGGCGATATGTATTGCGGATTCATCGGCGACTCCTGGGTCAAGGAGCAATCGTCGATTCTGATTACCGCCACCGCGCGCGGTATCGATACATTGCCAAATCCCGTCGAAGTGCCGATTTACACGCGCGATGCCGCGAGTGGAACGCCGGTGTGCACCGGCTCGGAATTGAGCGTCGTCGACGTCATTCCTTTCACGCCAATGAAAGACCTCGACGATTTCGGCACGATCCGCATCGCCTTCAAATATTCCAACAACAAAAGTGAAAATTTATCGAATCTCGCCACGCAGACACTGTCGGTCATGCAGGCGTTTACGCCGATCGGTGCCGCCGCAGCCATTACCACGCCGCTGAATTCGAGCGCGATGCAAACGCTGAGCACATCGTATGGAAAAATCGCGGGCACCGCGGCGACAGACTGGGTGACGCTGCCCATCGATTACAGGGCATTGCGCGAAGGCATCGATACGTGGAGTGTCACCGTGCAAATGGCCGAGCGCGGCTTCGGCAGCTCGTTCACCGACATCATCAACAATCCGGAAAAATACAAAAATAAAATTCGTCCCGTGTTGCGCATAGACTTCAAGGTAGTCTATGCGCCGTCAGTATTTACGCGCGAAGTCGAACTTCATGCCAATGACTCGAAAGAAGAGCACTGGCCCAGAATCGATCCGACCGACAAAAGCATCATCGCACCCGCGAGCAATGCGCCGGTCACACAGCCTTCGCTGCTGCAGAAATTGAATGCCGATACGCCATCGCCGATGTTGAAACTCGCGCGCGAGGCGAGCGGCCCCGGGTCCATACAGACGGGCTGCGATGAAATTCGCAAAATTATCGATGCCGCACCGCTGACGCTGCCCGATCGCGCGATCTGGTACAACGCGGCATTAATGCAGATCAACGATCATTGGGGCACTGATCCCAAATTCATGAAGTCGAGTTGCATCACCGCCGGTGCGCGCGATTACGCGACGGTGCTCGACAGATGGTTTCCGGGGCTGGTCAATATCATCAAATTATCCGATGTCGAATACGCGCGTCGCAGTTCGCGCACGTTTACGCAATTGACACAGAATTTATTTCCCGATTTCGCTCACGCCCTGCTGCAAACACAAAACGCACCGCAGCAGGCCGAAATCGAACTCAAGCACTTATTCGAAACGCAAATTGTTTTGCGGCCGATGACCAATCTGTTCGCCGATAATCTCAGCGAGCGCAGAGGATTTGACGAAGTTGCGCCGGCGCTCAGTCATTTCAAGGTGAAAAGCGTGGGTTGCTTTTATCAGTCGCCCTATCAGATCGGACAGAACGAAGGCTTTCTCATTTACACGCTGGATGAACGCGAGGATGCGCTGCGCGCGCTGATAAAATTCAGCGGTAATAAAATCACCGATATCACGCTGCAGGATCTCAACACCTCGTCGTACAAAAACGAAATCATAGACAAGGAATGGCAGACACAATCGAGCTGTAAAACGCAGATCATTCCTGCGTTACAGGCCGCGCAGACGCGATTGGCGGCGCCGCGTAAACCTGCTGAGACATCGGTTGCACCGGGCGTCGAACAGATAAATGCAACGGAGTCGCTCAACGCGCAAGCCGCGCCCGACAATTCTCCCGCCGAATCGCCTGTAACGCCGGTGGAATCGAATGCCGCGCCGGCGGAGGCCGCTAATCCCGCGCCAGCAGTGCAATAGCACAGCGGATTTCCAAAGCGATCCGGTCCGAACATTCGTCAATCCACCAGAATATTCGCTCAATCAGGAAGGCGCGTTCGAAGAAGAGGCAGCATTATGAACTGGTTAACCGCATTGAAATTTCTGCCCTGGGGAGAGGTGATCGAATATGCACCGAAGCTGGTGACCGGCGCGCAAAAACTCTGGCACCGGGTAAAAGCCGAAAAGGCTGAAACCGAGGCGATCATTATCGATCAGGCACCCGTATCGCTTGATCAGACCGCGCGCGAATTGCAGGAATTAAAACAGCAGCTGCAGGACACACAGGCGCAGCAGCTCGAATTATCCAATCTCGTCAGTGCGCTCGCGGAACAGAATCAGCGCCTGGTGAATGCCGTGAACGTATTGCGTGTCCGCTCGCGGCTGCTGTTTGTTATCAGCGCGGCCAGTCTGATCGGTTGTATTTATCTTTTTGTCACACGCTGATTTGGTCATTCCCGCCGACGCGGGAGTGACGAAGGTTGGACCTTCTTAAAATTCAAAAGCAAGATTTCGAGTGTTATCCCGAAGTTGCCGCTTTACAGTACAGTCATCGCGCAACACAGCGCTTTCGGAGTCGGGCGATGGCGATATCGACACCTTTCAACGCTTACACAAACGATGATCAGCGCTGGCACGCGGTGACGACGCGCGATGTTGCCGCTGATGGCGAATTTTTTTATTCGGTGGCAAGCACGGGGGTGTATTGCAAACCCTCGTGTCCGGCGCGCTTACCCAAACGCGAACATGTCGTTTTTCACGAAGATACGATCGCAGCGGAGCGCTCGGGTTTTCGCGCGTGCCTGCGCTGTAAGCCGAATGAGGCCGATCCATCGCAGCGTCAGCGCGAAACCATCGAACGGATCTGCCGTCTGATCGGGCAGAACGAAAAACGCCTGAAACTGGATGAGCTCGCGCAGGCAGCGGGGATGAGTCGATTTCATTTTCAGCGCACTTTCAAAAAATTTGTCGGCGTTACGCCGAAGCAGTTTCAGCAGGCATTGCGCAGTGCCCGCGTGCAAGAGGCATTGCAGCACGAATCGCGCATTACCGATGCGATTTATGCGGCGGGTTTCAACTCTTCGGGCCATTTCTATGCGGACGCGGACAGCATGTTGGGAATGAAGGCACAACAATTTCAGCGTGGCGGTGCCGAGGTGACGCTGCGCTATGGCAGCGTGCCGTGCGCGTTGGGCATCTTGCTGCTGGCGGCAACGGAGCGAGGAATTTGCCGCATCGATATCGGCGATTGCGCGCAGGATTTGATCGATGCCATGCAGCGGCAATTTCCACGTGCGCGATTCGAACCGATGGATGCACAAATCGAACAATGGCTGCGCGAGCTGGTGCAATTCATCGAGCGACCGCATGCCGCGCTGCAATTGCCGCTCGATATTCAGGGCACTGCGTTTCAGCGTCAGGTATGGCAGGCGCTGCGCGATATTCCGCTCGGGACGACGACGAGTTATACCGAACTCGCTGCGCGCATCGGCAAGCCCAAAGCGGTGCGCGCGGTGGCGACGGCATGCGCGAGCAACACGTTCGCGCTCGTCATTCCGTGTCATCGCGTGATTCGCGGCAATGGCGATCTCGCCGGCTATCGCTGGGGTATCGAGCGCAAGCGCGAACTGCTGCAACGCGAAGCGGCACAAAACCCTTCGCCCTCTGACTCGCGGCCCGCGCCGTCCGAATCCTGATATTGCGTCAGGGGAAACGTATCGCCTTATTATCGTTAATGGTCAATTTCCAGAGAAATGCCGGCGCCGCGTTATAAATTAGTTCATTAACGCATCAATTTTTGAAATTCCTCACGGGTAATTCATAGCTCGCGGAACCGCGCAGGCGCGTCTTTCGCTCATGGTCTACGCTTGCTGAACAGTGAAAACGGATCGGGAAATGCCAGCTCAGCGGGATCAGCCCAGTGCCAGCGTGCGCACCAGGGCCACTCATATCAGGGATAAAAGCAACGCCGATAAAACCGGCTTTTTTATCCCCGATCTCTGCAATGTGCAGGCGGTTTTTCTTCTGGTCCTGATCGGTGAATTGCTCGCCATCGTGTTGAGCGTGAGCCGCGTCGGTCTGGGCGATTTCAGCTGGACGGGTTTCGCTACGGTTTCGTTGTTCGTGCAGTGGACGATACTCGTCAGCGCCGCCGGACTTTGCGTGTTGCGTTCGCGCCTGTCGCACTGGCCGCGCGCGCGCGCCGCCGCGGTCAGTTATGTATGGGTACTGGCCGTAACGGCGGCGATAAGTGTCTGCGCGCAATGGCTGCTGGGCTCGGTGTTGAGCGGAAGCCAGACACGCTTCGATGTCTGGGCGTTGCTCGACAACCTGACGATCTGCGCTGTGCTCGCGGGAATTGCACTGCGTTATTTCTATCTCGCGCAGGAGTTGCGGCAGCGACAGCGCGCGGAACTGGAAGCGCGCATTCAGGCGCTGCAATCGCGCATCCGCCCGCATTTTTTATTTAACAGTATGAACAGCATCGCCAGCCTGATTGGCAGCGATGCAAAAGCCGCCGAAGGGGCGGTGGAAGATCTGGCGACGCTGTTTCGCGCGACGCTGTCGGAAATATCGACGCAGGTATCGCTCGACGATGAACTGGATGTGTGTCGCCGCTATCTGCGCATCGAACAACTGCGTTTAGGCGAGCGTCTGCAGCTCGACTGGCAGATCGACACCTTGCCCATCAGGTTGCCGATACCGAGTCTGAGTTTGCAGCCGCTGCTGGAGAATGCGATTTATCACGGCATTCAGGCATTGCCCGCCGGCGGTTGCATTCAGGTGCGCGGCGAATATCGCGATGGCGAAGTCGTCATCGAAGTGCGCAATCCGATACCGGTCATGGATACGCGGGCCGGCAGTATCGGAAATAACAGCGGTGAACAAAAAGGCAATCGCATGGCGCTCGACAATATTGCGCGCCGATTGCAGGCACTCTACGGCGAGGGAGCAGGGGTAAGCGGCGAACAGCGCGAAGGCGAATATGTCGCGTGCTTGCACTATCGAGTCGACCTGGCATGAGCGGGTCGATGTGATCCGCAGCGTTGGCGTATTTATCGACATGCGCGCGCAACGGTTCATAAGGAGTTTAAAAAAATGAAGGTGTTGATTGTCGACGATGAACCACTCGCGCGTGCGCGTCTGCGCCGGCAGCTCGTGGAATTGCCCACGATCGAAGTGATCGGCGAAGCGGAAAATGGCGAGCAGGCCCTCAATGCCTGCGATAATTTACGGCCGCAAGTGGTGCTGATGGATATTCGCATGCCGGGACTCGATGGTCTTAGCGCGGCATTGAAACTGGCGCAGAAACCGGCGTCGCCCGCCGTGATTTTCTGCACGGCGTACGATGATTACGCGGTGGAAGCCTTCGATGCGAACGCCGTCGGTTATTTATTGAAACCCGTCAATCAGGAAAAGCTGGCGGCAGCGCTGCAAAAAGCCGAACGTTTATCCGCATCGCAACTGCATGCGCTGAAGCCTGTCGCCGAACAACCCGAAGCGCGCACGCATATCACGGCGAAATCGCGCCGTGGCATGGAAATGATTCCGCTATCGGAAGTGCGTTATTTCATCGCCGATCACAAATACGTGACGGTCTATCATCGTTTTGGCGAAGTGCTCATCGACGATACGCTCAAGGATCTCGAAGAAGAATTCGGCGACAGATTATTGCGCGTGCATCGCAATGCGCTCGTCGTCGTCGAGCATGTGCAGGGCCTGGAGCGGGTCGGCATGGGGCAATATCGCGTAAAGCTGGCCGATATCGAGCACGGCCCGATCGTGAGTCGCCGCCATCTCTCCGACGTGCGCAAGGATTTGGAAAGCCGTTAATTCTTTGCGTCCTGTTTTTAAAAGGCTGTGATGTCTTTTAAAGTAAGTGGCACGCAATAGCAGGTTGGGCGGCGGGAGAGGGGGTTCTCTTTTTCAGGACATCCGTGGCGAGCATTGAAGTAGCTTCGGCGTGGTCGGCCTAGAAGAATTCGACACACCTCCGATGACGATTTGCACCGCAGCTTCGTTAAGATCACCTTCTCGTCCTGAAAAAGAGAACCCCCTTTCCCGCCCACCCGCTGCGAGATCGGTACCACGATCAAATCAAAATCCCTACGTGCACGTAGTATCATATGACCTGTTTTTTCCGGCAGGTGACTATGAACAATCTCCTTCGCATCGCCACGCGCAAAAGTCCATTAGCACTCTGGCAGGCCGAATTCGTGCGCGCCGGATTGCAGCGCCATCATCCCGGCCTGCAGGTCGAACTCGTCACCTTCACCACCCGCGGCGATAAAATTCTGGATACGCCGCTCGCCAAAATCGGTGGCAAGGGTTTATTCGTCAAGGAGCTCGAAGTCGCGATGCTCGAAGGCAATGCTGATATCGCCGTGCATTCGATGAAGGATGTGCCGATGGAGTTTCCCGACGGACTTGAACTGAGCACGATTTGCGAGCGCGAGGATCCGCGCGATGCGTTCGTCAGCGCACGTTTTGCAACACTCGCGCAATTGCCGCAGGGAGCGCGTGTCGGTACATCGAGTCTGCGCCGCCAATGCCAGCTGCGCGAACTGCGCCCCGATATCGAAATTCTCACGCTGCGCGGCAACGTCAACACGCGTCTGGCGAAGCTCGATGCGAATGAATTCGACGCGATAATTCTGGCGACGGCGGGTCTGGTGCGGCTCGAACTCGGCGAACGCATTCGCGAGCGTATCGATACCGAAACGAGTTTGCCGGCGGCAGGTCAGGGCGCGGTCGGTATCGAAGTGCGCAGCAGTGACACGCGCGTGCAGAATTTACTGAAACCGCTGCATCACGAAGCGACAGCGTTTTGTGTGCGTGCCGAGCGTGCATTGAACAGACATTTGCAGGGCGGTTGTCAGGTGCCGATCGCCGCGTTCGCACAATTATCGGCGGACGGCAAATCGATGCAGTTGCGCGGCCTGGTCGGCGCGCCCGACGGCAGTCGGGTATTGCGCGCGCAACAGAATGGCACAAGCGCCGATCCCGAAACGCTCGGCATTGCCGTGGCCGAACAACTGGTACAACAGGGTGCCGGTGTCATCCTGAAAGAAGTTTACGACGCCACGGCATCCGGCGCTGGCGGCAATGACTGAGCAATCGCTGCAGTCGCTACGTGTTCTCGTCACGCGACCACAGGGTCGCGCCGATGCACTGATCGACGCGATCACAGCGCACGGCGGTTCGGCGACACATATTCCGCTCATTGCCGTGATTCCGCTGGATGAAAAATACGACGCGCAAATTCGCGAGGCGACGCTGCAGCGATTGCAGGCGCTGGAAAACTATCGACGCGTCATCGCCATCAGCGTCAATGCGTTACACTTCGGCATGCCGTGGATCAAACAATTCTGGCCCGCGCTGCCCTCGCATATTGCCTGGTATGGCATCGGCGCCGCGACCATCGCTGCATTCGCCGATTACGGTATCGCCGCGCAGGGTGCGCAGCGTTCGGCGCAAACAATGACCAGCGAAGCCTTGCTCGCGACGGACGATCTGCAACAATTGCACGGCGAGCGCATCTTGATATTGCGCGGTGTCGGCGGACGCGAGCAATTGGCGACAGTGTTACGCGAACGCGGCGCGCAGGTCGATTATGCTGAATGCTACCGGCGCAGCGAGCCGCAGTTGAACGCGACGCAGCTCGCACAATTGCAGGGCATGCAATTCGATGCCATCAGCGTTAACAGCGAAGAAACGCTGCGGAATCTGTGGCAATGCCTGCAGCCGGCGGCGCGTCAGTTGGCGAGTCAGCGCACATTGATCGCACCGAGCGAGCGAGTCGCTGCAGCGGCAAAGCAATTGGGATTTACGCGCGCGATCGCTGCCGGCAATGCCGGCACGCTGGCAACAATGAACGCTTTGCTGGAAATGCGTAATACCCCGTTTGTTTAATGGGGCAACTCGCAGGGCGAGCGGGGGATTTTGTGCGTCATCAATTCCTGACCCCTTTACCAAAGGGGAACTCATAAAACTCCGATGGATTTAGAGAGAAGCATTCGACAGTGAGCGAGCAAACGGAATCAACCCTGACGCCGACCCCGGCGGCATCATCGACACCGGCGCCACAAACGCCTGCGCCACGCGGCAATGGCGTGGCATTTTTTGCGCTGATATTTTCCATTCTCGCCATGCTGGTGGCGGGTGCATTGTTTTATCGCGACGATACACAGCGCGAAATTTCCGACTTCCGCACGCAAACGCTGTTGCAGAGCCAGGCCGATGCGCTATCCCAGCTACGCAATCAGCTCGATGTCCAGCGCAGCGAAAATCGCAGCGTGCGCGATCAAACCACCGCGCGGCTCGAAGCATTGCAGGAACGCGTCGAAACCCAGCAGCAACAGCTCGTCACCCTCGCGACCGCCGATCGCAGCGACTGGCAGCTCACCGAAGCCGAATATTTATTGCAGCTCGCCAATCAGCGCCTGTTGCTGGGCGACGATCTGAAAACCGCGCTCGAACAATTGTTGAGTGCCGACAATATCATTCACGACATCGACGACTCCGGGCTGTTACCCGCGCGTGCGGCGCTGGCCAAAGATATCGCTGCGCTCAAAGCGGTCGATGTGGTCGATACCGATGGCATTTATTTCGAACTCGAAGCCATCGCCAGTCAGGCGCAGCAGTTGCATCTGATCGAGCCGGTCGAAATTCAGAACGAAGCACCCGCGCCGGCAAACGAACAGGCGACCTTGAGCGAGCGGATGGAAACGGGTTTGCGCGCAGCGGTGCAGAAACTTTATCAGCTTGTGCAGATTCGCCGTCGCGACGAGCCGTACAAACCATTACTTGCGCCGCAATACGAGGCTTCACTCAAACAGAATTTGAAACTCGCGTTCGAACAGGCGCAGGTAGCGCTGCTCACGCGCAACCAGAAATTATACGAACACAGTCTCGCCAAGGCGCGCGACTGGCTCACCACGTATTACACCGTCGACGAACATGCGACGCAGGCCGTCGTTGCACAAATCGACGGACTCATCGCCAAACGGGTTGAGGTCAACCTGCCCGATATTTCCGAATCGCGCCGCGAACTCAAGGCGTACATCAAAATGCGTCAGCTGAAAATGGCGACGGCAGCAGGAGCAGCACGGTGAAGCGATTATTTATCGCGGTACTTGCCACACTGCTGCTGGCGGCGGTACTCGCAGCCGCCATCGCCTACGATCCCGGCTATGTGCTGATCGCATTCGGCAATTACACGCTCGAAACCACGGTGTGGGTTGCGGTCGCGTTGCTGCTGGTTATTCTGCTCGCGATGTATGGCGCGATTCTGATTCTGCATCGCAGTGTGCGGCAGGGCAGCATTTTCAGCCGCTGGCGCAACAACTGGAGCGAACGCCGCGGCCGTCAGTTGACGCAGCGAGGTCTGCTTGCCTATCTCGAAGGCAACTTCGAACGCGCGCGTGTGGTGCTCGATCGCGGCGCCCATCGCACCGAAGTACCGGCGATCAATTATCTGCTCGCTGCACGCGCTTCTGCCGCACACGGCGAATACAAGATGGCCGAATTATATTTACTGCGTGCGCAGCGCAGCGACGATGGTACCGATTTCGCCGTTGCCGTGACGGCGGCAGAACTGCAATTGCGTCAGGGGAAGTGGCAGGAAGCGCTCGCCGCACTTACGCGCCTGCGCAATCAGGCGACCAAACATCCGTATGTACTGAAATTACTGCAAGACGTTTACACCAGTCTGCGCGACTGGGAAAACGTGATCGATCTGCTGCCGCAATTGCGCAAGGCCAAACTCGTTTCACGCGAGGCATCGAACGATATTGAAGCGCGCGCCATTGCCGCGTGGTTCGATGACGCCGCAAAGCAGAAGCAGATCGAAAAAATGCGTGCGCGCTGGCAGTCATTGCCGCGCGCACTCGAACGCGATGCACGCGTCATTGCCGCCTACACGCGCGGTTTGATCGAACTCGGCGGGGGCGAGGAAGCCGAAATTCTGCTGCGCAATTTCCTCAGGCGTCACTGGAGCGACGAACTGATCGAACTCTACAGCCGTGCGGAAGGAAGTGATGCGAGTCGTCAGTTTTCGCACGCCGAAAACTGGCTGCGCGAACACGGCAGCAGTGCCACGCTATTGCTCTGTCTCGGCCGCCTCGCCGTACGCAATCAGTTGTGGGGCAAGGCACGCGATTATTTCGAGCAGAGCCTGCAACACGAAAATAAACCGGAAACGTGTGTCGAGCTGGCGCGTTTATTGGCGCGTCTGGGTCAACACGAACGCAGTGCGGAATATTTCGAACGCGCTGTTGTTGTTTCGTAAATCCCACTTAGTTCCTTTAGGACCTTCAGGCTCCCTTTAATCAAGGGGATTTACCGCACGCCATAATTTTCAAAGCAAAATTTTCTTGCGATTGCAGCGGCACGCAGCGCTGCACATCAGGCGTATCGAAATGATCGCCATGCGCGACCACAGCCAGCGCGCATTCCTCTTCGAACTTAAACAGCCAGCTCGCGATATTGTTCGATGTCGAAGCCGCACCGCTCAGCGTGAATCCGATGGAAGCTGTAGAAAAATCGACGTCGATACTGCTGCAGTTCAAAATCTTCGGCAGCCCGCAACCGAGTGCTTTAGCGTGCGCTTCCTTTAATGTCCATACCGCAAAAAAATAATCCAGCCATTCGGCCTTCCGGCATTTTTCCAGCTGCGCATTTTCCTGCGCAGAAAAAAAACGCCTGGCGATGCCGGCCAGATTATTGCGACGCCGATACGATTCGATATCGATGCCAATACTGGCGCCTTTGCATAAGGCGAGCGCGACCCAATCGTGGCTGTGCGATAAATTGAATTGCCAATTGGAAGGCGGAAACGATAACGAAGGTTTTCCATCATCGTTTTTAACGAACTGCAATTGCTGCGGCTTGCAATTCACATGCTCAGCCAGCACCGTGCGCAACAGCGCGCGACCCACCAGAAACTCCTTTGCGCCCACGGATGAGCGAAAGCTGCGCAGCCGCAATAATTCTTCATCGCTCAATAAACTCTCGTAATGCGCGAGTAAATCCGCATCGACGTCAGCCAATGCACAGCACAGAACATCGATGCATGCAGACGTCATGGCGAAGGAAATAGCGCGGATGACGGAGGTGGGGCCGACTGTAACGGAAGTGCTGCAGGCTGTAATTGCCGCAGCGCACTGGCCAGCGGCACATCGAGGCTGGAATTTAATTTCAGTACTGGATTATCCAGCGCACCGCTTGCCTGCAAATGAATATCGAAGGCATCGGTGTTGCGCCAGACATCGGCTATCACGCGCGAAACACCGTCGCTGGCGCTGGCAATATCGAAATGCGTGCGCTCAAAGCGGGTCAATGCATTGAAATCGAATTGATTCCCGGTCAGCGACAGCATCGCCTGAATACTCGCGCTGGCATTGACGATGATCAGCTTTAATTCTGGATCATTGCTGAGCGGCCACTGCGTGAGCGCAAAATTCTCCAAATCGAAACGCAGCGCTGCCTGCGCCAGTTTGCGTCTATCCACAGTACCTTTGATTTTCAGAGACGCGGTTTCGCCCTCGACATTGTGCAAATCGAATTGCGTGATGGTGTTGAATAATGCTGGCTGTGGCGTGACATTATCGATCGTGCCAGCGAAACGCACGCTGCTGCCAGCGGGATCGAGCGAATGAAAATCGAAAGCGCCATCGACATTCAGGCGACGTATGAAAATTTCCCAGCCGCCGAAATCATCAGACGATGTTGAAATGGCTTTGAGCGCAGCCGTAATTTGTGTCAGCACCGGCTTGAACTGAGGGGTCAGTATCGCTCCTGCAATCGACGCACCCGGATCGATGGTGTTGCTCGCCAGTGGATGATTCAGTCCCTGCTGCACGTGTTGCAGTGCTTCGCGCAATGGCGGTGATTGCATTGCACTCGGCACGCTGCCGGTTTCGGTGCGGCCGTCATGCGGGCGATTGAAACGCAGGCCATGCAGCTCGGCAGTATCGACAATCAGTTTATGCGCGAGCATATCGCGCAGCGATAATGGCAGCGACAATGCTTCGAAGCGCACCAGATCGTAATGGGGAAGTCTTGCATTACCGATGCGCACATCACGTAGAGTCAGCGAGGTTGGCAGTAAATGAAAAGTGACCTTGCCGATCTGCACAGGCGCCTGCAATACACGCGAGCCTTCGCGTTCGAGCTGCCATTTGATGAGTGCATCGCTCAGAAAAAAATAAACAACGAAGAGAACGATATAGAAAATAACGATACCCTTTACGAATTTAATCATCGCGATGATCCTTTCTACCTTCAGGGTGAAAATCCCCGGGTTCTTGCTCGGCGCTCAACGGATAGCGCACATGGTAGTACGTGCCTTCCTGTAACGGCGATGGAAAAATCAATTTAACGATAAGCTCGCGCCGCTGCGAAAGTTCGTGATCGATGCGGCCCTGCAATAAACCGGCATCGGTTTCGATCAATGCGGTTTGATCGGCGAGCAGGGCGGGTTTACGTCCCGCAGGCAATGCGAAATACAAAATACTTTCGCTGTCACAAACGGTTTGTCTGACGAGATGTGCATAACTGCGCAGCGACTGATCCAAACTGCCTGGACGCGGATCGCCCGGTAACTCGATGGTTAAATCGCTGAGCGGTTGGCACAGACACAGCAAGATCTCGTTGTTAGGCGCTTCGATACGATAACCATCGCGATGTTGAACGCGGCCCTCCAATAACTTCGCGGCACAGGCCTCGCAATTGCCATTGCGGCAACCGTAGCGCACCAACCAATGCGCGCGCTGCGCCGCGCTCAACAGATTTTCATCTTCCGACGCATCGTAATAAGCGCCGTCGGGCAACGATACGTGAAAAACTTTATTCACGTGATCGGACTCACGCTGAAAAATGACGTTCGCGCAATGCAGTAAGCAGTGCCTGCATGGCCTGGCCGCGATGACTCAAGTGATTCTTTTGTGCGGGCGGCAATTCCGCAGCGGTTTTCTGCAGCGACGGAATTAAAAATAAAGGATCGTAACCAAAGCCTTGATCGCCGCGCGGCGCGGTGAGAATTTCGCCCTCCCAACTTCCCTGACAAATCAGCGGCGCCGGATCGCGCGCATGACGCATGAAGACGAGCACGCAGCGATAGCGCGCGGTGCGATTTTCTTTATCGACATAGGCGAGCGCATCGAGCAGCTTTTGATTATTGGCCGCATCACTACCGGGATCGCCGGCATAACGCGCGGAATAAATTCCGGGGGCACCGTGCAGCGCATCGACTTCCAAACCGGAATCATCTGCGAGCGCAGGCAGCCCCGAATGCTGCGCCGCATTACGCGCTTTTAAAATCGCGTTCTCGACAAAACTCAAACCGGTTTCCTCGATGTCGGGAATTTTCAGTTCGGGTTGCGAGATCACCTCGAAAGCACATTCGTTCAACAGTTGTTGAAACTCGGCGAGTTTGCCGCGATTGCCGCTGGCGAGGACGAGGCGTTGCATAATTTTCTCAACAGTTAAATTGGCATTGATGGCCTCCCCTATGTAATAGGGGAGGTGGCTCGCGTAGCGAGACGGAGGGGTCGTCTTAAACAATGACCCCCTCGCCCCTTCGGGGCACTCCCCTTTAGGACCTTTAGGTTCCTACTTTGTAGGGGGAGCCATTCGTGCGTACTCGTGAATCACAGTTCCAGATAAAACTTACGCGTAAACGAAATCAAAAATGGCGAACCGACCGGCGCGACTTCGCCCGCGTTTAATGCCGGCTGAATCTTCACATCGAAACGCAGGACTTCGCGATTGGTGTAATGCACCTGCGCGATGTAACCGATAGAATTCGCTTCGCGCATTTCGCGAAATTCGAGCGGTTTATTCGTCATCAAATCGCTCGATGTGCCTTTCAGCGTCGCCGCACGCATAACTGTGTTGCTGCCATTTCTTTTGAACACGGTGATGTTGATATAGGCGACGTCTTTCGCGCGTTCGATGCCATATTTCGCCGCCATTTCCGGCAGCAGGGTCATCGATGGAATCGCATTGAAAAATATTTCGTACTCGCCGAATTTTTTGCTCGTTTCAAGCGGCGTCGCATCCTGGGTGGGTTGTGCGTGGGCAATGGAATTGAAGAGCAATGCCTGCAGCAGTGTGAATGCAATGAGAAATGAACGCATGGTAATCGCTCCCGCCGATAGGATGATTAGCGGCTGATATGGTACACCGCGGTGACGGCAAACAGATTCGGCCACAATCGCGCCAGCCAGCCCTGCGAATTGCTGCCGCCGATCATCGCACGATCGAGAATACGAATACCTTTCTCCGCGCACAGTGCTTCGAAATCCTTCACCGTGCAGAAGTGAATATTCGGCGTGTCGTACCAGGTGTAGGGCAGAAATTTCGACACCGGCATGCGGCCGCGACTCAGCAGATACCAGCGCGCGCGCCAGTGGCCGAAATTCGGAAATGCCACGATGCCGCGTTTGCCGATACGCATCATTTCGTCGAGCACGCGATGTGGATAGCGCAATGCCTGCAGCGCGAGTGTCATGACAACGACATCGAAACTGCCCGTTTGGAAATTGCCGAGATCGGCATTCAAATCCTGTTCGATCACGCTGATGCCGCGCGCGATGCAGCGTGTGATGTCGTCTGCATCGATTTCCACACCGAGTCCCTCGGTGTGACGATTGTCGCGCAATGCAGCGAGCAGCGTGCCATCGCCGCAGCCGAGGTCGAGCACGTGCGCGTTGCGTTCGACCCAGTCCTGAATCAGTGTGAGTTCGAAACGCATCATGTGGTCTCCGCGCGCCGATCATTGAGCGCAGTGTTCTGCATGAACGCGGTAAACACGGCTTCATAGCGCGCATTCGGGACCAGAAATGCATCGTGGCCATGCGGCGATTCGATTTCGCAATAGGTCACGTGGCGTTTCGCGGCGATCAGTGCATCGACGATTTCGCGCGAGCGCGCGGGCGAAAAGCGCCAGTCGCTGCTGAATGAAATCACCAGAAACGCGGCGGTGGCACGCGAAAATGCGCGCACGGGATCGTCGCCGTATTCGCGCGCAAGATCGAAATAATCGAGCGCGTGCGTCATCAGCATATAGGTGTTGGCGTCGAAGGCTTTCGAAAACGCATCGCCCTGGTAGCGCAAGTAACTCTGCACCTGAAATTCGACGAGATTATCGCTGCCGATATCGAAACCGCCCGCTTTCAAATCGCGACCGAATTTTTCCATCATGCCCGCGTCGGATAGATAGGTGATATGTCCGACCATGCGCGCGAGCGCGAGGCCTTGCGCCGGAATCGCGTTGTGTTCGATATAGCGTCCGTTGAAAAAATTGGGATCGGAGGTAATCGCACTGCGCGCGATTTCGTTGAACGCGATATTTTGCGCGGATAATTTCATCGCGCTGGCGATCACGATACAGCTGCGCACGAGCTCGGGATATTCGAGCGACCAGCGCATCGCCTGCATGCCGCCGAGACTGCCGCCGATCACCGCGGCCCAATGCGGAATATCGAGTACCTGCATCAGGCGGTGCTGAGTGTGCACCCAATCGCGGCAGCGCAGGCTCGGAAAATCGGGGCCCCACGGTTTTCCCGTGTCGGGGTTGATCGAAGTGGGTCCGGTCGAACCGTGACAGCCGCCGATATTATTGAGGCTGACGACAAAGAAATAACGCGTATCGATCGGTTTGCCGGGCCCGATGTAATCGTCCCACCAGCCGGGTTTTTTATCGTCGGCGGAATGAAACCCCGCAGCGTGATGATGCCCGCTCAGCGCGTGGCAGATCAGCACGGCGTTACTGCAATCGGCATTCAACTGGCCATAGGTTTCGTAAACGATATCGTAATCGCGCAATTCACGACCGCACGCGAGCATCACTGGCTCCGTGAAACGATGTGCGCGCGGTGTGACGATCCCCACGCTACCGGTTGCGTTCGAATGCGACGAGGGTACGACGTTCATTGGCTTGTTTTTTAGTAAAGGTTGTTTTAATAAAAATCGATTTAAAAAGCTGGGTGCAATTCACCGTAAAAGAAATTTTACAATTGGTTAAATATTGAGAACCAATAACCCCAGGAATGATCGCGGTTGCAATCCCATTTGCATGGCAAGACCGCTGAATAAAATTTTCACCACATTGAGCGCGAGGAACGCGATCATCGGCGAGAAATCGATACCACCCATTGGCGGTAATAATTTGCGAAACGGCGCCATGACGGGTTCGACGACTTGATGGATCAGTACGGCGGCGGGGTGATAGCTGCCCGGTGCGACCCAGCTCAGGATGATCGTTGCGATCATCGCTACAAAATAAATATTGAATATCGTGACGAATACGCTGAGCACCGCAACCAGCAGCACGATGGCGATGTTGACGTTGGTGGCGCCGGTTTGCACAAAGAACAACACCAGAATCATCAGCAGTTTGACGACGATCGCAAGTACCAGCGAAGCGATATCGATGCCGAAGAAGCCCGGAATGAGCCGGCGCAATGGTTTGATCGCGGGATTGGTGATGCGCACGAGCGCCTGCGAAATCGGATTGTAAAAATCCGCGCGGGCGAGCTGCAGCAAAAAGCGCAGAATCACGGCGGTGAGATAAAGCCCGCCCAGGGTGTTGATGATGAGTCTAATGATTTCGATCAGCGCTGTTGCCACGTTTCGGTCTGCCTGCGTCTAAAAATGAAAAAGCAAAATTAACCTGCACCCAGGTCTTTGGCGAGTTCGCGCGAGCGCACATCACATGCATCGAGTGCACGCTCGAACAACGCGCGCAGATTATCGCTTTCGAAACTCGCGATCGCGCGCTCGGTGGTGCCGTTCGGCGAGGTGACCCGGCGGCGCAATTCGACCACATCGACATCGCTGTCGACCGCCATGCGCGCAGCGCCGAGTGCCGTCTGCAGCGTCAATTGTTCCGCGACATCCGGCGATAAGCCGAGTTTTACACCGGCATCGCGCATCGCTTCCATCACCAGAAAGAAATACGCGGGGCCACTGCCCGAAACCGCGGTGACCGCATCGAGCTGCGCTTCGCTATCGACCCACAATGCGATGCCGACCGCGCGCAGAATCGAATCGGCGAGTTTTTTCTGCTCCGCATTGACCTGCGCATTGGCGAATAATCCCGTCGCGCCGAGTTGCACGAGCGCGGGCGTATTCGGCATGCAGCGCACGATCGGTAAATCGCCGCCGAGCCAGCGCGCGATGCTGGCGATCTCGATACCCGCCGCGATCGAAATAATCAGTGGCTTGCGTTGCTGCACGACGTCAGCAAGCGGTTGCAACACCTGTTTCATCACCTGAGGTTTCACCGCGAGCACGATCACATCGGCAGCGGCGATGGCTTCGAGATTATCGGCAGTCGTACGCACGGGCGCGACGCTCTTGAGTTTGTCGAGCGCAGCGGGCAATGGATCGGTGGCGACGATGCGATCGGCGGCGAAACCCTGTTTAACCAGTCCGCCGATAAGCGCCGAAGCCATATTGCCGCCGCCGATGAATGCGAGTTGCGGTGAGGTCACGCGTGCTTTCCTGTTGAATTCGTGGAGTAAAAAACCGGCCCAGTATAACGGCGCGAATGCAGGGCTAATAGAGCTGGAGGGAGATAACCACCCCGCCCCTGCGGGGCACCCCTCCAAGGAAGGGGAATTTTGGAGCCGTATCTTTTGTTTGTTTTTGCATATTCCCCTCCTCTGGAGGGGGCGGGGTGGTCGGTCATTGACGATAGCCCACGCGAGTTAATAGACCTGAGCAACATCAGATCAAAACTCCCTCCGTGCATACCGATTCGCCAGCCACGAACACACGAACAATTGCAGTTGGTGATAAAGCATGATCGGCAGCACGATCATGCCGAGGGCGGGATGAGCGCCGAAAATCAGGGCGGCCATCGGCACACCCGAGGCCAGGGTTTTCTTGGAGCCGCAGAACACAATGGCGATTTCCTGCTCGCGGCTGAAGCGCAGCCGTCGCGCGATAAAGGTGCTGAGCCAGAGAACGATGCCGAGAAAAAGCACGGAGCCTGCGAAAGTGATCAGGATGAGGCTGAGGCCGTTCTGTTCCCACAATCCCGACTGCGCGGAATTGCAGAACGCCGCGTAGACAATAAAAAGAATGACAAAGCGATCGACATTATTCGTGTACGCCTTGTAGCGCGTGAACCACGCGCCGACAAACGGACGCACCAGTTGGCCGACGATGATCGGCAGCAATAACATTTTGGCGATATTGAGCATCGTCTCGCTCAGCGACATGCCGCTGGCGACCCCGGCATCTTGTAGATAAAAAGTACCCAGCCAGCTTATTAATAGTGGTGTGAGCACGATGCCGAGCAGGCTCGATAAGGTCGCGTTAAAAATCGCTACGGGAATATCGCCGCGTCCGAGCGCAGTCATCGCCACTGATGAAGAAATGGTCGACGGCAGCGCCGCGAGATAGCAAAAACCGAGCATGAGATCGCCCGGCATCCAGGCATTGAATGCCGCGTTGAACACAACCCATAACAGTGGAAATACGATGTAGGTGAAAGATTGCACGACCACATGCACGCGCCACGCGAGCACGCCGCGCCGCAAACTTTCGAGCGGCAGGTTCACGCCATGTAAAAAGAAAACCAGAGCGATGCCGATATCGACGGTGATTTCGCTGTGCAGCGTGCCGCCGTCGGCGCCGAATGCTGGAAATAAACTGCCGAACACCACAGCGGCGATCATCCCGATCAAAAACCACTGCTGATAAAGTCGTTGCCAGAGTGAAGGACGCCGGTTTTCTTGCGGAGCAGGGGACATCAATCGTTTGCCTGAATATTTGAAGTGAAATTCCTGGTGGGACGCGCACCGAAAATCGCGCTGCCGACACGCACGAGCGTCGCACCTTCTTCGATCGCGATATCAAAATCGTCGGACATGCCCATCGACAGCGTATCGAATCGTGGCGCGCGCTGACGCTGCGTTTCGAATAATTCGCGCATGCGCGCAAAACTGGCGCGGCGCTGTTCGGGCTGTGCGGCGGCCAGCGGAATCGCCATCAGGCCGCGCAATGCAAGATTGGGAAGAGCGGCGATGGCATCGAGCAACGCCGGTAATTCATGCGGCGCCACGCCCGACTTCGTACTTTCGTCATCGATATTCACCTGCACGCAAATATTCAGCGGCGGCAGCCGCGCAGGACGCTGCGCCGACAACCGCTGCGCGATTTTGAGCCGATCGACGCCTTGCACCCAGGCGAAAGACTCTGCGACTGCGGCGGTCTTGTTCGATTGCAGCGGGCCGATGAAATGCCAGGTGAGAGGTTCGCCCGCGAGCGCGGCGATTTTCTGCTGCGCCTCCTGCACATAATTCTCGCCGACAACGTCGATGCCCGCCTGCACGGCGCGGCGAATCGCTTCGGCGGTTTGCGCCTTGCTGACGGCGAGCAAGGTTACGTCGGATTCGGCCCGATTGCTGCGCGAACACGCCTGCCGAATAGCTTGTCGGACGTTTGCTATATTTTCTGCTATATCAAATGGCATCGAATCACGCCTGCACGGCGGTCTGGTTTCCCGACACGGCGAGAGATTGCCTGTCGAAAGGGGCCTGCCGCTACCTGTGACTGTCATCGCATTTGTCTGTACTTTTTCCAGTACGACGGGCTGCGATTGCGCGGGGCGTCTATTATAACCACGCCACCGTGCCGCTCGCGGTGTGCTCTGCATAGCTCTTTATAGGGAAACGCATGGATATCACCGAACTGCTCGCCTTCAGCGCCAAACAGGGCGCATCCGACTTGCACCTCTCGGCCGGACTGCCGCCGATGATTCGCGTCGATGGCGACGTGCGCCGCATCAACCTGCCGCCGATGGACCACAAGCAGGTGCATTCGTTGATCTACGAGATCATGAACGACAAGCAGCGCAAGGATTACGAAGAATTCCTCGAAACCGATTTCTCGTTCGAAGTGCCGGGCGTGGCGCGCTTTCGCGTCAACGCCTTTAACCAGAACCGCGGTGCCGGCGGCGTGTTCCGGACCATTCCCTCGAAAGTCCTGTCGATGGAGGATTTAGGTCTCGGCCAGGTGTTTCGCGATATCTGCCACAACCCGCGCGGCCTCGTGCTCGTCACCGGTCCGACCGGCTCGGGTAAATCGACCACGCTCGCGGCGATGATGGACTACGTCAACGACACGCGGTACGAACACATTCTCACCATCGAAGACCCGATCGAATTCGTGCACGAATCGAAAAAATGCCTGATTAACCAGCGCGAAGTGCACCGCGATACGCACGGCTTCAACGAAGCGCTGCGCTCGGCGCTGCGGGAAGACCCCGACATCATTCTCGTCGGCGAATTGCGCGACCTCGAAACGATTCGTCTCGCACTGACCGCCGCCGAAACCGGTCACCTGGTTTTCGGCACCTTGCACACCACGTCCGCCGCGAAAACCATGGACCGTATCATCGACGTGTTCCCGGCCGCGGAAAAAGACATGGTGCGTTCGATGTTATCCGAATCGCTGCAAGCAGTTATTTCGCAGACGCTCATGAAAAAAGTCGGCGGCGGCCGTATCGCCGCGCATGAAATCATGATCGGCACTTCGGCGATTCGAAATCTCATTCGCGAAGATAAAGTCGCGCAAATGTATTCGGCGATTCAAACCGGCGGCGCCGTCGGCATGCAGACGATGGATCAATGTCTCGGTGATTTGGTGCAGAAACGGTTGGTGACGCGCGATGAAGCGCGCAACAAAGCACGCTTCCCCGATAAATTTTAATTGAATGCGTTCGCAAGAATGCGCGCGCAAAATAATTTGTAAGGCTGAGGCTTAAAAAACTGGCCTTATAAAAAGGAGCACATGCGGTGGACATAGAAAAGCTATTACAGCTGGTGGTGGAAAAGGGCGCGTCGGATTTATTCATCACCGCAGGCGTGCCGCCCTCGGTAAAAATCAATGGCCGCGTCGTACCGGTCACCACCACACCGATGTCGCCGGAAAAAACCCGCGAAACCGTGCTCGGTGTAATGAACGAAACGCAGCGCCGCGAATTCGTGCAGGCGAAAGAATTGAATTTCGCCATCAGCGCACGCGGTATCGGCCGCTTCCGGGTCAGCGCGTTTTATCAGCGCAACCTCGCGGGCATGGTGCTGCGTCGCATCGAAACGCGTATTCCGCAAATCGAAGAATTAGGCCTGCCCGACATCATCAAAGACCTCGCGATGACCAAACGCGGTCTCGTGATTTTCGTCGGTGCGACCGGTGCGGGTAAATCGACATCGCTCGCCTCGATGATCGGCCACCGCAATCGCAATTCGAAAGGTCACATCATTTCGGTGGAAGATCCCATCGAATATATTCACCAGCACGAAGGCTGCATCGTCACGCAACGCGAAGTCGGCATCGATACCGAATCGTTCGAAGTCGCGCTGAAAAATATGCTGCGACAAGCGCCCGACGTGATCATGATCGGCGAGGTACGTACACGGCAGACGATGGAACACGCGGTCACCTTCGCGGAAACGGGTCACTTATGTTTGTGCACACTGCACGCGAACAACGCCAACCAGGCGCTCGATCGCATCCTGCACTTTTTCCCGCCTGAACGGCACCCGCAGTTATGGATGGACTTGTCGCTCAACTTGAAAGCGATGGTCGCGCAACAATTAATTCCCACTCCCGATGGCAAAGGTCGTCGTGCGTGCGTTGAAGTGTTGATCAATACACCGCTCGCCAGCGATTTAATTCGCAAAGGCGAAGTACACATGCTCAAGGATTTAATGTCGAAATCGACCGAACAAGGCATGCAGACTTTCGATCAGCATTTGTATGAAATGTACAGCCAGGGCGAAATCACTTACGAAGACGCGCTTGCGCACGCCGATTCGCAAAACGATCTGCGTCTCATGATCAAACTCGGCAGCGACAACGATCCGAACGCACTCGTGAGCGGAGTTTCCGGTTTGACGGTGCAGATGGATGATGAGAACGATCGCGGCCGAATGATGCGGCGATAACAAACGAAACTGACAGTTCATCGATTTCTTATGAGACCGCGCGAGTCTCATTAACAGACTGTTAGGAACCTTTGGGAGATATGATGAGAATATTGCGATTTGGGGCATTCGTCGTCTTTGCAACTCTGCTTTCCTACACAACTCATGCGACAGAAGCAGAGAACTTAAGTTTCGGTGAGTATCTTGGAAAGATATATTCGGATGGCTCCGGATTTCTGGGGAAGCGGTTTGATCCAAGCGCCACATTGAGTTGCAAATCTTTTACATGTGAATACAAAAGAAAGAACGCAAGCTCCGAAACCACATTCGACAATACTTGGTCATTTCAGGTAAAAAATGACGAAATGACCGATCAAAGATTAATCACAGTACATAGGCGCCCTTATAAGATGAGCGCCGAATTTGGCGAGTTAACCTTAAAGAGCAATGTGTATCTGTGGCTTAATCTAAGCAAAGCTAGTCAAGAAGTATTATGCGTAGCGGGGCATGACTTTCCCAGCATGAAGGCAATGATCAGAATAGATGACAATAGCCCTATCGAAACAAATACGGAGGGATGTCTGATTCTTACTAAGAACATCGACTCTCAGCTCAGATCCACAGACAGCATTCTAATTCGTGGTTACCATTGGCCCCATAAGACAGCTGAGACAACGAGCATAGATCTCGGCGGTTACGCAGAAATGACCGAGTATCTGAGGAGTAAGAGGTAGTCGACGCATAAAAAGCGACTATTGTCGGACGTACCTACGCTGCGCTCCGGTCGCCGCAAAGCCAAGCGTTAGGCATCAAAATAAGGAGCAAGAAATGAGTTCGAGCGTAGAAATCAATGAGGACGAAAGACAAGAGTTACTAGCCCTTTATCAAGCCACAACGCAAGATTTGTCGTTCTTCAAAAGCCAGCAGTGGGCTATCACCAATTATGCACTAATTGCTTTTGCAGCGATCATTGGCGTTCCTCAACTTGCAAAACAAACGTTTACCCCTTGTGTTCGCACGTTGCTTATTGGTGCCGCTATTGCAATGACTGTTCTTTCCACTATCGTTTTGTATCGCTTAAAGCGCTCCATTGATGATCGCAGAGCCAGGCTAGACCGTGTATACGACCGCTTTTCTGATGAGTTCAAAAATGCGCGGGGCACAAAGAAAAAAGTAAGCTCTGAAGAAATGTTTGTCTTTCTCATTGCTTTAATCTTGGTTGGTGCCTTTATTGCTTCCTGGCTTATTTATGTCGCCTAAAAGAAAATGCCTAACAGGCTGTTAGCGGTATGTGTTTAATGCGAAATTTCCTAAACGGTGCTCCGTGCAGCCTTCGTCGGGGCTGCTTCAAATTCAGCTCACTGTTTATGGGAACAATTGCGGTTCAGAGTTTTAGTTCACAGTTGTTGGCTTCGGCGTCTTCAAACCGTTCGCTCTCCTGCCTGTGGTACTCGTTCTGTAATCGCAAGGGCAAATTATTTTCGGTAGCCGCTCAAAGTCTTTTTGCTTTGCAAGTTCGCGGCAATAGTCAATTTCGCGCTCGGCAGGCCACAAAGTTTTGTGGTATTCGGCTGGCGCTAACAATTACAACAAGAGATTGCCAAACGCTGCGCGTTTGGCAATCCCTCTTGTGGGCGTTAGAGAAAAGCCAACCAACAATCCATAGAAGGAATTGAAGAAATGAGAAAAACCGTTTTCGCTTCTGTTGTGGCCTCGGCTCTTTTGTCGGGCTGTGCGAGCACACCTCTTGACTACAAGACAGGCACAGAAATCACATCCGAGCAAATAGCGCAGTTCGCACCAGGAAAAACAACACAACCGCAAGTTATCAGTGCGGTAGGCCAGCCAAACAAAAAGGAGGCTCTCTCTGGAAAGGAGGCTTGGTACTACGATTACAATAAAGTAAGTGCTTTTTTTGGAGGTAACGTGAGCGAGTCAACAGTTTTTGAATGGGACTCAAAGGGAAATCTTTTACAAGTTTATAAAACGGGAAAAAGTGGAAAAACAGGAAACGCCCTGCTGGATGCGGCGAACGGAAATAAGTAGCACCACAAAAATCTCTAACAATTACAACAAGTGGGGTTGTCAGGCCACGCCTGCCAACCCTTTTGTGGGGGCGTTAGCAATAAAACCGCTTGGTGCGAGCCACATATATGAGCTAATATATGACCAAAATCTAGCCCTATATTGAGGTTCTATTTATGCGTCAGGTATTAGCGGACTTCTCTGTCAGTATTTCAGAGTTAAAGAAAAACCCTTCAGCGTTGCTGTCTCAGGCCAGCGGCTCGCCTATTGCTGTGCTGAATCACAACAAGCCGGCGGCATATCTAGTTCCGGCAGAAACGTATGAGGCGCTCATGGACATGATTGAGGACTATGAGCTCGCCAGACTCGTTGAAGAGCGTCGTGGCGACAAGGATCAGGCGGTGCAGGTATCGCTGGATGACTTATAAGCTTCGATTTCTCCCGGCTGCCTTGAAAGAATGGGAGAAGTTAGGGGCCTCGATTAAAAGTCAGTTCAAAAAGAAGCTGGCGGAGAGACTGGAAAATCCACGAGTGCCGGCCGATAAATTGAGCGGGTACGATTCGGTTTACAAAATCAAGCTTCGCTCCGCCGGGTATCGGCTGGCCTATGAAGTGATGGATGACGAGCTGGTTGTCTATGTGCTTGCTATTGGGAAGCGAGAAAAAAATCAGGTTTATTCTTCTCTCAAGCAACGAACCCGATCTACAGGTGAGCAGGCATGACATTTAGCGCCTATTAACCCGGCGTCGAAAGATGTCGGGTTAATAGAACCACGTGGTGAAATGAGCGATGGAATAGATGACGGCGAAAGGCGAACACACAGGTTCGCCCTTACGCGTTACGCAACAAGATCAGCGTGCAAACCACCCTTCCAAAATCAAACACGCGCTCAAGCTATCCACTTTTCCATCTTTAAAATTTGTCATGCCGCGCGCGAGCATTTCACCGCGCGCTTCGAAGCTGCTCAAACGTTCGTCCCATAATTCGGCGGGTAAACCGAAACGACCGTGCAGGCGGTTGGCGAATTTTCGCGCGCGCGCGGATAGCTCGGATTCGCTGTCGTCCATATTCAGCGGCAGGCCGACGAGCAATCGTTGTGGTTGCCATTCGTTGATAAGCGTGGCGATGTGATCCCAGTTCGGAACACCGTCGCTGGCTTTTAATGCGGGAAGCGGTGATGCGGTGCCGGTGATGCTTTGGCCGACCGCGACGCCGATGCGTTGCGTACCGTAATCAAACGCAAGAACACAAATGGATTGAGACAAGTTAAGCGTGACCTGCGCCCGGTGCAATTTGTGCGATGTCGATACCGAGTTTGGCGACGGCGGCATCGAAACGTTTTTCGGCGGGCGTGTTGAAAATAATGGCGCTATCGGCGGGAATCGTCAGCCATGAATTGGCCGCGAGTTCCTGCTCCAGCTGACCTGCACCCCAGCCTGCATAACCGAGTGCGACGAGCGCGCGGTCGGGGCCTTCGTTGTGCGCGAGTGCGTCGAGAATATCGCGCGACGTGGTGAGACTGATTTCATCGCTGATCGGCATGGTCGATTCCCACTGCCGTTCGCTGGTGCGATGCAAGACAAAACCGCGATCGATCTGCACCGGACCGCCGGCCATCACGGGGTCCTTGCCGTGATTGCGTATGCCTTCGACATCGAGCTGTTCGAGAATTTCGCCGAGTGCGATGCCGATCGGCCGGTTGATGATGAGGCCCATTGCACCCTGCTCATTGTGCTCGCACAAGTACGTAACGCTGTGCGCAAAAATGCCTTCGGTCAGCGAAGGCATTGCCACCAGAAAATGATCCTTGAGACTTTCGAACATGTGTTTCATGAATTCATTATGGTGGCTTTGCGCATGAACTCAAGTAGGGGCGCCGCTTGCCGCGCCCCTTCTCGATTCTTGCCAGTTTTGTCAAAGGCGCAGCAAGCGGCGCCCCTACGAAGCGTATGCGGAATTATTGCGACGACGTTAACCGATCTTTATGAAAGCGCCAGGTGCGGATGATTTCCAGCACGTCGACCTGTTTGCGCATATCGGCGGGAAACGCATCGTAGGGTGCGGCGAGCTGTGCGATACGGATAGCTGCCTCATCCAGCAATTTCTTGCCGGAAGAACGCAGGATTTTAATTTCGCTGATTTCGCCATTGGGCAGGAGCGCCACCATTAACTGCACCTCGCCGTAAATGCCCTGCGCGCGCGAACGCTCGGGATAATTGCGATTGCCGACGGCTTCGATTTTTTCGCGCCAGTTATGCAGATACAGCGCGTCTTCGGATTTTCGGGTGGCAACCGACGTCAACCGGCGAATGCGCGGTCGCGCGGCATAGGCCTGGCGCTGAATATCGAGTTTCGCTTCCAGACTCGCAATTTCAAGGCTGCGCTGTTGAATGGTGATATCGCTTTGTGCCTGTTGATGCGGCGTGTCCAGATCATTTGTTTGCGCGGCTTTTTGCTCGGCACGGCTGCGCGTGGCGATCAACGCCTGCTGCGCGCTTTTTTGCTGCAGTGCGGCGGTCTGCTGCATGGGGCTGATGTCGCGGATCACGTTGTCCTGAAAATCGGCTTTTTTACGCGTGGTCAGCTCGGCCTGTTCTTCGAGCGTGCCGCTGCCTTCCTGATTATGTTGTGCGAGAAAATCGGCGCGTTTGGGCGCCTTGTCGCTGCTGTATTGCGCGAGCGTGATTTTGAGCGCGGAGGCGGCGCGATCGCGCGTTTCCTTGTCGAAGGTCACTCCGAGAATAACCACGGCGTGCAGCGCCAGCGCCAGCAGCAGCGTAAAGCCGAGCAGGTCGTGGCGTTGTGCGAACGGTTCTGCAGCGTAAGCCATGCGTTTATGCCTGCGCGCGTTGACGTAATTTGGCTTCGATGCAATCCATCAGTCTGCCGCCAATGTCGGTGTACTCAATACCTGATTGTAAACAGTGCGCGTCGATTTCACGCGCGCAGGTCGGACTGGTCACGTTGATTTCGGTGAGGTAGTCGCCGATCACATCGAGCCCCACGAACAGTAAACCGCGGCGGCGCAATTCCGGTCCCACCTGCGCGGCGATCCAGCGGTCGCGCTCGCTGAGCGGTTGCGGCCGACCGCTGCCACCGGCGGCGAGATTGCCGCGGCTTTCGCCTGCCATCGGCACGCGCGCAAGGCAATAAGGCACTGGCTCGCCATCGATCATGAGAATGCGTTTGTCGCCATCGACAATCGCCGGAATGTATTTCTGCGCCATGATGGTGTTGCGGCCGTGGTTGGTGAGCGTTTCGATGATCACGTTGAGATTGGGATCGTCGGTGCGCACGCGGAATATCGAGCTGCCGCCCATGCCGTCGAGCGGTTTGAAGACGACATCGCCGTGCGCGCGATGAAATTCCTTCAGCAAATGTTTATCGCGGCTCACCAGTAACGGCGGACAGCATTGCGGAAACTGGGTCGCAAACATTTTTTCGTTGCAGTCGCGCAGGCTCTGCGGCTGATTGACGATGACCGTACCCAGTTTTTCGGCCGCTTCGAGAATATAGGTACTGTAAATATATTCGTTATCGAAGGGCGGATCCTTGCGCATCAGCACAGCATCGAGATCTGCCAGCAGACCGAATTCGACTTCGCCGAGATCGAACCAGTGCGCGGGATCGCGATGTACGCGCAACGAACGCATGCGCGCGCGCGGCTCGCCATCCTGCAGCACGAGATCGCTCTGCTCCATATAAAAGAGCTGCCAGCCGCGATCCTGCGCCGCCCACAGTAGCGCGAGCGTGGTGTCTTTTTTGTAGGTGATGGTTGCGATGGGGTCCATCACAACCCCGAGCTTTACGGTCATCTTTGGCTATTGCTCCAGAACTGGGTTGGCCACCGTTATTTCCAAAAAGCGTGGGCTGTGTCAGAAATAACCGATTCTCGAATATCGGGCACCGTGCTTTATTGCAGACCACTTCTATACTCATAACCTGGCATCGAAATACATCCTTCCGGTGTTTTCCGATTTCGCGACGAAAGTCGCATTGCGCAGTCGTTCCAGCTGAAGTCGGGCAAGTTAGCCGTGTTCGTCTATATTTGTTCCGGTCAGCATTTTAACGACAACCCGCAGCTAACGACAAAACGGTAGTCGACGACAAGCGTGGTCAGCGACAAGGGACGGCGAGTCCCAACGATAATCCAGTTTGCCCCATCGTTACGGCGGCGCGGGTACGCAGGCGCGCAAAACTGTTGTAAGCAGGGCAGAGAGGTCAGTTCAACATGGAACCGAATTTTCAAGATTTAAAAGTGATGGTGATCGACGATAGCAAGACGATCCGCCGCACTGCCGAGACGCTGCTGAAGAAAGTGGGTTGCGATGTCATCACCGCGACCGATGGCTTCGATGCGCTGGCAAAAATCGCCGATACGCGTCCCGATATTATTTTCGTCGACATCATGATGCCGCGTCTCGATGGTTACCAGACCTGCGCGCTCATCAAGAACAACAGCGAATTCAAATCCACCCCCGTGATCATGCTGTCGAGCAAGGATGGATTATTCGATAAGGCGAAAGGCCGCATTGTCGGCTCGGATCAGTACCTGACCAAACCTTTCAGCAAAAACGAACTGTTGGGCGCGATTCAGGCCCATGTTGCCAGCGCGCACTGAGTTGCAGATACGCATTGAATTGCAAGTACACGATCTGAAAACGGCGACCGTAAAAACGATCGATCGCCAGCGACAAGAAGATAAGAGCGCCGCAGGCGCGTAACGGAGGATCGATATAAATGGCGCGGGTACTGATAGTCGACGATTCGCCGACCGAAACCTACAAGATGAGCTCGATTCTGAGCAAGCACGGCTACGAAATCCTCACTGCCGAAACGGGTGAACAGGGCGTCGCTGCCGCCAAAAAAGAATTGCCCGATGTCGTGCTGATGGATGTGGTCATGCCCGGCCTCAACGGTTTTCAGGCGACACGCCAGCTCAGCAAAGACGAGGCGACCAGCCATATCCCCGTCATCATCGTGACGACGAAAGATCAGGAAACCGATCGTCTGTGGGGACAGCGGCAGGGCGCCAAGGGTTATCTGACCAAGCCGGTCGACGGCAAGGTGCTGGTGCAGACCATCGAAAGTGTCCTGAAGGCTTGAGAATCGGTTCGGTGATATCGCGGAGTATCGTCAGTGTCGCCGGCGCCTCATCTATTTATGGACCCTCGTGTCTTATGGAGAAATTGGTAAGTGTCCATGGCTGAATCCCTGGAGCCTTTTGCCGCCCTGGTGGCGCTCGCGCAGAGCAGCGTGCAGAACGCGCACGGATTGCCGGCTCAGATCGACATCAAGCCGCACTGGAGCGGCGTGGGTTTCACCCTGGCCGGCCAGCGCATGGTCGCGCCGATGGCGGAAGTGGCGGAGATTTTCTCGGTGCCGAACAGCACGCGCCTGCCCGGCGTGAAACCGTGGGTGCGCGGTGTCGCCAACGTGCGTGGCCGACTGTTGCCACTGATCGATCTCGAAGTATTTTTTGGCGGTTCGCTGAGCGGCAACCGCAAGCAGCAGCGTGTACTCGCGCTCGAATACGGCGATATGTTCACGGGGCTGATCGTCAGCGAAGTGCATGGCATGCAGCATTTTCCGGTCGACAGCTTTCATACCGCCATCGCCCCCGAACTGAGTCCGATGCAGCAGTTTTTGGCCGGTGCCTACCGCGTTCACAACCGCGACTGGACGGTATTCAGCCCGTTCAAGCTGGCACGCGATGAACGCTTTTTCAACGCGGCGGCGTAAGTAAGTGCTTATTCAGGTATGACAGACACACATCATTCATCTTTATCGGTAAGAAACGCTTCGGGTGGGAGTCCGGATCATGGCTAGAGACAATAACTTTTTGGCAAGTCTGCCCAGCAATCCTGTTATCGCCGGGCTGACGCTCGCGATGGTCATCGGCCTCGGCGGTGCGGCGTTCAACGCGTGGTACGTACTGCGACACGCGAACTACGATCAGCATTACCAAGAGCTGACCGGCGAACTGCGCGTTCTGTCGCAGCAGATTGCGACTTCGGCGCGCGAGGCGACCGGCGGTAACGCCAAGGCCTTCGATGCGCTCAAAAAGAGCCAGAAGGATTTCGACGGCGTCATGCAGCAGCTCGTGAAGGGCGACGATCAGGCGCCGAGCCCGCAGGAGAAACTCGGCACGGAGCTGACCGAACTGAACGGTCTGTGGAGCAAGGTCAACAGCGCTGCCGGCACCATCGTCAGCAACCGCGAACGGGTTCTGTTCCTCCACGACGTTGCGAAAACGCTGAGCGACTCGATTCCCGAACTGCAACAGGAATACAACAACGTTTCGGAAATTCTTGCCTCGACCGGCACCAGCGCCGACCAGGTGATGATCGCGCAGCGTCAGTCGTGGCTGGCGGAACGGATCGCGCGTAACGTCGACAAAATGCTCGAAGGTCAGGCCGATGCACCGCAGGCCGCCGACCAGTTCAACCTCGACGCCAGCACCTTCGGTACCGTGCTGCAGGGCATGCTGAACGGCAACGCGGCGATGCGTATTTCTCGCGTCAACGACCGCAGCGCGCGTTCATCGCTCGATGAAATCAACAAGCTGTTCCAGTTCGTGAGCGGCTCGGTCGACGAGATTTTCCAGGCGTCGCCGGAACTCGCGAAAACCAGCCAGGCGGCCACCGCTATCACCGTCGATTCGCCGAAAATCATGGAATCGACCAGCAAGCTCGCCGAGCGCATCAACGGCCTCGAAGGCGAACGCTTCTTCACCACCACGACGCTGCTGATTTTCGTCGGTATCGTACTGGCTTCCCTGGGCGGCATCGGTGTGCTGCAGTTCACCAACACCCGTGCGCGTTTGAGTGAAACCGCGGAACAGAACGAACGTAACCAGAACGCGATTCTGCGTCTGCTCGACGAGCTGACCTATCTCGCCGACGGTGACTTGACCACCACCGCGACGGTAACCGAGGACTTCACCGGTGCGATCGCGGACTCGATCAACTTCACCATCGACCAGCTGCGGATTCTCGTGTCGCAGATCAACGACACGGCGGTGAAGGTCTCGCAGGCGGCGCAGGAGACGCAGGGCACCGCGCTCAATCTCGCCGAAGCGTCCGAACATCAGGCGCAGGAAATCGCCGGGGCATCGGCGGCCGTGAACGAAATGGCCGTGACGATCGACCAGGTATCCTCGAACGCGTCCGAATCAGCAGGCGTTGCGGAGCGGTCGGTTGCGATCGCGAACACCGGCGCCGAAGTCGTACAGAACACCATCAAGGGCATGGATAACATCCGCGAACAGATTCAGGAAACCTCGAAACGGATCAAACGTCTCGGTGAATCGTCGCAGGAGATCGGTGACATCGTCAGCCTCATCAACGACATCGCCGACCAGACCAACATCCTCGCACTGAACGCCGCGATCCAGGCGTCGATGGCCGGTGACGCGGGCCGCGGCTTCGCGGTCGTTGCCGACGAGGTTCAACGCCTCGCTGAACGTTCATCCGCCGCGACGAAACAGATCGAAGCGCTGGTTAAGACCATTCAATCCGACACCAACGAGGCGGTTATCTCGATGGAACAGACCACCACCGAGGTGGTACGCGGTGCACGTCTGGCGCAGGACGCCGGTCAGGCGCTCGAACAGATCGAGACCGTATCGCAGGAACTCGCGGAACTGATCCAGAACATCTCCAACGCCGCGCGCCAACAAGCGTCTTCGGCCGGCCACATCTCCAACACCATGAATGTCATTCAGGAGATCACCTCGCAAACCTCGACCGGCACCACCACCACGGCGCGGTCGATCGGTAATCTCGCATTGATGGCGCAGGAACTGAAGAACTCGGTAGCGGGCTTCAAGTTGCCGGAAGAATCCAGGCGAGCGGTGGGCTAAGGCTGATCGCCGGCTCCTGATTTAACCGAATGGGGAGCACGATCATGGAGGCGTGGTTGCAACCTGCTCTGCCGCCGCTGAACGACCAGCAGTTCGCCGACTGGCAGCAGCTGGTCGAAAGCACGACGGGTATCGACCTTTCCCAGCATCGACCGATATTGCAGGGCGGCCTGAGCCGCCGCATGCGTCAGCTCGGTCACAGCGATTACGACGCCTATTTCGATCAGGTTACCCGCTGGCCCGAAGGGCTCAGCGAGTGGCGTTTGCTGCTCGATAGCATCGCGGTCAAGGAGACCAGTTTCTTCCGGCAGCCCGCCGCCTTCGAATTGATGCGCAATTATCTGCGCAAGCGCGTGCACCGAACGAAAACCATCGACGTGTGGAGCGTCGGCTGCTCGACGGGCGAAGAAGCATATGGACTGGCGATGGTCGCCACCGATGTGATCGAGCGCGAAAGCGCGAACTGCTTTCTCGGCGTGCTCGCCACGGACCTCTGTTCCGATGCATTGCAACACGCGCGCGCGGGCCGGTTTCGCGCGAAGCGGCTCGAACAGATTCCCGAAGCATTGCGCCGCCGCTTTTTCATCGTGGAAAGAAAAACAGGCACCAGCAGCAACATACACGCAACCGGAAGCGAGCCGTTTTATTGCGCGCAGCCGTCGCTCAAACAGCGCATGTGTTTTGCACAAACGAATTTACTCGACGTGGCGAGCCTGCCGTCGTTGCCGATGGACGTGATTTTCTGCCAGAACGTGCTGGTTTATTTTCGTCGCTGGCGCGTGAAGCAGGTGCTCGATGCGCTGGTCGAGCGCCTCAAACCCGGCGGCTTATTGATCCTGGGTCCGGGTGAAGCTGCGCACTGGCATCATCCCGAACTCGTGCGCACCGCGCATCAGGGCGTCACCGCGTGGCTGCGCCGCGTCGAACCCCGGGCGGGTGATGCAAAGACGGGCGATTCGAAAATCGCCCCTCCGGATTTATCGAATATCGTCGGGCCGGCACCGCAAACCGGCTCCATCCACATTCAGACAAGGTAGAAAGCAATGGTCGCCGAGCGTCGGGATTACATAGCGCTAGAGTGGGTTGCCAACGAAATTACCGAGACGCTGGCGCAGTCCGCTGCCGCGCTCGATGAATATTTGCAGCACCGCGACGACATCACCCGTCTGCGTTTCTGTCTCACCTACATCCACCAGGTCTACGGCACCTTGAAAATGGTGGAGTTCGCGGGCGCGGCATTGCTGACCGGCGAAATGGAAGAAGTCGTGCAGGCGCTTCTTTCTAACACCATCAATGAGGCGCAGCGCGAGGACGCATTGCATGCGCTCAAAGCTGCGCTCGCCAGACTGCCGGGTTATTTACAGCAATTGCTCGCGCAGCGTCGCGACGCACCGGCTGTACTGCTGCCGATTTTGAACGATTTGCGCGCTGTGCGCGGCGAAGCGTTGCTATCGGAGTCCGCCGTATTCGCGCCGACATTGCCGAGCGCGACAGCGAGCGTCGAACCGGTCGCCGCCGGCAGCGATTTGCCTGAAATTGCGAAAAAGCTGCGCCAGATGTATCAGATGGCGCTGCTCAATTACTTGCGCAATCACGAACCGCGTGAAAATTTAAATTACCTGGCGAAAGTCTGTGCGCGCCTCGCCAAATTAGCCGCAGGGCAACCCTCCGGATCGCTGTGGAAAATCTGCATCGCCTTATTCGAAGGGTTACTGAATCGCTCGATTCATCCGACCGCAGCGGTGAAAGCTCTGCTGCGTCAGGTCGACGGGCAATTGAAATTGCTGACCGAGCAGGGTACTGCTGCGCTCACTGCCGAAGCGCCGGCGACACTGCTGAAAAACCTGCTGTATTACATCGCCGCGAGCGAAGCGAATTCGCGTTACATCAACGAAATCAAGCAGCAGTACAACCTCGGCCATGCGCTGCCCGATGCCGCGCAATTCACCGAGGACGCCGGTGGCGAAGCCGCGCAATCGATCAAGGCCGCGCTCGCGCAACAACTTGCGTCGATCGCCGATCGCATAGCACAGGGCGTGAGTGGCGGCGCCTTGCTCGCCGATGCCAAACGCGCGCAGGACACCACCGCGTTGCTCGGCATGAACAACGCACAAAATGCGCTGCGCACGCTCGTGCAGCAGTTGATCAGCAATAAAGTCGATCCGCGTTTCCGGGATGACACCGCGCGCGCGCTGCGGCAACTGGCCGAAGAATTCGAATTCGAAAAACGTCCGCAGGCGCCGCGTCCCCTGTTCAACGACAGCGAAGAGGCGCAGGAACAACTCGATAAAGCCTTCGATGCGATCATGCTCGAATCGCGCAACAGTCTCGAGCAGGCGAAAGAAGCGATCATCGAATTCGTGGCGACGCAGTGGCGTCATCAATGCCTCGAAGAAGTGCCCGAATTGCTCGCGAATGTGCGCGGCAGTTTTGCGCTGGCCGGTTTGCATCGTGCCGCCGCGGTACTTGGCGCGTGCGAAAATTATGTGCGCAAGGATCTGCTTGAAGACCGCAAGATTCCCGCGTGGCAATTGCTCGATACACTCGCCGATGCCATCGCGTCGGTCGATTACTATCTCGAACGCCTGAGCGATGATGCCGACGCCGAATGCGAAAGCATTCTCACCGTCGCCGAACAAAGCGTGACGACGCTGATCAATACGCCGAGCACGACGATTGCGCCGCCGCCGGTGAGCGCGCAGGTGATTCCATTTCAGCGTCCGGGTTCGGCGGCGGACGAAAAACGTTTTCACGACAATGTCGATGTCGACGCAGTGCTCGATGCCGAAACCGATGCGCACGACGTCATCCCGGACGCCGCAACGCACGAATCGCACGCAGGATCTATCGAAGAGGCGGCATCACCGGTTGAAGAAGAAACGGCTGAAGCATGGGTTGCCGAAGAACTTTCTCCCGTCGTCGCCAGCGAAATTGCGCCGATCGCTGCTCATGAAATAACGGACGAAGAAATAGCCGCCGAAGAAATTACCGCGCGCGAAGAGACAGAAGAACCTATCGAAGCTTCCGCTACTGAAAGCGCCGACGATGACAGCGATGAAGATGCGGAAATCATCGAAATCTTTATCGAAGAAGCGGGCGAAGTGCTCGACACCATCAACGAATATTTACCGCAGTGGAAAGATTCGCCCAGCGATGCGGAATCGCTGACGGTCATCCGCCGCGCATTCCACACGCTCAAGGGCAGCGGCCGCATGGTCGGCGCGGTCGATATCGGCGAGCTCGCGTGGTCGATCGAAAATATGCTCAACCGCGTCATCGACGGCAGCGTGCATATCGATACGCCGCGCGTCGAAACGCTGTGCGCAGCGGTCGAAGTCGTCGCGCCGATGGTCGATGCATTCAAGCATCGCAAGGCGCTGTCGCTGCCGGTCGTACAGATCATCATGGACCGCGCACTGGCGCTCTCGAAAGAACAGGCGCCGGTATTGCCATCGCTGACGGCCGCCGTTGAGCCGGCGCTCGAAAATGCCATCGATGTCATCGAAGTGCCGACGCTCGACGTGGAAACGCAGGCGGTCGAGCTGCCGGTTGCCCGGACATTCGAGGCTGAAGCGAACAGACCGCGCACGCTGAGCGAAGCCGACGAAAACGATGCGCTGCTCGATATTTTCGCAAGCGAAGCCGTCACGCATATCGAAGCGGTCGAAAGCTTCATCGTGCGCGCGCAACAGCTCGCAGGTCCCGCGGAGCTGGAAGATGATCTGCAGCGCGCCCTGCACACGCTCAAGGGCAGCGCACACATGGCCGATGTCGGCCCCATCGCGCAAATCGTTACGCCGCTCGAACATCTGATCAAGGAAATGCGCGCAGCGCAGATTAAAGCGGGCAGCGACATCATCGCGGCGCTGCGACAATGCACACAGCTGTGCCGCGCAGGTCTCGCGCAACTCGACAGCGATCCGCAGCGCATGCTCGCGGGCACCGAAGAATTTATCGAATGGGTCGAGGCGCTGTATCACGCCAATCTCGCGCATATCGAAGATGAAAGTGACGCCGGCAGCGACGCGATTGCACCGGCCGCGCTCAATCATTTCCTCGCCGATGCGATCGAACTTATCTCCGCCGTTAGCGACGATATCAAATTGTGGCGTCAGCAGCGTCTCGACGATGAACGCCAGCACACGCTTGCCGCGACCATCAGCCAGGTTGCCGATAGCGCGGAAGTGCTGAATCTCACCTCGGTCACCGATCTTGCGCAGTCGTTGCAAACCCTGCTGCGCCAAGGCGCGGATCAATATGTCGACGATCGTTTCTTCGATATCGCGAGCCGTGCGGCCGATTCGCTGATCGACATGCTCGATCGGCTCGCGGCGAATCAGCAGCCGCAACCGGAAAATGAATTGATCGGCGAACTGCAGGAATTCGATTTCGGCAGCGATACCTTCGAAGCGAGCCAGGAGGATCTCGCCAGCGGCGAACTCGAATCCACGCTCGATATTCCAGTGCTCGAAGATATTGTCGAAATCGATACACCGGCCGAGGTCGATGAAATCCTGGTAACGGTCGATGAAACCGTAGAAACCGAAACCCTTATTGCGGCAGTCGATCAGCTTGCTGGCGAACGTGTCGATGAATGGACGGGTGACAGCAGCGGCGCTGCTGCTGCGGAAATTATTGAAACCGGCGCAGCCGTTTCGGAAGAAGAGGGCCTCGCCGCATTTGCAGAATTTGCGGAAGAGGTTTCGAATCTTGAAAACGGTCTCGATGCCGAGTCTGTTGCGTCTGACATTGTCCATACGAGCATCGTCCACACGAACATTGTCGAAACGAACGCTGAAGACGAATCCGTTTTCGACGAATCCGCGTTAATGGAAGAAGCCGCGTCGATGGAAGAGGACATCGCAGCGCCGGACGAGGTGGAGGAAACGCCGTTCGCCGACGAACAGGTGTATTCATCCGAGCGTGAAGATGCGATCGAAGACGACGATTTGGCGGCGCTGAACGAACAGTATTTCGTCGTGCCGCAGACACCGGAAGAAGCAGCGCAGGCTGCGGAAATTCCCGCCGAATCGATCGCAGCATTTGCCGCGCCGGAAACTCCGCGTTACGACGCGCCAGACCTGTCGGCGTATGCAGCCTCTGCCGATATGCAGAGCGACGAAGATGAAGAAATCGACGCCGAAATTCTCGAAATTTTCCTCGAAGAAGCGGGCGATCTGCTCGAAGGTATCGATGAATCGATTCACAACTGGACCGACGATCGCGACAACGGTTTCTATCTCGACGATCTGCAACGTTTGCTGCACACGCTCAAGGGCGGCGCGCGGCTCGCGGGCCTGAAAAATCTCGGCAATCTGAGTCACAACTTCGAAACGATGCTGATCAACGCGCAGCAGCAGGGCCGCGCGATCGATGATCCATTCCTCAACGAAGTGCAGGCGTATCAGGATCAGCTCACGCATCTGGTCGAAGCGGTGAAGAAAGGCGGCCACGCGGCCGATCGCGCGCTGACGACAATCGACACATCGGAATCGGTTGCGCCTGCTGAGCACGTCGAAGCTGCTGAACTGGAAATTGCCGCAGAGTTGGCGGAAGAAATTGAAGCCGAGGGCGACGAAGTTTCGGCGGACATCGCAGAGCCGATCGAAGCGAAAGAGCTCTCTTCGCCTGAAACAGAGGTGCGCGAAGGAAATGTCACGCGCGAAGACAGCAGTGCGCGCGAAGCTAATGTCATTCCGTTCACTCGGCCGGAACCTGCACCATTCCAGCCGCCGGTTCCCCGTGAAATAAAAGGGCACGAAGCCGCGTCTTTACGAGAAACGGAGAGGCTGCCCGAGCAGGAAGGCGTCGGCGCGCAGGTGCGTCGCGGTCCGCAGGAAGTGGTGAAAATCTCCGCGCAATTGCTCGAACAGCTGGTCAACCTCGCTGGTGAAACTTCGATCGCGCGTTCGCGTTCGGAAGAACAGGTCAACGAATTCGTCCACTCGCTCGACGAAATGCAGGTGACGGTCGACCGCTTGCACGATCAGGTGCGTCGTCTCGATATCGAAACCGAAGCGCAGATGCTGTTCCGTCAGGAGCAATTGGGCGAAGGTCTCGAAGATTTCGATCCGCTCGAATTCGACCGCTATTCGCTGCTGCAACAGTTGTCGCGCTCGCTGCTCGAATCGGCTTCCGACCTGGTCGACATCAAGAACACGCTCGCGGAAAAATCGCGCGATATGGAAACGCTGCTCGTGCAGCAGTCGCGCATCAACACCGAATTGCAGGAAGGCCTCATGCGTTCGCGCATGGTGCAGTTCGCGCGCATGGTGCCGCGCCTGCGTCGTATTGTTAGACAGGTTGCAGGCGAACTCGACAAGCAGGTCGATTTCTACGTCGACAACGCCGAAGGCGAGCTGGACAGAACCGTACTCGAACGCGTGGTCGCGCCGCTCGAACATATGCTGCGCAACGCGATCGACCACGGCATCGAATCGGTCAACGATCGCATCGCCGCCGGCAAACCTCCACAGGGCACCGTGGTGTTGAGCCTGAGCCGCGAAGGCAGCGAGATCGTTTTGCGTCTGAGCGACGACGGTCGCGGTGTCGATCTGCAGGCCGTGCGCGCGAAAGCGATCGATCGCGGCCTGATGGAGCCGAGCGCGAATCTGTCCGATCACGAAATCATGCAGTTCATTGTGCAGTCGGGTTTTTCGACCGCAAAACAGGTCACGCAAATTTCGGGTCGCGGCGTCGGCATGGACGTCGTCTACAGCGAAATCAAACAGCTCGGCGGCTCGCTCGATATCGATTCGGCGTGGGGCAAGGGGTCGCGCTTCACGATTCGCCTGCCATTCACGGTATCGGTCAACCGCGCGCTGATGGTGAATATCGGCGGCGATATTTACGCGATTCCGCTCAATTCGATCGAAGGTATCGTGCGCGTGAGCCCGTTCGAACTCGAAGCGTATTACCAGCCCGATGCGCCGATGTTCGAATACGCGGGTCAGCCGTACGTGATGCGCTACATGGGCGCCCTGCTGCGCACCGGCGATAAACCGAAACTCGAAGGCGTGACGATGCCGCTGCCGGTATTGCTCGTGCGCGGTTCGGATCATGCGGTGGCGGTGCAGGTCGACGGCCTCATGGGTTCGCGCGAAATCGTGGTGAAAACGCTCGGCCCGCAGTTCGGTCTCGTGCAGGGTCTGTCGGGTGCAACCGTGCTCGGCGATGGTTCTGTCGTGGTGATTCTCGATCTGCTCGCGATGATTCGCGCCGATGCGATGCATCTGCATCGCGATCTCGCACTCCAGCACGAAGAGGCCACGCACGAACGCACGCGTCCGCTGCTGGTGATGGTGGTGGACGATTCGGTAACGGTGCGCAAGGTGACTTCGCGCTTCCTCGAACGTCAGGGCATGGAAGTGATCACCGCGAAAGACGGTGTCGATGCGATCAATATTCTGCAGGAGGTCGAGCAGATTCCGGATGTGATGCTGCTCGATATCGAAATGCCGCGCATGGACGGATTCGAAGTCGCGAGCCGCGTGCGCCACACCAGTCGCCTGCAGGATATCCCGATCATCATGATCACATCGCGTACTGGCGATAAACACCGCGAGCGCGCGTTCTCGCTCGGTGTGAACCGCTATCTCGGCAAGCCGTATCAGGAAATGATTCTGCTCGAAACGATTCAGGAGCTGACGGGGCAGACGGCGCAGGTATGAGAGGTCGATGGCAATTGCCATGAGCACGCAGCTATTCGGTCCCCAGATCGGCATCGTCGCCGGTGCCGATCTGAATCGCCATGTGCTGAAAAAATTATTGCTCGAATCGGGTTACGGCGCGCGCTGCATCGATCCCGACGCGCTGTCGCAATGTCTGCAGGACGACACCAATCAGCCCGATGCGTGGCTGCTCGATTCGAGCGACCCCAATGTCGATCAGCTCGTCGCGCTCATCGTGCAGCATTCCAGCACGCCGTTTCTGGTCAACGACGAATGCCCACCGAGCAGTCCCGATGCGCTGGCCGACTGGCGCCGTCGCGTGCTCGATAAACTGGAGGAACTGGCGGCTTCGGTCGCGGCGCCTTCCTACGCGGACATCGAAGCGCCGCTCGATGTGTGGGTGCTGGCGGCTTCGACCGGTGGACCCGAAGCGGTGAGCGAGTTTCTCGCGGCGTTGCGCCCGGGTTTGCCGATCGCGATGGTGTACGCGCAACACATCGAACAGGGTTTCGACCGCATTCTGAAAAATGCGCTGGAGCGACACAGCCATTACCCGAGTACGTTATGTCGCGGCGAACAGTATCTGTGCAAGGGCGGTCTGCTCGTGGTGCCCGCCGATCAGCAGGTGCGCATGCTGCCGTTTCATCGGGTATTGGAAACGCGCTACCCGTGGGAAGGGCGTTATCAGCCCGCGATCGATCAGGTCGTCGGCAGCATCGCGCGGCTTTATCAGCAGCATTGCGGCGTGATCGTCTTCAGCGGCTTGTGCGACGACGGCGCGCTCGGTTGCCGCGTGATGCAGGCGAATGGCGGCGAGATCTGGGTGCAGTCGCCTGAATCCTGCGTGAGTCCCGATATGCCCAATGCCGCGCTGGCGACGGGCTGTGTCAGCCTGGAGGGAACGCCGGCGCAACTGGCGCAAGCGATGAACAGTCGCTACAGTCAATAGGCTCAGAGAATTGGCAATAGGCTCAGACAGCTCGGCTTGAATACTATGGATGCGCCGTGAAAAGCGCGCGTATACGCCGTACGTAAAACCAGGCGGTGGAGGAAAGGTGGTGAATGGCATGGTGAACAGTTTGCAGACGCAGCCCGCGGTGACGCAGATCGCAACGCTGCTCATCCCCGTTGGCGGCAAACAGCTTGTGCTGCCCAACGTCACCGTTGCCGAAATCATTCCCTTCGTCGAACCCGCCATCGAAGACGATATGCCGACCTGGTATCTCGGCAGTTTCAGCTGGCGCAATACCCTCGTGCCACTGATATCGTTCGAGGCGATCAATGACGAACCCTTCGTCACCCGCGCGCACAATCGCCGCATCGCGATTCTGAACAATGTCATCGGCGATCCCACCCTGCCGTTCTGCGGCATCGTCACCGAAGGTCTGCCGCGCCTGATGCGTTTGCTGCCCGATGAAATCGCCAGCGATGAAGACGCCATCATCGGCCCGGCCGAAATCGGCCGCGTGCTCGTCAACGGCGAGCGCGCGAGCATTCCCAATGTTGCCTACATTCAACAGCAGGTACTGACGCTGCTGTAACCAATGCCCTCATTGCCTTGTCGCACGAAATAATTTTGTAGCGTGGGTCGTCATCGCGACCGAATAATTTTCACATTCGTAGGGAGAGCACGGTGAATATTGTTTATGGTGCGGCGTTGTCGCCATTTGTGCGCAAGGTGTTAATGGTGCTGGAGCACAAACAGGTCGCGTATCAGCAGGAAAATATATTGCCGTTCCGCACGCCGGCCGATTACGTAAAACTCAATCCGCTGCGCAAAGTTCCTGCCTTTAAAGATGAATACATTACGCTGGCGGATTCGTCGGTGATTTGCGATTACCTCGAACATAAATATCCGCAACACGCGCTGTATCCAAAAACGCCGGTCGAGCGCGCAAAAGCCTTATGGTTCGAAGAATATGCGGATTCGCACCTGCAACCGCTGCTCGGCCCGGGATTGTTTTTCGAACGTTTGGTCGCGCCGGTTTTGCATAGACGCAAACCCGACGAAGCGCTCATCGCCAAAAGCTTGAAAGCCTTACCCGCTACCCAGGATTACCTGGAGTCACAAATACCGGGCACGGGATTTTTAGCGGGCGATTTAACGATTGCCGACTTGAGTTTGCCCGGTATGTTTTTGAATGCGAAATACGCAGGTCATGAAGTGGATGCGCGCAATTGGCCGAGGCTCGCGACTTATTTGCAGCGTATGTTTGCGCACCCGTTGTATGTGACGCGTATCGAACAGGAGCGTGCTGTGCTCGATGGTTTGTGCCCGCGCAATAAGTAATTAGGCGCGCAAATCGCCCCACAAAAACTGCAAAATGCCCAGCGCTGCGATTGGCGCGGTTTCGGTTCGCATCACGCGCGGACCGAGCCGCAGCGGCGCGAAATCCTTTTTCTCCGCCAATAGAATTTCCGCTTCGCTAAGGCCGCCTTCGGGACCGATCAATAGCGCCACGCTCTTTGGCTTTTCTGCGTAGGATTCGAGCGCTACTTCGCTGCGATGATGCAGCACGAATTTCGCTTCAGTGTTAATCGCTGCTAACCAGGTCGATAATGATTGCGGCGAATGAATCACCGGAATGCGATTGCGCTGACATTGCTCGCAGGCGGAAATCGCGATCGCCTGCCAATGCGATAATTTTTTCCCCTCGCGTTCGCTATTCAAACGCACTTCGACGCGCTCGGTTTGCAGTGGCGTAATTTCGGTAACGCCTAGCTCCGTCGCTTTCTGAATCACCCAATCCATGCGTTCGCCCTTCGATATGGCGATGCCAAGATGAATCGCGAGCGGCGATTCGCGGTCGAAGGTATTCGCAGCTTCAAGCACAACCTGCACTGATTTTTTATCGACACTCGCAATCGCGGCGGGATATTCGTTGCCATCGCCGTTGAATAAAATCAAAGCGTCGCCACTTTGCATGCGCAATACGCGCGCGACGTGATGCGCCGCTTCGGCATCGAGCGCCAGCGTGCTGCTGGGAGCGAGTGGCTGTGGTGTGTAAATTCGCGGGATGCGCATACGCAAAAATCATCAATGCCGCAGATTGAGATTGTTCCAGATCGTTCGCGTCGGGTCGACCTGGTTCATCGTGTAAAAATGCAGCCCTGGCGCGCCGCCAGCTAATAACTGTTCGCATAAATGCGTGACGACTTCGATACCGAATTCGCTTTGACTCTGCAAATCGTCGCCATATTGCTCGAGGCGTTTTGAAATCCAGCGCGGAATTTCCGCACCGCAGTTGCGCGAGAAGCGCGCAAGATTCTGATAATTGGTGATCGGCATGATGCCGGGATAAATCGGTTTTTCGATGCTGGCGTTGCGGCACTGTTCCACAAAATAAAAATACGCATCGGCATTATAGAAATATTGGGTGATCGCGCTATTGGCACCGGCATCGAGTTTTTGTTTCAAAAACGCAATGTCTTCGCCATAGCTGCGCGCATCGGGGTGAATTTCCGGATACGCCGCCACTTCAATATTGAAATAATCGCCGAACTCGCGATGAATCACTTCGACGAGTTCGCGCGCATACACCAGACGCTGGGCGCCCATACCCGATGGAATATCGCCGCGCAAAGCGACGATGCGATCGATGCCCGCAGTTTTATATTCGGTGAGCAATTCGATGATGCTCGCTTCATCATCGCCGCCGAACGATAAATGCGGTGCGACGCTGATACCGTCCTGCCGCATCCCGACCACGATGTCTTTGGTGTTATCGCGCGTCGAACCGCCCGCGCCATACGTCACTGAAAAGAAATCGGGGCCGAGATCGTTAAGCACGCGGCGCGTGACAATTAAATTGTCGCGCCCCTGTGGCGTTTTCGGCGGGAAAAATTCGAAGCTGAAGCGTTGCGTCATGATAGAAATCTTTGGCGTTGTTTTCGTTGGGCTCCCCCTATTTTATAGGGGGAGTGCCGCGAAGGGGCGAGGGGGTCATGTTTAAAAGATGACCCCTCCGTCGCTTCGCGACACCTCCCCTATTGCATAGGGGAGGCCACCATCATCAATATTTATACGAATCCGGCTTGAACGGACCTTCATTTTTCACACCGATATATTTCGCCTGCGCATCGGTGAGTTTGGTAATCACACCACCGAAACCGCGCACCATATGCGCAGCCACTTCTTCGTCGAGTTTTTTCGGCAACACTTCGACTTTGATCGCAGCCGGCTTCAATTCCTTTTCGAGATTCGCGAAACGGCGTTCGTACAGATAAATCTGCGCGAGCACCTGGTTGGCGAATGAACCGTCCATCACGCGCGAAGGGTGGCCGGTGGCATTGCCGAGATTCACGAGGCGACCTTCCGACAACAGGATCAAATAATCTTTTGCGGCGCGGTTGCGATAGACCTTGTGCACCTGCGGTTTAACTTCTTCCCATTCCCAGTTTTTGCGCATGAATGCGGTGTCGATTTCGTTATCGAAGTGGCCGATGTTGGAAACGACAGCGCCTGCTTTCAACGCTTTCAACATTTCTGCATTACAAACGTTGACGTTGCCGGTGGTGGTGACGACGAGATCGGTGCTGCCAAGCAAATCTTTGTTGATGCTGGCAGCGGTGCCGTCGTTCACGCCATTAATGAAAGGCGACACCACTTCGAAGCCGTCCATGCATGCCTGCATCGCGCAGATCGGATCGATTTCGGAAATCCTGACGATCATGCCTTCCTGGCGCAGCGATTGCGCCGAACCCTTACCGACATCGCCGTAACCGATGACAAGCGCTTTCTTTCCGGCCAGCAAATGATCGGTGCCGCGTTTGATGGCATCGTTCAGGCTGTGGCGGCAGCCGTACTTGTTGTCGTTCTTGGATTTGGTAACGGAGTCGTTGACGTTCACCGCCGGAATTTTCAATTCGCCGTTCGCGAGCATTTCCTGCAGGCGATGTACACCGGTGGTGGTCTCTTCGGTGACGCCGTGAATTTTATCGAGCATCGCTGCGAATTTCTGATGCAGCATCAAGGTCAGATCGCCGCCGTCGTCGAGAACCATATTCGCATCCCACGGCTGACCGTCTTTCAGAATCGTTTGTTCGAGACACCACTCGTATTCGGTTTCGGTTTCACCTTTCCACGCGAACACGGGAATGCCGCGCGCCGCGATTGCAGCGGCAGCGTGATCCTGCGTCGAGAAAATATTGCACGACGACCAGCGCACTTCAGCACCGAGTTCTACGAGCGTTTCGATCAACACGGCGGTTTGAATCGTCATGTGAATACAGCCGAGAATTTTTGCGCCCTTGAGCGGCTGGGTAACGCGGTATTTTTCGCGCAATGCCATCAGCGCCGGCATTTCGGTTTCGGCGATTTCAATTTCCTTGCGGCCGTAATCGGCGAGGTTGATATCGGCGACTTTGTAATCAGAAAATATTTTAGCGTTCATTTAATTCTTGCTCCGGAATTTGATTTATTTGGCTCCCCCTGCGTAGTAGGGGAGTGCCCGAAGGGCGAGGGGGTCATCTTTAAAACGACCCCTCCGTCTCGCTACGCGAGCCACCTCCCCTATTGCATAGGGGAGGCCTAGTGAAAATTAAAGCGCCGCTTTCAACGCTTCTGCTTTATCGGTTCTTTCCCACGGGAAGGTGGTGAAGCTCTCTGATTTCTTCACTTTCTTGCCATTCTCAACCGCTTCCCACTCGTACGTCGCTTGCTCAGGCTTGCGACCGAAGTGACCATATGCAGCGGTTAGTTGATACATCGGATGCAACAGGTCGAGCATTTTTTGAATCGCGTACGGACGCAGATCGAAATGTTCGCGCACGAGTTGGACAATTTTTTCATCGGACACTTTATTGGTGCCGAAAGTATTGATCGAAATCGATGTCGGCAATGCTACGCCGATGGCGTACGACACCTGAATTTCGCAGCGATCAGCGAGACCTGCGGCAACGATATTTTTCGCTACATAACGACCCGCATAAGCGGCGCTGCGATCGACTTTCGAAGGATCCTTGCCCGAGAATGCGCCACCGCCGTGACGTGCCATGCCACCATACGAATCGACGATAATTTTGCGACCGGTCAAACCGCAGTCGCCGACGGGACCGCCGATAACGAAACTGCCTGTTGGGTTGATGTGGAACTCTGTGCCTTTGTGCAGCAATTCAGCCGGAATAACGTGTTTGATGACGAGTTCCGCAACAGCTTCTTTAAGATCGGAATATTTCACCTCGGGATTGTGTTGCGTCGAAAGTACAACAGCGTCGATCGCGACGACTTTGCCGTTTTCATAACGGCAGGTGACCTGCGATTTTGCATCGGGACGCAGCCACGGCAATAAACCGGATTTACGCGCTTCGGCTTGGCGTTCAACCAAACGGTGCGCGTAGCAAATCGGGGCGGGCATCAATACGTCGGTTTCGTTGCTGGCGTAGCCGAACATCAAACCCTGGTCGCCTGCGCCTTGATCTTCCGGTTTCGCGCGATCGACGCCTTGCGCGATATCGACCGATTGTTTGCCGATGATATTCATCACGCCGCAGGTCGCACCGTCGAAGCCAACATCGGATGAGGTGTAGCCGATATCGGTGATGACTTTACGCACGATTTCTTCGACGTCGGCCCACGCGCTCGTGGTGATTTCGCCGGCGACGATTGCAACGCCGGTTTTCACCAGCGTTTCGCAGGCGACGCGCGCGTATTTATCTTCGGCGATTAAGCGGTCGAGCACCGCATCGGAAATCTGATCGGCAATTTTATCGGGATGGCCCTCGGAAACGGACTCGGACGTGAAGACTGAATAATCGGACATTTATTTTTCCCTCTTAATAAATAGAAATTACAAATTCACATGAAATTTAAACGTTGGTAGGGGCGCTGCTTGCTGCGCCCTGAATGTTTTGATGCGTTACGGTTTGGGGCGCAGCAAGCGGCGCCCCTACGGATGTTGTGTAATCGTTGCGAATAAATTGACGAATCTGCACGCGGAAACCATTGCGTTGCGCGATATAAACAGCGCTTCCCGTTTCAAAACCGGCAGCCTGTGCCCACTGCGTCAGATCGTTAGGCTCGAAGCCCAGCCACACATCGCCACAGGCCGTTTCGGCCCAGCGCTGGTCGTGATGGCAGAGCTCGGTAATCAGCAGCGAGCCACCCGGTTTCAACGCGAGCGCGAGATCGCAAAAAATTTGCGCGGGCGAGGGCACGTGGTGCAGCACCATGTTCAATACGGCGCAATCGGCATTGAGTTCGCGCAGCGTGTGTTGCGTGGTGTCGCCGTGAATGAATTCGATATTCGAAAGTTTCTTTTCACCCGCGAACTGTCGCGCGTGGTCGAGCATCGCTTGCGAGTTGTCGAGTGCGATCACGCGCTTGAATCGCGACGCCAGCTCGTCGAGAAATGCGCCTTCGCCGGGACCGACTTCGAGCGCGAGCGCGCCAGCTTTCTCAGCGCCGGGCATTTGCGGAAAACATTGCGCGAGCATCTCCGCCGCTTGCGCGCCGTACACCTCATACGCGGCGATCAATTCCTGCTGCTCGCGAAACCGATCCGCATTTTCGGCGAAGAATTGCTGCGACCGCCGCGAGCGCTCCGCCTGAATTTCCTTGAGGCGTGTGTTCACTTCGGCGCTGAGTGAGAGCTGATCGACGCTCTGCAACAGCGCGCGATGCAGCGGCGCGAGTTCGGGCTGTGCGGATTCGGGCACACGGCGGTAGAAAATCGAATTGCCCTCGCGGCGGGTGGCGACAAGACTGGCCTTCGCGAGAGTCTTGAGATGGTGGCTCATACCCGATTGCGGCATGGCGAACATCTGGCTCAGTTCGAGCACGCCGAAGGAGTCGAGGCTCAGCGCACGCAGGATATCCAGCCGCAGTGCATCGCCGCTCGCCTTGCAAAAGGCGGCCAGCCCGGCGCTGGCGAGCGCGGGGGAAGCGGCGCCTGCTGCTGGCTTTGCGGAAACGGTGAGGGCGGTCTGGGCAGTCATGGGCGGCAAGCCTAGCAGATCGTCGCAGCCTATATCAAAAAATTTTGATATAGATTGAGTCCTCAGCACGTACCTTCTTCTATTTCTATATACGGTCCGCCGTTCGGTTCTATACGGGGCCGGTTCAGAGCGAGAACGGACGTTGTGTCGCTGCAGCCAAGCGTTGCACTAATAACAGCCGGAAGGGACAATAAGCGCCCTTTTTCCAGCCCCTTTCCCGTTGCCCGTGGAGCTTTGCATGCCGTCCCGTCTCGAACTCGCCAATGCCATTCGCGCACTCAGTATGGATGCCGTGCAAAAAGCCAATTCAGGACATCCCGGCGCGCCGATGGGCATGGCCGATATCGCCGAAGTGCTGTGGCGCGACTTCCTGCATCACAACCCGACCAATCCCGCGTGGCCGAATCGCGACCGCTTCGTGCTCTCGAACGGCCACGGCTCGATGCTGATTTACTCCTTATTACATCTCACCGGCTACGATCTCGGCATCGACGATCTCAAACAATTCCGTCAATTGCATTCGCGCACACCGGGTCACCCCGAATATGGCTACACGCCCGGCGTCGAAACCACGACCGGACCGTTAGGGCAGGGCATCGCTAACGCCGTCGGTATGGCGCTTGCGGAAAAAATCCTCGCCGCGCAATTCAACCGTCCCGATCACGTCATCGTCGATCACAACACGTACGTATTTCTTGGCGACGGCTGCATGATGGAAGGCATCTCGCACGAAGTGTGTTCGCTCGCGGGAACCTTGCAGCTCGGCAAGTTGATTGCGTTCTATGACGACAATGGCATTTCGATCGACGGCGAAGTCGAAGGCTGGTTCACCGACAACACACCGCAGCGTTTCGAAGCGTATGGCTGGCATGTGGTGCCGAATGTCAACGGCCACGACAGCGATGCGATTAAAGATGCGATCGAACGCGCGAAAGCCGAAACGCATCGCCCGACATTGATCTGCTGCAAAACCATCATCGGTAAAGGTTCGCCGAATAAACAAGGTAAAGAAGAGTGTCACGGCTCCGCACTCGGTGCCGAAGAAATCGCACTCACGCGTAAAGCATTGCGTTGGGATCACGCCGAGTTCGACATTCCGAAAGAAATTTACTCTGCGTGGGATGCACGCGCACGTGGCGAACAACTTGAGCGCAACTGGAATGTGCGCTTCGATGCGTATCGCGCTGCGTATCCTGAATTGGCCGCGGAATTTCAACGCCGCCTGAATAATGAGTTGCCGGCGGATTTTGAAAAACGCGCGACGGATTTTATTCGTCAATCGCAAACCGAAATGAAAACTGTCGCCACGCGTAAAGCGAGTGAAGCGAGTTTAAATTTCTTCGGTCCATTGTTGCCGGAATTACTCGGTGGCTCTGCCGATCTCGCAGGTTCGAACAATACGATCTGGAAAGGCTGCAAAGGTATTTCTGCGGAAGACGCGAGCGGCAATTATTTGTATTACGGTGTGCGCGAATTCGGTATGTCCGCGATTATGAACGGCATTACGCTGCACGGTGGTTTCAAAACCTACGGCGCGACATTCCTGGTATTTATGGAATACGCGCGCAACGCAGTGCGCATGGCCGCGATCATGAAGCAGCCGAGCATTTTCGTGTACACGCACGACTCGATTGGCCTCGGCGAAGACGGCCCCACGCACCAGCCGATCGAGCAACTCGCGAGCTTGCGCGGCACACCGAATCTGAATACCTGGCGTCCTTGCGATATGACCGAATCCGCCGTTTCATGGAAATCGGCGATCGAAAGAAAAGATGGTCCGAGCGCATTGATTTTCACGCGTCAGAATTTAGTGCATCAGCAACGCGACGATAAGCAGCTCGCCAATATTTCGCGCGGCGGTTATGTGCTGCATGATTGCGCCGCGCATCCCGAAGCGATTTTGATCGCGACAGGTTCCGAAGTAGAGCTCGCGATGCAAGCGGCAAAACAACTTGCATTGAATGGTCGTCACATTCGCGTGGTATCGATGCCATCGACCAGTGTGTACGATCAACAGGATGTCGCTTACAAAGAATCGGTATTGCCGAGCGATGTCTTCGCGCGTGTTGCCGTCGAAGCTGCGCACAAAGATTTTTGGTACAAATACGTCGGCCTCGACGGTGCGATTATCGGCATGGAAACGTTCGGCGAATCGGCGCCGGGTCCGCAACTGATGGAATATTTCGGCTTCACTGTCGATGCGGTGGTCGAAGCTGTGAATGAGCTGTTAGATAACTGATGTTAAGGCTGGCAATTAATGGTTACGGCCGCATTGGCCGCTGCGTATTGCGCGCGCTCTACGAAGGCGCGCACCGCGATCATCTGAACGTTGTCGCGATCAACGAGCCGGCCGATCTCAACACGATTGCACATCTGACCAAATACGATACGACGCATGGCCGTTTCCCGGGTCGCGTTGCTATTCAAAATGGTGACGTCGAAAAAAATACGCTGCGCATAAATGACGATGTCATCGCGATCAGTCATGAAACGGCATTGGAAAAATTGAACTGGCGCGAGCACGGCATCGATGTCGTGCTCGAATGCAGCGGCGAATACACCATGCCGCAACAACTGCAGCGCCATATCGACGCGGGTGCAAAGCGCGTATTGCTGTCGCAACCCGGCGTCGAAATTCCCGTGGTCGTGTACGGCATCAATCAGACAACGCTGCGCAGTGATGAAAAAATTATTTCGGCGGCGTCGTGCACCACCAACTGCATCGTGCCGGTGATCGATGCGCTCGAGCGCGCCTTCGGCATCGAGCACGGCATGATTACCACGATCCATTCAGCGATGAACGATCAGCCCGTGCTCGATGCGTATCACCACACCAATTTGCGTAAAACGCGCGCGGCAGGTCAGTCGATCATTCCCGTCGATACCGGATTGGCCTCGGGGGTGAGCCGTGTATTGCCGGCGATGGCGAATCGTTTCGCGGCGCATGCGTTGCGCGTGCCGACGATCAATGTCTCGGCGATGCAATTGACCGTGCATGTGCGCAAAAATGTCGATGTCGATAGCGTCAATCGCGAACTTGCGGACGCCGCGAAAAAAAATGCAGCGATTCTTGGCTACACTGAAGAGCCGCTGGCATCGTGCGATTTCAATCACGATTCGCGTTCGGGTATTGTCGATGCGGGTCAGACGCGCGTCGCGGGTAATTTAATCAATGTGTTGACGTGGTTCGATAACGAGTGGGGTTATGCGAATCGGATGCTCGATGTCGCCGCGCACTGGGCGTCGTTAAAACGCTAGCCGAATAAATAAGCGCTAAAAGATTTTTCTTATTTTACGAAGGGAAAACACATGCCAGTTTTGAAAATCTCTGATCTCGATCTCGCGGGCAAGCGCGTACTGATTCGCGAAGATCTCAACGTGCCGGTGAAAGATGGCAAGGTGACTTCCGATGCGCGCATTCGCGCAGCGATTCCGACATTAGAGCTTGCACTCAAAGCAGGTGCGAAAGTGATCGTGATGTCGCACCTGGGTCGACCGACTGAAGGCCAATACGAGGAAGAGTTTTCGCTGGCACCGGTCGCTGCGCATTTGAGTCAATTGCTCGGTCGCAACGTGCCGCTGGTGAAGGAATGGCAGAGCGGCGTGAATGTCGGCGCCGGCGAGCTCGTGTTGCTCGAAAACGTGCGCTTCAATAAAGGCGAGAAAAAAGATAACGAAGATTTATCGAAACAATACGCCGCGTTGTGCGATGTATTCGTTATGGATGCTTTCGGCACTGCGCATCGCGCTGAAGCGTCTACACACGGTGTTGCGAAATTTGCACCGATTGCTTGCGCAGGCTTGTTGCTCGGCGATGAACTCGACAATCTCGAAAAAGCATTGAAGCATCCCGCGCGCCCGCTCGTGGCCATCGTCGGCGGTTCGAAGGTATCGACCAAATTGACCGTACTCGAAAATCTTTCCGAAAAAGTCGATCAATTGATTGTCGGCGGCGGCATTGCCAATACATTTTTGGCGGCGGCCGGTTTTCCTGTTGGCAAATCGCTGTGCGAACACGATTTAATTCCAGCGGCAAAAGCGTTGATGGCAAAAACCCATATTCCATTGCCGGTCGATGTCGTCGTTGGCAGGGAATTTAATGAGAATGCAAAGGCAACGGTTAAAGATGTCGAAGACGTCGCCGACGACGAGATGATTTTCGACATCGGCCCGAAAAGCGCCGCGAATCTCGCGGCATTATTAAAAGACGCCAAATCGATTATCTGGAACGGCCCGGTCGGCGTGTTCGAGTTCGATCAATTCGGCGAAGGCACGAAAACCTTGTCGCTGGCAATTGCCGATAGCGATGCGTTCTCGATCGCCGGCGGCGGCGATACACTCGCAGCGGTCGATAAATACGGCATCGAGAAAAAGGTGTCGTATATCTCTACCGGCGGCGGTGCATTTCTGGAATATGTTGAAGGCAAAGTGTTGCCGGCAGTGGCGATTCTCGAAGAGCGCGCGAAGAAAGCGTAGTGTTCGCGTACGGAAAATTTCTGGCAGATTTCGTAAATACGATTTTATAAATTGTGCGATTTTATAAATTAACAGGAGTGCGATCATGGCACTGATCAGCTTGCGTCAACTACTCGATCACGCCGCCGAAAACGGTTACGGCGTGCCGGCATTTAATGTGAATAACCTCGAACAGACGCGCGCAATCATGGAAGCCGCTGCGGAAACGCGCAGTCCGGTGATCATGCAGGCGAGTGCCGGTGCTCGCAAATATGCGGGTTCGAATTTTCTGCGTCATATGATTCTTGCCGCTATCGATGAATTTCCCGATGTACCGATTTGTATGCACCAGGATCATGGCGTCAGCCCGGCGATCTGTCAGCGTTCAATTCAACTCGGTTTTAGCTCCGTAATGATGGATGGCTCGCTGAAAGAAGATGGAAAAACACCGGCGTCCTACGAGTACAACGTGCAGGTGACGCGTGAAGTCGTGGCGATGTCGCATGCGTGCGGTGTTTCTGTCGAAGGTGAATTGGGTTGTCTCGGTTCGCTCGAAAGCGGAATGGCCGGCGAAGAAGACGGTGTCGGTGCAGAAGGTATTTTGACGCACGATCAGATGCTCACCGATCCCGAAGAGGCTGCGGATTTCGTTGCGAAAACACAGGTCGATGCGCTCGCGATTGCAGTGGGTACCAGTCATGGTGCCTACAAATTCACGCGTCCGCCCACGGGAGATATTCTCGCGATCGATCGCATCAAGGAAATTCATCGCCGCATTCCGAACACGCATCTTGTCATGCACGGTTCGAGCTCGGTGCCACAAAACTGGCTCGCGATCATCAATCAGTATGGCGGCAAAATTAAAGAAACCTACGGTGTGCCGGTCGAGCAAATCGTCGAAGGTATTAAACACGGCGTGCGCAAAGTGAATATCGATACCGATCTGCGTCTGGCGTCGACGGGTGCGATTCGTCAGTTCATGGCGAAAAATCCGGAAGAGTTCGATCCGCGCAAATATCTCAAGGAGACCATCAAGGAAATGAAGCAGATTTGCAAGGAGCGCTACGAAGCATTTGGTTGTGCCGGACAGGCCGAAAAAATCAAAGTCGTCAGTCTCGAAACGATGGCTGTACTTTATGAGAAGGGCCAGCTCAATCCGCGCGTGCAATGAGTTCAATCGAAATCAATAAACCGGTTCAGCGATAAGGAGGAAACGGCGCGATACACGGTAGTGATAGATGTATTGCGCCGGCCACGATGGCTATTCAATTCGATAGCGAACGCCTGCACCAGCAAATCCGGCCATTCACCGTTACCGATGCGGCACCGCCGGGCGATGCCGAGAAAAACTATTTTCAGTTCTACGGTATCGATTTCGAAAATCAAATTCCCGGCGTCACGCATTACTTTGGGCATTTCAATAGCGGCAAATACGACGTCGTCGCCCATTATTTTTCGCTCGATAACAAATCAGAAAGGAAGTCACGCGGTACCTGTTTCATTTTTCATGGCTATTTCGATCACGCGGGTTTGTTCAGGCATGTCATCGAATATTGTCTGCACCGTGAACTCAACGTCGTCATTTACGATCTGCCGGGACATGGCTTGTCGACCGGTGAGCGCGTGAGCATTCCATCGTTCAGTGATTATCTGACGGTGATGAAAGATTGCGTGAAATTGTTTGGCGATACTGCGCCGCAACCGTGGCATGCGATTGCGCAAAGTACGGGCGCGGCAGTTTTGATGGATTACACGCTGCAAGAATTGCCTCCGAGCTTTTCGAAAATCGTATTGCTTGGGCCTTTGGTGCGCGCCGCTGAATGGCGTTTGGTAAAGCTGGCGTATTGGGTCGGCTCGAAGTTCCTCGACAAAGTGCCGCGTAAATTCGGTGGAAACTCCAACGATAAGCAATTTCTAGAATTCGTGGAGAAAACCGATCCATTGCAGACAAAATATGTTTCCGTGCGCTGGGTCGATGCGCTGATGCGCTGGGAGAGCCGTTTCGATTATTTGCCTGCGAGCGAAAAAAATATTCTCGTCATTCAGGGCCAGCGCGATACCACAGTTGACTGGAAATACAACATTCCAGTCATTCGCAGGAAATTTCCGAAGGCGAGATATTTGCCGCTACAGGATGCGTATCACCACCTTTCCAACGAGTCTTCGGAAATTCGCACAAAAATTTTTGCGGCGATCGATATGTATTTCGATAGTCAGGATATGTAGTTGAAGCGAGTATAAAAATCATATTCAAAAGGGACCCATATGCGTCGGATAATAAAAATAACGACAGCTTTTCTGATTCTCGTTACAGGTATTTACGGTCTGCTTTTTTATCAAAATAACCGATCGGTTGCGCCTGTCGATAAGGCAGTCATCGCTCAAGGCTATGAGCGAGGCGTGAGCTGGATGCTGACACATCGCGAGCAATTGTTGCGCGACGGGAACAGCATGTTGTGGTGGATGCTCGGTGAAAGTGCGCAATTAACCGGCGATGTGCGGGTGCAACAGCTCTACGATGAGTATCGGAAAAATCTCGATCGCCATGCGCCCTATAGTGTTTGGCAGGCATTTTTTCGACCCGAACAATTTCGCAATACGAAATTCTCCGCTGCCGAATATGTTTCTCTGGTGGAATATCAGCAATATTTTTTGTATGCGCTCACCTGCAGCGAGCAGCTTGCGCAGGAGCCGCTGATCGCTGCGCAAAATCATCCCGATTTCTGTTGGTCAGGGTCGCGCATTATTCGTCCGGCATGCGTTACGCATCAGATGATGGGCTTCCGCATGGCACAGCGTAATCGATGCGCTATCGATCATCTCGACGCCCATATCGCCAGTCTGCAAAACACAATCGAAAAACAGTTGCGTTTCGATCCGCGGGTCGTCGATGTGTATATTCAGCGCGTTTTGATGCTGGTGGATTCGGGCGCGCGCGATCGTGTCGATGCGCGCTGGCTGCAGCGAGTGCTCGATGCACAGCGCCCGGATGGCGGCTGGTCGGATATGCAGCCGCTGATTCCTGTCGGCGGCGGAAAATACCTGGGGTTCGATGCAAATGGTTTAACTGTCGGCGCTCCGGTCAGTAACTTTCACGCCACGGCACAGGGCGTTTTACTGACAACGTTATTGCGCGACAAATAATATTTCCGTGACGCGCCGATGACTAATGTTTAAAACAAAACGCGCGTCCGGATCGTTCCTTCCACCTGCCGCAATTTGTCGAGCGCCAGTTCGCTGTATTCCTGATCGACATCGATGACCACGTAGCCGACATTTTCAACCGTCTGCAAATACTGGCCGCTGATGTTGATATTGTTTTCCGAAAATACTTTGTTGATGGCCGACATGACACCCGGAACGTTGCGATGCACATGCAGCAAACGGTGTTTGCCGGGGTGCGAGGGCAGCGCCACTTCCGGAAAATTCACCGAGGTTGTGGTGGTGCCGGTATCGCTGTAGCGCACGAGTTTTTCCGCGACTTCGAGGCCGATATTTTCCTGCGCTTCCTGCGTCGAGCCGCCGATGTGCGGTGTCAAAAAGACATTGTCGAACTTGCGCAGCGGCGAAACGAATTCATCGTCGTTCGAGCGCGGCTCAACCGGGAATACATCGATCGCGGCTCCGGCCAGATGCTGGCTCTCCAGCGAGGCGGCGAGTGCATCGATATCGACCACGGTGCCGCGCGCCGCATTGATCAGAATGCCGCCTTTTTTCATCAGGCCGAGTTCGCGTGCGCCGATCATCATCCGCGTCGATTTGTTGTCGGGAACATGCAGCGAGACGATATCGCTACACGCGAGCAATTCGTCGATCGAGGTTTTTTGCACGGCATTGCCAAGCGGCAATTTGGCGACGACATCGGAGAAGCATACCTTCATGCCGAGCGATTCGGCGATCACCGACAACTGCATGCCGATGCTGCCGTAGCCGACGATGCCGAGCGTCTTGCCGCGAATTTCGTAAGCACCATCCGCGCTTTTCTGCCATTGACCGCGATGCGCCGCAGCATTTTTCTCGGCGATGCGGCGCAATAATAAAATTGCTTCGGCGATGACGAGTTCGGCCACCGAGCGTGTGTTCGAATACGGCGCATTGAAGACGACGACGCCGTGCTCGGTTGCCGCTTTCAAATCGACCTGGTTGGTGCCGATGCAGAAACAGCCGACAGCGATGAGTCTTTCCGCGGCAGCAAACACTTCGGCGGTCAATTGCGTACGCGAGCGAAGGCCGACGAAATGCGCGTTGCGAATCGCTGTTTTCAATTCGGCGTCGGGCAGTGCTTTCTTGTGATAGTCGATATTGGAGTAGCCGGCGGCCTTGAGCGTGTCGATGGCGGTCTGGCTCACGCCTTCCAGGAGCAGAAATTTGATTTTGCTTTTGTCGAGCGATGTCTTGGCCATGATCAACTCCAAACTGCGCTTTGGGCTTTGATTTAACGGGGAGAGGCGAACCGGCGGTCCAGCCTGAAAAAAGGGCGCTATGGTATCATGCCGGCCGTTTTCCGTTACCCGACTTTGCCGAATTCGCTAATCGTCGGCCGCTCTATAGCTTCAGAGGTCCGCATGTCCGCAGTTCCCGCCGCAACCCTCGACAGCCATCGTATCGAACAGCTCAAAGCCATTGTCGGCGCCGATAAAGTCACGACCGCCGCCGACGATCTGCAGCGTTTCGGCCGCGACTGGACCAAGGCGTATCCGCCGGCGCCATCCGCCATTGTCTTTCCGCGCAGCGTCGAGCAGGTGCAGGCGCTGGTGAAGTGGGCCAATGCCGAACGCGTGGCGCTGGTGCCTTCGGGTGGGCGCACGGGGTTGAGCGGCGGCGCGGTCGCAACGAACGGTGAGGTCGTGGTCGCCTTCGATTACATGAATAAGATCAGTGATTTCAATGCGCTCGATCGCAGCGTCGTGTGCGGCGCGGGCGTCGTCACTGAGCAGTTACAACAATTCGCCGAAGCGCAGGGTTTGTATTATCCGGTCGATTTCGCTTCGGCGGGTTCATCGCAGATCGGCGGCAATATTTCGACCAACGCGGGCGGCATCAAAGTCATTCGCTACGGCATGACACGCGATTGGGTCGCCGGTTTGAAAGTGGTGACAGGTAACGGCGATATTCTCGATCTGAATCGCGGCCTCATTAAAAACAATGCCGGCTACGATTTGCGTCAGCTATTTATCGGCGCCGAAGGCACGCTCGGTTTTATTTGCGAAGCGACCATGCAGCTCACGCGCCCGCCCGTCGATCTCACCGTGCTCGTGCTCGGCGTGCCCGCGTTCGACAGCATCATGGATGTGCTGCACACATTTCAGGGCAAGCTCGATCTCACCGCGTTTGAATTTTTCTCCGATAAAGCACTCGAAAAGGTTGTTGCGCATCAGAACCTGCAGAAGCCATTCGATACACCCGCTGCATTTTATGCGTTGCTCGAATTCGAAAAACTCAACGACGATGTCGAAGCGCAGGCGATGGAGTTATTCGAGCATTGCGTCGAGCAGGGCTGGGTGGTCGACGGTGTGATGAGCCAGAGCATCGAGCAGCTGCAGAATTTATGGCGTCTGCGCGAGGATATTTCCGAAACGATTTCGCGCTGGACGCCCTACAAAAATGATATCGCCACAGTGATTTCGAAAATCCCGACGTTCATCGACGAAGTCGATGCCGTGGTGCAGCGCGAATACCCGGATTTCGAAATCATCTGGTTCGGCCACATCGGTGATGGCAACCTGCATCTGAATATCCTGAAGCCGGACGATCTGCCGATCGCCGAATTTCATGAACGCTGTCACGGCGTATCGAAGCGCGTATTCGATATCGTGCAGCGTCATCAGGGCAGCGTGTCCGCCGAGCACGGTGTCGGCCTGCTGAAAAAAGATTATTTGCAATACGGCCGCGGCGCGGTGGAAATCGAGCTGATGAAAAGTGTAAAAAAGGTGTTCGATCCGAACGGGATCATGAATCCGGGCAAGATTTTCGATTAGCAGCGGATGCTGTTCGAAGCTCGCTCAAACGCTAAACAATAAAAATAGAGGTAGTCACCGTGGAAAAACCCGATAGGCGCATCATGCCGCTCATTATTCTTGTCATCGTCGCATCGGTGGCGTGGGTGGTGGTCAGACTCGCAACCGCCAGCGATAGCCAGCCCTTGCGTTACGTTGAATTGGCGCTTTACGTATTGACGATTGCGTATGGTCTTTCGGTCGCGCTGCTGAGCAGCAAGCTGCAATACAGCGTGATGCGGCCGAGCGTTTCGAAGGCAGCAGATCCGCAGATGTTCATGATGGAAGTGTGGCTGGGCGGTTACGCGTGCGCGGCATTCGGCGCGTATTTGTTGTACGGCGCGCTGAATCCTTAGGCATCACGTAGGGCGAACCTATGTGTTCGCCCTAATTATTTCTACGTTGTTTTTTGATAATGGTTACGCAATCAAATAGGGCGGGCACATAGGTCCGCCCCTACAGATATTGAAGAATTATTTGATTTTTCCTGTCATCGGCCGGAATCTGCCGACGCCTGCCGATTTCAATTCGGCATCGAGGTAGTCGCGGATCTGTTCCGATGTTTCCATTTGCATGACTTTCGCGAGCAGGTTTTTCGCGGTTTCCATGCTGACGTTGCGAATGACGGATTTCACTTTCGGCAGGTTGGTCGCGTTCATCGACAAAATGTCGTAACCCATCGCGAGCAGCAATACGGCCGCCGCCGGATCACCCGCCAGTTCGCCGCAGATACTGACATGCTTGCCTTCGGCGTGGCCGGCGTCGGCGACTTTTTGCAGCGCGTGCAATACCGCGGGATGGTAGGCGTGATACAGCTCGGCGACGCGCGCGTTGTTGCGATCGACGGCGAGGAGATATTGCGTTAAATCGTTCGAGCCGACCGACAGGAAGCTCACGCGCTTGGCGAAAGCACGCGCCTGATAAACCGCCGAAGGCACTTCGACCATCACGCCGATCGGCGGCACCGGAATCTGCAGACCGTCTTCGATCAGTTCATCGTGCGCGCGCAAAATCAGTTCGAGCGCATCGTCGATTTCCTGCACATTGCTCACCATCGGCAACATGATGCGCAAATTGTTGAGCCCCTCGCTCGCCTTCATCATCGCGCGCACTTGCACGAGAAAAATTTCGGGATGATCGAGTGTCACCCGAATACCGCGCCAGCCGAGAAACGGATTGTCTTCCTCGATCGGAAAATACGGCAGCGATTTATCGCCGCCGACATCGAGCGTGCGCATCGTCACCGGCAATGGCGCGAACGGTTCGAGCTGCTGGCGATAAATGAGGCGCTGCTCCTCTTCGCTCGGAAAACGGTCGCGCAACAGGAACGGCACTTCGGTGCGATAGAGACCGATACCTTCGGCGCCCCGTTCGAGCGAGCGCACCACATCTGCCATCAGGCCGGTATTCACCCACAGCGGAATGCGATGGCCGTCGGTGGTTTCGCACGGCAGGTCGCGCAGCGCTTCGAGACCTTTTGAAATCTGCTGTTCTTCGTTGTAAATGGTCTGAAACTGGGCGCGCAGTTCGGCCGGCGCGTTGTAATACACGAGGCCGTTGTAGCCATCGAGAATGAGCTCGGCGCCTTCGACCTGGGTGAACGGCAAATCGAGACAGCCCATGACGGTGGGAATGCCCATCGCGCGCGCGAGAATCGCCACGTGCGAGTTGCCCGAGCCTTCGACGGAAACCAGACCGAACAATTTTTCTTTCGGCACTTCGCCGAGCATCGACGCCGTGAGTTCCTCGCCGACCAGGATGGTGCGATCGGGGTACGTCACCGGCGAGGTATTCGCGGCCTGCAGATACGCGAGCACGCGGCGGCCCAGATCCTTGACGTCGACCGAGCGCTCCTTGAGATACGGATCGTCCATCATCTCGAAGGTGCGCACGTGCGCGAGCACGACCTGGCTCAGCGCGCCCTGTGCCCATTCGCCCTGGCGGATCAGTTCGACCACTTCCGAACCGAAGGCATTGTCTTCGAGCATGCGCAGATAGACATCGAACAGCGCCTGTTCCTGCGGCGCCAGGCGCGAGGAAAGCTTGGTGCCGAGCTCCTGCATGTCCTTGCGCACGGCGGCGAGGCAATCGTAGAAAAACTGAATTTCCGCGTCGGGATCGGTGCAACTGCGGTGCGGCACCGAATGCAGATCGGCCGGTGGCGAAATCACCACCGCCTGGCCGATGGCGATGCCCGGAGCGCCCGGCACGCCCTGAAAGCGGGCCGTGCTGGTGGCTTTGCCGCTTTCGTCGGTATGCGAGATCGAGCCCGTCGCCTGCGCGTGTGCGATGACGCTGGCGAGCTGCGCGGAGCAGGTGACCAGAAACGCTTCTTCGTGTTCGTCGAAACGGCGCTGCTCGACCTGCTGCACCACGAGGACGCCGAGCACGCGGCGCTGGTGAATGATGGGTACGCCGAGAAACGAGCTGAAACGTTCTTCGCCGATGCCCGGCAGGAACAGGAAGCTTGGATGCGATTCGGCATCATCGGTATTGAGCGGTTCTTCGCGCGCCGCGACCTGACCGACCAGACCCTCGTCGGCGGCGAGACTGATCTTGCCGATGAAATCCGGGTTGAGGCCTTCGTTGGCCATGAAAATGAGACGGCCAGTGTCGGGATCGCGCAAGTAGACGGTGCACACTTCCGTGCCCATGACCGAGCGCACGCGCCGCACGATGGCGTTGAGCGCGGTCTGCAAATCATCGGCAGCGTTGACCTCCTGCACAATGTTGCGCAGGGCGTCGAGCATGCTGATTTTTTGTTCCATTTGGCTTCCTGGCGCCTGCACTCGTCGACGAGCGATCGTTTAGCGATTAGGCCCTGGCGGGGCCGTTAGTCAATTTACTGTGACGGACCGATAATTCCTTCATCGCGCGCCGATACACTTCGCGCTTGAACGACACGACCTGGCCGAGCGGATACCAGTAACTCACCCAGCGCCAGTGATCGAATTCGGCCTTGTCGCCGCAATCCATGCGCACGGCGTTATCGTCCGCGAGCATGCGCAGTAAAAACCATTTCTGTTTCTGGCCGATGCACAGCGGACCATCGCCGCCGCGCCGCACCAGACGTTCAGGGAGGCGATAGCGCAACCAGCCGCGCGTGCACGCGAGCACTTCGACATGTTCGGGCTGCAGCCCGATTTCCTCGTGCAGTTCGCGATAGAGCGCATCTTCCGGCGATTCATCGGGATTGATGCCGCCCTGCGGAAATTGCCACGCGTCCTGACCGACACGACGCGCCCACAGCACTTCGCCGAACGAATTCGCTACCACGATGCCTACATTCGGGCGGAAGCCATCGGCGTCGATCACGGGCACATCTCTAAATAAGGGATTGAGGAAACAATAAAAAATCGATTTGCAGGTATTGTTCCACAAATGGGAATACGTGAACAATCCTGCACGGAAAGGTATTCTGCACAGCTTTGCGCGCATGGCCGACTAGCGTGTATTTAAAATGCAGGGTAAGGAAAATCCGTTTAATTTCGTAACAAATTCGAAGGTGGGTAACACGTGGCACTGGCAATTTTCGATCTGGACAACACCCTGCTCGGCGGCGACAGCGACCACGCCTGGGGCCAGTTTCTGGTCAGTAAAGGCATTGTCGATGGCGAAGCGTACGGCGCCGCGAACGATCGTTTCTTTCGCGCCTATCAGGAGGGCACGCTCGATATTCACGTTTATCTGCAATTCGCACTCGAACCACTCACGCGGTTTTCGCTCGACGAATTGAAACAGCTGCACGATGAATTCATGCGCACGCTGATTGCGCCGCTGCGTCTGCCGAAAGCTGACGCGCTGATCGCCGAACACCGCGCGAGGGGCGATTATCTGCTCATCATCACCGCGACTAACGCTTTCATTACGCGGCCTATCGGCGAAAGCCTCGGCGTCGATGCACTGCTGGCAAGCGAACCGGAAATTCGCGATGGACGCTACACCGGCAATGTCGTCGGCACGCCGTGTTTTCGCGAGGGCAAAGTCGTCTGTCTGCGCGAATGGCTACAGAAAAATCCGTACGATCCGGCCGAGGCGTACTTCTACAGCGATTCGCAAAACGATCTGCCGCTGCTGAATATGGTCGGCCACCCGGTGGCGGTCGACCCCGACGATACGTTGCGAAGCGAAGCGCTCAAGCGTAACTGGCCGATTATTTCGCTGCGATAGCTGACCCCTCCGTCGCTTCGCGACACCTCGCCTATTTCATAGGGGAGGCCTAACGGCGCGCATGAACGGCCTCCCCTGCGCAGTAGGGGAGACTGTTCGCGTAGCGAGGCGGAGGGGTCATGTTGAATCGATTTATTTAACCGAGTAAAAAATGCTGATTGTCATTTCCCCCGCAAAAACGCTCGACTTTGAAAAACCCGCATCAACTGACATATTCACTCAGCCGCGATTTCTCGACGATTCGAAACTACTGGTCGAACGCCTGCGTGAATTCGATCCGATACAGATCGGCAAACTCATGTCGATCAGTGACGATCTCGCCGAACTCAATCATCGGCGCAATATGAACTGGTCGCTGCCTTTTTCTCGCGAGAATGCAAAGCAGGCGCTGCTCGCATTTCGCGGAGATGTGTATGTCGGTTTGCAGGCCGATTCGTTTACGAAAAAGGATTTTGAATTCGCGCAAAGGCATCTGCGAATTTTGTCGGGGCTTTATGGCCTGCTGCGACCGCTCGATTTAATGCAGCCGTATCGATTGGAGATGGGCACAAATTTGACGAATGCGCGCGGCAAAAACCTTTATGCATTCTGGAGCGACAAAATTACGGCAGCCCTCAATGAGGAATTGAAAAACGAAAAAATACCCGTGCTCGTCAATCTCGCCTCCGGGGAATACTTCAAGGCCGTTCATCCGAAAACGCTGGCAGCGCGCGTGGTAACGCCCATATTTAAGGAGCGCAAAGGCGATACTTACAAAATCGTGAGTTTCTTTGCGAAGAAAGCGCGCGGCACGATGAGCCGGTACATCATTCGCAATCGGCTGAAGGATGTCGCTGCGCTCAAGGATTTTGCCGACGAGGGTTACGCATTCAATGCCGGCCTTTCATCGACCGACGAATGGATATTCACGCGCGAGCAAGCCACGGCGTAATCTGTTCGAAACAAGGGCTGGCAAGATTGGCGGATGACCGAGCATCACCATGACAGCGGTTTGCGTTCTCTACAGTAATTTTTCCGACCCGCATTCTGCGCGGGCGCGTTTTGCCTTGCTGATGGCGGGGATTCATTGCGAACTGCGCGAAGTCGATCCTGCCGATCCTCCCATTGCTGTCACCCGCGTACCGCTGCTGCAATTACCGAGCGGCAAACTGATCGACGACAGTTTTGCGATTGCACAATGGGCCAGCGCGCGCAAACCGCAACTCGGTCTGTGGCCGGCGATCCGCGTGCGTCAGCAATCGATCGAAAATCTCGTGAATATCATCGATGGCCCGTTTGCGAGCGCGTGCCATTTATATGCGCAGGCCGCGGCGGCGCAACCGTCCCCCGGGGTGCAACCTCCCGCCGCGATCAACCGGCGCAGCGACGCCGAAATTTTTCTCGCACAGCTCGAAGCGCGTCTGGCGCGCAAACCCTTTCTGGTTGGCGACGAGGAAACGCTCGCCGATATCGCGGTGTTGCCGTTCATACACTGGTTTGCCGAAATCGATCGCACCTGGTTCGATATTTCGCCGTATCGTCAGTTGCGCGCTTGGCTGACGAGTTACCGTGACAATCCCGAATGGCAGCAGACCTTGCGCTGCTGCCCGCGCTGGCGGCCCGACGCGCTGCCGGTATTTCTGGACGCCAGCGGTATTCGCGCCGCCTCGGCCTGAATTGCTTCCTCGCCCCATCGCCTGAGTCTGTCTGTCAGAAACCCGGGCGATGGGGTATTTCCGCCTTCGCCCAGCCGCGTTTTCGCGAGGAACGGCATCCTCGTCTAAGCTGTTCGTACCCTTTTTGCCGCTGGCGCCGTTTTCGTATCGGCGAACATTTGATGCAAGTGTTGAAGTTTCTCGTGGTCGACGACGCCACGTTCATCCGCGACATGATCAAGAAGCAGCTGCGCGATGCGTATCCGGGCTGCCAGATCAGCGATGCGTCGAGCGCGGTGAAAGCGCAGGTCATGCTGAAAACGCTGAAAGTCGATTTGATTCTGTGCGATTGGGAAATGCCCGATATGACGGGCGAGGAATTTCTGCGCTGGCTGCGCGAACAGCCGCATCACAAGGACGTGCCCTTCATCATGGTGAGCAGTCGCGGCGAGCGCGACTTCATTGTCAAAGCGGTGCAGTCGGGCGTCAGCGATTATCTCGGCAAACCGTTCAAGCCGGAAATGCTGATCGGCAAGGTCGACAAGCAATTGCGCAAGGCGGGAAAGGATTTATCGGCACCCGCGCGCAGCCCGAATGGCAATTTGCCGGGCATTGCCGGTGCCAGCATTGCGGTGTTGACGGGAGGCGCGGCGGCGCCGGTCGCCAAAGCCGCAAAGGAAACGACAGTCACCGCATTCAACCTGGGCGCAGCGTCGACACCCGCGCCAGCGGCGAAATCGAAAACCGTCGCGCGCGGTCAGGCGCAATTGAATTTTCCGAATTTCAATACGACGTGCGTGATCAAGGATGTTTCGCTGCAAATGATGAGTGGCATCGTCAAGCGCGAAGAACAATTGCCGGCGATTCTGGAGCCCGTGGTGATTTCAATTTTCGAAGTCGAAGGCGGCGATGTCGCGCGCCTGAATGGCTATGTGCACAGCCTTCAGGCGGCGGAAAATCGCATCGATGCCTCGGTGCTGAAAATTGTCATTCGCTTCGTCGACGACGATCCCGCCAAACTCGATCTCCTCTCGCGCTTCATCGCAAAACTGTGAATTCATTTTCGACGACGCGATGCTTATCGTGTTGCCGATTTGAGACTGCGCGCGATCAGCTGTTCGCTTTCGCTCCACAGACGCTCCGCCAGTGCATCATCCTGCGCGGCTGCGCTCGGCGGTGTTTCCACTCGCTTGATGAAATAACCGCCGGTGGTTTTGCCGGCTTCTGCTGCAGTCGCCAGCCAGATCAGTGTATCGGCGCCCTCCTGCGGCGTGATCGCCAGATTCGCGCGGCTGCGAATGGTTTCCTGCGCCTGCGGATCGGCGTGCGTGACGAAATTGCTCGCGACGATTCCCGGATGCATGCAATTCACCACGATGCCTTTGTCGGCGATACGTTTCGCCAGTTGACGCGTGAAGAGCACATTCGCCAGTTTCACGCGGCAGTACGCGGCGCCGGGAATGAAATTGTCGAGCATCTGGATATCGCCATCGAGTCCCCTGGTGTATTCGTGCGCATCCGAGCTGACATTGATGATTCGCACCGAACCGGGCTCGGCATTTTTCGCGGTGCTCTGCAGCAACGGCAATAAGCAATCGGTCAGTAAAAAATGGCCGAGATGATTGCCGGCAAACAATGCTTCGTTGCCCTCGGGTGTGATGACGCATTCTTTCGCCATACCGCCTGCGTTATTGAGCAGTGCATCGAGACGCGGCACGCGCGCGAAAATTTCTCCCGCCATGCGCGCGGTGTCCGCCATCGACGATAAATCGACACGCAACATATCGAACTGTGCATTCTCTTGCTGTGAATGGGGAGCGAGCGCGCGAATTTCCTTTTCCGCCGCCGCGCAGCGTTCGGCATCGCGACCCAGTCCAATCACGCGCCAGCCCTGTTGCACCAGCGCCTTCGCCGCTTCTTTACCAACACCAGAACTCGCCCCGGTAATTACCGCGACACGCTGATTCGTCTGTGCTGCCATTTTTCAAACTCCTCTGCCAATCAGTCAGGCGCCAGTGTACGCCGCATGGTGCATCCGGCTTGTAAAAACGATGGCGATAATCGGCCATGTCTGCGCCCGATGATATCCGCGAATTTTATGCTTCGGTAAACCGGCATTGACTCGGTCAAAACCGCGGGGCAGAGTGTAAGGCCCTGTAAAGGGCAAGACTCTGTAAAAAGCCGGTTTTCGACATATATGACTTACTGTGTTGCCATGCGCCTGCGCGAAGGCCTTGTTTTCGCGGCCGACACCCGCACCAATGCAGGTGTCGATCACATCGCCACGTTTCGCAAGATGCATGTCTTCGAACGCCGCGGCGAGCGCTCGATCGTGCTGCTCACTGCAGGCAATCTGGCGACGGCGCAATCGGTGGTCAGCCATCTCTGCGAACGCACGCAGCACGAAGACGAAACCAATCTGTACACCATCGGCTCGATGTTCGGCGCCGCGCAACTCGTCGGCGACACCATCAACGAAGTCATCGCGCGTTCGGCATCGGGTCAGCAAACGGGCGGTGTCGATTTCGGTTTGAATGTTTTGCTGGGCGGGCAGATTGCCGGCGAAAGACCGCGGCTGTTTCACGTCTATCCGCAGGGTAATTTCATCGAAGCGACCGAGGACACCACCTATTTCCAGATCGGCGAAGTGAAATACGGCAAGCCGATCATCGACCGCATCGTCAGCTACGACACCAGCATCAGCCACGCGACCAAATGCACGCTCATTTCGTTCGACTCGACGATTCGCTCGAATTTATCGGTGGGCATGCCGATCGATCTCGGCATCTATCGCGAAGACGCGTTCGAATTGAAGGTGGAGCGCATCGCGGAAGACAACGATTACTGGAAAGCCCTGCGCCAGGCCTGGGGCAATGGTCTGCGCCAGCAATTCCAGGAATTGCCGTAATGTTTTTTTAGTCAGAGTTTTCCTTAATAGTCGAATAATAACGACACTTCACACCGCAACCGATTGTCTACACTTCTGCCGCTTTAATTATTGATGCCGGGTTTGCTTTAGCGCCCGGCACACAACCTGCATTGCTTTGCACCGCGCTTTTGTCACCGAAGCTGTGTTGTCAAACTGTGTCGTCATAGAAACTGTGCCGTCACCGCAAGCGTATATATAAATTGAAAAACGTAAGCACGGTTAGCAAAACCTTGCGCGAAGCATCTAAGGCCAGCACAAAGCATTAAGGAAAGGGCATGAGTATTCTGGTGGGTCTGCGTCATACCACGACGTATCGTTACGATCGCCGTATCAATCTGGGACCGCAAGTGGTGCGTTTACGGCCCGCGCCGCACTGTCGCACACCCATCATCAGTTACAGCCTGAATATCCGGCCTGAAAATCATTTCATCAACTGGATTCAGGATCCGTTTTCGAATTACATGGCGCGTCTGGTGTTTCCGGAAAAGACCGCCGAATTTTCCGTCGATGTCGATCTCGTCGCCGATCTCACCGCGTACAACCCGTTCGATTTTTTTGTCGAAAGCTACGCCGAAAAATTTCCGTTCGACTATCCCGACGCGCTGAAAAAACAACTCGCGCCATTTCTTGAAACGAAACAATGGGATCAGCGTTTCGCCGCGTATGTCGACGATGTGCCGCGCAAGCAAACCGCGATCATCGATTTTCTCGTCGCCATCAATCAGCGCATCTGGAAAGACGTGAGCTACACGATTCGTCTCGAACCCGGCGTGCAAAAACCCGAGGAAACCCTGCAGCTCGGCAGCGGTTCGTGTCGCGATTCGGCGTGGCTGCAGGTGCAGCTGTTGCGGCATTTAGGTCTGGCCGCGCGATTTGCATCGGGTTATCTCGTGCAATTGACGGCGGATCAGAAATCGCTGGACGGCCCGAGCGGACCCGAAGCCGATTTCACCGATTTACACGCATGGACCGAAGTGTATATTCCGGGCGCGGGCTGGATCGGGCTCGATCCAACATCGGGATTGTTTGCGGCGGAAGGTCATATTCCATTGAGCTGCACGCCCGAGCCCGTCGATTCGGCGCCGATCACCGGTGCGATCGAAAAATGCGAAGTCGAATTCAGTTACAGCAACGAAGTCACGCGCATAAAAGAAGATCCGCGCGTCACGCGTCCGTTCACCGAACAGGAATGGTTGGAAATCGATGCGCTCGGCAATTATGTCGACAGCCTGCTTGAAAAAAATGATGTGCGTCTGACGATGGGCGGCGAGCCAACCTTCGTATCGATCGACGATATGGAGTCGGTGCAGTGGAATACCGAAGCCGACGGCGAGCACAAACGTTTTCTGGCCATGCAATTAACGCAGAAACTAAAAGACGAATTTGCGCCGGGCGGCCTGCTGCATGTGGGCCAGGGCAAATGGTATCCGGGCGAACCGCTGCCGCGCTGGCAAAATACTTTGTACTGGCGCAAGGACGGCGTAGCGCTGTGGAAAGGTTTATTTCCCGATACCAAAACCAAACCGGTTCCCGCCGAAGCCGCGCGCGCCTTTATGCGCATGTTATGCGCGCAACTGGGTTTTCCGACCGCGGCAGTGCATCCGTGTTATGAAGATCCATTTCACTCGCTGTGGCAAAACGCGCAGCTACCTATCGACGATGAATTAACACTCGATCACGAAGCGCTCGCCAGACGCACGCTCGCCAAAGTGATGAAGCAGGGATTGAATCAAGTCGTCGGTTATTGTTTGCCGATTGCATTCAATGCGGGCAATCAATTATGGCAAAGCTGTCGCTGGCAATTTAAGCAGGGCTCGATGTATTTAATTCCCGGCAATTCGCCGATCGGTTATCGCCTGCCGTTATCGTCGTTGTCGTATCACGCGAAAGTCGATGGTTTGGAACCGATACCGAACGATCCCTTTTCTTTCGGTGAAAAGCCTTTCGGTGAAAAGTCCTTCGATGAAAACATCTTCGAGAAAAAATTAGAGCAGGAATTACGCGCGCCGACCAAAGCCGATTATTCATTGCAGGCGCCGATGGCGATTCACACCGCGCTGTGCGCCGAAGTGCGCGACGGCAAGCTTTATGTGTTTTTACCGCCGCTATCGACGCTTGAAGAATTCGCGGGCTTGCTCGATGCCATCGCCGCTGCCGCCAATGAATTACGACTCACGCCATTTATCGAGGGCTATCAGCCACCGTTCGATCCGCGTCTCGCCAAACTCGCGGTGACACCCGATCCCGGTGTGATCGAAGTGAATGTGCAGCCGACGAAAACCTGGAACGAGCTTACGCATCTCACCGAAACGCTTTACGCACATGCGCGCGAAGCGCGACTCGGCACCGAAAAATTCATGCTCGATGGCCGTCACAGCGGTACGGGTGGCGGCAATCACGTCACGCTCGGCGGCGAGACGCCAGCAGATTCGCCGTTATTGCGACGGCCCGATTTATTGCGCAGCCTGCTTACCTTCTGGCAGCACCATCCGAGTTTGTCGTATTTATTCAGCGGCATGTTCATCGGTCCGACCAGTCAGGCACCGCGTGTCGATGAAGGCCGTGTCGAACGCTTGTATGAATTGGAGATCGCTTTTTCTCAGCTCCCTGTTTCTGGGAATGCTCACGGCGACTCGAATCAGCCGTGGTTAATCGATCGCGCCTTACGTCATTTGTTAGTCGATTTAACGGGCAACACGCATCGCAGCGAATTCTGCATCGATAAATTGTATTCGCCGGATTCGTCGACGGGCCGGCTCGGCATTCTCGAATTCCGCGCCTTCGAAATGCCGCCGCATGCGCATATGAGTCTGGTGCAGATGTTATTGCTGCGCGCCTGTGTGGCATCGTTCTGGGAAAAACCCTATCACCACAAACTGGTGAACTGGGGACACCAGCTGCACGATCGTTTCATGCTGCCGCATTTTCTCAATAAGGATTTCGAAGATGTGCTGGTTTATTTGAACGGCCCGTGTTTACAAAACGGCGGCGGCCTGCCATTTAAATCGCACTGGTTCGATGCATTCAAAGAGTTTCGTTGCCCGAAGGTGGGGCATCTCGAAATCGCAGGCATGGAATTGGAACTGCGGCACGCGCTCGAACCGTGGCATGTCCTCGGCGAAGAAGCGACAGGCAGCGGCACATCGCGTTATGTCGATTCATCGGTTGAGCGCCTTCAGGTCAAAGTGCGTTTCGGTACGCCGGGCGATCGTTACGTGCTCACCTGCAACGGCAAACGCGTGCCCTTGATTCCGACCGAAGAGGAGGGCACCTTCGTCGCGGGAGTGCGTTATCGCGCGTGGCAGCCGTGGTCGGCCTTGCATCCGATGATCGGCGTGCATTCGCCGCTGGTATTTGATTTCTTCGATACGTGGAATGGTCGCGCGCTCGGCGGCTGCACCTATCACGTCGTGCATCCGGGCGGGCGCAGCTACGAAACCTTCCCGGTGAATGCGCTCGAAGCCGAATCGCGCCGCGTCAATCGCTTCGAAACGCTGGGCCACGCGCACGGTCGCCTCGTGGCACCGCCGCCCGCGGAAATCGAGCCGCGTTTTATGAGCACACCGCCGACGTTGCAGGGTATCGGAAGATTCTATAAACATGAGCCGGGCATTAAAGCCGCGCCGCCGATGGCGAAGCCGAATCCGAGCTACCCTTTCACCTTAGACCTGCGCTTTGATAATTAACGGGATGAACATGACCCCCTCGCCTCTGCGAGGCACTCCCCTACTACGCAGGGGGAGCCCATTCGCGCCACGGACTGCCTCCCCTGCGAAGTAGGGGAGGTGTCGCAAAGCGACGGAGGGGTCAGCTTTTAAAACATGGCCAAAACGATCGACAATGAAGCCCCGGCGCCCGCGTCCTGGGGCTATCAAGCACCCGCCGGCGTCTGGGACGAAATGTTCGGCGCCGACGGTGAGCTGCGTCCGCACTGGCGGCATATGGCGGATTTTCTGCGCAATTGCGCGCCGCAAACGCTCGATAGTCTCAAGCTCGAAACGCTGCGCCGTCTCAAGGAGCAGGGCGTCTATTACAACGTCTACGAAGACCCCGCGGGACAGCGCCGCACCTGGCAGCTCGACCCCGTGCCGATGCTGTTGCCCGAACACGAGTGGCCGCAGCTCGAAGCGGGTCTGCGGCAGCGCGCGCGTCTATTCAGCCTCCTATTGCAGGATTTATACGGCCCGCAACGCGCCTTGCGCGAGGGCCTGATTCCGCACGAAATCATCCTGCGCCATCCCGAATTCCTGCGTCCCGCGATGGTTCCTCACCACGGCGGTGAACGCATCGCACCGCTGACCTTATACGCCGTCGATCTCGCGCGCGGACCCGATGGCACCTGGTGGGTCCACGCCGATCGCACGCAGGGGCCATCGGGCGCGGGTTATGTCCTGGAAGCCCGCGCCGTCACCAAACGGGTGCTCGGGCAGAGTGTGAGCGATTACTCCATCGCGCCGCTCGCGCAGTTCTTCCATCAGCTCAAACGCCATGTCGCCGCGCTCGCGCCCGATCAGCAGCGCGAGCCGACCATCGCCGTGCTCTCGCCCGGAATCGGCAACGAGGTGTATTTCGAGCACGCCTACCTCGCCGCGCAGCTCGGCATCACACTGGTTCAGGGCGACGATCTCACCGTGCGCAGCGGTCACGTCTATCTGCGCACCGTCGACGATCTGCGCCGCGTCGATGTGCTGATCCGCCGCGTCGATTCGAGCTTCTGCGACCCGCTCAGCCTGCGCAGCGATTCGATGCTGGGCGTACCGGGTTTGATGCAGGCGCAACAGCTCGGCCGCATCGGCATGGCCAATGCACTCGGCAGCGGCGTACTCGAATGTCCGGCGCTGTTGCCGTTTCTGCCCGCGCTCGCGCGCGCGTGGCTCGGCGAGGATCTGCTGGTGCCGAATGTGGCGACGTGGTGGTGCGGCCAGGAAACGGAGCGCAAATACGTGCTCGCTGAATTGGCCAGGCTGACGATCAAGCGCGTCGATCGCCCCGACGTGCTGATTTTCGGCGAGACGCTTTCGCGCAAGGCGCTGACGCAGCTCGGCGAAGCGATCAAAGCCAAACCGTGGGCGTATGTCGGTCAGGAGCACCTGAGTTTTTCGACCACGCCGACGCTTCTCAAAAATGAAAAACCCGGCTCGGCTCATACAGGAGCGCGTACCGAAGTGGGGCCGCGACCACTGGTATTGCGCTCGTTTCTCGCAGGCAATGGCGACCACTACGACGTGATGCCCGGCGGCCTCACGCGGGTCGGCGGCACCGCAGCGGCGAATCTGGTTTCCACGCAAAGCGGCGGCTGGAGCAAGGACACCTGGCTGCTGCGCCGCTCGGGCTCGATGCGCGATGTGCTGCGACTGCATCCGACCGGTCAGCGCCGGCAGACCGCCGCCGCGCTGACGAGCCGCGCCGCCGAACATCTATTCTGGGCCGCGAGTTATCTCGAGCGCAGCGAATCGTTATTGCGTCTGGCCAGTGCGTACCAGTCGCGCTACGAAACCTGGCTCGATTACGGTTTCGAAGCCGACGAGCGCGTGCTCTATCAATGGCTGCCATTGCTGCAGCTGTATGCGCCGGGCGCGTTTCCCGCCGATGTGCCGCCCGCGCCCGATACGCTGCGGCGTGCGCTGCTCGGCGACGATGTCGGCAGTCTCGCCTACAACCTGCATCGCGGCCTCGAAGGCATCTATACGGTGCGCGATTTATGGCCTTCCGACAGCTGGCGCGTCATCGAAGAACTGGAAGAGCTGCTCACTTACGCCGAACGCAACAGCGATGTGATTGCGATCGATCAACTCGTGCACCCGCTGCTCAATGCGATGCTGGCATTCTGGGGCGCGAGTCAGGAATCGCTCGCGCTGACGCAGGGCGGCTTGTGGCTGCATATCGGCCGCCGTCTCGAACGCGTGCAGAACATGCTATTGGTCGTGAGTCATTTCTGCCGCGGACTGGTGGTCGGAGAAGATTCGACGCTGGCTCTCGAAACCCTGCTCGATGCGCACGGCTGCATGGTGAGTCATCGCCGGCGCTACGGCATCGAGTTGAATTTTCTGACGGTGTGGCAGCACCTGTTATTGGAGGTGACGAATCCGCGTTCGCTCATGCATCAGTTCGAAGAGTTGGAATCGCTTTTGCACTTGCTGCTGAGAGGGGAGTGGGTGAAGCGCGATCGCCATGCGAATCCGCAATTCGGTTTGAGCGAACCTGAAAAAATCATGCTCGCGGTGACCACGGCGCTGCGGCTTGCCGATGCGCGCGAATGGTCGCAATCGGATACCGCGCGCGCGCTGCTGTCGCGCGTGCTCGGCGAATTGAGCGGACGTCTGCGGCAGCTCGGCACGGAGCTGGATCATCACTATTTCCGGCATACGCAGCCATTCACTCAGTTTGCCCGCTGAATAAATGACAAACGTTCGCGACAGGGAATTATTTTGAGCAATGAGCCCGACAGCACCGCACGGTCGTTTCGCCGTTTGCAGGTAAAGCACGAAACCGCGTATCACTATCAGAGCGCGGTCGCGCTGGGCTACAGCCTCGCCTGGCTGACGCCGCGTGCGCTGCCCGGTCAACGCCTGCTCGAACAGCAATTGACCGTATTGCCGAAGCCGCGTTTTCAGCATCGGATGAGCGATGCCTTCGGCAACACGCAGCATTATTTCGAAGTGCAGAAATCGCACAGCGAATTGCGCATTCAAAGTTCGGCGATCGTCGAATGCGACGGTGCGCCCGATCTCGCCGCGCTCGCGCAGCCGTGGGAAAACGCAAAACCGGAAGGTCCGGAGACGAGTGCGGATGGACTGCCGGTGTGGGAATTCATCTATCCGACGGCGCTCGCCCCCGTGCACGAAAATTACACCGATTACGCGCGCGCGATATTCACGCCGGAGCGTCCGCTCGGCGAGGCGCTGCTCGCGTTCAATCGGCAGCTGCACACCGACTTTCAATATCTGCCGGGTGCGACGGCGGTCGATACGCCGCTCGCGCAGGTGTGGGAAAACCGCGCGGGCGTCTGTCAGGATTTCGCGCATTTAGCGATCGCGGCATTGCGCGGCATCGGTCTGGCGGCGGCGTATGTGAGCGGATATTTATTGACGTATCCGCGCGAAGGCGAAACCAAACGCATCGGCGCCGATGCGTCGCACGCGTGGTTCGCGGTGTGGACGCAGGAACTCGGTTGGATTCATCTCGACCCCACCAACGACACTGTCGTCGGCGACGAACATATCGTGCTGGCGATGGGTCGCGACTATTCGGACTCGCCGCCGGTGAAAGGCGTCTGTTTCAGCGGCGGTTTACATCAACTCAGCGTGGCGGTGACAGTCAATGAACTTGCAGTCGATGCATCCACACAACGCAGTGCAGGAAATTTCGCCGCTGTCGTCGCAAAAGATAGCGCAGAAAATATCGCCGGGGACGGCAGCACCAACAGAGACGGCATCGATGGGGATTAACTGGAAAGACTACGCCGCGGCCAATCTATTCGATGAAATGATCGGCGAGAACAATAAACCGCGACCGGTGGCGCAGGCACTCGCGAACTATCTGGAAACGCTCGAAAGCAAAGAGCTCGAACGTCTGCAGGCGAGCGCCGATTTAACGATTAAAGAAATGGGTATCACGTTTACGGTTTACAACGAAGGCGGCGGTTCGATCGACCGGCAGTGGCCGTTCGACATCATTCCCCGCGTGATGGCCAAGCGCGAATGGGATCGCGTCGATGCCGGATTAAAACAGCGCGTGAAAGCGCTCAACCTGTTTATCGACGATATTTATCACGATCAGAAAATCGTGAAGGACAAAATATTCCCCGGCGAGCTGCTGAAGAAATCGAAAAATTTCCGCAAGCAATGCGTCGGCATGAATCCGAAGTTCGGCGTGTGGGCGCATATCTGCGGCTCCGATCTCGTGCGTCACGCCGATGGCGAAATCTATGTGCTCGAAGATAATCTGCGCGTGCCCTCGGGCGTTTCCTATCTGCTCGAAAACCGCCAGGTGATCAAACGCGTGTTCGCGGATTTATTCGGCGATTATTCGATTCTTCCGGTCGACGATTATCCCGCGCAATTATTCGACATGCTCGCCTCGCTGTCGCCACGTCCCGCTGAATATCCGCAGGTCGCCGTGCTCACGCCGGGCATTTACAACTCGGCGTATTTTGAACATTCGTATCTCGCGCAGCAGATGGGCTGCGAACTGGTTGAGGGCCGCGATCTCGTCGTCGCCGACGATGATTGCGTGTACATGAAAACCATCATGGGCTTGAAACGCGTCGATGTGATTTATCGTCGTGTCGACGATTTGTTTCTGGACCCAGAAGTATTCAACAAGGATTCCGCACTCGGCGTGAAAGGGCTGATGCGCGCGTGGATGAAAGGCAATGTCGCGCTCGCCAATGCGCCGGGCGCTGGCGTCGCCGACGATAAGGTCGTGTACGCGTTCGTGCCGGAAATGATCAGATATTACCTCGGCGAGGAAGCCATCGTGCCGAATGTGCCGACGTATCTGTGCATGAAAGACGACGAGTGCAAATACGTGCTGGAAAATCTCGACAAGCTGGTGGTGAAACCCGCGAACGAATCGGGCGGTTACGGCATGCTCGTCGGCCCGCACAGCACCAGAGCCGAGCGCGAAAAATTCGCTGAATTAATTAAAGCCGATCCGCGCAATTACATCGCGCAACCGACATTGAATCTGAGCACGGTGCCGACGCTGATCGAAGGCAAACTCGAACCGCGTCATGTCGATATGCGCCCGTTTATTTTATCGAGCGATCAGATTCACGTGACGACCGGTGGCTTGACGCGCGTGGCCTTGAAGCGCGGTTCGCTGGTGGTGAATTCATCGCAGGGCGGCGGTTCGAAAGATACGTGGATTATTGATGGTGATTTCTAAGCCCGTTTTTCTGTCGTTCCCGCGCAGGCGGGAACGACGAATGAATAATTTGGTGAGGAAGTAAAATGCTGGCAAGAGTCGCGGAAAATATTTACTGGATGGCTCGCTATCTCGAACGCGCGGAAGACATGGCGCGGTTGATCAGCGTCACCGCCAATCTCACGCTCGATCTGCCGAAAGGTTTATCACCGATCTGGAGCCAGCTCATTGCAATCACTGGCGCTGAAGCGATTTATTCGAGCAGCGATTACGACGAAAAAGCCGTGCTGAAATTTCTGATCAGCGATGCCACGGGGCAGGTGTCGATTCTGTCGTGTCTGGCCAACGCGCGCGAAAATGCGCGCACGATTCGCGATGTGATTCCGCGCGAAGTGTGGGAAACCATCAACGCCACATATCTGCATGCGAAAGAGCAGGCGCCGCAGGCGACGAGCAAGCGCGGGCGTTTTGCCTTTCTCGAAGAGATCATCTGCCAGTGCCAGACGCTGACGGGCATGTTGTCGGGAACGATGAATCACGATGCGGGTTATGTATTTCTGCGCATCGGCCGCTATCTCGAACGCGCCGATATGACCAGCCGCATCGTCGATATTCGCTCGTCGAATTTATTGCCCGAAGCGACGACGACACAGGCGACGTATGAAAACCTGCAGTGGATGAGCGTGCTGCGCTCGCTGTCGGGTTATCAGATGTATCGCCGCGCGATGCAATTGCGCGTGCAGCGCACCGAAGCGCTGCGTTTCCTGTTTCAATCGGAGGTGTTTCCGCGCTCGCTGAGCTTCTGCATAAATTCGGTGCAGAACGCGGTGAATTTTTTGCCGCATCACGACAAAACCAAACTGGTGGTGCATCGCGTCAAACGCCAGCTCGATAACGCGCAGATCGATAAATTGAAACAGACCGAATTGCAGATGTTCATCGATCAGCTGCAAATCGGTTTCGCGCAGATTCACGCCGAATTGCAGAGCGCGTATTTCAGTGGCATGGGGGCGGCGCAGGACGCCGCGTAATGGCGCGATTAAATCAGAACAACCACACGGCACCGGCATCGACAGCGCTTCTATTCGGCTGCAGATTGTTGAGCGAATCCGCTGCATTCGATGCCTGAATTTGTCCGAAGGTGGCATTGCTCTGTTCGAAACCGCCGCTGATGGCGAGGGTATTGCCGTTGCTGCTCAGGCCGATCGCGGTCCCGAATTCGTTGCCGACATTGCTGACCGACGGTTTGATGTAAGTCGCCTGCGTCGACCACGCATTGTTGCTGCGCTTGAATAAATAGACCGCGCCGACGCCGTCTTTGGTGTCGTCGTCGGCATTGCTGGCGGCGACCGCAGCGCTGACGCCGGTTGCGCTGCTCTTCTCGCCGATGGCGCCGACGGCCAGGGTGTTGCCGTCGCCGCTCAGCGCCAGTGCCGAGCCGAAGTCATCGTCCACTTCGGTATTCGTGCCCCTGAGGTAGGTTTCCTGGCTCCAGTTGTTGCCGCTGAAGACATAGGCGGCGCCAGCGTTGGCGCCATTGCTCGCCTTGAAGGGCGCGCCGACCGCGAGCGTATCGCCCGTCGTGTTCAATGCCACGGTGGCGCCGAAATTGTCGCCGGAGGCGCCGTTCGATGCTGCGAGGGTGGCGGCAGAGCCCCACGAGCTGGTGTATCGGAAAACATACGTCCTGCCGACGCCGCCCGATTTGTAGGGTGCGCCGACCGCGAGCGTGGCGCCGCTGCCGCTCAGTGCAACCGCGGCGCCGAAATGGTCGTCGGCCGCGATGGTGCCGGCTTTCAGATAGCCCTGATTGCCCCAGCTGCCCGCGTTGTACCGGTAGGTGTAAACCGCGCCTGCGTTGCTTGCGGCATGATTATTGGCGGCGACGTTGCTCACACTGCTCGACTCGCCGGGCGAGCCCACCGCGAGGGTGGTGCCGTCGTCGCTGAGCGTTATGCTCCAGCCGAAATAGGCATTCGCGTAGCTGTTGCTCGCCTGAATGCGGGTCGGTTGACTCCAGGTTCCGTTATTGCGCGTGAAAACGTAGGCACCACCCGCGCTGCTGTTTTCGAGCGCGGCGCCCACCGCCAGCGTGTTGCCATTGCTGCTTAGCGCCACGCTGCCGCCGAAATTGGCTCCGGCAACTACGGTCTGCGCCTTGAGATAAGTCTGCTGAATCCAGCCATTGCCGGATTTCGCAAAGATATAGACCGCACCGGAATCGGTGGCGCCGTTGCTGGCGGGATTGCCGGCGGTACTGCTGTCCTCGAACGGCGCACCGACCGCGAGCGTATTGCCATCGTCGCTCAAGGCGATCGACCAGCCGAAGGCGTCGCCCGTACCGGTGTTGGATGCCTTGAGGTAGCCGATGGTCTGCAACAGGGCATCGCTGGCGGCCAGCGTGCTGGAGGTGGTGCAGCCATTGCTGTTGCACGCCTGTACCTGATAGCGCGCATTCCAGTTGAAGGTGTGCACGGAAATATCGTCGCGGCTGTAGCCCGGCGCTGTCAGATCGGCGCCGATCTGCGCGAAGGTGCCCGACCCTGTGGCATCTTCGAGCACGCGGTAATGCGTCGCTCCGTCCACCGCCGACCAGTCGATGCGAAGCTGCTTGACCCCGGCTGCGGCGCTGAAGCCCGGTATCGGCGATGCCGGCAGCAACGGCGTGGCGCTCGGAGAGCCCGCGCTGGAGTCGGGCGCTGCATTGCCGGCGCTGTCGCCTCCTCCACCGCCGCCACCGCCGCAACCTTGCAGGAGCGCGAGCACGATGGCGCCGCCGAGAAGGGATTTCGCAGGGAGTGAATTCATAAGCCAACGTCCTGGAGGATAAATGCTGTCGTAATTGATGACGTAAGAAGATAGCAGGATCAACCGTGGCCATTAGGTAGCCGCGGCGACATTCCCGTGGAATTGTGGGGTAAATCACCGTTCAACCGCAGCTCGGTGCACGCTGTGCGCAATTCGGCAAACGCCGCAGTTTCGAACGCGGGCCGGCGATGACTTGCAGTAGAATGACCGCAAAATCGCATCAGACAATCGAAGGAGTTCCGCATGAATCCCGGCAGCGCACCCGATCAGCGCCAGCTTGAGCAATGGCTGAATCAGGCCGGCATCAGTTTTTACATCTGCGATCAGTGCAATGGTCTGCACGTCTCCGGCCTGCAGGAGCTCGAAGGTATCGCCGATGCGCGCCTGTTCATCGAGCCATGGGGAATCCTGTTCAGCAGCGAACTGGTGATTCGTCCGGTGGCCCTGTTGCCGCTGGCCGCGGATCTCGGGCGTCTGAATATCGATTATCCGACGCTGAAACTGTTTCTCGATGTCGTCGACGACGCCATGCCCCAGCTCGTTGCGGGCGGTTTGTGGCTGACCGGCGCGGGCCTCAGCGAAACCCAGTTTCAGCTGTTCATGAATACGACGATGGAGGCCGTGCGGCAGCTGGTCGCCGAATGCGGCCATCTCGATTATCTGCTGCCCGATGAAAATGCCGAGAAGCCAGCACCGGCCAGACAATCCCGCGTGCACTGATCCGCATTTGAACGTAAATCCTTGTTTTATATTGGCCAGGTGCGAATGACGCATCTAGACTGACACAAATCTTTAGAACGATTGGTTTGGTAGTAAATGGCAGAGAACATTGGACGGTTTGGCTGCATCGCGCTTTACGCCTGCTCGTTGTGGTGTGCTGGCCTGAGCGGCGCGGCTCTGGCTGCTTCAGAAGATTTCTTCGAACTCGAACCCGATCAGCTGGCGCGTCTGAAGATTACCGCCGCATCCGCTTTCACCGAATCCGAACTGGACAGCAGCGCGACCGTCAGCGTGGTCACGCGCGAGGATTGGGAGCGCCGCGCCGCGCGCACGCTGCCCGATGCGGTGATGCACCTCCCCGGCGTGATGCTGCTGGAACCGCCCGATGGCGGCCTGCTCATTCAGGTGCGCAGTTACGATTCCACCTCGCTGCGCGGACGTGCGACGCTCGTCGACGGCGTGCCCATCAACACCTTCGCTTTTGGTTCCGAAGTCTTTTCCAACGCCGAACTGCAATTGCCCGTCATGGACAGCCTCGAACTCGTGCGCGGTCCCAGTTCGATCCTGTACGGCAGCGATGCTTTCCATAGCGCGCTGGTGTTATCGACGTATCGCGATGCCAGGAATCGTTTCGAAGTCGAAGGAGAAGTCGCCTCGCGCAGTTATCAGCGCATTGCCGCGCGCGGCACGCAAACGGTCGGCGAAAACAATTCGCTGCAGATGGCCGTCAGCGTGGCGCGTCAGGGCGATCAGAACGATAAATATCGGTACTCGCTCGATGGCAGCACGCACGCTGCGTCACGCGAACAGAGCTACAACAGCGGTACAGCCATGTTGCGCTGGGCCGGTCGCGCCGAGAGTCTCGGCTATTACCTTCAGGTTTTTACCGACCAGACCGATGTGAACGAGTCGCCCGGTGCGGGAACCTTTATCGCCGATGTGCGCGAGCGCGATATCGCCGACCGGAATTCCGATTTCTGGATGCTGAAAGGCGGGCTCGACGGCCAGCTCGGCAGCTGGGACTGGCACTGGGACAATTATTACTGGCGTAACGATTACGGACAGGATTACTGGCTGCAGTTTCGCCCATCCTCGCAACCCGCATTATTTTCCCTCGAAAGTCAGCAAATGGTTGAGCAGCGTTATGGTTCGAAGCTCAATTTCAAACGTGCGGAAATCGATTTTTTCCATGCGAAAACCCAGTTGTCGGCAACCATGGGCAGCGAGCGTCAGGAGATCGACGATCACGACGTCACCACACGGGTGCCGCTGGTTCTGCCGCAAATCCCCACGCCTGATTACGCGGGTCTCGAACAGCGAATCAACAGTGTGTCGCTGGAAGGCAAAACGCAGTGGCAGAGCGGTCGCTATCAATTCATTTATGGCGGGCGTATCGACGATTATTCGACATTCGGATCGGAAGTTTCGCCGCGTCTGGGTTTTATCTGGATACCCGCGACGAATTACAGCGTGAAAGCAACGTACGGACAGGCATTTCGTGCACCTAACGCCAATGAACTGCGCGGCACCAATTTCGCTTTCGGCGATGCCGATCTGAAACCGGAAACGCTGGATAGTTATGAATTGAGCCTGGTGCGCGCGGTCAGCAGCGGCGTCATTCAGCTCACAGGATTTAAAACGCGCTGGCACGACCGTATTTTATTGGTGAGCAGTGCCGGTGAACGACGCTATACCAACGCTGGTGAAAGCGAATCTTACGGCGCTGAACTGTCGGCGAAATTCGATTTCGATCGATGGCGTTTTGAATTAAGCGCTGCGCATATCAAAAACAGTACGGTTTCCGGACCTGTGCGCCCGTGTGCTTGCGAGCCCGATATGTTTCCGCAATGGATGGCTGATATCGGTATCGGCTATCGCTGGCCGGCACAACGCGTCGAATTATTCTGGGCCAATCGCCTGCATGAAAACGTTAGAACGGGCGACGATGCCCAGCTCGGCAATGTCGACGACGCAGGATTTTTCTATCGCAGCGATATTTCGCTTTCGCAACAGTGGGGCGCGAACTGGAGCGGGCAGATCGCCATACGCAATCTGTTCGACAAGGACAACGTGTGGCCATCGGTCGTCAACAGCAATGGCGGCATTGCCGATGTTCCGCGGCAGTTCAGTCTGGAAATTCACTATCGCGGCTTGCCGTAGATAAAACGCCGATCGACGTATCATCCTATAAACTGCTATCGCGCCTGCGCTGGAGTGTTAGTTGCGTCGCAGATTTATCGGCGCTGGCCGCCCGCCATTGTTTTAATAAACCGTTTAATAAACCGTTCAGACGAGAAAGGGACTTGTCCATGTCTATCTCTGCACCGACGCTGGCTGCGGATTTTTCCCGCACCTTCGATATGATTCTCGCCGCTGATGACGCCACGCGTGCGCGTGTTTACGCCGTACGCCATCAGGTATTTTGTCACGAGCTCGGCTATCCGATGCAGAACGACGGACATCTTGAAGCGGACGAATACGATAACCAGAGTCTGCATTGTCTTTTACGGCATAAGCTCACCAATACCGATGTCGGCTGTTTACGCCTGGTGCTGCCGCTAGCCGATGGCGGTGGTTTGCCGTTCGAATCGTTCGGTATGCGCTATGTCGATCGCAGTCTGCTCGACTGGAAATCGCTCGATTCAAAATCCTGTTGCGAAATTTCGCGTCTGGCCGTGGTGTCGCAATTTCGCAAACGGGCAGGTGAGCAGAGCAACCCGGAAGGCATCGGTGACGAAGAAGAGGTCGATGCTTTCATGCGCCGACGTTTTCCGTTTCTCGCCGTATCGCTGTATCACGCGGTTATCGCCTTGATACTGGAACGTGGTTACCAATCGGTTTTTATGGTGATCGAGCCTCGATTGCAACGGCATTTGCAGCGCTACGGTGTCGCGGTGCGGCAGGTCAGTCCCACCTTTGAATATTATGGACAGCGCGCGGTGTATGTGACGACGGGCGAGCAATTCCGGCTTGAAGTGTCCACATGGAATCCCGAATTGCGCGGACTGTACGAAGAGGTGCATAACCAATTGCTCGGCTATGCCTATACGGACGAGCGTGCGCGCTCCAGTCCGCTGAATAATTAAAAAATTTTCGCCTGAGTCATTCCCGCGCAGGCGGGAATCTGGAAACTCTCGACAAATCTGGACTCCCGCCTACGCGGGAGTGACGAAATTAGAGATTGATCGGAATTCCTTAATTCTCAGCGTTTTGTTTAAAAGGCAATAACTCGGCTGCTGCTTCGATGTGTTGTTCAACAGCATGCTGTTCGCGCCGCAGAAAATCATCGATGGCGTTGCGAAAGGCCGCATCCGCAATCCAGTGATATGAAAAGGTTTTGATCGGTGTAAAGCCGCGCTGAATTTTATGCTCGCCCTGCGCGCCGGGATCGAAATGCTGCAAACCGTTGCGAATGCAATAATCGATGCCCTGGTAATAACACGCCTCGAAATGCAAATTATCGAATTCGCGCACACAGCCCCAGTAACGTCCATACAGCGTCGTGCTGTCGCGAAAATATAAAGCGCCCGCAACGGCTTCGTTGTGATGATAGGCGAGCGCCATCACCGTATGTTCGCGCAGCTGCGCACCGATCGCTGTGAAAAATGCTTCGTTCAAATAGCCGGTATGGCCGCTGCGTTTGGCGTAGGTCATCGCATAAAAACGGTAAAACATGTGCCAGTGGTCGGCGGTGATATCGCCACCTTCGAGTATGCGAAGCTCCAGCCCTTGCTCGGCGATGCTTGCGCGTTCCTTGCGTAAATTTTTTCGTTTACGCGAATTGAACGTCGCGAGAAAGTCGTCGAAGGTCGCGTAATCATGATTGAACCAATGATATTGCACGCCCACACGTTCGCTGAGGCCTGACTGTGCCAATACTGACTGCAATTCGGGTTGTGGAAATAAAATATGCAGCGACGAAATATTTTTTTCTCCGATGCGTTCGCGCAACGCGGCGATAATCTGTGGAGCGATAAGCGCTGAGTTTTCCCCCTCGACTGCGCACAGACGCGGTCCGGTGGCGGGCGTAAAGGGAATCGCGCAGAGCAGTTTCGGATAATAATTTCTGCCGTAGCGCCGATACGCATCGGCCCAGCTCCAGTCGAACACGTATTCGCCGTAGGAGTGATCTTTCAGATACAGCGGCATTATCGCGATCAACTGTTCGCCGCGTTTCACCAGCACATGCTGCGCTTGCCAGCCACTCTCGCGATCGGCGCAGCCGGTGCGTTCGAGACTATTGAGAAATTCATAACGCGTGAACGGATAATCGGTGCCCGCCACCGCATTCCATTCGCTGGCGGATATCGCGGCGAGGCTGTCGATAATTTCTATGCGATAAACGGGGTCGGCGGGCATCGCGCAGTCACACTGTCATGCTGCGGATTGCGCAGTGAGATAGTGCATGAAAATTCCTGCAAAAATAATGGCGCCGACCCAGTTGTTATGAAGGAATGCACGGAAACAGGCGTCGCGCTGACGGTGGCGAATTAAAATCTGATGATAAATAAACAATGCGGAGACGCCGATCAGCGACACGAAATACCAATAGGCCAGTTTGAATTGCACGCCGACCATGATCAGCGCAAATACCACACACACCTGCAATGCGCCGGTGATCAGCCGGTCGTCGTCGCCGAATAAAATGGCCGTGGATTTAATGCCGGTTTTCAGATCGTCGTCGCGATCGACCATCGCATAAAACGTGTCGTACACCACCGTCCACAACACATTCGCGGTAAATAAAATCCAGCAACCCCTGGGCAGGGTTTCGCTCTGCGCGGCGAATGCCATCGGAATGCCCCAGCTGAATGCCGCACCTAACACCACTTGCGGCAAATGCGTGTAGCGCTTCATGAAAGGATAGGTGCCGGCGAGCGCAACCGCGACGAGCGATAACAGAATGGTGAGTTTATTGGTGAAAAGTACCAGCACAAAGGCGAGCGCACACAGCGCTGCGCACAATACCAATGCTTCGCGCTTGCTGACGCTGCCCGTCGCCAGCGGGCGCTGCGCGGTGCGCTGCACGTGACTGTCGAAATCGCGATCGGCGTAATCGTTGATCACACACCCTGCCGAGCGCATGAGAAATACGCCGAGCACAAAAATAATTAACAGATGCCATTGCGGCCAGCCCTGCGCGGCAATCCACAGCGCCCACAATGTCGGCCACAACAACAGCAGCGTGCCGATCGGTTTGTCAGCGCGCATAAGGCGAAGATACAGCGGCAGTCGTTCGAAAAAATAAGGCAGCCGTTTAAAAAAACGGTGCTCCAGCAATTTTTGCATGGCGAAATTCGCACCCTGTTCGTTGCGAGTCGCCGCAGTATATCAATAGTGTGTAACGAGGCGATTCAATTCGGGTGAGCGTGCGAGCGTTGTGATGAAATCATCGAGAAAAATTTCGCCGACGATCAGTGTGCGGCTATCGATGGAAAAGCGCGAGCGGCGCGCCCACAGGGAATTGCCCGTGTGACGCGCGCCTGCAGTGACGGGTGCCAGCTCGAACGGTGTGCGCTGCAATTGCGGAAAGCGGAACAGCAGTGTGCCGAGCGAGGAATTCTGCAGCGTGCGCAAGCGCCGCAAATCGCCGCGCAGGCTGTGCGCGGGAATGATGCTGCGCGCATAGACCCACGGCTCGCTGCGTCCCCACAGAATCACCTCGCGGATCAGCGCGAGCTGTGCCGGATCGATCTGCAACAAGCGCGCTTCCGATAATGTCGGTCGCTGCCATTGCTGCAACACGCGTTCGACACGAAATTCGCCCGCACTTGCGGCGATCAGTAATTGCGTGAGCGATCCTTCGGCAAGCAGCCACGGCCGCAGCGCCGCGGGAATATCGCTGTGCAAATAATGCCGGGCATCGCGCCAGCGCAACGCACGTGCCAGTGCGGCGGTGGTGTTATGGTTTCGCGGGGAAGGGTCGGCGTACAATCCTGTTTCCGTATCAAAAAGTGAGTCGTTTGCGGAATGCGGCGTATCAGCGTGCGGCATTGTACCGTTCCCGCAGCGGCTTTATACCCGGCCTTCGACCGGCCGGAAAATTTCGAGGTAGAGATGACGATGTCGCAGCCAGCAACGGCAAAGTGGGAGTGCATTGTTTGCGGTCATATTTACGATGAAGCGGAGGGTGACCCCGAACATGGTGTTGCGCCGGGTACGCCGTGGGCCGACGTGCCCGAGGACTGGCTGTGCCCCGATTGCGGCGTCGGCAAGGACGCATTTCATTTACTCGAATGAGGCGTGGATCGATCCGTGTTTAAAGCGTTATTTTTTTTCCTGATTACCGTGTTCGCGGCGATGAATGCCGTCGCGGCACCCGCTGCGGCGGGCAACGATCAGCTTGCACAAGTCGTCGATCAGCTCGGTGTCGGCGCGCTCATCGAACAAACGCCGATGATACTGGCGGCAGCCATCGAGGCGGAGACGCAGTTTTTAGGCACTAAACCGCAGCCAGCCAATTGGCGGCGCGAACTCGAAGCACAACTCAAATCGCCGGCCGTCCTGCAGCGCGTCACGCACTTTTTACGCGAGCGTTCGCAGGCGCGCGGAGACAGTGGCGCCGATCCGTTTGCACGCGCGCAGCAGCGCCTGCAGGAGCCGATCGCGAAACGCGCGCGCTATTTCGATCTGGCGATGACGCAGCCGGGTGCGGAAAAAAATCTGCGCGAGTTTTTCCTTCAGAACGGGCTCGCGCAGAAACCCGCGCAGACGTCGCCAAATAAATCCATCGACAACAGCTCGCCCTTCGTCACCGATGGGCGGCGCGCGATCCTGCGTGAAATCGATGACGCGAGTTCGTCGTCGCTGCTGATGGCGACATTGCAGTCGGCCGTCGCGGCGCGTGTGCGACAGGCAGCGGGCGGGACTGTCGATGGTGTTTTGCTGAAGGACGAGATTGCGGAGCGCCAGCGCTATCTGGCGCCGCTTACGGTCGATTATCTGCTTTACGATTACCGGTATCTGCGCGATGACGAGCTGCAGCACTATCGCGATCTGCTGCGCGACGACAGCGTGCAATGGATACTGGATGTCTGTACGCAGGCGGTGCTGGCGGCGATCGTCGGTGACATCGCGCCGCCTGTCCGCTAATTCGGCACTACGCCGCTGCCAGGCCGGCCGCGATCGTGGTGATCTCGTCGCTGGCATCGATGACGTTCTGAATCGCGAGCACGGCTTTTTCGGGATCGAGATGCAGGCGTTCGAAAATTTCCGCCGGAATCGATTCGACCGGTGCGTTGCCGATACCGTGGCGGCGCAATAAACGCATCGCCACGAACATGATATTCGCGTAGGCGTGATGCGGGCCCGCGTAATCGGCATCGTTCTGATGGCGCAGACCGATGCAGACTTCCTCCGGCAGTGTCCACAGACGCATCAGCCACGCGGCGAGCTGATCGCGCGTAATGCCGATCAGATGCCGTTCGATAACACCATAACTCAGGCGCGGATTGGCTTCCTGAAAACGGCAGTAGCTGGAGAAATGCGGCGGAAATACTTCGGCGAGCAGGAGGAAGCCGAAGTTGTGCAGCAAACCGGTCAGGTACGACAGACCGATGGTCGGGCGGTGTTCGGCATCGATGCAGCCGACCAGCGACTCGACCGCCGTCGCCGCGAATACCGCCTGCTGCCAGTACGGCGTGAAGCCCTTGGGCATGTCCTTCGGAATATTCACGCTCTTGCCGAGCGCCAGCCCGAGCGCGAGATTCAGCACGAGATCGAAACCCAGCACGCGCACGATGGCGTCGTGCACCGATTTGATCTTGCCTGGCGCGGCGTAGTACGGCGATGCCGCCCAGCTCACCACCTGCGCCGCGAGCGCGGGATCGAGCTCGACGATATTGGTGAGGTTGCGCATATCCGCGTACGGATCGACCCGCAGTTTGATGATGCGCTGCGCGGTATCGGGCAGCGGCGGAAATTCGAGCGTTTCTTCGAGGCGCTGCCGGATGCGCAGCTGCGTGAAATTGGCGACGGCCTTGCTGATCTGTTCGAGATCGTCGCAGCCGTCGAATTTGCCCTGCGCCAGCGCGGCCAGCGGCAAACTGATATCGCCCAGCGTGGCGCCGGTCAGACTCTGACGGAATTGCTCAGGCGTCAGGCGCAGCCAGCCGGACTGATCGCCCGAGCTCAGGATGATGACATCGCGTTTGAGAATGTGCTCGTCGACCAGTGTCGGCAGTCCGAGCGCAGCCGGCAGTGCGGGCACCTGCTGCATCTGATGTTGCTGGCACAGCTTGCGCACCTCCGAATAGGGCATGGCGCGCAACTGCCAGCCGGTCAGCTGGCTGACGGCATTGAGATCGAGCAGCGTGCCGGGGGCATGCAGAACCAGCAATCGATGCGAGCCGTCGCAGAGCAGCATGGTTTGTACCGCGTCGGCAGGCATGTCGGAGAAATTTTCCACGCCGAAATCGATATTCTGATTGCGCAGAAGCGTGTCTACAGCGGCGGGAATGGCCATACGTTAGTCCGGGTCGATTATTTCTTTTGAAGGACCGGCTGCGAGCAGCCCGGGGTTTCCCGAAGTGTAGCAGCGCCCGGCGCAAACCGACGGTACGTGGACCAGGTTGTTGTATCTATCACACAAAACGGATCGTTTCGAAAACGGCGCGATTATTCCGGGCGGCCTACACCTGCGCAAAGCGTTCGCGGTCCGGTAGCCAGCGCCGGATCAGCGCCGCGGCTGCGGCGGGATTTTGCGCATGGGTCTGACCGGCGAGGTCGCGCACGCGCGGCAGCAGTTCGGCGTCGCGCTGCAGGTCGGCGATGCGCAGTTGCAGCAGGCCGGTCTGCCGCGTGCCGAGCAGTTCGCCGGGGCCGCGCAGCTCCAGATCCTTCTCGGCGATGACGAAGCCATCGCTGCTTTCGCGCAGGGCCTGAAGCCGCGCCTTGCCCTGCTGCGAGAGCGGCGCCTGATACACCAGCAGGCAGAAGCTTTCCGCGCTGCCGCGACCGACGCGTCCACGTAATTGATGCAGCTGCGCGAGTCCCAGACGCTCGGCGTTTTCGATGATCATCAGGCTCGCGTTCGGCACATCGACGCCGACTTCGATGACCGTGGTGGCGACGAGTAATTGCAGTTCGCCCGCTTTGAACGCGGCCATCGTCGCGGCCTTTTCGGCGGGCTTCATGCGCCCGTGAATCAGGCCGACGCGCAGTTCGGGCAGCGCGGCCTGCAGGTCCTGCCAGGTCGCCTCGGCAGCCTGCGCCTGCAGCTGCTCGGATTCCTCGATGAGCGTGCACACCCAGTACGCCTGGCGACCTTCGGCACACGCCGCACGCACGCGCCCGATCACATCGATACGGCGTTCGTTGCCGATCACCGCCGTCTGCACCGGCTTGCGTCCGGGCGGCAATTCGTCGATCACCGAGGTATCGAGATCAGCGTACGCGCTCATCGCGAGCGTGCGCGGAATCGGCGTCGCGGTCATCACGAGTTGATGCGGCTGCCAGCCGTCGGCACCTTTCTCGCGCAATGCCAGGCGCTGATGCACGCCAAAACGATGTTGCTCGTCGATGATTGCCAGCCCGAGATTCTTGAAGCTCACATCGGCCTGAAACAGCGCGTGCGTGCCGATGGCGAGTTGTATTTCGCCGCCCGCAATCGCTGCCAGTAGATCCGCGCGCGCCCGGCCTTTGACTTTGCCCGACAGCCAGCCGAGCCGAATGCCGAGCGGCTGCAGCCAGCGCGTGAAATTATCGCGATGCTGTTCGGCGAGAATCTCGGTCGGCGCCATCAGCGCGACCTGATAACCGCTGGCGATCGCGTGCAATGCCGCGAGCGCGGCGACGACGGTTTTTCCCGAGCCGACATCGCCCTGTACGAGACGCAGCATCGGCTGCGATTGCTGCAGATCGTGAGCGATTTCCTGCGCGACGCGCTGCTGTGCGACGGTCAGCGCAAACGGTAATTGTTTTAAAAACTGCTGCTGCAGTTTTTCCGCGTCGCGACAGACGGGCGCGCGATGCCGGCGCGCGGTTTCACGCAGGCGCAGCATCGACAATTGATGGGCCAGCAATTCTTCGAACGCCAGCCGCTGCTGATAGGCATGTGTGCCCGCCAGCAATTGCGTCTGGGCGACAGCGGGCGGCGGCGTGTGCAGAAATCTGACGATTTCACTGAGCTTTGCAGGTTGTGCCGATATCGACACGGACGTTGGCGGCAGATAATCGATCAAACTCTCGGCGCTCAGCAATTCGAGCGCGGCCGCGATTAATTTACGCCAGCTTGGCTGTTGCAGGCCTTCGGTGGTCGGGTAAATCGGCGTCAGGGTTTCCGCCACCGGCAGCGGCGTATCGCCTTCGATAACGCGGTATTCCGGATGATAAATCTCCAGGCCACTGGCACCCCGGCGCGGTTCGCCGAAACAGCGCACGCGCGTGCCGGCCGCGAGCTGCTGTTTCTGTGCGGCGGAAAAATGATAGAAGCGCAATGAAACCGTGCCGGTGCCGTCCTGCAATCGGCACATCAGACTGCGGCGGCGCCCGAACACGATATCGGCCGCGCGCACCTCGCCTTCGATCACGGCATCGACGCCGGCTTGCAGCGCGCCGACCGGAGTGATGCGCGTGCGATCCTGATAGCGCAGCGGCAAATGAAATAGCAGATCCTGGACGGTATGAATGCCGAGCGCCGCGAGTTTTTCCGCAAGTCGCGGCCCGACACCGCGAATGGCGGTAACGGCGATTCGATCGAGTGTCGTGTCGATCTTCATGGGAGGCCGCGTTTCACGCGTCGGTTTTCATGGGCGCACACTGCCGCACGGCCTGGCTGACGACATCGATCGCCTGATGGCGCGGAAAGCTCGCACGCCAGGCGAGTGCCACCGTGCGGCGCGGCTGCGGATCGGCAAATGGCCGCACGGCAAGCACGCCGTCGCCATACGGAAGAATTTGCGCTGCGGATAAAGGCAGTACGGTGATTCCGAGTTGCGAGGCCACCATATGCTTGAGCGTTTCGAGCGAACTGCCCTCGACCACTGACTGCAATTGCGCATCCGCATTGTTCAGGCTCGTGCGCAGGGCGGGGCAGGCGTTCAATACCTGATCGCGAAAACAGTGACCTTCGCCGAGCAGTAATACGGTTTCCTGCGCGAGTTTTTTTTGCGGAATGCTGTCGAGTTTCGCGAGCGGATGGCAGCCCGGCATCACCACCACGAAGGGCTCGTCATAAAGCGACTGGGTCACCACATCGGGCTCGGTGAACGGCAGTGCAATGACGATGGCATCGAGTTCGCTCGAACGCAGTTTCTCGCGCAGCACCGCGGTGTAGCTCTCCTCGATATAGAGTGGCATGCTGGGCGCGAGCCGGTGCAGCTCGGGAATGAAGCAGGGAAATAAATACGGCCCCACCGTGAAAATTGCGCCGATCGACAGGCGGCTGCCGAGCGGATCCTTGCCGTGGTCGGCGAGCTCGCGAATGCGATTCGCCTGTTCCAGAACCGTCTGCGCCTGCTCGATGATTTTCAAGCCGAGCGGCGTTGCCTGCACCTGATTGCGACTGCGTTCGAACAGCGCGACATTGAGCTCGTCCTCAAGTTTTTTTATGGCGATGCTGAGTGTCGGCTGACTGACGTGGCAACGGTCGGCGGCTTTGCCGAAATGGCCGGTCTGATGCAGTGCGACGATGTAACGCAATTCGGTGAGGGTCATCGTTTCAGCTCATTTTCGTTATTTGGAAAGTCTATCTATTGAGCCGCCTTTCAAAGGCAGAGTCAATCGAGGACGGAATCGATCGAGCAGGATCCATCGAAATGCCAGACAGTGCACTGCGGAACGCTTTCCCATGATCGAAACAATGCTCGGTCCCTCCCTGCTGGTCATCGGTTGCGGCGACCTCGGCGCTGCGGTTGCCGGCCATTTTGCGCAGCGCGGCTGGCGCGTGCACGGTGTGCGTCGCAGCGCGATGGACATTCCGTGCGTGACGATGATCGCGGCCGATGTTACCCGGCCCGAAACGTTGCATGCGTTGCGATCGATCAAACCCGATTACGTATTGATGGCGCTGACGCCGGGTGAATTTTCCGATCGGCGTTATCGCGCCGTGTATGTCGATGGCGCGCGCAATGTGCTACAGGCGCTCGATGCGACACCCATCAAACGCGTGTTCTGGGTGTCGAGCACGAGTATCTACCATCAGAACGACGGCGAATGGGTCGATGAAAACAGTCCCGCGCAACCTGCCGCATTCTCCGGTGCGCGTTTACTCGAAGCCGAACAGCTGATTGCTGCGAGCGGATTGGCGCACACATCGATTCGCTTCGGCGGCATTTACGGGCCCGGTCGCGAACGTCTGCTGCGGCAATTGCGCAATGGTCAGCGTTCACCGCTGTCACCACCGCGTTATAGCAATCGCATTCATCGCGACGATGTGGTCGGCGTGCTGCGGTTTTTGATCGAGCGTGCAGCGCAGGGTGATGCATTGCAATCGCTCTATCTGGGTGTGGATACGGAGCCGGCATTGATGAGCGATATCGAACGGTGGTTCAGCCGCCACTTATCCATCGATTACGACGCATTAGCGGCCGACGCTCCACTCGCGCGCGGCGGCAGCCGGCGCTGCAGCAGCCAGCGACTGCAAACGCTCGGCTACCATTTTTTATATCCGACGTTTCGAGAGGGCTTGCCGACCCTGATGGAAAACCCGGGGCGCTCGCTGAAAACGCCGGTCGCCTGATAGAAAACGCAAGTCGATCGTGCGACGCGACGCGGGACATTGATGCAGATCGATTGCTAAGCGGTGTCTATCGATGAATAATGCAAGCCGCTTTGTATTTGCACATTTGTTTTCTGGCGTATCCGTTTTTCATCTTCAGACAATTCGCGGCTCACAATAAGGATTCAACCATGCGCGCAATTTTGCTCAGTGTTCTGTGTTGCTTTTCGCTGTTGACCGGCATCGTCAATGCAGCGCCGAAACCCGCTGCGGAAAAAATCGCGGCACCGCCCGCTTTCTCGCAGATTGTCGCCGCCGGGAAATTGCGCGTCGGTACCTTTTTATCGATTGCGAATGCGATGAAGTCGGATGATGGCAAATTGTCAGGTGCCGATATCGATATCGCGCAACGCCTGGCGAAAGACATGGGTGTCGCGCTCGAAATCAAAACGCTCGAGTGGGATCAGTTGATTCCCGCACTGCAGCGCGGCGAAATCGATATCATCATCGCGGGCCTGACGATAACGCCCGAGCGCGCCCTGCAAGTGTATTTCAGCAATCCCTATTCCAGCTCGGGCATCAGCATCGCCACCAACATCAAACTCACCGCCGATTTTGGCAGCATCGATAATCTGAACAGCCCGGTGATCGCCATCGGTGCCATCGCGGGCACGGTTTCCGAAGACGCCGCGCGCCAGGTTTTTCCTAAAGCCAGAATCAAAACGTTTCCGGTGGAAGATCAGGCCGAAGAAGCACTGATAAAAGGTCTGATACATGCCTTCGTGCGCTCCGAACCCATTCCGCGTTTTATCGCACTGCGTCATCCCAAAGAAGTCGATGTGCCGATCAACAAACCGTTGATCGCGACGCGCGAAGGCTTTGCGGTGCGCAAAGGCGATAACGATTTCGTGAATTTTCTCAATGCGTGGATCGTTGCACGCGAAGCCGATGCGTGGCTCACGAGCACGCGCAAATACTGGTTCGAAAGTTTGAGCTGGCAACATGGCAGCGCTCAGGAATCGAAAGCTCAAAATACCAAAGCGCCCGATCCTAAAATGCAGGGTGGCGACGCGAAGTGAAAAAATCGACAGCGCTTTTCACATCGGTCGCCTGCGTCGCGCTGATCAGCGCGTCGTGGAGTGTGGCTGAACCAATATCCAGACCGGAGACGGCGATACTGCCTTCGTCGGAATATCGCAAATCGCTCGACGAAATTATCGTCGAAGGACAGCGGCCATACTGGCAGGGCGACGAAGCACCGCGCTGGGATCGTCCGAAAGTCGACGTGCCGAAACCCGAAGATGCAAACAAGTCACGCCTGCAGTGGGCGCCAGGCTATACGCGAGACGAGCGCGATGATTACGACGAAACACGCGACCAGCTCAATCCAAAACCGCGCGCGAAAATATTCGAATTGAAATTTTGATCACAATTCCAGAATCACTTCGATTTCCACCTGCGCACCGCGCGGTAACGCGGCGACCTGCACGCAGGCGCGTGCGGGATAGGGTTCGCGGAAAAACGTTTTCATCACATCGTTCACGCGCGCAAAATCGTTTAAATCCGTCATCGAAATATTCACTTTCACCGCATCATCGAGCGATCCGCCCGCTGCTTCGCACACTGCCTGAAGATTTTTAAATACCTGCGTCGCCTGCGCGACGACGTCGCCCGCGACGAGTTCTTTGGTCTGCGGATCGAGCGCGATTTGTCCCGATAAATAAACGGTGTCGCCAACTTTCACCGCTTGCGAATAAGGTCCGATAGCCGCCGGTGCTTTATCGGTCGAAATAATCGAGCGTGGTTTTTTCACAACTAAATTCCTTCTTTGATTTTAAGATTGGCACTTTATGAGCAGCGATTCGGAGGCATGGAATTAATGGCGGATGCGCGCGACTTTCACGACACCGGGCACTGTGCGAACGATACGCATGATGCGCGCAAGATGAATACGATCGCGCACACTGATAATCATACGTACGGCACTGATGCGCGTATCGTCGTCGACAGTGATGCGTTTGATATTCGCATCGAGACTGGTGATACGTGTTGCGAGCACCGCAATCGCACCGCGACTCTTTTCGAGATCGACGCGCACTTCGCAAGCGAATTCACCTTCGACATCATCGGCCCAGCGCAGCGGTACACAACGCTCGGGCTTATCGCGTGCCTCGACACTGTTATGGCAGCTCTCTGTGTGCACGACCATGCCTTTTTCTGCGCTGATCAGGCCGACGATGAGATCGCCAGGAATCGGATGACAGCATTTGGCGAAATTGACGAGCAGGCCTTCGGTGCCGTGAATCGCGAGCGGTTCGTGCGTCTCATTGGCATTGGCGGCGGTCGAGGTTTCGCTCTTGCTCACCAGCTGGCGCGCCGTTAAAAATGACACGCGATTACCGAGGCCGATTTCTTCGAGCACCTTATCGAATTTATCGACACCGGTCGTGCGCAACAGTCTTTGTTTTTGCTCGTCGGAAATTTTATCGAGACTGGTGCCGAGACTGTTGAGCGCTTTTTCCAATAAACGTTTGCCGAGTGCGAGCGATTCGGCAGTGCGGCAATGTTTGAGGAAATGACGAATCGTCGCGCGCGCTTTTGCAGTCACCACATAATTGAGCCACGCGGGATTCGGCTGCGCACCGGGCGAGGTAATGATTTCGACGGTCTGGCCGCTTTGCAATTGTTCTGACAGCGGCGCCAGGCGGCGATTGATTCGACACGCGACGCATGAGTTGCCGACATCGGTATGCACGGCATACGCGAAATCGACAGCGCTCGAACCCTGCGGCAATTCCTTGATATCGCCGCGCGGCGTGAACACATAAATTTCGTCGGGGAACAAATCGATTTTAACGTTTTCGATAAATTCGAGACTGTCGCCCGCGTGCTGCTGCATTTCGAGCAGGCCCTGCACCCAGCGCCGCGCACGCGCGTGGCTGCCATTCGCCGCTTCACCGGTTTTATTCGCTTTATACAACCAGTGCGCAGCGATGCCGTTATTCGCCATCTCTTCCATTTCTTCGGTGCGAATCTGAATTTCGATCGGCACGCCCTGCATACCGAATAACACCGTGTGCAGCGATTGGTAACCGTTCGCTTTCGGAATCGCGATGTAATCCTTGAATTGCCCCGGCACCGGTTTATACAGACTGTGCACGCAGCCGAGCACGCGGTAACACGTATCGACACTGTCGACGACGATGCGAAACGCGTAGATGTCCATGATTTCGGAAAACGATTTACGCTTCGTGCGCATCTTGCGATAGATGCCGTAGAGATGTTTCTCGCGACCTAACACACGTGCTTTGTGGCCTTCCTGTTGCAAATAATGCTCGATCGATGCGCGAATTTTTTCGACGATCTCACGGCGATTGCCGCGCACGGCTTTGATCGCCGCCTTGATGCGATCGGCGCGCATCGGATGCATTGCACCGAAGCCGAGATCCTCGAATTCGACGCGCATATTGTGCATGCCGAGGCGCTGAGCGATCGGTGCGTAAATTTCGAGAGTTTCACGCGCGATACGGCGGCGCTTTTCGGGTTTGAGTACGCCGAGCGTGCGCATGTTGTGCAAACGGTCGGAAAGTTTGACGAGGATGACGCGAATATCTTTCGCCATCGCCAGCGCCATCTTCTGGAAGTTTTCCGCCTGTGCTTCCGCGCGCGACTGGAATTCGATCTGCGTCAGTTTCGAAACGCCGTCGACGAGTTCAGCGACGGCATCGCCGAACTGAGTGCGCAATGCGTCTTTGCTGATGCCGGTATCTTCGATGACATCGTGCAGCATGGCGGCCATCAGACTCTGATGATCCATGTGCATGTCGGCAAGAATGCTCGCGACGGCGAGGGGATGAGTTACGTAAGCCTCGCCGGTGGTGCGGCGCTGGCCCACGTGGGCCTGTTCGGCAAAAAAGTATGCGCGCCGAACCTGGTTGATCTGATCTTTGGAGAGGTAACTGGCGAGGTTATCGCTCAGCATATCGATGGTGAGCGCTTTGGCCCCGTTGGGCTTCTGGGGAAAGATGCTGTATTGCTGCATATCATCCTCCCCTTTAAGAACTCGTTAGCTGGTTTGATCCTACTGTAGCACGGTGGCTTCCACGCTGAAGGCGCTTATTCAAGCGGCTGTGGCTGTTCTTCGACGATTTCGATGGCCGCGGCTTGCTCCTGCGCCACTTCCTCTTCCACCTTGAGAATCTGGCTGCGGTCGATGCGACCTTCGGCGATTTCACGCAGCGCGAGTACGGTCGGCTTGTCGCCTTCCTCGGGAACCAGCGGATCCTTGCCGCCGACTGCGATCTGACGTGCGCGCTTGCTGGCGACCATTACCAGTTCAAAACGGTTTTCTACTTTGTCCAGACAATCTTCGACGGTAATACGGGCCATTACTTACTCCTGATGCGAGCCGGCGATAGCGGCCGGCTCAAAATTGAAATCTGGCGGCAGTTTATCAAAAACCACCCGGGTTGGCCAAAAACGCCCTGCGCTGCCGCTTTGGCGGTGCGGCGTACAGGGCAATCGGAATGGGATTCCTCAAGACAATAACTCGCGCATCAGCGCGGCATGCCGCAGCTGCTGATGATCGAGTTGCAGGCGTTCGGCGATAAAAATGGCGCGCAATTCGGCGAGAGCGGTTTGAAAATCATCGTTTACGATGACGTAGTCGGCTTCCGCGTAATGCGACATCTCGTCGATCGCCGCACTCATGCGCTTCCGGATGACTTCGGCGCTGTCCTGTCCGCGCCCGTTGAGCCGTTGTTCGAGCGCGCTGCGCGATGGCGGCAGAATAAAAATCGACACGGTTTCCGGCAGCAGATGCCGCACCTGTTGCGCACCCTGCCAATCGATTTCCAGAATCACATCGGTACCGGTCGCCAGCGTTTCTTTCACCCAGCGCTGCGATGTGCCGTAACGATTGCCGAACACCTCGGCCGATTCGAGGAAATCCCCCTGATTGAGCATGCGCTGGAATTCGTTCGTATCGACGAAGTGATAGTTCACGCCGTCGACTTCGCCGGAGCGTTTTGCGCGCGTGGTATGCGATACCGAAACTTTCACGTCGTCCAGCAGGGGCAGCAAGGCGTTGACGAGACTGGTTTTGCCGGCACCGGACGGGGCCGAGATGGTGAAAAGATTTCCAGGGCAGGAAGACATAATCGTCGTGATCTCGATATTTGTAGTCGCTAGAAAACGCAATTACTCGATTGGATCTGAATCTTAAGTGGAGCGGTCAAGGCTACTATTTATAAGGCTTTTGGCTACTTCGGTTTTGCGATAGGTACACAGGTGGGTACACGCTTTTGGTGGGTGCATCATGTGCCAATACCCTTGATTTGCGCTTCATAGACAGCCAGCCGACCCTGGACAGCACGCACGCCATAATGGAAGGCTAGCGCAGCCGCAGGCCATTGGTGGATTGTGCCGCCATCAATTTCGTGCTGTCGGATCTGACTCCGAGTGGTGGCCCATACCCAGGATAACTGGTTGTTACGAGCAAATCTCATCAGGCCCTTGAGCGATTCGGGCTTGTCGGCGTATCTGTCGCTCCACTTGATTTCCAGTGCGGCCACCGGCTTGAGGGTCAGGGACGATTCTACCAAGTCCACCTCGCAATCATCAGACCCCCAGCGCGCATAATTTAGTCGCGCATCCTCGTGGAAGCGCTGGGCGAACAACGCCGTTTCAACCAAGTGACCAAACTCCGGATCGTCCGGCAATTTCGCACCGAACAGCCCGGTGTACATGGCCGAATTGGTCAGATAAATCTTGAAATTGCGCTCGCGCTGGTAGCGCTTGCCATCTTGATCCACTCGGAAGACACGCTTGATGAGGAAAGCCGCCTCCAGGTATTCGATGTATTTCTGGATAGTCTGTTTGCCGACACCACTGCGCTGAGAAAGCTGTTCAAACGACACCTCCTCCGCAGTGTTGAATGCCAGCAGCGTGAATAAAGAGTTGAGTTCCTGAATGTCCTTGATGCCGTACAACTGCGGCAGATCGCGAAGCAACACCTTGTCCACAATGTCAGATTTAACGAAGCGCTCTGGATTGCTTCGCACCGTAGGGGACAACGCCAGCTCGGGATACCCACCAAAACTCACGTATTCGGCAAACTGTTCGTTCAACCGTACAACGTCGATCAGGGTATATAAGCCCGGTTTTTCCTCGCGAATCGCTGCAGGTTCCTGGCGAAGTTGCAGGTATTCGGAAAAGGTCAGCGGCGGCAGCAGGAAATCCGTGAAGCGCCCTGCACCAGATTCGGTGCTCTGCCGTTTGAGCGCGGCGGCGGCAGAGCCGGACACCAGTATTTTCAGGTCAGGCCGGTGATCCACCAGTGGCTTGAGGTGTTTCTCCCAGTCCTTGTGCGACTGGATTTCGTCGAAGAACAGATAGCGCGTGCCATCGTCGTTAGGGGCGACCTCCTCGATCTGATGAATTAGCGTCTCCAGCGACTGCCCGTGCAGCAGTGGATGATCCATTTCCACATAGGCGATACGTTGGGCAGGAATCTTCTGCGCCAGCAGATCTGCGATCAGATGGCGGATTAGAATGGTCTTACCGACCCTACGCGGCCCCAGCAGCACCACGGCACGTCGTAGCCCCGGTTCTTGCAACAACTGCCGCACCGGGCCGAGATAGGCTCGGGGGCACAGAGCCAGGGTATCGGCATCCATTGTGCCGCTGCTCCACCAAGGGTTCAGGCGCTTAAGATGCTCTGCAACTTGTTGACTTGAAACGTCTTTCACTTGAAATCCAGATTAAACACAGCTCTCTGTGCTTAACTCTAGCACGCTGGTAGACTTCTTTGCACGTCCACAGCTCTTGACCCAGCAGCCCTCGTGCCCATAGAAACCGAGTGCATAAAACTCGTGATACCGGCATGGCTGGCGGAGAACTCTACAAAGCACTTTCCGGCGAAGGTCAAATACCTCTTGAAGGCGCACGCCACTAAGCATTGGGCTGGATTGCATTTCATTTTGAAAGTAACGAAAAGTCACGGTACCAAAGTCATGTTTTGTCATGCTCGAAGTGGTGGTAATTACGACGCGAAGGTTACGATTTGTTACGGTCAAGTTATCCTGAAATGTCTGATGGGTGCTTAAGAGGGCGTGGCGAATCCAAAGCCGCGATGGGTATAGCCACGGCACACATCGCGGCGCGCCGTGATTCAGTGGCGTTAGGGACCGAAAATGCTCTTCGTTGGAATCGTCAGCGATGACGGAAATTCTGACTTCGGCTTCGGCCACTGCCAAAAAGGGAGTGATCCGCCTGACGCAGGTGTGGCTGCTTTCAACTGCTTTGTACCGGCTTGCTGGACCTCCGCAGTCTTTTGAGGCTCGGACTGATTTTCGATTAGCGGAAGTTTTGTAGATTTGGTTTCAACAATGCGTATTTCGCGAAACGTCGCCGTCACCATTAAAACGGAAGAGGTTTTTTCGTCGCGCGTGACATTGAGCGATGCGATCAACATGTTGGGGTACCACCATAGCGTGGTAGTGATCGCGAAAGGAATGCGCGACTCTTGTAGCTTACGCAGTTGCGAGTAAACGCCCGACACGTAATCCGATGATGAGGAACCCCCGCTCTGCACTAACGACGTCGCAACACCTTTGAGTGCTGCATAGCTTGAATTACTCCAGCCGCAACGTAACACCAGCGTGCTTGGCTTTTTAAAGCTGTGATCGGTAATCGATGCGCCAACCTGAACCGGGTGTTCGGTAATTTGTAATTCGTCGGTATGTTCTTCTTCGATGAGCACCTCAATTTCAATGCTATCGATTTCTCCTTTCGGTGTAATTGTTACCAGTTCTGTGGTCGCCATAGAGTTTCTCCATGATGATTGCGTAAAAAGAGATGGGTGCGCATTGAGTACGATCGCAGCAAAAAAACCGTTATTCGCCTTTTTCAGCGTATTTGAGCATATCTGCTTCGGACAAAATGGCCGTTCCTGGTAGCACTGCGGCGCGGCGGGCGTATTCGCTTGGCACCGTAGCGTCGACCGCTAGACATATGAGGTCGGTATACCAATCGTTGCCGTGTGTGTCGCCAACATGGTCTACGCACATAACGTAATACTCGCCGTCGGCGTTGGTTTTGATCGCCATCGGAAGCGCGGCTTTAGCTTCATTTGAATTCGTTTGAAAATCTGTCCCGTAGCGATACCGGTTGATCGTCACATTATCGAGTTTTATTTTCTGTCCAATCTTGATTGAGGGATTTAACAGCAGGCGCATGTGAATACCATTTTGTGTTTGCTCTGGCATTCCTATTAATCCAGTGTCGGCAGAAATAACCGGCACTTCACCAGGCACATAAGCCTTTAGCGGAATCATCGTCAGCTTGCCGTCCTGAATACTCCATGTGCAATTGTTGTTCTTGGCAAACTCGCGCATTTCATCGCGGCACATGCCGTAAAACACACGCCCCCTTACTCTTCCATTTTTTGGCAGTTCTGGCAGGTAGCCTTCAGAGATTCCCGACGATGCCATATTCTGAATTATTGCTTGCACTGAGTCGCTCGGTGTTGTGCCTGCAGCAAGTGATAGTGCCATCGCTGAAAAGTTATAGGCGCGATCGCCATCGGCGGCCGTGATATCGACATAGGTATCGGTTTGGCTTGCACGACCCTGGCGCACTTGCTTAATCGTGCCATCGAACAACACACCGAAATTTCCTTCGTACCCAGCCTGCAATACGATACGCGTGAACTCACCGCCGATTTGGTTGGAGGTCTGTGGCGACAAATTGTAAATGCGGCAATCGAGAGTGTTCGGTGTTTGTAACTCTCCTCGCTTAATCAGAAACGTTACACGGAACTCCGATAACTCAAGCGCGCTCGAATCTTTGCCGGCAATCAGGCTCAATTTCCGATTGTATTGTTTAACGCTCATTCATCTGTCTCCTGCATCGATTTATGTGCATCGTGATTGTTTTGACATCTCATACATATTCGAATCCTCTGCTCTGTGATTTTTCGGAATAGGTAGGAGGCGTGTAATCGGTAGATAAATTTTCAAACCGAGAAAATTGAAGATTTGCACTCAGTCGATCGACACCGATCTCGCCATTACGAAATTTGGTGCAAAGCACTTCGCAAATATTTTTTGTGGGAGAGTGCGCGTTATAAACCTCATCGCGGTAGAGCATTAGGATCACATCAGCGTCTTGCTCGATACCGCCAGAATCGCGCAAATCAGAATTACGCGGGCGCTTGTCGGGCCTGCTCTCAACATTGCGTGACAGCTGCGACAATGCGAGCACGGGAATTTCGAGCTCCTTTGCGATCGCTTTCAGGCCGCGCGACAAACCTGATACTTCCTGCTCGCGTGATTCACCGCGACCGCTCGCAAGCTGCAGATAATCGACAACGATCAAACCAGGCTTATAGCGCCGCGCCGCCGCACGCATTTGCGTGACGGTCAGAGCGCTGCGATCGTCGATAATCAAATCAGATGCGGCAATCTCTTCGCCGGCGCGTACGACCTCTTCGTACTCCGCCTGGCTCAACTGGCCTTTGCGGATTTTCGCGAGTGGAACATTGGCTCGACTGGATAGCATTCGCTCTATGAGTTGGCGCCGCGGCATTTCCATCGAAAAAATCAGGCAGCGAACATCACGCGCCAAAGCACGCTCAGCCATATTCACGGCAAGGGTTGTTTTGCCCATCGATGGGCGACCAGCAACAATGATTAGATCGCCAGCCTGTAAACCAAGCAGGCGTGCATCAATCGCGTTAAACCCTGTGGGGATGCCGGTTATATCCGATCCACTTTGCGCGCGTTCCTCGATGGCTGTGAGCGTTTCCCGTACCGATTGCAGCGCGGTTACGGGTTCACCACTGCTACTGTGGCTGAGCCCGATAATTTTGCTCTGTGCTTCATCGACGATATCGCTCGAGCGACGCCCAGACGGGTTGTACGCTAAATCCGAAATTTCGGCACACGTTTGAATCAATCGACGGAGATCCGCGCGCTCGCGCACCGCGGCCGCATACGCACGAATATTTGCAGCGCTGGGAGTGTTGCGCGCTATCTCGGCGAGATACACAAAACCGCCGGCGCGTTCAAGTTCATCTGCGTGCGCAAGCGCATCGGGAAGCGTGACGATATCGATCGGATGATTGGCTTCGACGAGCTGCGCCATGCGGTGAAAAATAATGCGGTGTTCGGGCCGATAGAAATCGTCTGCGGTCAACATATCGGCGACTCTGCTCCACGCATCGTTCGAAATCATCAGCGCGCCAATTACTGATTGCTCAGCTTCGAGCGAGTGCGGTGGCAATTTAAGTTGCGCGATGTCGTAATCATCAGGAACGTTCATGCTGCGATATCCTTGTGATAACGCTCCTCGATAATTTTTGCGAAATTCTCAGGCTTGATGATCCAATCGAGCGCAATGACAAATTGCTTACGGCCCGGCGACGGTGGAACCTTGCTAGTTAGGAACGGTGATTGCGCGCAGTACTCAAAAAGTCGTTTCCAAAAATCGATCGATTGATGTCTGGAAGATTCACGCCAACGAGTTTGCAAATGTTTTTCACGAGCGCCATTCCAGATTTTGATCTTCGCACCCATCGGCAAAATCTCATGGTATAGATCGATAATTTTTTGATGCGGGCAATGTAGGGACGACGATGCGTTTTTTGCACCGTCGACAGTAATAGGTTTAATTACTGGTTTAACTTCCTGGTTTGTCGGCACGTGGTGCCCCACCCCTGGGGCATCTCCTGCCGTACCCTGGGGCATGTCGTGCCCCACTCCCTCTAAATTCTGTATTTTTAATCGGTAATGATTGGGAAGATTTACGCCTTCATTCGAGCGACGAACTGTCTCGATCAACTCTAACTTTTCAAGCTCACGAATTGCGTTTCGCGTGGAGCGTTCGCTCATCCCGCAATCATCTGCCAAGCGTGTAATCGATGGATCGCATCGGCCAGTGTCTTTGTTTGTGCGATCGGCGAGCATCAGCAAAACGATTTTTTGAAGAGCGGGTATTTTTTGTTTCACCGCCCAGGACATCGCATCAAAACTCATCATTAGATACTCGCGCGAAGGTGGTAGAAAAAAGTGCGCAGTGTTGCAGCTTTGCGTGTGGTGGTTGCCATGCGCTTAGCGGCTGCCATAGCGAGACGCGAGTGCTTTGCCTTTGAGAAATTTTTCTCGGTCATGGCAATACTCCTGCTCTGCGCAAGGCATATAAGCCGACGCGATGCGGGCGGCCCTGCACATCATTCGCGTGCTGCCAGTGAGTGGCGATGCTCCATCCGAAATCATGTCGAAATTCATAAATACGCCGCGGTGAATGCAACGCGTTGCACTTCGCTTGTATCTCAATCGTCGTAGCGCTGCCATGCCGCAGTAAGTAATCAGCAACACGGCGACGCTGCGCGGGGAGGGAGGTATCATTGATATTCGAACGTTTAGGGCTGCGCCGCGAGGTGTGGCCATTTTTTTTGTTTTTCATCGCCAGCCCTCACGCGGCGGATGCTGATCGTGATGACATCCACGCACGCACATCTTCAACACGCCATGCAGTAATGCGCTCCGACAATTTCACTGGTGCGGGGAATTCACCGGATTTAACTTTTCGCCAAAGTGTTGCGGGTGAGAATGGGACGATGACGGGAATTAATTGCGACTGACGCAGATATCCTGACTCCGGCAGTCTGCCAATCGGGGTGGGGTTGTTCATATCGAATACTCCAATAAGACGGAATGAGTAGGTACGATGTGAACTTAGTAGGGAAGTTTTGCTTTTGTAATAGCACCATATAGCACCAGTTTTTAATGCGGTGCTATATAAAAAATCAGCTATTTCTGAGATTTAAATGATTTTTAGCAGTTTTTTTATCGGCGGATTTTGGTGCTATTTGAGACTGAAAATGGGTATATGCACCGGTATAGAAATCAGTCTTTTTTGCCCACTTTTGAAAAGTGCAAATACCCGCACGATAATCTTTAAACGTTTTCTTGGCTTTTGAAAAACGACTATCTAACTTCGCGCAAAGCCAATGGAATGATCCATCATCGCTCGATGAATTTCCGCATGGCCCTGGCATGTTTTTGCGATCAAAAGATAAGGATGCATCCTTCGCATATTGCTCTAGCATTTCTACAATTTTCGAAAGCTCTTGTTGTATGGGGCTAATTTTTTTAGTGGCTGGGCCATTTGCATTGCTTAGGTTTTCTCCATTCTCATCCAGCAATAAATTTGCCGAATGTTTACGATCAAGCTGTAGCAGCATAGGCCAATTAACTCCTTGATCGAAAGCTCGCTGCTTAACCTCCGACAAGCGAACCATCAAAAAATCATCTGGATTAATGCCGGCTACTTGAACCCCCTTTATTGGCTTTGAAGGCATTCCATCGGCTGTGCGTGTTTGAAGGCCAAGACCAACTATCCAGTCAGTCAGACCAGCAATTTTCCGATATCGATACTCGTTGTGCACAAGCGGTTCATTGTTTTGGATATTCAGCAACGACACACACGCCCACGCAATATCTCGTGGCTTTGCGATATCACGCGTGAGAATTTCTTTTGCTTGCTCGAATATTTCCGCAGATGATTCGCTATTCATGGCACTCCCTTAGTGCTCACCCCCTTAAATAGATCGCAGCGCCAGCGGGTCAGGGAACCCGTTTTCGATTGGCCGATCTAGGCGCTGCAATTCTTCAAACAGTTTTCTGTTTATGAAAAACATCCCAATTAACGACCTGGCGCATCTCCTCAATTTTGTAGTTGTCGTTGGTGAAAGCACTCATAACAACACCAATTAGAGTATGACCGCGATCGAGAAGTGTTCGCTTCAATTGCAAATAGCAATCTTCATCATCAATATCACCTGATAACAGCAGTGTGAAAATTTCGGATATTTCAAGGCTGGCAAAGAATCCAACACGCGCCCTATCAATAGATACATCGGTTGCAATATTGTTTGAGTTATCCACGGCGCACCTCCGACATAAGCAGGCCGATGACGCCGGCTTTCTCTGCACGCTCTTGCAAACTGCCAAGATCGTTGAGCACCATCTCGATAACGTTTTTGCCGTGTTTTGCGAGGCCGCAGATCGTCGTGTCGTCGGTCGTTAATCTTTCAATTGCCGCCAATAGCGACTGCACTGGTTCAAGCTCGCACACCGCAATCGCGGCTGCATCGATAACTTCCGCTCGTGTTACAGCGGGATAACCATTTATCACGAGATCGTTAACCATGAGCCACCTCCACTGCTTTATCTTCACGATTTATATCGTGATAGCTTGGTGGCAAGAACCAGTCCTCAGCGTCGCCGACGATATCGGTGTGCCCCGTGAGCTTCTCGATACCGAGATCCGCAAGCCATCCAATTTTTGAGGATATTGTTTCGAGCAAATAGCAAAGGTTGGGGCTTATATCGTTGCTTTGACTGGGTGCAAGAACACCATCAATCATCGCATGTCGCAGCACATTTGCCTCAGTGCCGATCATCTCAAGAATAATTTCGAGTCGCTTCGCAGTGGTATTATCCAATGTAGCCATATTTCACCTCTCTGATAGGTGGTTGTGGTTAGGCGGAGCGAATGTTGGCGCATTCGTTCCCGCCGCTTTTGCTCGGTACCGCCTAGCGCGGGATTACCTCTTAAGTTACGCGCCCTAATAAAAAAGGCTCCTCGTCATCATTTGCTTTATTTTCACCAGTAATTGCCGAGCGCGGTACGACAGGACGACCTGTGGCTGGAACCCAATGCCGCACACCGTTGCGCGTTAACCACTCGATCTGCTTTTTAGAAATCTTGTAACCCGTGAGCTGATGAACCTCGTCCCGCGTTAAAAATAATTCGTTACCCATTAAGTCACTGCCTATGCTGCTCGCTCTTCGCGCAATTCAGGAATTGCCTGTTTAACAAGGGAGCGGATTAACGGTCACAATAAATTTTTTTCAGCGCAGTTTCGTCCTCGCGTATTAATTTAATTTTCGCCGACCTCAGCGCCTTTTTCTGATTGGCACAACTTTGTCGACGTCGCCCGATTCGAGTCGAGTTAATAATGCGGCCCACGCATTCATAGCCGCTTTGCGCTCTCCAAAATAATCATGGCGATCGTAAATGCCTTCGACGCCTTTCAGCTTGTGATTGAGGCAGCGCTCCGCGACATGCGGCTGCACACCCAGAGCCGCTAAATGCGAGCGCGCAGTGCGGCGGAAATCGTGAACGGTGAAGTGGGGCAGTCCATGTTTAATCTTCGCCAGCGCGACGCTGATAGTGCTCTCGGCGATGTGGGGAATCATTCGGTGTTGCATCTTGCGCGCAGGCAATACCCAACGGCTGCTAGCGGCCATTTCGTGCAATTCGCGAAGCCACTCGATCGCGACGGGTGGGAGTGGGATATCGATCGGTGCACCGGTTTTGGTGCGTTCGCCTGGCAGATACCAAATGCCTTCATCGAGATCGAACTCTGACCACTGCGCAGCGAGCAATTCCATTTTGCGCACCGCAAGTAGCAGCAACAATTTTACTGTGAGTTCGTTCTGCCGGCTGAAACCTTGAGCTGTACGCATCGCAGCAAAAAACTGAATCAATTCATCTTCGGATAATGCGCGCGAGCGCGATTCCTCTTTGCCGCCAGCATCCGACACATCGAAAGCCGATACCGGGTTAATTTCGATCATGTGGCGTTTGATAGCGTAATCGAACATTCGACGCGTCCAGCGCAGTACATCATTCGCAACTGTGGGCGCGCCGCGCTTCACGATCGATTGCAGCATGGCGTCGACGTGCAGTGGTTTAACGTCCTCGACTTTCAATTTGCCGATGCTCGGCTTGATGTCCTTCTCGATCCGGCTGCGCACGATGTTGGGGTGCTTCCAGCGACCAAGAATCATGCGGCCAAAATATTCATCGGCCAGCTTTTCGACAGTGGCAGCACGCTTTTCATTTTCGATTTTGGCCGCCGCATCTGATTTGCGTTCCTGCTTTTCGCCCGCCACATCATGGCCGAGCGCAACCCGTGCGCGCAGCTCCTTCACCAGCTTGCGAGCATCAGCCAGCGAGAGGTCGCGGTAGCTGCCGATATTCATTACGCGCGCTTTGCCAGTGAAGCGATAGCGGAAGCGCCAGATCGGGGCGGCGTAACTCTCGCGCCAACACAGTACGAGCCCATCGCCATCACTGCGACCTTCGAAGCGCTCGCCAGCTTTGATCCAGGCGCGAATTTGCATATCGTTTAACTGGCCCACTACGGCGCTCCCCGGTGTACACCTGATTTTGTACCCTTGGCGCATAGAGGTACATGCAGGGGTACACATCAATATTGAGACAGCGTGAGACGGAATGCAACTAAGAGAAACAAAAAACCCGCTGATTTAGCGGGTTTCGTAGGGCGGCTGATTTTGGGTGAGATCGCTTGAGATGTTACTCGATATTTTGGATCTGTTCGCGCATCTGTTCGATGAGCACTTTCAGGCGCACGGCATTGAGCGTGGTGTCGCTGACCTGCGACTTCGACGACAGCGTGTTCGCCTCGCGGTTGAATTCCTGCATGAGGAAGTCTAGCCGGCGGCCGCAGGGTTCGCTCTGCTGCAGCGCGCGGCGCACTTCCTTGATATGCGTCTGCAGGCGATCGAGCTCTTCGGCGACATCGCTTTTCTGCGCGAGCATCACCATTTCCTGTTCGATGCGATCGTTATCGACGTCGGCGCGCAATTCGGCGAGTCGATCGCGCAGACGCTGGCGCAGCGCATCCACAATCGCCGGCATCTGCGTGCGTACGGTATCGACAATGGTGGCGACTTCTTCGAGCTGTGTCTCGATATAGCGACGCAGTTCGCCGCCTTCGCGCGCGCGGTGTTCGAGCAGTTGCGCGAGCGTGGCGTCGAACAGAATATTCGCCGACGTGACGATGGCCTCTTCGTCCTGCTGTTCGGTTTTAAGTACGCCGGGCCACGCCAGCACATCGAGCGGATTCAATGCGGCGGCTTGCGGAATTCTGGTTTGCACCTGCTGTGCGCAAGCCAGTAACTGACCGAGCAGCTCGTCGTCGATCGCCAGCGCCGCGCCGTGCTCCTGCAGTAATTGCGTGCGCAAGGTGCATTCGACCTTGCCGCGCGACAGCCGGCCGCGCAAACGTTCGCGCAATTCGCCTTCCAGCCCGCGCAAGGCATCGGGCAATTTGAAACTCGGTTCGAGATAGCGATGATTGACCGAGCGGATTTCCCAGACGAGCGTGCCCCATGGATAGGTTGCGGATTGCCGCGCGAAGGCGGTCATGCTGTGAGTCATGCGGGCGGCTTCCTGATCGCGTTTGAGTGGCCGGCATTTTAGCCGGAATCGCGGATGTGCATCTGTATAATGTGGCGCTTCTTTCCCCTCCTGAATGAGTTGCGCATGAATCGACCCAGCGGCCGCACCCCTCCTCAATTACGCGAAATTTCCATCACCCGTCACTACACCAAACACGCCGAAGGCTCGGTGCTGATTGCGTTTGGCGACACCAAAGTGATTTGCACCGCGAGTGTCAGCGATGAAGTGCCGCGTTTCCTGCGCGGCAAGGGGCAGGGCTGGATCACGGCCGAATACGGCATGCTGCCGCGCTCGACGGGTTCGCGTATGGATCGCGAAGCGGCGAAAGGCAAGCAGGGTGGACGCACGGTCGAAATTCAGCGCCTGATCGGCCGTTCGCTGCGGGCCGCCGTGGATTTATCCGCGCTCGGTGAATTTGCGATCACGATCGATTGCGATGTGATTCAGGCCGACGGCGGCACGCGTACCGCTTCAATCACGGGTGCGTGCGTGGCCCTGGTCGATGCATTGCGCTCGCTGCAGAAACGCGGCGTACTGAAAACGGATCCCCTGCTGAATTTTGTCGCAGCGGTATCGGTCGGCATCGTCGACGGTGTGCCGGTGCTCGATCTGGATTACGCCGAAGACTCCACTGCTGAAACCGATATGAATGTGGTGATGACATCGGCGGGTGGGTTTGTCGAAGTGCAGGGCACTGCTGAGGGCAAGGCATTTTCCGCGACTGAACTGCAGGCGATGCTCGATCTGGCGCGCACGGGTATCAGCGAGCTGCACGCGTTGCAGCGGCGTGCATTGGCGGAAGATTGAGAATCTGACACCACCCCGTCAGGCTGCGCCTGCCACCCCTCCAGAGGAGGGGAATTATTCGTGCCCTCACGCGCCGTATACATTCTGGAGGGGTGCCCCACAGGGGTGGGGTGGTTTTTACGAAAACAATTCGTAGTCGTAATCCATGATGAGCGGGGCGTGATTCGAAAACACCTGGTTCTTGTAAATCGCACCGTACTCGATTTTTGAACGCAAGCTACCCGACACCACCTGATAGTCGGTGCGCCAGCCGTCGTTGTCGCGATCGCCATCCGGCCACCAGGTAAACTCGTCCGGATCGGAATTGATTTCGCGGAATGCATCGACGTAACCGAGATCGCTGAACAGCACATCCATCCACTGCTGCTCTTCCGCCAGCGAACCGGAGATGCCGCGATTGCGCTGCGGATCCTGCATGTCTTCTCCGCGGTGCGCGATATTCCAGTTGCCGCAGATGAAGAATTCGCGCCGCTTGTTGCGCACTTTGTTCAGGTGCGCCTGATATTGTTCGAGGAAGCGCATTTTGCGCGCCTGCGCTGCGCTGTCATTTGCCTCTTTATTGCTGGAATAGGCGCTCGGCACCAGCAGGCAGCCCACCGAGATGCGGCCGAAATCGGCCTGAATATAACGGCCTTCCATATCGAATTCGGCAAAGCCCAGACCGGTCATGATCGCCTTGGGCATCTCGCGCGTGTAGATCGCTACGCCATTGCTGTTGGGTTCGACGGCATCGAAAAAATACGCGTTATACCCTTCGGGGAAAAACACGGGTTCCTGCAGGTCATATTCCTGCGCGCCGAGATTTTGCACGCAGATGAAATCGGCGTCCTGCTCGACCACCCAATCGAAAAAACCGCGCTTCGCTGCCGTGCGAATAGAGTCCGCGCAAAAGCTGATGATACGCATAGGAGCCTCTGAAAATGCCACGTGGCAATGATAGCCGAGGACGCGGACTCTGCGTACACTTCGCGGCGATTAAATCGATCACCGGCACGCAGCAGCAGGGATGTCTGGAGTAGAATGCCGACGTTTTTATTTCGACAAGCTCTTTACCGATCAGCCCATCACGCGTACGCAGACCATGCAACCCTATCAACAGCGTTTCATCGAATTGGCACTCGCACAGCAGGCGCTGGCATTTGGCGAATTCACTCTCAAGTCCGGCCGCATCAGTCCCTATTTTTTCAATGCGGGCAAGTTTTGCTCGGGTGCTGCGCTCTGGCAGCTGGCGCGCTGTTACGCGGAAACATTGCGCGCGAGCGGGGTGCCATTCGATGTGCTGTTCGGGCCGGCCTATAAAGGCATTCCGCTGGCGGCGGCCACTTCATGCGCGATGGCCGATCAGTTCAGCCTGGACGTGCCCTATGCCTATAACCGCAAGGAAGCCAAAGATCACGGCGAAGGAGGCACGCTGGTCGGTGCAAAGCTGGCCGGTCGCGTCATGATCATTGACGATGTGATCACCGCCGGCACCGCGGTTCGCGAAGTGATGGAGATCATTCGCACGGCCGGCGCTGAACCTGTCGGTGTCGTCATCGGTCTCAATCGGCAGGAGCGTGGCCGCGGCGAACTGTCGGCGATTCAGGAGGTCGAGCGCGATTACGGCATTCCCGTCTTCAGCATCATCGGTCTGAATGACATCCTGCAGTATCTGCAGGCTCGCGGCGACACGGATCAGTTCGCGCGCGTGCAGCAATATCGCAGCCAGTACGGTGTTTGAAGCGGAATCCGCTACTATTATCCGGGTCATTTTCGTTCGGGACGTTTTATCAGAAACGTTTTCCCAAGACAGGCAAGGGGACGGGTGTGCTTAAACAGCGGGGCGGATTGATTGGCCTGGTGCTGCTGACGCTGGCAGCGTCGGCCGATGCCGCGGCCGGCAAGATGTATCGTTACACCACCGACAAGGGTGTGATTGCGGTCGACGATCACGTGCCGCCCGAATTCGTTAAGAACGGCTATGAAGTGCTTTCGCCCGATGGCCGCGTCATCGAAACCGTGCCGCGTCAGCTGACCGGCGAAGAAGGCAAGCGCAAGCGTGCCGCCGATGCCGAAGCGAAGCGCTTGCAGGAGTGGGACAAGAACCTGCTGCTGCGCTACAGCAGCGTCGACGACATCGCTGCAGCGCGCGATCGCGCCTTGCGCGAAATCGATATCCGTCTCAGCATCCTGCGCACCAATCTCAGTTCCGCAAAGGCGCAGGTCGAGCGCGAACAGGCCAAGGCTGCCGATATCGAGCGCCGCGGCGGTACGGTACCCGCAGCGATCACGGAAAATATCGATATGCTGAAAGTCGAAGTCGCCGGCATCGAAGCATCGATTGTCGAGCGCACGAAAGACAAGGAAATCACCACGGCGTCGTATCAAAAAGATATCGAGCGCTTCAAGACACTGCAGGATGTCGTGCAGTTTCGTCGCAGCAGTTCGAGCGGCGAGAAAGAATAATCGACAAGATTTTACGAGAACGAACTGCGCGCCAGTGCAGGGGCTTTGAAAAATCCTTCCATCAGCACCGGCCATTGATCCTGCCAGTATTCGGTCGGGCGATGTTTGAAATCGCTGCGTACGAATTGACCGATACGACCTTCCGCAACCGCCATCAGCAAATTCGCCGCCGTGGATACCGTCACCGTCGTGCGCACGCCTTCGCGCAACTCCGCTTCGCGCAATATCTGTTTGAGCTGCGTTTCGAGGCGTTCAAAAAACTGGTGCACGCGCACGCGCAGGCGTTCGGTTTCACCCGTCAGCGCATCGCCGGTAAGGATGCGGCTGATGCCGGGGTTGCGCTCGGCAAACGCGAGCAGTAAGCCCAGAATTTTTTCGCAGCGGCCCATCGCCGTTTGTTCTTCGCGCTGAATTAACGTGACACGTTCAAAAATTGTCTCCTCGATAAATTCGATAAGACTTTCGAACATTTTTGCCTTGCTCGGAAAATGCCGATACAGCGCTGCTTCGGATACACCGACGGTTTTAGCGAGTCCTGCGGTCGTGATACGGCCGCCCGGCCCGGTTTCGAGCATATGGGCCAGCGCTTGCAGAATTTGTTGGCGGCGCGAAGGGTCTTTGCTCATAACGTTTTATAGCTGTCAGAGAGTTTTATATTCGTATGCAACGGGCTGTCATCGTGAATGGCTGCAACAGCGATGGGGCGCAAAGGCACGCCCGATTCTGAACCGAAGCAAACAACTTGGATACTAACTTTTGGTGACGAATAATTAATGGTGTGAATAATTAATTTCGACGAATGGCAGTCCTGGCGCGATGACAATAATCTGTGACCGCGAGGATCATTGGCTACGGCGACGGTACCCGATTCCGACGATAGGCAAGCCTAGTTTCGACGGTTTGTGATGAGAGTACCCACGCCTTCGTCAGTGAATATTTCAAGCAGAACCGCGTGCGGTACGCGGCCATCGATAATATGTGCGCTGGTTACGCCACCTTTCACCGCATCGAGTGCGCACTGAATTTTCGGCAGCATGCCGCCGTAAATCGTACCGTCTTCGATCAGGCCGTCGACCTGCTGCGTCGATAAACCCGTCAACACCTTGCCGGCTTTATCCTGCAGCCCCGCGACGTTCGTCAGCAGCATCAATTTTTCGGCTTTCAATACTTCGGCAACCTTGCCGGCGACGAGATCGGCATTGATGTTGTACGAGGCGCCGTTGTCATCGAAACCGATCGGCGCGATTACGGGAATGAAATTGCTGGCCACCAGCGTATCGATAATGGCGGTATCGATCGATTTCACTTCACCGACCTGGCCGATATCGAGCAGCTCGGTTTTATCGCCGGTTTTTTGTTCGAGCAGCATTTTGCGCGCGCGAATCAGACCGCCGTCCTTGCCTGTCAGGCCGATGGCCTTGCCGCCGCTGCGGTTGAGCAGTGTCACCAGCGCTTTATTGACGCTGCCGCCGAGCACCATTTCGACCACATCCATCGTCGCCTCGTCGGTGACGCGCATGCCGCCCTTGAATTCGGATTTGATGTTGAGTTTTTCGAGCAGCTGATTGATCTGCGGTCCGCCGCCGTGCACCACGACCGGATTCATGCCGACCAGTTTCATGAGCACGACATCGCGGGCAAAGCTCGCCGTGAGGTCGTCGGCCACCATGGCGTTGCCGCCGAATTTCACCACGATGGTCTTGCCGGTGAAGCGCTGGATGTACGGCAGCGCTTCGGTCAAAACGCTGGCGATATTGGCGGCGGCCTCGCGATTGAGTGACATGGCGGTTCTCATGGTCGGTTGCGTGATCGATGGGATGCGCACGGATTGCGCGATGCAAATTGCCGGTTCAGGGCAAAAGGGCGAGCATTAAAAACTGCCGCCCATTAAAAATCAAACGGCAGCTGCGGATCAACCGCGCGCAGCTGATCCCTGAATAAGGTCTGGATTCGTTCGAGCGCGGCTTCGTTATCGGCCTCGAAACGCAGCGTCAGCGCGGGCGTTGTATTCGATGCGCGCACCAGCCCCCAGCCGTCGGGAAAATCGACGCGAATGCCATCGAGCGTCGTGATTTTGCCATCGCCGAATTTGCCGCTCGTCGCCAGCCGCTCCATGACTGAGAATTTCGCCTGCTCGCTCAGGGCAATCTTCAGTTCCGGCGTGCTCAATGTGCCTGGCAAGGCGTTTAAATGCGAATCGAGATTGGGATCGGTGGTGCTTAAAATTTCGATCAGCCGCGCCGCTGCATACATGCCGTCATCGAAACCGAACCAGCGCTCATTGAAGAAAATGTGGCCGCTGAATTCGCCGCCTATCAGCGCGCCGGTTTCCGCCATTTTTTCTTTCATGAATGAATGGCCGCTCTTCCACATGATCGGGCGGCCGCCGAAACTGCTGATCACATTATTGAGGCTGCGCGTGCATTTCACATCGAACAGCACATCGGCGCCTGGATTGCGCGCGACCACATCCTGCGCGAGCACCATCAGCAGACGGTCGGCTGCGATGATTTCTCCGCTCGCGGTGACGACGGCGACGCGATCGCCATCGCCATCGAAAGCAATGCCGAGATCGGCGCTGCTCTCGCGCACAAGCTGCACGAGATCGCGCAGATTCTTCGCAATCGTGGGGTCGGGATCGTGATGCGGAAACTGCGGATCGATATCGCAATACAGTGGAATCACTTCGCAACCGAGCTGTTCGAATAATTGCGGCGCGATAATTCCGGTGACACCGTTGGCGGCGTCGATGACCACTTTGAGCGGCTGCGCAATCGCGACATCATTCATGATGTAATCGATGTAACGCTCGTTGATACGCTCGCTGCGATAACCGCCCTTGCCCTTGCTGAAGTGACGGTCCTGAATGCGCTGACGCAGGCTTTCGATCGCGCGGCCCGATAACGTTTTTCCGCCGATGACGATTTTCAGCCCGTTATATTCGGCGGTGTTGTGACTGCCCGTCACCATCACGCCGCTGTGCACGCCGAGCTGATGCGTGGCGAAATACATGAGCGGCGTCGGCACCAGACCGATATCGAGCACATCGCGGCCGCTGTCCTGCAGGCCGCGTATCAATGCGGAGGAAATCGCTTCGCTGCTGCCGCGGCCATCGCGTGCGACGATGATTTCCTGCTGACCACGATCGACCGCTTCGCTGCCGATGGCCAGACCGATGTGATAAACGATGTCATCGGTCAGCTGATGCGACGCGATGCCGCGAATATCGTAAGCGCGGAAAATCGTCTCGGGCATCTGCACCGGCAGATCGCCTAATTCCTCGACGATCTGTTCGGCGGGTGCTGGCGCAATTTTCTCGGCATTTTTCGTGGCTTTATTTTCTGCAGCCGCTTCTTTGGCGGCAACGGTGGCTAAACGGCTTTGCAATTGCTGGCGCACTTCGGCGAAGCCCGGCAATTCCGGCGCATGATTGCCGAGCAATGCCTGCAGGCTGCGATCGAGGGCGCGGCGGAAGGCGCCGATGCAGAGGAATGCGCCGATCAGAATGCCTATCGCGCTAATTCCCAACAGTATCAGCGGTTGCAATAGGGTTTGCTGTAACTGCGAAACCCATGCGGAGGCCGGCGTCACTTGCACCTGCCAGGCTTTAACGCTGCTCGCTTGCGTCTGCGCCAATTCAGCGACGTCGCTGTTGCCTGCACGCGCGAAATCCACCGATTTGCCGCCGGTTTTTTGCTGCACGCTGGCGCCGCCGCGCGGTCCGATTGTGTTGGCGAGCAATTGTTCGATATGGCTTGCAGATATCGTCAGCAGAATCGCGCCCGCCGCATATTTTTCATTGGGCGCGGCAACCGCTTGCACGAATGAAATCACCCATTTCTGATCGAGCTGATAAGCCTCGGGTTGAGCATCGGAACCATCCGATACGCGGCGCAGCATATCGGCTTCGATATTGTTGCGCAGGCCCGCCTGATTATTGTTGAGACTGGCGATGCCGAGCGGGCCGAGTCTTATCAGGCGCAGGTGAGTCGCTTCGGGAAAAGCCAGCTGCCATGTCGATGCTGCCGGGGGGGTGTCTGCAGCATTTGAAAAATGCGCGATCAAATCGGGATCGCGGGCGATACTCTGCAGGCGCGATTGCGTCTGCTGCACCCAACTGTCGACAATCCCGGTCTGATCGAGCGCAAGTTCCTGCGTGAGCTGTTCCAGCACCTTTGCGTTGCGGGTCGGAATTTCATAGGCGATCAGATAAACGAAACAGGCGATGACGGCGATCAGGCCGATCGCTGTGCCGCGCACCACCAGCATGGTCAGATTGTTTTGCGCATCCGCGGCCGGTTGTCCGGCGCTATTTTTTTTTGCCATCGTCGTTTTCACTCATCCCAGCTTTTGATGTGAACCAAAAAAATCAGGCAATCTGCAAATGTATGTTGCGTTCGATAAGACCGATGATTTCGCGGGCAATCTGTGCTTTCGAGCGCTCGCCGATGTCGAGTTCGCCATCGCGCCAGAGCACACTGACCGCATTGTTTTCACTGTTGAACCCGATGCCCGGCGCGGCGACATCGTTGGCAATGATCATGTCGAGGTTTTTGCGTTCGAGCTTGTCGCGCGCGTACTCCTTGACCCGCTGTGTTTCGGCAGCGAAACCCACGGTAAACGGCTTCGGTCGCAACTGCGCGACGCTCGCCACGATATCGGGATTGCGCACGAGCGTGAGCGTCATTGTATCGTTCTGCTTTTTAATCTTCGTGTCGACGATATGTTCGGCGCGGTAATCCGCCACCGCCGCCGCCGCGATAAAAATATCGCAATCATTTATATGTTCATGCACGGCATCGAACATGTGTTGCGCGCTTTCCACATCGACACGTTTTACATGTTCGGGCGTGGCGAGCGCGACGGGTCCGGCGATCAGTGTCACCTTTGCGCCCGCATCGATGGCCGCCTGCGCCAGCGCGAATCCCATTTTTCCCGAGCTGTGATTGCTGATGAAGCGCACCGGGTCGATCGCCTCGCGCGTCGGACCAGCGGTGATCAGCACGCGTTTGCCTTCGAGCAGGCGCGTTGCAAATGCGTTCGTCGCCAGCCCGGCGATGGCATCGGGTTCGAGCATGCGTCCCGGTCCGACATCGCCGCAGGCCTGTTCGCCTTCGGCCGGTCCCCAGATCAGACGATCGTGTTTGCGCAGCAGGGCGATATTGTCCTGCGTCGCCGCGTCGCGCCACATGCCCTGATTCATCGCAGGCGCCACGGCGATGCGCACGGGCGTGGCGAGACAGAGCGTGGTGAGCAAGTCATCGGCGCGGCCCTGCGCGAGGCGTGCCAGAAAATCCGCGCTGGCGGGTGCGATCAGCACGAGATCCGCCCAGCGCGCCAGTTCGATATGGCCCATCGCGGCTTCGGCGGCGGGATCGAGCAGATCGGTATGCACGGGATTGCCCGACAGCGCCTGCAAGGTCAGCGGCGTGATGAATTCCTGCGCCGCCTTCGTCATGACCACGCGCACATCGGCACCGCGATCGCGCAAACGGCGCACGAGTTCGGCGGATTTATACGCGGCGATGCCGCCGGTGATGCCGAGCAGAATTTGTCGATTGGTCAGCGCCATCTTGAGCCTTGCGTCATGTCGTCGATTGCGAGCGATGGATCGGAAGCGGTTGGGTAAACAGGCAAACTTAAGATAGCATTAAACCGCTGCGACCCGGAGCGTCTGCGGCACAAAACCGTGCGTGGCAAGCATTGGCGGCGATCCGATGCTTGCCCGATTTGATCGATATCTTTTTTACACAGGGAGAGTGTGATGGCAATCACCGATTGGCCTGCGGCCGAACGACCGCGCGAAAAACTTCTCGAACGCGGCGCCGCCGCCTTATCCGATGCCGAATTGCTCGCCATCTTTCTGCGCACCGGCGTTGCGGGCAAAAGCGCGGTCGATCTCGCGCGCGAATTGCTCGATCGCTTCGGCAGCCTGCGCGCGCTGCTCAATGCCAGTGCCAGGGAATTCTGCGCGGCGCATGGATTGGGTCAGGCGAAATTTACGCAGCTGCAGGCTGTGCTCGAAATGGCGCGACGGCACTTGTATGAAACCCTGCAGCACAGCGATGTGCTCACCAGCCCTGCATTGACACGTCAGTATCTGCAAACGCAATTGCGTAACGAAGCCCGCGAAATTTTTGCCGTCCTGTTTCTCGACAACCGTCATCGGGTGCTCGCGTTCGAGCCGATGTTCTACGGCACCATCGACGGTGCCGCCGTGTACCCGCGCGAGGTCGTCCGCCGCTGCCTGCATCATCACGCCGCTGCGGTCATCGTTGCGCATAATCATCCATCCGGCGTTGCGGAGCCCAGTCAATCCGATCACAGAATCACCGAACGTCTGCGCGATGCGCTCGCGCTCGTCGATATTCGCTTAATCGATCATGTGGTTGTCGGCGATCGCGAGTGCGTTTCGTTTTCGGAGCGGGGGTGGTTGTAACCCGTAGGGGCGAACCTATGTGTTCGCCCTGTCGAATATTCGTTGCGTTGAAAAATAATGCGAAAGAAAAATAATGCGGAAAAAGGGGCAGACACACAGGTCTGCCCCTACGGCAGATTACCCACCAGTTCCCGTCCGATCAGCATGCGCCGAATTTCGTTGGTGCCGGCGCCGATATCGAGCAATTTCGCGTCGCGCAGAAAGCGTTCGACCGGCCAGTCTTTCGTATAGCCGGCGCCTCCCAGCGCCTGCACGGCTTCGAGCGCGACTCTCACCGCATTTTCGCTCGCGAGCAGAATCGCTCCCGCCGCATCGGCGCGTGTGGTTTTTCCGGCATCGCAGGCGCGTGCAATCGCATAGACATACGCGCGCGCGGAATTGAGCGCGACATACATATCGGCGATCTTGGCCTGCATCAATTGAAAACTGCCGATGGCGTGACCGAACTGCTCACGTTCGCGCAGATACGGCAGCACGACATCGAGACAGGCCTGCATGATGCCGAGCTGAATGCCCGCGAGTACGACGCGTTCGTAATCGAGTCCCGACATCAATACCGTGACGCCGCCGTTGAGTGGTCCCATCACATTTTCTTCAGGCACTTCGCAATTATCGAAAATCAATTCCGCGGTGGGTGAACCGCGCATACCGAGTTTTTTTATTTTTTGCCCGATCGAAAAGCCGCTGAAATTTTTTTCGATGAGAAATGCGGAGATTCCTTTTGCGCCTGCAGCAGGGTCGGTTTTTGCGTAGACGACGAGCACATCGGCGAAGGGCGCGTTGGTGATCCAGTATTTGGTGCCGTTCAAAATAAAGCGATCGTTTTTCCTTTTCGCCTTCAATTGCATTGCGACCACATCCGAACCCGCGCTGGCTTCGCTCATCGCGAGACTGCCGACATGTTCGCCGCTAATTAATTTTGGCAGATATTTTTTCCTTTGCTCGTCGCTGCCCCAGCGACGAATCTGATTCACGCACAGATTCGAATGCGCGCCATAACTCAAACCCACCGACGCCGAAGCGCGCGCGATTTCCTCCTGCGCGATGACGTGTTCGAGATAGCCGAGCCCGAGCCCGCCCCAGGCTTCCTCGACAGTGATGCCGTGTAGGCCGAGTGCGCCCATCTGCGGCCATAGTTCGCGCGCAAACCAGTCATCGTCATCGATCTTACTGGCGAGCGGCGCGATTTTTCCGGCAGCGAAGCGCGTCGTGGTTTCGCGAATCATGTCGGCGGTTTCGCCGAGAAGAAAGTCAGGTCCTATCATGTCGCTTTCCTCAAGAGGTGAGGCTAAATAATAGGATGATTTTAGCGCGGCGTTTTCAATCTATTTCTTCATGCTCTTCGCCATTGCCAATAATGCATCGCGGCGCGGCATCGATAACAAATAATCGAAGCTCGCACGATAGTGTGCACTCGGTATATACGTCGGGCCGTTTTGAATATTTTCGAGCGCGAGTTTTGCGACATCGTCGGGCGACATCACGTTTTGCAGCGTGGCGGGATCGATGCCTTGCAGGCGCGGCGCTTCGGTATCGGTGGCACCGGGGCAGAGCGTGAGTACGTCGATGCCGTCGGCTCGCAGTTCGGCCCACAAACCTTCGCCGAGGCTTCTGACGAGTGCTTTCGTTGCCGCATATGCACTCGAATAAGGGCAGCCGATCAGGCCCTCGACCGAACTGGTAAAAATCAGGCCACCGCGCTTGCGTCGTTGCAGTCGCGGTACAAATCCACGCGCGAGCTGCATCGGCGTGTGGCAGTTGACCATGAGCATTTCACTCATGAATTTTGCGTCGATATCCGCGTAAGCACCTTTGAAACCAAACCCCGCGTTGTTGATAACGAGACCAATATCCATCTCGGCAGTCACATCGAGAACACGCTGCGCAGCGTTCACCTCGGCGAGATCGATTTGCAAAACTTTCACGTCGACGTTGTGCTGTTTGTGTAATTGCGCAGCCAGTTCATCGAGCCGTTGCACCCGGCGCGCAACGAGTATCAAATCGAAACCCTGCGCGGCGAGCGATTCTGCAAACGATTTACCGATACCCGAGGATGCACCTGTCACCAGCGCAGCAGGGCCGTATTGTTCGATGAAGTTATTTGCAGTTTTCATGACGCGAATCTCACAGATAAAACCATTTTTCTTTATGGTCATTCCCGTGTAGACGGGAATCAATAACACGCTGATAAATGGACTCCCGCCTGCGCGGGAGTGACCAGGTCATGCACCATGCAATATCGCATACGAAGGGTCGTTGCGATCGCGGCTGCCTTCGAGAGCGGGGCTCATTGGCGTTACATCGCGAATTTCGTCGAAATCGCGAATCGCGATACGGTTATCGATGCCCCAGCGGCCATCGCGGCGCGACCAGGTGTCGACGTAGCGGCTCAATACGGTCATCTGTTTGAGTTGCCCGCCGCGCTCGATACGTAAATATGCCGTGACATACGATTCGCTGCTGGCGCGATCGCCATCGAGTTCGATAATGATGTTGGTCATCTGATGCGAGTGACATAGCAATTGCGCATGTTGTGCGCAGACCTGATCGATGAATCCGCGACCGCTGCCTTGATAATGCGAGCCGTAATCGGCGACACCATCATCATGCCAGATTGAATAGCCGAGTTCGTGGTCGATGCGATCCATGGCACGGCAGTAGCGATAAATCAGATCAGTGATGGCCTGGCGATCGGCGACGGCCTGGAGTGAGTTGAAATCATTCATTGGAATTTTCCTTTCAGCGGAGTGGAATTAATTGCCGCTATTAATCTTCACCAAAAATTCGTTTGCTCGACTGGTCGATCATCAAGATACGCGCGCGCCGCACAGCCGGAGCGTTAGGTGCAAAGCCGGCTTCGTCATCCGCCTGCCCCCAGTTGTGCACGGGGCCGTGCGGCAGGCGTTCGAGGCCGATTCTGGCGACGTCATCGGGCGAGGCGAGCCCCACAGGCGCGGGTAAACCTTTTTCCGCGAGCAGTGCGCGCAGCGCCGGTGTGTCGGTGGTGCCGAGTGCGAAGAAAAGCACATCGACATGATGCGGCCGCAATTCGGCCCATAGCGATTCGGCGAAACATAAATCGAACGCCTTGCTCGCCGAATACGTGGCCATGAAACTACCGCCGCCGTAACAGCTGCCCGAGCCGACCAGCAGGATGCCGCCGCGCCTGCGCGCGCGCATCAGGCCGCCGAAATGGTGGCAGCAGCGCAGGGTGTTGACGACGTTGCGATTGACGAGATCGAGCCAGGTGCCGATATCGCGGTCGAGAAAGCGCGCGCCGTTGGGATCGGCGCCCGCATTGGCGATATACAGACCGATTTCGCGATCGCCGACCGCTGCCTTCACGCGCTCGCAGGCATCGGGTGCCGATAAATCGATCGGGGCGGTAACGCATTCGATGCGGAATTCGCGGTGAATTTCCTCAGCCAGTTCGCGCAATGGCTGTTCGCGGCGTGCGATCAGTACACACCGAATGCCGGCCGCGGCGAGCTGTTTTGCGAAGGCGCGCCCGGTGCCTTCGGACGCGCCCGCGATAACAGCCCACGGTCCGTAACGATCTGCCAAAGCGGAAGCCTGAATAGCGGCGGCCATGAAATTTCCTCGCGTATTTATTGGATTATGGCGTTGCAAAGCGTTAATGCTGAGCACTATCTTAGCAGCGTTTCAGGCCGGCAAAGCCAATCTAAACAAATCTTCAGAAACTTGAACGCTGTCATTTCGTATCATGCGCAACCGCAGCGTTGTCCCGTTGGCGATGCGTGCACAACGATTCCACAACCGACGATTTTTTCGATGACATAAGGCCCTGCTGTGACAAATATCTATCAGGATTTACTGGAAAAACCCGTGCTCGTTGCCGGCGCGAGCGGTTTCGTCGGCAGTCATACCGTGCGCGCGCTGGTCAATCGCGGGCGCAGGGTGCGGGTGCTGGTGCGCAAATCGAGCAGAACCGAAGCGTTCGCGAATCTGCCGGTGGAAATTTTTCACGGCGATGTGCTCGATGCCGTATCGCTGCGCAAGGCGATGGAAGGTTGCGGCAGCGTGTTTTACAGCGTCGTTGATGCGCGTTTCTGGCTGAGTGATGTCACGCCGATTTATCGCAACAATGTCGAAGGTCTCGTCAACGCGATGGACGCAGCGCTCGAATGCGGTATCCAGCGTTTTATCTTTACCAGCACGATGGGCACGCTCGGCCTCAATCCGAACGGTCCGGTGACCGAAGATATTCCTTTCAACTGGCTGGACAAGGCGCCGCCGTATATTCGTGCACGCCTCGAAGCGGAAAATGTATTTCTGAAATATTGCCGCGAGAAAAATCTGCCGGGTGTTGCGCTGTGCATTGCGAATACCTACGGCCCCGAAGATTATCAGCCGACACCGCACAACGGTGCGCTATGGAATACCGCCTGCGGCAAGATGAAATTCACCGTCGACGCGGGCGCACCGACGGTCGATATTCGCGATGCGGCTGAAGCGGCGGTGCTCGCCGAACAGTACGGACGCCGCGGCGAGCGTTACATCATCGCCAATGAATACATCAGCAATCGTGATTTCTACACGCTGGCGACGAAGGAGCGCGGCAATCCGCCGCCGAAAGTCATTCCACACTGGGTGGCCTACACCGTCGCGCTGATTTCGGAAACGATCAGCAAACTGCTCGGCAGAAAGGATTACATCGTCAGCACCGACGCGGTCTATCTCGGCAATGTTTTCAAGCAGATGGATAACAGTAAGGCGCGCAGGGAATTGCACTGGAATCCGCGGCCGATTGCGCAAACCATTCGCGATGCGGTGGCGTGGTTTGCGCAGCGCGAATCGTTGAAAAATAAAACGGACAGTCACTAAACGATAAATGCATGGCGGCCGGTCTTTGTCGCGGCCGCATGCACAAACACGCCGCTACTTCACCGACACGCTGCTAGTTCGGCAACACGCGCTATGGCAACTCGCGCATATGAATGAAACTGACGCAAAGCGCCGCTACGAATGCGGGTATCGCGAAGCATAAAAATAATATCGGCGTCGGAACACCCATGCCCATCATCACGCCCGCGATAGCGGGACTGATAACGGCGCCGGCGCGACCGAGCCCGGCGGACCAGCCCAGTCCGGTGCTGCGTATTTGCACCGGATATACCGCCAGCGACAGCGCGTAGAGATTCGAAAACGCGCCCATCAGCGAAATGCCGATCAGAAACAGCAGCGTCCAGATGACGGCAATCGACATTGTCGCCAGATCCTGCAGAAAACCGCTGAATGAGAAAATGCCCAGCGCGCCGAGCACGAGACCGACCGCTATGATTCGGCCCAGCGCCCACCATTTCGCCAGTGCGCCGATCAATACGGTGCCGACGATCGAGCCGAGCGGCAGAATGGCTGCACTCTGTATCGCTCGCGCCTGGGAAATGCCGGCCTTCACCAGAATTTGCGGTATCCAGCTGCTGACGAAATACACCACCACGAAACTGAAAAAGAAGGCTGTCCATAACAGCAGCGTCGTGGCGCGACGTTTCGCCGTCAGCAGCGATACCACCGTGGCTGATTCCTGACTTTCGGCAACCGGAATCGATGGCAGTTGCGCGATGGGCGCCTGGCCGATGCGTATCAGTGCAAGGTTTATTTTTTCCAGTGCACCTTCAGGTTTGCGCTTGATCGTGAATGCGATGGATTCGGGAATCAGCAGCTTGACGAGCGCTGCGAGTATGACGGTCAGCACGCCGGCGTAAAGAAAAATACTCTGCCAGCCGTGCTCGGCGATCAGCGCCGCGCTGATGAAACCGCCGACCACCGCACCCGCCGAACCGCCGGCGATCAAAATCGCAATGATCAGCGTGCGGTGACGACGCGGACTGAACTCGCCGGCCAGAGCGGGTAACGCGGCGACTAAAACACCGAGCGACAATCCCGCAATCAATCGCAACACAACCAGCTCGGTCACCGTATCCGTGTAAATCACAGCCGCCGTCGCTAGTCCTGCGATCAACAACGTCAAACTCACCACGTTGCAACGGCCATAACGGTCGGCCACCCACGACAGCAACATGGCTCCCAGCGTCATGCCCAATACGCCGGCGCTCAGCACGACGCCCAGTTCCTTCGGCGAAATTCCCCAATCCTGGCTGATGGCGGGCGAGGTGTAGGCGATGATGACGATATCGAAACCCTCGATCATGGTCGCCACCATGCAAAGCAGCAGAATCACCCACTGCACGGGCGTGATTTTCGATTCGTGAAGAATGTCGCCCGATGCGGCGCTGGCGGTGTTGCGATCTGTCATGGTGAATTCCCGGAATTATTTTTCGTTTCGGATTTCTGTTATGGAATTATGCCGTTCTCGGTTCGAGCCGATCCAGAAACTCTTCGATTAATTTAATCAGCGCATCATGCCCGCCACGGATTCCCAGTGCACGCTCGCGCACGACAATTTGCGACAGCGTCGCGATCAGCATCGCGATCATTGCCGGCGGATATTTCTTCGCATCGATGCCACGCTCGTGCAACACGTGCGTCAGCAGTTCGCCCTGCAGCGCACGCAATTGCTCGGCCTGTCTTGCGATTTGATCGCCGATAATCTTGCGATGATTGGCGAGCGCCATGAATTCCGCGCTCAGTACGCTGTGCGCGGGATCGCATAGCGATTGCCACAGCGCATGCAGCGGCCGCGGTGCGGCGAGCAGCGTTTGCAAATGCGCAAAACCGCGTTCCGAACGCCGCTGCAACAACGCTAAAAATAAATCATCCATGGTGCGAAAGTAGTAGTACACCAGCTGCGGTTTGAGCCCCGCCTTACTGGCGACGCGTCGCGAGGTGACAGCCGCATAACCTTCTTCGCGCATGATCTGTTCGGCAGCATCGAGCAGGGCGTGACGATTTTCAGCGCTTTCAACGCCGAGGCGACGTGGCGGTTTTTCCTTCGCTTCTTTATTGCTTTTTGTTGCTTCGGTTTTTTTCATGGGATCAGCTTTGCTGGCGATCGGCGATGATCATTTGCGCACCGCGCTCGGCGATCATGATGGTCGGCGAGCTGGTGTTACCCGACGTGATCGTCGGCATGATCGACGCATCGACAATACGCAATCCGGTCATACCGAGCAATTTCAGTTCGGCATCGACCACAGCGTGCGGGTCGTCGCGCCGTCCCATTTTGCAGGTACCGACCGGATGAAAAATCGTGGTGCCGACATTGCCTGCGGCGAACGCCAATTGTTCATCGGTGGTAAATTCTTTACCGGGTAAATATTCTTCGGGTGTGTACGGCGCAAGTGCGGATTGCTCGACAATGCGACGCGTCAAACGCAACGCTTTCGCTGCCTTGAGACGATCGGTCTCATGCGAGAGATAGCAGGGTGCAATCTTTGGTGCGCTCGCAGGATCGGTGCCGCGAATTTGTATGTGGCCGCGCGAAAGCGGCCGCAGATCGCAAACGCTTGCAGTAAATGCGGGAAATGCGTGCAGCGGGTCGCCGAATTTATCCAGCGATAAAGGCTGCACGTGATATTCGAGATCGGGTGTTTCGATATTTTCGTCCGAATGCGCGAACAAACCCAGCTGACTGGGCGCCATTGTCAGCGGGCCGCGCTTCTGCAAAATATATTGCAACCCCATCAGCGCCTTGCCGAGCAGGCTGTTCGCGTGCGCGTTCAGCGTTTTAATGCCGTTTACCTTGTAAACGCTGCGCAATTGCAAATGGTCCTGCAAATTATTGCCGACGCCGGGCAGTGCGTGCGTAACGGTGATGCCGAGGTTTTGCAGAAGTGCAGCGTCGCCGATGCCCGAGCGCTGCAAAATAGCAGGCGAGCCGATCGAGCCCGCCGCCAATACTGTTTCGATACGACTCGTCGCGCGGCACAATTCATTGCCGAGAAGAAATTCGATGCCGAGAACCCGCTTGCCTTCGATAATTAATTTATCGGACAACGCGCCCGCAACAATTTTTAGATTGGGGCGATGACGCGCGGGATCGAGAAATGCACGCATCGCACTCCAGCGCAATCCGCGTTTTTGATTCACTTCGAATTGATTGACGCCGAAATTATTGCCGCGATTGAAATCACCCGTTGCCGGAATTCCCGCCTGCGTCGCGGCTTCGGCGAATTTATCGAGAATATCCCACGACAAACGCTGTTGTTCGACGCGCCATTCGCCGCCGGTACCGTGATTGTCATCGCCGCCGCGCCAGTGATCTTCGCTGCGCTTGAAAACCGGCAATACATTTTGCCAGTTCCAGCTGCCGTCGCCCGTGAGCGCTGCCCACTGATTGTAATCGCGCGCCTGCCCGCGCATGTAGATCATGCCGTTGATGAGCGTGCTGCCGCCTAAACCCTTACCGCGCGCATAAATAATCGAGCGGCCATTCAGGCCAGGTTCGCTTTCGGTTTTGTAACACCAGTCGGTGCGCGGATTATTGATGCAGAAAAGATAACCGGCGGGAATGCGCGTCCAGATCCATTTTTCGTCATTGCCCGCTTCAAGCAGCAATACCTTGATGTCCGGATCTGTCGATAAACGATTTGCGAGCACGCAACCCGCCGCGCCGCCGCCCACGACGATGTAATCGAATTCGCCAAAATTGTTCATCGCTACTTTTCTGTATTTATTTTTAAATTAGAAATACGTTGCTTAAGGTGCAAGTACGCGGCAAAACACGCTCTTTAAATACTGCGTTTCCGGAATTGCCGGATGCACCGGATGATCTGCGCCCTGCGTATGCTGTTCGAGCACCTGGAGTTGTCGATCGAGATGGCGCGATGCCGCGCGCAAAATATCGACGAGTTCGGCAGCGGTTAAATGCAATGAACACGAGCCGGAAATTAGAAAGCCGTCGCGATTCAATAAACGCATCGCAAGTTCGTTGACACGACGATACGCTTCGGCGCCGGCTTTAATATCCTTGCGGCGCGGAATGAAGGCGGGGGGATCGAGAATGATGGTATCGAACTTCTCGCCTTTCTCGTGCAAATCCTTGAGCACATCGAATGCCGAACCTTCGATGGTTTTTACGATAGCGCTGACATTATTCAATTCGGCATTGCGCTGCACGGCTTCGAGCGCGATGGCGGAGCTGTCGACGAAGGTGACTTCACTCGCGCCATTAATCGCGGCTTGCATACCCCAGCCGCCGATATACGAAAACACATCGAGCGTGCGGCGACCTTTCACATACGGTGCGAGGCGCGCGCGTGCGAGCCGATGATCGTAAAACCAGCCGGTTTTTTGTCCCGCATGCACGGGCGCTAAAAAACGACAGCCGTTTTCGATGAGTTCGACATGCTCGGGTACTTCACCGTAAGCGACTTCGACGTACTCGGTTAAGCCTTCGGATTGACGCACGCGCGAATCGTTTTTAAGCAGAATACCGTGCGGTTTTAATACTTGGCTCAGCGCAGTGACGATATCGTCGCGCACGCGTTCCATGCCGGCGGTATTGATCTGCACGACCAGATAATCGCCGAAGCGATCGACGACCAAACCGGGTAGCGCATCGCTGTCGCCGTAAATCAATCGATAGTAGGGCTCTACGAAAACACGCTCACGCAGTGACAACGCGATATTGATGCGATGTACGAGTAATGATTTATCGAGCGGATGATCGCGGCTGATCAGGCGCGCGCAAATCAATGTATGAGGATTGATGTACGCGATGCCGAGCGGTTTGCCATTGGCTGCGTGCACGAGCACTTGCTGACCGTTCCCGAAATTTTTCAGCGGCGACTTTTTGGTATCGACTTCGTTGCTGTAAATCCACACATGGCCTGCGCGCAAGCGGCGTTCGGCGTTGGGATTCAATACGAGAATGGGGAGCGACTCGATCACGGCGTTCACTCCTGAGTGAGAGTTTGACGGGAAAGGCGTTTTAAAAAATAAAGGCGCGACCAAGCGCGCCTGTTAAAAATCCGGATGGAAACTTATTCGTTTTCGCACTGCTCTTGATAGTCTTCAGCGCCGAGCAGGTCGTCGAGTTCGGCGCTGTCGGCCGGTTCGATTTTGTAGAACCAGCCCGCGTGATACGGATCGCTGTTGATCGTTTCAGGCGCATCCTCCAATGCGGCGTTAACCGCAATGACTTTGCCGGAAATCGGCGCGTAGACATCCGAGGCGGCCTTTACCGATTCAACGACACCGGCCTCCTGGCCCGCGAGCAAATCGGTACCCACTTCGGGTAACTCGACAAACACGACATCGCCCAGTGCATCCTGTGCGTGATCGGTGATGCCGACGGTGACGCTACCGTCTTCCTCGAGGCGCGCCCATTCGTGCGTGCTGGCATATTTCAATTCATTCGGCGTATTGCTCATCGCGGTATTCTCGAAAAGCCGCTGGCGCGGGCGTTGATCAATGGGGAATGCTCGGCATTCTACCGTCGAGGCGTGGAATTACAAGCCGATGCGGACGGGCGTGGGGGCGGACCTGTGTGTCTGCCCTCACAAATAATTTCGCCATTTTTATAAAGCGATGCCCATCGCCTGACGAATCATCAGACGTTTCAGCGGGCCGCTACGATCGGCCCATTTAAGCCCGACATTGCGCAGTAAACGCACAGGCAAGGCCTGTGCACCGAATAGACGTTTAAACCCTTCCATCGCGGCGAGCGTCGCAACATTGTCACTTTTACGTTCGCGCTGATAGCGCGCGAGCACATCGCTATCGGCGGCGCCGAGGCCGCGTTGCTGCGCCCGTAACAATTCGCGAGCAAGTGCCTGCGCATCGAGAAAACCGAGATTGATACCCTGGCCCGCGAGCGGGTGAATCGTGTGTGCCGCATCGCCGATCAATGCAATATTGGTCTGGGCATATTCATTGACATGGCGCGCGCGCAACGGAAACGCAACGCGGCGGCTGGTGGCTTTAATTTCGCCAAGCGTGAATTCGAAGGCGCGCCCGAGAGCCTGCATGAACTGTGCATCGTCCATCGCCATCAACGATTGCGCTTCGTCCGGCAGCGTCGACCAGACAATCGAAGAAAAATGTTCATCGCCGCTCAGGGTTTGCAATGGAAGAAAGGCAAGTGGACCTTCGCGCCGGAAAATCTGTCGCGCCGTTTGCGCGTGCGCGCGTTCCGTTTGAATCGTCGCGACAATGGCGGTGTGGCCGTAGTCCCACTCACGCATGGAAAATTGCGCCCATTCACGCACGCGCGAATTCGAGCCATCGGCACCGATCAGTAATGTCGCGTGCAGCGAAGTGCCGTCCTGCAGTGTGATATCGATGCCATCGCTATCGCGAGCAAATTTTTCAACCGGCGTCGCACTGTAAATTTGTACATTGCGATGCGCATTGACGCTGTGCAGCAGCGCGGTCTGCAATAAATTATTTTCGACGATATGACCGAGCGCGCTGCGATTGACTTCAACGGCGTCGAAATGAATCGCACCGGTACCATCGCCATCCCATACATGCATATGCCGATACGGCGAAACCCGCTGCGCGACGATATGACGCCACGCGCCGAGCTGTTCGAGAAATTGCTGCGATGCCGCGGTGAGCGCGCTCACCCGCAAATCGAAATCATCGATACCGTTACCGGGCGCGGGCCATTGCAGCGACAGCGGTTGTGCCTCGATGAGTGCGACACGCCAGGAGCTGCCGCCGAGCGCTGCAGCGAGTGCGCTGCCAGCGAGCCCCGCGCCGATAATGGCGATATCGAAACGCTGTGCAATCATTTTCAATAACCTCCCGTATGCTGGAAACCATTCCCTAACGGGGCGCCCGCATGAAAACCGGCGGTTTGATCGACAAAACGATTTTTCAATTCACTATTTAAATCGAGCGCAAGCAAACCGAGATGACGCGAACCTGCAATCAAACCGGGCTTTTCGAATAGCGCGGTGATGCGATCGGAAAATTGCAACGTTTTCCATTGATCGTTTTTTTGAGTTTGCAAATAGCGCTGCAAAACATTTAACTCGCCGATGCGCGCATTGGCCTCCCCTATGTAATAGGGGAGGTGTCGCGAAGCGACGGAGGGGTCATCCATTAAAACATGACCCCCTCGCCCTTCGGGCACTCCCCCTATTTCATAGGGGGAGCCTTGCGCAGCGCTGCAAATAATTTCCGCAAGACGCTGCACATCGCGCAGTGCCAAATTGAATCCTTGCCCCGCCACGGGATGCAAGCTGTGCGCAGCATTACCGATCAAAACAATCTGCCGGCGAATCTGTTCTTCAGCGGTGACCAGTTTCAAATCGTACGCATGACGTTCGCCGATGCGCGTGAAATATCCCTGGCGGTTACCGAAGCGTTGCTGTAACACGCGCAGAAATTCGGCATCGCTGGCTTCAAGTAATTGCGCAGCGCGTTCGTGATTCATCGTCCACACGAGCGCCATGCGTGGCTCGCTTGAACTTACCAATGGTAGCAGCGCCATCGGCCCCCAATCGGTAAAACGCTCGTACGCAAAACCATGATGCGGTTGCGAACAACACAGATTGGCGACGATGGCCTGGCGCTCGTAATCGTGTTCGTTCACGCCGATATTTAATTTTGTGCGCAGCGATGAGTTCACACCATCGGCAATCGCGAGCAAACTGGCGTTGAAAGATTTTTGCTCGCCGTTGTGTTCGATCACCACGCGTGCACAGTCGCTGCCGGGTTTGCCATCGATAACCGTGGCGGGCGAAAGCAGCGTGATGCTCGGGTGCTTGCGCAATTCATTCGAAAGCACACTGCCGAGCCACATATTTTCGACAACGTAACCGAGGGCCGGCCAACCGCGTTCCTGTGCGGTTAAATGCACACTGCCGAAGCGCTGGCGTTCGGAAACGTGAATATCCGTAATCGCTGCGACATGTTGTTCGAGCGTCGACCACGCGCCCAAATTTTCGAAAATGCAGCGGCTGCCGTATGACAGCGCGGTGGCGCGCGCATCGAAACTCGGGCGATAAATCGGTTGGGTCTGCGAGTTTTGGGGGAGCGAAAAACTTTCGGCGATGAGAATATTCAATTTGCCGTCGCTCAAGCGATTGAGCGCGAGCGCGAAACTGATGCCGACCATGCCGCCGCCGGCGATGATGACATCATAATATTCGCGCAAATTATTCATCTGTTTTACCCAGTTAGGCAGCGCCGCTAGGCAGCTTTCGAGCGCATCAATTTTTCGATGTCTTTCACGGTTTTCGGTACATCGCCCGTGAGCACTTCACAACCTTTTTTCGTCACCACTACATCGTCTTCGATACGAATGCCGATGCCACGCCATTTACGCGCAACGCTGCTTTCGTTCGGTGAAACATAAATGCCGGGCTCGACCGTCATCACCATATTCGGTTCGAGAATGCGCCACTCGCCGCCGAGTTTGTAATCGCCGACATCATGCACATCCATGCCGAGCCAGTGACCGGTGCGGTGCATGTAAAAACGTTTATAGCTTTCGGTTTCGAGAATTTCTTTCAAATCGCCTTCGAGTAGACCGAGATCCTTCAAGCCCTGTGCGATGGTTTTTACCGCGGCATCGTGCGCTTCATTCCAGTGTGCGCCGGGTTTGATTGTTGCGATCGCAGCGAATTGCGCATCGAGTGTAATTTCGTAAAGTGCCTGCTGTTCTTTGCTGAATTTTCCGTTTGCCGGAAAGGTGCGCGTGATATCGGAAGCGTAATGTTCGAGTTCGCAGCCTGCATCGATGAGTACGAGATCGCCGTCGCGAATCACTGCATCGTTTTCGCGGTAATGCAGAATGCAGCCGTTCGCTCCGGCGCCGACAATCGAACCGTACGCGGGCGAACGCGAACCGCTGCGACCGAATTCGTGCAGAATTTCTGCTTCGAGCTGATATTCGTACATGCCCGGCTGGCAAAATGTCATCGCGCGGCAGTGTGCGCGCGCGGAAATTTGTCCGGCTGCTTTCATTATGCGTAATTCGGCAGCGCTTTTGAATAAACGCAAATCGTGCAGCAGATGATCGAGCACGAGAAATTCGCCGGGAGGATGCGCGCCTGCGCGCACTTTCGAGCGAATCACATTCACCCATTGCATCACGCGGCGATCGAATTCGTCGTTGCGGCCCATCGCGTAATAGACGCGCTCGCGACCCTCGATGAGGCCCGGCAAAATATCATCCATATCGTTGATCGGAAAGGCATCGTCGGCGCCGTATTTCGCGCATACGCCTTCGGGTCCGGCGCGATAGCCGTTCCATAATTCCATGGTTGGATCGCGCTCGCGGCAGAACACAACGACTTCGCCGTGTTCGCGCCCCGGCAGCAACACCAGCACCGCATCGGGCTCGGGGAATCCGGTCAGATAATAAAAATCGCTGTCCTGACGAAACGGAAATTCGACATCGCGGTTGCGAATTTTTTCGACCGCCGCGGGCACGATGGCGATGCTGTCGGGTTCCATCTGCGCCATTAAATCGCGGCGGCGGCGGGCAAATTCCTGATTGCTGATTTTCGCGGTCATAGGATACTTCTTACATCAATCATCAATGCAATTTGTTGCGTTTGAATAAATCGGCGGGCGATGCTGCTTTATTGTCGGTTTCGGTTTTTCGCGATGCCGTTTGTCGAGATGAAGGAACGTCGCCGTTGTGATTCCAGAAAATTTCGACGGCGAGCAGACGCACGTATTCGCAGATCGAAAAGAAATCGCTTTCGCTGCTTTCGAGCGCGGCCTCTTCTTCATCGGCGCCCACCTGGGCGATGGCCGATAAATCGCGCAAACCTTCGGCGAGTTCTTCATCGATTTTCAACGAGCTGCCGGCCAGGCCGAAACCGGTCAGAAAACCCTGGCACCAGGTACCGAGATTTTCAACGCGCTCGCTCAGTGAGTCATCGTCCTCGGGCAGCAACAATTGGAAATCGAGTTCGCCGCTTTGCAATGCTTTCAGCGTCTGCCGATAAAAATCGTAGAGACGATCGCCCGCGACTTCATCGGGACTCTGGCTTAAATCGGCGTGCTCGTTGGTGTCGCGCAACCATTCGCTGCGGCTCAGCCGTTTGCCGGTTGCCAGTTGGCCGACGAGCAGGCCATGCAGTTCGGCGGCACCGATGAGAGCGCCGAGATTTTGCAGCAGATCGCTGAGTTCGTCGAAGTCGAGCGGGTCAGAGTTTTCCATGATGAACGGTGCTGCATGTCGAGGGGAGGCGGTCATGGTAGCGCCGTTTTTCATAAAACGCGACGCGAGCAGATCGACAAAAACTTCCTGAAGGCGCGGCATATTGTTGAAATCACGTCGCTTTTGTCGCGTTGACCCGTGTGGAGGCGGCATCTATAGTAAGAAGCAATTTGCTCTCGCCTGTTGAATCGTTATGGAATCGCAACAATTCAAGCTTCTCGAACGCAAGGTCGGTGATCTCATTCAGCTGTGTGAGCAGCTGGATCGCGAAAACCGCCTGCTGAAAAACGCCGCGCATGATTGGCAGAGCGAGCGCGAGCAATTGATCCAGAAAACCGAGGTCGCGCGCAGCAAAGTCGAAGCGATGATCGTTCGCCTCAAGGCTTTGGAACAATCGTGAGTGGCTGGAACAGTCGTGGGTGAGAAAGCGGCATGAGCGCGAATACGGTTACGGTCAATATTCTCGATAAGGATTACCAGGTCGCCTGTCCGCCCGATCAGGAGCGCGCGCTCATCGAAGCCGCGCGTCAGCTCGACAAGCAGATGCGCAGCGTGCGCGATTCGGGCAAGGTCATCGGGCTCGAACGCATCGCCGTGATGGTGGCGCTGAACACCACGTACGAATTGCTCAATAAGGGCGCGCAGGCTAACGAAACGTCGGGTGCCGGGCTTGAGCAGGTGAAAAAACTGGGCGACAAAATCGATGACGCGCTACAGCGTTTTCGCCAGCTGGAAATCGGCTGATACGCGCTTCCCGGCATGGAAATTCGCAAAAGCCCGCGTCTATAATCCAACTTCCTGAGGTATACGCCAGGTGGTCAAGACCCCTGAGCCGATGCTGTAACAAACTGGGGGTTTCTCGTTGGTGTTGGTGTGCATGTCCGCCCGACGGAAAGCCTGAAACATCACAGAAACCGCCACCTTGAACCTCTGGGTTCAAGGGCCAAGCCGCCAGCGGTATCTCGGGGCTCCTAATTCTCTACCGTGTCTCTCTCCCAAGCCGGCGACACCCGATCCGAAAAACGCGAATTGCGACGCGTCCTGCGCGCACGCCGCAAATCCTTGCCGCATTGGAAGCAGCAGGGCGCAGCGCAGCGCATGGCGCGCCTGATCAGGCGTCAGCGCTGGTATCGGCGCGCCCGCACGCTGGCGGTTTATCTTGCCGGCGACGGCGAGATCAATCCCGATCCTTTGATTAAAGCGGCTTGTACCGAAGGTAAGTGCCTGCTATTGCCGCGTCTGCGTCAAAAGCGGCTGGAGTTCGTCCGCTATCGGCCGGGCAATCCGCTGCGACGCAATCGCTTCAATATTCCCGAGCCGATCGGCAGCGCAGTGCCATTGAGAAAAATCGATGTGATCTGTATGCCGCTGGTGGGTTTCGACCGACAGGGCGGACGTTTGGGAATGGGCGGTGGTTTTTACGATCGCACGCTTGCAGTCCTGCAGGGTGCGGGGCGGTTGCCGGGTCCGCGTTTAATCGGGCTCGCCTACGCCTGCCAGGAGGTCGCGCAATTGCCGCACGAGGAATGGGATGTGCAGCTGGCGGGTATTGTCACCGAGTGCGAATGGATTCGTGTGCGCAGAATAATAAAGAAGCGCTTCGGTTAACCGATCATCGCATTCAATGTCGCGGTCAGTAATGTGCCGAGTGCGAACAGCATGCAGGTGACGGTAACGGTATCGGGCTTGGCGTACATCTCGGGTAACCTCAAGGTCTTTAACAGCGCCGTTCTTGATAATTCGGCGATGGTTATCGGATGTGCTTGAGAGTAGTCAGTGCGTAACCCGTCCGCTAGGAGATAAATCGACCATTTTCTGGAACTGCGAGCCAGCGCCGCTGCGCCTGCAAACGCGATCACAATTCTTCCCGTTTCCGCACATACGTACGCTCGCAAATACTCAGGTACGCTGCCCGAGAAAGAGCTGATAGGCGGGATTATCGGTTTCGCACTGAAACGGATAACCGAGGCCGCGCAGGAATTGCTGCAGCGCCTTGTGTTCACTGCCCGGCACCTGTATGCCCACCAGCACGCGCCCGTACGCCGCACCGTGATTGCGGTAGTGAAACATCGAAATGTTCCAGCGCGCGCCGAGCTGCGTGAGAAAATTCAACAGCGCGCCGGGCCGCTCCGGAAACTCGAAGCGATACAACACTTCGTTATCGACACACGCGGGCGCATGACCGCCAACCATATGGCGGATGTGCAATTTGGCCATCTCGTTTTCGGTCAGATCGAGCACGGCGTAATCTTTCTTGTGCAAATCCTCAACCAGCTCCTGGCGATCGCCGCCGCCCGCCGCCACCTGCACTCCGACAAAAATCTGGGCCGACTGCTTGTCGGCAAAGCGGTAATTGAACTCGGTGATATTACGTTTGCCGAGCGCGCTGCAAAACGTTTTGAACGCACCGGGTTTCTCCGGAATCGTCACCGTGAGAATGGCTTCGCGCTGTTCGCCGATTTCAGTGCGCTCGGAAATGTAACGCAGGCGGTCGAAATTCGTGTTCGCGCCGCTATCGATCGCGAGCAGGGTCTGATTTTTGACGTTCTGCGTCTCGATATATTTTTTGAGACCGGCCAGTGCCAGGGCGCCGGCGGGCTCGGCGATCGAGCGCGTGTCGTCGAAGATGTCCTTGATCGCCGCGCAGATTTCATCGGTGGTCACGGTGATCACGCCATCGATGGTTTGCCGCAGTATCTTGAAGGTTTCCTTGCCGATAATCGCAACCGCAGCGCCGTCGGCGAACAATCCCACATGCGGCAGGGTGACGCGCTTGCCGGCATTCATCGCCGCCTGCAGACACGCCGCATCGTCGGCTTCCACCGCGAACACCTTGATATCGGGCCGCACATATTTCACGAATGCAGCTACGCCAGCGCACAGACCGCCGCCGCCGACAGGGACGAAAATCGCATCGAGCGGGCCCGGATGCTGCCGCAGAATTTCCATGCCGACGGTGCCCTGCCCCGCGATGACATCTGGATCGTCGAACGGATGCACATAGATGAGCTGCTTTTCCTGCACGAGTTGCTGTGCGTGCGCCGATGCTTCGTCGTAGGTGTCGCCGTGCAGTACCACTTTCGCACCGCGCGAACGCACCGCGTCGACCTTGATTTGCGGCGTGGTTTTCGGCATCACGATGGTGGCCTTGATGCCGAGCTTTGCGGCGGCGAGCGCGAGTCCCTGCGCGTGATTTCCTGCCGAGGCGCAGATGACGCCGCGCGCGAGCTGTTCGGAGGTCAGCTGCGCAACCTTGTTATAGGCGCCGCGCAGCTTGAACGAGAACACCGGCTGCAGATCTTCGCGCTTGAGCAGAATGCGATTGTCGAACCGTTTCGATAACTGACGGGCTTCGTCGATCGGTGTTTCGATGGCAACGTCGTAAACGCGGGCGCAAAGAATCTTTTTCACGTATTCGTGGAGCATGATCGATATCGGAATTGAGTTGGGATAGCGCATCAGTGTAAACGAGAGACTGCCTCTCTCCTATTATTTGATGCCTCCGCCATTGCGCCCGCGTTTGTATCTACCGTCAAACAGCGTCCGATATACTGCGTTTTTTCTTGTTCATTTCTAATTCAGGCGGAGCGAGCGGCGATGACAGCAGCGAATCAGGATCAGTTGAAACAGGCCGTGGCGCGTGCGGCGGTGGAATATATCGAGCCGCGTTTGCACAGGGACAGCGTAATCGGTATCGGCACCGGCTCGACCGCGAATTATTTCATCGATCATCTCGCGTCCTTGCGCGACCAGTTCGCCGGCGCGGTGGCGAGCTCCGAGGCCTCGGCGCAGCGGCTCAAAAAGCACGGCATCGAAGTGCTCGACCTCAATACCACCGGCACTTTCGATGTCTATGTCGATGGCGCCGATGAATCCAATCATCGTCTCGAATTGATCAAGGGCGGCGGCGCGGCGCTGACGCGCGAGAAAATCGTCGCGGCCTGCGCGCGCGAATTCGTCTGCATCGCCGATGAAAGCAAACTGGTCGAGACGCTCGGCGTATTTCCATTGCCCGTCGAAGTGATTCCGATGGCGCGCAGTTATGTCGCGCGCGAACTCGTCAAACTCGGCGGTAATCCGGTCTATCGCGAAGGGGTGGTCACCGATAACGGCAATGTCATCCTCGATGTTTACGATTTCCCCATCGCGACTCCGCGCGATACCGAAACCCGCATCAACCAAATCGTCGGCGTCGTCACCAACGGCCTGTTCGCACTGCGTCCGGCCGATGTGCTTTTGCTCGGTACACCCGCAGGCGTCAAGACCCTGCGCCGCTAGATTCATCCCGGACTCGACCGGCTTATTCCCGGCGCGCTTGTAGCTTGGCTGCTATAGTTGATGATGCTTCGAATAACGCTCGTTCCGGAAAGGGTCGGTTATGAATAACTTGAGTGTCGGGCAGCGCCTGGCCATTTTGGTGGGACTTCCACTGGCGGTGATTCTTCTTATCGTCGTGACGTCGCTGAGCTCGTTTGCCAGAATCAATGCCGGTGTCGGCGAAATTTATGACGCGCGCGTGGTTCCGCTGACCCAGCTTAAAAAAGTCAACGATGCGTATGGCATCGATATGGTTACCGCGATCAACAAGGCCACCATCGGCATGATGACGCCGGCCGAAGCGTATGCGCTGCTCATCAAGGCGGAAAAGCAGGCACGTGAAAATCTGGCTGCCTACGAACAATTGCCGCTCAATACCGACGAGCGCAAGCTCGTGCAGGAAATCACCACATACACCGACAAGGCGTTGCGTCGTGTCGGTGCGGCTGCCAAAGTGCTCGAACCCCTGGGCGATTCGATGGCGCTGAATGACGACGGCGATCCCGTCATCATGGAATACAACGGCGATCTTTACGAATACCTCGATCCGATTACCACGCGCCTGCAGACACTCATCGATGTGCAGCTCAAAGGCGCCCAGCAAGAGCGCGTCGAAGCGCAGCAGCTTTACGATGCGGTGTTCAAGATTTTTATCGGCATCGCTGTCGTTGCCGCTGCGATCATGATGCTGTTCGGCGGCTGGGTAGCGCGCAGCATTTCAGGCCCGCTCAACAAGTTGCGCAGCGCGATTGAAACCACCGAGCGCAATCGCGACCTCACCGTGCGTGTCGATATCGATCAGAACGACGAGATCGGCAGCGTTGCGCACGCCTTTCAGGGCATGGTGAATCGCTTCCGCGAAATTCTGAGCGATGTGCGCGAAATGAGCGCGCATCTGCAGCGCAGCGCACAACAGCTCGCGAACAACACCGAGCAGACGCGCGAAGGCGCCGCGATCCAGATGCGCGAAACCGATCAGGTCGCGACCGCCACCACTGAAATGACGCACGCCATCGAAGAGGTCAGTCGCAACGCACATCAGGCGGCCGATGCGGCGAATAATGCGAATCGCGAAACCGAAAAAGGCAATCACGTGCTCGAAGAGGCGCTCGGCTCGATCAACAATTTATCGAATCGCATGGATAACGCCGGCGAAGTCATTCGTCGCGTCGAAACCGATAGCGCATCGATCGGCTCCGTGCTCGATGTGATTCGCGGCATTGCCGAACAAACCAATCTGCTCGCGCTCAATGCGGCGATCGAAGCGGCGCGCGCCGGCGAACAGGGCCGCGGCTTTGCGGTGGTTGCCGACGAAGTGCGTTCGCTCGCGCAACGCACGCAGGAATCGACGCAGGAAATTCAGGGCATGATCGAACGTCTGCAATCGAGTGCGCGCGAAGCGGTGCGCTCAATGGCCGACGGCACCGACGAAATGCAGCGCACGATGACGCAAGCCGCGCGCGCGGGTGAATCGCTCGGTGCAATTAAAATGGCTGTGTCGCTGATCAACGATATGAATACACAAATCGCCAGCGCAACCGAAGAACAGATGGCCGTGTCGCAGGAAATTTCGCGCAATGTCGTGAATATTTCCGATGTTGCGAAAAGTTCGGCGTATTCGGTGCAGGAAGTGGATAAAACCAGTCGCGAACTGAACGATGCTGCAGGAAGATTGGCGAGCCTCGTGAACGAATTCCGTACCCATTAATTCACCGCGATCTGTAGGGGCAGACACATAGGCCTGCCCCTACAGGCGCAGATTTACAGCACTCGCGTTTCGATCCGCATCAAATCACCCGGCTGATTTTTGCCGAGCAGGGCAATCAAGTGATCGCCGCTTTGCAGTGGCCCCACGCCCGCCGGCGTTCCTGTCGAAACAATATCGCCCGCCTGCAGCGAAAAGTTTTTCGAAATTTCGACAATCAAATCGACCACGCTGAATAACATCTGTGCAGTATTGCCATCCTGCTGCAATTTATCGTTGCGATAAAGCTGAACGCAAAGATTTTGCAGATCGATCTCTCCCGGTGAAATAAAAGATGAGATGGGATAGGCAGCATCAAACGCTTTCGCACGCTCCCACGGCTGTCCTTCGTTTTTTAATTTATCCTGCACATCGCGCAGTGTTAAATCGAGCGCAAGACCAATACCTGCAATTGCAGTACGCGCCTGGTTTGTGTCGGCATTTTGTAGCGGTGCGCCGATCAAAACCGCAAGCTCGGTTTCATGATGCACGCTGCCCCGATCGTGCGGAATACACAGCGGCTGCGCGAAATTGCACGCTGAGCTCGCGGGCTTCATAAATAAAATCGGCTGGCTGGGAATGGGATTATTCAGCTCGGCTGCGTGTGCGGCGTAATTGCGCCCGACACACACGATTTTGCCGAGTGTATGCGCGAAAGGTTCACCATTCAATTGAGGCGTGAATAGAGTCATGCTGGATATTCCTGGTTGCGAGTCGTCCACCGGTAAGCGATTAATTCGCCGAGCGCTGCGCCACCGCTACCAAAATTCTGCTCGCTGATTTCGATATCGCCATCGGTGTCGACCAGCAATGCAGTCGATGCACGTGTGCCGTATTCATCCGAGGCGATAAAGCACGTCGAAAATTTGCGCTCGAGCTCAAGCCCGACACCGGTATCGGGCAGCTCCGAATCGAGAGGTTTGCGTGTGTCGGCCAAAATATGCAGCAATGTCGCAGGTGAAGGTTCGTGCATGAGCAATTCGCGCAGCTGCGCTTTGCTGCCGACGACTTTGGGCCAGGGCGTGTCGAGGCTGTCGTTGGAGAGACCGTAAATTCCCGGCCCCAGTTCGCGCGGTAATTCGCCGCGATTCGATACGTAATAAATCGATGTGCCGCCATCTGCTAATAAGGAACCGAGCAATAAATTGAAGCCCGCGTAATGTGCGCCGTTATCGTAAGCCTGCTGCGCATAATCTTTCGCAGTTTGCGTGCCGAGCAGGAAGGCGCGGGTAAGGTCGCCGCGCGAGCGCTGCGTCGCGGTACGCTGCACGCCTTCACGCACATTGGTAATCGCCGCGAAACGCCGGTCGCGCGTAATGCCCAGCCAGGTGCCACCTGCTTCGAGATCGCGCCCCGCGAGCACCTGTGGTGCATCCGGCCATGCCTGCAGCGACTGTGTCGGTCGCGCATAAAACTCATCGCGATTCGCAGCCAATATAAGTGGGTAGCGGGGGTGGCTGTCGATGGCGAATACGATTAAACACATACGGAACAGCACTCAAAAGCAGGTTTTCATTTACGCATTTTAATTTCAGGCGGTCGCGGGCGATAATACCGGCTTTCCGCGCACTGCCGCGCCTTTTTCGACACATCTCCGATAAGAGCAACCGATGCTGCATCATCCCAATATCGACCCCGTCGCCTTCAAACTCGGGCCTGTCGCAGTGCATTGGTACGGGCTCGCCTATCTGGCTGGATTTATCTTCGCGTGGCTACTGGCGATGCATCGTGCGAAGCGTGTGGATTCACCCGTCACGCAAAAACAAGTGGAAGACGTGATTTTTTATGGCGCGCTCGGCGTGATTCTGGGTGGTCGCTGCGGGTATGTGCTGTTTTACAATTTCGACAGATTCGCGCGCGACCCTTTGTGGTTATTTCGCGTGTGGGAAGGCGGCATGTCATTTCATGGTGGCGCCATCGGCGTTATTGTCGCGATGGCGATTTATGCACGTATACAGCGCATCGAAATCGGCAGGCTGTGGGATTTCGCCGCACCGCTGGCGCCTCTGGGTTTGCTGCTCGGGCGGCTCGCCAATTTTTTCAATCAGGAGTTATGGGGGCGACAAACCGATGTCGCGTGGGCGATGGTATTTCCTCTCACCGACCCGTTGAAATTACCGCGTCATCCTTCGCAATTATATGAAGCCCTGCTCGAAGGAATCGTGCTGTTCGCCATTCTCTGGATATATTCGCGCAAGCCGCGCCCACAATATTCAGTCGGCGGATTATTTTTGTTTTTCTATGGTGTTTTCCGTTTTGTTGTCGAATTTTTTCGCGAACCGGACGAGCAGATCGGATTCGCCGCATTCGGCTGGATGAGTCGTGGCCAGGAATTATGCATCCCGATGATCCTGATCGGTGCTGCCATGTTTATTTATGCGTATCGCCGCCACACGGCCCGCAATGAGAGCCTTCATCACTCATGAAACAATATCTCGATTTAATGCGCGACATTCTCGAAAACGGTACCGATAAGAGCGACCGCACGGGTGTCGGTACGCGCTCGGTGTTCGGCCGGCAAATGCGCTTCGATCTGAACGAAGGTTTTCCGCTGCTTACCACCAAAAAAATTCACACGCGTTCCGTCATTATCGAACTGCTGTGGTTTCTGCAGGGTAGTTGCAATAACAACTGGTTGCGCGAGCGCGGCGTGACGATCTGGGATGAGTGGGCGTTGGGGGATGGCGATCTCGGTTCTGTGTACGGAAAGCAGTGGCGCTCATGGCAATGCCCCGATGGTCGCACCATCGATCAGATCAGCGAAGTGATCGCTATGATCAAACGCAAGCCTGATTCGCGGCGCTTGCTCGTCAATGCCTGGAATCCTGCCGACCTGCCGGACGAAACGCTTAGCCCACACGATAATGTGCGCAACGGCAAGGCTGCGCTGCCGCCTTGTCATACGCTGTTTCAGTTTTATGTGGCGAATAAAAAATTATCGTGTCAGCTCTACCAGCGCAGCGCAGATTTTTTTCTCGGCGTGCCGTTCAATATCGCCAGCTATGCATTGCTAACGCATATGATTGCGCAGCAGTGTGATCTCGGCGTCGGCGATTTCGTGCACGTGCTGGGCGACACGCATCTGTATAGTAATCATCTCACCGACGATATTGTGTTCGAACAATTACGCCGCGAGCCGCGCTCACTGCCGACGTTAAATATCAAACGCAAACCGGCCAGTATTTTCGATTATGAATTCGAAGATTTCGAATTTGTCGATTACAACCCGCACCCGGTGATTAAAGCGCCGATCGCAATTTGAAAAATTATTCCATGAAAAAAACAAAGACCCCCGTCGCATTAATTCTCGCGGTCGCACAAAACGGCGTTATCGGCAAAGGCAATGGTCTGCCGTGGCATATTCCTGCCGAAATGAAATATTTCATGACGACCACGCTGGGCAAGCCCATCATCATGGGCCGCAAAACATTCGAAACGATGCCGGGGCCGCTACCACGTCGTACCAACATCATCATCACCCGCGATAAAACCTATCACCGTGACGGCATTATCGTCGCACATTCGCTCGAAGAAGCGTTGCATCAAGCTGATGCAATCGCGCAGCGCGATGGTGTCGATGCGATCATGATTGCGGGTGGTGCGGAAATTTATCGGCTCGCATTGCCTGTCGCCGATTGGCTGTATTTCACACGCGTAAATGTCGATGCGGAAGGCGATGCGTACTTTGACGCGATCGAGTGGGTAGATTGGGAATTACAGAAGCAGGAAGATTTTCCTGCGAAGGATGAAAAAACGCCGGGTTATACCGTGATGGTGTGGCGGCGCAAGATTCGATAGGTTATTGAGTGGTTTGAATGTATTTTCCTGGAAGCTTAATTCTGTTGATTTAACGGCCGCTGTTACGCAGCTGTTCCAGACGATCGATAAATTTCTGCCCCTTGTCGATTTTCTCCTGAAGTTCTGCGGTCGGCACCAGCGCATTTGCTGCGCGCCAATTCTTCAATGCCGCTTCGATGTGTCCGTCGGCGTACTCGCGATTCCCGGTTTCGATTCTTTTTGAAACAAAAACAGTAGTGGCCTCGTCGATTTCCCGCTGCAATGCATCGAGTTCGTCGTTGCGCGTATTGAGCGTTCTGGCTTGCGCCAGTAAATCGCGCGCCGCAAAAAATTCGTGATCCTGAATCGATTTTTTCAGCGCATTGCGCAATTCGCGGTAGCGTTGTTCGCGAATATTCGCACGCGCGGTCTGTTGTTTCTGCTTTTCCGCCGCGAGCGATTGCTCGGCGTCTTTCAATTGCTGCGCCACTGTCGTCGAAGGCTGTAACTGATTGGCAATGCCAAGATACTGTGCGGCCTTGTCGTAATCACCCTGAGCGAGCGCCTGGCTGCCCATTCCAGCAATGAGCGGTGAAAAATAATCGACGTCGGCCTGGTGTCGAGCGACCACCCGTTGCAGTTCAGGTGTGCCAGCCGCTTTCAACAACGCCTGATAGGCGTTGTGTTCTTTGGCGAGAGAAACCGCCCGTAGCTGCACGATATCGTCGAGCCAGCGCTGCACATAGAGATCGCGCGCGGCATTGAATAGCGCATCGAATTGCGAAAGTTCAGACGAAACCGGCAGTTCGGCACGATCGGCCTCGATCAGCGCTTCGGCTTTGGCAAATTGCTGTTGCTGCACCAGGGCGTTGGCCTGTCGCAGCAATTCGGTCTGATAATCATGTGAATCGCCGAAAATTTCAGCACGCCTTTCTGCGTAATCGGGCGCATTGCGTTTACGCGCATCGAGCATTTTCAATGCCGTTACATAGCGGTGCTGCTGGCGTAATTGTTCGATGCCGGTATCGGTGGGCAACATTTGCCACGGCAATTGGGAGCAAGCGACCAGCATCCCTGACAGGCTCAATAAGGCAAGTCGGACGATTCGATTGCGCGAATTCTCAGGCGGGCGATGAACTGGCGTCATGACGCTTTTCGATGATTTAACAGGTCGTCGATCATTTGATCCAGTACGATCGGGTGGCTGTGGTCGATATTGTTTACGGTGTAAATGACAATGGGATCATTTTTGCCGCGTACTTCGATTTTTCGCGGCGAACTGATGTCGATATTATGAGTTTTGGCGAGGTGATGATAAATATTTTCTTCGATAACAATTTCACCCGGTCGTGCTTCGCTGCACAGACGCGATGCCAGGTTGACGGCATCGCCGACGACCGTGTATTCCATGCGCGTCTCGGAACCGATCAGACCGGCGAGCATATCGCCGCTGTTAATGCCGATACGGAACAGCGCGATGGGTAGACGTTGCGCACTGCGGCGAACATTGATTTCGGCCAGCAGACGCTGGATCACCACCGCGCAAGCGACCGCATGATAGCGATGGTCGGGATCGGGACGCGATGCGCCGAACACGACCATGGCGCCGTCGCCGATGAATTTATCGATGATGCCGAAATTAAATCGCGCGCACGCATCGATATAGTGAAAATAGTCGTTGAGAAATTCGCTCACATTCTCAGGCGACATATTTTCGGAAAGTGAAGTAAACCCGACGATATCGGCAAATAACACGGTTGCCTCGACCCGGTCGCCGCCCACTTTGACGGGCTCGATTTCCGCGAGCAGTTTATTGGCGACCTCGCGATCGAGTACGCGTCGCAACATATCTTCAACCTGCGCCTTGCGCACGAGACCCTGTCCCATCGAATTTAATGCATTGATGATCAGACCGAATTCATCGTTGCGGCGCGCGGGTATCTGAATGAATTCGCCGCGCTCGATAAGACGTGCTGCATCCACCAGTGTATGAATCGGCCGCGATAGACGCCGTCCCAGATAAATCGCGACGGCGCAAATCACGATGCTGAGTGCGGTGGCGACAAGCAGGCAGATGCGCACGATTTCGCGTTGCGCGTTGTCGAGCGCCTGTTGCGATAGCACCAGCGCCACCTTGCCGGCGACGGCGCCGCGAAAGGCAATCGGCTCGGCGATCACAATGGCGCGTTTTTCATATTTGAGCGGCGGCGACGATTCGAGATCGGCAGTCGGGGTATCGCGCACTTCACCCACTTGCGGCAGTGTCGATAGCGATGGGTAATAACCCGATGCGGCGGTGATTTTACCTTCGTGATTGAAAATCACCGCTCCGAGCACGCGCGGACTTTGCACATAGCGTTTTATGAGTGCGGAGATTTCGTAATGTTGATCGGTGAACATCGGCTCGGTGGCTGTCGCCGCCAGTTGATGGCCGAGCAATTGTCCGAACTCTTCGATGTGATCGCGAATTAAGCGCTGTTGATTGCCGATTACGACTGCAGCGAGCGTGGCCATGCCGCAAATAAGAATCAGGATGATTGCTATCGCCAGTTTTACCGCGATCGAAGGTTGCACGTGCATGAGGCGTGCAGCGAGCGCGTTAAAGCGTTGGGCGAATGCTGTCATAGATGATTTCGGATGCGCGAGCCCTGAGCTGTTTCAATCCAGTTTGCTGATATCGCGCACGGCACCTTTATCGGCGCTCGTCGCCATTTTCGCGTAAGCCTTCAACGCCAGCGAGACTTTGCGCGGGCGCTCGTGCGCGGGTTTCCAGCCTTTGACATCCTGCGCCGTGCGGCGGCGCGCGAGTTCGTCGTCGCTCACCGCCACATCGATGGTGCGCTGGGGAATATCGATTTTAATTTTGTCGCCGTTTCTGATTAAACCGATGGCGCCGTGCGAAGCCGCTTCCGGTGAAACGTGACCGATCGATAATCCGGACGTGCCGCCCGAGAAACGTCCGTCTGTTAACAATGCACAGACTTTGCCAAGACCTTTCGACTTCAAATAACTGGTCGGATACAGCATTTCCTGCATGCCGGGGCCGCCTTTCGGGCCTTCGTAGCGAATGACGACAACATCACCCGCTTTGACTTTGTCGTTCAAAATATTTTCGACGGCTTCGTCCTGGCTTTCGCACACATGCGCGGTGCCTTCGAAAACCAGAATGCTGTCATCGACGCCCGAGGTTTTTACCACGCAGCCATCGGGTGCGATATTGCCGTGCAATACCGCGAGGCCACCTTCGCTGCTGTACGCATTGCCGATCGCGCGAATACAACCTTCCTTGCGATCGTCATCGAGCGAAGGCCAGCGCGTTGCCTGCGAAAACGCGACTTGCGTTGGAATGCCCGCGGGACCCGCGCGAAAAAATTCGAACACGCTTTCATCTTTGGTTAATTTGATATCCCATTGTTCAAGCGCGGCTTTGAAAGTTTTGCTGTGCACCGTCGGCACATCGCTATGCAATAAACCGGCACGATCGAGTTCGCCGAGAATGGCCATGACGCCACCGGCACGATGCACATCTTCGATGTGATATTTCTGTGTGTTCGGCGCGACTTTACAAAGTTGCGGCACCCGACGCGATAAGCGATCGATATCTTTCATCGTGAAATTGATGTCGCCTTCCTGCGCGGCGGCGAGCAAGTGCAGAATCGTGTTGGTCGAGCCGCCCATGGCGATGTCGAGACTCATCGCATTTTCAAACGCCTTGAAGCTTGCGACCGAGCGCGGCAATACCGAGGTGTCATCCTGTTCGTAATAGCGGCGCGTGACTTCAACAATTAATTCACCCGCGCGCTCGAATAATTTTTTGCGATCGGCGTGTGTCGCCAGCACCGTACCGTTGCCAGGCAAACTCAAGCCCAGCGCTTCGGTCAGACAATTCATCGAGTTTGCGGTGAACATGCCGGAGCACGAACCGCAGGTCGGACAGGCGCTGCGTTCGACTTCATTCACCAGCTCATCGGAGGCGCTGCTGTCGGCAGCGATCACCATCGCATCGACGAGGTCGAGCTTATGTTCGGCGAGTTTTGTTTTTCCGGCTTCCATCGGTCCGCCCGAAACGAACACAACGGGAATATTCAAACGCATCGCTGCCATCAGCATGCCGGGGGTGATCTTGTCGCAGTTGGAAATACAGACGATGGCGTCGGCGCAATGCGCATTGACCATGTACTCGACCGAGTCGGCGATGATGTCGCGCGAGGGCAGGCTGTAGAGCATGCCGTCGTGACCCATGGCGATACCGTCATCGACCGCGATGGTGTTGAATTCCTTCGCAATCGCTCCGGCCTTTTCGATTTCGCGGCAGACCAGCTGACCGAGATCTTTTAAATGCACATGCCCCGGCACGAACTGCGTGAACGAATTGGCCACGGCAATGATCGGTTTGCCGAAATCGCCATCCTTCATCCCGGTCGCACGCCACAACGCGCGCGCGCCCGCCATATTGCGACCGGCGGTGGAAGTTCTGGAGCGATAAGCAGGCATGGTGCACCTCGGATACGACATTTTTGAAGGGCGGTTAGGATACCACAGCGGTCAAGTGCGCCAGCTCGCTCAACTATTCCCGAAGCTGATCTGACGATTTCTGAAATTCACCGAACTGTTCCCGAAAATTCCTCTGTCTATTCCAGAAACTCGCCCAGCACATCGTTGAGAAAGCGCTGACCGAGCGGCGTTGGCGCGATGATTGAATCGCTGTCGCGCAGCAAACCGCGATCGATGAGCAGTTCGATTTTGTGGGCGACGGTCGACCACGGCAGGCCAGTGCGCTCGGTGAATAATTTCCGCTCGAAGCCGCCGTTCAAACGCAAGGCATTCATCATGAACTCGAAGGGAAGCGCATCGGTGGAAATCGTTTCGCTGTTGCGATCGCAGTGGCCCTTGCTCGCCAGATAATCTTTCGGCAAGCGTGTTTTGCGCGTGCGCGCAATGCTGCCTTCGTAGCTGGTGAGCTTGCCGTGCGCGCCGGCTCCGATGCCGATGTAATCGCCAAATTCCCAGTAATTGCCGTTGTGCTTCGAGCGCCGATCCGCACGTGCAAATGCCGACACTTCGTATTGTTCGAAACCGGCCTCTCGCAATAATTCGAAACCGTTCTCCTGAATGGCTGCGAGCGTATCGTCTTCGGGCAATTGCGGTGGGCGTTTATAAAATTCGGTGTTCGGCTCGATGGTGAGTTGATACCACGATAAATGTTCGGGTTCGAGCGCGAGCGCCTGCCGCAAATCGCTCGCGGCATTTTCTATCGATTGCTGCGGTAAGCCGTGCATCAAATCGAGATTGATATTGTCGAAGCCGGCTTTACGCGCCTGTCGCACCGCTTCCATCGCCTGTTCGCGATCGTGAATGCGCCCGAGTGTTTTTAAATGCTTGGCGTTGAGGCTTTGAATGCCGAGCGAAAGACGATTGACGCCGGCGCTGCGAAAATCCCTGAAACGTTGCTGCTCGGTCGTACCGGGGTTGGCTTCGAGGGTGATTTCGATATCGGGAGAAAATGCGAAACGTATATTGATGGCATTGATAATTTCTTCGATGATTTTCGGCGAAAGCAGGCTTGGCGTACCGCCGCCGAAAAATATCGATCGCAATTCACGATGATGCGCTGCAGGTCGATCGAGGTCGAGATCCGCGATCAGCGCTTTCAGATATTCCTGTTCGGGCAGATCGCCATCTTCAGTGTGCGAATTGAAATCACAGTAGGGGCATTTGCGTACGCACCAGGGCACATGCACATAAAGACTCAATGGAATATGTTTTACATTGATCATCCGTAATTACCTCGAAGGTCTTCCTTGTCAAAAATTGAATGGATGCCAAAAAGTCATTCGTGATTCGCGCGATAATTCCAGAATTTCGGCAGCAGCAGGCTGGTTATGATAACACCGAGAACACAGATAACACCGCCGCTCCACAAGCTCAATGACACACCGCTATGCGCTGCAACCCAGCCGGCACGCGCATTGCCGAGCAGAGGCCCGGTCATATAGGAAATCATTTCGATGCCGGATAAACGTCCGCGCATTTCATTCGGCACCGAATGGTTCCAGATGATGCCGCGAAATAACGCCGACACCATATCGACACCACCTGCGAGAATTAAAAATCCCACGGCGAGCCACAGGGAATTGGTGAAGCCGGCGCCGATGATGAATGCGCCCCACAGCGCAGCCGCTATGACCACGACACGGCCGTGATGTTGCACGCGGGAGCTCCAGCCGCTGAATAGCGTGGCAATCAAACTGCCTATCGCCATCGAGGAAAATAAAATACCGGCTGCATGCGCGCCGCCCCAGCGCTCGGCCATTGCCGGAAATAACGCTACCGGGAATGCAAAAATCATTGCGACGATATCGATGGCGTAACTCCCGATGAGTTCGGGTTTCGATAATGCGAATTTGATTCCCGCCTTTGCATCGGCGAGCGGCGATTTTTCGCTGCGCTCGGGATTGGGAACGCGCGACATCAGCGCGACGCAAATCAGAGCGCCGAGAAACGACAGAAAATCGAATAGATATGCGCCCTTCAAACTGAAAGCCGCAATTAAAATACCGCCGAGCAATGGGCCGGTAATAGCCGATATCGAATAGCGAAAGCTGCTCAGTGCGCCGACTGCCGCATAATCGCGAGGCTCTACCATTTTTTGCGTGAGCGCTTCCATCGAGGGGCGGTGGAATCCTGTTGCGGATTGCATGATCGCAACGAGAATAAAAATCGCAGGCACCGAAGGTTGCGGTAGCAGGCTATTTATCAGTAGCAAGCCGACGCAGAGACACAGGATCAGTTCGCAGACCAGAATCAGCCGGCGCCGATTCATGCGGTCGGCATATGTTCCTCCGAGTAATCCAAAAATGACGACAGGAATAAATTGTACGATACCGAGCATGCCGACGAGCGCGTTCGATTTCGTCAGCTCATAAACCTGATACGGCACAGCCATGTAGCTGACCATGCTGCCGAACTGGGAAATCAATTGACCGGCGAATAGAAAGCGGAAGTCGCGGTATTTTTTGAGCGGGGTGATGTTGATGAGCATAGGTTTTGCTTTTTAGGCAGTGCGCCATTCTGTGAGCGGGTAGGCGAGGGAAGGGGTTCTCTTTTTCCGGACTTCCGTGGCGAGCATTCAAGTAATTTCGGTGTGGTCGGCCTGGAAGAAATTGACGATTTCTCCGATGACGACTTGCACCGTAGCTTCGTTAAGATCACCTTCTTGTCCGGAAAAAGAGAACCCCTTCCCTCGCCCAACGTTCTGCTACGGAGTCCCGTTTAAGAAGTTCTTAATTCAATCCTAACTCTTCCCAGATTGCATCGATGTGCGCGACAACATTTGGATCGCGCGCAATCGGTCGGCCCCATTCGCGTGACGTTTCGCCTGGCCACTTATTCGTCGCATCGAAGCCAATTTTTCCGCCGAGTCCCGAAACGGGCGAGGCGAAATCCAGATAATCGATCGGCGTATTTTCGACGATCAAGGTATCGCGTGCGGGGTCCATGCGCGTGGTCATCGCCCAGATCACATCTTTCCAATCGCGTGCATTCACATCGTCGTCGGTGACGATGACAAATTTGGTGTACATGAATTGGCGCAGGAAAGACCACACGCCGAACATTACGCGTTTGGCGTGACCAGGATATTGTTTCTTCATCGTCACCACCGCCAGGCGGTATGAACAGCCTTCGGGCGGCAAATAAAAATCGACGATTTCCGGAAATTGCTTTTGCAAAATTGGCACGAATACTTCGTTTAACGCTGCGCCGAGAATTGCAGGCTCGTCGGGCGGGCGACCTGTATAAGTGCTGTGATAAATCGGATCTTCGCGATGCGTGATGTGCGTGACGGTGAAAACAGGAAAGCGCTCGACCTCGTTGTAATAACCCGTGTGATCGCCATACGGACCTTCATCCGCCATTTCGTCCGGATCGATATAGCCTTCCAAAATAAATTCGGCAGACGCGGGCACCTGCAAATCGCAACTGATACATTTCACGACTTCGGTTTTGCCGCCGCGTAATAATCCCGCGAATGCATATTCGCTGAGCGTGTCGGGTACAGGCGTTACCGCGCCGAGAATCGTTGCGGGATCGGCGCCGAGCGCAACGGCGACGGGAAATTTTTCGCCCGGAAATTTTTGTTTGAATTCGTGAAAATCGAGGGCGCCGCCGCGATGGCTGAGCCAGCGCATGATCAGTTTATTTCTACCGAGCAACTGCAGGCGATAAATGCCGAGATTCTGCCGCTCTTTATGCGGGCCGCGCGTGACGACAAGAGGCCACGTGATTAATGGCGCGACATCTTCAGGCCAGCAGGTTTGAATTGGCAATTTTGTTAAATCGACCGCATCGCCGCTCTGAACATGATATTGGCAGGGTGCGTTGTTAATTTCCTTCGGCGCCATATTCAGCACTTGTTTCAAGATCGGCGCCTTCTCCCACGCATCGCGTAAACCTTTGGGCGGATCGGGCTGACGCAAATACGCGAGCAGCTCACCGACTTCGCGCAGTGCGCCCACATTCTCCTGACCCATGCCGAGCGCAACACGATGTTCGGTGCCGAATAAATTCGTGAGTACGGGAATCGAAAAACCTTTGGGGTTTTCGAATCCTTTTATGTTTTCAAATAACAGGGCAGGGCCACCGGCGCGCAATACGCGATCGGCGATTTCAGTCATTTCCAGTTTGGGATCGATGGGTGTGGTGATACGTTTGAGCTCGCCACGTTTTTCCAAATCGGCGATAAATTCGCGAAGATCCCGATATTTCATCATTGCCTGGCCCTAGAAAACCGAATGTGTCCTAAATGAAAGCGTCTTAAATGAAAAAGGGCGATTTGCATCGCCCTTTTAAATTGCTTCTGTGTTTATTTGCGCTTCATCGAATCGAAGAACTCTTCGTTGGTCTTCGTATCTTTGAGTTTGTCGATAAGAAATTCGATCGCTGGCAAATCTTCCATGCCGTGCAGGAGTTTGCGCAGAATCCACATACGCGATAATTCGTCTTCGTCGGTAATCAATTCTTCGCGGCGCGTACCCGAGCGGCGAATATTGATCGATGGGAATACGCGTTTTTCCGACACTTTGCGATCGAGGTGCAACTCCATGTTGCCCGTGCCCTTGAATTCTTCGTAAATCACTTCGTCCATTTTCGAGCCGGTATCGATCAGCGCAGTAGCGATAATCGTGAGACTGCCACCTTCCTCGACATTACGCGCGGCGCCGAAGAAACGCTTCGGGCGCTCGAGCGCGTGCGCATCGACACCGCCCGTCAGTACTTTGCCGGACGACGGAATGATCGTGTTGTAGGCGCGTGCGAGGCGTGTGATCGAATCGAGCAGGATGACGACATCGCGCTTGTGTTCGACCAGACGCTTGGCTTTTTCGATAACCATTTCGGCGACCTGCACGTGACGCGCGGGCGGTTCGTCGAATGTCGACGCGACCACTTCGGCTCCGCGCGCACCGACCGAACGCAGCATTTCCGTCACTTCTTCCGGACGCTCGTCGATGAGCAGCACGATCATGTAGCACTCGGGATTATTGCGCAGGATACTGCTGGCAATGTGTTGCAGCATGATGGTTTTGCCGGCTTTTGGTGGCGCTACGATCAAGCCGCGCTGGCCTTTGCCAATCGGCGCAACCAGATCGATGACGCGGCCGGTCAAATCTTCAGTGGCACCATTGCCGGCCTGCAGGACGAGACGCTGGTTAGGAAATAGCGGTGTGAGGTTTTCGAAAAGAACTTTGTTGCGAGAGTTTTCGGGCTTGGTGAAGTTGATATCGTTGACTTTCAGCAGTGCGAAATAGCGCTCGCCTTCTTTCGGCGGGCGAATTTTGCCGGAAATCGTATCGCCGGTGCGCAGATTGAAGCGGCGAATCTGGCTCGGCGAAACATAGATATCGTCGGGTCCCGCCAGATACGAGCAGTCTGCCGAGCGCAGAAAGCCGAAACCATCCTGCAAAATTTCGAGTACGCCATCTCCGGAAATATCTTCGCCGCTTTTCGCGTGGCGTTTGAGGATCGCAAAGATGATGTCCTGCTTGCGGGAGCGGGCCATGTTTTCCAGCCCCATACTTTCCGCAATAGTCAATAATTCGGCAGATGGTTTTGTTTTTAGATCGGTAAGGTTCATAGGTGACTGGCGAGATGTGGGTTAATGAGCGGAACAGGGACGCGCATGCGGGGCGCATGCAGAGCTAAAACGACGGATGAAAAGGATATAAAAAAACCGGATCGGTTCTTATGGAGCTATGCGAATTGGGATTGGAAGAAACTGTAACACCGAAAATCCGCTTGCGCAAGCAACCGAAGTTGATAAATCTCCGCTGCAATTAATTAAAGCGGAAGGTGATCACAGTCCGCTTCTGGAGCAGGGCGATCACAAAAAAGCGATCGCCGATTCGTCATTACAGGGCGGCGTCGATGAAAGCGGTCAGCTGAGTTTTCGAAAGCGCGCCAACTTTGGTCGCTTCGGCATTGCCGTTCTTGAATAGAATCAATGTCGGAATACCGCGCACACCGAATTTCGCAGGTGTGTCGCCATTGGCGTCGACATCGACTTTACATACCTTCACTTTGCCTTCGTATTCATTTGCGACATCGTCGAGGATTGGCGCAATCATTTTGCACGGCCCGCACCAGGCTGCCCAGAAGTCCACCAGCACCGGGATGTCGGATTTAAGCACATCGTCTTCAAAGCTGGCGTCGGTAACGTGAACGATCTTGTCGCCCATAACTCTCTCCACATACAGGTAATAAGGAATCTACTTGCGATCGAATCTATTAAATGGGGTATTGAGGGGATGATTGCAAGCGCAAATCACTTCGAACATGGACCGCATCATAACACCCCGTCCCGCGCTGACAACAGTGAAGCCGCCAGTGGTAAAGTAAAGCCGTCAGGCCTGTCGCGCCCGGTTGTGGATCGCAGCGATGCCAGCTGCACACTGTGGGACATCGCGCAGAAATGAAGTGGGCAGGCAGATAGATGAGTGAGAGAGGAGGGTTTGATCATGGCCAAAAAAGTAGCAGTGATACTGGCAGGATGCGGTGTATATGACGGTGCGGAAATTCACGAGGCGGTACTTGCGTTGCTCGCGCTCGATCAGCATGGCGCGAGCTATCAGTGTCTCGCGCCGAACATTGAACAGATGCACGTCGTCAATCATATTACCGGTCAAGCGAGTCCCGGCGAGAAGCGCAATGTGATGGTTGAAGCAGCGCGAATCGCGCGCGGCGATATTCAGGATCTTGCCACGGCGCGCGCAGAAGATTTCGACGCCATGATCGTCCCCGGCGGTTTCGGCGCGGCAAAAAATCTGTGCGATTTTGCTGTGAAAGGTTCTGCGATGACAGTGCAGCCCGATTTTCTTCGCTTTGCTCAGGCGATGCGTGAAGCGCGTAAACCGATCGGCCTGATCTGCATTTCACCGACGATGTCCGCCAGAATTTTTGGCGAAGGCGTGCAGTGTACGATCGGCAATGATGCTGAAACCGCTGCTGCAATCGAAGCGATGGGAGGCAGACACATCGGTTGCCCCGTCGAGAAAGCAGTGATCGACGAACAGAATAAACTGGTCACGACGCCCGCCTACATGCTCGCGAAAAATATTTCAGAGCTGGCAAAGGGTATCGACGGCTGCGTCGAAGCCGTCCTCAAACTGATCTGAAATTTCTTGTCGTCATTCGACGGGCTTGCGGCGTAATGCTTTTTGCAGGCTTTGTCGTATCTTGTTGTCACTGCGTCGCTGTACCGACGCTCTGGTCGGTTTGGTGGCGCGGCGCGGTGTCGGGGTGAAACTGGCGCGCTGCAATAATTCGCGCAGGCGTTCCAGGGCATCGGCACGATTTTGTTCGAGACTGCGAAAACGCTGCGCCTTGATAATGATGTAACCGTCCTTGCTGACATGGTGACTGCGCATCGCAAGCAGTTTTTCCTCCACGGGCGGGGGCAGATCAGCGGCGCGAATGTCGAAACGCAAATGCACGGCATTCGATACCTTATTGACGTTCTGCCCACCGGAACCCTGTGCGCGAATCGCCTGAATGCTCACGGCATGCATGGGCAGCTCGAGCGGATCGATTGAAAATGGCGACATGATTGTTCGTCTCGAACTCATTAAATCGGGCAACGAATTTTTAACGGACGGCTGAAACAGTGACAATAAATTTATCGTCCGGCAAATCGGAAAAACGACCAGGTGCTGCTGCCTGGAGTATTGCGTTTGCAATCGGCATGGTGCTCAGCGCGTGTCAGCCCGCCCCGCAACCGCAGGAGTCCGTTACTGAAACGCCGGTGCACAGGCATGCGCATGCGACACGTTACACCATCGACCCGGCAAACTCGTCGATTATCTTGCGCGCGTATCGCGATGGCCCGCTTGCGCGATACGGTCACAATCACGTCATCGCGATCCGGCAGCTGCAAGGTGTGGTTTATCGCGAAGCCGACATGACGCAATCCGAAGTCGAGATGCGCTTTCCTGTGAACAGCATGCGGGTCGATTCGCCGGACGATCGCGCCAGCGCAGGCCCCGACTTCTCCGGTGTGCTCGCGCCCGAGGCTATTGCCGGTACCCGCGCCAATATGCTTGGTCCGCAGTTGCTTGCGGCCGCACAGTATCCCGAGGTCGCCTTGCGTTCGATTGCCGTGAGCGGTCAATGGCCGGAGCTGCAATTGATCGTCGAGGTGAATATTCGCCAATTGACCAGTCGCATCGTATTGCCGGTGCGAATGAGCGAAACGGATGATCTGCTGATCGCCGAAGGTTCAGTCAGGTTGTCACAGGTGCGGCTGGGGCTGACGCCGTATAGTGTGCTGGGCGGCGGATTACGCATCGCCGATGCAATCGATGCGCAGTTTCATATCACCGCCCGAAAAGATTCCGTGAAATAAAACGATGCCGAGAGTCGAAAATTTATGATCGCCAGTAAGTATGCGCAGTGGACGTTGCCGATCGCTATCGCGCTGATAATGACGGCGTGCTCGCATGCACCGAGTGCAGACGATATTCCGCCCGGTGCCGACTTTGCCGCGAAAATTCTTGCCGACGATATCAAGCTGTTTACATACACGCAGCCCTTCATGCGAGGTGGAGCTGCGCCGGAAGCAAATGATTTTCAAACCATCGACAATCCGAAAATGATGCGCGAGCGCGAAAATATGCGCGCAGCGATAGCGAAATCGGCGCGAAGGGGGCTGGAGGCAATGCTCGCGCAAAATAATTATTGCCGCGCGGGTTATATGGTGCTCGAACAATACGAGCAGCATGGAAGCTATATTATTCGCGGTGAATGTCGCGATGGCGCGACGAACGTGGATCGCGAAAAGTTTCTACGATAAGGGACGGCCTTATTTAATCAGGCGAATCGGCTCTATGCGGTAAGCCTCTTCCGCAATGGTGCCGTAATCCGCAGCCTGCCGCGAAAATTTTTCGTTTACGTGATATAGCACGTCGATCAGGCGCAGTACGCGCTGCAAAACCGGCGATGCGGATTTGCGCTGTGATTTTTCCAGCATTTTTTCGGCAAAACTTTTCAGGGAGCGATGGCGGCTATCGAGCGGGTAGGGAATATCGTTCAGCCGTACGAGCAGCAGTTTGCAGGCATCATCGATTTTTGTTTCCAGTTTTTTGATCGGCAGACTGTAGTCGGCTTCGCGGAGCTGATGCTGGCGATGCAATAATTGTTCGAGCTGGAAACAGTCGAGCGATATTTTATAAAGACGCGCGCCGATATCGTGCAGCATGCGCAGGGCATCATGAAGCTCGCTGACTTCGCGCTGATCCTGGCCGGACAGGCGCAAGCCCAGCGTGATGCGGCCGCCCATCACTGTTTCCTGCTGCAGCAGTTTTTCCATTACCGCGGCGATTTCCTGCTGACGATCTTCCAGAACCGGTGCGAGCGTGGTGCCGTCGTAATGAATATAACGAAACGTGAATTTCTTCCCCGCAGCCAGCACGTGCTGCGCGATCAGAATTTCGCGCAATTGATTGTGCAGACGCTCGTACTCCGCCAGCAATTTCGTGCGGTCGGGTGTAAGTCTTCGAATTTTATTCACGCATACGCTCAGCTGCATCGACGCATCCTGCAGCGGCATGTCGCTGATAAGTTTGTAATCGGCGAGACTCCAGAAGCGAAACGGCCTGAACCAGTCGTTGAAATAAATGGCCGCCTGCTGTCGTTGCAGAATGTCCTGCGTTGCGGTGTAGGTCAGTTCTTCCGTCGGCATGAGGTTGCCGATATCGATCTCGGAATCGATACGCCGGTAATCGCTGAGCGTGGCGTTGCGGGCGGCCTCGTCGCGACGCCGTAATAGCGATTGCGCTGCACTGTCATCGGTGACGAGCGATGGTTTTGCGATGCCGGATATATATTCGATACGTTCGCGTGCGATCGGCGGTTCATCCTTGCGCGGCGTCGTTTCCGCATTCCATCTGCGCTGCAGATTCTGTGCGAAATTTTCTTCGATGCTGTCGAAGTAATGGCGGATCAACGCGGGTAAATCATCCACCAGATGGCCTTCGATACGATCTTCCAGGTTTTTTTCGCGGGCGTCGCGTGCGGCAGCGGCGAGGCGGGCGCGATAAATCATGAGATCGGTGAAACTGGCGGAACCGGTGATCAGGGCGCTGTATCGATCCTCTTCATCGAGCAGTGCGTGCTGAAGTTTTGTGTCGATGGCGTTGATGCGAGAAGATACTTTTTGCAAGTGGCGATTGGCCAGCCCGATTATTTTTTCGAGAAGTTTCAATAGGGACGCCAATGCAGATGGCGCCGATTGCGAAAATATTCCGATGCGTTGCGCGAGCCAGTCGCGCCTGTTCAGGCAGTTATCGAACCGTTTGTCAATCGTTGTGGCCAGCCAGCGATAACGCAGCATCGGCAAATAGGTTTGCGTCGCGAGATCGGCCGCGAGCAGTCCCGCGTAATGATGGATCGAACCGTTTTCGAGTGCCGGCAAACTCAATGCGAGCCGATAATCGCCGCGCCTGATATTGCTCACGCCGGGCAATAGCGATGCACTGTTCGATGTGGCGGTCGTCAGCACGATTTCCGCAGGCGCCCTGAGCGCCAGTTTCTCGCACAGCTGCGTGACAAAAGCGAATAGCGCGGGTTCCTGCAGCGGCGAAACCGGCGTGTATGTGTCGATGTCATCGCTGCCCGCCAGCAGAGGACGCCACAACAGTGTCGCGATCATGGCGAGAGCGAGCGATACGATGAGATACACCGATACGCTGAACAATATCGGCGGGACGACAAGAAAATCCGCGTATCCCACCATGTAGAACAGCAGCAGGCCCAGCCCGGATAATGCGAGCAAGCCATAGGCCAGTGCGGTTCCGAGGAGGGCGGCGCTGGCGCGCCCGACGGCGCCCCTGAAAATTCCGGTGCGCGCGATTTCTCTGGCGGCAAGCGGCGCCTCCGAAAAATAACGTTTTGCGGGTGCAGCAGTCGTGGCAGCGGCGACATGTGCTGCGGTGACAGGTTCGATACGCGCAGCGACGCCGGCCGCCCGCAGTCTTGAACAGTAAGCCCGGGCGATGGCTTCGGTGGTGCCGCGCTTAACCGTCACGGTCTTGTTCGCGATCAATAAGCGCGCTTTCGCTTCCGGCAGTTTTAATTGTTGCTGCAGATGCAGTAATACCGAATCGGCATCGAAACCGTTCAGCACGATGCCATCGACGACGACATTGAATTGCGGGCTATCCATTTTTTTGACCGTTACGGGCTTATTGACCGTTGCGAGGTTTTGCGCTGGCGGGTAAAGGATAGCGGATTGCAGCGTAATTGCAGGAAATGCGGTGCGAAGGTGGATGGCGGAATCTGAATCGGGTCAGCGGCGGGAAGCGGGTGGTCGCCGCAACGACCGCCATGCACAAATTATTAACGCAATAAGTGCCCGAGAAAATCCGATTTGCCGACATCGACGCCATTGTGGCGAAGGATGTTATATGCCGTCGTCACGTGGAAATAAAAATTTGGCAACGCAAATTTCAGAAGATAGGCGTGGCCGATGAATTTGAGTTCGTGGCTGCCGATTTTGAGTTCGATATTGCGTTCTTCCGAGCCATCGATTTGCGCGGGCTGGAAGCCATTCACGTAGTCGATGGTTTTCTGCACGCGTGCGATCAGTTCCGGCAGCGTCTTTTCATTGTCTTCAAACGCAGGAGGCTCCAGGCCGGCAAGGCGCGCCGGGCAACCTTTCGCGTGATCGGTAGCGATCTGCACCTGTTTGCTGAGCGGAAACATGTCGGGAAATAAACGCGTCGCCGGCAGTATCGACGGATCGATCTTTTTATTTTCGCAATGCGTGGCCGCTTTTTCCAGCATTGCTTTCAGATTCATGAGTAAAGGAAGAAATATTGGTGCAGACGACTGATACATCGAGAGCGACATGGCGGGCCTCCAGGATTTAAAACGAAACGATTAAAGTTTTTTGATGAATACTTTCGAGTTGCGCTGATAATTGTAAAACGCCTGCTTTTGTGCAGGCAGCTGCTCCAGCCCTGCCTGCACAAAACCTTGTTCCTGAAACCAGTGCGCGGTGCGTGTGGTCAGGATAAAAACTTTTTCGAGCCCCAGACTCGTCGCCTTGTATTCGAGCGCTGCGAGCAGGCGTTCGCCGCGATCGGCACCGCGATAATCCGCGTGCGTGGCGACACAGGCAATTTCGCCGCTGCCATTTTCAGGGTACGGATATAACGCTGCACACGCGATGATCATGCCGTCGCGATCGATAACCGTGAAATAACCGATTTCGCGTTCGAGCATTTCGCGCGAGCGTTTCACCAGTTTGCCTTCGGCTTCGAGCGGCTGAATGATTTCGAGAATGCCGCCGACATCGCTGATCTGCGCCGTGCGAATCTGTTCGTACTGATCTTCGGTGATCAGCGTGCCGGTGCCGTCGCGCGTGAATAATTCCTGCAGCAGCGCGCCATCGTCGGTGTAATTGATCAGATGACAGCGCTTCACGCCGTGCTCGCAACTTTGCACGAGCGCCTGCAACACGCCGAGCAGATGCGGATCGGCGCAAGTCGTCAGCCGTGGCCGCACATGGCGCAATTCGGCGAAGCGAATCAGCTCGCCCTGCTCGTCGAGCAATTGTGCGTCATCGAAGGCAATGAGCTTGTCGGCCTTCAGCGAAACCGCCGCCTGCGTCGCGACATCTTCGTAGGAAAGATTGAATACTTCGCCCGTCGGCGAATAGCCGATCGCCGACAGCAATACGATGGCGCCGGCCTGCTGCAATTTGGTGATGGCATCGGTATCGACGCGACGCACTTCACCGGTGTTGCCGAAATCGACGCCATCGTGCACGCCCATCGGCCGTGCGATGACGAAATTGCCCGAGCACACGCGAATCTGCGCGCCGTGCATCGGCGAATTGGCAAGGCCGGTGGTGAGCAGTGCTTCGATATGCGCGCGCACACTGCCCGCCGCATCCTTCACGCATTCCAGCGTGTCCGCATCGGTGACGCGCAAATCCTTGTGGAAGTGCGGTGTAATCCCGCGCAACTGGCAGCGATGTTCGATCTGCGGACGCGTGCCGTGCACGAGCACGAGTTTCACGCCCAGACTATTGAGCAGTGCGATGTCGTGAATGATATGCGCGAAATTCGGATGCTCGACCGCATCGCCACCGAACATCATCACGAATGTCTTGCCGCGATGCGTGTTGATATACGGCGCGGAATTGCGAAACCATTTGACGTAATCTTTACTGGTGTTGGTCACAGCCGAAGTTCCGGTTGAGTGCTGTTGTGCGCCCTTCGTCTTGAAAAACGGGCGAACGTATTGTGCGAGCAATCAGTGTAGCCTACAACCCGATTGCTCTTATCCGGCTCGAATCCGGCAGGGAAAAACGATGTTTAAAAAATTGATCGTGCTGATCGCTGTTTTGGTCGCCGTGGCAGCCGGATTGTTTGTGTATGGCAAGCGCACGCCGGAAAGCCGTCTCGGTGGTGCTGTCGCCTATGTTGAACGCAGCCTGCCGCAGTTATTTTCGAGCGGCCATGCAAGCGGTGACGACCTCGTCGAACTTGCAAAAAGCGCACTCGAACACGGCGAGAGAAATGCCGCTGTGCAGGAAGGCAGGGCGGTGATCTACAAATGGCGCGATGCCAGCGGCAATTGGACGTATGGCAATAATCCGCCACCGGGCGTGCAGGCGACTGCGCAGGAGCTGGATTTAAAACAGACGAACCGGATGTCGCAATAATTCCCGATCTGGCTTGTCGGTGTATGGGTGTGCGCGCGATCCCGGATCGAACGCATGCAGATTCAAACGCAGAATTTCCTGATCAATCCGCGAATCATTTCGATCGCAGGCTGCAATTGTGCGGTATCGATGAATTCATCGGGCTGGTGTGCCTGTTTGATCGAACCCGGCCCGCAGATCACCGCATCCATTCCCAGTTGCTGCATGAATGGCGCTTCGGTGGCGAACCCCACTGCCTGCGCGCTGTGTCCGGTCAGCTGCTCGACGCTTTTTATCAATTCCGAATTTGCCGGCTGCTCGAATGCCTGCACGCCGGGAAATAATGAGCGCAACTGAATATTCACACGGCGGCGCTCGGCGAGCGGTTGCAGTTTTTGCGCGATCGCCGAGCGCAATTCGTCGAGACGCATGCCGGGCAGCGGGCGCAGATCGAAATGCAGTTCGCATTCGCCGCAGATGCGATTCGGATTATCGCCACCGTGAATGCAGCCGAGATTCAGCGTCGGTACCTCGATCTGAAATGCGGCATTGCGATAACGTGCCTGCAGTTCGTGGCGATAATCGATGAGCAGCGTCATCGCCTCGTGCATGGCTTCGAGCGCGCTATTGCCGAGCCCCGGATCGGACGAATGTCCGCTGCGTCCGGTGATGACGAGCGATTCCATCATCATGCCTTTGTGCAGGCGCGCGGGTTTCAGATCGGTCGGTTCGCCGATCAATGCGAAGCGCGCTTTTGCCAGTCCCTGATGGGCGAATTCGTTCGCGAGACCGCGTGCAACCAGTTCGCGTGCGCCGTCCATCGATGATTCTTCGTCGGCGGTGGCGAGAATGATCAGCGGCTGTTGCAGCGGCGTATCGATAAATGTTTTTGCCGCTTCGATCGCGACCGGAAAAAATCCTTTCATATCGGTGGCGCCGAGTCCGTACCAGCGCTGCTCGCGCTCAACCAGCTGAAACGGATCACTCTGCCATTTGTGTTGATCGTAAGGCACCGTGTCGGTATGCCCCGATAACACCAGGCCGCCGGGCCCGCTGCCCAGCGTCGCGATCAGATTCGCCTTGTCGGGGTTGCTCGCGAGCGGCTGAATCTCGATTGTAAAACCGAGCGTGTCGAGCCAGTTCGCGAGCAGATCGATAACGCCGCGATTGCCCATGTCGAAGCGCGCGTCGCTGCAGCTCACCGACGGTGTGGCAACCAGCGCGCCGAGCATGTCGAACAGTGTCGGCGTTCGTCGGGTTGGGCCGGATACGGATGAAGAGCCGGATATAGATGAAGAGAGAATGGCCATGACGGCCTCCGTTGGATCGATGCCGCATTCTAGCGCCGGCTGGAAAAATATCGCAAAAGCGGAGTTTTCGTGCGAGAGCGCCCAAATTCTTCGGCGCGGCGCGGAAATGGCGGCCATAATTAGGGCGCTATTAACCTGACGATCAAATACATCGTCCCGGTGCATTTGATCTGCGCGGCTGCGCTGCCCGAAACGCATCTGCGTTCGTTATTTTCTAAGGTTCCGGATTTTCGTTATGGTTCAACTCAACGCATTGCCTGCCGAACGCGCGCTCGATAGCCGCTGGCTGCTCGACGAAATGCTGCGCGACGGGCGCATCAGTGGCGACGACGCCGACCGCATCGTTCGCGCACCGCGTTTCGGTGAAGAAGCAAAATTGCATCCGGTCGACTGGATCGCAGCGCAGAAACCGCAGGATCTTGCCAACCCCGGAAAATTCCTCACCGCCGAACTCATCCTCAACTGGCTCGGCCAGCGCGTGAAGCAGCCGTATTTTCATATCGATCCGCTCAAGATCAATGTCACCGCGATTACCGAGGTGATGTCTTTTCAATTCGCGCAGCGCCATCGCATTCTCGCGCTGGAGGTGACGCCCGAGCGCGTCACCATCGGCACCGTCGAGCCCTTCATCAATAAATGGGAAATCAATCTGGAGCAGGCGCTGCGTCGCCCGATTCGGCGCGTGCTGGTAAAACCTTCCGAACTTAATCGTTATATCGTCGAATTTTATTCGCTCGCAAAATCGGTGCGCGGCGCGAGCACGGGTGACAGGAAAACCGCGTCGGTAACGAACTTCGAGCAACTGCTCGAACTCGGCAATTTGAAAGATCCCGACGCCAACGATTCGCACATCGTCAATATCGTCGACTGGCTGTTGCAATATGCGTTCGATCAGCGCGCGAGCGATATTCACATCGAACCGCGTCGCGATGTCGCGACCATGCGTTTCCGTATCGACGGCGTGCTTTACAACGTTTACGAATTGCCGGCGCAGGTCGGCGCTGCGGTCATTGCGCGTATCAAAATTATCGGTCGCATGAACGTCGCGGAAAAACGTCGCCCGCAGGACGGTCGTTTGAAAACCGTGAGCCCCGAAGGCAACGAAGTCGAATTGCGTTTATCGACATTGCCCACCGCGTTCGGCGAAAAACTCGTCATGCGGATTTTTGATCCTGATGTATTGCTGCGAACGTTCCAGCAACTCGGCCTCGAAAATAACGATTACGATCGCTGGCAGAGCATGATCAATAAACCGAATGGCATCGTGCTCGTCACCGGGCCGACCGGTTCGGGAAAAACCACGACGCTGTATTCGAGTTTGAAGCAGCTTGCGACGTCCGAAGTGAATTTGTGCACGATCGAAGACCCGATCGAAATGGTTGAAGATTCATTCAACCAAATGCAGGTGCAACACAATATCGATCTCGATTTTGCCAGCGGCGTGCGCGCGCTGCTGCGACAGGATCCAGACATCATCATGATCGGCGAGATTCGCGATCTCGAAACCGCCGAAATGGCGATACAAGCTGCGCTCACCGGCCACCTGGTTTTATCCACGCTGCACACCAACGATGCGCCGAGTGCGATTACGCGTTTACTCGAACTCGGTGTTCCTTCTTATTTATTGAAGGCGACAATTTTGGGCGTGATGGCGCAACGCCTCGTGCGCACATTGTGTCCGCATTGCAAACAGGCTGGACCCATCGATGAAGCCGCGTGGCAGCAACTGGTATCGCCGTGGAAAATGACAACGCCGAAAGTCGGCTATCACCCGAAAGGCTGTCTCGAATGCCGCAATACCGGCTATCTCGGTCGGCAGGGTATTTACGAAATTCTGTTGATGAGCGAAGCCGTGCAGGATCTCGTCAATGAAGGAACTGGTCTCGATACGATTCGCCGTCAAGGAATGAAAGAAGGCATGCACACGCTGCGATTGTCCGGTGCCTATAAAGTTGCCGCGGGCGATACCACGATCGAAGAAGTGATGCGCGTGGCGCCGGCGGCGCAGAATAAAGCGTAAACCAAATTCAAATACGTAGAGGCGGACCTGTGTGTCCGCCTTTTTTTACGATTCAGGGCGAATACACAGGCTTGCCCCTACTGATAATTCGCAAGGACATGGCCAAGCGCATTCGCAACCGCCATACTAGCGCGCACTTAACCGATCCGTTCCGAGCCCGGAAGCCGCGATGCCGACATTGTTCCCCGATATCAAACCGTACAGCACACGCCAGATCAGGGTGTCGGAAAGACACACTCTGTATGTCGAGGAATGCGGCACGCCCGGTGGTATTCCGGTGTTGTTCGTGCACGGCGGTCCCGGTGCGGGATGTTCACCGAAGCATCGCTGTTTTTTCGATCCGCTTGCGTATCACATTATTCTTTTCGATCAGCGCGGTTGTGGGCGTTCGACACCGCACGCCGATTTAACCGACAACAATACCGACGCGCTCGTCGAAGACATCGAAACGATTCGCACGACGCTTGGCATCGATAAATGGATGCTCTTCGGCGGCTCGTGGGGTTCGACGCTGAGTCTCATATACGCCGAGCGTTATCCGGAGCGTGTGCTGGCGTTGATTCTGCGCGGAATTTTTCTGTGTCGCCGACAGGATTTGCGGTGGTTTTATCAGCAGGGCGCGAGCCATATTTTCCCTGATTACTGGCAGCAATTCATCGCGCCGATCGCTCCCGCCGATCGCGGCGATATGATGAATGCGTATTACCGTTTGCTCACCGGCGCGAACGAGCTTGCGCGTATGGGTGCGGCGAAAGCGTGGAGCGGTTGGGAAGCGCAGTGCGCAACGCTCAAACCCGATCCACATTTGTACGAGCAATTCACCGATCCACGCATTGCGCTCGCGCTCGCGCGCATCGAATCGCATTATTTCGTGAACGATGCGTTTTTGCGTCCGAATCAAATCGTCGAAGACGCGCATAAATTGAAAGGCATTCCCGGTGCCATCGTACACGGCCGTTACGATATGGTGTGCCCGTTTGATAATGCCTTTGCGCTGCACGAAGTCTGGCCGGAAAGCGAGCTCAATATCATTCGCGATGCGGGGCATTCGGCGCTGGAGCCGGGTATCACCGATGCACTGGTGAAGGCGACCAACCGCTTCGCGCGCGAATTGAATCCCGAAAAATAATTTCCTGCAGAATTTATGGCTGAAATCATTTTTATTCTGGTGAGGCCTGCCGTTCCCGAAAATGTCGGGGCGGCGGCGCGTGCGCTGAAAACGATGGGTTTTTCGCGGCTGCGTATTGTCGGCAGCGCCGTGCATCGTGAAAAGCCGGCAAAAATTCTTGCACATGCGTCGAGCGATGTCCTGGAAAATGCCGAAACATTTTCTGATCTTCGCACGGCATTGGCCGATATCGATTTTTCGATCGGCACGTCGGCGAAATCTCGACATGCGCGTCGTTATCAATTAATGCCGACTGAAGTGCGCACGGCGATCGAGAATAAATCTGCGATGCTGGATCGGGTGGCAATTGTGTTCGGGTGCGAAGAGTCGGGTTTGAGTAATGTCGAGCTGGCGCAGTGCGACGCACTCAGCAGTATTCCGCTCGCGGTCGAATATCCATCGCTTAATTTATCGCAGGCGGTGATGTTGTATGCGTATGAGTTGTCGGGATTGAAATTCGACGAAGAGCAGGCGGCGGACAGGAATCAGCTGCACGCATTGAAAGATCGGTTTCAGAAATTATTTGAGCAATTGGATATTGCACCTGACAGCAAGCTTTCGCGCTGGTGCGATGAGCGCAGCGCGCAGCTGGCGCAGGGCGATATTTTATTTTTGCATCTGTTGCTCACCCGGTTCGACGAAAAATTCGGCGGCTTTACTGATCGATGATCTCAATCCTGATGGCAATATCGCCTGTCGAGCTCGATGAGCTGGTGCCATAACTCGTAATTGCGCGCTCCGTACCCGCTTGTGCAGCGTTGAGTCCGCCGATCGGAATCCATTCGCCGATAGTGCCGCGCACCTGAGTCTGCAAACTTTGTGTGGCGATACCACGCCCTTGCTGGCGGTCGTCGCGCTGATCGATATCCACGATGACTTCATCGCCAATCAGACGCGCGGTGGCATAAAAACCGCTGTCGACGGAAATCATTTCGCGTTCACCGTAGCGCCCGCTGCGCATCGAAACGGTATTGCCGATGCTGATAAATGCGGCCATGCCTTCCACCGCGCGCACTTGCTGCGAGCCATCGCGAGTGCTTTGCGTGTTGCCGCGATGAATGATGACGCGCGATTCCGTGCGTTGAGGACCGTTGCCGCTTTGCACCCGAATATTGCCGTCGCCGATGCGACCCTGCGCGCCATAACGTTCGTCACGGTTCATCTGCTGACTCTGTTTGCGCACGCTGATCATGAGCGAACGCGGTGCCTTGTCGAATTGCTCCAGCAGTGTTTGCAATTGCCGGTACTCGGCATCGGTGACATTCAGGATCAATTGATCGCGAAAGGGCGTGACGCTGCTGCCGGGCGAGAGGTGTGCGGAAATCAGCGGGACGATCTGTTCGGCGAGTGTATGTTGGAGCGTGTGCGTGCGCAGTTGTCGCTCCTGCGCGGTAGCGCAACCGATGAATAACAGGGCACAACAGCATAGGTGCAGCAGCGGTCTAAACATGATCGACTCCCCAGCGGGTGCGTCGGCTCGAAATCAGTTTTTTATCGCGGGTCAATTCGTAACTCGTCAAATCGGCGGCGAGCGTTAGATTTCCGTCGTAGTAATTTCTGGCCTCGTCGAACAGATCGCCGATGACATGTTCGGTGCCGACGCGTTTGCGCCGATAGCGCTGACTGAAGTGCGTGAGTATCAGATGCGGCAATTGTGCTTGCTGCGCTGCCTGTGCCACTTGCGCTGATGTGCTGTGCTGATAGCGTGGGCCGACTCTGGCGAGAACATCTTCGGTGAAGGTTGCTTCGTGAATCAGCACATCGGCATCGCGCAATGCGGGCAGCAACAGCTGTGGCTGATCGTTGTCGCCACCGACCACGATGCAGCGCGGCGCGCGCGGCGGATGACACACCTGCGCGGGCGCGATCGTGCGGCCATCCTCCAGCGCCACGCTATTGCCGTGCTGCAATTCTCCCCATAAAACACCGCGTGGCACTTTGAGGGCGGCGAGTTTTTCGGGGTCGAGCAGACGTTCGCTGACGTGTTCAACGAAGCGGTAGCCGAAGCTCGGCACGCGGTGCGACAGCTCGATACTGTCGACGCGAACGATATCGTCGTCATAAAAAAAATTCGGCGCGTCGCTGCGGATGAAGCGCAATTCGTAATTGAGATTGGTCAGATCGGTGTAACGGCGCACGGCATCGACATATTCCTGAATGCCCGCGGGTGCGCAAATCGTCAGCGGCTCTTTGCGTCCGCCCATATTGGCGCTGGCGATAAGACCGGGCAGGCCGTAACAATGATCGCCATGAATGTGCGTGATGAAAATGGCGCGCAATTTCGCTGCCGAATAATGGGTATGCAGCAATCGATGTTGCGTGCCTTCACCGCAGTCGACGAGATACCACTCGCGCTGGTGTTCTGCCGCGAGCGCGAGCGCGGTGACATTGCGCTCTCTGGTGGGAACGCCGGCGGAAGTACCGAGAAAAGTAAAACGCATGTGATTTGCTGCCGCTAATCTATGTGCGCGCTCGCGCGCCTGAGCTTCGATGCAGTACCCCGTCTGCTATCTGCGTTTCATCTTAACATGGGCTTGCTTTGATACAGGGAGCGCTGCAGTATCGACTCGATGTGTGAAATCGTTTCAATGAGCGGAGCCGTCGTGAATGCAGGCGCCGTTGTGAATGAAATATGGAGTCGTAGTGAATGAATAAAATGTGGCAATGGATAACGAGTCAGACCCTGCGCGGTCTGTTGTTGCTCGTGCCGCTGGTGGTCACGATTGCATTCATCGTGTGGTTGAGTCGCATGATTGAGTCGTCGCTCAAGCCCATCTTCGAATGGCTATTGCCCGTCGGCTGGTATTTTCCCGGTCTGGCGCTTCTTCTGTTTCTGCTCACGGCGTTCATGCTCGGCCTGATGACACGCAATGTGCTGCTGAAAAAGATTCTCGAAATTACCGAGCGCTGGATGGTCAAGGTGCCGGTGATCAGCAGTGTGTATCCAGTCGTGCGCCAGGTGACCGATCTGCTGTCGGGAAAAACGAATAATCAGAATGGCAGTGTGGTGCTGGCGACAATTCCCGATACCGATACGCAGGTGCTGGGCATTGTCACGCGGCCGGCAGATGGCCAGAGTCCAAACTGGCTGCATCCCGATTGTGAAATGGTATTTGTTCCGATGAGTTACCAGGTGGGCGGCTTTACGCTGATCCTGCCGCGCTCGCAATTGCAGCCACTCAATATGAAGCCGGGCGAAGCGCTGCAGATGATTCTGATGGGCGGTATCGTGCAGCCGAAATCTGCGCGCAGCGACGAAGCACAAACGCACATCGATTAAGTGCGAAATTGTGTAAGCGTCATGCGGGCTAAGAGGTTTTGGTAATTTTTATAATCGGATAAGAAGTTTTCGCTAACTGGCTGAGTCTGAAACTTATAACAAAAAAATCTCAGCCTTTCGAAAGTGCCCGACGACACTCCTGTAGTTTTGTGCCACATTACTTCGCAATGTCGAAGTTGTTTACAGGTTGTCCTGTACTTTGCATTGCCGTTCTGTGCGTTACATCGTTATTCCATAAACGTTGTCTTATAAAAACAGTATTCCTGTAGTAGTGCTGTTCCTAATAGTAGTAGTCCTGTTTCTAATAAATGGTGCAAGGGAGGGATGAGCGATGCCCAACCTGCTGCTTCTCGATTATTTGCAGCGTAGCCGTGCGCAATACAGCCTGCATACCGTGCCGGTGGCCTATACCGCTGAGGAAACGGCGCGAGTCGCTCGCGTTGCGCAGCGCCGTTTTGCCAAGGTGGTCATGGTTCGCGTCGATACCGAACTGGCGATGGTAGTGATGCCGGCGCATTTTCATCTGGTGCCGCAGGCGCTGCGGGAAGAGCTCGGCGCACAGCGAATCGAGCTTGCTGCCGAGCGCGATTTCAAGCGCCAGTTTCCGCGATGCGAAGTCGGCGCGATTCCGCCGTTCGGGCATCTGTTCGGCCTGCGCGCATTCATGGTCAACACGTTTGATGAATTTGGCGATGTGTTCTGCAAGGCGGGAACGCACGATGAAATACTGCGAATGCCGGCGTCCGAGTTTCGGCGCATGGCGCGGCTGGATCCGATCGAGCGCGGCGCATCGCTACGCCTGCGCGGCTCCGTACACTCGCATTATCTGCAGCGACTCCTGAAATCGACGCCTCCGCACGCGTCGCCGCTCAGGCCGCCGCTGTTGAAGCAGGTACATTCAGGCTGACTGCCTGTGCCGATGGAGTCCGGCTGGCCGGCGTCGATAGATTATGGAGCCGCTTGCCGGTCGAGTTTTTTGTGATAGCCGATGCATTCGAGCACCTCATCCGCCGAACCGAGAATGACCGGCACGCGCTGATGAATCGTCTGCGGCTGAATATCGAGAATTTTTTCGCGATCGGTCCATGCCTCGCCGCCTGCCTTCTCGATCAGTAACGCCATTGGATTGCCTTCATACATCAGGCGCAATTTGCCGGCTTTATCCGGTTCGCGGCGATCCCACGGATAGGCGAACAGCCCGCCGCGGCAGAGAATGCGATGCACATCCGCCACCATTGCCGCCACCCAGCGCATGTTGTAATTCTTGCTGCGCGGTCCCTCCTTGCCGAGCAGCAGATCGGAAATGTATTGCTGCATCGGTTCCGACCAGAAGCGCTGGTTCGACATATTGATTGCGAACTCCCGGGTTTCCGGTTCGATCGAAACGCGCGCGACGGTCAGAAGAAATTCGCCTGCATGCTGATCGAGCGTATACATCTGCACCCCCTGACCCGCAGTGAGCACGAGCATGACCGACGGGCCATACAGCACATAACCGGCGGCCACCTGCTGGCGACCCGGGCGCAGAAAATCGGCTTCGGCAACGGGTGTGGCCCCGGGCACTTCGTAAATCGAAAAAATCGTACCGACCATGCTGTTGATATCGATGTTCGAAGAACCATCGAGCGGATCGAACGCCACCAGATAACGGCCGTCGGCATTGGCGGGAACGATGGTTTCTTCCTCTTCCGACGCCAGCGCGCGTACCGTCGGTTCGGCCTGCAGCACCGCTTTCAGAATATCGTTGGCGATGACATCGAGTTTTTTCTGCTGCTCGCCCTGCACGTTTTCCGCACCCGCTGTACCCAGCACGCCGGCCAGCGCGCCCTTGCTGATCTGACGCGCGATATCGCGGCAACCATCGGCGATGGCGGTCAGCACGGTGATAAGGGCAGGTTGCAGTGACTGGCTCTGGAGAACTTGAGGTAGGCGTTGCATGGAGGTCTCGTGAAGTGAACGTTATCTCGTGGGGTGAAAGCCGTCCCGTGGAGTGAGAGCTGGCGAAGCGACGGGCGGGATTATGCCATTGCCCCCTGTGGCTGTCAGTAAAGCGGCGGCGGCATTCATGGCAGCGCGGGAAGTGTGCGCCGATTGCCATGCGTACTTTCCGTCACCGCGTCCGGTTTTTTAGATTTTTTTTTAAAAATTTTTTCGCGATGCGTTTTGTTCCCATATATCGATGCTGTGTCGGCCGGCTGACTCCGCTGAAAGTCTTGCGATTTTCTGCGCTAACCCGTTATGCCCGCGATAAATTTTCATGAGTCGAGGGCGGTTGCCGAAATCGGCCCGGCCATCATGATTCGCCTCGCAGGGCTTTGATCCCTTTGCCGAACACAGAAAAAAGCCGAATCGAAAATCGAAAAAACGCAGGGGCGACAAAAATCCGGCTGCAGCATCTCGTGCGCTGGAGTTTCCCGGAATTGTGCCGGCTCCTTGTCGGTCACCTCCCTTTAAAGCGTCGCGGGCGGCTGTGTTCCGTCAAAATATTTTGCACGCAACCGCATTTTTCATCGCCGCTGAGCATGGGCGTTAGATTGCCAGCCTCCGGCAGATTTTCATTTGTGATGGCGATCGCAAATGCGCCTTGAACGACTGCAAAGTGCTGTCTAGATTGACATCGAACTTGTGCAATGGAGGACGCAATTGTGCGCTATCTCATTCCAATAATCTGTTTCGCAGCATCGGCCGCGCATGCGGTGGATATTGCCAAAGAGGCGCCCGAAAGAGGCTTGTGTAAAGTGACTGTCGTCAATGTCGGTGAGTCGATGCCCAACGGCGCCTACCAGGGTCAGTGCATCAACAACAAACCCGATGGTATGGGGCAGGTCGTTTTCAGCAATGGTGATCGTTTCGCCGGCAATTTCAAAAATGGCCGCATTCACGGCAACGGCACCTGGACCAGCGGCAGCAGCGGCAACTCCTACAGTGGCAGCTGGCGCGATGGCAAACGCGATGGCATCGGTACCTACAACTGGGCGCGCAGCAATCAGCAATACGCCGGCGCGTGGGTCGACGATAAGCGCGAGGGTCAGGGCACGCTGACCTGGGGCAATGGCAATCGCTTCGAAGGTGAATTTCGCAACAACCAGCAATATAGCGGCACGCTGTACAGCGCCGATGGCAAGACGCATACGTGTTACATGGGGTCCTGTCGCTGATTGCGCGATCAGCGCACGGCAGCCCGGTTAAAAGTCTCTCGCCCGAGAACCTCCCAGTGGTGTGGTATGTAGTTGGGAGGGTATTTACCCTGAGCACAGGGTGGCTCCTCTCCGCTGCGGTTTAGCGATAGAGGAGCTTTTTTTATTTCAGCTTCGCTGCATTTCTGCTCACGGTTTTATTTTCATCGTGTGCAGATTCATCGTGAGTACATCTGCCTGCTCATAAAAGCATCGACGAATCATTCGTTGCCTGTATTCGGTGCGGATACATTGCGCCGTGCACCAAAATGAAGTTCTTCGGCGTGCGGAAAATGGATATCGATAAAAAATCTGCGAATGGATGCGTGGTTGCATCCGGTGGCCTCCTGCTTGCATGGCCCCTTTGAAAAGCGCTTTTAATTTGCGGCTAACGATTCACTCACGGCGTTTGATCCTTGCAGTTGTCATCAATGAATAAATCGAAATCGTCGCTCTCCGTCATGCTCGTTGACGACCAGCCCGCGCGCGCCGCGTTGCTCGAACAGGCGCTGAGCGATCATCACTATCGCGTGATCGCCCGCCTGAGCAGTGCCGCCGGTCTTGCCGAACAGGTCGCGAAACTCGAACCCGATGTCATCATCATCGATATCGAATCGCCCGACCGCGATACGCTGGAACACATGGCATCGCTGCACCGCGACAATCCGCATCCGGTGGTGATGTTTTCCGAAGAGGACGATACCGGCACCATCGAGCGTGCAATGCGTGCCGGTGTCAGCGCCTATATCGTCGATGGACTCAATCCCGCGCGCGTAAAAACCATCGTCGATGTCGCCATCGCGCGTTTTCGCGAATACCACGCATTGCGCCAGGAGCTCGAAGCGACGCGCACGCAGCTCGCCGATCGCAAACAGATCGATCGCGCCAAAGGTTTATTGATGAGACATCGCAATCTCACCGAGGAGCAGGCTTACAACGCCATGCGCAAAATGGCGATGGATCGCAGTCAGAAACTCGCCGAAGTTGCGAACAACATTATCGCTGTCATGGCACTTCTGGACAGCTAGGGTAACTTCTGGACAGCTAAGGTAAAGCGTCAGGCGAGATCAGGGTAAATGAGGCGAAGAGAATGGCACTGGAAAAAACAGCACTGCGTTTGGGTTACATTCCGCTGATCGATTGCCTGCCGCTGGTGATTGCGCAGGAGCGTGGTTTTTTTGCAGCGCACGGCCTAACGGTTGAACTTAATTGCGAAGCCTCGTGGGCGAATATTCGCGATAAATTGATCGTCGGCCATCTCGATGGCGCGCAGATGCTCGCACCGATGCTGCTCGCTGCGAGTCTCGGCGTCGGCGGTTTGCGCAAACCGATGCTCACGGCATTTTCGCTCGGCCTCAATGGCAACGCGATTACCGTCTCGAACCGTTTGTTCAATACCTTGCGCGAAAAAGCCGCGGGCGATTCCGCACTCGATGCTGTCAATGCGCTGGCGACGGTGGTGCATGCGCGCAAAGCGGCGGGACAGGATCCGCTCGTGTTCGCGACGGTCTTTCCGTTTTCGAGTCACAACTATTTATTGCGCTACTGGTTGTCTGCCGGTGGGTTATCTGCGGCGGGAATCGATCCGCATCGCGATATCAAACTCGTGGCATTGCCGCCGCAGCAGATGGTCGACAATTTACGGCTCGAACATATCGACGGTTTCTGCGTCGGCGAGCCGTGGAATAGTTGCGCAGCGGCGATGGGACTCGGCAAATGCCTCATCACCGGTTACGAAATCTGGCAGAACGGCCCCGAAAAGGTTTTCGGCGTCACCGAGCAGTGGCAGCAACAGCATCCGCATACGCATGCAGCGGTATTGCTCGCGCTCGATGAAGCGGCAGCATGGATCGAAGATCATCGTATCGAAGCATTGCGCGTGCTCGATCGCGGACATTATCTCGAAGTGCCGCTCGAATGGCTGGCGCAATCGCTGAGCGGCGATCTGCGTGTGGGACTGGCGCAAAGCAAGCGCAGCGCCGATTTTTTTCACGTTTTCCATCGCTATCAGGCGAATTTTCCGTGGCGCTCGCACGCGCAATGGTTTCTGCAGCAGATGCAGCGCTGGCAGCAGGTGCAGGGAGAGATCGATGCCGCCGCGGTGGCGACGCGTGTGTATCGCACGGATTTGTACCGCGAAATATTTGGCGCTACGCATAATCTGCCATCGGTCGATGTGAAGCCCGAAGGTGCGCACGCGCAGCACTGGAGCATGCGTGGAACGCGCGGCGATATCGAACTCGGCCCCGATCTTTTTATCGACAACGCGCTATTCCGGGTCGACTGACCGCAGAGTCCCGGATCGCCTGACCGCACAATTATTTCCGCCTGCGTTATGTGCGCTGGCGAACTCGCCGTCGCACACTTTCTCTTTATCCTGTCCGCCGAAAATAATGCAGATTCGAATTATCACGCAGGGATAAGAGTTGCTTCCCGTCAATGTGCGACGTTTCATCATCGCGAATATTCCATCGGTGCCTTATCTGGAGGCGCTGTTGCTGCTGCATAGCGAACCGAACGCGCCGTGGAGCAGCAGGACACTTTCGCAACGTCTGTATATTTCCGAAAGTCGCGCCCAGGCACTGCTCGTGGAATTGCGCGATGCGCACATTGTGAACGCAGCGGGCGACGAATTTTCTTACGCGCCGGAGCCTGCATCGCTGCGCGATCTCTTCGAAGAATTATCGCTGCTTTATTCGAAGCATCTTCTGGAAATCACCCATCTCATTCATTCCAATCTCGATCGGCAGGCCCAGCAGTTTGCCGATGCCTTCAAGCTGCGCAAGGATCCTTGAGCATGGCGACACTCATTTATTGTTTATGCGCGGTGCTTTCATCGCTATGCGCATATCTCCTGTGCAAGGGTTACTGGCGGACAAAATCACCGCTGTTGTTCTGGAGCGGATTGTGTTTTGCCGGTCTGACCTGCAATAACCTGCTGGTGGTGTTCGATCGCGCGGTATTTGCGGATCTCGATCTGCTCACCTGGCGTTTGAGTTCGACATTGATTTCGTTGTCGCTGATGTTGGTCGGTCTGATCTGGCGGAGAGATTGATATGAATGAGATGCTGATCGGCGCAATCACTCTCGCCAATATTCTTATTGCACTTTTCTTTCTGCGCTTCTGGCGTGCAACCCGCGACAGTTTCTTTCTGTTTTTCGCGCTTTCATTTTCCGTTGAAGGCGTCAATCGACTGATCTCGGGCCTGACGCATACCTTTTACGAAGACGCCCGCATTTTTTATCTCATCCGTCTCTTTGCCTATGCGCTGATACTGGTCGCCATCCTGCGCAAGAACCGACGCACGGCCTGAGCGAAGCCGCTGCCGGCTCGTGCGGGCAATGAGCGTGGTCGCAAGCGTGCGCATGCCGGCAAATCCAGAATCGGTTAGCATTCGCGCCGGCTCTTCCTGGAACTCGTTCAATGACAGCAGCAGCGACCCCATCCGGTACCCGCAATACCGCCCTGGCGCTAGCCGCGCTCGGCGTTGTCTACGGCGATATCGGCACCAGTCCGCTTTACACCGTCAAGGAAATTTTCGGCTCGCCGCATCATCCTGTGCCCATCAATGAGGCCAATATTCTGGGCATGATGTCGCTGATTTTCTGGTCGCTCATCGTGGTCGTCACGCTGAAATACGTGGTCATGATTCTGCGCGCCGACAACAAGGGCGAGGGCGGCATCATGGCGCTCATGGCGCAGGTGCTGCGCGCGGCCGGCGATCGCTGGTATTCGCCGTATCTGATGCTCGCGGGTCTGTTCGGCGCGGCGCTGTTTTACGGCGACAGCGTCATTACCCCGACGATCTCGGTGCTGTCGGCAGTGGAGGGGCTGAAGGTCGCGGCGCCGGCACTGGAGGCGTATGTCGTGCCGATTGCGCTGATCGTGCTGGTGGCGCTGTTCGTGGTGCAGAAATACGGTACTGCCAGCGTGGGCAGGCTGTTCGGCCCGATCATGCTGATGTGGTTTCTGGCGCTCGCCGCGATCGGTCTGATCAATATCGTCGAACAGCCCGCCGTCATGCGTGCGCTCAATCCCTATCACGCCGCCCGGTTTTTCTGGGAACAGCCGATGCTGGGTTTCCTTTGTCTCGGCGCTTCGGTGCTCGCCCTGACCGGCGCTGAAGCACTTTACGCGGATATGGGGCACTTCGGCCGTCTGCCCGTCCAGCTCGCCTGGTTCAATGTCGTGCTGCCTTCGCTGGTGGTGAATTATTTCGGTCAGGGTGCGCTGCTGCTGAGCGATCCCGCCGCCGTTGAGAATCCGTTTTACCGCTCCGTCCCCGAATGGGCGCTGTATCCCATGGTCGGGCTGGCGACGGCGGCGGCGGTCACGGCATCGCAGGCGGTCATCACGGGCGCCTTTTCCATGACCCGGCAGGCGATTCAGCTCGGCTACGCGCCGCGCATGCTGGTGCAGCACACGTCGAGCGACGAGCAGGGGCAAATCTATATGCCCGGCGTGAACTGGGCGCTGCTGCTGGCGGTCGTGGCGCTGGTGCTGGGCTTTCAGACATCGAGCAACATCGCCGCGGCGTACGGCATTGCGGTGACGGGCACCATGCTCATCACCACCGTGCTGGCCTACGTGGTATTCACCAAGATCTGGCGCTGGCCGCCGCTGCTGGCGGGTCTGGTGACCGGCGCGCTGCTGCTGATCGATCTCGCCTATTTCGCTGCGAACATGCTCAAGGTGCACGACGGCGGCTGGTTCCCGCTCGTGCTCGGCGCGGTTATCTTTTTTGCAATGACCACCTGGAAACGCGGTCGCGCGCTGCTCAACAAACGTCTCGACGACGAAGCGCTGCCGCTCGAACTGTTCGTGCAGAGCGCCACCGATGTCACCACCGTGCCGGGCACCGCAATTTTCCTCACCGGCCAGCCGAACAAGGTGCCGCACGCGCTGTTGCACAGCATCAAGCATTACAAATGCCTGCACGAACGCGTTGTCATCATGCACGTCGAAATTCACGATGATCCGTATGTACCCGTCGCCGAACGCGCCGATGTGCATCGCCTGAGCGGGCAATTCCATATCGTTTCGATTCACTACGGCTTCATGGATGAAATCGATCTGCCGCAGGCCATCACGCAGTGCGAGCAGTTCGGACTTGTGTTCGACCTGATGGACACCTCGTTCTTCCTCGGCCGCGAAACACTGATTCCGAAACTGAAATCGGAAATGGCGTTCTACCGCGAAAAATTATTCATCGCGATGTATCGCAACGCGGGCAGCGCGGCATCGTATTTCAAAATTCCGCCGAATCGCATCGTCGAACTCGGCGCGCAGGTGGTGCTATAACGATTCATCGCAGGTCCTCCCTACAAATTATGCGGTGGATCAAAAGCGGGCTCACCGCGGCGATCTGCACGTTAACAGTGCGCACTTCTCCGGAAACGACTTCTGACACCTTTTTCAAGCGGCGCTAGTGCTCTGACCCCAAAAGAAAAACTTCTCTTGGCACGCCGCTTGATAATGGCTCCGGTACGGTTTGCCAATGGCGGCAAATACCCTTTGGCTGGCGGCCCCTGATTTCTTCAGCGAGCTTGCGCCAGCAATAAATATCGGATGTGGGCAAAGGCGCTCATGAGTTTTGGATTCGCAGCGATCTGAAAATCATGAGCGTTTTTGTTTGCATAAAAAATGAAAGACGTGAGGACGGTGCAACGTGTCAGCTGAGCGATTCAATCTGCTTTCATTCAGCGGGAAAATGAAAGTCCTGCATATGAGCTGGATGGTTTTTTTCATTACCTTCGTCGTATGGTTCAACCATGCACCGCTGTTGAAGGCGATCGGCAATTCCCTCGATTTAACCTCCCAGCAATTGAAAACGCTGTTGACGATCAATGTCGCCATCGCCATTCCGGCGCGCGTCATTGTCGGCATGCTGGTCGATCGCTTCGGCCCGCGCCTCATGTATGCGTTGCTGCTCGCCGGCTGTTCGATTCCCTGTTTCATGTTCGCGTTCTCCGATAATTTCGTGCAGGCCGCGCTGTCGCGTTTTCTGCTCGGCTTCATCGGCGCGGGATTCGTGGTCGGCATTCGCATCGTGTCGGAATGGTTTCCCGCGCATGAACTCGGCGCGGCGGAAGGCATTTACGGCGGCTGGGGTAATTTCGGTTCGGCCGCAGCGGCGTTATCGCTGCCGGCGCTGGCATTGTGGTTTGGCGGCGACGATGGCTGGCGCTACGCGATCGCGAGCACCGGCGTGCTGTCGCTGGTTTTTTCCGTCATCTGGTACATGAACGTATCGAACACGCCGAAAGGCTCGACCTATTTCAAACCGAAAAATCTCGGCGCGATGGAAGTGACGAGCCAGGGCGATTTCTTTTTGCTGCTCGTCATGAAAATGCCGATGTACGGCGCGCTGGCGTTGCTGTCATGGAATTTATCGCCGGCGCGAATCGATCTGCTCGATCAAACCGCGGTGTATGCGATCTGGATCGGGCTCGTGCTCGTGTATTGCTATGAAGTGTTTCAGACCTGGCGCGTGAATAAGGACATTTTCGTAAAGCCGGTGCCTGAACTGCATCGCTATAAATTCAAACAGGTCGCTGTAATGGATATGTTGTATTTCGCGACCTTCGGTTCCGAGCTCGCGGTCGTGTCGATGCTGCCGCTGTATTTCGCCGAGACATTTCAGCTCACACCGGTCATCGCCGGTGTTCTCGCATCCGCGCACGCATTCATGAATCTGGCATCGCGTCCGGGTGGCGGTGTGCTGTCGGATAAATTCGGTCGCAAGAATGTTCTGCTCCTCCTGACAGCCGGTCTTGCGGTCGGTTATTTAGTGATGGGATTCGTCGATAGCAGCTGGAATGTGTGGATTGCCGTGCTCATCGCCATTCTATGCGCGCTGTTCGTGCAGGCGGGCGAGGGCGCGGTGTTCGCTGTGGTGCCGTTGATCAAACGCCGTCTCACCGGGCAGATCGCCGGTATGACCGGCGCGTATGGTAACGTCGGTGCCGTGGTGTATCTGACGGTATTGTCGTTCGTCGATTATCAGACGTTCTTTTTTGTGATCGCCGGCAGCGCAGTGCTCGGTTTCATCGTGTTGCTTTTCATGGATGAACCGGCAGGCCACATTGCCGAAGTGCGCGAGGACGGTACCGTCGAATTAATCAGCGTCGCGCGGCATGCGTGAACAAAAAAATTATGACGAGCGAAGTCGCCTCTCTTTCAGCAGTCATCACCGCCAATAACGGCAAACTTGCAGTCGAGCGCGGCGGATTTACCAGCGCGGGCACAAAACCGCGCAACGAAGATGCATTCGCCGCGTACGTGCCACACGGCAATACACTTGCGCTGAAAGGCGTGGCAGCGTGTATCGCCGATGGCGCAAGCTGCAGCGACAACGCCCAGCTCGCGAGTGAAACCAGCGTCACCCATTTCATCAACGATTATTACAGCACGCCCGATACCTGGCCGGTAAAAACCGCCGTGGCGCGCGTGCTCTCTGCACTGAACAGCTGGCTGTTTCATCACAGCCGACAGCAGCTGGTGCGGCACAATGGTCTGGTGACGACTTTCAGCGCGCTCGTGATCAAATCGACCACCGCGCATATTTTTCATGCGGGTGACAGTCGCATCTATCGTCTGCGCAATAACAGGCTCGAATTACTCACCACCGATCACACGCAATATCAGCGCGATGATTCCGCCGTACTCACGCGTGCACTCGGCATGGATAGCCACCTGGAAATGGATTACATCACCGAAGATATCGAGTGCGGCGATTTGTTCGTACTGACGACCGATGGCGTGCACGGCATGTTTTCGCACGCAGACTTGACCGCGCTGCTGGTGGAGAGCAATACCGATCTTGAACAGCACGCACGCACGATCGTCGATGCGGCATTGCGAAAAGGCAGCACCGATAATCTGAGCTGCCTGTTGCTGCGCGTCACCGGATTACCGCACGCCGATATCGACGAAGTTCATCGCCAGCTCACGCAATTGGCAATTCCACCTGTCCTGGAACCGGGCAATCGCATCGATGGTTTTACGGTCGAGCGTGTATTGCACAGCGGTACACGTAGTCATTTATATGTGGTGCAGGGTTCTCTCAATCAGAATAATTACGGCGATAAAAAACAATACGTGCTCAAAGCGCCGTCGACCGGCTTTGCCGATGATCCGCAATATCTCGAAGGTTTCATTCGCGAGCACTGGGTGGCGAGCCGCATTCAGCATCCGGGCGTCATGAAAGTGTTTGCGCGTCCGCCGCAAAGCCCGTTTATGTATTTGCTGTGCGAATACATCGATGGCATTACGCTGCGCCAGTGGATGTTCGACAATCCAAAACCCGAATACGAAACCGTTCGCGTCATCGTGCGCGAAATTGTCACCGCGTTGCGTGCATTGCAGCGTCTGCATATGACACATCGCGATCTCAAGCCCGAAAACATCATGCTCACCGGCGAAGGCAAGGTGAAGCTGATCGATTTCGGCACCGTGCATATCAGCGGCCTCGACGAAGTTGCATCGCCGCTGCGCGAGGATATTCCCGTCGGCTCTGCCGATTACATCGCACCGGAATATCTGCTCGGCGGCAACGGCGCGTTTTATTCGGATATTTTTTCGCTCGGCGTGATCGTCTACGAAATGCTGACGGGAAAACTGCCGTTCAATCTCACCGCGCAGCAACAACGCCACTTAAAATCTATTCACGTTTACGAATACACCTCGGCACGGGTACATCGTCCCGATCTTCCGCTGTGGCTCGACCTCGCATTAAAGAAAGCCGCGCAGCCGAATGTCAGCCAGCGCTATCAGGCGATGTCCGAATTCCTGCATGATCTTTCCACGCCGAATGAAGATATGGTCAGACAGCATCGCCGCCAGCCATTGTTGCAGCGAAATTCGCTGCGGTTCTGGCGCAATGCTGCGTTGATATTGTTTGTCATTACGCTGGTGGAAACAGCGGTGTTGATTTCTCGCCGCTGATCCCATGGCTTGGTATATAGATAAAGCAATAGCTTGCACGAATGTATCTTATGAGATACAATTGAGTCATGATAGAAATCCGCCAAACCGACGAATATTTCTCATGGTTCTCTTCATTGCGTGATCGCAGTGCCAGGGCGCGCATCGACATTCGTATTCGCCGGCTGTCTCTCGGAAATCCTGGGGATGTAAAGCCCGTTGGCGAGGGCGTATCAGAATTACGCATCGACTATGGACCAGGCTACCGCGTTTACTTCATTCAACGCGGTCAAGCCGTGATTGTTCTTTTGGCGGGCGGCGACAAGCGCACGCAAGGTCAAGACATTAAAAAAGCGCTTGAGCTTGCGCGAGTTATTTAGGAGTAAATCATGGCAAAAACGGTAAAGACACGTCTTTGGGACCCCGCGGAACATCTGGAATCTGAGAGCGATATGGCGGCGTATCTGGAGGCTGCTTTTGAGGAAGGTGACCCCTCACTGATCGCTGCGGCGCTCGGTGATATTGCACGTGCAAAGGGTATGGCGCAAATCGCCCGCGATACAGGTCTCGGTCGTGAGAGCCTTTACAAAGCGTTGTCTTCCGAGGGTAATCCTGAGTTTGCAACCATCATGAAAGTAGTCGGTGCATTGGGGTTGAGGCTCCACGCCACGCCGGCTGTTTAATATGAAAGTAAGTAGCATTTTCGCTTAACAGGAGGCAATGGAGCTGAGCGATAAGTCAGCTTAGGTTGGTTACACAGTGACGAGTGCTGACTGCAGCTTTATTAATTTGCATCAACAAAAATCTCACCCTCCATAAAAACCACAGCACTGCCACGAAGTAATACGCGATCACCATTCACTTCACAACCGACATCGCCACCGCGTTTAGAAATCTGCCGAGCCTGCAAAACTGTTTTTCCCAAACGTGCAGCCCAATACGGCGCAAGTGCGCAATGCGCAGAGCCTGTGACAGGGTCTTCGGGAATTCCATGTTTGGGCGCGAAGAAGCGGCTCACAAAATCGCAATGACTGCTCGGTGCGGTGACGATTACTCCGCGCAAATCGAGTTGCTTTAATAGCAATTGATCGGGATCGAGATTACGTATGACAGTTTCGTTTTCGAATACAGCGACATAATCCATGTCGCTCCAAAGTTCACTGGGCGCCTGGCCGAAGGCTGCCGCCAGTTTTGCATCGATATCGATGCGCTTTAATGGCGTCGCAGGAAAATTCATTTCAAGCAGGCGGTCTTTTTGGGTAACGAATAAATCGCCGCTGCGTGTGCTGAAGCAAATGCGCTCGCGCTGGTAATCGAGAATATTGAAAAGCACATGCGCGCTCGCCAGTGTGGCGTGGCCGCACAAATCCACCTCTCCATCGGGTGTAAACCAGCGCAGCTCGAAACCATTGCCAGAGGGAACGAAAAAAGCCGTTTCCGAAAGATTATTTTCTGTCGCGATGGACTGCATGAGGCCATCGTCAAGCCATGCTTCGAGCGGGCAAACTGCAGCGGGATTACCTTCGAAAACGCGTGTGGCAAAGGCATCGACCTGATATTGCTTGAGCTTCATGCGCGAAACCTCCTATGACGTTTGGGCCAACAAAGTTATCATCGGCCCAATTTAACTGCCAGCGATAACGGACGATGACCGAAGATAAAAACATGGTCGAAGCAGAAACCATTACCGCGCCGACGATGATCGTGAACAGCATCGCTTATCGGCAGGGTAAGCGCATCGGCGAAATTCCCATCGAGGATATCAGCGAGATCGTGAAAGAGCCGAACACGTTCGTGTGGGTGGGTCTGCATGATGCCGCGCCGTCGCTGCTGTTGAAAATTCAGGAGGAATTCGAGCTGCACGAATTGGCGATCGAGGATGCCTTGAAGGCACATCAGCGTCCCAAGCTGGAAACCTATGGCAGTTCGCTGTTTATCGTGGTGAAAACCGCGCAGATGCTCGATGGCCGTCCGTCTTACGGCGAGACGCATTTTTTTATCGGCAATAATTTTCTGGTTTCGGTGCGCCACGGCTGCACGCAGGGTTATGCGCAATTGCGTGCGCGCAGCGAGCAGGCGCCGCACATGCTCGCGAAAGGACCGGCCTATGCGCTGTACGCGCTGCTGGATTTCATCGTCGATAATTATCAGCCGGTGATGGCGCATTTCGAAAAGGAATTCGAAGTGCTCGAAGCCGATATTTTCAAGGGCCAGTTTCGCAGTGAGGCCATCGAGCGTTTGTACGATCTGAAAACGCAGCTGAATGACCTGCGCAATGCGGTCACACCCATCGAGGATATCGCGCAGCAATTGCTGCGCCTGCATGCCGATCTGATTCCAAAGGATATGAATCCGTATTACCGCGATATTCACGATCATGTCGCGCGCGAAATCGCCACGCTCGATAATTTGCGCGAAATGCTGACGACGGCGATGCAGGTCAATCTCGCGCTGGTCGCGGTGCGGCAGAACGAAGTCGTCAAGGCGCTGGCGGGCTGGGGGGCGGTGCTTGCGATACCGACCGTCGTGTTCAGTCTGTATGGGATGAATTTTCGCGTCATGCCCGAGTTGCGCTGGCATTTCGGCTATCCCGCGGTGGTCGCGGCGACCGCGATCGGCTGTTCGCTGCTCTATCGAAAACTCAAACGCTCAGGCTGGCTCTGAAAACTCAGAGCGATTCGGAAAATGCCCGCACGTGCGCGCGCAGGCGCTGGGTGTTGGCCGGGCCGATGCGCCACAACAGCTTTTCCACGTCGCTGGCTTTTTCGAGCTGCGGATCGCTGAACACGTAGTAGACGCCGGCCTGCGTCAGCTCGGCATTTTCGGACAGCGGTCGCGCGGCGTCGATGCGGCTCAGTGCCACGCGCAGTCGCGTATCGAAGCTGCCGCGCCGGCCCAACTCGCGATAGGCGCGTTCGAGCAGCGGACGCCAGTGCTGGTAATACTGCAGCAGGCGCTCGGGCGGAATCGCGATGATGGCATCGACGAGCGGCGTCGCGCGTTCGAAGTTGCTTTGGTCGATGCGGAATTTTTCGCCGTGCGCATCGCCGCGAAAGGTTGTCGTGCGGTAGTCGAGCGGCAGATGTCCGTCGGGGATTTCGCCCTCGGCGAGCGCATCGACCAGCGCTACCCACTTGCGGATCTGCTCCGGGGGCGTCAGCCATTGCGCGAGCTTCGGTGCGATATCCGCAAACGCGGAACGCACCGCGTCGTCGCTGCCATCGAGCACCGGCGGCGCGGCGACAGCGGGCGGCGGCGTGGTGACGGCGGTTTCCGCGCGCTCGATTTCACCGCTCTGCACGGGCGCGGGAATCGTCAGTGATTGCGTTGCCTGACCCGGTGTCGCGAGCGGCGATCCGGAATGCAGTGTCTGCCAGATAAAAAATCCCAGTGCGGCGATGAAAATGATCGCAGCGATGCCGAACACATTGAATTTCATCGATCGACTCCCGTGTACGGTTCGCGAGGAATTTGCACCGTCGGCGCGCGCAGACTGCGCAGATCGTCACCCGACGGGTTCTGGAACAGCGTCAGGCCGAATTCGGGTAGGATCGCGATCAGGTGATCGAAAATATCGGACTGGATTTTTTCGTAGTCCGCCCACGCGGTGGTGCGCGTAAAACAATACATTTCAATCGGCGCGCCCTCCGGTCCCGGTTCGAGCGAGCGCACCATGCAGCTCATGTCCTGATGAATGTCGGGATGATGGTGCAGATACGCCAGCGCATAGGCGCGGAAGGTGCCGATATTGGTCAGCCGCCGGCGGTTCGCGGCGATGTCGGCGCCGGCGCCCAGACCGCGATTGGCGTCGCTGATTTCCTTGCGTTTCTGCTGCAGATAATCGCTGAGCAGGCTCAGCCGCTGCAGGCGATCGATGTGATCGGCGTCGAGAAAATCGATGCTGTGCGTGTCGAGCCGCAAGCTGCGCTTGATGCGCCGCCCGCCCGACTGCTGCATGCCGCGCCAGTTCTTGAAGCTTTCGGAAATCAGGCGCCAGGTCGGAATCGTGGTGATCGTTTTGTCCCAGTTCTGCACGGTGACCGTATGCAGCGCGATGTCGATCACACCGCCGTCCACGCCGGCCTGCGGCATTTCGATCCAGTCGCCGACACGCAGCGCATCGTTCGAGGCGAGCTGCACGCTGGCGACGAACGACAGCAGCGTGTCGCGAAACACCAGCAGCAGAACCGCCGACATGGCGCCGAGCCCGGACAATAAAATCAGCGGCGATTTGTCGATGAGCAGCGAAATGATGGCGATGATGGCGATGGCGAAGGTGAGCAGCTTGCCGAGCTGGACGTAACTCTTGAGCGTGCCCGCCGCCTGCTTCGTCGAGCTGATATACAGATCGAGCATGGCATCGAAGATCGCGCTGATCGCAAGCGCCACCAGCAGTACCGTGCACGCGGCGGCGATATTGTGCAGCGTGGTTTCGAATTTTTCGGGCAGATCCGGCGTCAGCGGCAACAGGTAGTTGAAGATCAGCGGAATGAGAATGCGCGAGAGCTGGGTGAAGAATCCGGCCTTGAGCAACGCGTCGTCCCAGCGCCAGCGCGTGCGCGCGATGATCGGGGCGAGGGTGGATTTGACCAGAAGGCGGGTGCCACGACTGGCGATCCAGGCGAGCGCGAGAATGCCCGATAACGTGAGTGCCGTATCGAGCCACGGGTGGTTCTGCAGTAACGCGAGAATGCTTTGCATGCGATTTTTTCCGGAAGCGGCCGCGGCCTAACGGTTTTTCTGTGCGGTGCGCGGTTTGTCACCGGTCCTCGGCGCGCGCGGGGTTTCGTGTATCGCCGGGCCCGATCGCTGCAATATTTTTCCGGTGCGCAATATGATCGGGGCGCGGCGGCTGGCCCGAAAATGGCGCGACCAGACGATTGCTCATCGCGTTATAAACGAAAAATACATTGCTGCGCGAGTACGGCGTGATATTTCCCGATGAGCCGTGCATGGTGTTGCAGTCGAACAGCAATACCGAGCCTGCGCCTCCCGTGGCCATACGGATTTCTCCGCCGTTGACGAGTTGCGTGAGCGCGGCGGGTGAGGGCACGCCGTACTGCTGCCGCCGCAGCGATTGCCGGTAATGGTTTTCCGGCGTCTCTCCGGCGCAGGCGACGTAGTGCCGGTGGGAACCGGGAATCAGCATGACCGGGCCGTTGCAGGCGAAATTATCGGTGAGCGCGATCGACATGCTCACCGCGCGCATGCGCGGCATGCCGTCCTCGACGTGCCATGTTTCGAAATCCGAGTGCCAGTAAAACTCTTTGCCCTCGAACGCGGGTTTGTAATTCAGCCGCGACTGATGCACGTACACATCGTCGCCCAGCAGGTAGCGCGCCAGCTCGACCAGCCGCGGGTCGCGCATCAGTTGCGCGAGCAGCGGGCTGAAGGTGCCGACATCGAAAATCGAACGCACCTCGCGGCTCTGTGGTTCGATGATGATTTCGTCGCGCTGCGCGGCATTGAATTCGGTGCGCAGGCGTTCGGCCTCGCGTTGTAACCCCCTCACTTCCTCGGCGGAAAACAGCGCTTCCAGCACCGCAAAACCATCGCGTTCGTAGCGCTGCGCGAACTCGGCCCGCGCCGGCGAGGCCGGCGAATACACCACCGGGTCGCGGCGCGCGGCGATGCGCTCGCCGCTGCCATCGCGCGAGGGATAACAATCGGTCATTGCGGTTTTCTCAAACGGCGGGCGCGGCGGCGACGAGCGGGTAGGCGCCGGACGCATCGTGGGTTTCGGTGCCGTTGAGCGGCGGATTGAACACGCACGCCAGCTGCATTTCGGTGCGCGCGCGCAGAATGTGCCGGTCGTGCCGGTCGAGCACATAGAGCGTGCCCGGTGCGATCGGGTGGATATGCCCGTCTGCGAGCGTTTCGATTTCGCCCTCGCCGCCGATGCAATAGACGGCTTCGAAGTGATGCTTGTAATGCATCGGCGTTTCGGTGCCGGCGTAGATGGTGGTGATATGGAACGAGAAACCGACCTCGTCGCCCTTGAGCAGCAGGCGCACGCTGTTCCAGTTTTCGGCCTCGACACGGCGCGCCGATGCGCGCGCCTCCTCCAGTGTTCTGACGATCATATGGTTTCCCCGACGGTGATGCGTTTCTCGGCGGTGGTGGGTTTCTCGGCGATGGTGGTGCCGGTGCGATCCGGCGCCGCGATGCGGCGGCGCGCGCACTCAGAGGTCATTGCAGAAGCCTCCGACGAGGCGCGGCACGGCCACCGTCTTGACCGCCGGCGCGGCAATGCGGTGGACGCTGGCGGCCAGAATATCGAGGCCGCGATGCAGTTCGTTCTCGGTGATGGTGAGCGGGCACAGGCATTTCACGACTTCGGAGTCGGCGCCGCTGGTTTCGATGATGAGGCCGTTGGCGAAGGCTTCGCGCGCGATGCGTCCGGCGATGTCGCCGTTGCGGCAGGCGATGCCCTGCATGAGTCCGCGCCCGCGGCGGGCGACGACGATGGCGGGGAATTCCTCGGCGATGGCCTGCAGCCGCTGCGCCAGCACTGTGGCTTTGGCCTGCACATCATCGGCGAAGGTCGAGTCCGCCCAGTACTCGCGCAGCGTGGCCGCCGCCGTGACGAAGGCGTGATTGTTGCCGCGGAAGGTGCCGTTGTGCTGGCCGGGTTTCCACTGATCGTACTGTTTGCGGATCAGCGCCACCGCCATTGGCAGACCGTAGCCACTGAGCGCCTTCGACAGCGTGACGATATCGGGTTTGATGCCGGCTCTTTCGAAACTGAAGAAGCTGCCGGTGCGGCCGCAGCCGGCCTGGATGTCGTCGACGATGAGCAGCGCGCCGTGTTCGCGGCAGATGCGTTCCATGGAGCGCAGCCATTCGTCGCTGGCGACATGCAGCCCGCCTTCGCCCTGCACGGTTTCCAGCAGCACCGCGGCGGGCCTGTCGACACCGCTCGATGCGTCGCCGAGCATTTTTTCCAGCAGTACGCTGGTATCGGTATCGCCGAGATAGCCGTCGAAAGGCAGGCGCGTCACTCCCGACAGCGCCACGCCGGCAGCGCCGCGGTGATGCGCGTTGCCGGTCGCCGCCGCCGCGCCGAGGCTGACGCCATGAAACCCGTTGGTGAACGCGATGATGTTGTGGCGCCCGGTGACGTTGCGCGCGAGCTTCATCGCCGCTTCGACCGCATTGGTGCCGGTCGGCCCCGTGAATTGCACCACGTAATCGAGATTCCTCGGTTTCAGGATGCGCTCGTCGAGCTGGCGGAGGAATTCAGCCTTGGCCTGGGTCTGCATGTCGAGGCCGTGCGCGATGCCGTCGCGCTCGATGTACGCGACCAGCGCGCGCTTGAGCAGCGGGTTGTTATGGCCGTAGCTCAGCGTGCCGGCACCGGCGAGAAAATCGAGATAGCGGCGGCCCTGCTGATCGAACAGATAACTGCCGCGCGCGCGGTTGAAAATGACCGGAAACGAGCGGCTGTAACTGCGGACTTCCGATTCCAGATCCGAAAAAATGCGGGGAGTGATGGTTTCCATGAGGCTCCTCATGCGTGTGGGCAGCAAATACGCGAGGGCACTACTGCGGTTGGGGAATGGGTGGCGGCGGAGTGGCTGACGGTGGTTGAGAGACAGGCGGCGGGTTGAAAGGTCCGATGGCGAGCAGGATTTCATCGGCGTGCGCACCGCCGAATTCGCGGTCGCGCGCAAACCAGAGCTGTTCGCTGAGCGGCGCCGACAGCCGCCGCGCCAGCGCGGTGAACAACGCGCGCGATGCCGTATTCTCCGGCGTCACGCTCGTGTGCAGGCGGCAAACGCTGTGGCAGGCAGGGCGGCGCAACAATTCGAGCAGCATATGCAGGGCCAGCCCCTCGCCGCGCATCGACGGCGCGACCGCGACCTGCCAGACGAACAGGGTATCCGGCGCGTCCGGCAGCCGGTACCCGGAGATCGCGCCCACCAGTTCGCCGCCGCGTCTGGCCACGATCGAAGTCGCCGAAAAATGCGTGCACTGCAGCAGATTGCAATAGAGCGAGTTGGTATCCAGTGGCGGGCACCGGGCGATCAGGCGGTGCAGCGCGCCGCCGTCGGCAGCGGTGGGCGCCACGCAGGTGACCGGCGGAAAAGTGACGGGCTGGAGTGACAGGGGCATCGGCTCAAAATGGATATTTATTTCGACTGGAATGTTTACAACTCTAAACAATTATCGAGTGGTGTCAACCATAAATTAATCAATTGAATAATTTATATGTTATTTTTCATATAGTTAAAAAATAACAAATGTTTAGATAATTTATATTTATTTTCGAATTGCAACCAACTTTTCGCGAAATATTTTTCAATCCAATATGATTCGATCGCCGGGCGCTCCACCGACGCCGCAAACGAATTGCGCGCCAGTGCATCGGCCCCGAAAATAGCCGCCCGATCCGATTCCCGACATAAACCTGAAATCGACATAGACCTGAAACCCATGAATGCCGCCGACGAAGTTCTGACCGCCTTGCGCCGCGTTATCCGGGCGACCGATCTGCATTCGCGCCAGCTGGAAAAGAGCGTCGGTCTGACGGCGCCGCAACTGCTGCTGCTGCAGATTCTGCGACAGCGGGGCGAGGTGACGATCGGTGCGCTCGCGCGCGAGATGAATCTGAGCCAGGCGACGGTGACCACCGTGATGGATCGCCTCGAAGAGCGTGCGCTCGTGCGGCGCAGGCGCAGCGATGCCGACAAGCGCAAGGTATTCGCCGCGCTGACGGAGGACGGCGACAAATTGCTGGTCAATGCGCCGATGCTGCTGCAACAGCATTTCATCCGCCGCTTTCAGGATCTGCAGGACTGGGAGCAGGCGATGATTCTGTCCGCGCTGCAGCGCGTGGCGCAGATGATGGATGCGCAGCATCTCGATGCTTCGCCCGTACTCGATATCGGACCGCTCGATAGATAGCGTCGACGCGTCCGCCTCCGCTTCAAAAATTTAAGTGCCGGATTCAAAAAATCGCACGCGTGCAGTTTTTGCACATTGATAGCGCGCGTGCCGATTTGTCCCTTTTTGAAATTCCCGTTCCGTCCCCAAATTACTGCGCTGATTGCATTGATAAAAATAATTCTGGCACAGCAGTTGATATCCATAGGTCAAGCGATCGGTTGATGCGATTGATCGATGCGACCGGTTAACGCGATTTTGCCAATGGCGGCGAAATCAACAGCGAGTTGAGCAAAGGCGCTCATGACGGAGGAGTTTGTTTCGACAGCTCTTTCAGTTGTGAACGCCTTTTTTTTCGCTTCCATTTTTGTTCGAACGCCGATTTTTTAAATGAGGAACTGGCGATGACCCGGGAAATACACGCAGCTGAAAAAATACAGAGCCCCAGAAAAATGCAGCAAAGCACTTCGATGAAAATTCTTCTCAAAAAAATCACCGCTGCAGTTGCGCTGGGCGCCGGTGTCGCGCTGTTGTCGGCGACGACGAATGCCGCCGTCGGCAAACCCGAAAAATGGGAATTGAAATTCGGTTTCATCAAATTGACCGATATGGTTCCGCTCGCCGTTGCCTACGAAAAAGGCTATTTCGAAGATGAAGGACTGTTCGTCGCCATCGAAGCGCAGGCGAACTGGAAAGTGCTGTTCGATCGCGTCATCTCGGGTGAGCTCGATGGCGCGCATACGCTCGCCGCGATGCCGGCCGGTGCCGCTACCGGCATTCTGACGAAAGCGGAATTGATTTCTCCGTTCACGCTTTCCTACAACGGCGCTGCGATCACTGTTTCCAATCCGGTGTGGGCGGAAATGAAAAAGACCGTGACGATGGAGGGCGGCAAACCGAAGCATCCGATCAGCGCAGCGGCGCTGAAACCCGTGCTGGATGCGTACAAAAAAGCCGGTAAGCCATTCAACCTCGGCATGACATTTCCCGTCGGCACGCACAATTATCACGAACGCTACTGGCTCGCCGCGGGCGGCATCCATCCCGGTCTGTATGCGCCGGAAAAAGGCGACAACAGCGGTTCGATCGGCGCGGAAGCTTTACTCTCAGTCGTGCCGCCGCCGCAAATGGTGCCGACGATGGAAGCGGGCACGACGGTCGGTTATTGCGTCGGCGAGCCGTGGAATCAGCAGGCCGTCTTCAAGGGGCTCGGCGTGCCGGTGCTGACGTCGGAAAACATCATTCCCGATGTGTCCGACAAGGTTTTCACGGTGACCAAAGCCTTCGCCGATAAATACCCCAACACCACGATTCGCACGGTGAAAGCGCTGATTCGCGCATCGTACTGGCTCGATGCGAACAGCAACGGCAATCGTCCCGAAGCGGTGAAAATCATTTCGCGTCCCGCCTATGTCGGCGCCGATGAAAAAGTTATCGCCAACTCGATGACGGGCACCTTCGAATTCGAAAAAGGCGACAAGCGGCCGATTCCCGATTTCAACAAGTTTTTCCGCGGTCAGTACGGCGTGCCGTATTACTCGGATGCGATCTGGTGGATGACGCAAATGCGCCGCTGGGGCCACATCACCGAAACCAAACCGGACAGCTGGTACATGGACATGGCGAAGAAAGCCTACAAGCCGGAAATCTATGTCGCCGCCGCGAAAGAATTGATTGCCGAAGGAAAAATGAAGGCGTCGGATTTCCCCGATCTCGACAATCCCGCGACCTTTGTCAAAGCGCCGGTAAAAAGCGCGCTCGACGGCATCACGTTCGATGCGAACAAACCGAATGCCTACATCGACAGCTTCGCGATCGGTTTGAACAGCAAATCGTAATTAATTTGGCTAAAGAGGTTCCAGGGTAGTTGTAGTGTGCGTCGCGGCGGAAGGAACTGCCGCCTTTTAAAGAGGTGATCGCAATGGCGACATCAATGAGTGCGAGTGAAACAAAAAGTTTTTCGCTGCCGACAATGGCTGGCTTCAATCGGCTGGTGACGAAACTGTTTCCGCAGATCGGATTGCCGCTGATCGGCATCGGTATATTTCTGGTGTTGTGGCATGTTGCTGCAGCGCGCGTGCAGACATCGCTCGGCGAATTTCCGGGGCCGATGCATGTCGTCACGCAGGTGAAAGGTTTGTACGCCGAATATCGCGAAGATAAAGAGCGCGAGTCGGCATTTTACGAACGCCAGGAAAAACGCTTTGCCGAAGCGCGCGCGCAGGATCCGGATTTCGTCGCCGAATATCGTCAGTACACCGGCAAGCCGACGTTCATCAAGGAAATTCTGACGAGTCTGAAAACCGTATTCACCGGCTTTCTGCTCGCATCGCTCATCGCCATTCCGGTGGGTATCGCGATTGGGCTCAGTGCGAATTTATATCTTGCGGTCAATCCGCTGCTGCAGATTTTCAAACCGATTTCGCCACTGGCGTGGCTGCCGCTGGTGACGATTGCCGTGAGCGCGTTGTACACCGCCGATGACGGTTTGCCGAAATCGTATATCACTTCATCGATCACGGTGATGCTCTGCAGTTTATGGCCGACATTATTGAACACGGCGGTGGGAGTGACATCGGTGAGTTCCGATCTGGTCAACGTCAGCAAGGTGTTGCGGCTGAACTGGTTGCGTCATGTGCGCTCGATTGTATTACCCGCAGCGGTACCGATGATTTTCACCGGTTTACGTTTGTCGCTCGGCACCGCGTGGATGGTGTTGATCGCCGCGGAAATGCTCGCGCAAAACCCGGGGCTCGGCAAATTCGTGTGGGATGAATTTCAGAACGGCAGTTCCGATTCGCTCGGTCGCATCATGGTGGCCGTATTAACGATCGGATTTATCGGCTACATGCTCGATCGCGGCATGCTGATGTTGCAGCGTTATGTGTCGTGGGATAAATCGGCGGTGCTTCGTTAATCGTTCTATTCCCTCTCCCGTTCGGGGAGAGGGGAGATAAAACAGAATCGGAGATTTAACAAATGAAAACATTACTTGAATTAACCCAGGTCGGTATCGAATTCAAAACCGAGAAAGGCAAATTCAAGGCGCTCGATAACGTCAATTTGAAAATCGGCGAAGGCGAATTCGTTTCATTGATCGGTCACTCGGGTTGCGGCAAATCGACCGTGCTGAATATTGTCGCCGGTTTGTTGCGCGCGACCACGGGCGGCGTGGTGCTCGAAGGACGCGAGGTGGACGAGCCCGGTCCCGAGCGCGCCGTGGTTTTTCAAAACCATTCGCTGTTGCCCTGGCTCACCGCCTATCAAAACGTCGAGCTCGCCGTGAAAGAAGTTTTTCGCGGCAAAAAATCCAAAATCGAAATGAAAGAATGGATCGAACACAATCTGCGGCTGGTGCATATGGATCACGCCATGCACAAACGCCCCGGCGAAATTTCCGGCGGCATGAAACAGCGCGTCGGTATCGCGCGCGCACTGGCGATGGAGCCCAAGGTATTGTTGATGGATGAACCGTTCGGCGCACTCGATGCACTGACGCGCGCGCACATGCAGGATTCGCTGATGGAAATTCAAAAGGATTTGAATAACACCGTCATCATGATTACGCACGATGTCGATGAGGCTGTCCTGTTATCCGATCGCATCGTGATGATGACCAATGGCCCCGCTGCAACCGTCGGCGAAATTCTCGACGTCGATCTCGCACGTCCGCGCAATCGCCTCGAACTCGCCGACGATGCGCATTACAACCGTCTGCGTCATGAGGTGTTGCGTTTCCTTTATGAAAAACAGCGCAAGGTCGAAGATTTTCCGGTGAAACCGGCGAAACCGGGCTCAGGTGATCAGAACAGGGCAGGCGGAATCAATGCCGCTGGCCGGGCAAATAAATCGAGTAAAGAGGTGGCATAGACCGCCAGCACAACTCACAAAAAATCAATCAATCAACTAGCAGAATCTGCTTCTGGAGAGTAGTCATGCCTGAAAAAACGCAAATCCGGGGAATGGTATGTGCTGCAGCAATTTCGTTGCCCGCGATGTTATGCAATACCGCAGCGTTTGCCGATGCCTTTACCGACGCGCTGACGGGTGGTAAGGCATCGGGTGGTTTTCGTCTGCGCTACGAAGAGGTGAGCGTCGATTCGGCGGCCATTAAAGATGCAGCCGCGCTGACGCTGCGCAGCCGCCTCGGTTATGAAACCGCGCCGTTTCACGGTTTCACCGCGCTGCTGGAATTCGAGGATATTCGCACGCTGCTCGGTGAGGATGATTATGCGCCGGAAAAACTGGCGCCAGCTTACGCGGCGATTGTCGACCCGGAGCGCACCGAAGTGAATCGCGCCTATATCCGCTATCGCGGCGTACCGAAGCTGGATCTGGGTTATGGTCGCCAGCGCATCGTGCTCGATAACCAGCGCCATGTCGGCGCGGTGGCGTGGCGTCAGGACGAACAGACCTTCGATGCGTTTACCGCGAAATACGAGGGCATCGCGGACTGGAGTTTTTATTACGCGTATATAGATCGCGTCAACGGCATCGCGAGCATAACGCCGAACAACAATTTCGATTTCGATTCCAGCGATAACCTGTTCAATATCACTTACAGCGGTTTCGGTTCGGGCAAATTAACGGCGTATGGCTATTTCCTCGATAACCGGGAGCCGGACACGGCATTGCGCAATGTCGCCCCTGACGCGGGCGCGCTCAACCCGGCGCTCCGCTATAAGAGCAACGATACCGTGGGGCTGCGTTTTGACGGTGTTTATATTTTGCCGACCACGTTGCCGTTGCGGCTTTTCTACACCGCGGAATACGCGCAGCAGGAACTGACCAATCCCGCCAATGTGGAATTCGATACCGACTATTCCCTGTTCGAAGCCGGCATCGGCTACACCACGAAATACGGCATGCTCTCATTGAAACTCGCGCAGGAGACTCTGGGCTCGGATCAGGAGGGGGCGGCGCTCGCGGGTTTTCAAACGCCGTATGCCACCAAGCATGCCTTCAACGGCTGGGTCGACATGTTTCTCAATACGCCCGGCGGCGGCCTGCAGGATCGTTACGCGACCCTGTTCGCAGATCTGCCCTACGGCGTGAAACTCACCGCGATGTATCACCAGTACGAAGAGGATAAGGGTCCGGTCAGCGGTGGCGGTGCGCGCGATTTCGGCGATGAATGGAACGTACAGTTGCTGAAAGCGTTCGGCCCTCGTTACACGCTCGGCCTCAAATACGGCAGGTACGCAGCCGATGACGACGTCGCCATCCTCATCGGCACCAGCGGCAACATCGATACGAATAAATTCTGGGTATGGGGGGAGTTCACTTTCTAAAACGGGGCACAGTTCCCGGTGCAGTGCACGCTAATGGGGCTCGAAAAAATACGGCCCGGTTTCCAAAAGTGACGTTAAGCCTTTGATATGGCTTTCAAATAGCCGCTTGGCATGCAATGTGGTTATGTCCCTGCAGTAGCAAAGCAGGTGATCGTTGTGCCGACGCTGGTGCAGGTTCATCGGACCTATCTGGTCGCAGTACTCAATCAGGCGGTGAGCAAAGGCGCTCATGGCTGATGCGATTCCGCAGGGGATCGGTCAGCGATGAGCGCCTTTTTGTTTCCCGGAAGCGTCGAGCCCTCAAGGCGGAAAGCGGTATGACATACGCAATCAGACATCGCGATTTGATCGTTATCGGCAGCGGCATGGCGGCGATTCGTCTCGTCGAAACGCTGCGCCGGCGCGGTGACAGGCGTTCGATCGCGGTGCTCGGAGCCGAACGCTCGCTGCCGTACAACCGCATCATGCTGTCGCCGCTGCTCGGCGGTGAAACCGCGTGGCAGCATCTGGTTTCGCATCCGGCCGAATGGTACGAACAGAATGCGATCGATCTGCATCTCGGCTGTTCGGTGAAAAATATCGATCCCGCGCTGCGCCGCGTGCACTGCGCCGATGGTCTGAGTCTTTCCTACACCGAGCTGGTTTTTGCGACGGGCTCGCGTGCGGCGATGCCGCCGATTGCCGGCGTCGATCTGCCCGGCGTCAGCGCATTTCGCAATGTCGACGATGTGACCCATCTGCAGAAATCCGCGCGTCAGGGCGGCTCAGCGGTGGTGTTAGGTGGTGGTCTGCTCGGACTCGAAGCGGCGGTGGCGCTGGCGGCGCGCGGCATGTGCGTCACTCTGGTGCACCGCGCATCGCAACTGATGAATCGCCAGCTCGATAGCGTCGCCGCGCATTATCTCCAGAGCGCCATCGAACAGCGCGGCGTCAACGTCGTCACCGGTTTCAGTCCGGTCGCTATTGAAGGCGACGCTCGCGCCACGGCGGTTCTGTTAGATAACGGCGTGCGTCTCGACGCACAGCTCGTCGTCGTCGCCACCGGCATCAAACCCGTCACCGGACTTGCGAGCGCAGCGGGCCTCGCGGTGAATCGCGGCATCGTCGTCGACGCTCATCTGCGTACCAGCGACGCACATATTTACGCGCTCGGCGAATGCTGCGAACTGAATGGCGAAACCGTCGGCCTCGTCGCACCGATCTGGCAGCAGGTCGATGTGCTCGCCGCCAATCTCTGCAGTGAAAAAGACGGCGGCGAACCGCAGCAATTTACCGAGCAGCCCTATGTGACGATGCTGAAAGTCAGCGGCATCGATGTGCACACGATGGGCGATATCGAACTCGGCGAAGGCGCGCGCCCGCTGGTGTATCAGGACCGCGATCACGGCATCTACAAAAAATTGATCGTGCGCGACGACAAGATCATCGGCGCACTTCTATTCGGCGACATCGCCGACTCGCAGTTGTTTTTCAATCTGGTAAAGCAGGCGACGCCAGTCGGCAGCGATTACTGCCGCTTGCTGCTCGCTGGCGAATTGCCGGCACAGCAGCGCGTTGCCAGTGCATAAAGTTATTTAGTGAGTAAAGAGAACCCCCGCGGGAGTTACATCATGTCAAACGCAGTAAAAAATCTGGTCGTCGTCGGTAATGGAATGGTGGGTCACCATTTCGTCGAGCAACTGGTCGAATCGAAGGCAGAAGGCTGGAAGATTACCGTGATCGGTGCCGAGCCGCGTCCGGCGTACGATCGTGTGCATCTCTCCGAAGTGTTCGCAGGCAAGGAGCCGAACGAGCTGGCACTGACGACGCGCGAGTATTACGTGAATGCGGGCGTCGATGCGATTTTTGGCGACGGCGTGGCGTCGATCGATCGCGCGCAGAAAAAAGTCATCACCGCAGCCGGCCGCGAATTTGCGTACGACAAACTCGTGCTTGCAACGGGTTCGTTTCCGTTCGTGCCGCCCGTGCCTGGCTCGAATGACAAATTATGTTTCGTCTATCGCACCATCGATGATCTCGGTGCGATCAAGGCCGCTGCCGCAAATTCGAAAAAAGGCGTGGTGGTCGGCGGCGGCTTACTCGGATTGGAAGCAGCAAATGCCCTGCGCAATCTCGGTCTGGAAACGCATGTCGTCGAATTCGCGCCGCAGTTGATGGGCGTGCAGGTCGATGTCGAAGGCGGGGCGATTCTGCGCAGGAAAATCGAAGCGCTCGGCCTCAGCGTGCACACCGGAAAAAATACGCAGAAAATTATCGCCGGTGAGAATCATGCGCTGGCGATGCATTTCGCTGACGGTGAAATTCTCGAAACCGACATGATCGTGTTTTCGGCGGGCGTGCGCCCCGACGACAAACTCGCGCGCGCGGCCGATATCAAAATCGGCGAGCGCGGCGGCATCGTCATCGATTACACCTGCCGCACCAGCGATGAAAATATCTACGCGATCGGCGAATGCGCGCTGTGGGGTGGAAAAATATTCGGCCTCGTGGCGCCCGGTTATCAAATGGCGAAAGTGGCGGCGAGTCAGCTGACCGGCGGCGATCTGCTGTTCCAGGGCGCCGACATGAGCACGAAACTGAAATTGCTCGGCGTCGATGTCGGCTCGATCGGCGACAGCCACGCGCGCACCGAAGGCGCGCTGAGCTATCGCGTCATCGACGAAGGCGAAGGCGTCTACAAAAAAGTCGTCGTTTCGAAAGACGGCAAGCATTTGCTCGGTGCGGTGCTGGTCGGCGATAACTCGACTTACGACACGCTGCTGCAATACATGCTCAATAAAATCGAGATTCCGAAACAGCCGCTCGGTCTGATTGCGCCGAGCGGCGGTGAAGCGCCTGCGTTAGGTGCCGATGCGCTGCCCGACACCGCGACGATCTGTTCGTGTCACAACGTCAGCAAGGGCGCGATCTGCTGCAAGATCGAAGAAGGCGTGATCGCGCTCGCCGACATCAAGGCGCAGACCAAAGCGACCACGGGTTGCGGTGGTTGCTCGGCATTGCTGAAGAATGTCGTCGATGCCGAACTGAAAAAACGCGGTGTCGCCGTCAACAATTACATCTGCGAACACTTTCAGCACAGCCGCCAGGAGTTGTATCACCTCGTTCGTGTCAACGGCATCAAAACCTTCGACGATCTGATAGCGCGTCACGGCACGGGTCGCGGCTGCGATATCTGCAAACCCGCAGCGGCTTCGATACTGGCGTCGGTGAACAACGATTACATCCTCGAGAAAAAACATGTCGGTCTGCAGGACACCAACGACACCTTCCTCGCGAACATGCAGAAAGACGGCACTTATTCGATCGTGCCGCGCATCGCCGGCGGTGAAATCACGCCCGATAAACTGATCATGCTCGGTGAGGTCGCAAAGAAATACAAACTCTATACAAAAATTACCGGCGGTCAGCGCATCGATCTGTTCGGCGCGCGTTTGAATCAATTGCCAGTGATCTGGAAAGAATTGATCGACGCCGGTTTTGAAACCGGCCACGCCTACGGCAAATCGTTACGCACCGTGAAATCGTGTGTCGGTTCGACCTGGTGCCGTTACGGCCAGCAGGATTCGGTGAGCATGGCGATTGCGCTCGAAAATCGCTACAAGGGTTTACGTTCGCCGCACAAATTGAAATTTGCGGTGAGCGGTTGTACGCGAGAATGCGCGGAAGCGCAGAGTAAAGACATCGGCGTGATCGCGACCGATAAAGGCTGGAATTTATATGTATGCGGTAACGGCGGTATGCGCCCGCGTCACGCCGATCTGTTCGCCACTGATCTCGATGACGACACGCTGATCAAATATATCGATCGTGTGTTGATGTTCTACGTGCGCACGGCCGATCGTCTGCAGCGTACTTCGGTGTGGATGGAAAACCTCGAAGGCAGTCTCGATTATTTAAAACAGGTGGTGATCGACGACAGCCTCGGCATCGGCGAAGAACTCGAAGCGCAAATGTCGCACGTGGTCGCAACCTATCAGTGCGAGTGGAAAACCACGGTTGAAGATCCGCAAAAAGCCAAACGCTTCCGCGAATTCGTGAACGCCGATGTGCCCGACGAAAATGTGGTGTTCGTGCAGGAGCGCGCGCAGATTCGCCCGGCGACTTCGGCAGAAAAACGCGATTTGATTGCGAGTGTTTGATAACGAAGGAGAAACATCATGAGCCAATGGTATACCGCATGCGCTGTCGATGATCTGGTGGAAGGCAGTGGTGTGTGCGCGCTGATCAACGGTCAGCAGGTCGCAATTTTTTATCTACCGAACGAGGCGCAAAAAGTTTTTGCGATCGACAATTACGATCCCATCGGTGGTGCGAATGTGTTGTCGCGCGGTATGGTGGGCGATGTGCAGAAAAATCTGGTCGTCGCTTCGCCGCTTTATAAAGAGCATTTCAATCTGCTCAATGGCCGCTGTCTGGAAAAGCCCGAATACAGCGTGCGCGTGTGGCCTGTGCAAATCGTCGGTAATAGCGTGCAAGTGCAGCAGCCATCGACGCTGGAGTCGGCGGCGTAAATGACGACAACGCACACCACCTGTCCGTATTGCGGTGTAGGCTGTGGTGTCAGTGTCAGCCGCGAAGGCGATACCGTGTTGCCCGTGAGCGGCAACAGCGCGCATCCTTCCAATTTCGGCAAGCTCTGTGTCAAAGGTTCCGCGCTGCACGAAACGCTCGGTGTGCAGCGGCGTTTATTGCATCCGCAAATCAATGGCGAGCGCGTCAGCTGGGACAATGCGCTCGACGAAATCGCTTCGCGTCTGCAAAAAACCGTGCGCGAGCACGGCCCGCAATCGGTGGCGTTATATCTTTCGGGGCAATTGCTGACCGAGGATTACTACGTCGCCAATAAATTGTGGAAGGGTTTCGTCGGCAGCGCGAATGTCGATACCAACTCGCGTCTGTGCATGTCGTCCGCCGTTGCCGCGCATGTGCGCGCGTTCGGTGAAGACGCAGTGCCCGCGTGCTATGAAGATGTGGAAATTGCCGATCTCGTGGTGATGGTCGGCTCCAATGCCGCGTGGGCGCACCCGGTTCTGCATCAGCGACTATTGAAAGCGCGCAAGGAGCGTCGCGATACGAAGCTGGTCGTGATCGATCCGCGCCGCACCGCGACCTGCGACCAGGCGGATTTACATCTGCCGCTGCTCCCCGGCTCGGATGCATTTTTATTCAATGGGCTGCTGGTGTATCTCGCCGACAATCAGGCGCTCAACCATCGTTACATCGGCGATCACACGCGCAATTTCAATCTCGCCATCGAAGCCGCGCGCGCCAGCGTTCCCTCGTTAGAAGCGGCAGCCGAGCTGTGCGGATTGACCGTCGAACAACTCGAAAAATTTTACAGCTGGTTTGCGCGCACACCGCGCAGCGTGACGCTGTTTTCGCAGGGCATCAATCAAAGCAGCAGCGGCACCGATAAAGGCAATGCGATTATCAATTGCCATCTGGCGACGGGTCGTGTCGGCTTGCCCGGTGCGAGTCCGTTTTCGATTACAGGACAACCCAATGCGATGGGCGGGCGCGAAGTCGGCGGTCTCGCCAACCAGCTCGCCGTGCATCGCACATTTACACCGGACTCGATCAGTGCCGTAAAACAATTCTGGAATGCGCCGAATATGGCGACGGCGCCCGGCTTGAAAGCCGTGCCGCTGTTCGAGGCGATCGAACGCGGTGATGTGAAATTTTTGTGGGTGCTCGCCACCAATCCACTCGTGAGCATGCCCGAAGCCGAGCGCTGGCAGCGTGCGCTGAAAAATTGCGAGACGGTGATCGTCTCCGATTGTGTGCGCGAAACCGATACCACGTTATGCGCGAATATTTTACTGCCCGCTGCAGGCTGGGGTGAAAAGGACGGCACGGTGACCAGTTCGGAGCGCACGATTTCGCGTCAGCGCAGTTTTTTGCCGTGTGCGGGCGAGGCCAGACCGGACTGGTGGGCGCTCAGTGAAGTCGGCAGGCGTTTGGGTTTCACCGACGCATTCCATTATGAAAGTGCGCGCGATGTGTTCGTCGAATACGCGGCGATGACAGGTTTGAATCGCAATACGCCGTTGCAATTGGATATCAGCGCGCTGTGCGATATCAGTCGCGCCGAATACGATGCGCTGGCGCCATTTCAATGGCCGCTTACCGATAAAAAGAAAGGCGGCGAGCGCAGATTGTTTGGCGAAGGTCGCTTTGCGACACAGGATCGTCGCGCGCGTTTTGTCGCCGTCGAACCGCAATTGCCGCAATCGACAATTTCGCGCGAAACACCGCTGGTTCTGAATACGGGTCGCGTGCGCGACCAGTGGCACACGATGACGCGCACGGCGGAAAGCGAGCGACTCAACCGTCATCGTTCGGAACCGTATCTCGAAGTGCATCCGCAGGATGCCGCGGTATTCGGTCTGGCGAATGGCGAAATTGCAGAGATCAGCAATCGTCACGGCAAGGCGTGGCTGCGCGTGCGGATCGAACCCGGTCAATTGCGCGGTTCGCTATTTGCGCCGATGCACTGGAATGATCGCTTCGCCTCGCGCGCCAAAGTCGATGCGTTAGTCACCGCGAATACCGATCCGCATTCGGGGCAGCCCGAATTGAAACACGCGGCCGTTTCCGTTCGCGGCGTGCCGAGCCGCTGGCGCGCGCTGCTGCTCAGCAACACGCCATTGCAATTATCGCGTGAACATTACTGGGCTGGTGTTCCGGTGGCCGGCGGCTGGGTTTACTGGCTGGCCGGCGAGAGCGAATTCGAAGCCGCCAGCGCACAGTTGCTCGCGCTGTTACCCGGCGAAGCCAGTTTGCAATTCGTCGATGAGTCGCAGGCCGAATTGCGCAAGGCCTGGCTGGTGGATGGCCAATTGGCCGCGGTATTGCTGCTGGGCCGGCACGAATTGCTTGCCGACCCGTGGTGGCTCGTCAGCCGGCTCGGCCAGGCACTCGATAAAGAGGATCGCCGCGTATTGCTGACCGGCAAACCGCCCGGCGAACAGGCCGAGCGCGGTGCGATGATTTGCACCTGCTTTCAGGTTGCCGAAGCGGAAATCCGCGCCGCCATCAATTCCGGCTGCCAAAGCGCGGCGGCGCTCGGTGAAAAATTGAAATGCGGTACCAATTGCGGTTCATGCATTCCCGAACTGAATCGTATGTTGCGCGAAGGGCGGGGCAGCTCGCGCGTCATCGCCGCAGTGAAAGCGTAGTTTTCGGGCAGTACGCAAATTTAAACCCAACGATAGCAATCCTATAAATATCCATCAGCGCACGAGGAATAATCATGGCTTATCTGGCACCGGCAGAATTTGTCACCAAAATGGTCGACAGTGGGGAATCGAAAATTTTCATGTCGACCCGCGATACGATTATTCGCGCCTATATGGCCGGCGCCATTCTGGCGTTGTGGGCAGCGTTCGCAGTGACGGTGAATGTATTGACCAAGCAACCGCTGGCCGGTGCAATTTTGTTTCCCGGAGGTTTCTGCCTGCTTTATTTATTGGGTTTCGATTTGTTGACGGGTGTTTTCACGCTGGCCCCGCTCGCCCTGATCGATAAAAGACCCGGCGTCACCCTCGGCGGTGTGCTGCGCAACTGGGGTTTGGTGTTTACCGGCAATTTCGCCGGGGCGTTTACCGTTGCCCTCATGATGGCGATTATTTTCACGTTCGGTTTTTCGGTCGAGCCGAATGAAATCGGCCAGAAGATCGGTACTATCGGCGAGTCGCGCACGGTAGGTTATGCCGATCACGGTGCGGCCGGCATGCTGACGCTGTTCATTCGAGGCGTGCTTTGCAACTGGATGGTTTCCACCGGTGTGGTCGCGGCAATCATGTCGACGCATGTCACCGGCAAAATCATCGCGATGTGGATGCCGATCACGCTCTTCTTTTATATGGGCTTCGAGCACTCGATCGTGAATATGTTTTTATTTCCTTCCGGCCTGATGCTCGGCGGCAATTTTTCTCTCTACGATTATCTGATCTGGAATGAAATACCCACCGTGGTTGGCAATCTGGTCGGCGGTATCACCTTTGTCGGGCTGACGCTGTATTCGACGCACGTACGTACGGCGCCCAAGCGCAAGTAATTGTCGATATGCCGGGCGCCCTGTCAGTCACCATCGGCCAGTTCTCGGACAAGGGCCGCAAGGCGGTCAATCAGGATTTTCACGGCGCCTGCATTCCCAAAGAGCCGCAGCTGGGCGCGAAGGGTATCGCCGTGGCGCTCGCCGACGGTATCAGCAGCAGCAAGGTCAGCGCGGAGGCAAGCGAAGCCGCGGTGCGCGGTTTTCTGGAAGATTACTACTGCACTTCGGACGCGTGGTCCGTCAAAACCTCCGCGCAGCGTGTGCTTGCCGCGTCCAATTCCTGGCTGTATGCGCAAACGCGCAGTCACTTTCGCTACGACAGGGATCGCGGCTATGTCTGCACGTTCAGCGCGATCGTATTCAAATCCACTACAGCGCATATTTTTCACGTCGGCGATGCGCGGGTTTATCGCCGCAACGGACGCGTGCTCGAACAGCTCACCGCCGATCACCGCGTGCACCTGTCGTCGGAGCAGAGTTATCTGAGCCGCGCGCTGGGCATTGGCGACCGTCTGGAAATCGATTATCTGACGCAGCCCGTCGAAGCGGGCGATATTTTCGTGCTGGCCACCGACGGTGTGTACGAGCATGTCGCGGCGGAATCGATGGTGCAGGCCATCGACGATCATGCGCATGATCTCGATAGCGCGGCGCGCACGATCGTTGCGCTGGCATTCGGCAACGGCAGCGAAGACAATCTGACGGTTCAGATTGTTCGCGTCGAATCTCTGCCCGAACCCGGCGCGTCCGAGCTGGTCCAGCAGTTATCGCAGCTGGCCATGCCGCCGTTGCTGAAAGCGCGCATGGAGTTCGATGGCTACGACATTCTGCGCGAATTGCACAGCAGCCATCGCAGTCACCTGTATCTGGCAAGAGAGACAGCGGAAAGTCGCGAAAGCAAAACGCTGGTCGTCATCAAAATCCCCTCGGTCGATCTGCGAGAGGACGCTGCCTACCTGGAAAATTTCCTCATGGAGGAATGGATCGCACGACGCATCGACAATGCGCATGTGGTCAGGGCGATCGAACCGTCGCGACAGCGCCGGTATCTGTATACCGTCACCGAATATATCGAAGGGCAGACACTGGCGCAGTGGCTGCGCGACAATCCGCGTCCGTCGCTCGAAACCGTGCGTGATATCGTCGAACAGATTGCCAGGGGATTGCGCGCATTCCATCGCGCTGAAATGCTGCATCAGGATTTGCGTCCGGAAAATATTTTGCTGGATGCAGGCGGGACGGTAAAAATTATCGATTTCGGTTCGGTCAGTGTCGCCGGCGTGCAGGAAATTGCCACCGATATGGAGCAGCTTGCCGTACGCGGCGCGATTCAATACGCGGCGCCGGAATATTTTCTCGGCGAGCCGGGTTCGCCGCGCTCCGATTTATTTTCGCTCGGCGTTATCGCCTATCAGATGCTGAGCGGCCGACTGCCTTATGGCGCCGATCTCGCCCGCTGCAGCACGGCGTCCGCGCAAAATAAACTGGTTTACGATTCGGTGCGCACGGCGCGGCGCGATCTGCCGCGATGGATCGACACTGTTTTATGTAAAGCGGTACACCCATCACCGGCCAGGCGTTACGCGGAGCTTTCCGAGTTTACTTACGACTTGCGAAATCCGCCCAAAGAATTCCTGGCGAAATCGCGAGAGCCATTGCTCGAACGCAATCCACTTTTATTCTGGAAAACATTGTCGTTCGTGCTGGCGATAACCGTCTTTATTCTGCTGACCCGCATCGTGTAAACGCACTGCATTACTCGCAAAGGCAATAAAACGAATAACCCGGAAATTATTAAAAGGAATAATAGAACAGCAGGGAGATGCAGAAATTAAAAATTAAGAAGCGGGGCAAATAACCAGGAGAGGAATATATCGAACCGGCGGTGGCTTGCCGGTTCGATATTTACTGCATTAAACGCGAAATTTACTGCGTTAAACGCCAAATCTACTGCGTTAAACGAGAGTAACGTTCTCGGCCTGCGGGCCTTTCTTGCCTTGTGTAACCGTGAACTGCACTTTCTGGCCTTCGGCCAGTGTCTTGAAACCCGAGCTGTTGATTGCGCTGAAATGCACAAACACGTCCGGACCGTTCTCCTGCGCGATGAAACCAAAACCTTTGGACTCGTTGAACCATTTAACGTGGCCAGTGCTTGTATTCGACATACTGAAAATCCTGTAACGATGAAGAAAAAACAATTGCCTGAGACAGACGATTAGCCATGAGAAGCGCAGGTAGTGTTTGTGGAGAAATTGGACGAAGCACTGCAGGAGGAACGTCGGAATTGCTGAACATACATACGAGCTTTTTCTGAAGGCTGGTCACATTATATACACGGCGAAAAGACGGTCAACGTTTATATCGCAGATAACACAGAGTTAATTTGTTACTTTGTCGCAATTCAATCAAAGACTTTGGCGGCGTGTAACGTATTCATTTGCAGGAGCATTTTTTTTGCGAAATCACCACGGCAAATTCGTACCGTTCGCGTGAAAAAACTGTCCGCTATTTTCGAGCGTCAGCGTATCGATACGTTCGATCAGCTGCTGTGCGGCCTGCTCCGGCGCGATGCCCTGTTCGCCGGTCAGATCGGTGGCGACCAGACCGGGATGCAAAATGCCGACGGCGATGCCGCGCGCTTTCAAATCGACCGCCAGACTTTTTCCCGCCATGTTCAGCGCGGCTTTCGACATGCGATAACCGTACATGCCGCCCGAACTGTTATCGTCGATCGAGCCCATGCGGCTGGTGATAAACACCACCTTGCTGCCATTGCGCAGATTGTTGAGCAGCGTCAGTGTCAGCCGCAGCGGCGCAATGGTGTTGACTTCGAATTGATGGCGAATACGGTCGGGCGAGAGATCCTGCAGGCTTTCGTCGGTCATCACGCCCGCGTTGTGAATCACGACGTCCAGGGGCAGCTTGTCGAGCAGGGTGTGCAGGCGCTGTTCGCTGCTGTCGGCAGTGACATCGATATCGTCGATGATGCGAATACCTTCGAGCCGGGCGAGTTCATCGCCCGGCTGACGGCACAGCGCAATGACACGATCGCCCCGCGCTGCGAAACGACGCGTCAATGCCAGTCCGATACCGCGCGCCGCACCGGTAATTAAAATTGCGGCCATAGTCGTTGAGTCTCCATGATGATTGTGAATAGCTTAATCGTTCCGACTTCAATGCGTGGCATATTGCTTTGCAAATGTGCTGCCAGTCGCAGATCGAAAATTCCCTCTATAGTTAGCTTTGTCCCTTTTAATTAAAAAGAACGCGCAATTAAATGAACTCGCCGGAGTTCTCTCACGAAAAATGCATCAGGAGTCATTCATGACCACCACTCGCCTACGCGACGATAATTTCTACAGCGCCGAAGAAGAAGTGCGCACGCGCCCCGCATCCGCGTATGACCGTTCATCGGCGTACGAGCTGTCATTCATGGATCAGGAATTTTTATTGCGTCGGGATCTGCGCCCGCTGCGTTTGCAACTCGAATTGCTGAAAGCCGAACTGATTCAGCAGGAACACAATATTCGTTCGACCATCGTTGTGTTCGGCAGCGCGCGCGCATTGCCGCCCGATACCGCCGAGCAGATTTTTGCCGACTGGGAGGAGCGCAGAAACGCCAGCCCCGGCGATGCGGAAATCGAGAGACACTGGCGGCGCGCCAGAATGCAGCTGGAACTGAGTTCGTACTATGGCGCGGCGCGCGAATTCGCGCAGATCGTCACTGAGCATAATCGCGCATTTCCGAATCGCGAGATGACCATTGTCACGGGCGGCGGCCCGGGCATCATGGAGGCGGCAAATCGTGGCGCGCACGATGTCGGCGGACGCAGCATCGGTCTCAATATCATCCTGCCGTATGAGCAGCATCTGAATCCCTACATCACGCCGGAATTATGTTTCCAGTTTCATTATTTCGCCTTGCGCAAAATGCACTTCATGATGCGTGCGAAGGCACTCGTCGCTTTTCCGGGTGGCTTCGGCACGCTCGATGAAATGTTCGAAACGCTCACGCTCGTGCAGACAGGGAAAACGCGGCGTTTGCCAATTCTGCTTTACGGCAGCAGCTTCTGGCGCAATCTGGTGAATTTCGATTATCTGGTGGAGACGGGATGCATCAGTCCGGAGGATCTGGATTTATTCAAATTCGTCGATTCGCCGCAGGAGGCGTGGCAGCGTATCTGTGAATTTTTCGCACTGCTCGACGATGACGACTGGAGCTGAGCGCAGAATTCTGTGCAGCTTGCTGTTGTTATTCCGCATCGCTTCACGTTCGCAGGCATCGCTGCAATGCTCCTCAGAAAATGGAGTGCGCGCCGGCCGGCGGGGCGTGTCATACCGCACTGTTGCAAAAAAAATGCTGTGGCTTGATTGGGCTTGCGTTACTGCAAACAGCAATGTGTGGCAGCAATAATTTGCGGAATGGAACAGGAGAGAAAAAGATGAATAAGCGAAACAGCCTATTGAGTTTTACCGGTGCGGTGATGCTGGTGTCACTGGCTGGTTGTGCCTCGCATCCGACGCCTGCGAGCATTTCCATCGGCGAAGCGCTCGCGGTGCCGGATGATAACGAGGTGGTTATTACCGCGCAGGTGGTTCAGCAGGTCGATGGCGATCACTATCTGCTGCGCGACAGTTCGGGTTCGATCACCGCGGATATCGATGAAGATATTCTCGGCAAGGTAAAAATTGCTCCGGATGCGCGCATACGCGTCGGCGGCAAGGTCGATCAGGATCACAAGCCGCCCTTGCTCAAAGCGAAAACCGTGCAGCTGGTGCAGTGATCGCACGGGAAAACTGCGCCGAAAAAATCACGCCGACGGAGTGAGGAACCCGGCTGCGCACGACACGTCACGTCGCCGGATTTCGATAGATGAAAATATTTTTTTGTGACTGCTCGGAAAATACCTTTCTTTTTTTCGAAAGCGTCGTCTGCACGGTCTGTGCGCGGCTGGTGGGTTATTGTCCCGACCGCGATATCGTCGCCGCGTTTTCGCCGGCAAATGTTGGCGAAGAAGTTGTTTCATCCGGCGGCGGTTCAGACGCAGACGATCGGGAAATATCCGGCGGCGATTTATGGGTCAGCGAACGCGTCACGCGCCGCTATCGTCAGTGCCAGAATTATTCGCAGCATCAGGTGTGTAACTGGATGGTGCCGGAGGACGATCCGAACCCGCTGTGCGTCGCCTGCCGGCTCAACGAGATGATTCCGGATCTGGGCCGGCCTGAAAATATCGAGTACTGGCGCAAGCTCGAACAGGCCAAACGCCATTGTCTGTACGGCGTGCTCAGGCTCGGGTTGCCGCTCGTGAGCAGACGCGAAGATCCCGCCCGCGGCCTGTCGTACCGGTTTCTCGCCGATCGCGATCCAGGTTCGGAATTTACCGAGCCGATGGCAGGTCAGCAGCCGGTGATGACGGGCCACGACAACGGCATCATCACCATCAATCTTGCCGAGGCGGACGACATCGCGCGCACGCGCGCGCGCGTGCAGCTGGGCGAAACCTATCGCACGCCGCTCGGCCATTTCCGTCATGAGATCGGCCATTACTACTGGCAGCGGCTGGTGGCGGGTCAGCCCGATCTGCTGGAACGCTTTCGCGAATACTTCGGCGACGAGCGCATCGATTACGAAGAGGCGAAAGCGCGCCATTACGGCTCGACGCCGGATAAAGCGACCGCCGGACAACCGGCTGCCGCCGAAGCGATGGCAGCTCCGGATGCGGCCGACGCGCCGGCGGTGAGCTGGACCGAGCGCTTCATCAGCCAGTACGCAGCGATGCATCCATGGGAGGACTGGGCCGAGTGCTGGGCGCATTATCTGCACATGCTCGATACGCTCGAAACCGCGCAGTCCTACGCGCTCGAACTGCAGGGCCATTCGATTCCGTCTGCCGCCGCCTATCCGGCCACGGCCGGTTCGCGCGATCTGGAGCCGCTGCTGAAGGACTGGATCCAGCTGGCAATCGCGCTCAACTCGCTCAATCGCAGCATGGGCAAGCGCGATCCCTATCCTTTCGTGCTGACCGAACCGGTCAAGGCGAAGCTGCGCCTGATCGATGACATCGTCATGCGCGCATCGGGCTGACAGAGGCTGGATCATGGTCAGGCTCGATATCGACATCCTGCTCGAATACGTGGTGCGCGATTCCACCGCCGATTTCGTTTTCAATATCCATCCGGCGCAGACGAAGGCGCAGTGCGTGGTCGAGGAGTGCCTGCGCATCAACGACGCCGTCCGCACCGATCTGCAGACGCATGCCGTGGAGGGCAACCGCTGGCTGCGCCTGCGCGCGCAGGCCGGACCGCTCCGCGTGCAATACGCCGGCACCGTCACCATCGATCACGTCGTGACCGCGCCGGCGCAGCTGACCCAGGTTGCGGTCGATGCCCTGCCGTCGGCAGTGCTCGTCTATCTGTATCCGAGCCGGTATTGCCAGTCCGACCGCCTGCAGAAATTCGCGCTGGCCGAATTCGGTCACGTCCCGCCGGGCTATGCGCGCGTGAATGCCATCGCCGAATGGGTGCGCGAACGCATCACCTTTCAGCCGCAGACCTCGACGGTGACGACCTCGGCGGTGGATACGCTGATCGAGCGCGTCGGCGTGTGCCGCGATTTCGCCCATGTGATGATTGCGCTGTGTCGCGCGCTGACGATTCCGGCGCGCTTCACCTCCGGCATCGATTACGGCGCCTCGGTGTCGCTGGGGCCGCCCGATTTTCATGCCTATGTCGAAGTCTTCCTGAGCGGGCGCTGGTATATCTTCGATGCGTCCGGTCTGGCCACGCCGATGGGGCTGGTGCGTCTCGGCACCGGTCGCGATGCGGCGGACGTCGCCTTCGCCACCATTTTCGGGGCGGTGGAATCGGCGATTCCGCAGATAAGAATTTCGGCGGCGAACGATCCTGCAAAAAACATTTTCACGCCCGCGCACTCCAGCGACATCCTCTCGACCGACTTCTGATTGTCGATCCGCATTTTTTCGCGAGCATCCCCGCCCCGAATCTCCCGCGCTGCGGATGCAGCCGCTGTGCAGCTGGGCGAGACCCGGCTAAAATGGCGCCCCTTTCGTCGACCAACCACTCGTCTAACGACGCGATTGCCGGAATCCGTATCGCAACGCGCCCGCACTGCCAGCCTGGAGATTGCCATGTCAGATATCAAAAAAGTCGTTCTAGCGTATTCCGGCGGGCTCGATACCTCCGTGATCGTGCGCTGGCTGCAGGACACCTATCAGTGCGAGGTCATCACCTTCACCGCCGATATCGGTCAGGGTGAAGAGGTCGAACCCGCGCGCGCCAAAGCGCAGGCGTTAGGCGTGAAGCAGATTTATATCGATGATTTGCGCGAAGAGTTCGTGCGCGATTTCGTCTTCCCCATGTTCCGCGCCAACACGATTTACGAAGGCGAATACCTGCTCGGCACCTCGATCGCGCGCCCGCTGATCGCCAAGCGTCTCGTTGAAATCGCCAATGAAACCGGCGCCGATGCGGTATCGCACGGTGCGACCGGTAAAGGCAACGATCAGGTGCGTTTCGAACTCGGCGCGTACGCGCTCAAGCCCGGCATCAAAGTGATCGCACCGTGGCGCGAGTGGAATCTCACCTCGCGTGAAACATTGATGGCGTATTGCGAGCAGCACAATATTCCGGTCGACTTTATTACCAACAAGAACGGGGCCCAAAACAAAAAGAAATCGCCGTACTCGATGGACGCGAACCTGCTGCACATTTCCTACGAAGGCGGTGTGCTCGAAGATCCGTGGACCGAGTGCGAAGAGAGCATGTGGCGCTGGTCGGTATCGCCGGAAAGCGCGCCCGATAAAGCGACATACATCGACCTGACCTACGCGAAAGGCGATGTCGTTGCGATCGACGGCAAGGCGATGAGCCCGGCGACCGTGCTGGCGACGCTGAATAAAATCGGCGGTGAAAATGGTATCGGCCGGCTCGATCTGGTCGAGAACCGTTACGTCGGTATGAAATCGCGCGGCTGTTACGAAACTCCGGGCGGCACGATTTTACTGAAAGGCCATCGCGCGATCGAATCGATCACGCTCGATCGCGAAGTCGCGCATCTGAAAGACGAGCTGATGCCGAAATACGCGAGCCTGATTTACAACGGTTACTGGTGGAGCCCCGAGCGTCTGCTGTTGCAAACGATGATCGACGAGTCGCAGCAACATGTGAACGGTATCGTGCGTTTGAAACTGTACAAGGGCAATGTGATCGTGGTCGGGCGCCAGTCGGAACAGTCGCTGTTCGATACAAAAATTTCCACGTTCGAAGACGACGGCGGCGCCTATAACCAAAAAGATGCGGAGGGTTTCATCAAGCTCAACGCATTGCGTCTGCGCATCGCTGCGCGCAAGAGTCGCAACCTGTTGTAGGCGATGTAAAAACGCTTCAAAAAAACGCCGGCCATTTGCCGGCGTTTTTATTGGAGTAAAAATTCAGGGGATTTTATCCGGCGCGCTGTGCGATAAATTTTTCCAGAAATTCGTCCGGTGGCAGCGGTTTCGAGAATAAAAAGCCCTGCAGGATGTTGCATTTGAGCGCGCGCAATTGCGTGGCCTGTTCTTCGGTCTCGACACCTTCGGCGACGATCGACATGTCGAGGGTTTTCGCCAGGCCGACAATCGCGGTGATGATGGCGTAATCGCTTTCGCTCGACGCGATATCGCGCACGAAACTGCGATCGATTTTCAGGGTCGAGATCGGCATTTCCTTCAGGCGCGACAGCGATGAATAGCCGGTGCCGAAATCGTCGATCGCAATCGACAGGCCCAGCGCGCTGAGTTTGTGCAGAATATCGTAGGGTGCATTTTCCTCGTTGCGAAAATCGAGCGAGTCCTCGGTGATTTCTATCTCGAACAGGGTCGGGTCGATATTGAAACGCTTGAAGGCATTGCCGAGCACCTGCGGCAGATTGTGCTGACGCAGATGCAGCGCGGAAATATTGATGGCAACCGGTACGGCGCAATCGGCTTCGTGCTGCCACTGCGCAATTTGCCGGCAGGCTTCGTTGATGACCCATTCGCCGAGCGGAAGAATGAGGCCGGAGGTTTCGGCGATGCCGATGAATTCATTGGGTGGCACCACACCGCGGCGCGGGTTGCGCCAGCGCACCAGCGCTTCCGCTCCAACCATCGCGCCGGTGGTCGCGTCGTATTGCGGCTGATACACCAGAAATAACTGATTGCTGGTGATGGCGACGCGCAATTCATTTTCGACCTGCAGGCGGCGATTGCTTTCGTCGGTGAGTTCGGCCGAGTAATAGCAGAGCTGGCCGCGTCCGAGGCGTTTGGCTTCGTACATCGCGCTGTCGGCGTTGCGCAGCATTTCGTTCGAGGTGGCGGCGTCCTGCGGATAGCGGCAGGCACCGATGCTCGCGCCGATGAATATTTCGCGCCCGTCGACGACGAAGGGCGTTTCGAGTGTGGTGAGAATGCGATCGGCCTGCTTTTCGATTTCCGCCGTGCTGATGCCGGAGAACATCAGCAGCGCAAATTCGTCGCCGCCGATGCGCGTGAGCAGATCGCCCGGCAGGCAGCATTGATTGAGACGCGCGCTGACCTCGCGCAGCAATTTATCGCCGGTGGGATGTCCCATCGAATCGTTGACGAGTTTGAAACCATCGAGATCGATGTAGAGCAGCGCGAATTCGTCCCGTCGGTTTTTTTCGCGCACTGAGCGGTTATCGAGTTCATTCTGCAGACGCTCCTGCAGCGATAAACGATTGGGCAGCCCGGTCAGTTCATCGACATGCGCGAGCTGATACAGCCGCTGTTCGCTTTCCTTGATGTGGCTGATATCCGAGGTGATCGAAAACAGGCCGTCGATTTCGTCGCGTTCGTTGCGTATCACATTGAGGCGCAGCAGCGCCGGCATCAGCGAACCGTCGAAGCGCCGCATTTCCACCTCGCCCTGCCAGTGATCCTGCTGTTGCAGCGTGGCGCGGATATCGACATGGAGTTGTTCCGCGTTTTTCGTGCCGGGCAGATACGTGAACTGATTGACCGACTGTACCTGTTCCAGCGTATAGCCGAGGATTTTCGTGAACGCGGGATTGATGGCCTGCACGCGGTGTTCCCGGTCCATGACCGCGATCGCATCGCTGCTGTGGGCGATGATCGCATCGGCGCGCTTGAGCTGGGCTTCGCGCTGCACCAGCTCGCTGATGTCGTTGAGCGTGATGACGACGCGGTGAAATTCATCGGGCGTCTGCGGTATGCGAAAACTCACGATCATATGGCGGACACCGCCGCCGGCATGCGGCACCTCGCACTGCATGACCATGTCGCTGCGATGCTCGCGGATGCTTTTGAGAAACTTCATCGTCAGATCGACGCGCAGCACTTTCAGCCAGTCGGAGTTGATATCCGGCGCAAGCATTTTCAGCGCGACGGCATTGGCTCTGACGATGAAATTCCGGCGCTGATCGCCCGCCAGCAGCGAGGCAATGGTGGCGAGCAGGTGGTCGTCGTCGGCGCCGGCGAAATCCGGTCGCTCGATGATTTCGAGATAGGGCGTGCAATCGGTTTCCAGAATGCCGACGGCGCTCGCTTCGAAAATCGCGGCATAGCGTTCCTCGTCGCGATAGCGCTGGGTGATGTCCTGCACCGTGCTGCTGAGACTCAGCGGTTTGCCGTCGCTGTATTCGATGATGCCGTTGTAGAAAAGACGGCGCCGGCCGCGGCCGGGAATATCCGCATCGCATTCGAAACTGAACTGGCGATCGCCGCGCTCGAAGGCTTCGTTGACCTTCGCCAGAATGTTTTTGCCGAAGTCGGTGGCGGCGCTGAGGCGGAAACTCACGCCGGAGATGCGCGGCGGCAGGTTCGGCAGCAGGCGGCAGTAGGTGGGCGAGTGCGAGATGACGTCGGTGGCCGCATCCCATCGCCAGTGGCCGATCTGCGCGGTTTCCTGCGCCTGTTCGAGCGCCTGCTCGTTGCGCTGCAGTTCCTGGGTGATATTGCCGAGCCGCAGCATGAAGCGCACGCGCTGGCGCATCAGTGTCCAGTTGACGGGCTTGGTCAGAAAATCGGTGGCGCCGGAATCGAAGGCTTGCTCGATCGAGATGTTTTCGTCCAGCCCGGTGACGATGGCGACCGGTACCAGCTTTCCGTGCGGCAGGGCGCGAATCGCCTTGCACGCGGCGAGGCCGCCCATGCCGGGCATGTCGATGTCGAGCAGAATCAGATCGACCGAATGCCGGGTCATGTATTCGAGCGCCGACTCGCCGCAATCGGCCTCGACGATGTCGTAATTGTCCACCGCGAGCGCTTCGGCGATGAGGAAGCGGTTGAGCGGCTCGTCGTCGACGACGAGGATGAGCGGCCTGACGGGTTCGGGCAGGGTGTCGTCTACACCCAGCAGTTTTTCGAGCGATAAATTCTCTGACATAGCTAGGGTTTCCGCGGGCTTTCCGTACCCGTTGACAGAGTGATCGCGGTCGCTGCGTTCAGTGAGGCCAGATGGGTTTTCAGTTCGTCCAGCACCGCCTCGCCCTCACGGCGAATCGAATCGATCAGCGAAAAATAATCGGTGTCGATAGCGCCGGCGCGTGCAGCCTGTTCGAGTGTGGCAAACATTTTCGATAATTGCTGGGCGCCGACGTTGCCGTAACCCGATTTTGCGGTATGAGCGATACGCGCGATCTGTTCGTAATCGCGCCGTTGAATGCTTTCGCCGAGCGTCTCCACCGTCAGCGCGTGGCCGTCGAGCAGCGAGCAGATCACCTTGCGCACGATCTCGGCGCCTTTCGCGGGGTTCAGATTGAACAGGCGTTCGAGTACATCGTGCGAAATGTGCTGGTATGACGGGGCGTCCTCGGGCGCGCTGTTCACGACGAGCTTGCCGGCGGCCGCCGGCAGCCACAATTGCAGGGCGGCTTCGATGGTCGCGAATTCGAACGGCTTGGTGATGTAATCGTTCATGCCGGCTTCGATGCAGCGTTCGCGATCGCCTTTGATCGCATTCGCCGTGAGCGCAATGATGGGCAGTTGCGCGGCCGCGATATTCAGCTCGCCGCGCACGCGCCGCGCAACCTCGTAGCCATCCATCAGCGGCATGTGCACATCGAGCAGCAGCAGGTCGTAATGCTGCCGGCGCAGGGCGGCGAGCGCATCGACGCCCGATTCGACCACATCGGCGGCGATTTCGAGGGCGGACAGCATGGCGGTGATGACGGCCTGATTGGTGCGATTGTCTTCGGCGACCAGCAGGCGATAGCGCGCGCGCCCGTCGATGCCGGGCGTTCTGGCCGCTTCGACCGCCGCCGCCGGCAACGGGTTGTAGAGCTTGCTCATGCAGCGAAACAGCTGCGTGTGCAGGACCGGTTTGGTGAGGTGGCTCGCGAACAGATGGGTATCGACCGGCTGCGTGTCGGTCGACGAGGTCAGTATCAGCAAGAGCTCATCGAGCGCGGGAATGGCGCGGATGCGCTGCGCCAGCTCGATTCCGCTGCAGCGCGGCATATGCAGATCGAGCACGGCGGCGGCGTAGGGTTCGCCGGTGGCGGCGTGGGTCAGCGCATCGATGAGGGCGTCGGGATCGCTGAAGGTGGAGACGCTGGCGCCGAGCTCGATCAGCATCTCCTGCATGATGTGCAGGTTGGTCGGATTGTCGTCGATCACGGCAATGCGTTTGCTGAGCAGGCTCGGACGCACGGAGCGCGTCGCTTCGGCGGCGTTTTTGTCGGCATTCTGCAGCGGCACTTTCAGCCAGAACGTGGAGCCGGCGCCGGGGGTGGAATCGACGCCGATGCTGCCGCCGAGCATGGCCGCGAGCGACTGGCAGATCGCTAGGCCGAGGCCGGTGCCGCCGAAACGCCGCGTGGTGGAGTTATCGGCCTGCTCGAATGCGTTGAAAATCCGCTGCTGCTGTTCCGGGTCGATGCCGATGCCGGTGTCGCGCACCGAAAACGTCGCCAGCGTCTGCCGCTCGTCGAGCGGTTGCAGTTGCAGTTCGACGACGATTTCGCCCTGCCCGGTAAATTTCGTCGCGTTGCTGATGAAGTTGTTGAGTATCTGCCCGATGCGCTGCGCGTCGCCGCTGAACATCAGCGATTCGGCCACCGGCATCGACAGCATCAGATCGATGCCCTTGCGGCGCGCGGTATCGGCGGCGAGCACCACGGCGTCTTCGAGCAGTTCGCGCAGATCGAAACGCTCGATCGACAGTTCCATCTTGCCGGCTTCGATTTTCGAGAAATCGAGAATGTCGTTGATCAGCTTGAGCAGCGTCTTGCTCGAATGGCTGAGCGTGTCGACGAAGCGGTTCTGGCGTTCGTCGAGCACAGACATTTTCAGCAGCTCGGCGGTGCCGATGATGCCGTTCATCGGCGTGCGGATCTCGTGGCTCATCGTCGCCAGGAATTCGCTTTTCGCGCGGCTCGATTTTTCCGCCAGCTCCTTGGCCTCCTGCAAATCGCCGATCGTCTGCGAGAGCTGGCTGTTGGCCTGCACCAGCGCCTGCGTGCGTTCATGCACCTCCTGTTCGAGCCGGCCGCGGTGCGAGCGCAGTTCGTTGTCCTGTTCCTCGATACGGTCGAGCATGCGGTTGAAGCCGTTGACCAGATCGCCGATTTCGTCGCGGCGCTCGCCCTTTCCGGAGGGGGCGTCGAGCGCGGCCCGCTGCGAAAAGTCGCCGTGTTCGGACACGCGCTGCATGGTGCCCTGCAACTCCAGCAGGGGCTGCGTGACCGTGCGCTGCAGGCGGCGGGCGACGGCGATGGCCAGCAGCGTGAGGGCGACGGTCAGCGACACCGCGAGCACAGCGGTACGAACCACGATCTGGTAGAGCTGCTCCTGCTGGTGCACGAGCACGAGATAGCCGAGCACTTCCCGGTTCTGCCGGATCGGCGCAGCCAGGATCAGGCGCTTCTTCCAGCCCGGTTCGGGGCGGTAGGTGTATTTGACGTCAGTATGCTGCGCGCGCATGGCCGCGCGGATGCGGTCGGACATCTGCTGCGAGGGCTGGGGGAGCTTGGTGGAGCGGTACTCGGCCAGCAGCTTGCCGTTGTTCAGAAACACGAGCGCCGCGCTGATCTCCGGCATGGTGCGCAGGGTGCCGAGCAGTTCGTGCGTGGTGACGGTGTCCTCGAATACCACGGCGGCCTGCAGATTCGCAGCGATGAGGGCGGCCAGGTTCTCGGTGAGACCGAGGTTTTCCTGCCGCTGCGCGCGGTACTGCGCCGAGGCCATGATGCCCAGGCCGACGATGGTGGCGAGCAGGACCAGGCCGCCGCTGATCAGGGTCAGCGTGGTGCGGATGCTGGACGGGCGCTGGCGCGAAGCAGGCATTCAGTCGATCCCCGGCAGTGCCAGGTGCAGGAGTTTGGCGTTGATGTCGAGCTTCGCTTTCTCGGCCAGTTCCTGATTGATGCGAAAGCGCTGGCGGTCGTTCAGAACGACGAGCTGCACCATGCCGCCGCGCGCCAGAAAGCTCGGCGCATCGCTGATGGTGAGCGTGGCGGCGTTATCGGCGGCGAGTGAATCGGCGATTGCGGGCATGTCCCCGATGCGTTCTTCGGCGATATAAAGCATCTGGCAGCCGCCCAGATCGCGCTCAACCGGGCGGACGCTGGCGGGCACGCCGTTGACCGCTTTCCCGGCCAGCGCGCGGAGTGCCTCGGTCACGGCATTTTCGCCGAAGGTGCAGATATCGAAACGACCGGCCCTGTCCGCTGCCGGCGGCCACTGCACGAAGCGGGCGATGTTGTGGATCATGGCCGCGCGCAGCCCCGCATCGGGCGCGGCGAATACCAGTGGCACCGCCAGCGCGAGCGTCAGACCGAGGATGATGTGCTGAAGCAGCGGCGTCATCGGGCGCCACGGCTCCGCGCTGGCGGTCGGCCGGCCCGGGGTGACGCAAAAGCAGACTGGCTGCGGCAAATGTTCATAACGGGCGAACTCGGGGGCGATTTCTCTCATGGCTCGAATCCGCGCGGCGGGCGCCGCTCGCGAATCGGACACATTTATGGGGAGAGTGTAGTTAGGGGATGTGTGTGGTGTCGAATCGTCGTGAGGTGTCGAATTGCAGCGTGGTGTCGAATGAGGGTGCCGATTCGCGCCGCCAGCCCGCGATCAGCTTTTGACGGGGTATTTCTGCAGCTTGCGCTGCAGCGTGCGGCGGTGCATGCCGAGCGCGCGCGCGGTCGCGGAAATATTGCCCTGGTGGTCGAGCAGGACTTTCTGGATATGTTCCCATTCGAGCCGGTCGACCGAGGGTGGCTGCGCTGAAATCGCCGGAGTTACCGCGGTGGCATTCGCCTCGAACGCGGCCAGGATTTCATCGACGGTGGCGGGCTTGCATAAGTAATTCACGGCGCCGCGTTTGACCGCTTCGACAGCGGTGGCGATGCTCGAATACCCGGTCAGCATCACGATGTCGAGCTGCGGCTGCGCCTGCCGGAGCGCGGCGATGATGTCGAGGCCCGACTCATTTGCGAGCTTCAGATCGACCACCGCGCGGCGAGGCTGCTGCGCCTGCGCCAGCTGCAGCGCAGCGTCGCCATCGCCCGCGCAGACGGCGCTGAAACCGCGGCGCTGCAGCGCGCGCACGAGTATTTCGCGAAAGCTCGTATCGTCATCGACGATCAGAAAGTCACACGACGGCGTCATTCGGGTTTCACCGCAGGCAGCCGCAACACCGCTTCGGTGCCGCCGCCGGGAGGGTTGTACAGGCGGATTTCCCCGCCGCAGCGTTCGATGGTGGCATGGCTCAGAAACAGGCCGAGCCCCAGACCGCTGCCCTTGCTGGTCACGAAGGGCTTGCCGAGCTGCTCGGCGATATCGAGCGGAATGCCGGGGCCGCGATCGCGGATGCGCAGTTCGATATTGCTGACGCTCCAGTCAAGCCGCACGTCGAGCGGCCCGCTGCGCGTATCGGCACCGTTATCGAGCAGATGGATGATCGCCTGGCGCAGCGCCTCGTCGACACGGATGAGCGGCGCAGGGCCCGCCGCGATCGTCAACTCATAGCGCGCCTCGGGCCGCACCACCTGCCAGCGTTCGAGCAGTTCGCCGAGAAAAAGATCGGCGCCCTGTTTCAGGAAATTGCGCTGTGACCCCTGATCATTCTGCGGGCGATGTGTTTCGGCGGTGTCGACGAGTTTTTTCAGCGTGGCCCGGCAGATCTGCGCCTGCTGTTTGAGCAGGGCGATATCGCTCTGCAGTTGCGCATCGCGGTCGGGCGTTTTATCCAGTCCGTTCTGAATTTCATCCAGCAGCAGCGTCATGGTGTTGAGCGGCGTGCCGAGTTCGTGCGCGGTGCCGGCCGCCAGCGTGGCCACGGCGAGCAGCTGTTCGCTATGCAGCGCATTTTCGCGGCGCATGTTCAGTTCGCGCTGCTGCTCGCGCAGGGTATTGGCCATGCGCACCACCACCGAGGTAATCAGCGCCGCCGATAACGCGAAATTCAGCCACATGCCCCAGATGTGCGGATTGATCGCGCCGCCCGGGGCTGCGGCATCTTCGCCGTGGTGCAGGTGCGCGTGCGAGGGTTCGAACAGCGGCAGCGGCACGTAGAAAAACAGCAGCGCGCTGTAGGCGCCGATGCAGAGCAGCGCGAGCGCGAGGGTGTAACGCCAGGGCAGCACGATCGCGGCGATCGTCAGCGGAATCAGAAAATACGAAACGAACGGATTGGTCGCACCGCCGCTGGCATAGAGCAGCGCGCTGAGGCTGGCGATATCGAAAACCAGCTGTGCGAAAAATTCGGCATCGGTCACCGGCCAGGGCCGGCCCAGCCGCCAGAACGTGAATATCGTGGCGAGCGCGAGCAGACCGATCACCGCCAGCAGCCAGCTGTAATCGAGCGGCGCATGCAGCCAGCCATAGGCATGAATCGTCGCGGCGAGCTGGCCCGTGATCGCGATCAGCCGCACCAGCGCGAGGCGTTGCAGATTCGTCTTGGCGGCGGTCAGTGAAGCCATGCTGATCGAAGCGGAGAGTCCTGGTGAGCGGGCCGCCGGTGGCGGCGCGGGGGGCGATTATAAGCGATAAGTTTGCACGGGCCGCTGTGGCGGGATGTCGCAGTTGGCGCAATAATGCGGGCCGGCTGTCGAGCGTATCCACCGTTCGCTAGTGTCCTTCCATCGAGCCGAACGCTCCATCGAGCCGAAGCTCGTTTTATAAGGCGATCTGAAATGGATTCCGGAATACCTCCCGCGGACGCGGTGATCATCACGTCGTGCCTTGCCGAGCGCCCCTGCCGGGCGCCGGATCTGGCCGCCGAAAACCGGGCGATGCAGCAGCTGGCCGAATACCTGTCGCACAACCCGCAGGAGCTGCTGCAGAAACTCGCCGAAATCGCCCTCGAGCTGTGTGCGGCGGGATCGGCGGGCGTCAGCATTCTCGAAGAGCACAACGAGGTTTTTCGCTGGTACGCCGCCGCCGGCGAATATGCAGCGTTGCGCTGGGGCACGCTGCCGCAGTTTTTCAGCCCCTGCGGCGCCGTGCTCGAACGCGGCACCCCCCAGCTCATGGCCTGTCCCGAACAGCATTTCTCCTATCTGGCGGATATCAGGCCGCCGGTCGCCGAAGCGCTGCTCATCCCCTTTCGCGTGAATGACAAAATCGTCGGCACGGTGTGGATCGTGGCGCACGCGTCGGGACATCGTTTCGATAACGAGGACGTGCGCCTCGTCTCCAGTCTGGCGGCGTTCGCAGCGGCTGGCTTCAGGACCCTGCAGACGCAGAAAGGGCTCGAAGCGGCGATTCGCAACCGCGACGAGTTTCTCGCCATTCTCGGTCATGAACTGCGCAACCCGCTGTTTCCGCTGGCCACGGCGCACAGCCTGCTGGCGGGGGCGGAGCTGCCGGAAGACCAGCGCACGGCGGTCGATGTCATCGGCCGGCAGCTCTCGCACATGCAGCGCCTGATCGACGATATTCTCGACGCCTCGCGCATCGCCGAAGGCAAGATCGCCGTGATCAGGCGCGCCGTGGACATCGTCAGCCTGGTCGAGGCGGCCATCGATGCGATCCGTCCGCGCGCCGACAACGCCGGCCTGCAGTTGCTGGTCGAGCTGCCGTCGACGCCCGTCCATATCAATGCCGATCCCGACCGCATCATGCAGATCGTCGGCAACCTGCTCATCAACGCCATCAAATTCACCCCGGCCGAAGGGCGTATCGCGGTGGCCGTCCGGGTGAGCGAGCAGCAGGTTCGTGTTGCCGTCACCGACAGCGGCATCGGGCTGGCGCCGGAAAATCTGAATTCGATTTTCACGATGTTCAGTCAGGTGGAAGGGCTGCCGACCGGCAAGGGCGGTCTGGGCATCGGCCTGGGTCTGGCGAAAACGCTGACCGAGCTGCACGACGGCACCATCACCGTGCACAGCGCCGGCCCCGGTCAGGGCTGCGAGTTTTCGGTGCGCTTTCCGCTGCTGGCGGCGGCGCCGCAAACCATCGCCGCGAAAACCGGGGAGGCGGAACCGACATCCCCGCGCGGGGATGTCTCTCTGCGCATTCTCGTCGTCGACGATAACGAAGACGCGGCCGACAGCCTCGGCACCCTGCTGCGCACGCTGGGGCACCAGGTACAGGTGATTTACAGCGGCAGGCACACGGTCGGGCGGGCGACGGAATGGCTGCCGCACCTGATCTTTCACGACCTCAACCTTCCCGATGTCGACGGCTATGCCGTGATCGAACAGCTGCGCTGCAACGCGGCGACGCGCCATTGCGTGGTCGTCGCGCTCACCGGTTACGCCACCGAAGCGGATCGCCAGCGCACGCGCGAAACCGGTTTCGATGCGCATCTGGTCAAGCCTATCGATTTCGGCAAGCTGCGCTGGCTGCTCGCGTCCATTCCGGTGTACGAGGGCTGCGAGCGCCGGGTCGCGAATGCCGGATTCAACGGCGCCGAGCGCCGCCGCATCCTCATCGAACGGTAGCGCTAGCGGCTAAGCGGAAACCATTCTCTGCGTGTTTTTCGTTTTATATGCGAAAGTCCTCGTGCAGCGCCTGCCAGTGTTCTATCAGTGCCGCTTTATGGGCATCGTCCATGGGTAAATCTTTTAAGGCGGCGGGCCAGAGTGCGCGTGCCTTGGTCATTGTGTCGTCCAGATGAGGCTTGATGGCCCGCCAGGGGATTTTTGATTTGTCTGCCCAAGATCGGAAGTTGGCGTAAGTAACTTTGTACCACTCTTTGGTTTTGCCAAGATTCAGGGCGTATTTTGTTTCATCCTTGATATATACGCGGGTGGTAACAATGTCGCGGGTGGTAACAATGTCATAGGCCGGTGAAAGCTGGGGTGTGATTTTGTCTGCGTAGAGCAGGCTCCAGTTTTTTAAGTGAGCATCGCCGTTGGCGAGAAGGATGTTCACCAGCAATCGCCGCGCAAATTGCTGCGCATTGCCAAGCCCGTCTCCTGTGTACTGATAAATGATCTGCCCGATCTGTTCATAATTCGCAGAGTCGTATTTCTGGTGCGGGTACTTCACAAGGACTTGCGCAAAGTCCTCCATGTGAATGCGCTCATTGTTGTTCCGGTCAAAGCGCCGGACTGCGAATGCGAATTTTTCATCCGGCAGGTTAATCTGCGGAAGCCTGTCCAGACTGTCGAGCGGGACGAGTTTGATGTCGGGAATATCGATGCCGGCAAGAGCCGCCAGGCTCATGGCGGTAAATTCGTTCAGAGGAACATCTTTGTGTCTGGTGGAAGGGGGCTTGATGATCCAGTCGCCGAGTTCGCCGCTCCGGGCCATCTGATAGCGACCGTCCTTTTCCTTCATGGAAAACTTCATCTGTACGCCCGCGAGAGAAAAGTGGCTCTCCGCGCTGTCTTTTTTAATCTTTACGGCGCTGGCTTTGCCATCGGTGCCGAGAATATGCGGCGGTATTTCGCCGGGCTCCAGCGGTGTTGCGACCAGGGCACCGGGCAGGTCCTGCCCGAGATGCGTGAAGATTTCAAATTCATTATCGACATGGGTTTTTAACCCTTGCGCCAGCAGATCCCGCAGTGCGCCCTCCGGCAAAAGGTTGGAAAGGGTGGGGTGCAGCCGCTGCCTTTTGGCCCAGGGTTCGGCCAGCAGTTTTTCTGCATTCGGAAAGTCCGGGTGGGTAATCAGGCTGAAAGTGGGGCGGGCAGGGTTGGCTTTGAAAGCGTCGTCAAATGTCAGTACGTTGCGGCCATTCTGAAAGCCCGCGAGGTATCCCGCCAGCGTGTCGTGCAGGACTAATTTGAGGACACGTACTTCATCGGCGTTTGTCATTTGTTATCCGCCAGTATGTCTTTCCACGGATCGTCGGACAGCGCGCGCGCTTCCGAAGCTGGCTTGCCCGGCTGTGGGTTTTCAGTCTGGAGTGGCGCTTTGCCTTCAAGCGCGGCTTTGACGGCCTGAAGTTTCTCCTGCGGGATGAGCATTAGCTCCATCTTCAGACCTTTGGCCAGAAGCTCAAGGTTATCCAGCCGGGGGTTTCCTTTGGATTCCAGCCGTTGATATTGCTGCCGCGACATGCCAACACGCAGCATCATTTCTGCCTGCGTAAGTCTCAGGTCTTTCCTGCGAGTCCTTATCTGGTCGAGTATTTTGCTCATGCGTACCACATAGAAATATAAATGTTGCTATTCAGCTATATAGAAACACCTTAGTTGCTTTTTTATCCTTGGGCAACATAAAAGTTTCTTTTGTGGTTGCGAGATAGTTTCCAGACCTGTTGCAACATATATGTTGCTTAAAATAGGTAACTGGCATGGCTTCGGGTATCATGTTCGCCCTCAAAAATGGGCGGTTTTCCGTTCCAGCAGTACGTTAAGAAATCTGTACATAATGTTGTACATAAATAGAGATTCAACAGATGGTTGATAGCAAATTTATTAATGAAATCAGTGCAAGAAGAACATTTGCTATCATCTCGCACCCCGACGCCGGTAAAACCACGATCACGGAAAAACTGCTGCTGTTCGGAAACCTGATTCAGGTCGCTGGCACCGTCAAGGGCAAAAAATCCGACCGCCACGCGACGTCCGACTGGATGACGATGGAGCAGGAGCGCGGTATTTCAGTGACGTCGTCGGTGATGCAGTTTCCGCATCGCGAGCGCATCGTCAATCTGCTCGACACGCCCGGTCACGAAGACTTCTCCGAAGACACCTATCGCACGCTCACCGCGGTCGACTCCGCGCTCATGATCATCGACGGCGCCAAAGGCGTCGAAGAGCGCACGATCAAACTGATGAACGTGTGCCGTCTGCGCGACACGCCGATCCTGAGTTTCATCAACAAACTCGACCGCGACATTCGCGACCCGATCGAATTGCTCGATGAAATCGAAAGCGTATTGAAAATCGCCGCCGCACCGATCAACTGGCCGATCAGTTCGGGTCCGGATTTTCGCGGCGTTTACAATTTATATACCGACACGATTCACGTCTTCGTCAAAGGTCAGGGCCATACGATTCCCGACGATATTCAGATCAAGGGTTTGAATAGCCCCGAAGCGCGCGAACTGCTCGGCGATGAAGTCGACAGTTTCGCCGAGCAGATCGAACTGGTGCGCGGCGCCAGTCACGAATTCAATCTGGAAAAATATCTCGCCGGAAAACTGACCCCGGTATTTTTCGGCACCGCGCTCGCCAATTTCGGCGTGCGCGAAATGCTCGATGGTTTCGTCGAGTGGGCGCCGTCGCCGCTGCCACGTCGTGCTGATCTGGCTGGAAAAGGCGAAACACGCGAAGTCGCGCCGATCGAAGAAAAATTCTCCGGTTTCGTTTTCAAAATTCAGGCGAACATGGATCCGAAACACCGCGACCGCATCGCGTTTTTGCGCATCTGCTCGGGCACGTACGAGAAAGGCATGAAGATGCGGCACGTGCGCATCGGCAAGGACATCAAAATCGCCGACGCGGTGACGTTCAAGGCGGGCGAGCGCGAAATGGTCGAAGAAGCGTTCAGTGGCGACATCATCGGCCTGCACAACCACGGCACCATTCAGATCGGCGACACCTTTACTGCGGGCGAGGAATTGAAATTTACGGGCGTGCCGCATTTCGCGCCTGAGCTGTTCCGTTTGATTCGCCTGAAAGACCCGATGAAATCGAAACAACTGCAAACGGGCCTCAAACAATTATCGGAAGAGGGCTCGACGCAGGTTTTCATGCCGCTGCGCAACAACGATCTCATCGTCGGCGCGGTTGGTATGCTGCAATTCGAAGTGGTTTCGTATCGTTTGAAAGATGAATATAAAGTCGACGCGTTTTACGAAACGGTGAATGTGTACACGGCGCGCTGGGTTGAATGCAGCGACGCGAAAAAGCTCGAAGAGTTCAAACAGAAGGCCTACGAAAATCTGGCGCTCGACGGCGGCGGACATTTAACCTATCTCGCGCCGACGCGAGTGAATCTGTCGCTGATGGAAGAGCGCTGGCCGGAAATCAAATTCCGTGCGACGCGCGAGCATTGATCCGGCACCAGTCCTGATGCGGGTGCGATTCGAACATGCGATTGGATAAATTCATCGCCAGCGTAACCGATCTGTCGCGTGCGGACGCCAAGCGTGCGATCAAGAGCGGAGTCGTGCGCGTCGATGGTGTCATCGCCGATGATCCGCAATACGAAGTGACGCCCACCACGCCGGTCGAACTCGAAGGCCGGCAACTTCGCGCCGCACTCAATCGCTATTTCATGCTGCACAAACCGCTCGGCTATGTGTGTGCAGCGAAAGACCGGCAGCATCTCACCGTGCTCGATCTGCTCGATGAAGATAATGTCGAGGAATTGCATGTCGCGGGACGACTCGATATCGATACCACGGGGCTTGTGCTGTTGACCGACGATGGTCAGTGGTCGCATCGCATCACATCGCCGAAATCGGATTGCGAAAAAACCTATTGGCTGCAAACCGCCGAGCCGATTCCGCCAGCAACCGTTGAGCAGTTTGCGCGCGGACTTTTTTTACATAGTGAAAAACAGCGTCTGTTACCTGCGCGGCTGGAAATTCTCGATGAATTCACCGCGCGCCTGACGATCCGCGAAGGTAAGTATCACCAGGTCAAGCGCATGTTCGGCGCGATCGGCAATGCGGTGGTGAAATTGCATCGCGAGCGTATCGGCGGTGTCGCACTCGATCATCTGCTGCAGCCGGGCGAATACCGCGCGCTTCGCACCGATGAGATCGAGCGGCTGGCGAACGGTCATGCCAGTGCTTCGGAGTGACATGTCGGCGTTTTTTTATATTAGTACTTGGAATTGCTAGAGGCTTCTGGATTTTCCTGAATCATGAATATAAATTTGATCGGCATTTTGCCTCGCGTTTAATTAACAATATTTAAATTCTGTTCCATTGGTGAAATGCATGAGTAAGGCGTGGAGGCCACTTATGGATGCCAACAAAAAGCAGATGTTACGCGAAATAGAAGTCGATACTGAAAAGGAATTCCATAAAAAATTACGCGCCAATAAAAATAAAGTGTACGCAACGAATCTCGTCGCTGCCTTGCTCAGGAAAATCGATAATCTGGTCGGTTTCGTCATCAATGAGCGAAAGGTGAAATTCGATTGCGCTGCTGGCTGTTCGCATTGTTGCGTGCTGCGGGTCGATCCATTGGTCCCGGAAATTTTTTACATGGCAGAAAAAATAAAAAAATTACCCGGGGAAGAAAGAGCGCAGATCATTCGCGATCTCGAAAATTACTGCAGCAAGGTTCAGGGGATGTCTGCGGGAGAGCATCTGGCTGCGCGTGTTCCCTGTGTCTTTCTCAAAAATGATTCGTGTTCGATTTACGAGTTTCGCCCATTTTCATGCCGGAAATGGCATTCGCTGGATGTGACCGCATGCAAATTGCATACGGGCAGCATTCCCGGAAATGAGGAGCTGGCCATGAAAGCGGAAGCAATGGTGCGCGGCTTTGCCAGGGCTTATGAAAAAAATAATCTGCCGGTCATTCCCAGTGAATTTCGACAGGCGTTGCTGGTGGCGCTCACGGATGATTCGGCAATGGATCGCTGGTTCAGGGGAGAGGAGGTTTTCGTCAGGCTTCCGGAATTTCGCGACTCGGGGCTGTTCCTCTATCCAAAATCACAGGCATGACCCAAGATCACAGGCATGACCCAAGATCACAGACATGACGCGTATCGGTTCCGGAGTGGTAGTCAAATCGATTTGTTCGCCAGCTGCTCGATATAAATGACGAAGCCCGGATCCTCGCCGCGCAATAATGTCGGCAGCAGGTTGCGAAAATCGGGGCGGCTGAGCCATTCGATCATATAGTCCTCCCACGAACTCCAGCGCCGCCTCTGTCTGTCCGACATGTCCTCTTCATGCAGCAATAAATAGGCGCGTTCGAATAGCGAGATCAGCATGCTGAAAATGATCAGCATGCGCTCTTCCTGTTCCGCGGTCAGCGGCAGGGTTTTTTCCGATGAAAATAAATGCAGGTCGGAGTTGTCGAGCGCGATTTTCAGAAAATCCTGATAATTGTCGGACAGAAGCTGATAGACATTTTCCTCTTCGTTGTCGCGTTCCTTGCGCTGCTCGAAAATGAAAACGAAGATGGCCAGCGGCAGACCGATGACCGTCACGATATAACTCGCCTGCTCCCAGACTTCGATATTCATGCTGATTTTCCCGATGGCAACCGACCGGTTGTCCGTCCGCAATTTCGCCAAGCATGCCGTTTAATCGGCAGTCGCGCAATTCGCTCGAATAACGGAATGTTTGAGCGAAGGCTGAAGCGGGACGTTCTATAATGGTGGCCGTTGTTTGGCGGAAAGTATCGAACGCCGACATTTTTCGAATCATCCTCTTTCGGATTGCCCGCCGCCTTCATGGACTCTGCCACACAAGTTTTACTTCATCATATGCACGCATTGCGCGGTCCGACGCTCTGGCTGGTCGATGAGCAGATCGACAGCACCGCTGCAGCCGCGATATTGCCCCGCACCGATCTGTTTGTCGCGGGTAATCGCTGCGAAGTGATCGCGGCGATGAATGCGCGCGGTCTCGCCGCAACGCTCAACGATTTCGATGTGACGGCGACGCCGACGTTCACGCATGCCGCGTTTCGCGTCGCCAAGGAAAAAGCGCTCGTGCACCATGTCATCAACGCGGTGCTGGAGCGATTGCCGGCGGGCGGCACCTTCGCGCTCAGCGGTTACAAAAACGAAGGCACAAAAACCTATATCGAGAAAGCGGCGGCGCGCGCGCAGGGTGAGTTGCGCATCGAGCGCGATGGCGGCGCGCTGCTCGGCATCATTACGCGCGGCGAGGCACTAAGCGAACCGCTGACCGATCACGATTACATGCAGCCGCGCAAAATGACATTCGCCGACGATTTCACCGCGTGGAGCAAGCCTGGTATTTTCGGCTGGCAGAAAATCGATGCGGGCTCCGCGTATTTATGCGATCACCTCGCGCAGGTATGGCCGCAGGCGCCGCAGCGTGTGCTCGATCTCGGCTGCGGCTACGGCTACCTGACGATGCGCGCGGCAATGCAGTGGCCGCAGACAAATTTTGTCGCCACCGATAACAATATTGCGGCGACAGCAATTTGTGCACGCAACATGCGTGAAAGAAATATTGCCGGGCGCAGCGAATGCACCGACTGCGGCGATTCGATAAGGGAAACCTTCGATGCAATTCTGTGCAATCCGCCGTTTCATCAGGGGTTCGATCACGAACAGGCGCTGACGGAAAAATTCCTGCGACAGACAGCGCGTTTATTGACTCGCGGCGGACGTGCATTATTCGTCGTCAATCAATTTATCGGTCTTGAAAAAATTGCAGCGCCTTTGTTCCGGAAGGTCGATGTGATCGCGCGCAATAAAGGTTTCAAACTGATCGTGCTGGGCAGTTGATATGCGTGCCGGAATGCAGCAATGAGCGCGGCGGACAGCAGTGCGATCTGGTGCGATAGCGAATTGAGCGAGCACTTTCAGCAATTGACGGCGCTGCTCAAAGCCGGCGAGAGATTCTGGAAATATCACGCTTTTCAATATCTGTACCTGCCCTGGGAGGGCGATTTTTTCGCGCTATCGAAAATATTGCGTGCGCTGCCGCTCGCGGATGCCGAACAGCTGGCGGACGACGATGAAACACTGCTCGCATTTCTTGCCTCGCATCACGGGCTGTTCGCCGAAATTCTGCCTGTCTGTGCGGTCGGTCAATTCGATGCGCAGCCATTGCCGGACGATGTCGAGCCGCGCGATCTGCCGGGGCGTAAATGGCAGCAGATTCGCCATTTTGCGCCGTGCATTCCACGCAATGATTTTTCCGTGCTGGAATGGTGTGCGGGAAAATCGCATCTCGGGCGCATGCTTGCGCTCGCTCGCAGTTGCGCCGTCACCGCGCTGGAATATAACGCCGGGCTTGTCGAAGCGGGCCAGGAATTGGCGTCGCGCGATCGTGTCGCGCTGAATTTTCAATGTGTCGATGCGATGACGGAGCGCGCCGCCGATATCATCGAAAAAAATCAGAACGCTGCGGCGCTGCACGCCTGCGGAGATTTGCACACGCAATTATTGCGGCTATGCGCGCAGAAGCGAACGGCGACTATCACGCTGGCTCCCTGCTGTTATCAGCTGGTGCATGACGAATCGAATTACCTGCTGTCACAGGCGGCGAAATCGAGCGGGCTGCTTTTATGTCGCGACGATTTGCGCACGGCGGTTCAAGGGTCGGTGACCATTTCGCCGCGCGAATATCGGCGACGCCAGCAACTACAGGCATGGCGTCTCGGCTTCGATGTACTGCAGCGCGAGCTGCGCGGTGGCGATGAATATTTGCCGACACCTTCGCTGCCGGTAACTGCATTAAAAGAAGGCTTTGCCAGTTTTTGCCGCAAGGTGGCGGCGATGCGGCAGATCGAGCTGCCCGATATCGTCGACTTTGCGTATTACGAGCGGGTGGGCGAAATGCGTTTACGCGAAGTCGCTGCGCTCGATCTGCCGCGTGTAGCCTTTCGCCGGGCGCTGGAGTTGTGGCTGGTGCTCGATCGCGCGCTATTTTTGCGAGAGCAGGGCTACCGGGTTCAGCTCGGAATTTTCTGTCCGCGCGAGCTGACACCGCGTAATCTGCTGATCAGAGCGACAACGCCGAATTTTCTGTAGGGGCAAACCTGTGTGTTCGCCCTGCCAGCTTCGAGGGCGGACACACAGGTCCGCCCCTACGGGCGAATTCATCATATAATTTCGCCATCGAAATCTGGGCCTCTTCTCTATGTCGATCTCAACCACCAAGCTCATCTTTCTCGCGATATTCATCGCTTCGGCGATCTACGTGCACATGCGTGGAAAGGTGCGGCATAAATTCTGGCGTCAGCTCTCCGATCACTCGACGCTGATGGCACCGATCAACACGTTCATGTATCTGCTCTCGCGCGTGCCGACGACGCCGTATATCGCGGTGGCGGAATTTCCCGCGCTGAAAACGCTCGATCAGAACTGGCAGGCGATTCGCGAGGAGGGTCTGGCGCTGATGCGCGCGGGTCAGGTGAAAGCATCGGATCAGTACAACGATATCGGTTTCAATTCATTTTTCAAAAGCGGCTGGAAACGTTTTTATCTGAAGTGGTACAACGATAGTCATCCGTCGGCGCAGGATTTGTGTCCGCAAACGGTGGCGCTGTTGCAGCAGATTCCCGAAATCAAGGCGGCGATGTTTACCGAACTGCCGCCCGGCAGCCGGCTGGTGCGCCATCGCGATCCTTACGCCGGTTCGCTGCGCTACCATCTCGGGCTGGCGACACCGAATGCCGATGCCTGTTTTATCGATGTCGACGGTCAGCGTTATGCGTGGCGCGATGGCGAAAGCGTGATGTTCGACGAGACATATATTCACTACGCGGAAAACACCACGCAGCAGGACCGTTTGATTTTGTTCTGCGATATCGAGCGGCCGCTGAAATATCGCTGGGCGCAGTTTCTCAATTATCTGTTTGGCCGCTATGTGATCGGCGCCGCCTCGTCGCCGAATGCGGAGAGCGATCGCACGGGCGGTATCAATAAAATATTCAAATATCTCTACGCGATTCGTCAGTCGGGCAAGCGGCTGAAAAAATGGAATCGCCGAGTTTATTATGCCGTGAAATGGATATTGCTCGGTGGTATCGTCGCGCTGATTCTTTTTGCGTAACCGATTGGTTTCCCTTCGTTATCGCGTACATCCTGCAATGGAGTCATGATGGAACCCTTGCGCAAAATTCGCGGCATGCTGCCGTATCTCATTGCGATGTTCATGAATGCCTTCGTCGATCTCGGGCACAAGATCGTCATTCAGAATACGATTTTCAAAATTTACGATGGCAATACGCAGGTCGTGCTCACCGCCATCGTCAATGCATTCATTTTATTGCCGTACATCGTGCTGTTCAGTCCGGCGGGATTTATTTCCGACCGCTTCGCAAAAAACCGCGTGATGCGAAACGCCGCGTGGGTCGCGGTTGTCATCACCCTGCTCATCACCTGGTGCTACTACATGGGCTGGTTCTGGGCTGCGTTCGGCCTGACGCTGGCACTCGGTGTGCAGGCCGCGATTTATTCGCCGGCGAAATACGGCTATCTGAAACCGCTGGTGGGAAAGGAGCGTTTAGCGGAAGGCAACGGCGCCGTGCAGGCGGTGACGATTGTGGCGATTCTCGCCGGCACTTTCGTGTATTCGATTTTTTTCGAGCAGCGTTTCGATCTGTTCGGCGGTCATGACGAGGCCACGATTCTGCGCGCGATCGCGCCGCTCGGCTGGCTGCTCGTTATCAACAGCGTGATCGAATTGTATTTCACGTATCGCCTGCCGCAACTGGAGATGGGCGATAACGCGCTGCGTTTCCGCATGAGCGATTATTTTCGCGGTCGCGCATTGCGCGACAATCTCGCGCCGCTGCGTCAGCGCGAAGTCATTCGGCTTTCGATTATCGGACTCGCCGTATTCTGGGCGGTGAGTCAGGTGATGCTCGCCGCATTTCCGGCGTTCGCAAAAGATGCGCTCGGCATTCGCAATACGGTGCTGTTGCAGGGAATTCTCGCCACCACCGGCATCGGCATCATCATCGGTTCGATACTGGCGGGCCGCTGGTCGAGGCAGCATATCGAAACCGGATTGATTCCCGTCGGCGCGCTGGGCATTACGCTCGGGCTGCTGTGGTTGCCGGGCCTGCAATCACCCGCCGCGCACTGCGTCAATTTTTTATTTATCGGCGTGATGGGCGGCCTGTTCATCGTGCCGCTCAATGCGCTCATTCAGTTTCATGCTTCCGAACACGAGATGGGCAAAGTGTTGTCCGCCAACAATCTCGTGCAGAACATGGCGATGCTCGGCTTTCTCGCGGTGACCGCCGCTGTCGCGGTGATGGGCATGAGCACGACATGGCTGCTGGTAATGATTGCACTCGTCGCCCTGTTCGGAACGGGCTACACGGTTTTCAAACTGCCGCAATCATTCGTGCGTTTCATCGTCGCGTATCTGCTGACGCGGCGTTATCGCATCCGCGTGCAGGGATTCAAAAACATTCCCGAACGCGGCGGTGTGCTGTTGCTCGGCAATCATATTTCGTGGATCGACTGGGCCATCGTGCAAATCGCGAGTCCGCGCCCGGTTCGTTTCGTCATGCTCAAGAGTATTTACGAGCGCTGGTATCTGCGCGGCTTTTTCAGATTATTCGGTGTGGTGCCGATCAGTCAGGGCGCGGGCGCGCAGGGTTCGCTCGAAGAAATCGCGAAATTGCTCGAACAGGGCGAAGTGGTGTGTCTGTTTCCCGAAGGCACGATCAGTCGCACGGGGCATCTCGCGGAATTTCGCGGCGGTTTCGAGCGCTCGTGCGCGCTGGTGAGTGCCGATATCAGAATCATCCCGTTTTATCTGCGCGGCCTGTGGGGCAGTCAGTTTTCGCGTTCGAGCGCGCGTCTGCGTCAGTTGCGCCGCGGCGGATTGCAGCGCGATTTAATTTGCGCGTTCGGGCCGGCGTTACCGAAGACGACGACCGCCGATGTGCTCAAGCGGCGCGTGCTCGATCTGTCGATCGATTCGTGGCAGCACTATGTGGCGGATCTGCCGGCGCTGCCGCAGGCATGGCTCAGCGCGGCGAAACGCTGCGGCGGCGATCTCATGCTTGCCGACACGCTAACGGCGCCGCTATCGGGTATTCAAAGTATCGCGGCGATCACTGCATTCGCGCGCCGTATTCGTCAATCGTCCCGTATATCTGCGTCGAATAGCAGCGCTCAATCGAATGGCCGCTCGGAAAATATCGGCCTATTGATGCCGACCAGCAGCGCCGGCGCCATTCTCAACATGGCGGTGCTGTGCGCGGGGAAAACCATCATCAATTTAAATTACACCGCCAGTGCGGAAGCGCTCGCGCATGCCATCGCGCAGGCGGAAATAAAAACGGTGTACACCTCGCGCCGCTTTCTCGAAAAGCTGACGCAGCGCGGTTCGCCCGCGGCGCAATGTATTGCATCCACACAAATCATTTATGTGGAAGATCTGCATCAGCAGATTAAAAAAGCGGAATTGCTCGCGCGCTGGCTGCTCGCGCAGGTGTTACCGGAATTTGCGTTACAGAAAATTTTTCTTGCGCGCAGCAATCCGCAAAGCACGGCAGCGATTTTATTTTCCAGCGGCAGCGAAGGGCTGCCCAAGGGCGTCATGTTGTCGCACCGCAACATCATGGCGAATGTGCGGCAGATAGCCGATGTATTGAATCTGGAAAGCGACGATGTGGTGATGTCGTCGCTGCCGTTATTCCATGCGTTCGGCCTGACGGTGACGACGTTCATGCCGCTGGTCGAAGGCACGCCGATGGTGTGTCATGCCGATCCCACCGACGCGCTCGGCGTCGCCAGGGCCGTTGCTGAATATCGAGCGACTGTGTTGTGCGGCACGGCGACGTTCTTGCGTCTTTACGCCAGGCATCCGCGCGTGCATCCGCTGATGTTGTGCTCGTTGCGCGTGGTCGTCGCCGGCGCGGAGAAACTCGGCGAGGATGTGCGCAGCGCGTTCAAACTGAAATTCAACAAGGATATTTTTGAAGGTTACGGCGCCACCGAAACCACGCCGGTAGCGAGCGTGAATTTGCCCGATCAGCTCGACACGAATCACTGGCAGGTGCAGATCGGCGGTAAGCCCGGCACGGTCGGTATGCCGCTGCCGGGGTCGAGCTGCAAAATTGTCGACCCTGCAACGCTCGAAGAATTGCCGACCAATACCGATGGGCTGATCCTGGTCGGCGGCTCGCAGGTGATGATCGGCTATCTCAACGATCCCGAGCGCACGCAACAGGCGATAGTCGAACTCGACGGCGTGCGCTGGTATAAAACCGGCGATAAGGGACATCTCGATGCCGATGGTTTTCTCACCATCATCGATCGTTATTCGCGTTTCGCAAAAATCGGCGGCGAGATGATCAGCCTCGGCGCAGTCGAAGAAAAATTGCGTGCAGTGTTGGCGCAGCCCGAACTCGAACTGGTCGCGGTGAATTTACCCGACGAGAGAAAAGGCGAAAAAATTGTCGCATTGCTTGCGACAACTTTCGATGGCGAAGAAATCCGGAAGCAATTGCTGGCGGCACAGATCAATCCGCTGATGATTCCGGCCGAGATTTACCTCGTGGCGGAAGTGCCGAAACTCGGCAGCGGTAAAACCGATTTTGCAGAGGCAAAAAAACTGGCGCTGCAATTAAGCAACGAATAATCCAATCGTAACGGTAGGGGCGCGTTTAATTAATCGACTGCGACGCCAGCACGATGCGGTTGCGACCATTGCCTTTGGCGGCGTACAGCGCTGAATCGGCGCGGTGCACGAGATCGCGCGAGCTCTGGGAGGGCGTCGGTGTTATCGCGGCGATGCCTATCGAGAGCGTAATGACGCTTGCCACCGCGGAATAATCGTGCGCTAAAGCCGCAGCGGTCAGCTCGGTTTGAATGCGCTCGGCAATTTTCAGAGCGTTCGCCTCCGGGGTGTCCGGTAACAGAATGGCGAATTCCTCGCCGCCGTAACGCGCTGCAATATCGGATTGGCGGACGACGACGCGGCGAATGATGCTCGCGAGTAATTTCAGAGCTTCATCGCCGCGCTGATGTCCGTAGTGATCGTTGTAATTCTTGAAGTAATCGACATCGAGCATGATCAGCGACAGCGGCGTGTGCGAACGCTGCGCGCGCGCCCAGCCGTCGGTGAGCGCCTGATCGAAGCGACGTCGATTCGATAATCCCGTCAAGCCATCCTGAAACGACAGCGCCTGCATTTCGCGCGTCTGTGCCTGCAACTGTTGCTGCTGAATATGAACGTGCTGAACGAGTGCGTCGATATCGCGGCTCAATTCGCCGAGCTCATTGCGCAGCGTGCTGTCGAGAGTGCGGGTGTAATCATTGCTTTTGCGCACCGTTCGCAAGTATTCGCCGATCGCGAGCAGCGGGCGAATGAGCTGGCGCTGAAATAACACGAGCACGCCGATAGCGCCGAGCAGGCTGGTCACGAAGGAGACGGCGAGCGGCAATCCCCACAGATCGAGCGCAAAACTCCGTCTCGGCAGGTTCAGCGTCAATTTCAATACAGGACCGCCATTGTTGTCGCGCAGCAGCCAGGTCAGTCTGTCGTTTTCGTCGCGATGCATTGCATCGGCGGAAACATCGGGCTGCAGTCTGTCGGCTGCGGTGACGGGAGCAAACAGAATCGGCGTCTGCGCATTCTCTTCGATCTCGGCGCGCAGTTCTTCGTCGAAATAGGTGGCGAAAATCAGATTGCCGGCGGCATCGCTGTTGCTGTCGCTGCGCATGACGCTGGCGACGGCAAACAGCAGCGGACCTTCTTCGGTCCGGACGAAGCCGCTATCGAATATCGGCGCGCGCGGGCTGACTTTGGTCAAATCGATTAAAAAGGGTGCGAGGGCTGCGAGCGGTGCCGGTTTGTCGACGAGAATATCCTGCGTCTGATCGACGATGTGCTGTTCGACAATTTTGCGCTCGCCATCGACGAGGGCGATGATATCGATATTGAGATTGATCAGCGTATCGAGCGGAAATGTGTTATCGAAAAATCGCGCGTTGTAATAGCCGCTTTGCGGATGATCGCGATTGAATATCGAGCTCTCGGGTTTTTTTATGAAATCGTACATGCCATCCCAGATGGCGTTCTGATAGGAAAGGGTGGCGAGCTGCAGTTTTTTCGAATCGATGGCGAGTAAAACGCGGCGCAGATCCTTGCGATCGCTCTGCGCTTCGAGCTCGCGCAGTTTCGGTAAAACGATCCAGTGTCGCGTCGCCACGGCAGCGCCCAGACTGAGCATCAGTAACGTCGCAGCGATGATCAGTGTCAGCGGCAGCAGTTTTAAATGGAGTGGATTGCGAGAGTCCAGCAAGTGCTTTAACCCGGTGCGTGCTTCAGCTCGATGCGTGCTTCAGCCCAGTGCGTCGACGATGGCTTTCTCGATTCTTGCGGGTTTCGTGGCCGGCGCGAAACGCGCGACGACTTCGCCGTTGCGATCGATCAGGAATTTGGTGAAATTCCATTTGATCTTTTTGCTGCCGAATATTCCGGGCGCCGCTGTTTTCAGATAGTTGAACAGCGGGTGGGTGGTCGGACCGTTGACATCGATTTTCGCGAACATGGGAAATGTCACCCCATAGTTCATCTGGCAGAACTGTTCGATTTCGGTATTGCTGCCGGGGTCCTGCTCTTTGAATTGGTTGCAGGGAAAGCCGAGTATCGCCAGGCCGCGATCGCGGTATTTCGCGTAGAGTTCTTCGAGGCCTTCGAATTGCGGGGTCAGACCGCATTTGCTCGCCGTGTTGACGATGAGCAGCACCTTGCCGCGGTAATCGGCGAGCGGAACCTGCTCGCCCTTGATGGTGCTCGCACTGAACTGGTAAATGTCGCTCATTGGGGTATTTCCGCGGGGGATTTTGAATTCATGTTAGCTCATCGCCTGCACCGTCGCGAGGCGAATTCTGGTCGCAGTGAGCCCGATATTCGCTGGAATCGCGATGACGCAAACGGTTGTGGTTGAGCGATGACAGAACGCTGCCGCGCAGCAGCGTTCGAAGAAATCAGGCGAGCTGCAGAGTGAGTTGATGCAGACGCTTGCGTTGTAATTTGAGCGCGTATTCCAGTTCCTGCAGGCGCGAACTGATCGTCGTCTGCCGCCATTTCTGTTGCAGCTCGGCGGTTTTCTCCGCCAGTTGCAGACGCTTGTGTTCGTACCATTGCTGGCGCAGCGCATTCCACTCCTGCCAGCTCGCCATGAAATGCTGATATTCGCGTTCGAGATGTTCGCGCCACTGTTCGGCATTGGTCGCGGTGGCGAGTCGATGCTGCGCACGTTTGAACTGCATGTCGAGCAGCGCTTTCTGAATTTTGAAATCGGGCTCGCGTTTGAGATCGCGCGCGAGTCCACACCATTGCGCGATGTTGATCAGCCATTTGGTCGGATCGAATTGCCACCAGCGCACGCCGTTGCGGTAATCGGTCTGAAAAATGTGATGAAAATTGTGATAACCCTCGCCATAGGTCACGAGCGCGAGCCAGAAATTATCGCGCGCGGTGTTTTCGTCGGTGTACGGACGTTTGCCCCAGATATGTGCGAGCGAGTTAATGAAAAAGGTCACGTGATGATTGACGACGAGACGCAGAAATCCCATCAGCAATAAATAACCCCAGATGTCGTTCAGCAGCAGGCCGACCGCGAGCGTCGGCAGCAGATTCATCGCAATCGCGAGCGCTGCGTAATACTTGTGTTGCCACACCAGAATCGGCTCGCGCAGCAGATCGGGCACATTGCTGAAATCGATTTTGCCGGTCGGGTAATCGCGCAGCATCCAGCCGATATGCGAGAACCAGAAGCCGCGTCCCGCCGAGTACGGATCGTTGGCGTCGTCGTCGACATGGCGGTGATGGCGGCGATGTCCCGATGCCCACACCAGCACGCTGTTTTGCGTGGCCGCGGCGCCGAACAGGACGAAGAACCATTTCAGCAGCGGATGCGCGGTGTAGGTGTTGTGCGCGAACAGACGATGGTAGCCGGCGGTGATCGAGAGACCGTTACAGGCGAGGAAGATGCCGAAGGCCAGCCAGTTGCCCCAGCTGTACCCGTAGGTGAAGCCGTACCAGGGCACGATGGTCAGCGCGACGACAAAAGTGGCGGTCAGCACGATTGCGGGCAGCCACATGATGGAGGGTTTGGCGGTGGGGGTCATAGCGGGAAAATCTCGTGACGATGGCAGCGATAGCGAGCGGCGTTACGGGGAACGCTTCGATGGTAGCCCAATTCCAGGAGGTGGCCCAGTGCGCAGATATACGCACCGGGTGCACCCGCGGTCGGGAGCATCGGCCTGCTAAGACCGGGTTGAAGGCTCGGGGTTCACATACAGCTGACCATCGGCGATGGCGCAATCCAGCGCTTCGAGCGATTGCCCCCGGCAGGGACCGGAAACGCAGAGGCCGGTGAGCGGGTCGAACAGCGCACCATGCGTGGCGCACTGGATGAGGGCGCCGTCCAGATCGAAGAACTGATCTTCGAGCCAGTTGAGTTCGACGCCCAAGTGCGGGCAGCTGTTGCGATAGACGCGCAGCTGATCGTCGAATCTGAGCGCAAACAGAGTGTCGCCGCCGATCTCGAAACCCCTGGCGGTGCGCTCCTCGATCTCGTCGATGGCACAGAGTGGAATGGCGTTCGGCAGCGGATTGAGCGCGCTCATGATCAGGCGGCCGGTAATTCGAGGGCGTGGCGAATCGTCGCCGCATTGATTTCGACGCAGCTGCGGCCGGCCGCGATGGCTTCGGTCGCGCGATGGTATTCCAGCAGACCGATATGACTGACATGCGGCAGCAGGATGACGTCGGGCGGCTCGCCGGCCAGCCGACTGCGGGTGATGCGGTCCTGCATGATCGTGATCGCGCCCTGCATGACTTCGAGGGTGGCCGGCCGCTCCTGGCGTTCGGCCCACTGCTCCTGATAGCCGGACACGATCTGGCGAAGCGGGTGGGTGGCGCCGCGCAGGGCGCTGCCGAGGCGATTGAGAATGCCGGTGGTTGCGACCGCGTTGCCATCGTCCGCTTCGAGCATTTCGTCCTCCTCCACCGCGAGCTGCAGCTGCGCGGCGGAGCGGCGCATCAGGGTGCTCGGGTTGACGGCGATCACCAGATCAGCCCCGAGCGCGCGGCACACCGATACGGGCACGGGATTCACCAGCGCGCCATCGACGAGCCAGCGGCCGCCGGCCTGGACCGGCGTGATCATGCCGGGAATGGCGATGGAAGCGCGCACCGCCTCCCAGAGCGGGCCGTCCTGCAGCCAGATTTCCCGACCGGTATGCAGATCCGTGGCGATGGCGGCGAAGGGTTGTTGCAGACTGCTGATATCGGGGTTGCCGTAATTGCCGCTGAGATGATCGATAAGGATGTTGGCTTCGGCGACACCGCCGCGCGCCAGCGGCCGGATGCCGAGATAGCGCAGCACATCGCGCGTGCCGAGTGCGCCGACCCAGGTGCCGAAGTCGTCCAGCTGATTGGTGACATAACTCGCGCCGACCAGTGCGCCGATCGAGCAGCCGCAGATGATGTCCGGTTCGACACCCATATCGCGCAGCGCCTGCAGCACGCCGACATGGGCGATGCCGCGCGCCGAACCCGCGCCCAGCGCGATGCCGATTTTTTTTTTGCCGAAAGCCGCACTGCCCGATCGTGGCGGGCGATTCGCATTGTGCATTGGAAGTCCAACAGGTCTGCGTGAATAACACGAGACTTTTACCTTGCCGGCTCCTTTCGCGCAATCTTGTCAGTCACATATCGATCTTGTCAGTCATAATCGATCGATGACGGCGGGCGACAGAAATCAGGCGATATTGGCGATACTGGCAGCGGTTTCGGCGCGATCGGCCGCATCGAGCAGCTTGAGCTTCTCGAGATCGTCCAGCTCGGTCCAGTAAATATCGAGCAGCGCGCAATGCAGTGAATACAGCAACACTTTGGACACCTTGATGCCGCGCTGACGAATGCGGTTATACGCTTCGACGGCGCCCATCCGTGCCAGGTCGTCGCGCGAATGAATGCCGATCGCATGCAGCCAGTTGACAGACGTGTTACCCAAATTCTTCAATGCCATCAAATCATTTTGCATGGTTGAGATTTCAATTGTGGGTTAAGTTCGATTTTTATTGTTAATCGAGAGGTTTATACCTCAATAAGCTATTTCTATCAAAACATTATGTTGAATAGCGTGCGATATCGAAAACTGTCCGCGTGAGAAATATCTGCAATGAGTAAATATTTGCAATGATTAGCATTCCGCTGCTGACTGCCGACGTGCTGACCGGGCGCGATGACAATTTTATTGATCACGCCAGTCTCGAACGTCCCGTGCATCGCGATATCGTCGAACCCTTTCTGACGCTGCGCGCGGCTGCGGCAGAAGCCGGTTTCGATCTGGCCGTGGCGAGCGGCTATCGCAATTATCAGCGCCAGTTGCAAATCTGGAATGCAAAAGCAGGCGGCGAGCGTCCGGTGTACGACAGTGACGGCACCCCGCTGGTCATCGATACCTTGAGCGAGGAGGAGCTCGCGCTGGCAATTTTGCGCTGGTCGGCATTGCCGGGAGCGTCACGACATCATTGGGGTACCGATATCGATATCTACGATCGCGCGGCGGTTGCGGACGATTATGTGGTGCAGCTCGATCAGGCCGAGGTCGCGGACAACGGGCCATTCGGGCCGTTGCATCGCTGGCTCGATGAGCGCATCGCTCGCGATCAGGCGTGCGGATTTTTTCGTCCCTATCAAAGCGACAGTGGCGGCGTTGCAGCGGAGCGCTGGCATCTGAGTTACGCGCCGCTGGCCGCGCGTTATCAGCGCTGTCAGAAAGAATCGTCGTTATGGCCGGCGATCGATGCACCGGGGCTGGCATTGCGTGCGACGATTGCGAAAAACTGGCGGACGATTTTCGAGCGTTTCATCTGGGTGGCGCCGCAGTCCTATCCTGTCGCCTGGCAAGAGCGCCTGATGAATGCGAGCGATATCGCATGAATATGCGTGCGGATTCGGGCGACGACACGGGTATGCGAGAGTGACGAGATTGTGAATGAAATCCGCGTGAATAAACGCGATCCGGCGTGGCTGTGGCAGCAAATTCGCGGCGAAGGTGAAACGTTAGCGAATGGCGAGCCGCTGCTGGCGAGCTTTTTCCATTCGACGCTGCTCAATCATGCCTCGCTGGAAAATGCGCTGGCGTTTCTGCTCGCGAATCAGCTCGGCAATACCGATGTGCAGCCGATGCTGTTGCAGCAGGTATGCAGGGAGGCCTACGCCAGCGAGCCGCACATTATCGATGCCGCGACCGCGGACAGCCTCGCGCATTACGATCGCGATCCGGCGTGCAAATATTTTTCGATGCCGCTGCTGTATTTCAAGGGTTTTCAGGCGGTGCAGGCCTACCGCGTCGCCAATTGGTTATGGCGACAGCAGCGGCGTGCGCTCGCATTGTTTCTGCAGAATCGCATCGCCGATGTTTTCGATATCGATATTCATCCGGCGGCAACCATTGGCGCGGGCCTGATGATCGATCACGGCACCGGTGTGGTGATCGGCGCGACATCGATATTGGGGAACAATATTTCGATGCTGCATTCGGTGACGCTGGGTGGTTCGGGAATGACAGTGGGTCGTCGTCATCCACGTGTTGAAGATGGCGTGCTGATTGCGAGCGGCGCAAAATTATTGGGACCGATCACCGTGGGACGCGATGCCAAAATCGCCGCAGGCAGTGTCGTGCTGAGCGATGTCGCCGAATTTTCGACCGTTGCGGGTGTGCCTGCGCGAGCGGTGGGCGGGACGAATAAATCAGTGCCGTCGCAAGATATGAATCACTGTTTCGATGACGGTTGAGCGCGCGCAATAATAATCATAAATTGGCGAACAAAAGTTGTACTGGCTAACGTTTATCCGTTACATTTAGCGCGATCGCGCGAGTCCGCTTATTTAATACTAAAAATGAAAGCGGTTGATAACCGGTTAACAATAAAACAGCGGCCCATTTTGATCAAAGCGATCGTTGTACTGCGCGGTTTCACGGAACGGCCGTGTGGACACATCGATTCATGGAGGATGCCTGCTGAATCAGGGGAGCAGGCTGACAAATCCGGGGTGAAATAAAGTGAGCGTCAAGCTTCTCGATAACGATGCCTTTTATGGGTATCGCGTGCGCCGCACGGTAAATGGCAAGCTGTATCAGGAATATTTTTCTCTCAAGCAAGACGGCGAACGCGTGCAGGGGCGGAATAAAAAGCTCGTCGAGCAGGCCGCGCTGCGCCGCGATGAAGAGCTCGCGCAAATGCAGAATAAAATGCGCGAAAAACTCAAATCCGACCGCTGTTTTAATAGCGATGGCACCATTCGCGGCATAAGTTATCTCCTCAAAACCGAAAAGAGCGGTGCAGTGACGCCGATTTTTCAACTGGGGATTGCTTCCGAGCTTGAACAGAAAATCGTGTGCACGAGTTTTTCACTCAATGCGCACGGCAAGGAGGAAGCATGGCGGAAAGCCGTCGATACCTATGCTAGGCACAAGGTCATTCGGAAAAATACAAAGCTGTACAGACAGCTGCTCGATGCGAAGCCGTCCAACGCTAAAAAGTAATCTCGCTCGCATGCGAATACTGCGGCAGATTCGATCGCATTAACGGCATCCCGCAAGGCAGGATGCCGTGTCCCACAAAGTTATTTCTTGTAAGCGGCCGCCGCTTTGGTGATTGCTGCGCGCGCCGCATCGGCGCCTTCCCAGCTATCGACTTTCACCCATTTGCCCGGCTCGAGATCCTTGTAGTTTTCGAAGAAGTGCTGAATTTGTTTGAGCAGCAATTCGGGCAGATCGGTGTATTCCTTCACATGCTTGTACAGCGCGGTCAGTTTGTCGTGGGGTACTGCGACAACTTTTGCATCCTGACCGGCTTCGTCGCTCATATTGAGCACGCCGACCGGGCGCGCGCGAATCACCGAGCCCGGCACCACCGGATACGGGGTAACCACGAGCACATCGAGCGGATCGCCATCTTCACCGAGCGTCTGCGGAATGAAACCGTAGTTGGCGGGGTAGAACATCGGCGTCGCCATGAAGCGGTCGACGAACAGGGCATCGGCATCCTTATCGATTTCGTATTTGATCGGCGTGCTGTTGGCCGGAATTTCAATCGCGACATAAATGTCGTTGGGTAAATCCTTGCCTGCGGGAATTTTGTCGAAGCTCATGATGGGGTCCTTTCGATGACATGGAGATTTTGAAAATAAGACAGCGGTGAGAATGTCGAGGCCGGCGATTATAGCGGCACGCCCGCGGTTTTCGAAACCGCTGCTCCGTTTCGTTGTCCCGGCATCGACACTTGAGGCCCGTATGCTAGGCTGTTAAAGCCTCTCGCTGTCGGAAGGAAGTACTCGCCGTGAAGTCCAGGTCCCGTGGAAAATAAATCCTGTGGAAAATAATCGTCGTTTTCCGCGTACGCGTTTGCGTGCCGAAGTCAAACTGAATCATCCTGCAGCGGGCGAACAGAAAACGCACACGCGCGATATTTCCGAGGGCGGCGCCTACGTCATGAGTGAGGGACTGATCCTGCCCGCACTCGGCGAAATCATCGAAGTGCAGGTGCAGGGGTTGCCCGGCGATGCCGCGCCGATCGTACGCATGAAAGTGGTGCGCATCGATCGGGAAGGCGTCGGTCTCGAATTTCTCAACGACGGCGAGTAATTGCCGTCATTCCACCGGCGCGTCTACCTGCTGCCCGGCCAATACCGATGTTACTATCCGCGCGGCTGATATCTGTCCCTCGACTGATATCCGTGTGCTCCGCCCGGAGTGCGACCGGACCGCGGGTTTTATGGCGATGGCGCGATTGGCATAAATCATTTTTCGGATAGACAAGACTTCGGTATGCATATTCACATTCTCGGTATCTGCGGCACCTTCATGGGCAGTCTCGCGATTCTGGCGCGTGAGCTCGGCCACACCGTGACGGGCTCGGACACGGGCGTCTATCCACCCATGAGCACGCAGCTTGAAGCGCAGGGCATCCGTTTGCAGGAAGGTTACGATCCTGCGCATTTGAATCCGCAGCCCGATCTCGTCGTGATCGGCAATGCATTATCGCGCGGCAATCCCGCCGTCGAATATGTGCTCGATCGCAACATACCTTATGTGTCAGGCCCGCAATGGCTCGCCGATCAGGTGCTGCAAAAACGCTGGGTGCTCGCCTGCGCGGGCACGCACGGTAAAACCACGACGAGCAGCTTGCTGACATGGTTGCTCGAAGCGAATGGTTACAACCCGGGCTATCTGATCGGCGGCGTGCCCGAGAATTTTTCGGTGTCGGCGCGGCTCACCGACAGCGATTTTTTCGTGATCGAAGCCGATGAATACGATTGCGCATTCTTCGACAAGCGTTCGAAATTTGTGCATTACCGCCCGCGCACGGCCGTGCTCAATAATCTCGAATTCGATCACGCCGATATTTTTTCCGATCTCGCGGCGATCCAGCGCCAGTTCCATCATCTCGTGCGGACCATTCCGGCGAGCGGTCGCATCATTTTTCCGGCGCAGGAAACCGCGCTGCAGGAAGTGCTCGCGATGGGTTGCTGGTCGGAACGCGAAACGACAGGGATAGGCGAGACGATGAGTGGGGAAGGCAGCGCCGATTGGCAGGCGAGCCTGCGCGCCGATGACGGCAGCGCATTCGATGTCCTCCAGCGCGGCGAGTGGCGCGGTCGCGTCGAATGGAAACACACCGGTTTGCACAATGTGCAGAACGCACTGAGCGCCATCGCCGCGGCGCATCACATCGGCGTCCGGGCGGGCGATGCCATTGCGGCGTGCAATGATTTCGCGGGAGTGAAGCGGCGCATGGAGTTGCTCGCCGATATCGACGGTATTCAGGTGTTCGACGATTTCGCACATCATCCGACCGCCATCGCGACCACGCTCGCGGGTCTGCGCGCCCGTGTCGGCTCCGGCGAAAATATCATTGCCGTGATCGAGCCGCGCTCGAACACGATGCGGCTCGGTGTGCATCTGCAAAAACTCGCACCGTCGACCCGGGATGCAGATCGCGTGATCTGGTATCAGCCGCCCGGACTCGACTGGTCGATGGGTGAAGTCATCGCGGCGAGCGAAAAACCCGCGCAGCTTTACGACAATATCGATCGTATCGTCACCGATCTAACGCAGCAGGTTAAGCGCGGTGATCGCATCGTGTTTATGAGTAATGGCGGTTTCGGCGGCATTCATCAGAAACTAGTGCGCAGTTTGCAGCAGCGCATGCAGCAGCAATAAAGCGCTTGTGCAGCAATGAATGGTAAGTGGCCTCCCCTGCGCAGTAGCGGAGGTGACTCGCGTAGCGAGACGGAGGGGCGAAAGATGACCCCCTCGCCCTTGCAGGGCACTCCCCCTACTACGCAGGGGGAGCCTGAAAATCAGTTCGGATCGATCATGGAATTTACACGCACAATCACATTGGCAGTCACGGGTGCATCGGGGGCGCAATACGGTTTGCGTCTGCTCGAATGTCTGCTCGCCGCGAAATGTCGCGTGTATTTACTGATTTCCGATGCCGCGCGCGTCGTGCTCGCCACCGAAACCGATGTGCAGCTGCCGGAATTTTCGCAGTGGCAGGCATTTTTGAGCGCGCGCTTTCGCGCGGAGCCGCAGCAGCTGCACGTGTTTGCGCGCGATGACTGGATGGCGCCCGTCGCTTCGGGTTCGAGCGCGCCGGCCAGTATGGTGATCTGTCCGTGCAGCATGGGTACGGTCGCAGCAATCGCGGCGGGTATGAGCAATAATCTGATCGAGCGGGCAGCCGACGTTGCATTGAAGGAGCGGCGGCAATTGATTCTGGTGCCGCGCGAGACGCCGTATTCGCAGATTCATCTGGAGAATATGCTGTCGCTCACCCGAATGGGCGCGATGGTATTGCCGGCGAGCCCCGGGTTTTATCAGCGGCCGGCGGACATTGCCGCGCTGGTCGATTTTGTCGTCGCGCGCATTCTCGATCAGCTCGGAGTCGAACAGCATCTTCTGGAGCGCTGGGGCGAAAATGCAGCGTCGCCGGGATGCCAGTGAATTGATCAACGACGGAGGCAATCATGAGTGACGCCGAATTTCTACCCGTGGTCGGGCCGGACAAGGAGGAGCGCACCTGGGCAATGCTGGCGCATTTGTCGATGGTCGCGCAGATTTTTCTGCCGATATTGATGCTGGCGCCGCTGGTGATTCTGCTGATCAAGGGCGATCGTCTGCCTTTCGTCAAGGCGCAGAGCAAGGAGGTGATCAATGAGCAGATCACGCTGTTGCTCGCGGCGATCGTGAGCTGCATTCTGATCCTGATCGGCATCGGTGTGGTGCTGTTATTCGTGCTCTGGGTGTATTCGATTGTGACGGGAATCATCGGCGCGGTGAAAGTGAACGAGGGCGTGGCGTATCGCTACCCGCTGAACTGGCGTCTGATCAGCTGATGAGCGCTGCGGTTTTCATTCCCTGCCGCGCCGGTTGCGGCGCCTGCTGCATCGCGCTGAGTATCAGTTCGGCGATTCCCGGCATGCCTGACGGCAAGCCCGCGGGCGAGCGCTGCGTGCAGCTCGGCGACGACAATCGCTGCCGGATTTTCGGCAGGCCCGAACGGCCGCAGGTGTGTCTGGATTTTCAGGCCGAAATCGAATTTTGCGGCAGCACGCGCGACGAAGCGCTGGAGCGCATGCGCGCGCTCGAAACGATCACGCGCATCAATTGACGGTGTTGTGGGAATGACTGAATTGCCATTGTTTCCGCTGCGCGCCGTGCTGTTTCCTCACGGCCGCATGCCGCTGCGCATTTTCGAGCCGCGCTATGTCGATCTGGTGCGGGACTGCCTGAAGCAGGAGCGCGAATTCGGCGTGGTGTGGATTCGCGAGGGCGATGAAGTCGTCGTCGATAGCGATCACGCGATGCCCAGGCTCGCGCAGATCGGCTGCACCGCGCGCATCGTCGACTGGGACGCGCTGCCCAATGGCCGCCTCGGCATCACCATCGAAGGCGGCAGTAAATTCCGCGTGCTGGCGACGCAGCAGCGGCCCAACTATCTCGTTGTCGCCGATATCGAAACCCTGCCCGAGGAAGAGCCGATCGCCGTGCCCGCGCATGCGCACGACATGATCGAATTACTGCGTCAGCTCATGGAGCATCCGCTCGTCGCACGCCTGAATCTCGACCCGCAGGACGACGATGCCGGACAGCTCACCAACCAGCTCGCGCAGCTGCTGCCGATTCCCGAGGCGAGCAAGTTCGCGCTGCTCGCCGAATCCGACCCGCAGCAGCGGCTCGACAGTTTGCTGCATATACTTGATCAGGTCTCTCCCTGACGCCTTCGAGCGGACGGGCGCGCATTATCGATCGCCGCAGGATTGCCGTAGCGCCATGTCGATCCATGCATTCCCGACGCGATAACTTTCTTTCCCCCGGCAGAACTCCCGAACGCAGTGCGAGGTGTGCATGAGCAAGGTACTCGACGATGTCATCGCGGCCAATCGCCTCGAACGGCTCGACGACAATCTATTTCGCGGTTACGGCAACTGGGGTCCGGTGGCGCGTCTTTACGGCGGCCAGGTCATGTCGCAGGCGATGAGTGCGGCGCAGCAAACGGTCGCCGGCAATTTCGTCCTGCATTCGATGCACTGTTATTTCATGCGCCCGGGCGATCCCCGGCGCGCGGTCATTTACGACGTCGAACTGATTCGCGATGGCAAGAGTTTTCTCACGCGCCGCGTCACCGCGCGCCAGCACGGTCATGCGATTTTCAGCTGTCAGCTTTCCTATCAGAAGCCCGAGCCCGGTTTCAGCCACCAGTCCTCGATGCCGCAGGTGGTCGGCCCCGATAATCTGCGCAGCGAAGCCGATCATCTGGCGGGTGAACTGCGGCGCGGCGGCACCGAGGTCACCGAGAAATTCATGACCACCGACTGGCCGATCGAGTTTCGCGCGATCGATCCGGTGGATTTCCATCGTCCGCAACCGCAGGCGCCCGTCAGCCACGTCTGGATGCGCGCGCCGGCACCGCTGCCCGATGATCTCGCGCTGCATCAGCAGCTGCTGGGTTTCGCCTCCGATCACAATATTCTGATCACTGCGCTGCGCCCGCACGGTGTTACCTTCATGACGCCGGGGCTGCAGTTTGCGACCATCGATCACGCCATCTGGTTTCACCGGCCGTTTCGCATGGACGACTGGCTGCTCTATGAAACCGAAAGCCCGTCGACTTCGAACGCGCGCGGTTTCTCGACCGGACGCGTCTATCAGCGCGACGGCACGCTGGTCGCATCGGTGGCGCAGGAGGGATTGCTGCGCCAGCACGCGCCGCCGCCGCCCTGATCCCTTCGCAGCCCTGATTCATTCGCAGCGCTGATTCGTCTCGACAAACTGCGGGGCCAATTGCGCGGGGGCGCGGTATAATCGCCGCCCATTCGTATTTTCAGATGAGCGGCAGGCGAGCGATGGATGTGAAGTCGTATATGCAAACTCTCGGGCGCGCCGCGCGGCAGGCATCGCGCGAACTCGCGCGCGCCGAAACTGCGCAGAAAAATGCAGCGCTGCTCGCCACCGCCGATGCCATCATTGAACACCGCGATGTCATTCTCGCCGCCAACGCCAAAGACATGGAGCGCGCGCGCGCCAATGGTCTCGACAGCGCCATGCTCGATCGCCTCGAACTCAAACCGAAAGGCATCGATACCATGATCGAAGGTTTGCGCCAGGTTGCGGCGCTGCCCGATCCGATCGGCGCGATCACCGATCTCGTCTACCGTCCCAGCGGCATCCAGGTCGGTCGCATGCGCGTGCCGCTCGGCGTGATCGGCATCATTTACGAAGCGCGCCCGAACGTGACGGTCGAAGCGGCGAGCCTTGCGCTCAAATCCGGCAACGCGACCATTCTGCGCGGCGGCTCCGAAGCGATCGAAGCCAACCGCGCCATCGCCCAATGTCTGCGCGAGGGTCTCGCCGCTGCGGGCTTGCCTGAAACCGCGGTGCAGGTGGTCGATACCACCGATCGCGCGGCGGTCGGTGAAATGATTACGATGCCCGAATTTGTCGATGTCATTGTGCCGCGCGGCGGCAAGGGTTTGATCGAGCGTATTTCGAAAGATGCGCGCGTGCCCGTCATCAAACATCTCGACGGTATCTGTCATGTCTTCATCGACGACAGCGCCGATGTCGATAAGGCGTTGCGCGTGGCGATGAATGCAAAAACGCAGCGCTATGGCACTTGCAACACGATGGAAACGTTACTGGTTGCGAATAGTGTGGCGCCGAAAATTCTGCCGCGTCTGGCCGAAGCATTGATCGAAGCCGGTGTGGAATTGCGCGGCTGCCGGCGTACGCAAACATTAATACCTGCTGCAAATGCTGCCACCGAAGAAGACTGGCGCACCGAATATCTCGCGCCGATTCTGTCGATCCGCATCGTCGATACGCTCGATGAAGCGATCGATCACATCAACACGTATGGTTCGCAGCATACCGACTCGATCATCACGGAGAATTACACGCGCGGTCGCCGTTTTCTGCGCGAAGTCGATTCGAGCTCGGTGATGATCAATGCGTCGACGCGCTTTGCCGATGGTTTCGAATACGGCCTCGGTGCGGAAGTGGGAATTTCCACCGATAAATTCCACGCGCGCGGTCCGGTCGGACTCGAAGGGCTGACCTCGCAAAAATTCGTGGTGCTCGGCGATGGCCACGTCCGTCAGTAATGTCGCCTGAAAGCCTCGCGATTTTCGGCGGGACATTCGATCCCATTCATATCGGACATCTGCGCGCCGCTATTGAAGTGCGCGAATTGCTCGCGTGCGATGAATTGCGCTTCGTTCCCTGTCATCGCCCGCCGCATCGTGCGGAGCCCGGCGCGAGCAGCGAGCAGCGTCTGCGCATGCTTGAACTCGCCATCGCCGGCGAAGCGGAGCTTTCGATCGATGCGCACGAAATTCAGCGTGAAGGCCCGTCGTACACGATCGATACGCTCACCGCGTTGCGCGCGGAAATCGGCGCTCGCTGCCGGCTGCATCTGATTGTCGGCATGGATGCGTTTGCCGCGCTCGATACCTGGCACCGCTGGCGCGAGCTGCCCGATTTCGCGCATATCGTGGTGATGCAGCGTCCGGGGAGTGCATTGGTGGAAGCCGGCGCCGTCGCCGAATTGCTGCGCGAGCGTCGCGTCGATATCGGGCAGCTGAAACATTCGGCAGCGGGTTCGATCGCGGTGGTGCAGCCGACGCCGCTACCGATATCGGCAACGGCGATTCGCGATCTGATTCGCGCACAGCGTTCGCCGCGTTATTTATTGCCCGATGCCGTGTGGGAATTTATTCGCACGAACGGTTTATATCTGTAGTTTTATTTTCGAGGAGAAAACATTTTCAACATGACCGCCGATGAATTGAAACAAATCGCTACCGCCGCCCTCGAGGATCTGAAAGGCCGCGAAATTCTCGCGCTCGATGTGCGTACACTCACCAATGTTGCCGACGCCATGATTTTTTGCAGCGGCACATCGAATCGTCACGTGAAATCGCTTGCCGATAATGTTTCCGTTGAAGTGAAAAAGCGCGGCGGAAAAGTTTTTGGTATCGAAGGTGAGGATGCGGGCGAATGGGTACTCGTCGATCTGGGCGATGTCATCGTGCATGTCATGCTGCCGGAAACGCGCGCGTTCTACGATCTCGAACGCATGTGGTCCCAGCCGGTTGGCAAAAGTCAGACGGCAGGTCAGAGCGAAGCCGCACGCCAGCATGAATCGGCGGATAACGAATCGGAACCCGCGAAAAAATAACGCCGGCCCAACACGGTAAAAAATAACGATGCTGATTCGTTTGCTTGCGGTGGGAACTCGCATGCCGGCGTGGGTCGAAGCCGGTGTCGCCGAATATCGCAAGCGCCTGCCGCCCGAAATTCAATTTGAAATTCGCGAAATCGCGCTCGGCCAGCGTTTCAAAAAGAACGCGGGCGGAAAAAATGCCGATATCGCACGCGCATTGCAGCAGGAGGGCGAGGCGATGTCGGCGGCAATCGGTGCGCGCGATTTTGTGATCGCGCTCGATGTCAAAGGCAAATCGGTTTCGACCGAGCAATTCGCGGTCGAATTGTCGAAATGGCAGCAGAATGGCGATCCGGTCAGCATACTGGTCGGCGGCCCCGACGGCCTCGCCGCAGCGTGTCTCGATCGCGCGCAGCAGCGCTGGTCGCTGTCGGCATTGACGCTGCCGCACCCCATCGTGCGCGTCGTCTTCGCCGAGCAGTTGTATCGCGCGTGGAGCATCAACAGCAATCATCCATACCACCGGGGATAGGGATGATTGAAAAAAACCGGTGTCCTTCCCGCGCGGGAACGACCGCAGATGACCTGATTACCAGCGGACCTTATGCCTGAACGTCTAGCACTCAAAGATCCCTATCACGAGGTACGCATTTTTACGCTGCGTATTCTCGCGGCTGCGATCATTATGCTGGTCGGTTTCGGCATCCTGGTTTATCGCTATTTCGATTTGCAGATCAATCAATACGAAAAATACCGCACCGAATCCGATCGCAATCGCGTGCAATTGCAGCCGCTGCCGCCGCGGCGCGGTCTGATTTACGATCGCAACGGCGTGGTGCTCGCCGATAATGCACCGAGTTATTCGCTGACGATTACCAAAGAGCAGGTCAGGGATCTCAACAAAACGCTCGCGCTCGTCCGCTCGCTGATTTCGATCGACGATGATGATGTCGATAAATTCATGGGGCGGCTGAAAGATCGTTATCCGTATCAGTCGGTGCCGTTGAAATATCGCCTGAACGAAGAGGAAATCGCGCTACTCGCGATCAATCGCCATCGCCTGCCGGGCGTCGAAGTCGAAGCCGAATTCGTGCGCAGTTATCCGCACAAGGAATTGCTTGCGCATGCGCTCGGCTATGTCGGCCGTATCAGCGAGAAGGAGTTGAAATCGCTCACGGGCGAGCAGGTACAGAATTACGCCGGCACCAACTACATGGGAAAAATCGGCGTCGAGCGCTATTACGAAGATGCGCTGCACGGCAGGGTCGGTTATCAGAATGTCGAAACGAATGCGCGCGGACGCGTGTTGCGCGTGCTCGAACGCAATGAGCCGACGCCCGGCGACGATGTGCGCCTGTATCTCGATGTGAAATTGCAGCAGGTGGCGCAGGAGGCCTTTGGCGACCATCGCGGCGCTGCCGTTGCGATCGATCCGAAAACCGGCGGCGTGCTCGCGCTGGTGAGTACGCCGTCGTTCGATCCGAATTTATTCGTCACCGGAATTCCCGGGTCGATCTATCGCGAGCTGCGCGATTCGCTCGATCGCCCGCTGTACAACCGCACCCTGCAGGGTACGTATCCGCCCGGTTCGACGATGAAGCCTTTTTATGCGCTCGCCGGTCTGTCGTATGGCACGGTGACGCCGTCGACACGCATCAGCGATCCCGGTTTTTATCAGCTGCCCGGCGATTCGCGCCAGTACCGCGACTGGAAGCGCGGCGGTCATGGCGGCGGTGTCGACGTGTATGACGCCATTGCGCAATCGTGCGATGTGTATTTTTACGATCTCGCGCACAAACTGAATATCGATCGACTGCACGATTTCACCGTGCAATTCGGTTTCGGTTCGGCGACCGGTATCGATAACACGTTTGAACGGGGCGGCGTAATGCCGTCGCGCGCGTGGAAGCGCAAGGCGCTGAAGCAGGTCTGGTATCCCGGCGAAACATTGAGCGCCGGTATCGGTCAGGGCTATGTGCTGGCGACACCGCTGCAGCTCGCGCTGGCGACCGCGGTCATCGCCAATCGCGGCGCACGCTTCGAGCCGCGCATCGTGAAAAGCGTCGGCGGTCACGATATTCCGGTGCCCGAAGCCAAACACGTCGAATTGCCGAAGTCGATGTGGGATGTGGTGATCGAGGGCATGCGCCTCGTCGTGCACGGCGAGCGCGGCACGGCGAAAGGGATCGGCAGGGATATCGCGTACACCATGGCGGGAAAAACCGGCACCGCGCAGGTCGTCGGGTATGCGCAGGGGATCAAATACGACGCGTCGCAGGTCGAAAAACGCAAGCGCGATCATGCCTGGTTCATAGCCTTTGCGCCGGTGGAAGATCCGAAAATAGCCATCGCGATCCTCGTCGAAAACGGCGAACACGGATCGTCGGCCGCGGCGCCGATCGCGCGCAAGATGGCCGATGTCTATCTGCTCGGCGAAGTGCAGCATCACGCCGAGCCCGTCGCCGGAGCGTCCGACGAATGACGATGTTCGTGCCGTCGATACGGATTTTACCGATGCGTGCAGCGCCGCTATTCGTCGCCGATAAACGCTTTACCGAAATAACGGGTGTGCCGATATGAGATACGGCGATTTCATTCGCAATATGCCCGCCGGCACGGCGCAGCTGTCGCGGCCGCGCTCGGTGCTGGAACGTCTGCATATCGACTGGCTGTTGCTGGCCATTCTGCTGGTGCTGACGACGTTCGGTCTGGTCACGCTGTACAGCGCGAGCGGGCGCAGTATCGATACGGTGTACCGGCAGGGACGCTTTTTTCTGATCGCGTACACGGTGATGATTTTTATCGCGCAGCTCGATATGGAGCGGGTGAAACGGTTTGCGCCGTGGGTGTATGCAGGCGGATTGTTTTTGCTCGCGATGGTGCCGATTTTCGGCGTCAACGCCAAAGGCGCGACACGGTGGCTGCATATCGGATTTCAGTTCCAGCCATCGGAGATCATGAAACTCGCCACGCCGATGGCGGCGGCGTGGTATTTATCCGCGCGCGTATTGCCGCCGCGTTTCAAATACATCGTCATGGCGCTCATCATCATTTTCATTCCCGTGTTGTTCGTCGCCGAACAACCGGATCTGGGCACCTCGATTCTGATCGCCGCGGCCGGCTCTTTCGTTTTATTGCTGGCGGGATTGAGCTGGCGCTACATCGTGATCGCGGTCGGCGTGCTCGCCGCAGCGGCGTATCCGATGTGGGAATACGTACTGCACGATTATCAGCGCCGGCGCGTTCTCACGCTGCTCAATCCCGAGGCGGACAAACTCGGCGCGGGCTGGAACATCATCCAGTCGAAAACCGCGATCGGTTCCGGCGGCCTTTACGGCAAGGGATGGTTGCAGGGCACGCAATCGCATCTCGATTTTCTGCCGGAAGGACACACCGATTTCATCATCGCCGTGCTGTCGGAAGAATGGGGATTGCGCGGCGTGCTCGTGCTGCTCGCGTTATACATCGCGCTGCTCGCGCGCGGCATGTGGATCGCCGTCAGCGCGCAGCATTGTTTCGGCCGTCTGCTCGCCGGCAGCGTGGTGCTGACGTTTTTCGTGTATGTCTTCGTGAACATGGGAATGGTGGCGGGCATTCTGCCCGTCGTTGGTGTACCGTTGCCGCTGATCAGTCAGGGCGGTACGGCGCTGGTGACACTCTTCGCCGGCTTTGGTTTATTGATGGCCATTGCGAGCGAGAAACGCGTTATGGTGCAATGAATGACAGCACAATGAATGACGCTGCGATATCACAGTGTGCGATGAATAAACAGGGCGATGAATAAACGGTGCGGCGAATAAAAATGGCGAGGGCGGTATTGATGCGGACTGGTTCGATTCGGTTTTTTTTATCAGAGTGCGCGCAGTGGTGTCACGGTTTGCGCGCTGCGCTGTGTTTACTGGCGCTGTCTCTGCCATTCGCGCAGCCTGCGTTCGCCGATTACAGCGCGCATCCGCTCGCAAAAGACTTTATCGACGAAATGGTCAGCCAGCACGGTTTCAAACGCGAGGAAATTGTTGCGATGCTGGCGCGCGCAGAGCGTCAGCAGTCGATACTCGAAGCGATTGCGCGGCCTGCGGAAAAAGCCAAGCCGTGGAAAGATTATCGCAAGCTGTTCGTCACTAACGATCGCATTACGCAGGGCGTGGCATTCTGGCGCGAGCACGCCGCCACACTGGCGCGCGCCGAACGTGAATCGGGTGTGCCCGCGGCGATTATCGTTGCGATCATCGGCGTCGAAACCCGTTACGGTCGCAATACGGGCAGTTACCGCGTGCTCGATGCGCTGACGACGCTGGGCTTCGACTATCCGCCGCGCGCCGATTTCTTTCGCACGCAACTCGTCGAATATTTTCTGATGGCGCGCGAACAGAAACTCGCAGCCGATCGCCTGCTCGGTTCCTACGCGGGTGCGATGGGTTTCGGGCAGTTCATGCCGAGCAGCTATCGCAAATACGCGATCGATTTCGATGGCGACGGGTCGGTCAATATTCTCACCGACATCGACGATGCCATCGGCAGTGTCGGCAACTATCTCAAGGGCCACGGCTGGCAGCGCGGTGCGCCGATCACTGTGCGCGCGGCGGTGAAGGAACCGTTGCCCGAAGGCGTGCTGAAAGACGTGCTTGAGCCCGTGACTCCGCTGCGCGAATACCGGGCGAAAGGCATCAACCCGGTGACAACCCTGCCCGACGATACGCAGGCGGCGCTATTCGTGCTCGAAGGCGAGAGCGGCAACGAATACTGGTTCGCGCTGAATAATTTCTACATGATCACGCGCTACAACCGCAGCCAGTTGTATTCGATGGCCGTGGTGCAGCTGAGCCAGGAAATCGCCGCGCAATGGTCGCGGTGAAGTGATCGGTGAAACTGGTCGCGATGAGCCGGCGATGAAAGCGGTTGCGATGACTCCGGTAAAAACCGGCGCTGCATTACCTGCGCTGTTAATGACGCTCTGCGCGCTGGTCGCGTGCAGCGGCGCACCCTCGCGCGATGGCACGCCGTCGCGCAAACTGAATCCCGACGAGATCAGGGACGCGGTGCCCAGGCGCGAGCCGATCACCAGAGCCGGCAATAAGAGCCCGTACACCGTGCTCGGCCAGACCTATGTGTTGCTGCCTTCGTCGAAGGGCTATCGGCAGACCGGTATCGCATCGTGGTATGGCACCAAGTTTCACGGCCAGAGCACCTCGAACGGCGAAAAATACGATGTGTACGAGATGACTGCCGCGCACAAGACCTTGCCGATTCCGACGTATGTGCTCGTCACCAATCTCGAAAATAATCGCCAGGCCGTGGTGCGCGTCAACGATCGCGGACCTTTCGTGAGCAATCGCATCATCGATTTATCGTATGCGGCTGCGGTGAAGCTGGGCTATGCGGGTAAGGGCACGGCATTTGTGGAGGTGGCGGCAATCGATGTGGATAATTGGCCGCCGCGCGACGCGCCCGTCGCACCGCCGGCGGTGGTGCCGCCCAGAAAACCGGAAGCGCCGCCGCCATCCGCTCCCGCAGCCATCGATTCCGGTGCCGTTTATGTGCAGGCCGGCGCCTTTGGCGATCCGCGCGCGGCGGAAGCTTTGCGCGCGCGGCTGGCGAAATCGCAGAATCATCCCGTCGTGGTACAGCGCACGCCGTCGGGTCCGGTGCTGTATCGCGTGCGTATCGGTCCGCTGCGCGACCGCGCGCTGGCCGAGCAGGTGCGGGGGCAATTGCTCGAACGTCGCCTGAGCGAATCCGCGCGCGTGGTCGATGCCGATAAGTAATCAATCATCGGACTGACACCGCTGCCCGAAAAACATCCATTCCGGCCGCTGGCCGGCACGATCGAAATATCCACCACTGGTTCAGGAAACAGGAAACCCAATGAAAAGATCTGTGAAGCTCATTGCCGCACTGGCGCTGGTCATCGCCGGGCAGGAGATCGGTTTTTTACAACAGTCTGCCTGGGCGCAGACGCAGCGGGCGCCGATTCTGAATCCGGTTCCCGTCACCACACCTTCGCCGCCGGCGATCGCGGCGAAGGCCTACATCATGATCGATGCCGACAGCGGTCGGGTGATCGCCGAGGGCAATGCGGATACCCGGCTGCCCCCCGCGAGCCTGACCAAGCTCATGACGAGTTATGTGCTGTCGTACGAGCTGGAGCAGGGGCATGTGCACGTCGATGACATGGTGACGATTTCAAAATCGGCGTGGACGCAGAATCCCGAGTTCAGGGAATCGTCGCTGATGTTCATTCAGGTCGGCACGCAGGTGAAACTGCACGATCTGCATCTGGGTATCGTGGTGTCGTCGGGTAACGATGCGACGGTGGCCGTGGCCGAATATCTTGCGGGCAGCGACAGCGCCTTCGCCGATGTGATGAATCAGCACGCGCAGAAGCTCGGCATGGCCAATACGCACTTCGTGAATTCGCACGGCCTGCCGGATCCGCAGCACTACACCAGCGCGCGCGACCTCGCGCTGCTGTCGCAGGCGATCATCAAATTTCCGAATGAATACGCGCTCTACAAGGTGCAGGAATTTACCTACAACAATATTCGCCAGTTCAACCGCAACGGTCTGCTGCGGCGCGATCCCACCGTCGACGGATTGAAGACCGGGCATACGCAGGAGGCGGGTTATTGCCTGGTTTCGTCGGCGCTGCGCAACGGCATGCGTCTGATCACGGTGATACTCGGCGCCGACAGCATCAATATGCGCGAGCAGGAAACCGAAAAACTGCTCGCTTACGGTTTCCGCTATTTCGAAACGAGCAGGATTTATCAGGCTGGCGCCGAAGTCGCGCAGCCGCGTATCTGGGGCGGGGCCGGGGAGACGATAAAACTCGGTGTCGACAAGGACATCGCGCTGACCTATCCGCGCGGCAGGCGCGAGCAGATTCAGGCGGTAATGAATGTCGAAAAATATCTGCAGGCGCCCATCGCTGCCAATCAGCCGGTCGGTGAAATGGTGGTGACGCTCGATGGTGAAACGATTTACAGGACGCCGCTCGTGGCGCTCGAAACCGTGGAGAAAGGCGGCATTTTCCACCGTCTGTGGGATGCGCTGGTGCTGTTCTTCACCAAATTGCTGAGTTAGGGATGACCCCTCCGTCGCTGCGCGACACCTCCCCTACTTCGCAGGGGAGGCCTTCAGTGGCACGAACGACCTCTGCTGCAGAAACCTTTAGGGCACGAATGGCCTCCCCTATAACATAGGGGAGGTGTCGCGCAGCGACGGAGGGGTCATGTATGAGTGAGGCCTGCATGAAAATCGTTTACTTGAACGGCGACTACCTACCCGTCGAGCAGGCCAGAGTCCCGGTGATGGACCGCGGGTTTTTATTCGGCGACGGCGTCTACGAAGTCATTCCGGTCTTTGGCGGCAGGGCGTTTCGGGTCGACGAGCATCTGCAGCGGCTCGACTACAGTCTGCGCGAAACCGGCATTCCGCAACCGCTGACACGCGAACAATGGTGCGCGATATTCGGGCGCCTGATCCGGGAATATGGCGGCGGCGATCAGGCCATCTACCTGCAGATCACACGCGGTGTCGCGTCGACGCGCGAGCATAAATACCCGCAGACATGCACACCGACAGTGTTTGCGATGTCGCGCCTGCTGGCGCTGCCGCCGGCCGAGATCCCCGAGCCGATCGCCTGCGTCACCATTCCCGACATCCGCTGGCAGCGCTGCGACATCAAAAGCACCTCGTTGCTGGGAGGCATCATGATGACCCAGCAGGCGATCAGCGCCGGCGCGAGCGAGGCCATTCTCACGCGCGATGGCCTGGTTCTCGAGGGTGCCAGCAGCAATGTTTTCGCGGTGGTCGACGGTGTGCTGCATACCGCGCCGAAAAGCCGGCACATTCTGGCCGGCATCACCCGCGACCTGATCGTGGAGCTGGCACATCGACACGGGTTACACTTGCGCGAAGAGGCGGTCGGCATCGATCAGCTGCACGCGGCGAGCGAAGTGTGGATCAGCAGTTCGACGCGCGAGATGGTGCCGGTTGCCACGCTGGATGGCCGTCCGCTCGGAAGCGGCACTGCCGGCCCGGTATTCAGGCAGATCTGGGCCTGGTATCGCGCGTACCGCGCCAGCCTGAAGGCCTCCCCAGCGCAGTAATCATTTGAGAGTCACTATGGCAGACGCATCGCCACCCAAAATCGAATTTCCCTGTGCCTATCCGCTGAAAATCATCGGTCACGCCACCGACGATTTTCGCGACTTCGTCATTTCCGTGCTCGAACGCCACACCGATCGCATTTATGAGGAAAGCATCGATCTGCGCGCGAGCAGCGGCGGCAAATTCGTCTCCGTGCGCGTGACCATCACCGCGACCGGCGAGCAGCAGCTCAGCAATATTTTCACCGAATTCAAAGCATCGGGACGCGTTCAGACCGTCCTTTAACGAATGGCAAATGCAATGCAGTTAAGGGTTCGAAAACTCGGCCTCATCGACTACCAGACCTGTTGGGATGCGATGCGCGACTTCACCGAAGCGCGCGACGAAAATACGCCCGATGAAATCTGGCTGCTCGAACATCCGCGCGTCTTCACGCAGGGTCAGGCCGGCAAGGCCGAGCATGTGATTGCGCCCGGCGATATTCCCGTGATTCAGGTCGATCGCGGCGGTCAGGTGACCTATCACGGTCCCGGACAGATCGTCGGTTACATGCTCATCGATATCCGCCGCCGCGGCTCCGGCATACGCTGGCTCGTCAACGGCATCGAAGACGCGATCATCGATGTGCTCAAACAGTACGGCGTGCAAAGTTTCGCTAAGCCCGAAGCGCCCGGCGTGTATCTGCAGGGCGCGCAGGGTCGTGGGCGCGACGGTGCAAAAATTGCGGCGCTCGGCATGCGCGTGCGCCGCGGCTGCACCTTTCACGGCCTCAGTCTGAATATCGATATGGATCTCGAACCGTACGCGCGCATCAACCCGTGCGGATTCAGCGGTCTGGCCGTGGCGCAATTGCGCGATCTGGTCGACGACGTGCCGACACTCGAAACCGTCGAAAAACAATTGCTGCAGGCGCTCTGCGCGCGACTGGATTACGACCCGGCGAATTTATCGTTTGAAACGCAATTACCGTGATCGATTGGCGTAGGGGCGGGCTGTGTGTCCGCCCTGTTTTTCGCAAACCGTCAATATTCGACAAGGGCAGACACACAGGTCTGCCCCTACGCGGTAAATGCGTTGAATTAAATTTGGAAAAATCATGACCGAAGAAATCAAAGCACAAGCCATCGAAATAAAACCCGTCATCCGCGGTGAAAAACTGCGCGGTGCGGAAAAAGTCGCGCGCATTCCCGTGAAAGTCATTCCGACGGTTGAGTTGCCGGCCAAACCCGACTGGATTCGCGTGCGCATGCCGGTGAGTCCCGAGATATCGCGCATCAAAGGCTTGTTGCGCAAACATAAACTCGCTTCGGTATGCGAAGAGGCGCAGTGCCCGAATCTCGGCGAGTGTTTCAGCGGCGGCACCGCAACGTTCATGATCATGGGTGAGATTTGTACGCGTCGCTGCCCCTTCTGCGACGTCGCGCACGGCCGTCCCAATGCACTCGATGAAAATGAGCCCGTCGAACTCGCGCAGGCCATCGCCGAAATGAATTTGAAGTACGTCGTCGTCACCTCGGTGGACCGCGACGATCTGCGCGACGGCGGCGCGCAGCATTTCGCCAATTGCATTCGCGAAACACGCGCGCTGTCACCAAATATTCGCGTTGAAGTTTTAGTGCCGGATTTTCGTGGCCGCATGGACATCGCGCTCGATATTCTCGAACAGGAAGCGCCCGATGTGTTCAATCACAATCTCGAAACGGTGCCGAGCCTGTACAAAAAAGTGCGCCCCGGCTCCGATTACGAATGGTCGTTGCTGCTGCTGAAAAAATATAAGGAGCGCCGCCCCGATGTGCTCACCAAATCCGGTTTGATGCTCGGTCTCGGCGAAACGCGCGAAGAACTGATTCAGGTGATGCACGACATGCGCGCGCACGACATCGACATGATTACACTCGGCCAATATCTGCAGCCGAGCCGCGATCACTTACCGGTTGATCGTTTCGTGCACCCGGACGAGTTTGCCGAATTTGCGAAAATCGCCGAAGAGCTTGGCTTTAAAAGCGTGGCGAGCGGCCCGCTCGTACGCTCGTCGTATCACGCCGATAAGCAGGTCGATTTGAGTTTGCTGAAGTAATTTTGAGTGACGAAATCAGAAGCAATTGAGTAAAGTCGTGATTTGAAAGTTGAATAGGTCGCGATTTAAAAATTGAATAAGATCGTGATTTGAAAATTGAAAGCCGTGTTTAAGAGATGAAAGAATTACGCGGCTTTCCCCACGCATATTCCAATCAACAACCTGTCCAGCAACAGCCACGGATTATCCCCCGAGCCTTTCACTGCAGAATCGATCTGCTGCGATAAGCGCAGTAAATTTTCGATGCGTCGGCGCGACAGGCGTTGCACGGCGGCGCGAACGAAGGGTTTGCGTTTATCCCACACGCCGCCGGCATCCAGCGCGCGATCGATGCTCTGACCCTGCTCGATCGCTTCCGCGCATTTGTGCAGCGTGCGTAATTCTTTCGTCAGCGCCCACAAAATCACCGGAGGTTCCTCGCCTTCGCCGCGTAATCCTGCGAGTGCACGCAGCGCTTGCGCGGCATTGCCGAGCAATGCCTGATCGGCGAGATTGAAAATATCGAAGCGCGCATTATCGGCAACGGTGGCATTGACGATATTCGCATCGATGACTTTCGCATCGGTATAGAGTTGAAGCTTTTCGATTTCCTGCGCGCATGCCAGCAAATTGCCCTGCACGCGCTCGGCGAGAATCTGAATCGCATCGCTGTCGGCACTGATGCCGCGCGAGCGCAGACGCTGTTCGATCCAGCGCGGCAATTGCTGCGGCTCGACCGGCCAGACGGGAATGGTGACGCCGCAATTATCGACGGCTTTATGCCATTTCGCGCGCGCGGCGCTGCTGTCGAGCTTGTTGCAGATAATCAGCACGACGGTATCAGCATTGGTGTTCGCGCAATAATTTTCGAGCGCGGCGGTGCCCGCATCGCCGGGCTTGCCATTCGGCATGCGCAGTTCGATCAGTTTTTTATCGGCGAACAATGACATTGCGGCGGTTTCGTCGAGCAACGTCTGCCAGTCGAAACTGTTGTCGACGTGAAATACCTGGCGCTCGCTGAAACCGTGTTGGCGACAGGCGGCGCGAATCGCATCGGCGCATTCCTGCACCAGCAGGGTTTCGTCGCCGGAAATCAGATAGACAGGAGCGAGCGATTGCGCGGCGTGTTTTTCGATCTGATCCGCGCGCAGACGCATGATTAATTCGGTGTTGCCGTTGCGGGCGTACTGCTGTCGGGCGCCGGGGGGGTGTCTGAATTGCCATCTGCCGTCGCCGATGCTTCCGCTGGCAATTTATGTGTCGCGTAGGCGCCGAGTCTGCGCACGATGTGCATCGCAAGCGTCTGGTCCATGTCGGCGCTGATGATGCCGATATTCTGCGAAGTCGTCAGTGCGTTGTCGGGGTTGTTGGTGACCGTGCGGCGCTCTTCGACGGTGAGCGGGCCGAGCACGCGGCGATTCTGCTTGTCGCGCAATTCAAATTCGACACTGCGGGTGAGCCCGTATTCCGCGGCGAGACCGCGCCGGTCGAGCGAAATGATGCGCTGATCCTGGCCTTCTCCGAGCAATAGAACCTGATAGGCCGCCTGCGCCGAATAGGGAGTGACTTCTGTGTTGGAGTTGGTGAGGTGATAGCGCAGCTTGCGCCCGAGTGCGCTATTGCCCGCCGGCCCGCCGATATAAACGGGCGAGAGCGCGCTCGGCAGCGATGTGGAATTGCGCAGATGAAATCCGCACGCTGTTGCAGCGAGTAATAACGCGGACATTAAGCTGACACGAAAAAATTTATTCATTGTAAAGAATGACCCCTTCGTCGCTGCGCGACACCTCCCCTGCTGTGCAGGAGAGGCCCTTTGTATGGCGGTTATGCGACGGCAAAAGTAACGAGCTTGCCGCGAATGACTTTCACCATCTTGATGGTTTTGCCTTCGAGCTGCCTGCTCACGCCCGCTTCGGCTTTTGCCGACTCGATAATCAGCTCATCGCTGGCATCGGCGGCAACTTCGATTTTGCCGCGCACCTTGCCGTTGATCTGCACGACATATTCGATGCTCGAACGCACAAGCGCATTCGCATCGACCTTCGGCCAGCGCGCATCGATCAATGCACCTTCACCGCCGAGCACGCGCCATAATTCGTGTGCGATATGCGGCACGATCGGCGCAAGCAATAACACGGTCGTCCGCAATGCTTCGCGCTCGATGGTGAGCCATTGGCCTTCGCGCTGCGGAATTTTGCCGAGCTCGTTCGACAATTCCATCGTGGCGGCGATTGCCGTGTTGAATGTCAGGCGGCGGCCGAAATCGTCGCTGATTTTTGCGATCGTCTCGTGCGTTTTTCTGCGCAGATCTTTTTGTGGGCCATTCAATGCGTTCACATCGAGCGCGGGAATCGTGCCGCTCGATACATGCGTATGCACGGTTTTCCACAAACGCTTCAGAAAGCGATGCGCGCCCTCGACGCCGGAATCGGACCATTCGAGTGATTGCTCGGGCGGCGCTGCGAACATAATAAATAGACGCACGGTGTCGGCGCCGTATTGTTCGATCAATTCCTGCGGGTCGACGGTATTGCCTTTCGATTTCGACATCTTGCTGCCGTCCTTGAGCACCATGCCCTGACACAGCAATTGTTTGAAGGGCTCATCGCAATCGACGAGGCCTTCATCGCGCATCAATTTGTGGAAGAAGCGCGCGTACAGCAAATGCAGAATCGCGTGCTCGATACCGCCGACGTACTGATCGACGGGCAACCAGTAATTCGCCGCATTTTTATCGAGCATGCCATCTGCGAAATCAGGACAGGTGAAGCGCGCGTAATACCAGCTCGATTCCATGAACGTATCGAAGGTGTCGGTTTCGCGTTCGACGGCTTCACCGCTCAGTTCATCCCTGCGCCAGTCCGGATCGCGTTTGATCGGCGACGAGACACCATCCATCTGCACATCTTCGGGCAGCAGCACCGGCAATTTATGCGCGGGCACGGGAATTTCGCCGCCTGCGGGCAGATTGAAAATCGGAATCGGCGCGCCCCAGTAACGCTGACGCGAAACGCCCCAGTCGCGCAGACGATAATTCACGCGAATGCGGCCGAGATTTTTTTCTTCGAGCGTTTTTGCAATCGCGTAAAACGCGTCCTGCGAAGTCAGCCCATCGAAATCGCCAGAATTAATGAGAGAGCCTTTATCGACAAAGGCCGCGTGCGCGAGATCGACAAAACTTTCGTCGAGCGGTGCGATCACCTGCTCGATCGACAGATTATATTTTTTCGCGAATTCCCAATCGCGCTGATCGTGCGCGGGCACGGCCATGACAGCGCCGGTGCCGTAATCCATCAACACATAATTGGCGATCCACACGGGGATTTCGCGGCCCGTGATCGGATGCAGCGCTTTCAGGCCGGTATCCATGCCTTTCTTTTCCATCGTCGCCATATCGGCTTCGGCGACCGACGAGGTTTTGCATTCCTGAATAAAGGCGGCGAGCGCGGGATTATTTTTTGACGTTGCTAATGAAATTGGGTGCTCCGCTGCGAGACTTACATACGTCACGCCCATCAACGTATCGGGACGCGTTGTGTAAATCTCAAAACCATCCGCGACGCCCACAATCGGCGACTGCAATGCGAAGCGCATTTCCACGCCTTCGCTGCGGCCGATCCAGTTGCGCTGCATGGTTTTGACCTGCTCGGGCCAGCCGTCGAGCGAGTCGAGATCATTCAGTAGTTGATCAGCGTACGCGGTGATTTTGATAAACCACTGCGGAATTTCCTTGCGCTCGACTTTGGTATCGCAGCGCCAGCAGCAGCCGTCGATAACCTGTTCGTTTGCAAGCACGGTTTCGTCTTTCGGGCACCAGTTAACGGCCGAGGTTTTTTTGTAGACGAGGCCCTTTTCGTAAAGGCGCGTGAAGAACCATTGCTCCCAGCGATAGTAATCGGGCTTGCAGGTGGCGATTTCGCGCTGCCAGTCGTAACCGAAACCCAGGCGCTGCAACTGGCCGCGCATGTAGTCGATATTTTCGTAAGTCCATTTCGCCGGCGCGACATTGTTTTTCACCGCCGCGTTTTCGGCCGGCAGACCGAAGGCATCCCAACCCATCGGCTGCAACACGTTCTTGCCGAGCATGCGCTGATAACGCGCGATGACATCGGCAATCGTGTAATTGCGCACGTGGCCCATGTGCAGCTTGCCGCTCGGGTACGGAAACATCGCGAGGCAATAATATTTTTCGCGGTCCGGATCGACTTCGACGCGGAAGCTGTTGCTGTCGCGCCAGAACTGCTGGGCGTTTTGTTCGACGAGGGCGGGTTGGTAAAGCTCTTCCATTGGATTCTTCACTGATGATTTAAGCGAGCGGGCGATTCTATCAGTTTGACTGAAGCCTGGGATGGGGCAGCCGCGCGGATTAGCGTGCAAATACCGGATTGGGCTGGATGCTGTCCGCATGCTGTTTGAGACGAGTGATCCACGCGCCGACTAATCCCAGCAAAACCCCCGCAAAGACATCGATCGCCACATGCTGTTTCGTCGCCAGCGTCGAATAGGCGATGACGACACACCAGACGATATTGATAGTGCGCGGGATAGTGCCGAGCCCCATATTTTTAAAGCGCCAATGCAACCACAGCGCGGTGAAGGCGGCGGTGGCGACATGCAGCGAAGGGCAGGCGTTGCCTGCCGCATCGACGCCCTTGAGAAAGGCCACGCCCGGATATTGCGCCCAGTCGATATTGGCGGGTGGCACCGCATTCGGCCAGAAATAGAAAGTGGCGAATGCAAACAGGCAGGGCGCGGTGATGCGGACTCCGTATGAAACGATCTGCTCGCGCGTCACCATGAGCATCGGCGGTATCGACACATAGAGCCACAGCGACAGATAGGCGGGCAGCGCCAGCGGTTGAAAAGAGACGGCCCGATCGACCCAGATGACGGGAATGGTCGTCGTCAGCGAGCCCGGATTTTTCAGCAGATAGATGTAGCCGACAAAAAACACAAATGTGTAGGCCATCGTGCCGAACATCTTGAACCAGAATTGCGTCAGTATGATCGCGCCGATATCGCGAACTCCGGGAGCTTCGCGATGCTGTGTCATCTCGGTCATGCGCTCTCTGCGTGCTTTGGTCTGGGGTGGGCGGCTATGGTATATTCGCGGCCCTCAATTTGTCATACACCGAAGAACTGCTCACTGATCGCTTGCGCTATGTCGCGAGTGCATCGACAGGGCGGCATGATTTCACGCAACACTTCATCGACTCTGAAAACCTTTACTTCGATCTTGGACATTATGGAACAGCAGACCTCTACGCGCGCGGAACCGGATGTTGCGCTGGAACGCGAAATCGCCGGATTGATCGTATCGGCCCTGAACCTCGACATCGCGGCCGACGCAATCAATCCCGAAGATCCTCTGTATGGCGAGCCGCTCGGACTGGATTCGATCGATATTCTTGAAATCGCGCTGGTGTTATCCAAGCAGTACGGCGTGCAGATCAAGGCCGATGGCGAGGACAATTTCAAAATCTTCGCATCGCTCAGCGCACTGGCGGCATATATCCGCGAGCATCGCGTCAAGTGACGCCTGTGAATGGCCAGCAGACGCTTTTAAAAAAACGATTGCGACTCGCGGCGCTGGGCATCGGCGGGGCGATTTATCTGGTGCTCGGTTATCTGGCCTCCTCCTCGACGCATCCGCCGCTGCTGGCGGTACTGGTAACGGCGATTCCAGTCGTCGTGGGCTTTATCGCCGCCAGCTGGCGCACCGCGTTTCGCATACCGGCGATCGTGCTCTGCGCAGTCGTGCTGATCGTCTTGGCGATGCGCGTCGATTTTCTGCTCAGTCATGCGGCCTGGCTTTATTTCGTTCAGCATTTCGGCGCGATGGTAGCGCTCGGCATCATGTTCGGCGGCACCTTGCGCACGCACGAAAGCGCACTGTGTTCGCGCATTGCAAAAGTCGCCATCGCCGAGCCGCTCGATGCGCGTTATTTGCAATACACCTGGCGGGTGACTTTCGCGTGGACGATTTATTTCGTCGCGAGCGCGATCATTTCGCTGGGCCTGTTTTTTTTCAGCACGCTTGAAGTGTGGTCGCTATTTGCGGCGATATTGACGCCCATTTCAGTGCCGGTTATGTTCGGCTGCGAATATCTGATCCGCCTGCGCGCGCTGCCGAACCGGCCGCATTTCAGCGTCGCGCAAACCATCGAGTCCTATCAGAAGTACGTCAACAGCCGAGGCTGTACCGAATAATTTTTCGCGCGGTGTGCACGCCTTCGCCATGTCATTGATTCCCCTGTTTCCCGAACTCGATCCCGCTGCCGTGGTGGCGCATTACCGGGGCCGGGCGATCAGGCGCGGCGTCTTTCTCGCCCATGTGCTCGCGCTTGCCGCCACCCTGCGTCCGCGCGGCAACGTCCTCAACATGTGCGCGGACCGCTACGCATTTGCGGTGGCGCTGTTCGCCGCGATCGTCCGGGAAAATATCACCGTGCTGCCGAATTCGGCAGCGCCCGATCATCTGGCCGTGGTGGCGGACGAACATGACGATCTGCTCGTGCTCGGCGACGAAGGCAGCCTTCGGGTTTTGAATCTGCCCTTCGTGGCGATCGAAAATTATCTCGCCGACGATACGATGGCGACCGCGCCGGTGCCGCTGATCGCCTTCGATCAGCCCATCGTGTGCGTCTATACCTCGGGCTCGACCGGAAATCCGACGGCGCACCGCAAGACCTTCGGCCGCGTGCGCCTGAATATCCTCGCCGGGGCCGAGCGGTTGTGGCAGCTCACCGGCGGCGCGTGCGCGGTGATCGGCACCACGCCGATCCGGCACATGTACGGGCTGGAATCGAGTGTGCTGTTGCCGATTCTCGGCGGCGGCTGCATGTCCGCGGAGATTCCATTTTTTCCCGCCGATGTGGCGCGCTGTCTCGATGAATTGCCGCAGCCGCGCCTGCTCGTCACCACGCCGTTTCATTTGCGCAAACTCGTCGAAGCGGATCTGCCGCTGCCGGCAATCGGCGCGATCCTCTCGGCGACGGCGCCGTTGGCGGATGAGCTCGCCAGACAGGCAGCGCAGCAATTCGACTGCGCCGTGATCGAAATCTACGGTTCGACCGAAACGGGACAGCTGGCGACGCGCCTGCCGTGCGCGAGCGATATCTGGGAGACGCTCGCGGGCGTCGAACTGACAATCGACGGCGACGATGCCTGGGCGCATGGCGAGGTGCACGAAACGCCGCAGCTCATCAACGATATCGTGGAGCTTGTCGCGCACGCTGCCGGCGAGAAAAAAACTTCCTCGCGTTTTCGTCTGGTCGATCGCAAATCGAACATTCTCAATGTCGCCGGCAAACGCAGTTCGCTGTCGTGCCTGAATGCGGCGATCGCGAAATTGCCGGGCGTGGTCGATGCGGTATTTTTTCTGCGAAAGCGTGCCGGCGAGCCGGATCTCGAACGGCTCGCGGCATTTATCGTGGCGCCTGGTCTCAGCCGCGCGGAGGTTTTTGCCGGTTTGCGCGCGCAGATCGATCCGGTCTTTCTGCCGCGCCCGCTGATTTTCGTCGATGCGCTGCCGCGCGACGGCAACGGCAAAATTCCGGCGGCGAAAATGCAGGCGCTCATCGCGCGGCACATGCGGGCAGGTGAGTAGACGATGCGGCAGATTGCGCTTCATATCGCCGGCGATCATCCCGCGTTCGCGGGACATTTTCCGGGGAATCCCATCGTGCCGGGCGTCGTGCTGCTCGATGCCGCGCAACGCATTATCGAAGCCGACTGCGCGGTGACGCTGACGGGTATCGCCGTCGCCAAGTTTCACAGCCCCGCGCTTCCCGGCGACAGCCTGTCGCTTCATTACGCACCGGGCAATGCCACGCTGCGTTTCGAAATTCGTTGTGATGCGCGAAAGATTGCCGACGGTGCCTTCACCGTTGGCGATGGTGCTGTTGCGAACAAAAAACCCGGCGCGAACAAAAAAACCGGCGCGAACAAAAATGCCGATGCGGGCGGGGGGCCGGCAGCGGCATGACTCCGGAGGTGAAGCGCGCGCAGAGCGAGACGCCGGCGTGGATGCAGCGGAAAGAGCGCGGCAGCAGTTTCTGGCTCGGCATCATGACGCGCCTGTCGCTGTTGATCGGCCGGCGCTGTTCGCGCGTGGTGCTTTACGGCATCGCGTTCTATTTCATGCTTTTCGCGCGCGGCGCCCGCAGGGCATCGAGAATCTATCTGCAGCGCTGTCTGCAGCGGCCCGACGGCACCACCCGCAAAGTCGGCTGGCGCGATCACTACCGGCATGTGCTGGCGTTTTCGACCACGATTCACGACCGCGTTTTTTTGCTCAACGATAGATTCGACGAAATCCGCATCGATCTTTTCGGCGACGAACAACTGCACGCTGAATACGACAACGGCCGCGGTGTGCTTTTATTCGGCGCGCATCTGGGCAGTTTCGAAGTGCTGCGTGCGCTGGTGCGCCGCAACCCCCGTCTCAGGATGAGCATGGCGATGTACCCCGAGAATGCGCAGCGCATCAATCGCGCGCTGGCGGCCATCAATCCCGCGGCGATGCAGGATATCATTCCGCTCGGCACGCTCGATGCGATGCTCGCCGTCAAGCGCAGGCTCGACGAAGGTGCGTTCGTGGGCCTGCTCGCCGACCGCGCGTCGGGCCCGGATCACTATCAGTCGCTGCCATTTCTCGGAAAGCCCGCGCAATTTCCGACCGGGCCTTTCAGGCTGGCCGCGATGCTCGGGCGGCCCGTCTATTTCATGGCGGGCATCTATCGCGGCGGCAATCATTACGATGTGCATTTCGAGCGCCTCGACGATTTTTCCGCAGCGCCGGCGAATCGCGAAATCGCGGTGACCAATTTAATGCGGGCATACGCGGCGGCGCTGGAGCGCTACTGCCGCAGCCATCCGTACAACTGGTTCAATTTTTACGATTTCTGGCAACAGGGCTGAAGCGATGATGCGCAAACTGACGACGTTATTTTTATCCGCTCTGCTGGCGCTGGCGGCGCATGTCTCGCACGCGGCGGATGCGGCGGCGGACGGCTGGGACGTGACCGAACTCATGCAGCTGCTCGCGCAGCAGAAATCGCGCAAGGCCACCTTCGTCGAGAAAAAATATATCGCGGCGTTGCAGGAGCCGCTCGAATCGTCCGGCGAACTGATGTTCGAGGCGCCCGACCGTCTCGAAAAGCGCACACTCAAACCGAAACCCGAAGCGGTGACGCTCGACGGTGACAAGCTGATTCTCGAACGCCGCAACGGTCGCAGAATGACCCTGGCGCTGAGCGAGCGTCCCGAAGTTTCCAGCTTTGTCGAAAGCATGCGCGCCACGCTGCTCGGCGATCTTTCCGCGCTCGAACAGTTTTACGAGGTGAATCTCGACGGCTCGCTCGAAGGCTGGAAGCTGTCGCTGACGCCGCGCCAGCCGCAGATGCTGAAAATCATCAGCAGCATTCATATCGCGGGTGCGCACGATAGCGTCGAAACCATTGAATTTCAGCAGGCCGATGGCGATCGCTCGGTGATGACGATCAGCGACGAGCGCGCGCTGTGAGTCGTGCAATAACCACGCGCGGCGGGCGCATTGCGCTATTCATCTGGCTCGCGGTCATGGCCGCCGCAATTTACGTCATCGCGCAGACGCGCTTCATCGCCGATCTTTCCGCGTTCATGCCCAAGGCGCCGACCGCGCGTCAGCAGATGCTGCTCGATCAGCTCAAGGACGGCGCGATTGCGCGTCTGGTGTTGATCGGCATCGAGGGTGGCGATGAACAAGAGCGTGCGCGGTTATCGCGCGGGTTGGCGGCGCAGTTAAAAAAAAGTGCGACATTTTCCGGCGTGCAAAATGGCGATCCGGAAATGCTGGCGCAGGACCAGCGTTACTTTTTCGATAATCGCTATGTGCTGAGCCCGGCGATGGATACGCAGCGTTTCGAGGTCGATGGCCTGCGCGCTGCGATTCAGAACACGCTCGATGAAATGGCGGGCGATGCGGGGCTGCTGATCAAGCAGATTCTGGCGCGCGATCCGACCGGCGAAACGCTGGCGCTGATCGATCAGTTCATCGGCCAGTCGCAGCCGCGCATGCTCAACGATGTCTGGGTATCGCGCGATGGCAGCCGCGCGGTATTGCTCGTTGCGATTCGCGAGGCGGGTACGAATACCGACGCACAGGCAGCGGCATTGGCAGAAATTCATCGCGCGTTCGAACAACTGCCCGAGCGCAATTCAGAAATAAAATTGGTAATGAGCGGCACCGCCGTGATGTCGGTGACTTCGCGCGATACCATCGAGGGCGAGGTCGGCCGCCTGGCGACAATGGGTACGTTGCTTGTCGTCGGTTTGCTGTTGCTTATCTACCGCTCAATGTCACTGTTAGTACTCGGCCTGGTGCCGGTGGTGACGGCGACGTTGATCGGTATCGCGAGTGTCAGTCTGGTGTTCGGCCACGTACACGGGTTGACGCTGGGTTTCGGCACCACGCTGATCGGTGAAGCGGTGGATTATTCGATCTATTTGTTCGTGCAGGGCGCAGGTCGCAATAATTTCACGGCGTTCTGGCGCACCGTGCGTATGGGTGTGCTCTCATCGATTGCCGGGTTTACCGTGCTGTTGTTTTCGAGTTTTCCGGGTTTGTCGCAGCTCGGTGTTTATACCGTTAGCGGGTTGCTCGCCGCTGCGCTGGTGACGCGTTATTTGTTGCCGTCGTTGATGCCGAAAAATGCACGTCTGCGCGATTTGAGCGTTGCCGGTGCGCAATTGCAGAAATTACTCGACAAAGCCGCGCGTCTGCGTTGGCTGGCCGTTGTCGTCGTGCTTATTGCGGCGGCGGTGTTAACGCTGCATCGAGACGATATCTGGAATCGCGAACTCACAGCATTAAGTCCGATCTCGAAAGAGCAGGGTGAGCTCGATGCCAGCCTGCGCGCCGATCTTGGCGATACCGATATGCGTTATGTCGCGAGTTTTGTTGCGCGTGATCAGGAAACGGCGTTGCAGATATCCGGGCGAGCCAGTTCGGTGTTGCAACAGTTGTTCGATCAAAATCTCATCGGCGGCTTTCACGCACCGAGTCAATTGTTGCCGAGTCTTGCAACGCAACACGAACGCATGGCGGCGTTGCCACCTACAGAGCAATTGCGTGCGAATCTCGATGCCGCATTAAAGGATCTGCCGCTCAAGTCCGATAAGCTCGGAGAGTTTTTTAACGATGTCGAAGCGGCACGGAAACGCGGACCGCTGAATCGCGAATCGCTGGCAGGTTCGTCGTTAGGTTTGCTGCTCGACTCGATGCTTATTCAACGCGAGTCCGATGTACTGGTATTAATGCCATTGCGTTCGAGTGGCATCGGCGAGAAGGGCGATCTGATCGATATTGAAAAAGTCAGTAGCATTTTTCAACAGAATGGATTGGAACAGGTCGCGGTAATCGATGTGCTCGAAGAAACCACGAATATTTTCGATAACTACATGCATGAGGTGCGCATACTGTCGGCTATCGGTTGCCTGGTCATCGTCGTGTTATCCATTGCGTTTTGCAAACTCGAACAGGGGTTGCGGGTTATCGCGCCGCTCGCCTGCGCAGTGATCGGTGTGATTGCCATTCTGGTCGGCGGTGGCGTGAAATTAACGCTGCTGCATCTGGTGGGGTTGTTACTCGTCGTCGCGGTGGGTTCGAATTACGCGCTGTTCTTTGCCAAGCCAAGAGTTGCGAAACCTGCCCATCAGGATGCGAGCACCGATCAAACGCAAGTCGATATTTCAGTGGTTGTCGCCAATCTCGCAGCGGTGGCGAGTTTTGGTTTGCTCGGCACATCGAGCGTGCCGGTGCTGTCGTATATCGGCTCCACCGTTGCCATCGGTACGTTTTTAGCGCTCGTTTTCTCGGCGATTTTGTCGCGGCCTCGTCACATCGAGAGTATCGGTACATGAAAACCTGGCGTCCATCGCGCTTCGTGCAATTGTGTTTGGTGCTGCATGCGCTGGCATTCGCGGCATTGATCATCGTGCCGGCGTATTGGCTTTGGGTGCTCGTTTTTTTATTCGCATTGCACGCGGTAATCGCGACGGTGGGTCTGTGGCCGCGAAGTACCTGGCTGGGTGCGAATATTCGTCGCCTTCCTGAAGATGCGGCCGCGCGCGGCGAAATCGCCATCACCATTGACGATGGCCCCGATCCCGAAGTGACGCCGCAGGTGCTCGACATTCTGCGCGCGCGCGGCGCCACCGCGACGTTCTTCTGCATCGGTGCGCGCGCCCAGTCCCACCCTGAATTGTGTAAGGCGATAGTGGCGGCGGGTTGCGCGGTGGAGAATCACGGCCTGCGCCATCGCAAGCACACCTCGCTGTTCGGTCCGCGCGGCTGGCGCGAGGAAGTCGGGCAGGCACAGCTCGTGCTCGAAGCGCTGACCGGGCAGCGCCCCGGTTTCTTCCGCCCGATCGCCGGGCTGCGCAATCCCTTCCTCGACCCGCTGCTGCAGCGGCTCGGCCTGCAACTGGTGAGCTGGACACGCCGCGGGTATGATACGCGCCGCGCGGATCCTGACCCCGTTTATCGCCGGCTCGTACACGATCTGGCGGGCGGCGATATCCTGCTCCTGCACGATGGCAACGCCGCGCGCACGGCGGCCGGCAGGCCGGTAATTCTCGACGTGCTGCCGCGTCTGCTCGATGAACTCGCGGCGCGAAACCTCAAAACGGTCACGCTTCGCCAGGTATGTCAGTCGCCCCAGCCAGGCCAGTCACTCTCGTATGCACAACCGATTGAAAAAACGTCTGCTTGACGCTGCCACCGCGCCCTTCCGGTCCGCGGGCATCACCCACTATTACTGGGCGCGCGGCAAACTGGGCGGCGATCCGGTTTTTCCCGCCCTGCTGGAGCGACGGGTATTCCCCGACGGCGCGCGCATCCTCGACCTCGGTTGCGGGCGCGGCCTGCTCGCGGCGTGGCTGCTCGCGGCCGAGCGACTCGCCGAGCAGCATGAATGGACGGCGCCATTCCAGCCGCCCAGGGGGGTGCACTATCGCGGCGTCGAGCTGATCGCGCGCGAGGCGGAATGCGGCAACAGTGTGCTGCGCCCCCTGCACGGCGAGCGGGTTGCGCTGGCGGGTGGCGATATGCGGGTGGCAGACATGGCGGACGTCGATGCCGTGGCCATCCTCGATGTGCTCCACTATATTCCCCACGCCGAGCAGGACCATCTGCTCGACCGCATTCGCGGGGCGCTCGGCCACGGCGGCCTGTTCATCACCCGCGTCGGCGATGCGTCGGCCGGGTGGCGGTTCCGCTTCAGTCAGATGGTCGATCACTGCATGGCCGCGCTGCAGGGGCATCGCCACGCACCGACCTGGTGCCGCCCGCTGGCGGAGTGGCGGCGCATACTGGAGAGCCGCGGTTTCGCGGTCGAGGCGCTGCCGATGAGTGGCGGCACCCTGTTTGCCAATGTCCTGTTGATCTGCCGTGTGAAGTGAATGCCGACGATGCCTGAAAATGCCTGTCGCCTCCGCGCCCTTACCGTGACCAGCGCGCTGGGTGCCGGCAATGCCGCCCATGTCGACGCCCTGTGCAGCGGGCGTTCCGGCATCGTTCGCAAGCACTGGGAAAGCGTCGACCATGAACTCTGCATAGGCGAAGTCGAAGGGCTCGACAGTTTTCCGGTGCGCGCCGATCTTGCCGCGTACGATTGCCGCAATAACCGGCTCGCCCAATTCGGTCTCGAACAGGACGGCTTCGCGGCGCAGGTCGCGACGGCGGTCGCGCAGTACGGCGCCGATCGCATCGGCGTATTTCTCGGCACCAGCACCTCAGGCATTCTGACCACTGAAGTGGCTTACCGGCAGCGCGATTCTGCTAGTGGCGCGCTGCCAGCGGATTATCGCTACCGCGAGACGCACAACACGTATTCCGTAGCCGACTTCGTGCGCAGCTATTTTGCGATTCAGGGGCCGGCTTCGGTGGTTTCCACCGCCTGTTCGTCGAGCGCCAAGGTATTCGCCGCCGCACAGCGCATGCTGCGTCTGGGCCTGATCGATGCCGCTATCGTCGGCGGTGTCGATTCGCTCTGCCTCACCACGCTCTATGGGTTCGGCTCGCTGCAACTCGTATCGCCCAATCCGTGCAGGCCGTTCGACGCAAACCGCGACGGTATTTCTGCCGGTGAGGGCGCTGCATTTGTTTTACTGGAGCGCGCAGAAAATCCGGAAGCGGGAGAAATATTATTGGCGGGCGCGGGCGAAACCAGCGATGCCCACCATATGTCGAGCCCGCATCCCGAAGGTCTGGGCGCGCGCCAGGCGATGGAAAAGGCGCTGAAGGCCGCCGGCCTGCAGCCGCGAGAAATCGATTACATCAATCTGCACGGCACCGCGACACCGAGCAATGATGCCGCCGAGGATGCGGCGGTGGCCGCGCTGTTCGGCACCGCCACGCCCTGCAGCTCCACCAAGGGCCATACCGGCCATACGCTCGGCGCCGCCGGCGGTATCGAGGCAATCATCTGCGCGCTGGCGCTGAAAGAGGGTTTCATGCCCGGCGGGGCCGGCACCGAAACCATCGATCCGGCATTGCGCAGCCGCTATCTGATCGAGACAGTGAGACAGCCGCTGCGCCATGTTTTGAGCAACTCCTTCGGTTTTGGCGGCAGCAATTGCAGCCTCGTGTTTTCGATCGTCGAAAAGGGGGTCGCATGAAGGCGCTGCGCATTTATGTCGAAGGCATCGCCGTGCTGGGTCCGGCAATGCCGGATTGGACCGCCGCGCGCGACATTCTGCGCGGCGAAACCGGTCACCCGGAGAACGCCTATGCGCCGCAGCCGGTGAAACTGCCGCCGCCGGAAATGCTGCCTGCGTCCGAGCGCCGCCGCGCCGGCGATGCGATCAAATTGTCGATGGCCGCCGGCCTGGCCGCGACGCGCGATGCCGGCGCCGATGCATCGCAACTGATGAGTGTGTTTTCGTCGACCGGCGGCGATTGCGAAAACTGCCACAGCATTCTGGAAACGCTGGCGTCGTCCGACCGCCTGATTTCGCCGACGCGATTTCATAATTCAGTGCACAACGCGCCGGCGGGCTACTGGAGTATCGCCACGCGCTGCACGGCGGCATCGACCAGTCTGTGCGCGTACGATGCCACCTTCACGGCGGGTCTGCTCGAAGCTGCGACGCAGGCTATCGACAGCGGCGAGCGCTGCCTGCTGGTGTCGTTCGATACCGCGTATCCCGAACCGCTGTATTCGCTGCGGCCGATTCCCTATCCCTTCGCACTCGCTTTCGTCATTCACGCGCACGAAACCGCGCAGACGAAATTCTCGCTGACGATTTCGCTAAGCGGTGATGCGCTCGATGTCATGCAGAACCCACAGCTCGAAGCGCTGCGTCAAAGTGTGCCGAGTGCGCGCAGCCTGCCCCTGCTGTCGTTGCTGGCCGCCGAAAAATCGGGGCGAGCTGTCCTCGACTATCTCGCTCCCTCTAACATGGCCATCGAGGTTGGCGCGTGATCGCCGATCGCAGCACGCATATCGATCGGGAATGGATCGCAAGCCGCATTCCGCATCAGGGCCGCATGTGTCTGCTCGATGGTGTCGAGCAATGGGATGAGCATGGCGTCGTCTGCATCGCCACGAGTCATCTGCACGCGGAAAATCCGTTGCGCGCCGAAAATAAACTCGGTATCACCAGTGCAATCGAATATGCCGCGCAAGCGATGGCCGTGCACTGCGCCCTATTGATGGATAAAAACATGATCGACGAAACGAAGGCGCCGGGCGCGGGTTATCTGGCCAGCGTGCGCCAGGTGAATTGGCACCGCGCGCGTTTCGACGATGTGGTGGGTGAATTGCGCGTCAGCGCGCGCCGGATATCCGGCAACCACATCACCGTGCTCTACAGTTTTGAAATTCACGTCAGCGATGAATTGCTGATCGACGGGCGCGCCAGTGTCGTGCTGAATGCAGCAGCGATCTAATTATTCCCACTCATTAATTTTAAAAACAGCGGAGCAGTAAACGATGAAACGTGCATTGGTCAGCGGCGGCAGCGGTGCCATCGGTGCTGCGATCTGTGAGCGACTGGCGCGCGACGGGTTTCATGTCATCGTTCACGCCAATAACAATTTATCCGCTGCAAAAGCTTTGTGTGAAAAATTAAACGGCGAAAATTATTCTGCCGAAGCAATTCAGTTCGATGTTGCCGATTACGAGGGCACGCGTTCTGCGCTTGAAAAATTACTGGAGAGCGGCCCGGTACAGGTCATCGTGAACAACGCCGGTATTCACGATGACGCCGTGTTTCCGGGTATGAATGTCGGGCAATGGCAGCGCGTCATCAACGTATCGCTCAACGGATTTTTCAACGTCACCCAGGTTTTAACGATGCCGATGATTCGCACGCGCTGGGGTCGCATAATCAATATCTCATCGGTTGCCGGCATCACCGGTAATCGCGGCCAGACCAATTACGCCGCTGCGAAGGGTGCGCTGAATTCGGCGACAAAATCGCTCTCGCTTGAACTCGCAAGTCGCGGCATCACTGTCAACGCGATTGCACCGGGCATTATCGAATCGGATATGACGAAAGATACCTTCAATGCTGAAATGATTGCGCAGATGGTGCCGATGAAGCGCGCGGGCAAGCCGGAAGAAGTGGCGAATCTCGTTGGCTTTTTGGCATCGGATGAAGCGGCGTATATCACCGGGCAGGTTATTTCGGTGAATGGCGGGATGATTTGAAAGGTTCGCCGAGCAGTTCCAGGCCGCCGATACGAAACCACCTCGCCATATTGTCAAAATCGCGCTGCTGTCCTTTCGTCAGCATTTTGTACTGCAGTTTGCTTTGCTTTGTTAGTTGATCATCTGTTTCGCGGCGCGCATCGCCTCTTGCAATCATCATGAAGGGCGCCAGCGCGGTTTGATAAATCTTTATTGCCGGATTGATTTCAGCTAAAGCTGATTTAAATTCCTCGACACTAAAAGCCGCGCGCATCGAATTCAGAAAATCCTTCGTGAAGGTCTGCGACTGCAGTTCGATACGGTCGTAGGCGAAATGTTTTTGCGTCGCTGCGCGTTTCAGGCGACCGAAATCGGCGAGATAAATACCGCCGCCGGGTTTCAGTACGCGGCGAATTTCGCGCAGGGTTTTATGCAGCGCGTCGGTGTCGGGTAAATGGTGCAGCGACATCGTGCAGACCACGCAATCGATCGACTCCGATGCAATCGTCGTTAAATTGGTGATGTCGCCGAATTGCACCGTGGCATTCTCTATGCGATTGGATGCTAATGTGTTGCGCGCGAGATCGAGCATGGTTGGTGATGCATCGATGCCGATAAAAGTCGTATCTGGATTCAAGCGTGCGATGTGGGTGAGTTGATTAGCTGGTCCGCAAGCGAGATCGAGTACGGTATCGCCAGGTCGAATCACAGGCAGTGACATGGCCGCATGAAAAAAATAAATATGTTTGAGAATGCCGCTGTCGTTGCCGCCCTCTTGAAATGCATTCACCTGATTCGGCGCAACCATAACTGCATCTGTTTCCGGGACGCGCGGCAGCACCTGTTTCGACATGCGTTCGAGTAACAGGTGCGCGATCATCGCAGGAAAGGACATGGACTTTATTTTTCAGCCGGGCTCTTTTCGGCCTGGTATTCGGCAAAAATACTCATCGCACGCACGTCGATATGTCTGCGAGCGTTCTTAAATCCCGCGGCTTTGAGTTCGGCGACGATTTGCTCCGGCGGTAGGCACGCTTCGATCGTGTCCCAGTAATAACGCCATAAGCGCCGCGTGTTCTGGCGATGACCGATAAAAGGTGCGAGTAAAGGCACGCAGCCCTTCATATAAAATTTGAGCAGCAGTTTTCCCCACCACGATTCCGGGCAGGTGATTTCCAGCAGGCAGATTTTGCCGCCCGGTTTCAATACGCGATGAAATTCCCTGAACGCCGTGCGCAAATCGCCGATATGGCGCAGCGCATAACCCATGCTGAGAAAATCGCACGATGCGTCGGGCAGCGGAATCGATTCCGCCGTGCCATTCAGTAATTGCACGCCTTCGGGCACGCGCGCGTTAGCGATCATGTTAGGGCTGGGATCGACGCCGGTAACGAGCGCGGGATCGCCGACGATTTTTGCCGCTTCATCGGCAACCAGACCCGTGCCCGTGCCGATATCGGCAACGCGCATGCCGGATTTCAGTCCTGCGCGCTTCAGGGCTTCGCCGCGATACCATTTGCCGGTGCCGAAACCGAGAATAAGCTCCATGCGGTCGTAATCTTCGGCGGTGCTGTTGAACATTTCACTGACGAAATTGGCGCGTGACGCTTCGTCCGGGTAGTAATCCGTTAATGGCTCATGCGGTACGCGTACCGTCTCGCTCCCGGTTTTTACGTTGTCTATCATCGAGACTCTTCCTTCTGGGACAGGGTATTTGTGGAAGGTTTGAATAATCGTCGGCCGATCAGCCACGGCAGGCGCACAATGAAGCCGAACATCAAACGAATGTGCATCCATGTCAGTAGGCGATTGTCGCGCCAGTAATTGAAATGCGAAACGCCGCCCTCATCGGCGCGAAAATAGCGCACGGGCGAAGGTAGATTGATCGGCTTCACGCCGCGCCAGCATAAACGCACGGCGGCTTCTGGATCGAAATCAAAACGCCGCATCCAGCGCTGCCGGTGCATGATCGAGCGCAGCGGGTCGATCGGATAAACGCGAAAGCCGAACAGTGAATCACCGATGCCGGCCCACAGGGTTTCCAGATTGGCCCACCAGTTGGAAATCCGGCGTCCCTTCACGCGCAGCGACGGCGCGCTGGCATCGAATACCGGCATGCCCAGTATCATCGCCTGCGGATTCCGTTTCGATTGCGCCATGAATTGCGGAATCTGTGCGGCGGGATGCTGACCGTCGGAATCCATACACAGCGCGTGCGTGAAGCCGCGTTCTTTTGCTTCATCGAGTCCGTACAGAATCGCGGCACCCTTGCCGCTATTGAAGGCGAGCATCAGCACCTGCAGGCCGCGATCGTGTTTCTGCATTTCGAATAATTCGCGGTCGGTGCCGTCGGTGCTGCCATCGATCACGACCCACACGGGGTTCCAGAATCGTCGCGCCGCACGCACGGTTTCGAAAACTTTCGGACCCGGGTTGTAGCAGGGGATCAGCACCAGATGCGTCGAGGAAATCTGCTGCTGATTCATTGATCCGTTCGAATTATCGGGCATGGCGGGCATGGTAGGTATCGAGCTGTAAATCGGGATCGATCGATCGCACCAGCGTGCGCTCGAAATAGTGTTGCAGCCGCGCGGTGGTTTCGGCGATCGATCCGTCGGCATCGATGCGCGGCCCCAGTTTTGCGCGATAGATCATCGGAAACTGCGCGGGCTTCCAGATTTTCCAGCCCTTGCTCAGGTAGGGCGAATTGGTGGTGAGCACGATTGTCTGCAGCGGCACCCCCGCACGCTTCGCAATCAGCGCGACCGAATTCTGAAATGGATTCACCGGTTGTTGCGTCGTGCGTGTGCCTTCGGGAAATAACAGCAGGAGATTGCCCGCCTGCACGCTTTCGATCGCGGCGCGAAACATTTTCTCGGGATGGCGATTGGAAATATAACCGGCCAGATAGGCGCCGATGCCGAGAAATAAATTCGAGCTGATGCTCGCTTTCATCAGACAGACCGTGCGGGGCACGCGCGATAAAATCAGAAAGACATCGATCATGCTCGGATGATTGGGCACCAGCACCATGCCGCCGCGCTGTCCGTTCAGTGCGTCGAGCGCGCTCAGATCGATTCGCGTCGCATCGACAATCGACATTCCCGCGAGAAAAATCCGGCAAATAATACTGATGCCCCACTGCACGATCGGCTCGCGTACGCGTCGCGGCATCACCATGAGCGGCAGCGCGGCGATATTGCCGGCGAGCAGCATCGAACCCAGCCAGATCAGCAGGGCATAAAAAAGCAGAATTTTATCGAGGCGGATACTGCGACTCATCCGGATTTCCACAGGACTCTGACTTTTGTTGAAAACTGTTCCCCGTCGGTACGGTGAGTGCTGATGCGGAGGTGCAACGACAGCCGGCTGAATAAAACGGAAGCGATTTTATAGCTCCCGGCATTCGTGATGCGATCGCGCTGACGAACCTTCTGAGCGGTCACATTGTTGCTGTATACTACCAACTTTCAGGGAAAAACTCTGGGTAAGAAGTACTGCTCATGCTCGAAGATCTCATTAAAAATTACCTCGCCAAAGCCAAGAATATTCCACTCGAAAAATTCGACGAACCCGGTCTGCCCGTCTCTGCGCTCGAACTCGATTCGCTCGATCTGGTGGAAATGTTATTCGAGATCGAGGATCGCTGCGGCTTTCAATTGTCCGACCCCACGCGCTATCCGACGATGACATTCAAGGACATGATCGCCGATATCGAGGCCGAGGTGCGTCAGCACAACAATGGCGAACTGCCCGATTTCAAAATCGAGACGAATCAATAATTGGCCAGAATATCCGCAAGGGAAAAAGTGCTGGTCACAGGGATTGGCATGATCGGCCCGCTGGGCCTCGACAGACAGAGCACATTCGAAGCCGCAGTTGCGGGCCGCTGCGGCATTACCAGGCCTGCCGAGGACATCGGCAAATGGCTGCCGAATGTGCTGGTCGCTTCGGTATCGACACATCCTGAAACGCTGCTCGACCGCAAATACGCCGGCTACGATCGTGCGACACAATTTGCGCTCGTCGCTGCACATCAGGCGATGGCGGATGCGAATATCGCCGCCGCGCCCGAGGATGCCGATCGCTTCGGGGTGTATGCCGGCATCGGTATGGGCGGTGCGCAGACGCTGGATTCACTCTATCAGCGTTTCTACACGACGCTGTACGACACCTCGCAGGAAAAACGCAATCCCGCCATCGTGCATCCCTTGTCGGTCCCGCGCATGATGTCGAATGCATCGGCGGCGCTGGTGTCGATGCATTATGGTCTGAACGGGTCGAGCAATACGTATTCGGTCGCGTGTGCATCGTCCGCGGTAGCGATCGGTGAAGCATTTCGTGCGATACGTGACGGCTATCTCGATGCTGCCATCGTTATCGGCACCGAAGCGATGCTCACGCCCGGCGCCATGATGGCGTGGAACGCATTGCGCGTGATGGCCAGACCTGACACTTCCGATATGTCGCGCAGTTGCCGGCCGTTTGCAAAAAATCGCAGCGGTTTTGTGCTGGGCGAAGGTGCTGCGGCAATCGTGCTTGAAAGCGAAGCGCGCGCGGTGAAACGTCAGCAAAAAATAATCGCGGAATTATCCGGCTACGGTTGCAGCAGCGATGCCGATCATTTAACGGCGCCATCGATGAAACAGCAGGTGCGCGCGATGCGCATGGCGATGGACGATGCGGCTATCGCGCCCGCGCAGATTCAGTATTTGAACGCGCATGGCACCGCGACCGACGCGGGCGATGTCGTCGAAACGCAATCGATTCGCGCCGCGTTTGGCGATGCGGCGAATCAGCTCGCAGTGAGCTCGACCAAATCGATGCATGGACATTTGATCGGGGCGAGCGGCATCGTCGAGTTCGCACTCAGCCTCATGGCGATGAACGATGGCGTGCTGCTGCCGACGGCGACGCTCGAAGAAGCCGATCCGCGCTGCGATCTCGACTATGTTCCCATCGAGGCGCGCCGGAACTGCACGATCGATGCGATCATGTCGAACTCGTTTGCATTCGGTGGCAGCAACGTTTCTCTGGTCGCGCGGCGCTATCCATCATGACGACATCCGCATGAGCGAATTGACGTACAACTATCCCATCGAGCTCGATCGCAGCCAGATTGAAAATCTAATTCCTCATCGCGGCGAAATTTTTGTCTGCCAGAGTTTGCTGATCGAAGGGCCGCACGATTTTCACGGCACCGCACGCTGGTCGCGCGACAACGCCATTATCAGCGGACATTTTCCCGGCATGCCCGTCGTTCCCGGGGTGATGCTGATCGAAGCGATGGCGCAACTGGCCGGCGCGGGTTTGTTGCGCGGCGATCCCTACGTAAAAACATTGCCGGGTGAATCGGTCGGTGTGCTGGCGGGTGTGCGCAACTGCTGGTTCAAAAGCCCGGTATTGCCCGATACCGATGTCGGGTTTCATATTCATTGCCGGCAGATGGCACCAGTGGTGGTGCAGATCAACGCCGTGGTCACGGTTGCCGATACCGAAGTGGCGAAAATGGATGTCGTCGTCGCCTATACGCCGCGCGAGCAATTGCAAATCGCAACTGCAACCTCGTAGTTTTTTATTGATTCACTATTTTTATAAATAATTTACTCGCGGTCGATTTCAACCATGGAATTCGAACGCGCGAAAATCCACGAAATTGCAAAACCCGCCGATGTGTAGCTGCGTCTTTCCACCAGTGGACTGTCGATAAATACCGCGCCCTGCAATGTATCCTGCCGAATGTAGGCGCCGAACCACATATTTTCAAAACGCCTGGAAAGTGAAACCAGAAATTGCCAGCCACCGTAGCCGCTGCCCGATTGATACGCGGGCCGGGTCGCGGTGACGTATTGTGCATCGACATCGTAAAAATAGGCGTTCTGCCGCGCGTTCGCGAAGACGGGGCCGGTGACGAGACCTAAACTCCAATCCCGCATGCCGAAAGGATGGCGAATATCCGCATTTAAATTCGGCGTAAAAACCAGACCGATATCGCGCGGCTTGTCGTCGATCACAAACGCCTGGCGCAGCGGCAGACGCAGCTTCAGAAATACCAATTCATTACCGCCGCGGGCGCTATCGCCACTGCCCTGCCATAACGTGATATCGAGTTCGGGACCGACTTCCACCGTCGGTTCGAGATCGGACATGTTTTCGCGCGCATCGATATCGTCGCTCCGCGTCGGTGGCGATGCGGAAGTGCTGATGCTTAATTCGAAGCGATCGGTATTGAATAATTCGCCGCGCACGCCGTGACGATCGGCTTTCAGAATGTCACCGCGATAGACGAAATAGGGAACGGGCAATACGAAGCCGTGAAATTTATCCGAGCCGCGATACGCGGGCAGCGCCAGCGCGGCGACGCCGGCGCCGGCTTCCCAGAGTGGCGCCTGCTCCGTGGCCGAAGCGCCGTGAATGAAACCGGCCAGTGCGATGGTGCAGGCAAAAAGTCTTTTCATGTCGATCGCGTCGATAATGACCGAATGGCAAATGCCTCGATCTCGATGAGCAAATCCTCGCGACAGATGTCGGCCTGAACATAAGCGACATTGGCCGCGCTGCCGATCAGGTTGTCGAAGACGGCGCGCACCTTAGTCAGATCGTCAGGGTGGCGCAGGTAGAGGCGGTAACCCAGGTTCTGCAGCGTGTAGGGCGATGCCTGCGCGGCAGTCCGCTCGATATTCAGCGGTTTTGAATTTGCCTGTTGCAGCAGTGCGGCGAGGTTGGCGATGGTTTCCTGCGTCTGCGCCGTCACATCATCGCGGTGAAGCGTTTCGTGGCCGACGATGCTCGCTGTGCCGGAAATAAATAATGCCTCGTAAGCGCCGCTGGTGACGGTGACCGCGCGTGTGAATGTCGGGCTGCGCGGCCCGTATTGCTCGGGATAATCAAATGCGCTGACCTGCCGGGGATTTTCAATGCGGGCGGGCGCGGCATGACCCGCGATAAAGGCGACGGAAAAGCGTCCGTCGCGGGTGCCGAGCGCACTGGCAGCGGGGCTGCTATCCACGGCCCGACCGCAACTGACGAAAGCAGTGTGGCGGCCCACATTGAACTGACGGTAGCGTTCGAGCCCGCCTTCCTGCGCATGAATCGCCGGCATGTAATTCCAGGTGCGCCATAAATGCGGGAAGCCTTCTGCATCGAGCAATGCAAAAATCTGCAGATAGGCATTTTCTGCGGCAATGCGCAGGCGCGAATCATTATTCGCTGCGTCGAGCCCGCGCTCATCGATTTCAATCACGCCAAACAGCAGCGTGTCGTTGCGGCGAAATTCGATATCGCGGAAACGGCCGTGACGGCATGCCGAATCGGTCAGCCAGCGCTCATAAAGATGGCCACTGCTATGTTGCAGAATCGGTGTCGATACCTGTTGAACCGGCAGGCCCCGGATTGCGGCCGCAGTATTTTCGTCGAGGTTCGATCTGCCGAGACAATGCACGCCGAGTACGCAATCATCCGCACCGGCGGCGGTGCAGGCGGTGATTAATTCGTAACGGACAAAGGCATCGGAAAAACTGGAATTCATAGACACGAAAAACTGATAGGTACGAAAAAATGGCGGTACGGAAACCCGGTGAATGGCTGTGGACATGATAGTCGAAAGCGTGTCGCAAGTGTCCCGCGACATCGGTAACCCGGCGCGTGCTGCTGGCTCAGTGAATTTTTGTATCGAATCGCCGTTTCTTCGCGGTTTCGATAACGCACAGTGCGCAGATCGCCACACACAGCAATAAAATCGGCCACGAGCCGAAGCGGGCAAATGGCGTCAATCCCGTATAACCCTGAATATTTCCGGTTAGTACCGAACGCTCGAATTGTGGAATGCGGGCCGTGATATTGCCTCTGGCATCGATAAGCGCAGTGACGCCATTGCTTGTTGCGCGCACGAATGGTCGACCCATTTCAAGCGCGCGCATCTGCACCATGCGCAGATGCTGCAGCGGGCCGATCGAGCGACCGAACCAGGCATCGTTACTCAGCGTGAGTAAAACATCTGCGCGCGCATGGCGCACGAGATCGCCGTAGACGACTTCATAGCAAATAAAGGGTGCGAAGGTCAGACCCGCCGCCTGTAGCGGCGCCTGACCTGCGGAGCCGGCCTGAAAATTCGACATCGGCAGATCGAAAAAATCGATCAGGCCGCGCAGATATTTTTCGAGCGGCACATATTCGCCGAACGGCACCAGATGCTGCTTGTGATAAATGCCGCTGCCGTTGCCGATCGCGATCGCGCTGTTGAAAACCTCGCCTTGCGCGGAGCGATAGGGAACGCCGCTGATCAGCGCGTGGTGGTAGCGCGACGCGGCGGCCGCATTCGCATCGAAGAAAGGTTTCGCGTGTTCGTAAAATGCGGGGACGGCGGCTTCGGGCCAGAACACGATGTCGTTATCGCGCCATAGCGGCGTACTCAATTCGTGATAAATATCGAGCGTCTCGCGAAAGAATTCGGGATCCCATTTCACCGATTGCGGAATATTGGCCTGCACCAGCGCGACGCGAATCGATTCGCCCTGCGGTTGCGTCCACGCAATATTCTGCAGAGCGAAGCCGGCGAGCCACGGCAGCGTTGCGATGGCAATGGGTATCCATTTTTTTTCCGCGCTCGACGAGTCCGCGTCCGGCTGCGCAGATGGTGATCGTTTTCCGAATAACAGGGAAAGCCCCGCGGCGCTGAGTGCGACAATGAAGCTCAGCGTGTAAATGCCGCCGATCGGTGCCCAGCCGCTGATCGGTGTCGTTAGGTGCGCGTAGCCGGCATACAGCCACGGAAAACCGGTGAACAGCCAATACGCTACCCATTCCCACAGCGCCCACCACGCGGCAAAGCCGAGCCAGCGTCCGAATTTCGCGCCGCGAATCCAGCGTGCGTAACCGTATCCGGACATTGCGTGCATGAGCGCGAGCAATAAGCAAAATCCGCCGCTCAGAATCGATGCGAGAATTAACGAAGCGCCGCCGAAATCGTGAATGCTGACATACAGCCACGATGCTCCGCTCAGAAAAAGTCCTGCGCCGAAACACCAGCCACGCCATGCAGCGCGTGCGGGCGAAATGCCATCGAGCAAACGCTGCAGCAGCGCCAGCCCGAGCAGGCCACAGGGCCAGAAATCGAAGGGTGCAAGGGAGAGCGTGATCAATGCGCCGCAGGCAGTCGCCAGTAAATCGCCGGCCCAGAAACTTTTCTGTGAGTCGCTGCGTGATGAATTAAAAAAATTTCGAAGGCGCATGGATCGGAATTATCGTGACGGCGGCAGATGCTTAACCGGATTTGTCATCCGTCTGCAGCGGGCTTACGCGGAGCAAATGAATCTGGCGCTTGTCCGCATTCATCACCTTGAATTGAAAACGGTCGATGGCGGTGACCTCGCCGCGCTGCGGCAGGTGACCGAGCTTGCGCAGCAGCAGTCCGCCGATGGTATCGACTTCGTCGTCATCGAGATCGGCGTTGAGCGCTTCGTTGAAATCCTCGATGGGGGTCAATGCCTTGACGATGTAGTCGGTCTCGGAAACGCGTTTGATATTGTTCTCGTCCTCGACATCGTATTCGTCCTCGATATCGCCGACGATTTCCTCGAGCACGTCTTCGATGGTGACGAGGCCGGCGACGCCGCCGTATTCATCGATAACGATGGCCATATGATTGCGGTTTTCGCGAAATTCGCGCAGCAATACATTCAGACGCTTGCTTTCGGGAATGAAGACTGCGAGACGCAGAATTTTTTTGATATCGAAATCCGCGGTGCCTTTGAGAATATGCGGCAGCAAATCCTTGGTGAGGAGAATGCCGAGCACTTCATCTTTGTTTTCGCCAATCACGGGATAGCGCGAATGTGCGGTTTTTATGATGCGCGGAAGAATCGCCTGCAACGGTTCGTCGGCTTCGAATACTTCCATCTGCGAGCGCGCAACCATGATCTCGCGCACCTGCATATCGCCGACATGCAGCGCGCCTTCCATGATTTTCAGCGCATCGCGATCGATGATTTCATTGCGCTCGGCTTCGACGAGAAGATCGTGCAAATCGTCGCGGCTTTTGGGCTCGCCGGAAAATACATCGGCGATCTTTTCGAGCCACGTTCTTTCTTCGGCATCCGGCCCTGGTCGTTCTTCAGACATGATTGACACCACAATCCTCTTTTCTCAAATACGAATTTCTTCTGGCAATGGCCGGCGCGCTAATTCGGCGCATGTTCAATGTACGGGTTGGCGAAATCCAGCGTGCGCAGAATTTCGATTTCGAGCGCTTCCATGATTTCCGCATCGGCATCGTCGACATGATCGTACCCGAGCAGATGCAATGTGCCGTGAATGACCATGTGCGCCCAGTGCGCTTCACTCGATTTGTTCTGTTCGCGCGCCTCGCGCTCGACCACGTCGGCGCAGATGGCGATATCGCCCAGATGCGGCAGCTTGAGTTCGGGCGGCAGATCGGCCGGAAATGACAGCACGTTCGTTGCATAATCCTTGCCGCGATATTGCCGGTTGAGCATTGTTATTTCATCGGCATCGGTGATGCGCACGCTCACTTCGGCATGATCGCGGCGTTCGCCGATCGCTGCACCGATCCATCGTTTGAATGCCGTCCGGCCCGGTACTTTTTTGCCGCTCGCATTTTCGATATCGATGCGCAAGCGTGCAGGTTTGCCGCCCATGATGCTGTTCACGATGAAGAATTATCGCCGCGACTGCGATCGCCCTGTTTTTTGTCAGCATGGTTTCCGTCGGCGCGATTTTTATCGCCCGAACCTTTGAATGCCGATGCCTTGTCGAAGGATGTCGTGTCGTTTTCGAAGGCTTCGTATGCTTCGACAATCGCTTGCACGAGCGGATGGCGCACGACGTCGCGCGCGGAAAAATACGTAAAGCTGATGCCGTTGACTTCGGAGAGCACGTTCATCGCATGCATCAATCCCGAGGGTGTGCCGCGCGGCAGATCGATTTGTGTGGCATCGCCGGTGATGACGGCGGTCGAGCCGAAACCAATACGCGTCAGGAACATTTTCATCTGCTCGCGCGTGGTGTTTTGCGCCTCATCGAGAATGATGAACGAGTCGTTGAGCGTGCGTCCGCGCATGTAGGCGAGCGGCGCGATTTCGATGACGTTGCGCTCGATCAGTTTCGTCACCGCTTCGGCGCCGAGCATTTCGTAGAGCGCGTCGTAAAGCGGGCGCAAATACGGATCGATTTTCTGTGCGAGATCGCCCGGCAGGAAGCCGAGTTTTTCGCCGGCCTCGACCGCGGGGCGCACCAGCAGAATGCGGCTGACCTTATCGTTCATCAGCGCTTCGACCGCGCAGGCGACGGCGAGATAGGTTTTGCCGGTACCGGCGGGACCGATGCCGAAGTTCACCGCGTGCATCTGCACGGCACGCACGTAACCCTGCTGGTTTTTGCCGCGCGGTTTGATGGTGATTTTCTTCGTGCGAATAACCGGAATGGCGGCGACGTTTTCCGTTTCGACATCCTGCGCGAACGCGCTGCTTGTGCCGGCCGCTGCATTCTCAGGTGCCGGGACATCGGGGGCAAAATGATGCAGGTGCAGGTACACCAGCTCGATCGTAATCGGGCGGCCGCTCTGGGCATCGGCGAGAAGTGCCTCCAGCGTCTGCCGGGCGGCGGCGATGTGGGCGGTGTCGCCTGCGATATCGAACTGATTGCCGCGCGCGTGAATCGTCACCTGCAGGCGCTGTTCGATATGACGCAAATTTTCATTGAGGGGCCCGCACACATTAGCCAGCAAGCGCGTATCGGCGGGTTCCAGGATGAGCTGAAGCGATTCAGCCGTTGGTGGTGATGTACTGTTCAATGCGTAAACGCTGTGACTGCCGGGCGGGGTAGGATAACCCCGCGCGATGGCTTCGGGGAACCCCGAAAATCTTTCTTCATAAAATAGTAACGCTCGCGCAACAAGGAGTACGCTCGCGCGACGCAGGTGGCCGCCGCGTCAGGCGACCACCAGTTCCCCGCGCAGGCTGTTCGGTAGCGCTTCGCGAATGACGACATCGACGAACTGGCCGATCAGCCGCTCATCGGTCGCTTTAAAGTTGACCACACGGTTGTTTTCGGTGCGTCCGGCGAGCTCGCCGGGGTCTTTGCGCGAGGGGCGCGCCACCAGAATGCGCTGCGTGGTATCGACCATCGCGGCGCTGATGCGCTGGGCGTTCTGGGTAATGCGCGTCTGCAGGATCGAGAGCCGCTGCTTTTTGACCTCTTCCGGCGTGTCGTCGGCGAGCTGTGCGGCGGGTGTGCCGGGGCGCGCGCTGAAGACGAAACTGAAGGAATGGTCGAAGCCGACGCGATGGATGAGCTGCATGGTGTCGGCGAAATCCTGTTCGGTTTCGCCCGGAAAGCCGACGATGAAATCCGACGAGAGGCTGATATTCGGCCGATGTCTGCGCAACCTGTCGATGCGATCGAGAAAGTCCGCCGCGGTATAGCCGCGCTTCATCGCCGCCAGAATACGGTCGGAACCGCTTTGCACCGGCAGGTGTAAATGATCGACGAGTTGCGGCAGTTCCGCGTAAACGGCAATCAGCGCGTCCGAAAATTCGGCGGGGTGCGACGTGGTGTAGCGGATGCGCTCGATGCCTGGAACGACGGCGACATAGGTCAGCAGCTCGGCGAAATCGACAATCTCGCCCAGATGATTGCGGCCGCGATACGCATTGACGTTCTGGCCGAGCAGATTCACTTCCTTCACGCCCTGATCGGCCAGGCCGGCGATTTCGGCGATGACATCGTCGAACGGACGGCTGACTTCCTCGCCACGGGTATATGGAACCACGCAGTAGGTGCAGTACTTCGAGCAGCCTTCCATGATCGACACGAACGCGGTCGGGCCGTCGGCGCGCGGTTCGGGCAGGCGGTCGAATTTTTCGATCTCGGGGAAGGTCACATCGACCAGAATCGGGCCGCTCGGTTTGCGCGCGTTCATCATCTCGGGCACGCGGTGCAGCGTTTGCGGGCCGAATACGAGATCGACGTAGGGCGCGCGTCTGCCGATGGCATCGCCTTCCTGGCTCGCGACACAGCCGCCGACGCCGATGATGACGTTCGGATTTTTCTGCTTGAACTGCTTCCAGCGCCCGAGCTGGTGAAAGACTTTTTCCTGCGCCTTTTCGCGGATCGAGCAGGTGTTGAGCAACAGCACATCGGCTTCTTCGGGGTTGTCGGTCTGCACCAGACCGTGCGAGACGCCGAGCAGATCGCGGATGCGCGCCGAATCGTACTCGTTCATCTGGCAGCCGTGGGTTTCGATAAACAACTTTTTGGGTTGTTGGGCTGCTGATTCACTCGTCGACGCGGTACTGGTTTGAACAGGGGCGTGAGTGGATTCGGTCATAAGGGAAAACTGCTCAATCGATAGCCAACTTCGGGGGTGGGCATTATACAGAGGCCGTCTGCTGGTGACACATTGTTCCCGTTATCGGGCCCTGCTGCGACGATTGCGACGAAGACGGGAATGACGGTTGCAGGTGATGCGGCAGGGCGGGCATCCGCAGGCACTGTGGTATGATGCCGCGTCCGTAATACCCACGAGCAGTACCGCACATGCCAGCCTCTCCGATCTATAAAGTGATTTTCCTCAACCAGAACCAGGTCTATGAAGTCTACGCGCGCGAAATTTATCAGAGCGAAATGTACGGCTTCATCGAGGTGGAAGAGTTTATTTTCGGCGAGCGCACGCAGGTGCTGGTCGATCCCGCCGAAGAAAAGTTGAAAAACGAATTCGCTGGCGTCACGCGTTCGTATATTCCGATGCATGCCATCGTCCGTATCGACGAAGTCGAAAAAGAGGGCGTCGCTAAAGTCAGCGATACTAAAGGCGAAGGCAAAATCGCCAATTTCCCGTTGATGGCGCGGCCGGTTCGCGATAGCGAGTAACGCAAAGCCGACAGCGCGAGCGCTAAAACTGCAGCAGCACCTTGTTGAACTGAAGCACGGGATTGATATTGGTGAAGTTGGGAACATCCGCCTGGATTTCCTGCGCATGCGGCATGAACGCTTCGGTGAACGCATCCATCGATTCGAATTGAAAATGCGACATGGCGATGTAGACCGGCGGCGATCCGGGCAGGCCGCCGCCCATGCCGCGCTCGATGATGGCGCCCCGGAAACCCGGATGCGCGCTCAGTAATTCGATGCTGTGCGAGATGTGATTCTCGGTGTAGTAGTCGAAATCGAAGCGCGAATCTTCCTGATACGGATACAACACGCTGACCTTTACCATGATGCTTCTCCTTTAGTTTTTCCGGGCGAGCACCTGCTGCACGCTCGCAAGTTTCACGCAGGTCACGAATACATCGGTGGCTTTCGCGATTTCTTCCACTTTCGGGAACGAGGGCGCCAGCCGGATATTGGTGTCCTGCGGATCGTTGCCGTAGGGATAGGTCGCGCCTGCCGGGGTCAGCTTCACACCGGCTTCCGCCGCGAGTTTCACCACGGCTTTCGCCAGCCCCGGCAGCGTATCGAACGAGATGAAATACCCTCCCTTCGGCACGGTCCAGCTGCCCAGTCCTTCCAGCTGCTGCAGGCGCGTCAGCACTGCATCGAAGCGCGGCTTGAGTAATTCGGCGTGTTTCTTCATCAGCTGATGCAGATTGTCGACCGACTTGATGAATTTCACATGGCGCAGTTGATTCACTTTGTCGGGGCCAATCTGGCTGAAGCCAAGATTTTTCTTGAACACATTTAAGTTGGGTGGCGTAGCGGCCATGTAACCGACACCTGCGCCTGCGAAGGTGATTTTCGAGGTCGAGCCGAACATGTAGATGCTGTCGGCGGTGCCGTATTTCTTCGCGAGCGCGAAAATATTCGCGAGTTGCGGCGCATCGTCACCGAGCGTGTGCACGGCGTAGGCGTTGTCCCAGAAAATGCGGAAACCGGGGCCGGCGATCTTGCCGAGCTGTGCGAGCCGATCGACCACTGCGTCGCTATAGACGATGCCGCTCGGATTGGAAAAGCGCGGTACGCACCAGATGCCTTTGATATTCGCATCGGCTTTCACGAGCGCTTCGACGCGGTCCATATCGGGGCCGGCTTCGCTCATCGGTACCGGAATCAATTCGATACCGAAATGTTCGCAGACGGTGAAGTGGCGGTCGTAACCGGGAACGGGCGCGAGGAATTTCACCGCGCCCGATTTTTTCCAGGCATCGCTGCCGGCCACGCCGTGCTCGAAGGCGAATTGCACGGCCTGATACATCATGGTCAGGCTGCTCGATCCGCCGATGATGATTTCGTCCGCATTCACGCCCATGACCGGCGCGAACAGCGCGCGCGCCGAGGCGATGCCGTCGAGTCCGCCGTAGTTGCGTACGTCGGTGCCGTCTTCGTCTTTGAAGTTACCCGCAAGAATACCTTCGATGGCATTCGACAGACTCAGCTGATCGGCGCTGGGCTTGCCGCGCGTCAGGTCGAGGTTGAGTCCGGCAGCTTTGAAAGCGGCGTACTGCTGCGACAGTTCGGTTTCCCAGGCGCGCAGCTGATCGATCGAGGCTCGTTGCAGATCCACGGTTGATAGTCCTCAAGGGCTGGTGAGTAAAAAGTAGGGGTAAATAAAAAAGTACAAAGCGTAAAAAGGGCTGCAATTATACTCAGAACATCCGCTGGCGTAACCGGCAGCCGATTGACGGTCCAGCCTGATGCGGTCGGCAAAAACAGCGGGAAAGCGCCCGGAAAAAAGAGGAATCAATCATGGGATATCACAAAGAGTTCGATGCATCGATCGCCGATCCGGCCGCGTTCTGGCGCCGGCAGGCGCAGCACATCACCTGGTACAAAGAACCGCAGACGATTTTGCAGAGCGACAGCCATGACATCGCGCGCTGGTTTGTCGATGGCGAATTGAACACGAGCTATCTCGCGCTCGATGTGCACATCGCACAGGGGCGCGGTGAGCAGACCGCGCTGATCTACGATTCACCCGTGACGAATACGATCAAACGATTCACCTATCTCGAATTGCGCGATGCCGTCGCGCAATGTGCAGGCATGCTGCAGCAGCTCGGCGTGGACAGAGGTGATCGCGTCCTGATTTATCTGCCGATGATTCCCGAAGCCGCGATTGCGATGCTGGCCTGCGCGCGTATCGGCGCAATTCATTCGGTGGTGTTCGGCGGTTTCGCCGCGCACGAACTCGCGGTGCGTATCGACGATGCCACGCCGAAAATCATCCTGACGGCATCGTGTGGAATCGAAGTCGAAAAAATCATCGCGTACAAACCGATTCTCGATAGCGCACTCGAAAGTGCGCAACACAAACCGCAGCACTGCATCGTCTATCAACGGCCGCAATGCGAAGCGAAAATGCAAACAACGCGCGATCTCGATTGGCAGACAACGGTTGCGAACGCGCCACGCATTGCGCCGGTGCCGCTGCGTGCCACCGATCCGCTGTATGTGTTGTACACCTCGGGCACGACCGGCAAACCCAAGGGCATCGTGCGCGATAACGGCGGTCACGCGGTGGCATTGCATTACAGCATGCGCGCAATTTATGACGCGAAGCCGGGCGATGTATTCTGGGCCGCCTCCGATGTCGGCTGGGTCGTCGGTCATTCCTACATTGTCTACGCACCGTTGCTTGCCGGATGCACCACAGTATTTTACGAAGGCAAGCCCGTGCGCACGCCGGACGCGGGCGCATTCTGGCGCGTCGTCGAGCAGCATAAAGTGAAAACATTATTTGCGGCGCCGACAGCATTTCGCGCCATTCGCAAAGAAGATCCCGAAGCGGCTTTCGCAAAAAAATATGATTTATCGTCGTTGCAGAATTTATTTCTCGCCGGCGAGCGTCTCGATCCGCCGACGTACGAATGGCTGTGCGAAAAATTCAAACTGCCGGTGATCGATCACTGGTGGCAGACCGAAACAGGCTGGGGAATTGCAGCGAATCCGATCGGTATCGAAACCTTTGCAACGAAGGCGGGTTCGGCGACAACACCTGTACCCGGTTTCGATGTGCGCATTCTCGACGACAACGGCAACGAGTGCGCGCCGAACGAGCAGGGCAATATCACGGTGAAATTACCGCTGCCGCCGGGATGCCTGCCGACGATCTGGAATAATCATGCGCGCTTTGTCGCCGGTTATCTGCAGCGCTTTCCCGGTTTCTATTTATGCGGCGATGGCGGTTATATCGACGCCGACGGTTATCTGTTCGTGATGGGACGTATCGACGATGTCATCAACGTCGCCGGACATCGCCTGTCGACGGGTGAGATCGAGGAAGTGGTTGCGGCGCATGACGCGGTGGCCGAATGCGCGGTGATCGGCATCGACGACGAAATGCGCGGGCAGATTCCGGTTGCGCTGGCGGTGATAACAGATGGCGCTGCTATCGATGAAGGTACATTGGAAAAAGATGTCGTCGCGATGGTTCGCAGCCAGGTCGGTGCGCTCGCCAATTTCAAACAGTTGATCGTGGTAAAGCGCTTGCCGAAAACGCGCTCGGGAAAAATTCTGCGCGCGGTGCTGCGCGCGATGATCGATGGCAAAGAATACACGGTACCTTCGACAATCGACGATCCGTTATCGCTCGATGAAATTCGCGCGGATCTGCAGCGTAAAAAGATTGGCGTGTTTGTCTGAGCCGTCGAATCAGGCGCGGCCGTACAAATCGATCAGTCCGTCGATCTGTGCGAGCGCCTTTTCCGACGCATCGATAATTTGGAAGCCGGCCCAGTAGCGATAGAAATTTTCGGCGCGACGGCACCACAGGCAGTCGGCGCCGACAATAATGTGATCGGCCCCTTTAATCATCTCGGGCAGTTGCAGCGATAACTGGAAAATGGCCTGCGTTTCGATTTCGCGATCGGTCATCACCATCAGGCCTTCGGTGGTGATATTCACCAGTTCGCCGAACACGCCGCCGTTGATCGTATCGAGAACGACGATCGCCTGATTGAGTTCTTTGCGTTCGAGTTTGCGAGCCATTTGAGTTTCCGTGTTGTCGGCGATCAGTGAATTCAATATTTGCGATTCAGGAGCGGCGCGGTCGCAATTGTTCGGCGATGCGCTCCAGTGCTTTTTCGAAAAAGGGTACCGATTCCTGCTGCTCCAGAATTCGCGTGCGCCCCGCGCGAATATCGGCGACCAGTTCCACGCCGGTTTTAACTGCGGCCTGCTGGCCGAGGCGGTTCACGAACATGTAATGCTGCGTGCGGCTGTTCGACCAGGCAAGTTTAGCCTGTCGTTGTTCCTTGCGGGGCCGGTCGGCCAGAAACACGAACCAGGTACCGAATTCCACCTTGCCGAGTTTTTCCAGCAGCGGATCGGCGGCGAGTTCGGCGGCTGGCGCAATCGGCGCATCGATATCGGCCGGACGCTGTTCGGCCGGCGCCGTTTCGTGAGCGATGCGTTCGCGATGCGCGCGATGAAGGGCGTCGAGCAGATGATGGCCCGCTTCGATTTCGTAGCCGACGGTTTGAAAACCCTGCGCGATGCGTTCGTTGAGCGAATCGCGCAACTGCCACAATTGTTGTTCGTCGAGGCCGTGCGGATTCGCATAACGCAGCACATCGTCCACCACCAGCGCGGCGGATTGCCACTGCGCCGAGTTGGAGCCGAAGCGCAGCAGATTGAACGCGAGAAAATTCGCCCACGGTTCGAATAATAATTTGCGCACGGCTTCGGGCAATCTGTCGTCGCCGATTTTCTGTTTCAAATAGCGGTCGATGCGCAGACGAATTTCCTTGAGCGTATCCTCGCCGCGCGCAGCCTGTTGCGCGCGCTGTTCGGCGAGGCGCACACGCCGCGAGTGCTGGCGCAGATAATGATTGAAGTCGAAGGCGAGTTGCGAAAATAACCGTACATCGTTATCGAACTCATCGAGAATCCGCTGCACGGTATTTTTTATCTGCTGATAGACATCGCTTTTGTGTTTGCCTTCGGACTCGACCCAGCGTTCGCCAGCGGCGACGAGCGCATTGAGCAATTGTCGGGCGGGGTGTTGCGGCGAATTGAAAAAGGCTTTATCGAGCAGCGCGACGCGCAGAAAGGGCGTGTGCAGATAGCTGAGCAGTGCCTTGACGGAATCCGGTAATTGTTCGTCGTTGAGCATGTATTCGAACAGCAGACCGACGATTTCGATCACATCGGCATCGATCGGCGTCGCGCTGCGTGTTTCGTTTTCAATCTGCTGCGGCAGTTCGCTGTAACCGGATTCGAGCACGGCCTGCTGTGTTTTTGCGGCATCGAGGGTCTGCGCGCTGTGCTGCTGTATCGGCTGCAGTCCCTGAATGATCTGCTGCGCGGGAACGGGATTGATGGCGGATGGCCGCTGCGGTGCCAGCGAACCCTGCAGCTGCTGCACGAGCGCCATCAGATCGCTCTGCTTCGCCAGCGTTTCGGGCGTGTGATGACCGGCGAGTTCCTCGGGCGGAACCGCATCTTCCTTGCGAATGTGATAGCGCAGATGCGGCAGAATGCCGGCAATTTTGAAATGGTGATTGAGCAGTTGATAGAGCTTGTCGAGTTTGCCGAGCAGCGCCGAATCGTAAATTTTGTAACACACGAGTTTCGATGGCGTATCGAGCGACAGCGGATGCAGCGCATCGCGCAGGGCTTCGGTAAATACGGCGGGCGCCACCGGATTGCCGAGATCGCCGATCCTGGGACCGCCGCCGAGCGCCGACAGTCTCTGGTTCAGCGCATACAGCGCTTCCGAATAGTCGGCATTGGCGCGGCGTGTCATGCCCGCAATCGCGATCGATTGTTCGAGCACATCGTTGTCGACGAGTTTGAGTTCGGTATCGCTGTGGGCGAGATCGCTGGCGGTATCGCGTCGTTCGAGAAAATTATCGTAAGCGTGGCGGGTATGTTCGAGCAGCTGTTTTTCCAGCGACCGGCGCTGTCCGCGTACTTCATTGCGCGCCTGCAGATAGCGATTCTGTTCGAGGTTGCTGCCGGCCTTGTCGGCCATGCGAAACAATTGTTCGTCGAGTTTGTCGAGATAACTTTTGAAATGCACCGACACCCATTTGTAAATGAGCGCCTTGCAGCTTTGAAGTAAACGCTCTCTTTCGCCGGGACTGGTGGGCTTATCCGATGCGGTCATGTGTTTATAGTTAGTTAGGGCGCGAGCCTGGGCACTGGGCGAGTATAGCAGCGGTGGCGCGGAAGCGTCGCGCAGCGTCAACGTGGAAAAGCATGAGTACCGGGTGCCCGAATACCAATTATTGTGCGAATCTTGGCTTTGCGCGCCCGCGCCTTGCGGGCATGACAGGAATCCTCGCGCACTTCGGTGAACTCGCATGCAGAAGCTTCATAACACGCTCCGATTGCTCGTGGTCGACGATGCCGCGCTGCCGCGCGAAATGCTGTGCGAACAATTGCGCCTGTTAGGGCACGAACCGGTGACGGCCGAAAATGGCGAACAGGCGATTGCGCGCTTCATCGAATGCCAGCCCGATGTGGTGCTGATGGACTGGATGATGCCGGTCATGGATGGCGTGGCGGCGACGCAGGCGATACGCGCGCTGCCCGGTGCCCGCTGGCTGCCCATCATCATGCTGAGCGCGCACGGAGAGGAAAGCGAAGTCGTCAATGCGCTGCAGAATGGCTGCGACGACTATCTGGTGAAGCCGGTGAAGCTGCCGGTGCTTGAAGCCAGAATTCAGGCCCTGCAGCGCATCGCGCAGATGCAGAAGGAAATCGAGCGCTCGCAGCGCGAACTGCAATATTTCTACACGCAGGCGGATGAAGAACTCAATCTGGCCCGCCACATCATGGGGCGGCTGGTGCGGCGCAGGGACGATGGCGATCCGGTGCTGCCGGTCTCGCACTGGAGTCAGCCGGCGAGCAGTGTCAGCGGCGATATCATTCTCGACAGCAGCGCGGGAAAAGGCATGACCTACACCATGCTCGCCGATGCAACCGGGCATGGTCTCGCGGCCGCGATCACCCTCATTCCCGTCGTCAATGTGTTTTACGCCATGACGGCGAAAGGTTTCGGCGTGGCGGCGATCGTCGAGGAAATGAACCGGCTGGTGCGCACATATTGCCCGGTCGAACGTTTCGTGGCGCTGACGCTGGTGGCGGTGAACCTGCACGAGTCCACCATCGACGTATGGAACGGCGGCATTCCGCCGCTGCTGTTGCTCGATAACGACGGCAATGAAGTGCGGCGATTCAAATCGCGGCATCTGCCGCTCGGCATTCTGGAGCCGGAAAATTTCAGAAGCGAACCCGAAGTTTTTCATTACGACCATCCGCTGCAGCTCATCGCATTTTCGGACGGACTGATGGAGGCGGGCGACGGCGAATGTTTCGGTCTCGATCGCATCGCCGCGGCATTGCGCGATGGGCCGCCCGAGCAGCGCCTGGAGAGCGTGCGCCGGTCGCTGCGGGCTTTTCTCGGCGACAGGCCGCATCACGACGATATTTCGCTCGCGCTCATCGAATGCCCGCTGCCGCAGATAATCGCCGGCCACGATGAACCTGTCGTGCGCAGTTCCCTGCGTGACGATGCCGGCGACTGGAGTCTGCAGACGACGCTTTCCGCGCAGCAACTGAAGACGATCGACTTCGTGCCGATGGTGGTCGAGTGGGCACAGGCGATGGGGCTGGGGCGCGCGCGCGCGAGCACATTCTTTCTTGTCGTCACCGAATTATTCGTGAACGCGCTCGAACACGGGCTGCTCGAACTGTCGTCGTCGGTCAAACTGGAAAGCAATGGTTTCGAACGTTTCATGGCGTTGCGTCAGCAACGTTTGCAGGCGTTGACTACGGGGCAGATTCACATATCCATCGTTTCGCGTCACACCGGCGATGGGGTGGTGCTGGGCGTACAGATTCGCGATAGCGGAAAAGGTTTCGAGCCGGCAATCGCACACGATCTCGCTTCGAACAAAACACCGTCGGGGCGCGGTATTGCGCTGGTCAGAAAGCTCTGTCGCACGCTCGAATACCGCGGTTGCGGCAATGAGGTATACGCCGAATTGCTGTGCTGAAACGGGCGATGAGGAGTGGGCCGGATTACCTTCGCGGTTAAGTGACCGGCGCCTGCATGAGTTCGGGAAAATGCTGCTGCGGCGGCGCCGGACGCGCCAGCAGATAGCCCTGAAACCGGTGACAGCCGCGCGCCTTGAGAAATTCGAGCTGGGCGGTGGTCTCGACACCCTCGGCGACGACTTCGAGCTGCAGATGGCGCGCCACCGATAACACGGCTTCGACGATGGCGACATCGTTGGCATCGTCGGGCAGCGAGTATACGAACGCGCGGTCGATTTTCAGCTCGTGCAGCGGCAGCAGTTTCAGATAGGCCAGCGATGAGTGACCGGTGCCGAAATCGTCGATGGACAGAGTGATGCCCATCTGGCGCAGCGCGTGCATTTTGGTGCGGACATCGTTGAAGTCGGCGACCACCACACCCTCGGTGATTTCGAGCACGATGCGACCGCTATCGGCGCCGGTTTCCCAGAGAATGGTGCGCACCCGTTCGACGAAATTGCTTTCGCTGAATTGACGGGGGCTCACGTTCACGCACAGCGAAATCTGATAGCCCGCCAGTTCGAGCGCGCACACGAGCTGGCCGGCGCGGCGCAATACCCATTCGCCGAGCGGAACGATGAGGCCGGTGTCCTCGGCGATGGGAATGAACTCATTGGGAGAGATGAAACTGCCGTCGGGCTGCGGCCAGCGCAGCAGCGCTTCGCAGCTGACCATCCTGTGGTCGCTGTCGTATTGCGGCTGCAGATACAGCTCGAATTCGTCGTCCTGCAGCGCGCGCCGCAATGCCCGTTCGAGCGCGAGGCGCGAATCCACTTCGGCCTTCATTTCGGGTTCGTAAAAGCGCATGGCGTTGCGCTGCGATTCCTTCACGCGATACATCGCGATATCGGCTTCCCGGAGCAGATCGTCGGCATTTTCCGCATCTTTCGGAAACAGCGTGATACCCAGGCTCGACGTGACGGTGTGCTCGATGCCGTTCGGCAGCAGGAACGGCTCGCTCAGCGCGCTCTGAATTTTCCCGGCGATGGCGGCGGTGGCGGTGGTGGCGGTGTCGAGAGAATCGCTGACATTCTGCAGCAGAACCACAAACTCATCGCCGCCGAGCCGCGCCACCGTATCCTCCTCGCGCAGATTGCGCTGCAGGCGGTGCGCGACCATTTTGAGAAAATCGTCGCCGGTGTTGTGGCCGTGCGTATCGTTGAGCTGTTTGAAGTTGTCGAGATCGATATAAATCAGCGCGCCGAAACGCGCGCTGCGTTTCGCCATCATCACCGCCTTGCGCAGACGATCGCCGAACAGGCGGCGGTTCGGTAATTCGGTCAGATAATCGTACAGCGCGAGGCGCTCGATTTCGGTTTCGGCGAGTTTGCGCTCGGTGATGTCCTTGATGATGGCGATCTGATAATCGATGTCGCCGTCGCTATTGCGCGTGACGGAAAATTGCGAATTGACCCAGATGATGTCGCCGTTCTTGCGCATGTAACGATGATCGAGCTGCACCTGCGAGCTGCTGTGACTGACCACGCCCGCGACCGATTGCAGCGTGTATTCCATATCCTCGGGCGCAATCAGTTTGCTGTACGGCAGCTGCAGCAGTTCGTCGTGGCTGTAACCGACGGTGTCGCAGAACTTTTCGTTGACCTGCAGCCACTGAGAGTTGCGATCGAGCAGGGCGACACCGACGGCCGCCTGCTCGAAGGTGATGCGGAAACGCTGCTCGCTGTCGCGCAGTTTTTCCTCGTCGCGATGGTGCTGCACCACCAGCCCGACGAGCGAACTGATCATCGTGATCAACTCTTCGTCCTGCGTCGCCGGCGTGCACGGGTGCTCGAAATAATAGGTCTGCACGCCGAACAGTTCGCCGTTTTTGCCCATGAAGGGAATCGCCCAGCACGTGCGCCGCCAGGGTTCCCGCGCGACCAGCGAATGCAGCGCCGTGTAGTCGGGCGCGGCGAGAACATCGCGGCAGATCACGCTGGATCTGCGCAAGGCTGCGGTAACGGTGGGGCTGACATTCTCGGCGATGGCGGTCGTTCGGCTCGGCGGTTTGGCAGTTTCCGGCCAGGTGGGTGCAGCCATCAGCTGGAGGTTTTCGACATTATTGTCGGCGAGAAAAATCGCGCAGCGCGAACCGGGCAATAATTCTTCGGCGAACAAGGCGATGTCTTCGAGCGATTTCAGCAGGGGCTTGTCGGCGGTCAGATCGCGCAGAATCCGCGTCTGCCCTTCGAGTTTTTTCTCGATGCGCTTGCGCGAGGTGATGTCCTCGTAAATGCCGATCAGCAATTTGTCGTTACCCTGTTTGTCGCGCAGCAGCGACATGGTCAGGCTTGCCCAGATAACGCTGCCGTCCTTGCGCACATAACGCTTTTCCTGATTGAAACTGCTGATTTCGCCGCGCTGCATTTTCGACGCGAGCTGGTCGGTGATCTGCTGCTCCTCCGGAAATGCCAGCGCGCGCATTTTTTCCTTGGTGATCTCGTCGCTGCGATAACCGATCATGTCGCCAAATTTGGGGTTGAAGGTGGGCGCGTCTTCCTTGATGTCGAACAGCACGATGCCCACTGCGGCCTGCTCGAACACGCCGCGCAACGATTCCTCGCTCCGCGCCAGCCGCGCGACGGTCGCGTGCAGAGCCGCCGAACCCGCTCCGACGGCGATGTTGGAAAGGCTGAGCATGCCGAGGTAGGCGCTGGTCAGGAAGAAGGCATTCTGATCCTCGGTGTAGGGATTACGTCCGAGCGAAAGCATCGAGAGCACGGCGACCAGCAGGGTAAAGCTGGCGACGATGCCGAAGCTGAAGCGAAACGCCATCAGGATCAGGAACGGCGCGGTCAGCATGGTCATCGGCAGCGTCATCGCTTGCGGATTGGGCAGAAACAGGCCCCACCACGCCGCGAACATGCCGATGACGACACCGCCGAACTCCAGCAGCTTGCGGCGCGAAAGCATCCCCCAGTCGCCGATCTTCAGGAAGGCTGGCGCGATGATGGAATTTGCGATGGCCCCGTTCGACCAGAGCGAAAACCATGTCAGACCGTTCCAGTGCATGTCCGACCCCGACAGGAGCGGAGCGAGCAGCCCCGACGATGCGCTGAACAGCGGCGCGATGAATACCGCGAAGAAGACGAACTGCATTATTTCGCGCGGCGTTGCGAAAGGATCGTCGACGCCATTTCGATGCAGTTGCCAGCTCGCATAGGCGGGGGGGAGAACGGTGGTGATGGCCGTCAGCACGCTGAACAGCACGTGCCCGTGAACCTGGAATAAAAAGAAGAAGGTTCCCAGGGCGGCGCCGATGAGTGCGCCGGCGCCGTAATACCAGGTCAGCGCGAAGGTGATGCCCATGGGCGACCACATCGCGGTGGCGACATTGGGCCCGCCATCCACGGGAGCGAGAATGGTCAGATGGGCGGCGATAAAGTTCGACAGCGCCGCCACCAGAACGATGAGCCAGCGCGGTGGATTGTTGGCAAGAGAGCGCAGCAGCGCGCCGTCAGGTAATGTCATTGCAGCGATGATCGGACGGCGTGAGGGGCGTCGCCGATGTTTTTTCCTTATGCGAGAGGTGGTTCAGCGTTTTGTCTATACGATAGCAGAACGCATTTGCTTGGTGAGGACGCTCGCGGGCAATCCGGTTCGCCTTCTCTCTGTGTGATGGTTCACACTTCCATCTAGTGGTAATTCAGCCTTCATTGCGACGCAATTACTATTTCGCGGCCCGGCATTCCATGCCGGTTGACTGGCTTCACAAATGCGACAACTACTCATGACCGAAGGCCGCCGCATTGGCTAGATTTCTGGGCGACACCAGGTCGGGTGAAAGCCGATCAATTAAACGGATTGCGTTAACGAGATGCCTATCAATGCGTAAGTCAGTTGTGCTCGGCGGATGTTTCATTCTATCGGTGGCGGCCAGCGACCCGGCCGTGGCCGGCAAACGCACCAGCGTCTCGTCGAGCTCGACGACGATCACCTGGACCAGCGCCAGCTGCACGAATCTGACCTCCGCGTATCTGCGCAAATTCATGCGCTGCTCGACGCCGACGGTTGCGCCGACCCCGACTCCGGCCCCGACGCCAGCTCCAACACCTGCGCCGACACCGGCTCCGGCCCCGACGCCAGCTCCAACACCCGCGCCGACACCGGCTCCAGCCCCGACGCCAGCTCCAACACCCGCGCCGACACCGGCTCCAGCACCCGCACCCGCTCCGGCCCCCGTCACCTACAATGCACGGCTGACCTGGCAGATTCCGGTCACTCGCGCCAATGGCGAGGCGTTGGTCGTGAGCGAATTATCGGGATACGAAATTTATTACACCGACGATAGCGGCAGCGTGGGCGTCGTTCACCCGGTCAGCGGCGGCAGCACGACCACAGTGAATATCGGCAGTCTGTCGGCGGGAACGTATACCTTTGCGATGGCGGCCATCGATACCGCCGGCGCCAAGAGCGCGCTCTCCGCAACCGTGACCATCACCTTCGGTCCGTAACGGAAAGTTCCGTAACGGACAAATCAAAAGGCAGCGCCCGCTGCCTTTTTTGTTGCCTGTCATTTTCCGATTTCAATCAGCCGTGCAATCGATTCAGGCCATTGAGCGTGGCGATGCGATAGGCTTCGGCCATCGTCGGGTAGTTGAACGTCGTCGAAATGAAATAGCGGATGTTATTGCCGCCATTTTTCTGCTGCATGATCGCCTGGCCGATATGGATGATTTCCGTGGCCTCGGCGCCGAAGCAATGCACACCGAGAATTTCGAGCGTGTCGGGATGAAATAATATTTTCAGCATGCCGACATCTTCGCTGCTGATCTGCGCGCGCGCGGTTTCCTTGAAAAAGGCGCGACCGATCTCGTACGGCGTATTCGCTTCGGTGAGTTCGCGTTCGGTTTTACCGATCGAACTGATTTCGGGAATCGTATAAATGCCTGTCGGCACATCCTCGACAAAGCGGCAGTGTTCCTTGCCGCGCGCCGATGCCGCCGCCGCACGGCCCTGATCGTAGGCCGCACTCGCAAGGCTCGGCACGCCGATCACATCGCCCGCTGCGAAAATATGTTCGATAGTGGTTTGGTAATGTTTGTTGGCGGCGATGTAGCCGCGGTGGTCGGTGGCCAGACCGATGTGATCGAGATTAAGGTTTTCGGTATTGCCCGTGCGACCGTTACACCAGAGCAGTGCGTCGGCGTAGAGACGCTTGCCCGAACGCAGATGCAGCGCCACGCCTTCATCGCTCGTTTCAACGCGCGCATAGTTTTCGCGGTGGCGCACCATCACGCCGTGTTCGCGCAGGTGATAACTCAGCGCATCGGAAATTTCGTCGTCGAGAAATTCGAGCAGCCGGTCGCGCGAGTTGATCAGTTCGACCTTCGAGCCGATGCCGGAAAAAATCGATGCGTATTCGCAGCCGATGACACCGGCCCCATAAATGATGATTTTGCGCGGCGTGTGCTGCATCTGCAGAATCGAATCGCTGTCGTAAACGCGCGGATGCGAAAAATCGACATCGTGCGGACGATACGGTTTCGCACCCGTGGCGATGACAAAACTGCGCGCGGTCTTGCGTTCGGTAGTGCCGTCGGCGGTTTGAATTTCGATCGTGTGCGGGTCGACGAAATGCGCCGAGCCTTGCAGCACATCGATGCGATTGCGCTGATAAAACTTGCTGCGCATTTTCACCTGACGCTGAATGACTTCATCGGCACTCACGAGCAGGCGGGGAAAGGAGAGCGACTGCGGCTCGCCGATATCGCGAAACATCGGATTGGTATTGAAGCGCACGAGCTGTTTGACGGCGTGACGCAGAACTTTCGAAGGGATGGTGCCGCGATGCGTGCACGAACCGCCGACCCAGTGATCCTGTTCGACAACGGCCGCGGTGCGGTCATGTTTTCTCGCATTGAGTACCGCGCTCTCGCCGGCGGGACCGCTGCCGATGGCAATTAAATCGTAATCGTATGGGCTCATGGGGGATCGATCGAAAATAATGATGAAACTCTGGATGAATGTGCGCGCTCAGTATAGATCAGCGGCGTCGCGCGAATAATCCCTTGCGCATATTTTACGTCGCTTCGGCAATGAATATTACGGTGCTTCGGCGATAAAGATCGCGCGTTTCGGCGCGGGATAACCCTCGATCGTTCGCGTCGGATCGCCGGGGTCGAGACAATGCGCAAGCGATTGAAACGTCATCCATTCAGTGGCGCGCTGCTCTTCGGTCGTCGTCGACGTGACATTGACGAGCTGAGGATTTTTGAAGCCGATTTTTTTCAGCCATTGATTCAGCGTGGCGGTCGTCGGCAGAAACCACACGTTATTCATGCGCGCGTAACGATCGTCGGGGAGCAACAGTGAACCGGCCGGCCCGTCGATCACGAGCGTTTCGAGCACCAGCTCGCCACCGGGGCGAAGCGCTTCGCGCAATTCGAGCAAATGATCGAAGGGCGAACGGCGATGGTAGAGCACGCCCATCGAAAACACCGTATCGAAAGCGCGCAGTTTTTGCGGCAGCTGTTCGATGCCGAGCGGCAGCACGCCGACATGCGCATCGCCAATGAAATGCTGCAGCGCGTGAAACTGCATGACGAACAAAAGTGTCGGATCGATGCCGACCACCAGTTCCGCACCGGCCCCCCGCATGCGCCAGCAGTGATAGCCGTTACCGCAGCCGACATCGAGCACCCTGCGCCCGGCGAGCGGCTGGATAGCATTCCTCAGCCGATCCCATTTCCAGTCGGAGCGCCATTCGGTGTCGATATGAATACCGAAAATATCGTAAGGGCCCTTGCGCCACGGATGCAGCTGCATCAGGGTTTTTTGCAGTTGGGCGCGCTGTGTTTCATCCGGTTTTTCAGCGCCGGCGATGCGGATGCTGCCGCGATCGAGTTCGATTTTTTCAATCGCCCAGTCGCCGTTCGTATTCACACCGGGCAGTGCGGCCAGCGCGTCGTACCAGCGCGCAAGATCACCGTGGCGATCGCGATGCAGCAATGCCGGCAGCGCGGCTGTCAGCTGTTGCGACCACTGCGGCAGGCCCACCCGGTCCAGGTGCGCCAGAAATTGCTGCTGATAAGCCAGAAGTTGCGGTTGATAGGCCGGGGACAGGGCTTGCGAAAGCGATGGCTGGTCGATCATTTGATCGCCACCATCGACGCGAAGTTGAAGCATTGAAACCAGACATCGACGCTGGCGAAGCCGGCCCGCCGCAAGCGCTCGCGATGGGTCGGCAGGCTTTCCGGCAGCAGGACGTTTTCGAGCGCGGAACGTTTTTGCGCAATCTCCAGATCGCTATAGCCATTGGCGCGTTTGAATGCGTGATGCAGCTCGGTGTTGAGCTGTTGCAGATGCGCATCGTCAAAACGGATTTTTTCCGAAAGCACCAGAATGCTGCCCGGCTGCATGGCATCGGCAATGCGCTGCAGCAAGGCTTCGCGCAATTCGGGCGCGATGAACTGGAGCGTGAAATTCATCACCGCCACGGAAGCGTTGTCGATGGCGACGGCATTGATATCGGCGAGTTGCAGCGTGACGGGCGTCGCATGGGTATCGGCGTCGATCAGCGCGCGGCAATGCGCGATCATCGCCGGTGAATTATCGACGCCGATGATGTCGCAGCCGCGATTGTCGAGCAGGGCACGCATGGCCAGCGTGCTCGCGCCGAGCGAACAGCCGAGATCGTAGCAATGCGTCTGCGGACGCGCGTAGCGTTCGGCGAGCACGCCCGTCATGGCCACGATGGTGCTGTAGCCGGGCACCGAGCGCTGGATCATGTCGGGGAAAACGCGCACCACGTTGGCATCGAAGGCGAAATCGGCAATCGCATCCAGCGGTGTCGAGTAGATCGTGTCGCGAGGTTTGTCGTTGGATGGCATGTCGATAGCGTCGGTGATTTTGCAGCGGCTGCGGAGTCTACCATTTTTACCGTGCGCTTCGGCGCACGCGCGACGGCTCGCGAAGTTCAATGCGTGCAAACACACCGGCTTATCGCATTTATCGATAGCGGAAAATCGGCTTCGGAAAATATTGAGCTAGCGCTGTCTGGCGGACGTACCAAAAACCGGCATTGTTCACAAAATGCCGATGCCGCGATTTGCATTTTCAGCGCCGTGACTACACTTCAAGACAATCGATTGTGGTAGGCAAATCAAGCGGCATTGCGAAATCGATCTGACTGAAATTGGAGGAGAGATGTAATGGCCAATGCAAGTTTGTCTGCGCAAGCAAATAAAACCTGGTTGCTCCAAGTCGAGAATCTCGCGCTGGTGCGCGAATGCCGCCGCCGGATCAACGACGAGTTCGGTGTCAAATTACAACTGAGTTCGGACGATCTGCTCGATCGCATACAGTCCTATGCCGATCGCAGCAACGATCGTGTGCTGCAGCGTCTGGCGCGCCCGATTGCGCTGATGCTGAAGAATGGCGAAGACCCCACCAGCCATTCCATCGATCTTTCTAACATCCCTGTCGTGGCGCCGAAAAAAATCGCCAGCGGCTGGATCAAGCCTTCGCTCTGATTTTTCTGCATCGCAGCGCTCCGGCCGGAATGCTGCGGCATTTTTTCGATCATTTCAGCGCCTGAATCATTTGCGCACGGCGAGCAGGTGGCGTTCGTGTTCCGATAATTCGGCGGTGTGGCCTTTGCGCAGCAATAATTCATCGAGCGTGAGCTGGTAGCTGGGCGCGAACGTCGAAAGAAAAAAATCGACTTCCGGCAAGCGATAGGCCGCCAGACGCTGCTTGATATCCTCGGCGGCTTTTTCGAACTCCCGGTTTCCCGCCTTCAGTTCCGCCTGACACTTCAGGTAAGCGGCAATCGTGTCGGCCGCCTTGATGATCTGCCGATGTTCGAGCGGAATATTTTCCTCCACCATCAATGCGGCAAAATCGTGGCGCAGCGCTTCCGGCAGGAGTCCCACCAGTTCGTGTTCCGCCGCGCGTTCGATCGAGTGATACGCCTGCTGAATGGCGGGCGAATGATATTTGACAGGCGAGGGCAGATCGCCGGTGATGACTTCGGAACAGTCGTGATAGAGCGCGGCGGTCGCGATGGCGTTGGCGTCGATATCGCCATCGAAATAACGATTGCGAATGACAGCCAGCACATGCGCAAGCGTCGCCACTTCCCAGCTGTGTTCCATCACATTTTCCTGAATGGTATTGCGCTTGAGACCCCAGCGTGCGATCCACCGCAGCTTGCTGATATAGGCGTAGAAATGACTGACCATAGCGATTCTCCTGATTGCGCGGAGCGGCTGGCATCGTAACGTATGACTGTATTTATGTACAGTTTCCTGCGTCGACGCACATCGTGGTCTGGCGCCGCTTTCGTGCTTTAATGCGCCGCGCGATTGCGGCAGCGTGCTTGCGCCCCCCTCGATTCATCAACATTCTTCAGCGATTCACAGTAATGCCTATTACCGGTAAAGAAATTTTTCGCACCTACGATGAGCTGGGTCCGATCCAGGTTTTCGATGATGGCACCAAACGCTATTTATCATTTGGCGAAGGCGATGAACAAAGCTGCGTGCTCAAGGCCGAACCGTATCTGTTACAGCATGAATATACCCGCGCGATGCTGCTGCCATTGTTATTCTCGCAGCCGCGCGATGCGCTGCTGGTGGGGCTCGGTGGCGGCGCGCTCGTCAACTGTCTCACGCACCATTTTCCGGAGCTGACATTGCGCGTTGTCGAATTGCGGCACGCGGTGGTGAAAGTGGCAAGAAAATATTTCGAACTGCCGCGACTCGATCGACTCACGATCATCGAGCAGGACGTCGCCGAGTTTCTGGAGGGAGGGAATTCGCCCGGGGAACCGTGTGCAAAAACTGACATCCTGTTCAGCGATATCTATGACGCCGAAGGTATGGCGCCGCAATATTTCGAGCCGTGGTATGTCGAAGCCTGCGCGGCGATGTTGAGCGACGAGGGCTGGCTGGTGCTGAATTGCTGGGACGAGCATCGCGGCGACCATCACACGCTGCATGCGCTCACGGAAAATTTCGCGCAGGTTTTTACCTGCACCGTGTCGTCCGGCAACTGGATCATCATGGCCTCGAAAAAATATTACGATCTCGACGAAGTCAATTTAAAGGCGGCGGCAAAAGAGCAATCGAAGCAGCTGGGTTATTCGGTCAGCGCCATGCTGAACCGTTTATATCAGGCGTATCCGCGGTAACGCGATTAGAAAAACGAACAGATAGAAACGGGTGAATAAAACCATGTTCATCGAATTATCGGATCTGGTAATCGTGCTGATGCTCGCCACAATCGCCTACTGGTGGTGGCGAGCCTATGCTGTGAAAGAAATGGTGCTGCGCATCGTGCGCAAACATTGCCGTGAAATGGACGTCCAGTTGCTCGATGACACCGTGGTGTTGCGCGGCTTCTGGTTCAGGCGCGATGTCGATAAGGTGTTGCGTGTGCGCCGCTCGTACGAATTTGAATTTACCAGCACGGGCGACGAACGTTATCACGGCAATGCCGTGGTACTTGGATTGCGACTGGAGGCGATTCATCTCGAACCGCATCGTTTGAATTAATTATTTACGGCTTACGCCGGTTTGCGATCGAGGGCGCGATATTGCAACGCTTCGCGAATATGCGATTTCTCCACGGCGTCGCTGTCGTCGAGATCCGCAATCGTGCGCGCAACTTTGAGAATTCGATAATACGCGCGCGCCGACAATCCCAGTTTCAAAACCGCTTCTTCGAGCGCGAGTCGATTTTCACTGTCGATATTGCCGATTTCATCGATTTCAGTACCGCTCAGTTGCGCATTGACCTTGCGTTGGCGGGCGAATTGTTTTTCGCGCGCCTGCAACACATTTTGCTGCAGCGATTGGGTATCGGCCGTGTCGCTGCGCGCGCTGCTCAACACGCCGCGCGGCAGACGATTGACGGGCACTTGTAAATCGATGCGATCGAGCAGCGGCCCCGAAATGCGATCGCGATATTTACGAATTTGTTCGGCGCTGCAGCGGCATGCGCGCTCGCTATCGCCGTAATAACCGCACGGGCAGGGATTCATCGCGGCGATCAATTGAAATTGCGCGGGATAGGTAATTTGCCGGCTCGCACGTGAGATGACGATTTCTCCCGACTCCAGCGGTTCGCGTAAAACCTCCAGAACTTTTCGCTGAAACTCGGGCAATTCGTCCAGAAATAAAACGCCGTGATGCGCAAGCGAAATTTCGCCGGGGCGCGGATGACTGCCGCCGCCCACCAATGCCACCGCGGATGCGGTGTGATGCGGCGCGCGGAAAGGCCGCTTGCGCAACAGCGGTGTGCCATGTTCACCCGCAACCGAATGCACAGCGGCCACTTCGAGCTGTTCGTGTTCTTCGAGCGGCGGCAGTAATCCCGGCAGGCGGCTCGCGAGCATGGTTTTTCCCGTGCCCGGCGGGCCGAATAAGAGCAGGTTGTGTTGCCCGGCCGCGGCGATTGCGAGCGCGCGTTTGGCGTGTGCCTGTCCGCGAATATCGGCGAGATCGAGCACCGCTGCAGTTTCGATTTTCTCTTCTCTAACGATGGGTTCGAGGGGTAATCGATTGTGCAGGTGTGCGCATAATTCTGAGAGAGTGCCGATGCCATAAACGGTTGCGCGTTTTACCAGAGCGCTTTCGGCTGCGTTATTTTGCGGAACATACAGCGAGCGTTTGGCATCGGCACACGCCATCGCTGCAGGCAATGCGCCCGACACCGATCGCAATTCGCCATTCAAACCCAGTTCGCCGATAAATTCGCGATCGGCTAATGCTTCAAGTGGAATTTGCCCGCTCGCCGCGAGGATGCCGAGCGCAATCGGCAGATCGAAACGGCCACCTTCTTTCGGCAAATCCGCGGGCGCGAGATTGATGGTGATGCGCCGGGTCGGAAATTCGAAGTGCGCATTGAGCAGTGCGCTACGGACGCGGTCCTTGCTTTCCTTAACTGCCGTTTCGGGCAGGCCCACGATATTGAGCGCGGGCAGTCCATTCGAGAGATGCACTTCAACGGTGACGATAGGTGCGGTGATACCGCATTTTGCACGCGAATAAACGGTGGCGAGATTCATCATGTTTCCGTCCCTGGATTGAGAGAAATTTATTGCGGTGGATTGGGCGGGCTGGCGGCTGGTTCGCTCAGCTGTTTTTGGATCTGTGCGAATTGTTTTTCGAGTTGATCGAGCGTTGCACGCGTGCGTTCGAGCACGGCGGTCTGGGCGTCGAATTCATCGCGTGTCACCAGATCCATTTTGTCGAAACCGGATTGAATCACCGCGCGTAAATTGCGTTGAATATCCTGCGGCAGCGTGCTCTGGCCGAACAGATCGCCGATTTGCTGCGCCAGTTTATCGATGGATTCGCGATTGATCATGGTGCAACCCGGTTTCAGTGATGGCGGGATTATAAGCGTGAAAAATATTTAGACAAATAAAAAAGCCGCCACGAAGGGCGGCGGCTTGCAATGACGGAATCAGAACTTGTAGAGCGCTTCGACCGCGAAATACGTCTGCGTGTCTTCGGCTTTAGTGCCGTCGGCGAAGGCGTCTTTCTCGGTTTTATCCTGGCGCACTTCGCCGCGAAGTTCGAAGTTTGCGACAGGTGCGTATCCGACAGTCAGCGTCACCTCTTTGGTTTTTTCGCTCGGATCGCCGGTGATCAAATCTCCCAGGCCGATCTTCCAGTTGTCTTTGTCCTCGTACTGTTCAGCACGCAGGGAGACGCGCCATTGGTCGTTGAACTGGTAATTGACATAGCCGACCAGCGCTCTCCATTCGGCATCGTCAGTGCCTGTGCCATCGGCCACGGCATCGTCCTGCTTGCCGTAGTCATAGTTCAGTACCAGCGACAGCGCGTCGGTTGGCTTGATCGTCAGCACCGTATCGAACAGGAAGCGATCGGTGTCGGTGTCGTTCAGTGTGAGCGGGTCTTCAATGAGCTCTTTGCCTTTATAGATCGACACGGCCCAGCTGATCATAGGGGTCGGCGCCCATATTGCTCCCAGCTCGAGGGTTTTGCTCGTATTCAGGTCATCCTGCTGGTCCCAGCCGTTATTCAGCCCGGCATAGAGCGTCAGCGTGTCTGCCGGCGCATAGGCGAGTCTCACGCCCGTATGGGTAAATGGCAGGGCCCACAAGAAAGCAATCGAGCGGGAAATATTGGTATTGCCAGTCGGATCGATGATTTCCGCGCCGGCCAGCGTATTGAATTTACCGCCGATGATGGTGAATGGGCCAGTCGCGTACTGAACGAAAGCCTGTGTTAAATCCCAGCCGCTGCTGTCGGTGCCACCGTAGGAGTGAAGGTAATCGGCATCGCTGCCGGCAGTGAGGTTTACCAGGGCGCCAAAACCTTCCTCAGGCAGGCTGGATATGGTGAGGCCGCCTTGCTTTACGCCAAACGAGTTTTCCGAGTCATCAAAATAATTAAGCCCGCTTGGCTCGAAATCGTAATGCGTATACGCAGCCCCGAGATAGCCGCTCACGGTAATACCGGAAGCATCGAGCACTTCTTTCAGGGTGGGGGTGTCTGCCAGTACTACGCCGGACGACGCCAATGCCGCCAGTCCGATTGCTTGGGTGAGGTGTTTCATCGCCATGTTCAGGACTCCTGGGTGTTTGTAGTTAGAGGGCTGCCTGCTTTGGTCGCCCTTATATTTGTTGCGCGCTGAATTTAGCAACCCCAGTGCCACCGATTGATTTAACGTTGTTTTACAGGCAGTTAGATGGCTTTTATTGCTGTGGGCGATACTATCCCGGGCCTAAATTCGCATTCACTCCCCTGTCGCCGCACATATTTGGTGCGCATTTGCCGAAATGCACGATTTTCGTGACGTCGATCGTGTGACTCGCAAGCCTTCGTGAAATGCATTGTTGTGTTTGCTTTTGGTGCGCTCTTTTCAATCTGCACCATGTTGATGCCAGTTTTCGGCGCCTGCCTGCCGGGTCGCTCGTGAAGTTCCCGTTAAGCGCTTGTTAAAGATTCGTTTTAAGCGATGTGGCACACCGTATGCTTTTTGCAAAGTCGCTGTGGTGTGGCGATTCCGCTCGCCGCGGCGTCCGAGTGTGAACAGCATTATTTCCTGCTGCGCGCTTCGGGGAAGCTGGCCTGACCGTGAAGGCTCACTGGCTGAAACGGTGCAAAACATGAGCGCGCTGCGCACTGTATAAGGGAGAAACCATTCCATGAAACTCGTAACGGCTGTTGTGAAGCCATTCAAGCTGGACGACGTGCGGGAAGCGCTTTCGGATATCGGTGTGCAAGGCATCACCGTGACCGAAGTGAAAGGATTTGGACGTCAGAAAGGGCACACCGAGTTGTATCGCGGGGCCGAGTACGTCGTCGACTTTCTGCCAAAAGTAAAAATCGAGGTTGCGATCGCCGACAGCGCGGTCGATCAGGTGATTGAAGCCATCACCAAGTCGGCGAATACCGGCAAGATCGGCGACGGCAAGATTTTTGTCTCGCCGCTTGAGCAGGTGATTCGTATCCGCACCGGCGAAACGGGCGAAGACGCTATCTAAACAACCCTTTGCACTCCATAACGACCCAGGAGAACCAATATGAAATTCAAGCCCTTGGCTGGACTGGCGGGAGCGCTCATGTGCATGCTCGTCTCTTGTCTGGCATTTGCTCAGGAGTCAGCTCCGGCTGCAGACGCTGCCGCGCCGATAGCTGCCGAAACGGTGGCCGCACCCGCGCCCGAAGCGGCTGCAGACGCCGCTGAAGCCGAAGCGCCCACGCTCGATACGGGCGATACCGCCTGGATGATGACCTCCACGCTGCTGGTCATCTTGATGAGCATTCCCGGTCTGGCTCTGTTCTACGGCGGCCTGGCCCGCTCGAAAAACATGCTGTCGGTGTTGATGCAGATATTTGTCATCTTCGCGCTCATCACCGTGTTGTGGGCCATTTATGGTTACAGTCTCGCCTTCGCGGGTGGCAGCCCGTACTTCGGCACGTTCGACAAGCTGTTCCTGAAGGGCATCGCGCCGGATACGCTGTCGGGAACGATTCCGGAGTATGTATTCGTCGGCTTCCAGTCCGCCTTCGCCGCCATCACTGTCGCGCTGATCGTCGGCTCGTTCGCCGAGCGCATCAAGTTTTCCGCAGTGCTGCTGTTTTCCATCATCTGGTTCACCTTCTGCTACATCCCCATCGCACACATGGTGTGGGGCAGCGAAGGTCTGCTGTTCAAGGATGGTGCTCTCGACTTCGCCGGCGGTACCGTCATTCACATCAACGCCGGTGTCGCGGGGCTGGTCGGTGCCTATCTGATCGGCAAGCGCACCGGGCTGGGCAAGGTTGCGATGACGCCGCATTCGCTGACGCTGACGATGGTAGGTGCCTCGCTGCTGTGGGTCGGCTGGTTCGGCTTCAACGCGGGCTCGGCTCTGGCCGCTAATGGCACCGCGGGTCTCGCTTTCGTCAATACGATTTTCGCCACCAGCAGCGCCGTACTGTCCTGGATCGCGGTCGAAGCTCTGGCCAGAAATAAAGCCTCCATGCTGGGTGCTGCATCCGGTGCCGTGGCCGGTCTGGTTGCCGTAACGCCGGCTGCCGGCTTCATCGGCCCGATGGGATCGATCATTCTCGGCCTGCTGGCGGGTGTGGTCTGCTTCTGGGGCGTGACCGGCTTGAAGCGCCTGCTGGGTGCGGACGATGCCTTTGACGTCTTCGGTGTGCACGGTGTCGGCGGTATTCTCGGCGCGATTCTCACCGGCGTATTCGCCGCGCCTTCGCTGGGTGGTACGCAGAGCGCTGAATATGTCATGAGCGCCCAGCTCGTCACTCAGGTCAAGGGCGTACTCATCACCATCGTGGTCAGTGCCGTCGTTGCCGCCATCGCCTACAAAGTCGTCGATATACTGGTCGGACTGCGTGTCGGCGAGGAAGAGGAGCGCGAAGGTCTGGATCTGACCTCGCACGGCGAGAAAGCCTACGATCTGTAAATACCCACGATCTGTAAATAGTGGTACCCGTAAAAGCGCCAGAATCTCATTCTGGCGCTTTTTTTATGGCCTGCCATTGCTCTGGCGGCCACCCTTCGGGTCGTCGCTGACGCGATGCTAAAAATTGCTCCCGGCAATTTTTTATTGGTATTGCGGCTTGCCAGTCTCCATCGCTCTGGGCCACACTTCGCCCTTCCCGCAGATCGCGCCAGGCGATCGCATACAAGACATGAATTGCATCAGAACGATGCGGTTCGAGGCCCGATTAATTCAGGAGACGCTCGATGAAACTCGTAACCGCCATCATCAAACCGTTCAAGCTCGATGACGTGCGTGCGGCTCTGTCCGATATCGGCGTGCAGGGCGTCACGGTGACCGAAGTGAAAGGTTTCGGTCGTCAGAAAGGCCATACCGAGCTGTATCGCGGCGCTGAATATGTGGTCGATTTTCTGCCGAAGGTGAAGCTCGAAATCGCGGTTGCCGACGGCGTCGTGGAACCCGTTATCGAAGCCATCACCAAAGCCGCCAACACCGGCAAGATTGGCGACGGAAAAATATTCGTTTCCGCACTCGAACAGGTGATTCGCATCCGTACCGGCGAAACCGGCGAGGATGCGATCTGATCCGCCGGCTTCATGCCCTTCGAACAATGGTGGCCGGATATAGCTCCCTAAAACAACCGGATAACAACTCCCTAAACAAAAAGCCCCAGTAATTTTTCTTCCGGCATTTCGCGGCAGCCCGTCAGCAGGGCTGCCAGATACTCCGATCTGTTATCGATCACCGCGAGCGTCCCCGCGCTGGCGATGTGGCATTCATGCAGACACGCGTGCAGAAACTGATAGTGCCGCTGCAATTCAGGCAGTGGCGCATCAGTGCCATACAACACATCGAAAGCCAGCCGGCAACGCAATATGAAGCTTATTGCGGCACGATCGGATTGCAGTTCCGTTTCCTCGCAATAACTCAGATGAGGTAAATGACGCTGAAAATATGCAGCCTGAATACCGCTGGCACGATGCGTTTCAGCGCCGGCGGCGTCGAAAACGGGCGTGCTGTTAAAGCCGCAGCTCGGCGAACGGCTTTTCCATAGATAGCCGCAGAGCTGATGTGTGCCGCACAAGCGGGTGAAGGAATGCGCGGCGAAATCCTGTAATGCCGCGGTTACATCGAGAGAGCGATTATTTCTGCCCAGTGCGCTAATGCGGACATCCTTTTCCACGAGCTCAACCGGTGGACGCGGCACGCCAAGACCTGCGCCTTGCTCGGGGCAGACACTGATGAGATTTAATTCAGTGCCGAGCAGTGGGTAAGCCGGACTCGGTTTATCGGTGCCGTCATAGCGTACTTTTTCGCCGGCGAGGCAGGCGCTAATCGCAACGCTCGCACGATGCGTGGCGCTGTGCCCGGAGAAAAAACAGGCCGGACGAAAAGTGCAGGGCGCGGTTTTGCTCATAGTGTTTAACTGAAGTAAATGAAAAAAACTAGAAATAAAAAATCTAAAAAAAAACTTTTTCGGATGGTTGCAGTTGGTTGAGTTTGATCTATATATTCCGAGCGCAAACGACATCGTCAGTTTGAGTTCCAGCATTACAGGGGTTGATCCAATGGGCAAGTTTGATAATCACGATGAAGAGATGGATGACTTTGAGGGTGCGGACGAGCAGGACGGTGAAGAGGAGGAGGGCGATGAAGCCCAGGCCTCCGAGTCGTCGAGCGAAAGCGCCGGGCCGGCAGTAAATCACGAAGAAGTGCCCGAGGAGCGCACGGTCGCCTCGCGGCAAAAACAGCGTGACGAAATGTCGAAAGAGATCGAGGAATTTCTCGCTCGCGGTGGCAAGATTTCCCAAATCGAGCCCAATGTGACCGCGGACCCTCCGCGCAAACCCGATAGCGATTACGGCAGCCGCCCCATCTGATGGGCGGCCGTCTTATCGAAGCGATTCGATAATTCTCTGCACGGCTGCTGGCAATTGCGTCAGCTGCTGCACATCTTCCGAAGGCGCGTCCTCTCCCTCCCACGGCAATTGCTGCCGGTTGATCCAGATCGTATGCATGCCCAGACGTTGTGCCCCGCGCACATCGTTTTCAATATCGTCGCCGATATGAATACATTCGTAAGGCTCGCAATTGGCGATGGCGAGCGCGCGCAGAAAGGGTTCTGGATGAGGCTTCGCGCGCGCGAGTTTTTCCGCGCTGACCGCAAAATCAAAAAAGCGATCGAGCCCGGCGCGCGCGATATCGAAATTGCCGTTGGTGATCGCGGCCAGTTGAAAGCGGTTTTTCAGATCGAGCAGCACCCGTTCGGCGTCGTCGAATAATTCGATATCGTGACGCGCATGTAAAAACGCCGCAAAAGCCTGCTCGACGAGATTTTCGATGAGATCGTTCGCGATGCCGGCCCGCTCCATCGCCGCATGCAATCCGCGCACGCGCATCTCGGTAACACGATGCGCGAGGTGCGGATTATCGCGCGCAATCTGCAGACGCATTTCACGCAATTGTTCGCAGGAAAATTGTGACGTGACAGCGGGAACATGCTGTTGCAGCCAGGTGTAGGCGATCGCTTCGGCGCGCACGAGCACGGGCGCGAGCTCCCACAGCGTATCGTCGAGATCGAATGTCAGCAGCCGAATCGCCATGTGTTCGTGTCTGCGCTGTTTTCAGATTTGAAAAATCTGGATTAAAACGTCTGTTTCAGAAATTTCGGCAGCAGGCGATTGAGCACTTCGGCGATGTAACCGAGAAACAGTGTGCCCATGCTCGATTTGAAATAATTCGCATCAGTGCTTGCGATGGCGAGTACGCCGAGCGGATTGCCATGACTCAACGGTACCACCGCAGCGGAACCGATCTGGCGTGTGCGATCGGGAAATAAAAACTGCACTTCTTCCGCGCGCAAGACCCCACACATGGCTTTGCTGCTTTTGAGCAGGCCATCGATGTGCGCATGCGCATCATTGAGCGTGACGACGCGTGCACGCGTACCGCGATGTTGTGCAGGATTGCCGATCAGCACCATGCTGGCAAAATCGATTTGAAAATCGTTCTGCAGGCTTTCCACGAAAGTATCGACGATCTGATCGAGTGTCTGCGCTTCGATCAAGCGCAGCACCAGCTGTTTGGTCTGCTCGAATAAGCGATCGTTGTTGCGCGCATTTTCCAGCAGATTATTCAGGCGGTGGCGCATATCCATATTGCGTTCGCGCAGAATGGATACCTGGCGCTCCAGCAATGAAACGGCCCCGCCCGCCGGGTGCGCAACTTCGATATCGGTCAATAAATCTGGCCGCTTCAAAAAGAAATCGGGATGCAAGCGCAAATAGGCGGCAACATGTTCGGGGTTTAAATCGACAGGACTTTTATCGAAAGTTTCCACGTCGGACTCTCATTATCTGATTTGCCAGTTTGATTAAAGTTGAATTTGTCCGTCGAAAACGGTTGTCGCTGGCCCCGTCATCATAACGGGCTGACCTTCGCCACGCCATTCGATTTGCAGTGAGCCGCCGGGCAAATTGACCTGAACTTCCTGCGCCAGTAAACCGCGCAGCTGGCCGCTAACCACTGCGGCACAGGCGCCGGTGCCGCACGCGAGGGTTTCGCCGACACCGCGCTCGAACACGCGCAAATTGATTTCGTGCGGCGATAACACCTGCATGAATCCCACATTCACGCGTTGCGGAAAATAGTTGTGCACTTCGATTTTCGCACCGAGTGTTACCACCGGCGCCGTCTGCACATTATCGACGAGCAACACCGCATGCGGATTGCCCATCGACACCGCGCCGATTTCATAATTCTGCCCATCGACTTCCAGCGCATATTGAGTCGCGCGCCCGGATGCAACGAATGGAATTTCTCCCGGTGCGAGAATCGGCGTGCCCATATTCACGCGCACCTGTTTATTGCGTGTGATATGCAATTCGATGATGCCGGCTTTGGTTTCGACGCGCAGCGTATCCTTGCCGGTCAGACGATTGTCGCGCACATAACGCGCGAAACAGCGCGCACCGTTGCCGCATTGCTCGACCTCGCTGCCGTCGGCGTTAAAAATGCGATAACGAAAATCGACGTCGGGGCGGCCGGGCGGTTCGACCACGAGCAGCTGATCGCAACCGATGCCGAAATGACGGTCGGCCAGCTTGCGCACATGCCGATCCTTGAGCACGAAGCGCTGGCTGATCAGGTCGAGCACGACAAAATCGTTGCCGCACCCGTGCATTTTGGTAAAGCGTAAGAGCATCGCTCGGATTCCGGTCGTGTGCCTCGCCGCGAGCACGGTTGAGCGAGGGGTCGGATCTGCGCGAATCTTCTTTCTCTCTACGACCAGGCTACGAACGCAAGCTCGTCGAGTGGAGAATTACGGCAGAACGGACTCGCCACGCATTAAGTCGGCGATCGTTTCGCGCGCGCGTACCTGATAGGAGCGGTCATTATCGACCATGATTTCGGCAGCGCGGCCACGGCTATTGTAATTGGAACTCATGCTAAAGCCATACGCACCGGCCGAAAAAACCGCGAGCACATCGCCGGGCTCGACCGCGAGTTCGCGTTCCTTGCCGAGGAAGTCGCCGGTTTCGCAAACAGGGCCGACCACATCGTAAACACGTGCCGTTGCATTGGCATTCATCTGCACGGGTTGAATATCCATCCACGCTTCATAAAGTGCGGGGCGAATCAGATCGTTCATTGCCGCATCGATCACGCAGAAGTTTTTGCACTCGTTGCATTTGAGATATTCGACCTGTGTGATGAGCAGGCCCGCATTCGCAACGATCGAACGCCCCGGCTCAAACACCAACTTCAATGGGCGCGAGCCGAGCGCCTGCAAAACCTGCTGCATGTAATGATTCGGCTCGGGCGGTTGCTCGTCGCGATAACGCACGCCGAGGCCGCCGCCGAGATCGAGATGTTCGACGATGATGCCATCGGTCGCCAATTCATCGATCAATGCAAGCACGCGCGTCAATGCATCGAGAAAGGGTGCGGTATCGGTCAGTTGCGAACCGATATGGCAATCGACGCCGACGATATTGAGCGATTTCAATTGTTGCGCGCGCCGATAGACCGCGCGCGCCTCCTCGATCGGAATACCGAATTTATTGTCTTTCAATCCCGTTGAAATATACGGATGTGTGTTCGCATCGACATCGGGATTCACGCGCAATGAAATCGGCGCGACGCGATTCATCGCGCTCGCGACTTCATGCAAGCGTTCGAGTTCCGCAGCACTTTCGACATTGAAACAATGAATGCCGACATCGAGTGCGCGACGCATTTCCGCAGCGGTTTTGCCGACACCGGAGAAAACGATTCTGTCGGGAGTGCCGCCCGCCGCGAGCACGCGTTCGAGTTCGCCGAGCGAAACGATATCGAAGCCCGCGCCCAGGCGTGCGAGCACATTCAATACCGCGAGCGATGAATTCGCCTTCACCGCATAACAAATTAAATGCGAACGACCGGCAAGCGCATCGGCGTAGGCGCGAAAGCGTTGTTCGATATGCGCACGCGAATACACATACGTCGGCGTACCGAAATTCTGCGCGATACTGCGTACCGAAACATTTTCGGCAAACAATTCGCCGTTGCGAAATTCAAAGCAGGATTTCACGGAGGTTGTGCTCGTCATGGAATTTGTCGGAAGGATTACGGTTGTGATGAGATCGAATTCGGCGCGGGGCGGTCGTCCGGCATGAACAGCGGTCCTTTCTGGCCGCAGCCGCTCAGTGCCGCTCCCAGGGTGATGGCGGTCAATAGCGCCACTGCATTGAGCGCTGCTCGCATGATTTTCTCCGAATCGACAGGATTGTTTGGGTCGGGTGGAAAGTGGCGGCTATTATAGCGGCGAGTATGCGGTTGTTATACTCATAAAAATCCGGGCAAACACACATAAAAATATAAGGTCGACGATGCCAGCTGACAAATTTCGATTTTCCACGATGGTTTCATTGATGCTGCGTGCGGGCATGGTGTTCGCGGCAGCCTGTGCATGCGTTCACGCCGATGACCTGCTCGACGAACCGCTTTCGCTCAGTGAACGCTCGCCGCTGGTTCAGCGCTTCAATTTACCGGGTATGCGCAGCGGTCAGTTACTGGCGGAGGGCGGCGTGCAATGGCGATTCGGCGTTGATCTTTCCAATAACTATGTGCGCGATAACGCGGGCGCGGAAATACTCATTTTTGATGGAGAATCGCAGCGCTATGAATTCGGTGCGCGTTACGGTCTCGGTTCGCGGTGGGAAATCGGCATCATGCTGCCGTGGATGACATACCGTGGCGGCGTGCTCGATAGCTTTATCGATCGCTGGCACAGCGTGTGGGGGCTGCCCGATCACGATCGCTCGGATTATCCATCGGATCGCTTGCTATTCAGGCATATGACCAATGGTCGAATCGATTTCGAATTCGATCGCGCGCAATCGGGTTTCGGCGATCTGCAGCTGCAGATCGCCAATCAGCTCGTGCAGACCGACAGAAGCAGCGTTTCGCTGGTTGCCAGTGTCAATCTGCCGACCGGCGACGACGACAGGCTGACGGGCGGCGGCGGTACCAGCATTGGTGTCGTGCTCGCGGCCACGCACTCGGGTTTGTTCGATTTACCGCTGACGCTGAATGGAAATATCGGTGCGCAGACGTTGCCGGAGAGCGATGTGCTCGATGACCGGCAGAAAAATTCGGCGTGGTTTGGTTCGGCAGAAATTGCCTGGGCCGCGACACAGGACTGGCGTCTGCGTGCACAGGTCAGCACGCACAGCGCCATTTATGACAGTGCACTCACCTCGCTCGGTGAAACCTCCGCGCAGATATTGCTCGGCGGCACGGTGCGTCTTTCGCCGCGATGGGCGCTCGATATTGCGCTGAGCGAAGATATTGCGCCGGATACCGCGCCCGATGTCAGTTTGCAGTTTGGGTTGAAATCGCGCTACTGACGGGAATGACTGAGGCTGAAATTTTTAACGACTAAAACGTCCCGCCAATAATTGTTTTAATTCGCCGACGACGACATCCACCTGATGGCTCGCGCCGATACTTTGTTCCGCTGCGGAATTGGCGCTGCTCGCCAGCTGGGCAACGCTATCGAGCTTGCTCGAAATTTCACGCGCGACATGGCTCTGTTCTTCCACTGCTGCAGCGATTTGTGCATTCATCGAGTCGATGATATCGACCGCGCTCGTAATCGCTTCGAGCGAGCCGCCGGCATTGCCGACCTGTTCGAGCGTTTGTTCCGATAGTCCGCGTCCGACCTGAATCACATTCACCGCCTCGCGCGTGCTGTGTTCTAACGAATTGATGATGTCCTGAATTTCCTTGGTCGATTGCTGCGTGCGCTGCGCGAGCGTGCGCACTTCATCCGCCACCACCGCAAAGCCGCGACCCTGCTCGCCTGCACGCGCGGCCTCGATCGCAGCATTCAATGCGAGCAGATTGGTTTGTTCTGCAATCGTGCGAATCACATTGAGAAACGTGCCGATCTGTTCGGTGCCTTCATTTAATCGACGAATGACTTCGGCCGCATTTTCCATGTGCGCGGATAATTCGCGATTGGCATCGATGGCCGAATTGATGACAGCGCGGCCGCTTTCTGCTTCGCGCTTTGCGCCCTGCGATGCGCTGGCGGCCTGCTCGGCGCTGTGCGCAACTTCTTCGATGCTCGTCGCCATGTCGCGCGTGGCGGCCATGACCTGATCGGTTTCGGCGGCCTGCTGGCTGATGCGATTACGCGCCGCGTCGGTGGTCGACAATAATTGCGCGACATTGCTCACCAGTTTTTTCTGCGTGTGATCGATGACCTGCGCGAGTGCCTGTTGCATTTGCCCAATGGCATATAAAAGACTGCTGCTGTCGCCTGCGCGCGTATGCACCGTTGTCATGAGATCGCCGGCGGCGACTTTCCTTACCGCCTCAATGGCGTATTCGGGCTCGCCGCCCAGCTGAGCCGATAACGTTTTGATGATGTTGCGGGAAAAATAAATGGTGACGCCGAGACTGGCGGCGACAATGATCAGAGTCAGCAGCCGCGACAGATGCGTCGAGCGCGTCAAAGCCTGTGCGCTCTCCTCCTGCAAGGTCTGAATGTTGTCGCTGACGACGGCATTTTTCTTTTCCAGCGCTTCGAAACGTTCCTGAAATTGCGGCAATGCGGCTTTGGCTTTGTCTAAATCGGAGAACGCAAGCGAGACGAGTTCCTCCGCATTTTTGATATAGGCATCCAGCGCCGGTTCGACGTCGCGAATGGTTTCTTTTGTGGCGTCCGGCAGCTGCAATTTTTTGTTGGCATCGAGCGCGCGGCGAAACCACGTGCCGTGTTCGCGCAGCGACGCTTCGATATCGCTTCGGCGGGAATTGATGGCATCGCCGGCAATAAGAAGTGCGGAGAGAACATCCGCGCGCAAGGCATCGTGCATCATGTCCGCTTCGATGTGATTGCGCAGGGCCGCACTGGTGGTCTGCGCAAAATCCGCCGTGCGTTTTAAATACGTTTCGCAAAGGAGTGCGACGATACCCATCAGTGTCACGCCGGCAGCACTGACAAAAAGTAACTGTCGCATGCGGGCACGAAAACTATTATCGATAAGGGCAGACATCGCGGGCTCTCTTCCGGAGGGGTAGGCGAACGGTCATATCAGCCTAGTCGCATTTGGCTGAAAATTCATCGTCCGCCTACACTGAATCCATTTCAGGGTCGATGAGGATGTGTTCATGTGTCAGCTGCTGTTTTCGCGTAAATCGATGGCAATTTTCTCGGCGTTCACGCTTTCGCTATCCCTGAGTTTCGCAACAAGCAGAGCAGTTGCTTATAGCCTGTTCGACCCCGTGCCCGATCACCAGTTACGTGATTTATCGACCGACCGTCCCGATACCACGGAGAGCCCGTACACGGTGGATGCAGGGCATTATCAAATCGAATGGGAAGCGGTCAGCTATGGCACCGATCGCGACGATGGCGTGCGCACCCATGTATGGACGAGTTCTGTCAATCTGAAAGCGGGTCTTGCTGACAATGTCGATTTACAGCTCGTGATCGAACCCTATACCCATGTCACGACAAAAGATGGAGGCAGCGATTCTGCAAGCGGAATGAATGACACCGAAGTGCGTATGAAAATCAATTTGTGGGGAAACGATGGCGGCGATACGGCGCTGGCGATAATGCCGTTCGTGCGTTTCGCGACGCATGACGAAGATTTTGGTGACGACGGTAAAACCGAGGGCGGCATTATCGTACCGTTAGGATTCACCCTGCCGGGCGGCTGGTCGTCGGCCGTGATGCTGGAAATCGACCGCGTGCGCAATGAAGATAACGATCGTTACATTACCGGATACGTGCAGTCGATGACATTCGGGCACGACATTGCCGATAACCTGAGTGGCTTCCTGGAGTTCGTGCACGAGCGCCGCAACGAAAGTGGTGCCGAATCGGAAACGTATTTCAATACGGGCCTGATGTATGCGCTGGGTGCGAATATGCAGCTCGATGCCGGCGTTAACTTAGGCTTATCCGATGCAGCGGAAGACAGTCGCGTATTTGTCGGATTTTCTTATCGCCGCTAATTGATTTTCCATTAATGGTATTCAAACGCGTGACAAGGCGTCATTAAGCGCACGCTCTAGTCGTTGCTTGTAGCGCAGATAATGCACCGTTTGCGGTCCACCGTTGTCGACTACGCAGCGACTTAAATCAAGGTCGGTGATGTAGCACGGATAGCGTTCTTTATCGCTGCGTTGCGAAAGAATGTAACGGGCGACTGTGTCGTAAAGCGCATCGCCCAGTTCAAGCTCGGTAAATTCCTGCTGATCGCAATAAATATTGAAAATCAGATTGCTGTTGAAATCGTAATCCGCGATCGCCTGTACGTTGAATGATTGCGTATTCGCATGCGTTTCGAGTGTGCGGCGTTCGATGTGTGTCGGCGCGATCTCGCTGACCACTTCGTAATATTCAATACTGCGCGGCGCGCCGCTTTCGAGCAGCACCTCGTGGGTGCCGCCGAATAATTGCGGCATCTCGCTGCCCTGACGAAACAGGGCGGCTTGCATGAATTGATTGAGCGGTTGCAGCAGCGTGTGCTCGTCGCGAAATGGCGTGGTGAAATTGTAGAGCGAGCCCATTTCGTCGATGACGAATACATCGGCCTGCTGCTCGCGGCGTTGATAAATTACCTTGATGCATTCGGCGCGTGCGAGTTGTGCCATCGCACCGAGCAATGAATTCGGTAAACAATTTCGATCGAGCACGATCGGACTGAAATTGCGTTGCACACGGCCGAGTAATTCGAGCAATGCGGGATAATTGGGTGCGCGCTGCACATTGGGTTGCGTGTCCTGCCACTGCAGCATGTAAAACTCGCGCTGCATTTCCAGAATGTAACGCGTTGCCGGCGGCCGCGTGCCGCTGTAATAGCACGCGGCGATATCCTGAAAAAACTGCTCGACGCGCATTGCAATCGCAGCAGCGCGCGTTGGGCAGAAACAGTGAATATCGAGCGCGGGTAAACCCGGGTGCTGTTGCGGTGGTAGCAATTGCATGTAATCGCGTACGCATTGCAAGAGCGCGAACGGGCCGCGATAACTGCGCGTGCTGACGTCGCCCCAGCTATTCACCATCACCTGATCGACGGCGAGCACGAGATTTTCGCGCATGCCGCTATAGACGAGACTGTCGGTTTGGCTCGAAAGGCGTTCGAGTCCGCGCGCGCGCATCTGCGCCATCGGATCGATGCCGAGATTGATGAACAATTGCATCGATACCGGGCGGTTCGAATTTAAAAAGCGTTTGTGCAGCTCGTCGCCATCGATGTCTTCGCTGCGCTGCGTCGGCAAATGCGTGCGCAGCGCACGCACGATGTTGAGCAATTCGTATTCGCTGACACCGTGGTTATTGGTAAGTGGGTCGCCGGGCAGGATATGGACGTTGGTATCGCTATCGAGCAGGCCGTTGATATGACACCAGGTCAGCAGCGCGATGAGATCTTTCGAGCGGCGCAGCGGGTTCAGATTTTCCAGTTCGCGGCTATTGGGTTGTTCGGCAATAACGGCCCACGCAAATTGATTTTCGCGGCCGCTCGGCAATTGACAGAACGTTAATTCGCTTTCGCCAAGACGCGGTGCAATGCCGGGGTTCACCCATTCGACTTTGCCCGCTTTGCGTTCGAAGGCTGCATACAGCTTGCGGCCGAGAATGGTCATGTCCTGACCGTTGATAATTGCGCTGGCCTGCGTGCGTCGCGCAAACTCCAGCAGGAAGCGATAGCTGCTGGTGAGTTCGCGCACGAGTTCGCGCTGTTCGCTGAGCACGCGATTCACTTTCCACTGCGGGCGCGCATCGAGATTGATTAGCTGCGCCTTGCTCCATTGCCATTGCTGCACCATGCGTTCGAGCAATTCGCGCTGCCACGACTTCGTACGCTGCGTCGGTCCTTTCGAGATCGATTTTCCAACCTTGAAATAAAAGCAGCGGCGCACCAGGTCTAACCGTTTCGCTTCGCCGCGCGCGAGCAGATAGCGTTCGAGCTTGCGATACATCATCACGTAGGGATCGAGTTCGTCGATATCGATCTGTTTATTGTGAAGTGCGCGCTTGAAGGTGCTGCTGAGCGGTTCGACGTGCGGATATTCGCTCGCGTACACCTCGGTCAATAATAATTTGATGACCGATTTGTACGGCGAGTCGATCGCCTTGTATAACTGCCAGATACCGGCGCCGATAAATTCGCCGGCGGGAATATGCGCGACGCTGCCGAAATCGAGCGTCTCACCGCTTTTGACGAAGCGTTTATGGCGCAGCGTTTCGGCGACATAGTTGTACTGCTGTTCCTGCTCGGGCGGAATCAGCCACCAGATCGGCACGCGCCCCGCGATCAGTAATCCGGTGCGATAAAATTCGTCGAGCAATAAATAATGCTGCGCGCTGCCGCAGTCTTCGCTGCTCACACCTTCGCGTTCGCCGAGCCGGAATTTCTCGGGGTCCATCAAAAAGAAATGAACTTCGATATCGAGTGTCGTCGCCCATTTGACGATGCCATCGCATTTGCCGCGCAGCAATTGAATTTCTTCGGCATCGAGTTCGTCGGCATGGCAGACCCAGATATCGAAGTCGGAACTTTCCGATTGCGCGATGGTGCCGCACGACCCCATTAAATACAGGGCGTGAATGCGCCGGCGTACATTGGGTTCGCGGTGATAGACGAAGCTGCGCGCGAGCCGTTGCGCACGTTCGAGATCGGCCTTGGCCGGGGTGTATTCGGAAAGCCCCGCCGGCGTTTGATGCGAAACGTAACCCGGCAGCATCGGATGGTTGACGTGAAATAGCAGCGGCAGCAGTTCGAGGAAAATCTGCTGACGTGCGTCGAGCGCGGATTTTGTTCGGGCCATACGCGCTTCGTTGACCTGAAGAAACCGTTGCCTGATCGATTTGAGTGCCTTGCGATCGACGCCGTCGTCGAGCGCTGCGAGGGTTTGCGGTTGCATGGCAGCAAGTATAGGAGGCGATCGCCAATTTGCTGGAGCTGCAACTTTCTCCCCCGTTTGGGGAGAGGGCAGCTATGTGCTGCTAGAATCGCCGCCCATTCCATCGCGCTGGACGTTGTCATGCCCGAATTGCCCGAAGTTGAAACCACGCGCCGCGGCATCGAGCCGCATGTGCGCGGTCAGCGGGTCGAGCGTGTGCTCGTGCGCCAGCCGCGTTTGCGCTGGGCGATTCCGTCCGGATTGAGCGAATTGCTGGCGGAAAGGACGATCGGGGGCGTCGAGCGGCGCGGCAAGTATCTGCTCGTCGGCTTCGAGCACGGCACGCTGCTCATTCATCTCGGCATGTCGGGCAGCCTGCGCATCATTCCGGTCGGACAGGCGGTCGGCAAACACGATCATGTCGATATCGAGCTGGGTTCGGGTCAGGCGTTGCGCTACACCGATCCGCGCCGCTTCGGCGCCATGCTCTGGCATGAGGGTGATGTGAGCGCTCACCCGCTGCTCGCCGAACTCGGTCCCGAACCGCTGACCGGGGCTTTCGATGGCGCTTATCTGTTCGAGCGTTCGCGGGGACGCAGCGCGCCCGTCAAGGCATTCCTCATGGACAGCCACATCGTCGTCGGTGTCGGCAATATCTACGCGAACGAGGCGTTATTCAGCGCCGGCATCCGGCCCGATCGCGCTGCGGGACGTATATCGCAGGCTCGCTATGTTGCTCTGGCGGAAGAGGTGAAGCGTGTGCTCGCGCGCTCGATCAGGCAGGGCGGAACTACCTTGCGCGATTTCGTCGGCGGCGATGGCAATCCCGGGTATTTCCGCCAGCAGCTCAATGTGTACGGGCGCGGCGACGAACCGTGTCTGACCTGCGGTACCGCGCTGCAGGAGGTGCGGCTGGCGCAGCGCAGCACGGTGTTCTGCCGTCGCTGCCAGAAGTAAGGTGCCGCGCCACGTTCGCGCGCAGGAAAGCTGGCGAGCGATCACAAATTTGGCGGCTGATTGCGTTATGCTTCGAGGCGACCAGTTGACGTTAAGAATGTCTTAACTAGACTTCGTAAACCATTTCCCAACAAGCGTTTATTGCTCGCCGAGCGCGAGACACTGATGGAGACCAGGCCCATGCGAGCGATCGCGAATAGATTTTCCCGGATGTTGAGCGTGGCGGCGTTGTCCGTTGCGCTGGTCGCACCGCAAATTTCGGTCGCACAAGAAATCGACGAAGAGCCGTCTGCGCTGGCGATGGCGGGTGACGCCATTATCGCGCGTCCGCTCGGTCTGGCTTTCACCGTGATCGGAGCCGCGTTGTTCGTGGTGACGCTGCCCTTCTCGGCGGCGGGCGGAAATATCGGCGAAGCCGGCAAGGAGCTGGTCGTCGGTCCGGCCAAGGCCACCTTCGTGCGCTGCCTCGGTTGCACCCAGCCGGGTTACAAGCATTCCGTTGAAGAATAAATCCTCACTCGCCCCCGGCCGCGCCCTCGCGGCGGGGGTCTGAGCTGCCGGTCAGGGTTTTATCCGCGCCCGGCTTTTTCCCGTCGATCCGTTTTATCTCTGTCCCCCGTTCTCTCTCTCCGATCCAGACGGCATTGAGTCCGCTGCCTTGCGGGGTGATTTTCACGCTATGGCCGCGCGCTTCCAGCGCCGGTTTCAACGCTTCGTTGCCGCCCTGTTCCAGTTCGAGGCCGCGGTTCATCGCAATGATGTGAGGGCTTGCTATTGCCTCCCGCACTGGCAGGCCATAGTCGAGCGTGTAGAGCAGGGTCTTGGCGACGTAATCGATAATGCGCGCGCCTCCCGGCGAACCCAGCAGCATGACGGGCTTGCCGGCTCGAAACACGATGACGGGAACCATCGACGAGCGCGGCCGCTTGCCCGGTTCGATGCGATTGGCGACCTGCTTGCCAGCGGCATCGCGCGGGGTGAACGAAAAATCGGTGAGCTGGTTATTCAGAAAAAATCCATCGATGAAGATGCGCGAACCGAAGGCCGATTCGACCGACGTGGTCATGCTGAGCGCGCTGCCGGTGCTATCGACAATGCTGATCTGACTGGTGCTGACGATCTCGGGAGACGAAGCGGTCAGGAAGTTTTGCGCCGCTTTCGGCTGTCTTTCCGGCCACGCCGGCCGGCCCGCCGATACGCTGGCGGCAGCGCGACGCGGATCGATGAGTTTCGCTCGCGCGGAAAGATAGTCGGGCGCAATCAGGCCGTCGGCGGGGACGGAAATAAAGTCGGGATCGGCGACATAGGTATCGCGATCGGCAAACGCCAGCCGCGACGCTTCGGCAAATAAATGCGCGAACTCGGCGCTGTAGGCGGGTCGCGTGTCGACGGGGAAGCGCTGCAGCATGCCCAGAATCGCAAATACCGTTGTCGCTCCCGATGAGGGCGGAGCGGCGCCGCAAAGCGTGTACTCGCGATAATCCATGCACAGCGGCGCGCGCTCTTTCGCGGTGTAAGCGGCGAGATCGGCGAGGGCAAGCGAGCCCTTTTGATTGGGATCGTTCTGCACGGCATCGACGATATTTCGCGCGAGCGCACCGCGATAAAACACGGCTTCACCTTCGCGGGCGAGCAGCCGCAGCGTTTTTGCGTAGGCAGGGTTTTTCAGCAGGGTGCCGACCGGCTTCGGCGTGGCGTTACCCGCCGCATCGTTGTCAAAAAAATACGCGCGCAGCGACGGGCTTTCGAGCAGGCGAGGTATTTCGGTGAGTTGCGTATGCAGGCGCGGCGAAATCGCAAACCCTTTCTCGGCGAGCTCGATCGCGGGCTGGAATACATCCGCCCACGGCAGTTTGCCGAAGCGTTTATGCGTTGTCGCCAGCAGTTTGATGATGCCCGGTGTGCCGACCGATTTTCCGCCGATCACCGCATCGAGAAATGGCTGCGCGAGACCATGCCG
>CAZWBA010000002.1:0-93492 GCA_964631955.1 uncultured Verrucomicrobiaceae bacterium | reverse complement strand
AGAAAATAATTTTCGTCGACATTTTCGGGTGCCGTTTCGCGACCGTCGAAATAATGCAGCGCCTGCGTGCGCTGATCCCAGTACATGAGCAGCGCGCCGCCGCCGATACCCGATGCCTGCGGCTCGACCAGACCGAGCACCAGTTGCGCGGCGATCATCGCATCGATCGCAGAGCCGCCGCGCCTGAGCATTTGCACCGCTGCATCGGTCGCATGCGGATTGGCCGTGACCGCCATGAATTTCTGTGCGGTCGCATTCTGAATGTCGAAGGCCGCGTTTCGGGAAGTGGTGAAATGTGTCGAGCCACTCGCGGCTTCGGGAACGAGTGTGTTATCGGCGGAATGGGTTAACGGGGAAAATACGGCGAGCGTGAAACTGCACAGCGCAAAAAAAAGCGGGTGCGCGCGCGTCATCATCTTTTCGCGGCGATAAGCCGCTCGTATTTGTGCATCAGTTCGTCGCGCGATTCCTCGCGCGCCGGATCGAGCGGAATGCAGTCGACGGGGCACACCTGCTGGCATTGCGGCTCATCGAAATGGCCGACGCATTCGGTGCATTTGTTCGGATCGATCACGTAAATTTCTTCGCCCTGCGAAATGGCGTCGTTCGGGCACTCGGGCTCGCACACATCGCAATTGATGCAGGCATCGGTGATCATCAGTGCCATTCGATAAAACCTCGAACCTCTATCGGTTGCGTGTGCTATTCAGGAAGGGACTTTGCTGTCACACCGCAGAGGTGTTGAATTTTGCGCGCAATGCCTGCGCCACCACGGCGGGAACGAATTGCCCGACCGCGCCCTGCATGCTCGCTATTTCGCGCACCAGCGTCGATGAAATATATGCGCTGTGTTCTTTTGGCGTGAGAAAAATTGTGTCGAGATCGGGCAGCATCGCGCGATTCATATTGGCCAGTTGCAACTCGTATTCGAAATCGGCAAGCGCACGCACGCCGCGCAGAACGAAACGGCTGTTGTGCTGGCGCGCGAAATCGACGAGAAGATTGCTGTAGCCGTGAAATTCGATGTTGGGCAGATGACTCAGTGCGGCGCGACACAGAGCGATCCTTTCGTCGAGATTGAACAGCGGTTTTTTCTTTTCGCTATTGGCAATGGCGAGAATCACGCGGTCGAACATGCCCGCAGCACGCTCGACCAGGTCGACGTGACCATTGGTGATCGGATCGAAAGTCCCTGGATAAATAACGGTTTTCATGCTGCGGCGCCTGTGTCTCAGGCGCGCATACTAGCCGTTTGGCTCCGGCGCGGCAACGCGGTGCCGTCAGGCCGATTCGCGTAAATACAGACGATATGCAACCTGACCGGTGCGCTTGTCGCGGTGCAGATGCCAGGTTGCGGGCACGCGCGGCGCTGCCTCATCGGCGGCCGATTCGATGTATATCCATGCCCGCGCACTCAGCCAGCCATTGGCATCGAGCAGCGCGCAACATTCGTCGAGCAGATCCTGTCGGAACGGCGGATCGAGAAAAACCATATTGAAGGAGGTGCGCGACGGCTGCTGCAGCCATTGCAGCGCATCGGCGGCCTGCACACTGGCATCGCGGCACGATAAAAGCGTTAGGTGCGATTCGATGCGCTTTGCTGCCGCTGTGGCGCTGTCGAGGAATTGGCAGAAACCTGCGCCTCGCGAGAGCGCTTCGAGCCCGAGCGCGCCGCTGCCTGCGAATAAATCGAGACAGCGCGCGCCGCCGATTTCAGGGGCGAGCCAGTTGAACAGGGTTTCGCGCACGCGATCGGGGCTCGGCCGCAAGCCCGGCAGCGATGGAAAGCGCAATTTGCGCCCGCGCCACTGACCGCCGATGATGCGTAATTCGCCGTCGGGTTCGATGGATTTGCCGGGGTGTTTGCGGGTGGAGGTCATTCAACAAATCAATGATGCGCAATGGTAGGATACGCGCTCGTTACGCGGTGCTTGTGTACAACACTTCGCCTCACTCTACATGATTTTTTTTGTTGGGCGCCAATGAAGTTTTTTGACCGTTTCCGTAAAGATAAGAGTCAGCCGGAAAACGAAGCGGAGGAATCGGCCGCCGTTTCCTCGCCGCCTCTACCCGAGGAGCCAGTGGTCTCCGGGCAGAAGGTCGGTTTGTTTGATCGTTTTAAAATCGGGGCGGACAAGGATGCGTCGGTGCGCACAGAGGATGCCGCACCGCTCGCCGAAAAAAATCCGCCCGAAGCTGCTGCAGCACCTCCCGAACAAAAAACCAATTTCTTTTCGCGTCTCAAAGCCGGCCTGCGCCGCACGAGCACCTCGTTTTCCGAAGGCGTCGGCAATCTTTTTCTCGGCAAAAAAGTTATCGACGACGAGTTGTTCGAAGAACTCGAAATGCAGTTGCTCATGGCCGATGTCGGTATCGAGGCGACGCAATACATCATCGGCAATCTGACCAGACGCGTTTCACGCAAGGAGTTGAGCGATGCCGATGCGCTGTATCGCGCCCTGCAGGAAGAGTTGAAAGCACTCATCGCGCCCTGCACTGTGCCGCTCGTGATCGATACCGCGCGCAAGCCATATGTGATTCTGATGGTCGGTGTGAACGGTGTCGGCAAAACCACGACGATCGGCAAATTGGCCAAACGTTATCAGGGCGAAGGCAAATCGGTGATGCTTGCGGCGGGCGATACGTTTCGCGCGGCGGCGGTCGAGCAGTTGCAGGTGTGGGGCGAGCGCAATAATGTGCCGGTGATCGCGCAGCACACGGGCGCGGATTCGGCATCGGTGTTATTCGATGCGCTGCAGGCGGCGCAATCGCGCGGTATTGATGTGCTCATCGCCGATACGGCGGGACGTCTGCACAATAAAGATAATCTGATGGAAGAGCTGAAAAAAATCGTACGCGTGATGCGCAAGCTCGACGACGCTGCGCCGCACGAAGTGTTGCTCGTGCTTGATGCGGGCACGGGACAGAATGCACTCGCACAGGTGAAGCATTTTCAGGAGGCCGTTGGCGTCAGCGGCATTGCGTTGACTAAACTCGATGGCACGGCGAAGGGCGGAATTATTTTCGCGATCAGCCGACAAAGCAGTTTGCCGATTCGATTTATCGGAGTCGGTGAGCAGATCGATGATTTGCGTCCTTTCGATGCCGATGAATTTATTTCGGCGCTGTTTCAGCGCGAATAGGTTCAACGCGAATAGGCCGCAAGCGGTGCGAGAAGGCTCTGCGCGGACGAAAGCGGAATGAATCGATTCATGAATAATTTGTGGTAACCAACGCAGAGACGCGCAGTGATCGAATTCGAACGAGTAACCAAGCGTTATCCCGGTGGTTTTGAAGCGCTCAGGGAAGTGAGTTTTGCAATTCCGCGCGGCGAGATGGTGTTTCTGACCGGTCGCAGCGGCGCTGGAAAAAGCACGCTGCTGAAGCTGATCATGATGATGGAGCGGCCGACGAGCGGGCGCATCATCGTCAACGGTCATAAATTCGAAAAACTTCCGGCCCGCAAAATTCCCTATCTGCGCCGCGAAATCGGCGTCGTGTTCCAGAATCATCAATTGCTGTTCGATCGCAGCGTGTACGACAACGTTGCGCTGCCGCTCATGATTCTCGGCTATCAGCCGAACGAGATCGGTCGGCGTGTGCGCGCCGCGCTCGACAAGGTCGGCCTGCTCGGCAAGGAAAAAATGAATCCGCAAACGCTGTCGGGTGGCGAGCAGCAGCGGGTGGGGATTGCGCGCGCGGTGGTGCACAAGCCGCCGATTTTGCTGGCCGATGAGCCGACCGGAAATCTCGACCCCGAGCTTGCGCGCGATGTCATGCATCTGTTCGAACAATTCAATCAGGTCGGCGTTACCGTGCTCGTGGCCAGCCATGATTTAACGCTCATTGCGCGCATGCCGCATCGCATGCTGATGCTTCATGACGGCGAGCTGGTGCGTGGCGTCGGTGTCCGCACTGACGACGGCGGTGACGACGACGGCATCGCCGCGGAGCGCGATCATGGCTGAGTCTTCCTATCCGCACGTGTACAGGGGGGCGAAAGGCTAATGCGCGCCGAAGTGAGAAAGTCCGCCGCCAGTCCACGCCGTATCAGCTCGCGCGATCGCTTCGCTGCGTATTGGCTGCATCATCGTCAGGTGGCGCGCGATAGCCTGATGCGGCTGTTGCGCAATCCCGTCGGCAGTCTCGCGACGTGGTTCATGATCGGCATCGCGCTGGCGCTGCCGGGCGGTTTCTATCTGCTGCTCGACAATCTGTCACAGCTTGGCGGGCGCTGGGATGGCGCGCCGCAAATCTCGGTTTTCCTGCAGGACAGTCTCGATGAGCCCGCCGGAGTTGCGCTGCAGCAGCGCATTGCGCAGTTGCCTGGCGTGGTGCATGCGGAATATATCGCGCGCGAGCAGGCGCTGGCTGAGTTCCGCAGCCTGTCGGGTTTTGGCGAGGCGATCGATCACCTCGACAGCAATCCGCTGCCCGCAGTCATTTCGGTGCGGCCGCTGGTAGCCGGCGACCTGTTGAACGGCAGCGGGAGCGCCGCCGGCGTTCAGGCGCTGTTCGAGCAGATCAGGACGCTGCCGGGGGTGGAACGCGCAGTGCTCGATCTGGAATGGGTGCAGCGGCTGTATGCGCTGTTGAATGTGGGGCGAAGTATCGCGCTGGCGCTGGCGGCCATGCTGGGCCTCGGAGTCATTCTGGTCATCAGCAACACGATCCGGCTTGCCATTGAAAGCCGCCGCAATGAGATCGTGGTCGTCAAGCTGGTGGGTGGCACCAATGCGTTCGTGCGCCGCCCGTTCCTGTATACGGGGTTGTGGTTCGGGCTCGGCGGCGGGCTGGCGGCGTGGGCGATGCTGGCTGCAAGCCTCGCCTGGCTCGGCAACCCTGTCGCGGAGCTGGTGTCGCTCTACCGCTCGGATTTTGCCCTCGCCGGTCTGGGTGCTGCGCAGATCGCAGGACTCCTGCTGATCGGCTCGATACTCGGCTGGTGCGGCGCCTGGGGTTCGGTGCGGCGCCATCTCGGTGCGATCGAGCCGCGCTAGACAATGGATTTGGTTGCGTGCCGCACTCAAAAATCGCATTCATTTGCGGTGCCGAGCTTATCGCCAATTGAACTTCCCGAGGGTTAGCACTCTAAAACCGCGAGTGCTAATATGCATGCGGACTTGGGATCCGATAGCCGTCCCGTCGTGGACGCTCATCGACTGTACAACCCTGGAGGACAATGATGACCACTCTCAGCTTGATGCCGGTTCAGCCGCTGGTGCCGGGTGGCAATCTCACCGCCTACACGCAGGCCGTCAGCAGCGTGCCGCTGCTCAGCGCCGAACGCGAGCGGGAACTGGCTGAAGAACTGTATTACAACGGCAATGTCGAGGCCGCACGCGAACTGATCATGGCGCACCTGCGCTTCGTCGTGCATATCGCCAAAACCTACATGGGGTATGGCCTGCCGCTGGGCGATCTGATCCAGGAAGGCAATGTCGGCCTGATGAAAGCCGTGAAGCGCTTCAACCCTGAAAAGGGCGTGCGCCTCGTTTCGTTCGCTGTGCACTGGATCAAGGCCGAAATGCACGAATTCATTCTGCGCAACTGGCGCATCGTGAAAATCGCGACCACCAAAGCGCAGCGTAAATTGTTCTTCAATCTGCGCAGTCAGAAAAAACGTCTCGCCTGGCTGAGCAATGACGAGGCGCATGCGGTCGCGCGCGATCTCGGGGTCGAGGTTGCCGAGGTGCGGCAAATGGAAGGCCGTCTTGCGGCGAGCGACATGAATTTCGATGTCGGTATCGACGACGATGACGATGCGGTTGCGCCGATTCACTATCTCGAAGATCGCAGCGCCGATCCTGCATTACAGCTCGAAGAGAGCGATTGGGAGGAGAACAGCAACGCCGATTTGTCGGTCGCGCTGGAAAAACTCGACGAGCGCAGCCGCGATATTCTTCACGCGCGCTGGCTGGGTGAGAGCAAGGCGACATTGCACGATCTCGCCGACAAATACGGCGTATCGGCTGAGCGCATTCGTCAGCTCGAAAAAAATGCGATGAATAAAGTGAAGGCGCTGCTGTTGGCTTAAACGTAAATAATGCTTTTACAATACAAGCCGCCTACGGGCGGCTTTTGTTTTTCAACGAGTTCGCAGCATGAGCAAAATATATTTACTGATCGCAGCCGTTAACGGTTTTCTTGCCGTAGCACTGGGTGCATTCGGCGCGCACGGGCTGAAACAAAAACTCACTGTCGACATGCTCGCGGTATATCAGACGGGTGTGCAGTATCACTTCTACCACACGCTGGCATTGTTCGGCGTTGCGCTGTTGATGCTGCAGTTGCCGCAAAGCGCCGTTCTGCGCTGGAGTGCGCTGTCGTTCACAGCCGGTATCATCGTTTTCAGCGGCAGCTTGTACGTGCTGGCAATTAGCGGTGTGCGCTGGCTCGGTGCGATTACACCGCTCGGCGGAGTTGCCTTTCTCATCGGCTGGATTCTATTGGCGGTGGCTGCATGGAGCTGGAAAGCAGCATGAGCGAAAACGCCGACAATACATTCGCGCGCCGGATTCGCAGTTTTGTTTTACGGCAGGGTCGCATGACGCCAGCGCAGCAGCAGGGGCTGGAGTTGCATTGGCCGCAAAAAGGCCTCTTGCGCGAAAACGGTCTTTTGAATATCGAACAGGCTTTCGGACGCGATGCGCCGACCGTGCTGGAAATCGGTTTCGGCATGGGCGGTTCGCTGCTGCAGATGGCGCAGGCGGCGCCCGGGAAAAATTTCATCGGTATCGAAGTGCATCGCCCTGGCGTGGGCAAACTGCTGCACGATATGGCCGATGCGGGCGTCGATAATATCCGCGTGTATTGCGACGATGCCGTCGAGGTTCTGCAGCAATGTATCGCCGACGCCAGTCTCGATGCGGTTCAGATATTTTTTCCCGATCCGTGGCACAAGAAGCGTCATCACAAACGCCGTCTGATTCAGCCCGAATTCGTGCAGCTGCTGCATCGCAAATTAAAGCCGGGCGGTGTTTTGCATGCGGCGACGGACTGGCAGGACTACGCCGAACATATTCTCGCGGTGATGAAAGCCGCACAGAATTTTCGCAACGGTGTGGAGCAGGACTATTCGCTGCGCCCCGATCATCGTCCGAAAACGAAATTCGAACAGCGCGGCGAACGTTTGGGGCATGGCGTGTGGGATATTATTTTTTTAAAAGCCTGATGTCAGTCGCCAAATAAATCGCCGCTGTCGGCGTGCGGATAGACACGCACGAGCACGATGCGCGGTCCGCTCATTTTTTTCACGACGACATCGAAGCGATCGAACTCGATGCGTTGTCCTTCCTTCGGCAATTCGCCCAGCTTCCACAGCACGAGCCCGCCGACCGTTTCGGCATTTTCGCTTTCGATATCGATTCCCAGCGTGCGCTCGAGCGTGAAAATCGGCAGGCTGCCTTTACCCATGACCGAACCGTCATCGAGTTTTATCCAGTCATTGCTGGTGCGACGGAATTCATCGCGAATTTCACCGACGAGCGCGCCCAGCAAATTATCGAGCGTGAGAAAACCCTGGGGTCTGCCGTCATCGTAATTGGCCACGGCAAAATGCGGCATGCCTTCCTGAAAGCGGCGAAACAATTCCGTTGCGGGCAAATCGGCGGCGACGAAAGGCACCGGATGCGCGATCTCGGCCAGATCCTCCGGCAGCACACCTTTATGTTGCGCCATGAATAAATCTTTCAAGTGCACGATGCCGATAACTTCACCCTTGTCGTTGAGCAACGGGTAGCGACTGAAGCGATATTGCACAATACGGTCGAGGTTTTCGGCGAGCGTTGCATCCTGACGCAGCGTGATGGCTTCACCGAAGGGGCGCAGAAGATCGGCGACTTCGAGATTGCGAAAATCGAGCGCCTGCGCCAGTACGCGCCATTCATTGTCGGTAACCTGATCGTCGGCGCGACTGCTGCGCAAAATCAGTTTCAGTTCTTCAATCGAATAATGTGCATCATGATCGACGCCGGAATTCAAACCGGCGCGTCGCAACAGGGCTGCCGCGCTATGATTCAAAAACCAGATCGCCGGATACATGAGCCAGTAGAAACCGTAGAGCGGCGGTGCGGTCCACAATGCAATGCTTTCCGGATTGCGAATCGCCATCGATTTCGGCGCGAGCTCGCCGACCACGATGTGTAAAAACGAAATACTGACGAAAGCGATGAAGAACGAAATGCCGTGAACGATTTTTTCATCGTCGATGCCGGCAACTGCGAACAAAGGTTCGAGCAACCGCGCAAAGGCGGGCTCGCCGATCCAGCCGAGACCCAGTGAAGCGAGCGTGATGCCGAGCTGGCAGGCGGAAAGATACGCATCGAGATGTCGATGCACGCGCGCGAGCATGCGTCCGCGCCAGCCGAAAGTTTTGGCGATGGCGCGGACGCGCGTCTGCCGTAACTTAACCAGTCCGAATTCCGCAGCAACGAAAAAACCATTGAGCAGAACGAGCAACAGCGCTGCAATGATCAGCGCAACGTTAGTTCCAGCGTCCACGATAAATGCCGAGTCAGTGGCGGGTTATTTTGTCGAGATAGCCCATGGCAAAGGCAGAAGCGACAAAGGTCATGTGAATGATGACGTACCATTGCAGATATTCGGTCGAATATTTCGATGCATCCATGAAAATCTTGAGCAGATGGATCGACGAGATGGCGACAATCGATGACGCCACTTTGTTTTTCAGACTGGCTGAATCCATTTTGCCGAGCCAGCTGAGCTTCTCCGCGGACTCGCCGATATCCAGCCGCGAGACGAAATTTTCATAGCTCGATAACATCACCATCACAATCAGGCCACCGACGAGCGCAAGATCGATGAGCGACAGTATTCGCAATACCAGATCGGCTTCGGTGACTTCGAAGAGATGCGGTGCGGTATGAACCAGATCCTGGAAAAATTTCAGACCGAGAGCCAGCAGGCTCAGGCTGAGTCCCAGATAAATCGGCGCCAATAACCAGCGCGATGCATACATGGTGCGTTCGATCACTTTTTCCACGGTAATGCTTGGCCTCATTGTTATGGTCGACTATTGTAACCTTCCAGCCATTGTAAGGATCGCCATGCAACGCTCAAGTGGCATTTTTTTTGGACATTTTTTGGAAAAGATATGACAGCAATGAGCTATGCAGTCGATCGCGTCATCACGCTGGAACAATTTCGCGACGTGCTCGCGCGTTCCACTTTGGGCGAGCGTCGCCCGCTCGATAATGATGAATGTCTGCGCGGCATGATCATCAATGCCGACATCATGGCGACAGCGTGGGATGGCGACAAGCTGATTGGCATTTCGCGTTCGCTGACCGATTGGCATTACGCGTGTTATCTCGCCGATCTGGCGGTCGATGTCGCCTATCAGCGCAGCGGTATCGGCAGGCAGCTCATCGATGTGACGCAGCGTCAGCTGGGGCCGCTGTGCAAAATTATTTTACTTGCGGCGCCGGCGGCCAACGAGTACTACCCGCGAATCGGTTTTGAACACAATCCGCGTGCGTGGTTATTGGAGCCCGGCAGATGTGTGCAATGAATCGGATGCGGAAATGAAAACGGACGCAGCGGCGTCCGTTTTCATTTATCGCTGGGTCTCAGCCATTCTGTGGTGTTTCGCGCGGAATGATTTTGATTTCGACGCGCCGATTCTGCGCGCGTCCTGCTGTGGTCTTGTTGTCGGCGATCGGCTGGCTCGATCCCATGCCGACGGCCTGCATGCGCTCTTTCGCCACACCCTGTGCCGACAGATAAACCACCACTGCGTTTGCGCGATTCACAGATAACTGCTGATTGTAGGCCGCTGCACCGGTGCTATCGGTGTGGCCGACGATCTGGACGGTGGTGTCAGGATAGTTTTTCAGTGAAGCGGCCACATCGTTGAGCGGGCCATAAAAATCCGATGTCAATTGCGCGCTGTCCGTCGCGAAGCTGATGGCATTCGGTACGACGAGATTGATCGTGTCGCCCTGACGCTGTACCTCCACACCGGAATTTTCCAGTTGCTTGCGCAGCTCCGCTTCCTGTTTGTCGGCGCGATGACCGATGGCCGCGCCAATGCCGCCACCTGCGGCAGCGCCGATCAGGGCGCCCTTGCCGCGATCGCTTTTACTGGAGACGGCAGCGCCGAGAACGGCTCCGGCAACGGCGCCTATTCCTGCATCTCTGCTCGTGCGCGACATTTTCTGTTCGCCGGTATTGGGATCGGTTGTGGTACAGCCGGCGAGTAACGCAGCGGTCATGAATCCGGTTGCGAAGATGCGTGATTTACGTGAAGACGGCATGGTGATATTCCCGTAAGAGGTTGAGAAAGATGCATCGCGCGAAGGCGCCTGCAATGGCGTGCGCGGTTTCATGCGCGGTATGTGTCGAGAGGCCCGGGGCCGATTGGTGTCGGCGCCTTTGGCGAGTGCAATCATGAGCACCGCGAAAGCGCGCATCGTGTCAGCACTGCGAGTGGTTCTGCCGGTTTTCATCGCTATTCTCCTGGCTATTCCTGACGCGGGGTTCGCACAGTTACATGTAGCAACACGCGCAGTTACATGTAGAACACAGCTGCATGGATCCGATACGCTTCGATAGGCATCGGCGAAGCAGCTCTGTCAGGAGGTTAGTTGCCGGAGTCTGAATTGATGCTGAATGCAACGGTAGCATTCTGCTGCAGATGCTGTGGATTGATGGTGCCGATGATGACGCTGGTGACACCGGGTTGCACGAGCACATCGCGCAAGGCAGCGGCGGTATCGATGGCATGGCCCGACGCGAAAGCTTTTTTGATCAATACGCCCCTGCGATGGCGATGGCAAAAATCGAGCACGGGCCGCTCGTCGGTGTATCCACTGTTGTAGGTCGCCATAACAGCGTCACTATGTTGCGCTGCCGCAATGCCTCCACTCACGGTTTTCGTCGACATGCCATAGGCGCGGATCAGTCCTTCCTGCTTGCAGCGCGCCAGTGTGGCGAGCGCTTCGCCGTGCTCGATGATCGATAAATCGTTGCCATCGGAATGAATCAGTACGATGTCGAGATAATCGGTTTGCAGGCGCCGCAAGCTGCGCTCGATGCTCAAGCGCGTATGCGCGGCGCTGAAATCGAAATGCGATTCGCCATTGTCGAATTCTTCGCCGACCTTGGTGCAGATCACCCAGTCATCGCGCTGACCGCGTAATAAATTGCCCAGACGCTCCTCGCTGGTTCCGTAAGCGGGCGCGGTATCGATCAGATTGATGCCGAGTTCGCGCGCATGCGCAATTAAATTTGCTGCGGCTGCATCGTCGGGAATCTGAAAACGGTCCGGATATTTGACGCCGGTATTGCGGCCGAGTTTGACGGTGCCCAGACCGAGCGGGCTCAAATGCAATCCGGTGCTTCCGAATTGCCGGCGCAGTGTGCGCAGATTTATTTCTTCGCCGCTCAAGACAGCACCTCTAATTAAATGCCAGTTCCCAGCACGGTCTGGCGATGCGCGGCGCCGGCAAATCGGCGCAGGCGGGGGGAAGCGGTGGTGTCGTGCCTTTTATATTCATGAGGGCTGCGCCATTTAAAAGCGCTTCGACCTCATCGGCCATATTCGGCGCCAATGTCAGCTTGGTCGGCCAGGCGACGATGATATTGGCGTGCTGCTCTGCCAGTCCCGCAAAAGCCTTGTCGGGTTTGACGAGACCTTTCTGTTTCGGTTCGGCGCGATCGATGCGCAGCGTTGCCCACTGCGATTTTTCATTGAGCGAAGCGGGGCCGAAATTCACCCACGGAAATAAATCGCGCAATTCGGCTCTTGCGGCATCGATCAATTGCGCATCGCTCATGTCGACGCCCTCGGTCGCAAGATCGCCGCCGAGATACCACGCCCATTGTCCGTCGCGTAACCGGTGACTGGAAATCGTCAGGCGCGGCGAAGGATTCGCACCGGTGCAGTGCGCATAAAGCGCATGCGGATAACTGTGTTTCACCAGCACCTGATGCAGTGGGCGTCGCTGCATCTCCGGTTTTTTGCAGCCGACTTGTGTCAGCAGCGTCGCGTTGCCGGCACCTGCGCTGAATACGAATGCCTGCGCGTTGCAGCGAATCGAATCGGCGCCGCAATTGGCGACTAACGAGGTGACTTTGCCGCGCGCATCGCGCTCGAATGCGAGACTTTCGCCATCGATGTGATAAATGCAGCCGCGCGCATTGGCGGCGAGCCTGGCCAATACCGACGGTACGTCGAGCACCAGATCGACCAGTCGATACACATTGCCGCGAAATGCAGGATCCTGAAATATCGGATGACGCTCTTCAGTGCCGACATTATCGACGCGACCGCGCGTGAGCTTGCTGGCAAAAAAAGACGTGAGGCGCGAGGCGATGGTATCGGTCGACCATAAATAGAAATGATCGCTGAGAACATTGGCGCCGCGCAGATCGACATCGCCTTCGCCGGCCAGGCAGCGGCGCCAGTGCGCGGGCATGTCGGCGATGGCTTCCGATGATCCGGTCAGCGCTCCGCTCAGCGCATATTTGATACCGCCGTGAATCATGCCCTGCGAATTCACGCTCTGATGACTGCCCAGCGCATCCTGTTCGAATAACACGGCGTTGTAGCCGCGCGAACGCAATCGGTTGAGCAGCCACAAGCCGCCGATGCCGCCGCCGATAATGGCAATGTCTACGTCGAATTCGAACAAAAGCTGATTCCCGCGAAGACGAAAGTGGCGCGCAGTATAACGCGCAGCCAAAACGTCGGGTAATAAATGCCCTTCGCCGCAGTGTCGGTGTCACACGATCACTGATCGGTGTCGCGTTATCGGCGACCTTCGTTATCAAGTAACATGCGCGAGTCCTGTTCACTCTCCCGGAATCTTGCGCGTACCAATGGCTCGTCTGCTCTATACCGTCCTGTTTTATTTGTCGCTGCCCGGCATCGTCGCGCGCCTGTGGTGGCGCGGTCGGCGCGCTCCCGCATATCGTCGGCGCATCGGCGAGCGTTTCGGTTGCTTCACGCAGGAATTCCCGTCCAGCGGTATCTGGATACATGCAGTGTCGGTTGGCGAAGTGATCGCCGCGGCGCCGCTCGTGCGTGTGTTGCGGCAGCGCCATCCCGATACGCCGCTGATAGTGACGACGATGACGCCGACAGGTTCGGAGCGTGTGCAGGCGTTATTCGGCGGGACGGTGTTTCATGTGTATGCGCCCTACGATGTGCCGCATTGCATTGCGCGGTTTTTGCAGCGCGTGCAGCCGCGGTTGCTGATCATTATCGAAACCGAATTGTGGCCGAACACGATACATGCCTGTGCCGCGCGAAATATTCCGATCGTGCTTGCGAATGCGCGGCTGTCGGAAAAATCGGCGCGCGGTTATCGTCGCTTTTCGGCGATAACGACGCCGATGTTGCGCGCATTGAGTAAAGTTGTCGCGCAAAATGCGGAGGATGGCGCACGTTTTGTGCAACTGGGATTGCCGCCGCAGAATCTCGTCGTCTCGGGCAGTATCAAATTCGATATCGCGCTCGATGCGGATTTGATTGCGCGCGCCGCTAAGACTCGGTGTGAGTGGCGTGGCGAAGAGCGATTTATCTGGATCGCCGCGAGCACGCACGCGGGTGAGGATGAAATAGTGCTGCAGGCGCATCGCCAGTTGCGTGCAGCTCCGAAATTGCCCGCACAATTCGGCAGGGCGCTGCTGATTCTGGTGCCGCGTCATCCCGAACGTTTCAACGATGTGGCGGCGCTCATCGAAAAAAACGATTTCCTGTTCGCGCGCCGATCGACTGCATCGACCATTGCCGACAACACCGCGGTTTTGCTCGGCGACACGATGGGCGAATTGTTGTTTCTGTACGGCTGTGCGGATAGCGCATTCGTCGGCGGCAGTTTGATTGCGCGCGGCGGTCACAACACGCTGGAGCCTGCTGCGTGGGGTGTGCCGATTCTGACAGGGCCGAGCGATTTCAATTTTCGTGAAATTTCATTATTGCTGCAGCGCGACGACGCGCTGGGCGTCGTTCGCGATGCCGATGAGCTGGCGACGGCATTGATCGAATTGGCGGCTAGTATCGAATTGCGCGCGCGGCGCGGCAGCGCCGCTAAAAATGTGGTTGCGGCGAACCGCGGGGCGCTGGAAAAACTGATGGGTGAAATTGAGATTTATCTGCAGTCATGAAGCATGTGTCGATCGTTACGATGCACGCCATGCATTAAGGTAAATGCGCTGCGTTTTATTATTTTCCACCCGCACTTTCTTCTTCCCTGAGCGTATAAGTACTCGCTTTCGGTGAATCGGGTGCAACCAGCCAGTTATTCAGATCGTTGATGTCCTGCGGGTTCAGCGTGCCGGCGACCTGTTTCAGGCGCAGCATATCGAGAACGTAGTCGTAACGCGCATTGGCGTAATCGCGTTGCGCTGCAAAAAATACCCGCTGTGTCTGCAGGACGTCGACAATATTGCGCGTTCCGACGTCGTAGCCGGCCAGGGTTGCATCGAGCGCGCTCTGCGCAGAAATAATCGATTGCGCGCGCGCTTTCACGCGTTGCACGTCGGTATTGGCGGCGATGTGTTGCGCGCGCGTACTTTGAATGACGGTGCGCTCGGTGTCGATTTTGCGCTCGAGCGCGGCGTTATATTGCGCCGTGGCCTGCCGTTGCGCGGAGCTCGTAAAACCGCCGCTGTAAATCGGCACTGTCAAATGCAGCATCGCGGATTTCGTGTCGGTCTCGGCGTCGGGCGGAAAACTCAACAGCGATGTGGGATTGGTATCCTGACTGCCGCTCACATCTTCGTGTTTGTAACTCAGGCTGCCGGTAAGTTTTGGCGCATGCTCCCAGCGTTTCGCCGTCGCATTGTCCTGCGCTGCTTCCATCGCGAAACGCGCAGCTTTCAGCGAGTAATTATCGTTGAGCGCAAAACTGACCCATTCGGCGCGATCGTTCGGCGCTGGTTCGACGACAGGAAATTCCTTGTCGAGCAGCGACAGATTCGCATGCGGTTGTCCGGTGAATATGCTGAGCATTTCGTACGCGCTGGCGAGTGCGCCTTCTTCGGTCAGGCGCTGTGCGTAACTCGAATCGTAGGCCGCACGTGCTTCGTGCACGTCGGTGATTGCCACGAGACCGACATCGAAACGCTGCTGTGCCTGATCGAGCTGGCGTTTATCGGCGCGTTCCTGCGCGATGGCCACCTGCAAATTGTCCCAGCGGCGCAGCACGGTGAAATACGCATCGGCCACGCGCACGATTAAATCCTGCTGGTCAGCGCTGAATTGTGCCTTTGCCTGCTCGCTGATAACGCGCCCGCTTCTGAATGAAAACCACGAAGGCAGATCGATCAGTGGCTGCGTCAGGCTAACACCCCAGCTTTTGTTGGTGGTGTCGGTTTGCGTGTTGACGTCGCCTATTGCGGGTGGCACCGTCGTTATGTCGGTCAGCGATACGCTATCCTGATCGCGATCGATTTTGCCGTAACTCGCGTCACCGCTGATTTGCGGCAGCAGGCGCGATCTGGCTTGCTGCTCGGTTTCGAGATTCGCCTCATACGTCGCTTCGGCCGCTTTTAATCGGGCATCGTTTTTTACCGCAAGCTCATAGATATCGCGCAATGTATCGGCATGAGCGTGCGTACCGGCAAATAGCGTCGTGCACAGTGCGGCACTCAATGCGGTGAGTCGGAAACGCGAAAGCCTGTTCATGCGAAACCCTTCTTATTTGATGTACGGAATATGTGGAGTTGTCGTCCGCGGCGTCGAATTCAGCGGCGAAGCAGTGTAACAAATCGGCGATCCTGGAAGCATATTGTCTTGAGCATGAGAGTTGCATTTGTAAAAAGATGCATCGACTGTAATTCTTGTCCCACAGGAAATAGTGGCAAGCTGTGTTAGGCTTGAAACCGTAGCCATACAAATTTCGAAAATGTTGTAATGTTTTTTCAGGTAGCAAAGTGGCGGTTAAATTTCAATGGCGGTACATTTTCCTCATGCCCTGCAAACGCGCGCCCTCCAGATAAAGGCCGGAACAAGGCCGCGTTATTGCGTCGATCTTTCCGCTGCGCAGGCAGAGTGCGAAGCGAATTACTGGCGATTGCAGCGATTGCTGCACGCATTCAGCGAGGATGATCGCTGCTTTGTCATCGGCGAACTGCAGATGCGCATCAATGTCACACAGCGCAGCCCCTACACAACATTTATCGATATCGAACAGGCGCACACGGCCATTCCCACACTGGCATCAAATGTCAGCGTACGTGTTTATCACGATGCACAAATGGCCGAAGTTATTGCGTTCGCGCATTTGCAGCGCGTATTGCCGCACTACGATTATCCGAATCCCGCCATGCACCAGCCGGATGAAAAAGCGCAGTGGAATCGTTTTCTCGGCGAGTGGCTGAGCCATTGTCTGCAACACGGTGTGCCGACCGATCGTTCTTTGTCGGAGTTTTGTGAACTCTGACCAACTATATTGTTACCTGTTCGCTGGCGTGACACCCTTTTGACGGTTATAAATTAAGCAGTTTTCGATCAAGTGAATCGGCTGTGACCACTCATACCACAACGTCTGATACGACAATGTCTGCTGCCACAACGTCTGATCCCGCAATGACGATGCATCGGCATGCGCCATTGCGCGTTGTGCAAATTACCGATTGCCATCTGGGCGAGCGGGTCGGTTCGCGTTTGCTGAATGTGGATACCGATTGCAGCCTGGCGGCGATCCTGGAGCTGGTGCGCGCGCAGCAGCCCCATATCGACATCACGCTGGCGACGGGCGATTTATCCGATCAGGGCAGCGCCGCTGCATACCGGCGATTTTTCAATGCCACCCGCGACCTCGGCGCGCACACGTGCTGGTTGCCGGGCAATCACGACGATGCGGTAATGATGCGCCGTGCCGTGGGCGGGGACATGCTGATGCCGCGCAATCTCATGCTCGGAAACTGGCAGGTCATCGCTTTGAATTCTGCGGTGCCGGGCGAGGTTGGCGGGTATCTCGACGATGCGGAACTGGTGGCATTGCGCAGCTGCTTGCGCGATGCACCGCGCCATCATGCGCTGATTTGCGTGCATCACCATCTATTGCCGGTTGGCTGTGCGTGGCTCGATGAGCAGGTAGTGGCGAACGCGGAGCGCTTCTGGTCGATCATCGATGAGTTTCCGCAGGTGCGCGTGGTGTTATCGGGCCATGTGCATCAGCGCAGGGAAATTCGCCGCAACGGCGTCCATGTGCTGACCTCACCCTCCACCTGTGTGCAATTCGCTCCGAATAGCGCGGATTTCTGCGTCGACACTGAGCTGCCCGGCTATCGCTGGTTCGATCTGCATGACGACGGTCGCGTCGACACGCGCGTCGAGCGCGTCACCGCCATCGACTTCGATGTCGATCTGACCGCCAGCGGTTACTAGGAATTATTCCCCGGGGAATTTCGCCCCATTTTTCGTCGGTTATTTCGCTTTAGCGGCGCATCCTGCCTACACTGTGAATGTCATTCAATCGCAGTCATCCAATCGATGTCCTTTCTCACAGCGGCGCAGCCACGTCGCGGTTTAACGCTGATTCGGCGCATTTATCTGGCACGCGGCATCGTCGGCGCGCTGGCTGCCATTACGGTCGGCTCGGTGTTGTACGAGTTGAACGCGTCACTGAAGTGGTGGTGCCTGTCGCTGTTCCACAGTTTTATCTGGCCGCATCTTGCCTATCAGATCGAATCGAGATCGCAGAATCGGCGCCAGGCTCCCATAGTTACCCTGATGGTCGACAACATCCTCGTTGGCCTGTGGATACCCGTCATGCATTTCAACATTCTGCCGAGTGCCGCGGTCGCAGCGATGACGTCGATGAGCAATGCCGGCGTGGGTGGTGCGGGATTGCTGTGGCGCGGTGCCATCGCGCATGGCATCGGCGCCATTCTCGGGATAGCACTGGTGGGCATGCACTGGCAGCCGACATCGTCGTTGCTCAATGTATTCGCGACGCTGCCGCTGATCACGCTTTACCCGGTGGCGATCGGCATTCTCACCTATCAATTGTCGAAGCATCTGTCGCAGCAGCGCGACAAGCTCGATCACCTGAGCAAGCATGACGGCTTGTCCGGTTTGCTCAATCGCATGCACTGGGAATCGCTGGTCGCCGAAGAATTCGCACGCGGTCAGCGTCAGCGAACACCGGCCGCGATCATTCTGGCCGATATCGATTATTTCAAATCGATCAACGATCGCGGCGGCCACGCAGCGGGTGACGAAGTCATTCGCAAATTCGCCGATCTGATGCGCGCGAACGTGCGTGAAATCGATCGCGCGGCGCGTTATGGCGGCGAGGAATTCGCGGTGCTCATGCCCGACACGACACTCGCCGAAGCGATCGACGCCGCCGAGCGTCTGCGCGCGATACTGGCCTACCATCCGCTCGGCGACATGCGCGTCACCGCGAGTTTCGGTGTCGCTGAACTGACCGCGGAATTTACCGATCACAATCGCTGGATCGAATGTGTCGACACGGCGCTGTATCGCGCGAAAGCAGCCGGCCGCAATTGCGTGGTCGCATACACAGCACCGAAACTCCAGTCTGATTGTCCGGATTGAAATAAAGACAGCGGCGCAAGGAAATCGCCGGCGCAAATTGCAAGACCGATGAACGCGCAGTAGAGTTGCCTCCGTTTTCTCACGAGAATCGCCAGCGCATGTCGGACGCCATACTGGTTTATCTGCATGGTTTTTTAAGCTCGCCGCGCTCGGTAAAGGCGCAGCAGCTCGTGCGGTTCATCGGGGCCGGTCAGCTGCCACTTGAATGCGTGGTGCCGGAATTGCCGGAGGAGCCGCATCGGGCGATCGCCGTCGCCGAAAAAGCGATCGTGCTGGCGCGCGAAAAACATTCCACCGTCGGTATATTGGGCAGTTCGATGGGCGGCTTTTATGCGACTTCGCTGGCAGAGCGCCACGGTTTGCGCGCGGTATTGATCAATCCGTCGGTGCGCCCGCATCTGCGTATGGAAAGGCATATTCGCGACAGCGGCGGCGAGATGGTGAATCCCTATACCGGGCGGCGATTTACGCTGGATCAGCGCGATATCGCTGCGTTAGCGTCGATGGTGCCGGCGCAATTGACGCAGCCGGAAAAATACTGGCTGCTTGCCCAGACGGGCGATGAAGTGCTCGATTATCGCGAGGCGGTCGATTACTACGCCGGTTGCAGACAAACGATCGAAAATGGCGGCGATCATTCGTTTCAGGGCTTCGAGCGCTTTCTGCCCGATATCGTGAAGTTTCTGCAGTCGCCATTCGTTTAAGGCATCTCTGATCAGGCCGCTGTTCGTCACTCCACTCTTCAACAGCATTCAAAACAACCGAGAAATACATGTCGAAAACCTATAACGCGGAAAGTATTGAAGTTCTCACCGGTCTTGATCCCGTGCGCAAACGCCCGGGGATGTACACCGATACTTCGCGGCCGAACCATCTGGCGCAGGAAGTGATCGATAACAGCGTCGATGAGGCGCTCGGCGGATATTGCAATCAGATCGATGTGGTTCTGCACAAGGATAATTCGCTGACGTGTACCGATAACGGTCGCGGTATGCCGGTCGATATCCATCCGGAGCAGGGAAAGCCCGGCGTCGAAGTCATTTTGTGCACGCTGCACGCGGGCGGAAAGTTTTCGAATCAGAATTATCAGTTTTCCGGCGGCTTGCACGGCGTGGGTGTGTCGGTCGTCAATGCATTATCGAAAACGCTCGAAGTCACCATTCGCCGCGACGGCCAGATCTATCGCATGGGATTCGCGAACGGCGACAAAGCCAGCGATCTCGAAAGCATCGGCACCTGCGGCAAACGCGAAACGGGAACGAGCGTGCGATTTCTTCCCGATCCGAAATATTTCGAGTCACCGAAATTTTCCGCGACGCGTTTGCGTCACGTGCTGCGCGCGAAAGCGGTGCTGTGTCCGAAATTGCGGGTTACGTTCACCGACGAAACCACCGGCGAGCGCGACGAATGGTTTTACGAAGACGGCCTGCAGGATTATCTGCGCGCGGCGACGCAGGAATTCGACGTACTTCCCGCCACTCCCTTCGTCGGCAGTTTCAAAAGCGATCGCGAAGCGGTGGACTGGGCGGTGCAGTGGCTGCCCGAAGGCGGCGAGCTGATTACCGAATCGTATGTGAATCTGATTCCGACCGCGCAGGGCGGTACGCATGTGAACGGATTGCGCTCGGGTCTGCTCGATGCGATGCGTGAGTTTTGCGAATTCCGCAATTTATTGCCGCGCGGCATCAAGCTCGCGCCCGACGATATCTGGGATAAATGCGCGTATGTGCTGAGTTCGAAAATGCAGGATGCGCAATTCTCCGGGCAGACCAAGGAGCGTTTGACCTCGCGCGAAGCGGCGGTGTTCGTCGCGGGTGTAACCAAGGATGCGTTCAGTCTCTGGCTCAACCAGCACACCGAGGAAGCGGAAAAGCTGGCGGAGTTGTGTATCAGCAGCGCGCAAACGCGTTTACGAAAATCCAAGCAGGTCGCGCGCAAGAAAGTGACGGCGGGTCCTGCGCTGCCGGGAAAGCTGGCCGATTGCTCGGGCAGTGAAATCGAGCGCGGCGAATTGTTTCTGGTGGAAGGCGATTCCGCGGGCGGTTCGGCGAAGCAGGCGCGCGATCGCGAATTTCAGGCGATCCTGCCGTTGCGCGGAAAAATTCTGAATACCTGGGAAGTCGATGTGATGGAAGTGCTCGCTTCGCAGGAAGTGCACGATATTTCCGTCGCCATCGGCGTTGATCCGGGCTCCGATTCGCTCGAAGGTCTGCGCTATCACAAGGTTTGCATTCTCGCCGACGCCGATTCGGACGGTGCGCATATCGCGACGCTGTTGTGCGCGTTGTTCGTGCGGCATTTCAAAACGCTCGTACAGGCTGGCCATGTCTATGTGGCGATGCCACCGCTGTTTCGCATCGATCTGGGCAAGGAGGTTTTCTACGCGCTCGACGAAGCCGAAAAGCAGGGCATTCTCGATCGCATCGCGGCGGAAAATAAACGCGGCAAGGTTCAGGTCACGCGCTTCAAGGGGCTGGGCGAAATGAATCCTCTGCAGCTGCGCGAAACTGTCATGGACCCCAATACGCGCCGGCTGGTGCGGCTGACCGTGGAGTCGGGCGATGACACGCTGCAGTTGATGGATATGCTGCTGGCCAGGAAGCGTGCAGGCGACCGCAAGGAATGGCTCGAATCGAAGGGCAACCTGGCGGCGGTGCTGTAGTCGTTGCTGCATCCGCCAGTCGTTGCTGCAACCACCACATGCACGATTTATCGCGCGCACGGTTCGTCGTCCGGTATTTTGTGTCGGAGAAACTTACACTCGCGCGCAATCTGGCGCAGGGGAAGTCGCGTTAGTTTCTGATGGGCAAGAAGATTGCGTTTTTGGCCTGAAGCGTGCTTCAGCTCGACGCTATCGGTTTGAAGATCAATAAGCGCGCAGCGCGAATTCGTGCTGCCGACAGGAGCGCCGCAAGGCATTCGTCCAACTCAGGAGCCATACCATGAAAAAGATATTCTTATCCGCGCTGAAAAAAATTGCGCCCGTATTGCTGCTGTCGACAGCGATGCAGGCATCGGCCGCGCTGGTGACCACCATTCACACCGGCGAGGGCAGCGGGTCTTTGGGTGATGCCGCCTTCGAAAACGCCTATTTCGTCATTACTGCCACGGCCGACACCTCGACCATTACTGCCTACGATGGTGGTCTGAGCAACGACAATCTCAGCGTTTCGATCTACATCGAGCCGTTGGGCGTTTTCAATTTCATTACAGAGACACGTTACTTCATCAATAGCGACTATGGCGTCATTGGTTTTTCACGCGCAAGCCTCGAAGGGCGGGATCTGCTCAACGGACCTCTGTCAGCGCCGTGGGATATGGCTTCCGCGCTCGAGCCACAGTTTGGCAGCGCGAGCTTTTTGCAGTGGGCGCTGGAAGACGTCGTGACGACGGGCGGCGTGCTGGTGTTCGATAGTGGCAGTACGCCATCGGCATTTACCGCGACCGTTTCCGAAGTGCCGGTACCGGCGGGTGTGTGGCTGCTGGGCTCCGGATTGATCGGTCTGGTCGGCGTCGCCCGCCGCAAAGCCGCGTAAGCGGATTCTTGTTCGATAAAGCGGCCCCGTTCGGGGCCGTTTTCATTTCAGCCCGACCCTTCCCCGACTCTTTCAGACCTTCGTCATTTTCCGCAAAAAGCGCGGTGTGCGGACGAGACAAACCGGATCGTCATCGCCCGCGCGCCAATCTGGCGCAATGCCGGTTCACACGGTAGTCTGCGCGCTGCGAGAGGGTGGGTGACGTATGCATAAATGGTGGCGGTTCGGTGCGATATCGATGGTGCTCATTGCACTGGTCGTCGCGGCGATCTGGCAGACGCGCCATTTCACTGTTGAAACGCCGCCCGCAATTGTTGCGCCGGTTGCGATCGAGCCGATCACGCCAGTCGTGTCGGCGCCGGAGTTTTATCGCGATATCAAACCCATTTTCGACAAGCGTTGCGTCGTGTGCCACGCCGGTTATGACGCGCCCTGTCAATTAACGCTCGATTCACCCGAGGGCTTGCAGCGCGGCGCAACTCGCGCGCTGGTGTACGACAGCAAGCGCAAGACGGCGGCCGAGCCGACGCGGCTGTTTATCGATGTGCCGGCCGGCGCGCAGTCGACCGACGCATGGCGCGCCAGACACTTTTTTCCCGTTCTCAATACAGGCGAGCGCGACGCGCAGAATGATCTGGGCAACAGCTTGCTGCATCGCATGCTCACGCTCAAGGCCGAACACCCCTTGCCCGATGGCCGATTGCCGGCGGCGCTCGATACATCGCGCAACCGCAAAGCCTTTTGTCCGTCGAACGACGATTTCGACCGCTATGCGAAAGAGCGTCCGCTGCATGGAATGCCCTACGGACTGCCTGCACTGAGCGACGATGAATTCACCCGCATCACGCGCTGGCTGGAGGCTGGAGCAAATATTGCCGCGGCGCCGCCATTATCGTCGGCGGCCCAGAAAGAGATCGCCGAATGGGAGCGATTTCTGAATCGCAACGATGCCCGCTCGCAGTTGATGGCGCGCTACATCTACGAACATCTGTTTCTCGCCGATATCTATTTCAGCAACAGCGATACCAGAGAGTTTTTTCGATTGGTGCGTTCGCGTACGGCGCCCGGCGATCCGGTCGATGTGATTGCAACGCGAAAGCCGTTCGACGACCCGCAGGTAAAGCGCGTTTATTATCGTCTGCAACCGCATCGCGCCACGATCGCCGCAAAGACGCATTTGCCCTACGCGCTGAACCTGCAACGCATGCAGCGCTGGCAGCAGTTATTTTTGCAGTCCGATTACGCGGTGAAAGCGTTGCCGCATTATGCGGCGGATATTTCCGCAAATCCTTTCGTCACTTTCGCGGCAATACCGCTGCAGGTGCGGTATCGATTTTTGCTCGACGATGCGTATTTTTTTATGGCAGCGGTGGTGAAGGGTCCGGCTTTCCGCGACTGGCTCGCGCTCGATGTCGTGCAGGATCAGTTCTGGGTGATGTTCATCAGTCCGGATAGCGAGGCGATGGTCGACAGCGATTTTCTGGCGCGCGCGAGCAATGGTTTATCGCTGCCGGACGAACCGGAAAACCGGTCGCCGGCTTCCGGATGGAAAAAATATGCAGATCTGCAGGCGGAATATGTCGCGGCGAGAGAACACTATCTGACGGAAAAATTTCCGAATCCGCCGGCGGCAACGCTCGACCTGATCTGGAATGGTCAGGGCGGAAATCAGAGCGGTCGCAATGCGGCGCTCACAGTCTTTCGTCATGTCGACAGCGCCAGCGTCGTGCCGGGATTTGTCGAGCCCATGCCGGGAACGGCGTGGGTGCTCGATTACCCGCTATTCGAGCGCTTGTATTATCTGCTCGCGGCGGGATTCGATGTGTATGGAGATACGGACCAGCAATTGCTGACGCGGGTCTACCTGGATTTTTTACGCATGGAGAGCGAAACCAATTTTCTGCAATTTCTGCCGAAATCCGCGCGCGAGAAAACACGCAATGCCTGGTATCAGGGCGTGAGCGCGAAATTCCGGGATTCGGTTTATCGCAAAACGGATGCGTACCAGCGCGAGAGCGGCATTCATTACCGCAGCAAAAATCCGCAGCGCGAATTTTTCGATCTGCTGCGTGCGCGTCTCGGCCCGGCGTTGTCGCATCGCCATGATCTGGCCGATGCGGAGCTGGCGGAACCCTTGCAGGCTGCGCTACAGAAAGTGGCGAAATTACGCGGTGCCGCCGTCGCGCGGCTGCCCGAAACGATTTTGCTGCGCGTGATTATCCGCAATGAACCCGATCGCATTTTCACGCTGATTCATAACGACGATCGCAGCAATGTCGCCATGCCGATGTCCACGCAGAACCGGCGGCGGCCGGCGCGCGATACGCTGAGCGTGGTGCCCGGCATCGTGGGCGCGTATCCCAATGCATTCTGGGTCGTGCACGAGGACGATCTGCCGCGGCTGGCGCGCAGTCTGGCGAATATCCGCAATGCCGCGGATTACCGCGCGGTGGCGGCGCGGTTCGCCGTCTCGCGCAACGGCGCGCGTTTCTGGCAGGAGGGCGACTGGGCGCTCAATACCTATCGCAACCTCGAACTCATCGAGTGGGGCATTCTCGACTACAGCCGTTACGAGCGCTGAAAGCATTTTCGCGCGACGACTGCGCCCTCGCCATCTGGGTACGCCATCGAATGGAGAGGTCGCGCCCGCTGCTCTAGACTCTTTCCACCTTCAACGATTTCCATCCCGACGTTGCGTCTGACCGTATGCCACTGAATTCCTTGCGCCGAATACTGGAGTTGAATCCCGCGTCCGCATCGCAGCTGCCGGCGAGCGTCGCGGTGGGCCTCGCGCTTCCCGCGGCGATTCTGGGCATTGTCCTGATCGGCATGGATCTCCACCTTCCCGGCATGGTCGCGTGGACGGCCGCCATCGTCATGACCGGCGTGGCATTGCGCGGCATTTACACGGCCGGCGTGATCGGTGCGCTGGCGCTGTGCGGTGTCATGCTGTGGCAGTTGATGCTCGGCGGTGCCGCCATTCTCAGCAGGTCCGAACAGATGTCGCTGCTGCTTCTCACCGTGCTCGCCGCGGTGGTCGGCCGCTTTATCGCCCGCGACATGCAGCAGCGCGTCGACGCCAATGCCGTCCAGTCCCGCCTGGATATCCTCTCCACCACGATCGAATCGATTCTCGACGCCAGTCGCGACTGCATCAAGGTGTTGGGAACCGACGGCTCCATTCTTTCGATCAACGCACCGGGACTGAAACTGATCGGCGCGGAAAGTGCCGGGCAGATAGTCGGCAAAAACTGGTTTTCACTCTGGGGCGCGGAACATCAGAAACCGCTGTCGGCGGCGTGGCATCAGGCATTGACGCGCGGGCACTCACAATTCGAAGGCAGCTGCCGCATCCTGACGGGAGATCGCCGTACCTGGGTCAACACGTTTACGCTGGTGCGGACGCCGCAGCAGGGTGACGCGCATGTGATCTGCATTTCGTGCGATGTCACCGACAGTATCAATCTGCAGCAGACGATCAGTTCCAGCATGGCCCAGCTGACGAGCCTGCTCAACCATATCGACGATGCGTCGTTTGCGGTCGACAACAACTGGACGATCCGTTTCGCCAATCAGAGCGGCGAACAGCTGAGTGCCCGTCTCGAACGCCCTCACGCGACAGGCCGCAGTCTCTGGGAAATTTTTCCGTTTCAGCCCGGAGAGCCGGCATCGATTCTGATCCGCCGCGCCATGGAAGAAAAAAACACGCAGTACTGCGAATATTATTTTGCGCCGCAGCAATGCTGGCTTGGCATCACCGCCTCCGCTGCGGCAAACGGCATCAGTATTCTCGCGCGTGACATCACCGGCTTGAAGCAGACGCAGAAGATTTCCGCCGAAGAAGCGGCGCGCCTGCAGGTGGCGCACGAAATCGCCGGCTTCGGCGACTGGGGTTTCGATTACGATCAGGGCGCAATGCATTTTTCACCGCGCGCGGTGGCGATGCTGGAAATGGAGGACTGCCCTGCGCATGAGTACAAAAAATACCTGCTCGACAAATTGAAGCCGCGCGATCGCATGGCGCTCGTGCAATCCATCGTCAATTGCACCGAAGCCGAACCCACGATCGATCTGATCGTGAGTTTTCCGGGTCGCGAGGGCATCGACAGGCATGTGCACTGGATCGGTCGACTGCTCACCGACGAATCCGGCAATGCGGAGCGCATGCTGGGTGCGATGCAGGATGTGAGCGTGCATCTCAATGCACAGTATTCGCTGGAGCAGGCCCGCAGTCTGGTGCGCGATCTGGTCGATGCGCTACCCATGCAGATCATGGTGATCGATAGCGAAGGACAGCTGGTCGTCGCCAATCGAACCTGGGTGAACAGCAGAAAGCGGCATTATCGCGGCGAGGAACGGCCGGAGAATTTTTTTGAAATAAACGACGGTGACGAAAACAGTCGCCCCATCACCGCGCGGGCACAGCAGGCGGTGCGCGCAATTTTGAGCGGGAGCGAGGCGTCGATCGATTACGAGTACACCGTGAACCGCGGCGGCAAGGTGCAGCATTTTCTCGTGCAGGTGAGACCGTTCCGCAATAACGAGACATTGCTCGCGGTGCTCGTGCATCACGAAACGACCGCGCTAAGGCGCGCGTCCGATACCGCGTCCGCTGGCGGACACACGATGTATCAGCGCGGGGAAAATCTGTCGCTGCTGCAGCGCGACACATCCTCCCCCGAACACCGGTAACCGACGGGATTCCGATCAGCGGTGTTCAATCATTCCACTGCGCGGGAATGGCGGCTCGATCGGGTTTATTTTTTTCCGGCGCCGCTTTTATCCCGGTCGGGCGTGTCGGCATTTTCGCGCACGGCATTCAAACCCGCTTCCATTCCCTGTTGTTCCCAGATCGGCTTGATGGCGTTGTGAATGGTGAGACTCGCATCGATACCGTCGACCACCATATTGTTGATAAGCCACGTGCCGGAGTTGTTGCTCATCATGAAATCGACCTGAATGGTCTCGCCATTCGGCCGGCGAATGCGCGTGCGCGCGTGGCTTTTATTGCCGTCTTCCTTCACGCTGATGACGCTGAGTTTGTCGCCGGAATAACTCGACAGTGCGACCGCATACGTTTTGACGATCGAATCGATCACGCGCTGCTGGGCGTCCTGCTGTCTGCCTGCCTGAGCGAGTTGCTGCCAGAACTGGCGATAGACGCGACGCGCGAGATATTGCTGATCGATATGTGGAAGTATTTCGCTGCGGATCATCTGTTCGATCGCGGCGCGCTCTCCGATGCGCTTGGCCTTGTACAGCTGATCGAGTTCGCTGCCGACACGATCGATAAGCTGATTGACGACGACAGTAGAATTTTCCGCATGACTGCCGGCCGCATGTGTCAGTGTCAGTGCGATGATGATGTAGCGCAGAAAATTCAAAAAATGCTGAGTGGCAATCGATGGAATTTTTTGGCGTTTCATTGTAAATCCTCGCTGCAGTTATCCAGAAGAATGTGCACAAGTCGGCATACCTGATTCATTTGGACTTGCTGCGCTGCGATTTTACTCGCTTTGGCTATATCTTTGCTTTAAACCCTCGTGTTTGGTTAAAGCTCTGTAATTTTTGCCTGTAATCGGGGTGAAAGGCGGTGCTTGATCTAACATGGTTAATTGGTTGCGTTTGAGATGTGTTCGCTGCTCATGCGCAATATCGAAGGCAGTCAAAAAAAGGGAGAGGCGAGCCATCGTGTTTGCATGGTTTGAGCAATGGACCGACGCATCGCAATCCGTAGCTTTCGGTATCGCGGGACTGATTTATTCCGTCGTGCTGTTAGTGGTGTGGTTTTTCGTGCGCAAGCGGCATCGACAATTGCTGGAGAGCGAGGCGCGCTATCAGCAGCTCAATCGCGAACTGGAGCAGCGGATCGAAGAGCGCACGCGTGAACTGGAGGTCAGCAATAGCGAGCTGGCGCAGCAGGTCGTCATCCGCGAATACATGCAGCACGAGCTGCGCACCAGCAACGAAAATCTCAATCGTTATCTCGAAGAACTCGAACGGCAAAACGAAGACATTACCCGCCTCAATCTGTTGAGCGATCAGTTGCATTGCTGCGATACCCACGCCGAATTGCTGGCCGTGGTGGAGCGCAGCTGCGCCGATCTGTTTCAGGCGGTTGGCGGCGCCCTGCTCGAATGGCGCGGCGATCAGCTGCATCAGCTCGGCGCGTCGTGGGGGTGCGGTATCGATACCGACTGGATGCCGCCCTCCGAGGCGCTGTTCGCGCTGCAGCTGGGGCGTCTGTTTCCCGATTCCCCGGAAGAGCAGGCGATGCTGCCGACGGTGCGCTGCAATTCGAATTATGTGCTGATGGCAGCGCTGCAATCGCGCGGTCAGAGCATCGGTGTGCTGGTGCTGTTGAAACCATACCCTTTCTGGACCGGTGAAACCCTGATCGACGAGCGCCTCGATCAGATGCTGCGCGCGCTGGTCGACCACATCGCGCTGGCCTACAACAACCTGATGCTGCGCGAGCAGCTGCGCGAACAATCGCTCAGCGATCCTCTGACCGGGCTGTTCAACCGGCGCTACATGTTCCAGCAGATGTCGCATCTGATGGCGCTATGGGAGCGCGGTGGGCAGTCGTTTGCGGTCATCGTCATCGATGTCGATCACTTCAAGTCCTTCAACGACCGCTTCGGACACGATGTCGGCGACGAGGTGCTGGTGGCGATTTCCCATGTGCTGCAGAGCGAGGTGCGCAAAAGCGACATGGCCTGCCGCATGGGCGGGGAGGAATTCGTCATTCTGATGGCGGGCGCCGGTGTCGAGCTGGCGCGGGAGCGGGCCGAGCGGCTTCGCGCCACGGTCAAGACGCTCCGCGTCACCGGCGCGCCCAACGAAACCGTCACCATTTCCGCCGGCGTGGCGTTGTATCCGGATCATGGCGACGATTCCTTCGCGCTGCTGCGGGCGGCGGATAAGGCGCTGTACGAGAGCAAACGGGCCGGCCGGGATTGCATCAGCCTGGCGGTGGTCGACTGCGACTAGCGGCGCCATGCCGGATCCGGTACTGACGATTTTCCGCCGATGGAATCCCTCGCGCGCACCATTCCATTCAATGCACGTTCGCCTTCCAATAAGCGCTCGCTATTCCTTTCAATAAGACTATCTCTTTCAATAAAGCGGCCGGCAGAAGGCGAAATTGGCAATAGCACTTATACTAGCCATCATTATGTGAACCAGATCAAACTTTCGCTTCGCCGCGCGGAGCGATTTCCGAGGATATCGTGTATGCCAGGTCATCGTCGCAAACTGCTATCACTTTGCATCGCTGCTTCGCTGCTGTCGGGTTTGAGCACGGAAGCAGCCGCGATCGGTGTCGGCGAGATCCATCTGCAGTCCTTTCTCGGCGCTCCCCTGCAGGCCGAAATTCCGCTCAACCATCTCGGCGAACTGAGCATCGATCAGCTCAAGGTGCAGCTGGCGTCGCCCGACGATTATGGCGCGATGGGCGTCGATTACAGCTACCTGCACAGCCAGCTCAAAATCGAGCCCGTCGTCAGGAATGGCCAGGCTTATGTGCGTGTTTCGACGCGCGAGTCCATCGCCGAGCCCTATCTCAATTTCGTCCTGAATCTGCGCTGGCCGCAGGGTCAGCTCGTGCGCGAATTCACCGTGCTGCTCGATCCGCCGACGCAGGCGGTCGCGGCGACGGCGCCCGTCTCTCCGCCGCCCGCTGCGACCCGCGGCGAATCCTCCGTGGCAGCGTCGGCAGCGGAAAAGCCGGCTTCGGCGCGCCGTCCGGCGCCGGTGTCGGCTAGCGAAAACGCCATTCGCGACGGGCAGTACACCATCCGCCGCGGCGACAGCCTGTGGCGCATCGCCAGCCGCATGCAGGCGCAGGCGCCCGTCGAGCAGGTCATGGCAGCCATTCTGGCCGGCAATTCCGCGGCATTCATCAACGGCAATCCGAACCTGCTGAAGGAAGGGGTGACGATCGTGTTGCCCGAGGCTGCGCAGATCGCGGCGGCCGCAACCGACCTGCCGGTCGCGGAGCCGGCGGCGCAGCTGGCCGCTGCCGCCTCCGTACCCGTGAGCGAGACAGCGAGCGACGCACCGGCTCCGGCGCTGGTTGAGGAAAACACCGCACTGAAAGCCCGGGTCAGCGATCTGACCGGGAATGTCGCCGCGCTCAACGAGAACCTTGCGCAGTCGGAAAAACGGCTGCAGCAGCTCGAATCGCAACTGAACGAGCTGATCCTGCAAATGCAGCAGCAGCGCACCACCGTGGCGGCGTTACGCGGCGCGACGCAGTCTCCCGCTGCGGAGCTGGCGCCGGGCACGGGATCGGTCATCAGTCAGGTCAATGCCGCGGACTTTCAGGGTCAGGGCAGGGCGCATACGCCGTGGTGGGTGCATCTGCTGTACTGGCTCGGGATCGGTGGCGCCGTGACCTGGGCGGTGCGCGAACATTTCTGGCCGCAGCGCCGGTTGAGCGCGATTCCCGCGGGCGATGCGCCGGCTTTCGACGATGACAGAGGGCAGACGGCGACCGCCCTGCGCGCGCCCGTCGCGCCGGTGTCCGCCGGCATCACCAGCGTGCGCGATGCCATCGAGCTGGAGATCGACGAGCTGCCTTTATCTCTTGAAACGTCCGGGGCGCCCGATCATTCATCGCTTGCGCGCGAGCCTGCGCCGCAGCTGGTGGGCGGCAGCGACGATCCCGTCGATGCCAGCATCAGCGCCGGTGTATTCGTGGCGTTCGGTCGTTACGGAGAGGCAGAAGGACTGCTGCGCGAGGCGCTGGTTCGCGATCCGGCGCGCATCGATCTCAAGTTGCAGCTGCTCGACGTGCTCATGCAGTCCGACCAGCCCGGCGCGTTCGACGATCTCGCCGCGGAAATCGAAGCGGAGGCACGCACGCCGGAAGCGCTCGCAGAACTCGCCGTATTGCGCGATAGCTATCGCCCACATCATTGAGCTGCCGTCTGTCGTTAACGCCCGGCAGGATTCGGGCGGCACGATTCAATATCAAAAGCCTCTCAGCAATCGCCGAGCGCGGCGAATAATTTCGGCAACTGTTGCAGGAACCACTGTTTCGCGCGTCCGTTCGGATCGATGCGCCACGCCAGGTACAGTTCCGCGCGATCGGCGTCGTGCTCGACCGGAATCTGCTTCAGCGTGCCGCGTGCCAGCGCATCGCGCGCCAGGACGGCCGGGACGGTGCCGACGCCGAGACCGGCTTCGAGCGCGGCAATCTTTGCCGCGAAACTGCTCACGGTCAGCGTCGGCTGCCGCAAGCCCAGGCGTACGCTGTGCGCCGGACGCTGACGCGCCGTATCGGCAATCGCGATGCCGCGATAATTTTCCGGATCAAGTGTCGCCGCGTCGGCTGCGAACACGGGGTGCGCGGGCGCTGCGACATAGATAAAACCGACACTGCCAATCTTCCTGCGGCGAAATAGTTTCGGCAGCGCGATCTGCGCCGAGCCGATGGCGATATCGGCGCGCCCCGATTCGAGCGCATCCCACGGCCCGGCCAGCACTTCGGCGAGAACGCGCACATTGGTGTTTGCATTCTGCGCGTCCTGCATATCGTAAAAGCGCGCGATGAGCGGCAGCAGCAATTGCTCGGGATAGACCTGATCGATCGCGATCGCGAGCTGCGGCTCCCAGCCTCCGGCGATCGTGCGCGCATCCTCCACCAGCTGACTCGACGCCGCGAGCAGATCGCGTCCGCGCTCGACCAGCATTTTTCCCGCTGCGGTCAGCTTCGCGCGATGACCCGAGCGATCGAAGATCGCGATATCCAGATCCTCTTCGAGTTTCTGCACCGTGTACGACACCGCCGATGTCACGCGATGTAACTCGGCTGCGGCTGCGGCAAAGCTGCCGCGGCGCGCGATCGTTTCGATAACGCGCAGGGCGTCGAGGGTGAGCGCTTGCTGATTCATCTTGATCGAAAATTTTGAACGGGAAGATCAAAACTTATCGCTTTTTCCCGGCTCGGGAAAGGCCTACATTTTCCTCATACATTTCGTTCATGCCGGCGCGGGTCGCACATCGATGCGGGCAGCGCCGGATGCAGGGAGATCGATCATGCTGATTCCATATCCGAAAGAGCGTCGCGGTTATACCCGCATCGACTGGCTCGAAAGCTATCACACGTTTTCCTTCGGCGATTTTTTCGATGCCGAGCGCATGGGCGTGTCGGTGCTGCGCGTGATCAACGACGATGTGATTCGCGGCGGCGGCGGTTTCGGTACGCATCCGCATCGCGATATGGAAATTCTCACGTACATGATCGACGGCACCATCGCGCATCGCGACAGCATCGGTCACACCGAAGAAATTCGCGTCGGTGAAGTGCAACGTATGACGGCGGGTCGCGGTATCGCGCACAGCGAATTCAATGCCTCGGCGGATAAGGATCTGCGACTGCTGCAAATCTGGATCAGGCCTGCGCAAATGGGGCTGCCGCCCTCGTACGAGCAGAAAACCATCGAGCAGCGCGACGGCCTCACCTGGATTGCCAGCGGCGATCGCACGCCGGGTACGATTCACCTTCATCAGGATGCACGTGTGGCTCGTGTGCGCGGCGAAGGTAAACATGAATTACCGCTTGCGAGCGATCGCATCGGCTTTCTGCAGGTGGTGCATGGCAGCGCAGCGATCGGCGAAATGAAGCTGAATATCGGCGATGCGATTGCAGTGGTCGAAGAAGCCAATCCACCATTGCAACTGGCGAGCGACAGCGAAGTATTGTGGTTCGATCTGCCCGCATTGCGGCATTAATCACCCGGGCATTAATCATCGTGGGGGCGGACCTGCGTGTCCGCCCTGATTGTTCAACGCGCCGCGTCCAGGGCGAACACACAGGTTCGCCCCTACGGCACACAGTGGATACTGGAGACAAAAATGAACGCACAGACATTGTTGAAACAACCGCTCGACGACAACGCGCTCGCGCAACTGTTCACCGGCGCGCGTACGCACACGAAATGGCAGGATCGCACGATCGATACGAAAACATTGCAGCGTTTATACGACACCGTGAAATGGGCGCCGACGAGTATGAATACCAGTCCCGCGCGTTTCGTGTTCGTAACGAGCGAGGCAGCCAGAGAGCGTTTGCGCCCGGCACTGGCAGCGGGTAATGTGGAAAAAATGATGACGGCGCCGCTCACCGTGATCGTCGCCAGCGATCCCGAATTTTACGAGCAGCTTCCCGTGCTGTTTCCGGCGAATGCAAACGCGCGCGAGATGTATCGCGATAAACCGGAATGGGCGGCGGAAACGGCGTTTCGCAACAGCTCGATGCAGGGCGCGTATCTGATTCTCGCAGCGCGCGCACTGGGGCTCGATTGCGGACCGATGTCGGGTTTCGATAATGCGAAGGTCGATGCCGAATTTTTTGTGCAGAGCGGCTATCGATCCAATTTCCTGATCAATATCGGTTACGCCGGCGAAAATTCGACTTATCCGCGCGGGCCGCGGCTGACATTCGAGCAGGCGGTGGAAATACTGTAATCATCCGAAAAATAAAAAGGAGATATCCATGACCGCGCCCACCCGTTACACCTACACCGCAATCGCTCTGCACTGGTTCCTTGCACTGTTGATTATCGCGACATTTTTTCTCGGCCTGACGATGGTGGATATGCCCGGAATCACGCCGACAAAACTGAAGTATTTCAACTGGCATAAATGGATGGGTGTGACGGTGCTCGGATTCGCGACGGCGCGCGTGCTGTGGCGGCTGACGCATAAGGCGCCGCCGCTGCCGGCGACGATGCCGAAATGGGAGCGCATCGGCGCGGAGCTCGGACACTTCGGTTTATATGTGCTGATGTTTGCGGTACCACTGTCCGGTTATTTTTATAGTTTGTCGTCGGGATACAAAGTGGTTTATCTCGGTGTGTTTCCGCTGCCGGTGCTGATGGGTCCGAATCCCGAGTTGAAACCGCTTTTGAAAGCCGCGCATTACTTTCTGAATATGGGACTTGCGGCGCTGGTATCGGTGCATGTGCTCGCCGTCATCAAACACCAGCTGATCGATCGCGTGAATATTTTGAAACGAATGTTGCCGTGGTAAGTCTATTCACAACGTAGAGAGGGAGTGACTGTATGAAGATCGTTAACTATTTAATCGCCTTGTGTGTTGTCAATGGAGTGGTGGGCGTTACGCAGGTATTCGCAGCGCCGATCGATTCGGGTAAGAGTTCGGTGACGGTGACGTTCAAGCAGGAAGGCGTCGAGGTTCCCGCGAATTTCCGCAATATCAGCGGCACCATCGATCTCGATCCCGCCAGTCCCGAAAGCGGCAAGGCGCAGGTCGCGGTGGCGCTGGCGAGTTTCGATCTCGGCGAGCCCGAATACAACAAGGAGGTGCAAAAGAAAACCTGGTTCAACAGCGCGCAATTTCCGCAGGCAACGTTTGTCAGCACCGGCATCAGATCCGCGGGCAGCGGCAAGTTGACCGTGCAGGGCAGGCTGGCCATTAAAGGCAAATCCGTGGATGTCTCGGTGCCCGTTGCGTTCAGACAGGAAGGCAAGTCGCAGATTTTCGAGGGACAGGTACCGATAAAGCGTTCGTCATTCAATATCGGTGAAGGCGAATGGAAAGATACCGATATTCTCGCCGATGAAGTCGTTATTAAATTCAAGGCCGTCACTGCGAATTAATTGCGTCGAAAAACTCTGTTTCAGCGATGATTCATTTTTACCGATAGTTTATTCACAGAAAGTTTTTTACCGACTGTTTTTTACCGAAGGCCAGTCAAATCCGGAAACATTCACTTGGAGAAAATCGATATGAAAAAATTATTATTGGGAACGGTACTTGCCGCAGCTGTTGTCGGAGCCAATGCTGCGCCGGCGACGTATGAGCTCGACCCAAGCCATACGTATCCCAGCTTCGAAGCCGATCATTTTGGCGGGTTGTCGGTCTGGCGCGGAAAATTCAACAAGAGCTCGGGCAAGGTCGTGCTCGATCGCGCAGCAAAAACCGGCACTATCGATGTCACCATTCAAACCGATTCGGTGAATTTCGGTCATGAAAAAATGGATGCACACGCGAAAGGCGAAGATATTTTCGATGTGGCAAAATATCCAACGGCAACCTACAAAGGCAAATTCACTGCATTCAATGGCGATGTGCCAACCGAGGCACAGGGTGAATTTACCCTGCATGGCGTAACCAAGCCGCTGACGCTGAAAATTAACCGCTTCAAGTGCATCACGCATCCAATGAAGAAAAAAGAGATGTGCGGCGCCGATGCGTCGGCGGAATTCAACCGCGCGGATTTCGGTGTGAATTACGGTCAGCAGATGGGCTTCGATATGGGGGTGAAGCTGCAGATACAGGTCGAAGGTCTCAAGGCCGACTGATCACCGTCGTCGAAAAAAAACCGCCGAGAGGCGGTTTTTACTCTGGAGTATTCATTCATGTGAGTTGATTTAACCGCAAACGTCACAAGGGAGGAAACGATCATGATCGATCATACAGGTGTAGTTGTAAGTAACTTTCAACAAAGTAAAAGTTTTTACAATGAGGCTCTAAGGCCTATTGGTTGCTCAATTCTCATGGAGCTTTCGGAAGACGGTGTGGATGTGGCTGGTTATGGAGAGTCGGAACAGCCGGATTTCTGCATAACCCAAGGCACTCCGAACGATCCACCCGTGCATATCGCGTTTCGTGTTTCTTCGCGTGCTTTGGTGGATAAATTCCATAAAGCGGCAGTGGCGGCGGGCGGTCGTGACAATGGTGGGCCTGGTGTGCGTCCTCATTACCATCCGAATTATTACGCCGCATTTGTACTGGATCCCGACGGTCACAATATTGAGGCCGTGTGTCACATTCCTGCGTAGTTACGTGTTGGCGACTTGCTTTGCAAAAACCAGGCAGTCTCAGCGACTGCCTTTAATTTTCACGCTCGCTTGCTGTGCACGCGATAAACCCCTGTCATCACAATGGCGAGACCAATAACCTGTATCGCACTGAGTGATTCACCGAGAAACGCCGCAGCAATACCCATCGTTGCGACGGGGCCGATCATGCCGAGAGCGCCGGCTGTTGCCGACCCTACTTTGCGTACACCGGCTGACATCATGAATGCCGGCAACACGGTGAAAACCAGCGCAGTGAATGCACACCACAAATAAATATTGAGTGGTAATTGTGCAAGGCGGGTGAACGATTCGAATAACGCGTAATGCGTTGTCATCGCCATGCCGGCTGCGATCATCATCAGCGCAGTAAATAACGCGCTCGAAATTGTGCGCATGTAGTGCTCACTGCCGATGACATACATAGCAAATATCATTGCTGCACCAAGGACGAACAACGAACCCTTCGTGATATCGCTGATCGACGCCGATGGCCTCCCCTGCAAGTCGGCATAAAACACCAGCAACAGGCCGCAATAAATTAAAGCGATGTACACGCAGAGCGTGCGCGAAATCGGTTTGCGTAACAGCATTATCGAAAATACGACAACGAACGCGGGATAGGTGTACAGGATCACGCGCTCAAGTCCGACGCTGACGTGCTGGAGTCCGAGCATGTCGAGGTAGCTCGATACGTAATAACCCAGCACGCCGCACAACCCAACACCCGCCCATTGCCTCGCGCTCATCTGGTGACGAGATTTAGGCAGATGACGCAGTGCGACCCACAAATAAATCGGCAATGAAAATAATAAACGCAGAATCATGACATCGGCGACGCTGGCACCGAGGCCGTAAATATATTTAATCAGTGTGCCTTTACAGGCAAATAATAATGCCGCAATGATAACGAGCAGCGAGCCCGAATTAATGTTCAGCAACGTAGAGAGTCGCCTTCGTTGAAAAAAATGTTCTGCTTCATTCGTGGCCGTCATGGTGTGTGCTCCTGGTTGGTGGCGCTCAACGACGGCTTTAGTGATTTTTTTAAGGGAAATAAAAAAGGCCGTCATCAGGCGGCCTTTTTGCGATTGAGAATAATTTTTCTACATGCAAAAGACCGTGCGTGTGGGTTTTCGCCACAGGCTCGGTACGCGTAGGGCTTTAATGGCAGCCGCGTTTTTGATTGCAGAAGAATTCATATCAGATGTTCGATGGGGTGGAGATGCAATTCATCATAGTGGCCGGTTTGTTATAAAACAAGTTTTAGATACATGCACTCAACGTCTCGCCATAGTGTTCGAATTCGGCGAGCGGCAGCGGCTTGCTGAATAAATAGCCCTGATAGGTTTTGCAGCCGTGTTCGGCGAGAAATGAACGCTGCGCTTCGGTTTCGACACCTTCGGCAATCACGCCGAGACCGAAACGCTCGGCCAGGCTGATGATGGTGGTGACAATCGCGGCATCGTTGGCGTCGCTCAAGGTATCGCGCACGAAACTCTGATCGATTTTCAGTTCATCGAGCGGCAGCCGTTTCAGATACGCGAGCGATGAATAACCGGTGCCGAAATCGTCGAGCGAAAATCCGATCCCGCGCGCTTTCAACGCGGTCATCTTCGCAATGACATCGTCGACATTGGTGACGAGCAGGCTTTCGGTCAGTTCGAGTTTCAGACGCTGCGGATTGGCGCCGGTCGTTTCGATGGCATTCAATACCTGCTCGACGAAATCGTGCTGGTGAAATTGCCGCGAACTCACATTCACCGCGATGCTCAATTGCGCAAATGAAGGATGCGCGCTCCAGCATGCGAGCTGCGCACAGGCATTGTCGATCACCCACTGACCCAGCGGCAGGATCAGACCGGATTCTTCGGCGACCGGAATGAATTCCGCCGGCGAAATCATGCCGCGCTGTGGATGGCGCCAGCGCAATAAAACTTCGGCGCCCACCAGGGTATTGTCCGCCCCGAGCTGTGCCTGAAAGTGCAGATGCAATTGACTGTCGTGTATTGCCGCGCGCAAATCGTCTTCGAGCAGCGAGCGCGCCATGACTGCGGTCTGCAATTGCGGATCGAAAAATCGAAACGTGTTGCGGCCCGCAGATTTGGCCTGATACATCGCAAGATCGGCGCGGCGCAGCGGCTCTTCCACCGATTCCTCGTTGTCGCCGAGCAGCGTGATGCCGATGCTCGGCGTGATGTTGTACTGGTGATCGTCGATGTCATAGGGCAGGCGCAGTGCCGCGAGAATCTTGTCGACCACGACTTCGGCCTGACTCGCCGCCTGCATCGGATCGGGTGCGAGATTTTCGAGCAGCAGCACGAATTCGTCGCCGCCGAGTCGCGCCAGCGTATCGCCCTTGCGCACCGCTTGCGACAAACGTTGCGCGACTTGTCGCAGCAGTGCATCGCCCTGGCCGTGACCGCGTGTGTCGTTGAGGGTTTTGAAATTATCGAGATCGATGAAGAGCAGTGCGCACAGCGCTTGCTGGCGGCGCGCGTTGAGCATTCTGTGCGCGAGGCGATCCAGCAACAAACGGCGATTGGGCAAATGCGTGAGCGAATCGTAGAACGCGAGGTTTTCGATTTTTCCTTCGGCGGTTTTGCGCGCGGTGATATCGACGGCGATGCCGCCGATATAACGCGTGCCTTTGGTGTCGCGGTAGGGGAATTTGCAGCTCAGCCAATACGATTTGGTGCCGCCCGGTGTCGCCGCGACTTCCTCGACGGAAACGGGTTGATCCGCGGCAAATACCGCGCGATCGTTGTCGGCGAATTGCTGGGCGATTTCGCGCGGAAAAATATCGAAATCAGTGCGTCCATTCCAGTCGCCCGGCGGCAATTCGAAATGTCGTTCGAACTGTCTGCTCAGAAAGACATAACGGCCTTCGCTATCTTTCATGAAGGCGATGAAGTTGCTGTTATCCATGAACGAGCGGAAAAGATTTTCGCCATCGCGCAATTGCTCGACCGTTTCGCACAGTACCTTCGTGTGTTTTTGCAGCTGGCGCACGACGATCGCCATTGTTACGGTGCCGAATACATACATGCCGATCATGAAGTGATCGCGGCTGATATACGAAAAATCCTGCTCACCCGGAAAAAAACAATATGCGGAAACGAGGCTGAGCGCGGCGGTGAGCAATCCGGGGCCGATGCCGCAGAAATACAGCGCGGCAACCGTCGCGGGATAGAAAGTGATGAAGCGGAAACCGGCATTCACCGGCAATATCAGAAAACGCAGTAACAGTGCGGCGGCGAAAATGGCGATCGCCAGACCGATGCGCCAGTGCAGCGACAAATCCCGATGCAGCAGAGTGAAGTTTCTCATCGTGGGTACATCATGTCCGCAATAGGGGATTGCACATTCATGTTCGATGCGCGGGCATCGGTGTCGGTGTCACAGCGAAAAATTCTTCGCGCATCCCCATTGAATGGTGTGCGCACAAGTGTAGCTTCTATATACGATTTCAGCCTAACCGTATGCGATCAGTCTAACGGGCTGTCTTGTCGGCCGAATCTGCACCGGCTGAATCTGCGCCATTCAGATGAAGCGCGCTGGTGAAAATGCGCGGTCTGCCGGTGAGCGGATCGATAAAGCGCAATTCGCGCGCGAGCAGTTGCAGTGGCCGCGAATGATCGTCGAACCCTGCGTCGTTCACGACGGGATAAAACGCATCGTTGCGAATCGGTGCACCGAGCGCGGCCATGTGCACACGTAGCTGATGTTTTTTTCCGGTGACGGGATGCAGGCGGTAGTGCCAGTCATCGCCGCTGCGATCGATGATGTCGATGCGCGTTTCCGTGTTGGCCTCGCCCTCGATTTCGCAGGAGCGAAAAAACGGTTCGCCGCGCACGATGCGCGATCGCCGCGTCATCGGAAATTGCAGGTGCGGCAGCGCGGGTGCGATGGCTTCGTAGGTTTTTTCGATGGCGCGATCGCGAAATAGGCTTTGATAAGCGGCGCGCGAGCTGCGCCGGACCGAAAATAAAACGAGGCCGGCGGTGTGGCGATCGATGCGATGCAGCGGTGCGATTTCGTCGCTGCCGAACTGTTTTATCAGGCGCGCCAGCAGCGTTTGCTCGACATATTCGCCGACCGGTGCGACCGGCAGGAAATGCGGCTTGTCGACCACGATCAGATCCGCATCGGCATGCACGATCGATTCAAAAAACGGAATCGATTTTTCAGCGGGCACTTCGCGAAAATAATAAATGCGCAGGCCGGCGCGATATTCCTGCGCCAGCGCCAGCGGCTGTCTGTCGCCGTCGAGAATGCGGCCGCGCAGAAAGCGGTCGCGCCAGCGTTCGGCGGCGATCGCGGGAAAATTTGCGCACAGGCAATCGAACACGGTTTTCCAGTCGCCCGGCGGCAGCACGAAGCAGCTGGCAATGGCGGGCAGACTCATGTTGGCGAATCGTCGGGCATTCTGATTTTGCGTTTTACCGCGTACATGCGCTCGTCCGCCTTGTGCGCGAGCTGCTCGGGATGAACGCCGTCATCGGGGCAGACCACCACGCCGATGCTGCAGGTCACCTGCAGTTCGTTATCGAAGACTCTGATCGGCTCGTCGATGGCGGCAGTGATGCGCGCGATGAGCGGTTCTGCATCCTCCGCGCTGCATTGACCGAAGAGGATGGCGAATTCATCGCCGCCGAGTCGCGCCACGGTATCGAGCCCGCGCAGGTGGCGGCGCAGACGATCGGCGATGGTGCTCAGCACGATGTCGCCGGCCCGATGTCCGTAGGTGTCGTTGATCAGTTTGAACTTGTCGAGATCGATATACGCGAGCACCGTCTGCGTGCCCTGCAGTTTGCAGAACTCGATGCTTTCGCGCAGGCGCCGATCGAAGGTGGCGCGGTTGGCAAGGCCGGTGAGCGCATCGTGCGCGGCGGCGAATTCGAATTTGGTGCGCTCGGTGTTGAGCCGGCGCGACATGCCTTCGCGATATTCATTGCCGATGAAAATGGTCAGAAAGATGCCCGAACAGGCGAGCATCCACGTGCTGGAAAACGTCGGCGAAACGGCGATCAGCCCCAGATGATTGACGGAAACCGGCGTCACCGTCACCAGCGTCGTCCACAGCAGGCTGGAGGCGAGATTGACGATCGGCGCGACCAGCAGCGGCAGCGCGAAGAGCGGCATGAGGAAGAATATCGATTCGGTTTCCGGAAGCGTGAAAACCACGGTCATGAGGGTGAGATAGACCGTCGCCGCGTAAATATTGGCGCTCAGGCTGAAAAGCACAGTGCGCTGGAATATCCATAACGCGAGGCCGTAACTGAGCACGCAAAACGTGAATCCCAGCCGCGCCTGGGTGCTGGTGAAGGCCGGCGGCAAATCGGGGCTCAGGCTGCCGATCAGCGAGAGGATCGACGTCGACAGATTCACCAGGATGAGAAAAACCAGCGCCTGCGCCTTGGCCAGTTCTTCGGTCTGCGCGAATTCCTTGATGTCGGCGGGCACCAGCGGATCGAGCAGGCGGGCGATTGATTGCTTCATGAGTTTGCGGACATCACTTCGTCAACAATCGTTCGATGTGCTTGGCCAGGCGGCGTGGAAATGTCGTCGTGCCGTAACGGCCCGTCACCTGTCCCTCGGCATCGACCAGGAATTTGGTGAAGTTCCATTTGATCGTCCGGCTGCCGAACAGGCCCGGCGCCTGCGTCTTCAGAAACTCGAATAGCGGATGGGCGCTGCTTCCATTCACCTTGATCTTCGCGAACATGGGGAAACTCACGGCGTAGTTGCGAATGCAGAAATCGCTGATGCGCTCGCTGTCGTAGGGCTCCTGATTCGCGAACTGGTTGCAGGGAAAGCCGAGCACGACGAAGCCGCGCTCCTGATAGCGGCGATACAGGTATTCAAGCCCTTTGAATTGCGGCGTGAACCCGCAGTAACTCGCGGTATTGACGATAAGGGCGGTTTTGCCGCGGAAGCGCTCCAGCGCAATCGCTTCGCCGTTTATCGAAGTGCAGGTGAAGTCATACACGCTCTGTTTCATCGAGCCCATCGGTCAACGTTATTCCAATTACATCGAGCGCAAGTATAGCCATTAGTACCGATATGGCAGTGCCGGGAAACACCTACGGATATTTACTTACATTGACAATGATAAGCACGACAACTAATTTGCTGGCATGGAAGACAATATCGGTTCAATGCTTGCAGACACCTCCCGGCTCATACGGCGTGCCTTCGACGAGCGCGCCCGCGGCATCGGCGTGACGCGGCCGCAATGGCAGGTGCTCACCATGCTGCGGCGCAACGAGGGCACCCATCAGGGCAATCTCGCGGAATTGCTCGACACCGAGCCGATCACCCTGTGCCGCATGGTCGACCGCATGCAGGAGGCGGAGCTGATCGAGCGCCGCCAGGATCCGGCCGACCGCCGCGTCTGGCGCCTGTTTCTCACCGATAAGGCGCGCCGGTTGCTGGAGGATCTGCAGCCGCTGGGACACGAAGTGATGGCGCTGGCGCTCGCCGGCGTCACCCCGGAGGAGCGGGATGAGCTGCGCCGTTTACTCGACCGCATTCGCCAGAACCTGGCGCGCCGACCCCATACACCGACCTAGCCGCAGTCGCCGCGCCTGCGGCCTGCTTTGATTGCCCATCCGGAGAAATACGTTGTCCCGATCCATGCGACGTTTAACCATCATGCTGGCAGGTCCGGCGCTGCTGATCGCTGCGAGTCTCGTTTATTACTTTCTCAACGCGCATTACGCGTCGACCGATAACGCCTATATCCATCAGGACAAGGTGTCGGTGAGCGCGGAAGTTGGCGGGCGCGTGGTCGAGGTCGCCGTGCGCGAAAACCAGCGCGTGAAAGCGGGCGATCTGCTGTTTCGCATCGATCCCGAACCCTATCAGCTCGCGGTGGCGGAAGCGGAAGCCAGCATCGCCAGCGCCGAGGCGCGCCTCGATACGCTCGAAACCAATTACGCGACGTCCGATGTCGATATCGAAAAGGCCAGGACCGATGTGGCGTTTTTCGAGAACGAATACCGGCGCCAGCAGGAACTGATGAAGAAGGGTGTCACCACGAAAGTGGCGCTGGACGTGGCCCGGCACGCGCTCGCTGAAGCGCGTTCGACGCTGGCGACAGCGCGCGCCGATGCGGCGAAAGCCAGAGCGGCACTGTCGACGGGGCGCTCACGCGCGCAGGAAAACCCGGCGATATTGTCGGCCCGCGTCCAGCGCGACAAGGCCCTGCTGAATCTCTCGCGCACCGAAGTGCGCGCGCCCACCGCCGGCATCGTCAGTCAGTCGAAACGTCTGCTGGTCGGGCAGCTGATGGTGCAGGGCCTGGCGGCGGTCACCATCGTCAAGGACGATGTGAGCTGGGTCGAGGCGAATTTCAAAGAGACCGATCTCGACGAAATGCACGTCGGTCAGTCTGTCGATATCAAGGTCGACGCGCACGACGTCAAACTGAAAGGCCATATCGAAAGCATCGGCGCGGGCACGGGCTCGGAGTTTTCGATTCTGCCCGCGCAGAACGCGACGGGTAACTGGGTGAAGGTGACGCAGCGGGTGCCGGTGCGCATCGCCATCGACGAGAAACCCGATTTTCCGCTGATTGCAGGGTTCTCGGTTCATGTCCGCGTCGACACCCACCGCTAGCGCGGAACCGGCCGGCGCCGGATTTTCCGCGGCGGAAGACAAACCGGCGCTGGAGGCAAAACATCCGCGGCTTTTGATGGTGGCGGTGATGCTCGTCACCATCATGCAGCTGCTCGACGTGACGATTGCGAATGTCGCGCTGCCGCACATGCAGTCGAGCCTCGATGCCACTTTCGACACCGTCAGCTGGATTTTGACGAGTTATATCATCGCCGGCGTTCTGGTAACGCCGATCGTCGGCTGGGTCACCGATATCGTCGGTTCCCGCAGCGTTTACATCGTCTCGGTCGTCGGCTTTCTGATCGCCTCGATGCTGTGCGGCATGGCGACATCGCTGCCCGAAATGGTCGTATTCCGCGCGCTGCAGGGGATCTGCGCCGCCTTCATCGGGCCGATCGCGCAGACGATCCTGCTCGATATCAACCCGCCGAGCAAACAATCCTCCGCGCTGTCGGCGTGGGGGCTGGTCGTCATGATCGCGCCGGTCATGGGGCCGATGCTCGGCGGTCTGCTCACCGACGCGCTCAGCTGGCGCTGGGTTTTCTACATCAATTTACCGATCGGCATTCCCGCGCTGGCGATTCTGCTCTGGCTGCTGCCCTCGCGTCCCATCGTGCGACGCAAGCTCGACGTCACCGGCTTCCTGTGGCTGGCGATCGCGCTCGGCGCGCTGCAGCTGATGCTCGATCGCGGTGAGCACAAGGACTGGTTCGATTCGCCGGAAATCGTCATCGAACTCATCGTCACGCTCTCCGCGCTGTGGATTTTCGTCGTACATACGAAAATGACCGATAAGCCGCTGTTTCCCGGCGCGCTGTTCAAGGATCGCAACTTCAGCGGCGCGCTGGGCTCGATGTTCGTGCTCGGCGTCGCCAACGTCGCCATCGCCTCGATATTGCCGACCATGTATCAGACGGTTTACGGCTACACCGCCTTCGATACCGGTCTGCTGCTGATACCGCGCGCGTGCGGAATTCTGATCACGATGACGATCGGCACCCGCATCATCCGTCACATCGACGTCCGCTATCTGGTGGCCACCGGTTATTTCGTCGCAGGCGTGGCGATGCTGATGATGTCGCGCTGGTCGCTCGATATGGGCAGGTGGCCGATCATTTATACCGGCTTCATTCAGGGACTCGGGCTCGGCTGCATTTTCATGCCGATGAATCTGATTTCGTTCTCGACACTGGCGCCGCAATATCGCCCCGATGGCGCGAGCATCATCAACCTTATCCGCAACATCGGCAGCAGTTTCGGCATTTCGATCGTGGTGGCGATGCTCGCGCGCAATACGCAGGTCAGTCATGCCGATATGGCGGCGAACATCACCTCGTTCAGCATTCCGTCCATCGATCCCATCGCGGCCGCCGAGCGCGCGGGCGACAGCGGCACGATGGTCATACAAATGATCGATGCGGAAATCAATCGGCAGGCGCTGATGATTTCCTACATCGATAATTATTTCGCCATTGGTGTATTTATTTTGTGCGTTGCCGGCAGCGTGTTTTTACTCAAGCCGATGCGGCTCTCGCAACCGCCGCAGCACGCGCCACTGTCGGAATAAATCAATGCCGGCGCGCGCGCGCCTTTTGCCGTGCCTTCCAGCGCAACATCACCTGCAGACGCCACAGCAGACGCATGCCGAGCGCACCGAGTGTGCCGCTCAGCAGCGCGATACAGAATGCGCCGAGCAGCCACGGCTGCCAGATGTAGCCGATCTGATCGATGAACCAGTCGAGCGATGGTGTGAAATGCAATTCGTGTGGCGGCCGGCCGAGAATGATATTTCCGAGTTTGTAACTGGCGTAATAAATCGGCGGCGAAGTAATCGGATTCGTCAGCCAGACCAACGCCACGCTGATCGGTAAATTCGCGCGCCACCAGATGGCCCACAGCGCCGCGATCGGCATCTGCGACGGCAGTGGAATCAGCGCGGAAAACAAACCGATGAACATCGCCATCGATGCCGAGTAACGATTGAGATGCCACAGATTGGGATCGTGCAGCCAGTGCGCAAAGCGCTGCAGCGACGGATGATTTTTTACAAAATCCGCGTTGGGGGTAATTCGCTTGAGAAATTTTCGCGCCATACCGTCTTGGGAAGGATCTGCTTCAGTTCATGAATCAGGGTATTCGAGTGGGCGGCCATTATGCCGCAATGACGATTGTACTGACCACGATTGACTGACCATGATTGTACTGACCCTCTCGTGAATCTCGGTGCGATGCACGCCTTACGCGGCGTGCTTACTCGACTTTGAAGCGCATGCGTTTCAGCAATTGCCCCTGCGGTGTGCGCACATCGACAATCCAGGGTCCGCGTGCGTCGGCGGGAAATATTCGTTTGCGCGACCACGTGCGATAACCGGTGGCGCTGCCGCCGCGAATTTCCGCGTTGATTTTTTCGACCGAACCGTTGTGATGCCATTCGAACACGAGCGCCTGCGCCAATCCCATCGGTGCGCGAATCGCCACGAAGGCGATGACACCCTGCGATAAATCGGCGCTGTTCACCACTTTGACGGCGGGGCCCGGTGTGAGATCGGCAATGCTCTGCGTAATGCAGGCGTCGCGCGCGACCAGTCCCGCCGCGGGAATATTGTCGCGCTCGAACCAGATGGCGGCGGGCACCGCGATGCACAGACACAGCCACACCAGCCGCTGTTTGAGCGATGAGAGCGCATAAAGCGTGCGCGGCAATGTCAGTACGAACCAGGTGATGACAAAAATCAATGCGACCGGCATCGCGCGTTCGAGCGGCAAATGCACGGCCATCGGCAACACCACGAGCGCCGCAAGCCAGCTGCAATACGCGTGGAAGACCAGTTTGACGAGCGGGCGCGGCCCCACGAAGCGATGATAAATCGGATCGATGGTACTGATCAGTGCGGCCCCGATGACCGTTCCGGTAAATACCAGTTGTCCGCTATCGAGTTGCGTTGCACCGATAATGAAAGGCAGCGAGAAAAACAATAATTCCTGTTGCAGCGCCTGCGTGATGAAATCGATCGCCAGTTTCGTTAGTTTTCCCGGCGTCAGTTTTTCGAGATATTTTCGAATGAAGGGTTCGATCAGCAGCCAGGGCCAGCCGATGAACGCGAGAATCGCCATCAGCCGCGCGAGCTCTTCGCCGCGTTTCGCCAGCGCAAAGCCCAGCCATCCCAGCCCGAAACTCAGCAGCGGCAGCAGCCACGGCATGCGTTCGAGTTGCGTGGCGACGACAGCGACATAACGTCTCCAGAATGAAGCGGGAGCAGCCGCTGCAGCATCGCTGATTTCTTCGGATGGATTTACCGACACGATGGATTCAAATGAAAAAGGGGCAGCGCGTGCCCCTGTAAAAAATTAAATGTCGATTAATTCAGCAGCGGCTGAATTTCCTTTTCGATGTCATCGGGCAGCACGGTCGGCTGAAAACGCTTGAGCACCTTGCCGTCGCGACCGATCAGGAATTTGGTGAAATTCCAGGGAATGGCGCCATCGCGCAGATAATCGGGGTGCATTTCATTCAGAAATTTGTACAGGCGATCGTTCGCCAGCTGTTCCGCGCTGGGAGAGCTGCCCGGCTGTTGTTCCTTCAGAAACTGATACAGCGGATGCGTGTTCGCGCCATTGACGTCGATCTTGCTGAACAGCGGAAATTTCACACCGTAATTCAGCGTGCAGAACTCCTGAATCTCGGCTTCGCTGCCCGGTTCCTGTTCGTGAAACTGATTGCACGGAAAGCCGAGGATCACCAGGCCTTTGTCTTTGTATTTCTCGTAAAGTTTTTCGAGGCCTTCGTATTGCGGCGTCAGACCGCATTTGCTGGCGACGTTGACGATGAGTGCGAGCTTGCCGCGGTAATCGGCGAGCGTGGTGGATTTGCCGTCGATGGTTTTCACGTTGAAATCGTAAACGGTGGACATGGCGACCTCCTGTGATGATCGGGTTGCGTGCTGTGATCGAGTTGAATGGAAAGTATCCGGATGAATCAGTGCAAACCCGATGGGCCGGCTTTTCCGGGCTGCTGCACCGGCATGCCGAGATCGAGTTCGCCCTGTCGCTGTGCTGCCATGTTCTGCATGACATAACCGCGCAGGCGTGTGATGACTTTATTCATCACCTCAACGGTCTGACCTAACTGATCGAGCGTGAATAAAATGGTTTCCGGGTCAACTGGCAACTGCTTTTCATCTTTGCCGCTTTGCATACCATCAACCTCGCAGTGATACTGCAACCGATTTTTATCTGGACCGGGCTGCTTTTTTCTTTCTTCGGGGGCGTGTTTCGAAAAACACTATATCTGGTATTCCGCGATTATCCAATCGCTCATATATGGTGAAAATTTATCGCTCCACAAAAACTGCGCCGGGTCCGGCACTCTTCGGCGAGCGAACGCAGTATATTGTCCGCGTTTCCGTGCGTGCGTTGCCCGCGCTGGGAAAAACGACTTTACTCAAAGGGATTTTTCATTGAGAAACGGATTTTTATCTCGGAAGGGATTTCGCTCAGGGACGAGACCCCGCCCGAAAGGTTGCGCGTCGAGGCCCGCCGTATGTGGAAGTCCGGTCGATTCATCGCCGAAGGTGCCGCGAGCAGCGGAGTGGAGTGACATGTCAGAGCACGATGTTGAAAGCGCTCCCGCGGCTGCCGAAGAGCACCCTTCCGTCGTCATTCGCGAGCTCTCGCAGAAGGCGCGGTTTGGCGGCCTGTATTATTTTCTGGGGATGGCCGCGGCGGTGTTGCTCACGCCGGCCATGCGTTTTCTCGATATACCATTCGGCCTGTTGTGCGCGCTTTCGGCGGTTCCGCTCGCCATTCGCGAATATGTTTTTCGACGCGGCAGGACAACGCGCGATGCGGCGTTTCAGCAGCGCTCGCTGCGTCTTCTGGAAGCGGCGTTCTGCCTGAACGCCATCACCTGGACCGGCTTCACGATTTATCTGCTTCTGCTTACCGGCCATCTCGGCGAAGGCGCCGCAGCAACGCTGATTTCCTGCGCAGGCATCACTGCGGGCGGCGTCACCTCGCTCATTCCGCATAGGCGATTGATCAACTGGTACTGCTTTTTCATGCTCGGCGTGCCCGGCCTGTGCGCGCCGTTTTTGATTGCGGGCTCGGCGGGCTGGTGCATCGCGGCGCTCTATCTTTTGTATTACTACTACATGCTGCGGCTGGGGCGCACGCAGAGCGCAGCCTACTGGAGCGCCCGCAAAAATTATCTGTCGCTCGAAAAATACGCTGCGGAAGCGCTGGCGGGAAGCCGGGCCAAATCGGATTTTCTCGCCAGAATGAGCCATGAAATTCGCACGCCCATGAACGGTGTGGTCGGCATTGCGCAATTGCTCGAAAATACCCGCCTCGATGAAACCCAGCGTAAATACGTCGAAATCATTCGCGGGTCCGGTGCAACACTGCTGCAGATCATCGACGACATTCTGGATTTTTCGAAACTCGAAGCCGGCAAAATGACACTGCACAACGTGCCGTTCGATTTATCCAAATTGGTGACGGATCTGCTGGAAATATTTTCGCTGCAGCTCGTCGAGGAGCCCGTCAAACTTTTCGCAAGATCGAGCGACGATCTGCCGCAGTGGGTGCTGGCGGACCCCATCCGGATTCGCCAGATTCTCTATAACCTGGTTGGAAATGCCGTCAAGTTCACGCGCCAGGGCGAGATCATCGTCAGTCTCGAATTTCAGAAAACCGCGGCGTCGGCGGGACGCGTAACGTTTTTTATCAAGGACTCCGGCATCGGCATTTCCAAAGATGTGCAGGCGCTGGTGTTTACCCAGTTCGAACAGTTCAGCTCGCGCAGCTCCTCCAGGGGCACGGGGCTCGGTCTGGTCATCTGCAAGCGGCTGGTGGAGATCATGGGTGGCTCCATCGGCTTTCAGAGCACGCCGGGGGTGGGTTCATCGTTCTGGTTCGAGATTCCCGTCGATATCGTCGGCGGACCCGCGCTGGCCGCGGAGGAGGAAATCGCCATCGCCGCATTACCTTCCGGTTTTTCAGTTCTTGTCGTCGAGGACGATGCGGTCAATCAGCTCGTCATTCAGCATCAGCTCGAATATCTGGGCGGTCACTGCATCGTCGTCGGTAATGGCGAACTGGCGATCACCACGGCACAGGACCATCGCTTCGATCTGATTCTCATGGATTACAACCTTCCCGGCATGAGCGGTGTCGAGGCGACGAAGAAAATTCGCGCCTGGGAGCGCACGCAGGGCAGGGGTCGCATGCCCATCATCGCGCTGACGGCGCACGCCCTGAGTGAAATCAAATACGAATGTTTCGAGGCCGGCATGGACGACTATCTGACGAAACCCGTCATCGCGACCGAGCTGCGCCATATCGTTGCGCAGTGGGTGGCGAGCCCGGCTGCGAGTATGTAGAGAAACCGGAAGATATGTAGGGAAAACGGAGAGAAGCGCGATGGAAAAACCCGTAAAAACACTCGATACCGACCAGTTGAAAGTGCTCGCGTCGCTGCCTCCCGGGCAGGCGGTCGTCATGCTCAACCTGCTGCGTTTTCGCGAGACTGCGAAATACGACGACGCTGCGCAGGCAAGCTGCAGCGGTCGCGATGCTTACAAGCGCTATTCGCAGGCATCGCTGCAAACCGTGGCCGCCGTCGGCGGAGCCGTCATTTTCAGCGGCAGGGCGCACGCCGCGCTTATCGGCCCTTCCGCTGAGGTCTGGCATCAGGTTTTTCTCGTCCGCTATCCCTCGGTCGAGGCGTTTCTGTCGATGCTCGCCATGCCCGAATACCGCGCCGCGGTCAAACATCGCACTGCCGCGCTGGAGGATTCGCGGCTGATCCCGATGACGGCGTACTGAACGCTTGCGCCGATTCCTTTGCCCGCCTAAGATGCGAATCGTTCTTATTCTTTATTAGGGGTGCCGCCTCGATGGGGGCGCCCGTGTTGCCGGTTCCTCCCCCTTAGCTGATCTCATCCACAGCGATCGCCACGGCTGGCTGAGCGGGCTGCGGCGGCGTATCGAATTGAATTTCCAGGCAGCGGTACAGTCATGACGTATTCCTTTGCAATGGTCGCAGGCCTGCTCGCGGCATTCGCCGGCAGTCTGCTTTTTTATCTGGCATCGCCGAATCAGCGCTGGCGCACGATGCCCCTGCCGGCACGTCCGGCGCGCATCGCCGGTGTGATTTTTTTTGCGGCGGGCATCGCGATCCTGCTCGCCGCCATGCAGACGGCGACGGCAATTTTCATTTTCTGCGTCTGGCTGATGCTGCTCTGGATCGTTTATCCGTACCTCGGCGCGCTGTTTTCCAGCGTCGACAAGGCTCGCTGACATGGCCGATACACGCAGCGCAATAAAACCCGACTGGGTGTCGAAAACGCTCGCCGGCGCCCTGCTCGGTTTCACCCTGGCCATGCTGTGCAGCGGGATTTTCGCCGCGCTCACCCCGGGCATCGTCATGGCCGCGAAGGCACAGCTCGCCATGTGGCTGACGGTGCCGGTCTGGCTGGGCGTATTCAGTCTCGTCTATCTGTTCGGGAGCGGTCTGCGCGCCTGGCTGTGGCTGGGGGGCTTCAATATCGTGGCGTTCATCATTCTGGCGGCGGCACGCTGAAAAAATCAGGAGTCGACAATGCGTTCCGACATCATCCGCATCTACAAATCCGTGCATACATGGACCGGCATCGTCAGCGGCCTCGCGCTCTTCATTGCCTTCTACGCCGGTGCGCTGACGATGTTCAAGGAGCCGCTGGCGCGCTGGGCCTCGCCGCCGCTGACCACGGAAAAATCCGTTCCGCTAACGGAAGCGCACGCGCTCATCACGCGCACCTTGCAGCAGCGCCCCGACGCGGCGGAGGAGTTCTGGTTTCATCTGCAGCACGATGAATTGCACCGGTCGCAGCTGGAATGGCAGGTGGCGAAAGCAGGGGCGGACGATCACGATACGCTGTCGATGCAGCACTTCGCCGCCGCACCCGACGACCAGGGCAATGCGGTTGTTTCGGCGCAGCAGCCGTCCAGGCTGGGCGAATTTATCGACGTGCTGCATCGCGTCGTCGGATTGCCCGTCGACAGCGACAGCAACCGCTGGATCATGGGGGTGGTCGCCACGCTGTACGCCCTCGCGCTGGTGTCGGGCGTCATCATCCTGCTGCCGACGCTGGTGCAGGATTTTTTCGCGCTGCGCCCCGGCAGGAACCGCAAGCGGATGTGGCTCGATGCGCACAATGTCATCGGCATCGTGAGCCTGCCGTTTCATATCGTGATGGCGATGTCGGCGGTCGTGTTCGCCTATCACGACGGCATTTATCTCTTGCAGAACCGGTTGATTCACGAACAGCGCGACCCCTTCGGCCGCGCGGCGGCTGCGCCGGACGTCGCGCCGCGCGACGTCAGTGCGATGGTCGGCCCCGACGAGCTGGTGGCACGCGCGCAGGCGCTGTCGTCCACCTTCGAGCCCACCATGCTGCAATACCTCAGAGTCGACGGCCCGCGCGCCATGGTGAGGGTGTGGGGCAACGATGCCAGCGCGCTGGCGCCGCGTTTTTTCGGCGGCTTCGCGCTGCTCGACCCCTACAGCGGTGAAGTCATCAACACCGATTATCTGCCCGGAAAGCAGGCGGCGGCTTTCACCACGGTCAGCAGCTTTTTTGCGCTTCACTTCGCCACCTTCGGCGGCACCCCCGTGCAATGGATTTATTTCTTTCTCGGCATGGCCGGCGCCTGGCTGTTCTACAGCGGCAACCTGCTCTGGATTGAATCGCGCCGCAAGGCCCAGCGCCGCGGCGCCGAATTGCCGGCCCAGCGCCGCGATACCTATCTGATGGCGGCGGGTACGATCGGAGTCAGCTTCGGATGCATCTGCGGCATCTCGATCATGATCGCGACGGCCAAATTTCTGCACGGACGCGTCGCCGATCCGCTCGAGTGGCAGCGCTACCTGTATTACGCCGTGTTTTTTGCGTCGATCGCGTGGGCCTTCCTGCGCGGCAGTGCGCGGGCGGCGGTGGAGCTGGCGTGGGTGGCGGCAATCGCGACGCTCTCGATTCCGCTCACCTCATTGATCGCCGCGATTTTCCCGGCCACGGGATGGTGGGTACACCTGCATCCGGCCACGCTCGCCGTCGACCTGACGGCGCTCGCGGGCGGGCTCGGCTTCATCTGGATGGCGCGCGCAACGGCACGGCGCACTGTCGGCGGCGCCCGGGACAGCGTGTGGTCGCGGGCAGCAACCCAGCCAGACAGACTTGTAAAATCATCCGCAGCAGTGCTGTAAAATCATCCACCTAATGGCTGATATTTCATTAGCCATGTACGCTTTCTTTCGTTATTCCCAGCTCAGTGCGCCGCCGGTCTGGTATTCGGTGACGCGCGTTTCGAAGAAGTTTTTCTCCTTGCGCAGGTCCATGATTTCGCTCATCCACGGGAACGGATTTTGTGCGCCGGGGAATTGCTCGGGCAATCCGAGCTGATTGAGACGACGATTGGCGATGAAGTGCAGATAGTCTTCCATCATCGCCGCATTCATGCCGAGTACGCCGCGCGGCATGCTGTCGCGTGCGTACTGCACTTCGAGCTCGGTGCCTTCGACGATCATCTGCACCGCTTCGCGCTGAAAATCCTCGGTCCACAGATGCGGGTTTTCCAGTTTGATCTGGTTGATCACATCGATACCGAAATTCAGGTGCATCGATTCGTCGCGCAAAATGTACTGGAACTGCTCGGCGACGCCGGTCATTTTGTTGCGGCGACCCATCGACAGAATCTGCGTGAAACCGCAGTAGAAGAAAATGCCTTCGGTGACGCCGTAGAAGCCGATCAGATTGCGCAGCAATTCCTGATCGTTTTCGAAGGTGCCGGTTTTGAAGTTCGGATCGCTCAGCGCGTGCGTGTGGCTCAGGCTCCACGCCGCCTTTTTCGCGACCGAGGGAATTTCGCGGTACATGTTGAAGACTTCGCCTTCGTCCATACCGAGCGATTCGACGCAGTACTGATACGCGTGCGTGTGAATCGCTTCTTCGAATGCCTGGCGCAATAAATACTGACGGCACTCGGGGTTGGTGATGTGGCGATAAATCGCGAGCACCAGATTGTTTGCAACGAGGCTGTCGGCCGTCGAGAAATAACCGAGCGAGCGCATCACGATGCGGCGTTCGTCTTCGGTTAGGCCATCGGCGCTGCGCCAGGTCGCAACGTCCGCGGTCATGTTCACTTCCTGCGGCATCCAGTGGTTCGCGCAGCCGTCGAGATATTTCTGCCACGCCCAGTCGTATTTGAAGGGCACCAGCTGATTGAGATCGGCGCGGCAGTTGATCATGCGCTTGTCGTCGACCTGCAGGCGCGCGGCGCCCATTTCGAGTTCATCCAGACCCGGCTGTGCATCGAGTTTTTCGACCGCAGCGTGTGCGCGCGCTGCGATATCCGCATCGGCAATTGTCGGCTCGTGATGTTCGGAGTTCTGCGCGGGCGCTGCGGTGACTTGCGCAGCCGCATTGACTTTTTCAATCGCGGCATGGTCTGCATAGACCGGTTTCGGCGCATACACAGCGACAGGCTCTGCCACGTTTTGCTGTTGTTGCGCAGGCGCAGCCGGTTCGTCCCGCTCGACATAGGTATTGGTTTTTACTGCTGCGGGAATCGTGTCTTCGGAATTATATTCGTCCCAATTCAACATAACGTCTCACCCAAATCTGAATTTAAATTGGCGAGATGACCCCCTCGCCCTTCGGGCACTCCCCCTACTGCGCAGGGGGAGCTATCAGTGCAAATTGCTACGTTCGTTTGGCCTCCCCTGCGTAGTAGGGGAGGTGCCGCAAAGCGGCGGAGGGGTCGTCTTACTGGCAGGCTTCACAATCAGGATTATCGATTGAGCACGCGTTCGGTACTTCAGCCGCCTGTGTGAAAGCAGCAGTGCTAGATGCTGCAGAACTTACTGCATTTAGCGCGCCAGTCGTGATCGTCGATTTCTCTGTGCTCGTCGCTGACAGCGCACGCAGGTAATACGTGGTTTTCAAACCGCGATACCATGCCATGCGATAAGTCACATCGAGTTTTTTGCCCGATGCGCCCGCGATGTAAAGGTTGAGCGACTGCGCCTGATCGATCCATTTCTGACGACGGCTCGCCGCATCGACCAGCCAGCGCGGCTCCACTTCGAATGCCGTTGCATACAGCGCTTTCAAATCCGCAGGAATACGATCGATCTGCTGCACGCTGCCGTCGAAATATTTGAGATCGTTCACCATCACCGCATCCCACAGGCCGCGATTTTTCAAATCGTGCACGAGATACGGATTGACGACGGTGAATTCGCCCGACAGATTCGATTTCACGTACAGGTTCTGATACGTCGGTTCGATCGATTGCGAAGCGTCGGTGATGTTCGCGATCGTCGCGGTCGGCGCAATCGCCATCACGTTGCTGTTGCGCATGCCTCTGGATTTCACGCGCACGCGCATGCCGTCCCAGTCGAGCGTCTGCGAGCGATCGACGTCGATAAATTCGGGTCCGCGTTGTTCCGCGAGAATTTGTACCGAATCGATCGGCAATACGCCCTGGCTCCACAGCGAGCCCTGATACGTTTCGTAACTGCCGCGCTCTTCCGCTAATTCGGACGATGCTTTGATCGCGAAATAACTCACGGCTTCCATCGAACGATCGGCGAATTCCACCGCTTCATTCGATGCGTACGGCAGGCGCAGTGTGTACAGCGCGTCCTGGAAACCCATGATGCCGAGACCGATCGGGCGGTGTTTCGAGTTTGAATTTTTCGCTTGCGGTACGGCGTAGTAATTGATGTCGATAACGTTATCGAGCATGCGCACTGCCGTTTTGATCGTGCGCTCGAGTTTGAAGTGATCGAGTTTGCCATCGACAATGTGTTGATTGAGATTCACCGAACCCAGATTACACACCGCGATTTCGTCGCGATTGGTGTTGAGCGTAATTTCGGTGCAGAGGTTCGAGCTGTGCACGACGCCGACGTGTTGTTGCGGGCTGCGCAAATTGCACGGATCTTTGAAGGTGATCCACGGATGGCCGGTTTCGAACAGCATCGACAACATCTTGCGCCACAGATCCTGCGCGCGAACTTTTTTGTGCAGCTTCAATTTGCCTTCGGCGGCGAGCTGCTCGTAATGCTCGTAACGATCTTCGAACGCGGTGCCGAACAGATCGTGCAGATCGGGTGTATCGGCTGGCGAGAATAACGTCCAGTCGCGATCCTGGAAGACGCGTTTCATGAACAGGTCGGGAACCCAGTTCGCGGTGTTCATGTCGTGCGTGCGGCGGCGATCGTCGCCGGTGTTCTTGCGCAGTTCGAGAAACTCCTCGATATCGAGGTGCCATGTTTCGAGATACGCGCACACCGCGCCTTTGCGTTTGCCGCCCTGGTTCACGGCGACGGCGGTGTCGTTCACCACTTTCAGGAAGGGAACGACGCCCTGCGATTTACCGTTGGTGCCCTTGATGTACGAGCCGAGCGCGCGCACGGGCGTCCAGTCGTTGCCGAGACCGCCGGCCCATTTCGACAGCATCGCGTTGTCGTGGATCGCGCCAAAAATGCCGTTGAGATCGTCGGGAACGGTGGTGAGATAACACGATGACAATTGCGGGCGCAGCGTGCCCGAGTTGAACAGTGTCGGCGTCGAACTCATGTAATCGAAGCTCGACAGCAGGGTGTAGAACTCGATCGCGCGCGCGTTCTTGTCGGCTTCCTGAATCGACAGGCCCATCGCCACGCGCATGAAGAAAATCTGCGGCAGTTCGAAGCGGATTTCGTTGCTGTGAATGAAGTAGCGGTCGTACAGCGTTTGCAGACCCAGATAACTGAACAGATGGTCGCGCTCGGGGAGCAGCGCGGCGCCGAGGCGCTGCAGATCGAATTCCTGCAGCGCGGGGTCGAGCAGTTCGAGCTCGATGCCTTTCTTTATGTATGCGACCAGAGCTCGCGGATAGTAGACCGCCATATCGGCCTGCGTGGCCGAATCGGCGATGCCGAGGAAAGTGAGCGCTTCCTCGCGCAGGTGATCCATGAGCAGACGCGCGGTGACGAACGAATAGTTCGGCTCCTGTTCGACCAGCGTGCGCGCGGTGATGACGAGCGAGGTGTTGAGTTCGCCGATCGGCACGCCGTCGTACAGATTCTTGAGCGCTTCACCGAGCACGAGCTGGGCATCGACGCCTTCGAGACCGGTGCAGGCTTCGGCGACGATGGTTTCGAGACGGCCCAGATCGAGGAATTCGCGGCTGCCATCGGCCAGCGTCACGTGCAGTGTCGGGTGCGCCTTGGCCGGTTGCGTAGCGGCTTTCGCAGCGCGCTGGCGGGCATGTTCTTCGCGGTAAATGACGTAGGAGCGCGCGACTTTCTGCTCGCCGCTGCGCATCAGGGCGAGCTCGACCTGATCCTGGATTTCTTCGATATGAATCGTGCCGCCCGAGGGCATGCGCCGCTTGAAGGTGGCGCTGACCATCGCCGCAAGCTTGGCCACGGTTTCATGGATGCGGGTCGAGGCCGCCGCAGTGCCGCCTTCGACGGCGAGAAAGGCTTTGGTGATCGCGACGGCGATTTTGCTGTCGTCGTAGGGCACAACGGTGCCGTTGCGCTTGATGACGCGCATCTGTCCGGGCGCGGTCGCCTGTACGGAGGCTGGAGCGTTAGGGGTGGTCGGTGTCTGAGCGTTGAAATTGCCGCTGGCGGACGGAGTGAGGTCTGTGTGCATGGGCTCTCCTGAAGCGCGATGACTGTATAATTATTGCCCGGCAAACCCCAAGATATTGGGGTTTGAAAAAAACGAGATACAAGATAATGCGGTTGGGGGGGGAGTGCAAGCCGAATAAACTGGGTGCGGCTTGTGGATAAGTTGTGATTAATGATGGGTGTGGGCGGGCACTAACCCGGCAGCCCCCGATGACGCGGGAGTGTTACCGTCACCTCGGAAAAGGGGGCTGTTAAACAAAAAATTTATATGATTATCAATTTATTATTCGCCCGAATTATTGCGTGAGCAGAAATTCCATCAGGGCTTTTTGCGAATGCAGCCGGTTCTCCGCTTCGTCCCAGATCACGCTGTGGACATCTTCCATCAGGTCGGCGCTGATTTCCTCCTCGCGATGCGCCGGCAGGCAGTGCATGTACAGCGCGTCGGCAGCGGCGACCGCCAGCAATTCCCGGTTGAGCTGATAACCCGCAAAGGCGCGGCGGCGCTCGTTGATCTCGTGTTCATGACCCATCGAGGCCCAGACGTCGGTCGCCAGCAGGTGCGCACCGCGCGCGGCTTCTTTCGGGTCGCGCAAGACGGCGACGCGGTCGCGGTTGCCATCGACCAGATCCTCGCGCGGCTCGAAACCCTGCGGGCAGGCGATGCGTAATTCGAAGTCGAACTGGCGGGCGGCGTGGATGTAGGTCTGGCACATGTTGTTACCGTCGCCTATCCACGCCACGGTTTTGCCCTGAATGCTGCCGCGATGCTCGATGAAAGTCTGGATGTCGGCCAGCACCTGGCAGGGGTGGAAATCGTCGGTCAGCGCGTTGATGACGGGAACCGACGAAAACTGCGCGAAACGCTCGACGCGGCTGTGGCCGAAGGTGCGGATCATGATGATATCGACCATCGCCGACATCACGCGCGCGCTGTCCTCGATCGGCTCGCCGCGCCCGAGCTGGGTGTCCTTCGGCGCGAGAAACATGGCGTGCCCGCCCATCTGCGCCATGCCCGCCTCAAAAGAGACGCGTGTGCGTGTCGAGGACTTCTCGAAAATCATGCCCAGCACATGGTTTTTGAAGCGGTCGGAGTATTGACGTTGGCGGTGCTCTTGCTTGAAGGCGGCGGCGCGTTGCAATACGTGATGCAGTTCGGCTGGCGTTAAGTCCAGCAAAGTCAGGAAATGTCTAACAGCCATGATGGCGGTGCGGCCAGGCTCGGCAGCGCAACCCTCCTCGATGTTGAGTGAACTAGGAACCGGTGCCCGCGCAGAACTCGCGGATGAGCGGGCACAGGATGTCGAGCAACTGCTCGCTGTGTTCCTGCTGCCAGATCAATGGTGGCAGCAGACGGACAACCTTGTCGGCGGTAACGTTGATCAGCAGACCTTTGGCCAGTGCCGCTTTCACGAGATCGCCGCAGGGTCTGGTCAATTCGATGCCGAGCAGAAGACCGCAGCCGCGCACGGCGACTACGCCATCGATACCACTCAGCCGCGCGCGCAGCTGCGTAAGCAAGTACTCACCCTGCCGGGCGGCATTGGCAGCGAGGCCTTGTTCGTTGATGGCATTGACGACAGCGAGGCCGGCTGCACAGGCGAGCGGGTTGCCGCCAAAAGTCGAGCCGTGATTGCCGGGCTGAAACAGTTCCGCCGCGGCGCCGTGCGCGAGGCAGGCGCCGATCGGCACGCCGCCGCCGAGACCTTTGGCGGTGGTGACGATATCGGGAAGAATGCCTTCGTGCTGATAGGCAAAGAATCTGCCCGTACGGCCATTGCCGGTCTGCACTTCATCGAGCATCAACAGCCAGCCGCGTTCATCGCAGAGCTGGCGCAATTGCCTGAGAAAGCCGGGCGCAGGGATGTTGATACCACCCTCGCCCTGCACGGGTTCGATCAGCACCGCGACCACATCGGGATTATTGCGACCGATGGTCTGCAGCGCTTCGATATCGGCAAACGGGGCGCGCGTGAAACCGGCGACGAGCGGCTCGAAGCCCGCCTGAATCTTGCGATTGCCCGATGCGGTCAGCGTCGCCATCGTACGGCCGTGAAACGACTGCTCGGTCACGATGATGGTCGGCTTGTCGATATTCTTCCTGTGTCCGTAAAGGCGCGCGAGCTTGATCGCGGCTTCGTTCGCCTCGGCGCCGGAGTTACAGAAAAACACATTCTGCATGCCCGATACGGCGCGCAACGCCTCGCCGAGTTCGGTCTGACGTTGAATCGAGTAGATATTCGAGGTGTGAATGAGTCTGGCGGCCTGCTGCTGGATCGCCTGAACCAGCGCGGGGTGGCCGTGCCCGAGCGCGTTGACGGCGACGCCGCTGAGCGCGTCGAGATAACGCCTGCCATCGGTATCGAACAGCCAGACCCCCTCGCCGTGCTCAAACGTCACGGGCAGGCGGCCGTAAGTATGCATTAACGCCGGTTGCGTCATGGTCGTGCGGGTCTCGAACAAATACGGGCGAAAGCGCCGGGTGTTCGGCAGGTGTCATGCACTGCCGATCGCTAGCGAAAACGCCGCTGGTTTTTACCAGAACAGATTTAAAATTACCGCAGGCTTTTAAACAAACAGGCGGCGTAAAACGCAAAAAGGCAGCTGATAGCTGCCGGAAAGGAGCCAATACTAGCGGGTTATACGGATAGCGGCAATCGCAAAGACAGCGTCGTCGCCCTCGAAGCGGTGCCGCGCTCGGAATGGGCCTTGAATCTGTGTAGAATTTGCCGCATCTCTTCTAGACCGTCAGGTCGCCGATTTTCAATTCTCCCTCATCGTCAGGAGCACTGTATGGAAGACATCTTTGCCACCATCAAAGATCAGATCAGTTCGAACCCCATTCTGCTGTATATGAAAGGTTCGCCGAATCAGCCGCAGTGCGGATTTTCCGCACGCACTTCGCAGGCATTGATGGCGTGCGGGGAGCGTTTTGCGTTCGTCGATGTGCTGTCGAATCCCGAGGTTCGTGCGAATCTGCCCAAATACGCAAACTGGCCGACGTTTCCGCAGCTGTGGGTGAACGGCGAGTTGATCGGCGGCTGCGATATCGTGTGTGAAATGCACGCGAATGGCGAATTGCAGCCATTGATTAAAGAAGCGGCGAGCAAGGCGGCGGCGCAGGGCGAATAAGGCAGCAGCCCGGGATGCGCATGGGCGTGGCGCGCTATGGCGACATCGTCAGGCTTTTGTGCTGCTCATGGCTGACCGCTGGTACTGCTGCAGTACTGCGGTCAGCGTTGCCAGGGTAATCGGTTTGCTCAGATAGCGGTCCATTCCAGCTTCCAGGCATTTCGCCTGCTGCTCGCGAAATGCATGTGCGGTCAGCGCGATGATCGGAATCGACATCGTTCCCTGCTGATGCTCAAAGGCGCGAATCGCGCGCGTTGCACTGAAACCATCGAGCACCGGCATTTCACAATCCATCAGAATTACATCGAAACGTTGTGGCGACTTGCAATACGTCGCCAGCACCGCCTCACCGTTTTCACAAAACGTGCTGCGATGCCCCAGTTGCTTGAGCATCGATTTGAGCACGGCAATATTCACGATATTGTCTTCGGCGACGAGAATGTTCAGCGGCTGTGCCAGTTCGACCACATTGTCGCTGCGCTCGGCCGTTGCATGGTCGCTGTCGCTGCTGCCCAGCACCGCGCTCAGCCGGGCGACGCTGCAGGGCTTGGCTCCGCTGTAGATAACATTGGGATGGTTTTCGACGGGGTGGTTGTGCGAATACAGCAGCACGGGAATATCCGGAAAAGTCGTATCGCGGCCAAGCCGTGCGACAAATTCGGCATCGTGCTCGGCGACCGGCAGCATATCGATGATGATTAAATCCGGCAGCGCCGCGCGATGTGCTTCCAGCCAGGTCCAGGCAAGCTGCGTATTGCTGGCGGTAGTCGCGCGCATTCCCAGCGCGGCCGTGTGCGCGAGCGACGACTGACGCGCGGGCTCGGAGTTGGCGATGATCAGAACGCGCCAGTCGCGCCACGGTTCGAGATCGATTTTCGCATTGGGTTTATGCGGCAGGGAAACCTCGAACCAGAACGTGCTGCCCTTGCCGCGCTCGCTCTCGACACCGATGACGCCGCCCATCATGGTAATCAGCTGCTTGCAGATGCTGAGGCCGAGCCCGGTGCCGCCGTAACGGCGGCTGGTCCAGTCGGTGGCGCGCGTATACGCGTCGAATACACCGGCCTGACTGTCGCGATCGATACCGATACCGGTATCGGCGATTTCAAAGCGCAGGCGACAATCATTCTTTTCCGTGAGCAGGCAGTTCACGCGCAATGTCACCGTGCCGCACTCGGTAAATTTCAGGGCATTCGACAATAAATTATTGAGAATCTGTCGCAGTCGTGTGGGATCGCCGATGACCTGCTCCGGCACCGCGGGGGCCATCGACACATCGAAGCCGACGCCGCGATTGAAAAATGGCAGGCGATAGATATCGACGACATCGCTGAGCAGTTGCGCGAGATCGAAATCGATATTTTCGAGGCGCATGCGATTGGCTTCGATTTTGGAAATATCGAGCACATCGTTGATGACTTCGAGCAGCGTGTGTCCCGCAGTCGATACCGTTTTTGCGTAACTGCGCTGCTCGTCGTTGAGCGCTGTGCGTTCGAGCAATTCGGTCATGCCCAGAATGCCATTCAGCGGCGTGCGGATTTCGTGGCTCATGACGGCGAGAAATTCGCTTTTCGCCCGGCTTTTTGCGGCTGCCAGACTGGCCAGCAAGTGCGAGCGCAGCACGATGTACGTGACGATGGACAGGGCGATGCCGAAAGCGAGCGCGCCGATGAGCGTCAACGCATCCGCGCGATCCATCGAGAGCTGGCCACGCAATTGCAGCTCGACCATCTGATTGCCGGTGTTGAAACTGTGCCTGTAAATTTCCTCACCCACCGCCCACAACGACAACGGAAAATTCTGCCCCGATGAAAAATCGATGAGCGAATGCTCGCCGAGCCGGATTTGCAAATGGCTTCCGGGTGCGAGCGTATTGATGCCCAGCAATTGATTTTTATCGACGACGATCGCCACCAGCCCGGTGACCTGTTCCGCGTCGCTGCGCGTGTGATTTTTCTGATAGACCGGCGCCAGCAGCGCGATGCCGCTATCGCCAGCAGCGCGAAAGAACGGCGCCGGCGCTGCCAGGGCCTTGTCATTCAGCATGCTTTCGGTGAAAACCTCGCGCCACTCATCGAACAGATCCAGGCCGATGAGTTCGTGCGGCGTCGTCTGCGCGCCCTGCAGGAACCGCAGCGGGAAATAGCGATTTCGCTCAGCGCCGGTTCGCAGCGATTGTCCATCGAATTCACGGATGCCGCCGTAACCGCTCGCCTGCAATCTTTGTTCGAAGACATCGCGCCCGCCGGCATCGATGCGGGGTGCATAGAGGGCGGCGATGGCGTAATCGAAATTTCTCAGCGTGGCCGCGGCAAAAATGGCGAATTCATCCTCGCTGATATATTCCGAGGCATCGTAGAACGCGCGCAGGCCGCGCGTCATTGCCAGGCTGGTCGCGAGCCGCGTTGCAACCGTATTCGAAAGGTGCGAAGCATTTTCGGTGAATTGATGGTGTTGATGATCGACGATACGTGTCGACGCCCACAGTCCCAGAAACAGCGTCAACGCGCAGCCCGCTGCGATGCAATAAAGACGCAGGTTACGCAACGGCGAGGACTCGTTTGGCCCGGTGATCGAAGTCATAAACTTTTCCGCGCAGCGAATTGCGATTCGCAAATTGTCTTTGCCCGTTCGCAGTATGTTGTCGACGCATTGCTTTCGCAAATATCCGTTCACGACTAGTATCGCTGAATCACTAGGGTTGACGGTTATTTATAGCGACGTTTATATAGTCGGGAATTGCGTAAGTCCGTGGTCAATGTGTGCAGCGGGAAATTGCGCGAAGGTGCGGTTCTTAACAGGAAGCAGGGATTTGAATGGCTATTTATTGCATTGTTTTCGAACTGGGACGCAGCTCTGAGGAATACCCGCAGTTTTTCAAGAATCTCGATGCCCAGCAACAGGTGAATGTCTGCCGGAATTGCCGACTGTTATTTTCAAACAATACGGCAGAGTCGCTGCAGAAATACTTCGAGAATTTTATTCATCCGGGCGATACGCTGTTTGTGGGCGAAATCGGCTCGCACTGGGCGCTGAATAAAAATTTCGAGGCAACCGAGTGGTTGCGTGAATTGCAGGCATTAAATGATAATCGTCATCGCGTAGCGAAGACCGATACGTCAACGCAAAAGACGTCATAATAATTTCGCGTCTTCCTTGTGTGCCGATGGGGTGGTTGATACATTCGCAGCGCGCTGAAGGCGGTTAGATTTATTTTTCGCAGGATGCATTTCTCGCAGGGAGGCTGATCATGTCCTACGTTCCTTTTTCTTTTCGTAAATTCACCCTTCGTTGTTTTATCGTCGCAGCGGCAATGCTTGCACCGATGGTGCACGGCGCGGAATGGCGCGAGTGCGAAAAAGCCAAGCTGCGTGAAATAAATCTGCGGCAGGGATCGATCGCGAGCAAGCCCTCAAAAAGTAAAAAATCAAAGCAGGCAAGCCGCGGCAGGCGTATCGAGGAAATCGATACGTGGCTGTGGAAGAACTGCCGCGAATTTTCGTACGAATTGCGTCAGCTTGAGCAGAGCAGAATGTAGCGCCATTGACGCGGGCCGGATTAATCGTTCTCATGGGTGAGAGTTCGCATGCAGGAGGAATGAGCGATGTCCGCGAGTATTTTCGTTTCCCACGGTGCGCCGACGCTTGCGCTCGATGCGGGCGAAGTCGGTCAGGTCTGGCGCCGTGTCGCCGCGATGAGAAAACCGGCGGCGATCGTGATTGCCTCCGCGCATTGGGAGACATCGCGACCGCTGCTGACGGGTGCGGCCCGGCTCGCGACGATTCACGATTTCGGCGGCTTTCCCGATGCGCTTTATCGCATCGAATACCCTGCAGCGGGCGCGCCTGAAATGGCACGGCGTGCCCTCGAATTATTGCGGCACGCCGGTTTCGATGCGGCGCTCGATATGGAGCGCGGTCTCGATCATGGCGCCTGGGTGCCGCTGCGCGAAATGTATGTCGATGGCGAAGTGCCGGTGGTGCAGTTGTCGCTGCAGACGCACCTGGGGCCGGCGCATCACTATGGTATGGGGCGTGCGCTCGCGGCACTCGCAGAGGAAGATGTCTGGCTGATAGGGTCGGGCAGTCTTACGCATAATCTGTATGAGGCTTTTGCGGCGATGCGTCGCGCTGCATCGCAGTCACAGAAAGCTTCATCGTCACCGCTGGAATACGTGCGCGAATTTCAGCAGTGGATCTTCGACACGCTGCGCGCGGGCGACGTGCAATCGTTACTGGCATACCGCACGCTCGCACCGCACGCACAGCGCGCGCATCCTACGGAAGAGCATCTGCTGCCGCTGTTTTTTGCGGCGGGCGCGGCGGGCGAAAATATTGAAGCGGTGCGCGAGTACGATGCGATCGACATGGACTCGCTCGCGATGGATGTCTACCAGTTCAATTGATTACTGCGCAGCCTTGAGCTGCGCTTCGATTTCGTTTTTCGTCTGCAGGAATATTTTCTGCATTTCGCCACCGAGAGCGACCGCATGCCTGGCAGCGACGAGCGCCTGCTCGAATTTTTTTTGTTGCGCGAGCGTGTCGGCCAGATTGTTGAACGCGGCGCCGGACTCGGGTTGCAATGATGTCGCGCGCGTGAAGGCCGCTTCCGCCCCCGCAAAATCGCCGAGCGCATAAGCCGTATTGCCGGCGCCCATGCTCGCATTGAAATTATCCGGCCAGCGTCGCAGCGCAGCGGTATAAGCGAGCAAGGCCGCGCGCGCCTGTCTGGTTTGTTCAAGCGCCAGGGCAGCGGCCACGTGGCGATCTTCATTCGCATCGACCGGCAATTGATCGGGCGATAGCGCAAGCATCGCCCAGTAATTCGAGCGTGCCCATGTGTGTTCAAACGTTGTCAGCGGTAAGGCCTGCCGGGGCTCGGCTCCCGAGCGCAGAATGATTTCGCCGCGGTCGATGTCGTAACCGATGACGACGGCGTAGTGCCAGACGGGATACCAGTGCAGGCCGAGATTTTGCAGCACGATGACGGGCCGGCCGGCTGCAACTTCGGCCAGCAGATCGTTTAGCTGTGGATCGAGCAGGTAAGCGAGTAACCCGTGACGCCGCGTCGCCGCAAGCATTTCCACCTGCAGGCTGCCGAATTTCGCCGGCAGATACACCTCGGCTTCGAGCTGTTGCGGCTGAATATTCACTCCTGCGACGCTGAATGCCATCGCCAGTGTTGCCGGTCCGCACTGATAGGCATCCTGTGCAAAATAGGGCACGTGATTCAATTCGGCGCGATGCGGTAATTCGGCGGGAAGCTGCGCACGCAGTGCATCCAGCTGGGGGGTTGCGCAGCCCGATAGCAACAGGATCAGCGCGCAAATAAAAATGCCCGCGCAGATGCGGGCATTTTGCCTGGCGCCAGATATTCGCAGCGTCGACACTTGTCAGTGAACGATGTCGTTAGCGAACCGGACGGGTGAACGGAAATATTTTGGTGAGACCGAGAATATCGGTGATGAGCAGCAGCACGAAGATAAATACTGCAGCGCCGAGCACGCTGGTGCCGCCCGCGGGTAACCGATCGAGCTGCGTTGCGACGGTTTGCACTTCGGCATCGGTCATCGCATCCACGCGCGACAGGGCGACATTGGCATCGACCCCGCGTTGCTTCAACATGTCGCGCACATCGGCGCGTTGCAGAAATACGCGCACCCGCTCGCGATCGGTTTCGACTTGCGCGGCGCTGACAAGTTGCTCAGTGCCGACCAGTGCCGCATGCACGGGCGCGACGGGTAATAATAAAGCGATAAGCGTAAACAGTAAGGTCCAGCTGGTGCGACGCAGAAGGCGAATATTCATGAGATTGGGTTCCTGTCGATTTCCATTAAAAAATGAACGTGCGAAAAGCACAGTTAGATGCCGCAACAAATTTAACCATATGGTGGTGGCGGCGAATATAGCGCGGCCACCGATTTGGTGACGATTTTCACGCCTTTCGTTCGATGGTGGTGAATGGATGGGAAAAAATGCAGCGATGAACGAGCGTTGGGATATTTTCTGTCGCGTTGTCGATAATTATGGCGACGCCGGCGTATGCTGGCGACTTGCGCGGCAACTGGCCGACGAGTTTCATTTGGTGGTGCGCTTGTGGATAGATGATTTATCCGCGCTGAAAAAAATCCAGCCAGCCATCGATATATCGCAAACACAGCAAATCAGTGCCGGTGTCGTGATCTGTTACTGGTCGACGCCGCTGCCGCAACCCGTGCAGGCGGCGGATATCGTTATCGAGGCATTCGCCTGCGAAATTCCCGCTGATTATCGCGTGGCGATGCGACAGCAGCATTCGCTGTGGATCAATCTCGAATATCTGAGCGCGGAAGACTGGGTGGCAGGCTGTCATGGATTGCCGTCGCCGCAATCCGCCGCGTTGCCCGAAGGTCGTGCGCTCAAAAAATATTTTTTCTTTCCGGGGTTTCAGGATGGAACCGGCGGCGTGCCCGGCGAGCGCGATTTGCCGCAGCAGAGAGATTCCTTTCAGGCGGACGCCGGCAATGCGCTGAATTTTTTTGCGCGTCCGGGTTTTACTCCGCCGCCGGGTGCGTTGCGAATTTCCCTGTTCGCCTATCGTTACGCGCCGATCGAAAATGTGCTGCAGGTCTGGACAGCGCACCAGCGGCCTATCATCTGTTTCGTACCGGAAGGACAGCCGCTGGCTGCGGTCTCGCAATTTTTCGGCGAGGAACTGGCGGTGGGTTCCGTGCGCGAGCGCGGTGCGCTCACCCTCGTCGTATTGCCGTTCATGTCGCAGACCGATTACGACCGCTTGTTATGGAGCTGCGATATCAATTTCGTGCGCGGAGAGGATTCTTTCGTGCGCGCACAATGGGCGGCTCGCCCTTTCGTCTGGCAGATTTATGCGCAGGAGGAAGGTGCGCACTGGCCGAAGCTCGATGCATTTATAAAGTTGTACGGCGAGTACACGGCATCGCCATCGATGGCAGCCCTGCGCGATTTCTGGCATGCGTGGAATGGCGACGGCAATATCGCGGATGCGTGGGCGGCGTATATCGATGCCCTGCCCCGGTTGGATATGGCGGCGAAAAAGTGGGCGGGCAAGCTGGAATGCGGCACAAATCTCGCTGCCGCGCTGGTGCAATTTTGCGCAAATCGGGTATAGTTGCGCGCGTTTTGCGATAACCCCCGTTTCCATGCGCCTGCCGAATGCCAACTCTGGCTCGGGTGCTACAACCTCCGTCTTCAGCAACAATCTGGTATCTCCTTATGAAAACCGCACAAGAACTGCGCTCAGGCAATGTCGTCAATGTCGATGGTCAGCCCTGGGTGATCATCAAAGCCGAATACAACAAATCCGGTCGCAACGCGGCTGTGGTCAAAACCAAAATGAAAAACCTGCTCTCCGGCGGCATGTCGGAAAGCGTTTACAAGGCCGATGACAAATTCGATCCCGTCGTGCTTGAGCGCAAGGAAGTGACCTACTCGTACTTCGCCGATCCGCTTTATGTATTTGTCGATGGCGACTACAACCCGTACGAAGTCGAAGCGGAAAATCTCGGCGACGCGCTCAACTTCATCGAAGACGGCATGATCGATGTGTGCGAAGCGACCTTCTACGAAGGCAAAGCGATCTCGGTTGAGTTGCCGACCACCATCGTGCGCGCCATTGCCTACACCGAGCCTGCCGTGCGCGGCGATACCTCCGGCAAGATCATGAAAACCGCCAAGCTCAATAACGGTTATGAAATGTCGGTATCGGGCTTCTGCGAAATCGGCGATTCGGTTGAAATCGATACGCGTACTGGCGAATACAAAAGCCGCATCAAGGGCTAATTCGCACTCAATAAAAAGGCCGCCCCATTTACTACAAAAAGAGGGCGGCCTTTTTTTATTCCCTGCAAAGCGGATTCCGTGGCAGCGCTTTTATTTCTTCTTTAAGGCAGGACCTGAAAAATGAATGCCTTGCCAGCCATGACGCATGAACGTCCGAATATTCGCGTGGTCGGTTCCATCCGGTGTGTTTAACACATCGCGATAAAACTGTCCGAAGCACGCCAGTGTTTCCGCCTCATTCAAATGATTCAATTGCGCGAATGCAAAAATACGGCACGAGCCTTCGTTGGTTCCCATTGCATTGACGACACAATCGACACCGACGCCGTTGGTGAAGTGGGTCGGCGTGTACTCGTAATGTGCGTTGATTGTTTCGATGACGCGGGGAAACTCAACGGATTCAGGAGCGCTACGCAGTCGTTTCAGCAATGAGGGAATAGACATGTATTTCTCCCGATGAGTGATTATTACTGGAATAAAGTGTTGCTGGAATAAATTGTTCGCTGGAATAACTTGGCAAATAAAAAAGGCTCGCCGAAGCGAGCCTTTGGGGTTTGTAGCGGAGCCGGATTTGTTATCCCGAGCGCATCCGCCTGAAATAGGCCAGCTCAATTATGGATTATGGTGATTCTTCGCATCAACTTGAATCAGGTTCCATGTCCTGGATGAATCCATAATCTGTTCATCTCCATATTTGCACCCTCTCTCATACCCACTCCAGAACATGCGAACTGCATGGCCAATATATTTTCAGATACAAGGAGCCTCGATCTGTGCATTTTTTTCGAATATTTCGTTTGTTTCGTATGTTTCGCCCATGATAGTCTGCAAGACATGGTTTTGTAGTGCTGGAGAGCAGTTCAGGAGGTTTCGATATGTCCACCCAAAAAATAATTCACTTGCCCACCAGTGCGGAGGCTGAGCAGGCCAAGATTTCCAGCCGCACGCTTTCGAAGTATGCCAATACCGACAGAGTGCAGCTCTCGCTGCGTGGCAGTAATGGCGAATCGGACGATTTGGTATTGCCAGGGCAGGTGCTGCAGATTCTGCTGGACGTGCTGTCGGAGATGTCCAAAGGTAATGCCATCAGTCTGATCCCCCATCACCAGGAGGTCAGCACGCAGGAAGCTGCAAATCTGCTTAATGTCAGCCGCCCCTTTCTGGTGAGTCTCCTTGAAAAAGGTGAGATTCCCTTCCGTAAGGTTGGTGCTCATCGCCGTGTGCTGTTGAAAGATGTGCTGGCGTATAGGGAAAAGACCGCTAATCTCCGCACCCAAGCGCTGGATGAGCTTGCAGCGCTATCCCAAGAAGAGAACATGGGGTACTGAGCCCTGTGAGCAAGTTCACCGTCATTTACGACGCTTGCGTTCTCTATCCCGCTCCACTGCGGGATACATTGATGCGATTAGCGATGACCGATTTATTCAAGGCGCATTGGACGGATCAAATTCACGACGAGTGGACAAATGCGCTATTACGTGAAAATAAATTCAAACCCGAAGCATTGGCGCGTGTGCGTGCACTGATGGATGCGCATGTACGAGATGCGAAAGTCACTGGCTATGAGTCTTTGATTAATACGTTTGAACTGCCAGATCCAGATGATCGTCACGTACTTGCAGCGGCTATACGTTGCGGTGCCGATGCCATTGTCACTTTCAATCTGAAAGATTTTCCAGAGTCGATATTGTCGCCATACGGTATCGACGTGCTGCACCCCGATGACTTTATTTATTATCAGCTCGATATGGCGCCATCGATTTGCTGCTTGGCTATAAAAAATCAGCGACTTGCGCTGAAGAATCCGGAAGTGAGTGTTGAGGGTTTTTTAACGACGCTCCAAAAACAGCAACTTCCACAGACGGTGTCGAAGCTCAAAGAGTTTGTTGAGTTTCTCTGAAAAATAAAAGCGAATAGCGACTCTCGAGCACATCCAGCCCCCACCTATAAGAGCAGTCGCTTTTTGTAATCACAATTGATCGTAGTGATCTTTCCCCACTAATTAGGTCCACGACAACAGTGAGATTTCCCATTAACCTGAAGCAAAGGGGAACTCACAATGAAGAAGAAACGCTACACCGAAGAACAGATCATTACCGCGCTTAAGGAGCATGAAGCGGGATCGAAGGTGGCTGATATCTGTCGCCGCCTCGGCATTGCCGAAGGCACGTTTTACCGCTGGAAATCGATCTACGGCGGCATGGAGGTCTCCGAGGCCAGGCGCATGAAGGAGCTGGAAGCCGAGAATGCCAAGCTTAAGCGCTTGCTAGCCGATGCCATGCTCGATGTCGCCGCTTTGAAGGAAGTCGTTTCAAAAAAGTGGTAACGCCTGCGTCGCGGCGCCAGGCGATCACGCATTTGATCGCCGGCAAATTCGTGAGCGAACGGCAGGCTTGCCATTTGATCGGCATGAGCCGGTCCGCGTATCGGTATCAGACCACTGGCCATGGCGATAGCGCTTTGCGCGAGAGGCTCAAGCAATTAGCGATGCAATACCCGCGTTACGGCTATCTGATGCTGCACAGCCTGCTCAAGTCCGAATCGCTGGTGATCACCAGGAAGCGAACCTATCGCATCTACAGTCAGGAGCATTTGCAGGTGCGCACGAAGCGGCGCAAGAAGCTGGTCCGGCCTCGCTTTGCGATGCCGCTGCCGGTTCGGATCAACGTGCGCTGGTCGATGGATTTTGTCTCCGACCAGTTGGCCAATGGACGTCGTTTCCGCGAGCTGAACGTCGTTGATGATTTCAGCCGCGAATGTATCGGTCAGCTCACTGCGGTTTCGATTGGCGGTCGTCAGGTTGCGCGGTTCCTGGATCAATTGATTGAAGAGCGCGGCAAGCCGGCGATGACGGTGAGCGATAACGGCACGGAGTTTACGAGCAAGGCGATGTTCTTCTGGGCTAAGGAAAAGGGCGTGACACTACAGTTTATTCAGCCGGGTAAACCGACCCAAAATGCATTTGTTGAAAGCTTCAATGCACGCTTTCGCGATGGTTGTTTGAATCAACATTGGTTTCGCGATCTGGATGAGGCGCGTTTTGAAATTGATCGCTGGCGACAGCACTACAACGAAGTCAGGCCACACAGCTCGCTGGGCTATTTGCCACCAGCGGTCTACGCAAAACAGGCGGCCTGATAAAATGATTTCTCACTGTTGAGGTGGTACTGATGCAGGGGGAAGATCAGGGAAAGATCAGGCGTTGTATATGCGCCAACCTCTGCTGGTAAATCTTTTTTTGTTTTTGATTTGATGTTTGCAGTCGCAAGGGGCATTGAATGGTTAGGACGGCGTGTTCGGCAAGGGCGAGTTATTTATCTCGCGGCGGAGGGAGCCGGGGGTGTGCGAAAACGACTGCGTGCTTATGCATCAGAAAATGGAATTGATTTAAATGATGTACCTTTATCCATTATTGATGCCCCAGCTAATTTCTTAGCTAAAGATGAAAAAAGTATTGGTGAAGTAGTAATTAATGGCGGGAGCGCAGCGCTTATCATAATCGACACGCTTGCGCAGGTGACGCCGGGAGGGGATGAAAATTCTTCTAGTGACATGGGTAATGTGATCGCTGCGTGTAAATATTTGCATAAGTTAACTGGAGCGTTTGTGCTGCTTGTTCATCATACCGGTAAGGATGCGACGCGCGGAGCGCGAGGGCATTCGAGTTTAATGGCTGCGATGGACTCAGCTATTGAAATAGTTAAGGACGGCAATTTGCGTCGAGTAATGCTTTCAAAAATGAAGGATGGTCGCGATGGGCTTTTGGCAACCTTCAAACTACGACCTGTAATAGTCGGTTACGATGAATATGGTGATGAAGAAACTTCCTGCATTGTTGATTATATCGATGCGCCAGGTGGTAATGGCAGATCCAAGCATAAAAGCAAATATAAAAATGCGGTACTGGCAGCGTATGACAGCTACAACGATCTAGACCTACCTACAAAAGAAAGTATTGTGGATGCAGCGTTATCGCACCTACCCGATGGTATCGGTGAGGGCAAAAGAGATAGTCGGCGTGAGCAGCTACAAAGGGCTTTTGATGGGCTGGTTGCTAATGGTGAAATCGAACACGTCGCAGTAGATTGTAGGTAGCTTGCAGTAACCACAGTCCACCAAGCCATCGTTGTGGATTTAATGTGGGGATGTGGATCGGCTGTGCTCTTTGCCCCACACTTCCCGCTGTGTACCGGTTGTCAATTTTTGTGGATTGCCAATATCCCTCACATACCACACCCCCCTTAAAGGGGTGGGGTTGTGGGTTGTAACTGTTGCAACGGGTCCCTTTTGGGCGCTATTTATAAGGGCGGGGGCGCTGAGTCGCGCGTTAAAAAATTGAGTTACAGCCTTTAGGTGTCAATCATGGAAGGCCTTATATGCAGGTGTGGAAATACTGCATTACGCAATGTAAGCAAAACTATAAATGGGAGGTACGGGTGGGTAATTGGCTAAAGATGGTTTTATCGCAAAATCCTTTCTATTGGGCTTTGCGTATGTGGATACGAAAAACCACATTTTTTGTTAATAGCAAAGTCTTTGCGGTGCGCGGAACTATAAGAGAGGGCGTGTCCGATTACACGGGGCTGCGTAATTTATTTTTAATTACCCAGCGGCAGTTGGTAGTTGGTTTTTGCTTGGCCGTTGCTATCCAGTTAATCGATCCAATTGTTTATGGATTCTATAAGCCTACTTTTTTAAAAATACCGGACGATACCGATTATGTAACATTGCTCGCAACAATAAGTGGTATGGGTGGGGTCTTTATTGGTTTGTACTATGCCGCAATAAGCACAGTCGGTGGGGCAATTTATTCAAGTGTGCCAAATAATATTCGTGACTTGCTTGCTCACGACAGAGTCGGAAATGTCTATATGCAATTTTTGGCTCAAATTACCTTTTTGGGATTATCGCTCATTGCATTTCGAGTTCTTGGAATGGGGCGCCTGTATCTCGCTGTGCCAGTAATGCTAATAGCAGCTGGGGTCGGAATTATCGCGTTTGTAAAGTTGGGCCAAAGAGCATTTAATTTTTTCGATCCTACGGCGTTAAGCCATCATTTATTTGGGCAGTTGATTAAATATATAAATTTAGTGAGTGTTGACGGATATCGTTGGGAAGATGCTTCGTTTCAAAAGCATATCCACAATCTTGCGATGAAAGATTTGAAAGTTTTGAGAACTCTTTCAGATATTACCAAAAGCGAAGTTCATTTACGCAGCACACCCTTCATTTCTCTGTCAAAAAAATTGCTTAATTTTTTACATTATTATGAGAGTAGAAAAAAATACATTCCTTCAGCGAGTTTTTGGTATGCGCAAAAATATATACATCGTGACTGGTATAAGACAGACGATACTAGGGTTTCAATCGCTTATGACACAGGTACTGCAATACATCCAGATGTGGAGAATGATAAAGAATGGATTGAGGAAGAACTAATATCAGTTATCAGAGATTGTTTAGAGACAAATCTGAAAGATGGAGCTTATGTTGAGGTAACTCAGCTTATCGGTCATCTGGAGGTGTATCTAAAGGGGTTGGCAGGAGGGGGTGGGGCTTTCCGCTCAATTAATGTTCTAAAATACGTTGGTGATTGTGTCATCGACTGTAGTCCTATATCGCCTGGAATTGCCCACAAAAAAGCACTAGAAAAGCTGGCATCGATTGAGCGATTTACCTCGGTTTTTATCACAGTCGCACTGGGTTTTCGAGAGTATGTGGAGCGCTCCATAAGCTTCGATATAGAAAAAAATCTATTGAAAATAAATTGGAAAGATAATTCTAGTTTGTATCGATCCGGGTTCTCAGATTTTTTCTTGCCTAGACTGGAGTGGTTCGCTCCACGCCTCAATTTTGAATGGTTGTCTGAAGGGCAGCAGATTACTCCAATTTGGTATATCGAATGTTTAATAATTCAGATAGAAGCGGAAATATTTTTCAAGAATACGGAATCTCTTGTGGTTGATGCCGCAAATATTTATCGAGAATGGATAAAAGATAATATGAGTGATGAGCATCCATGGCTCGCGGGTGCGATTATGAGCAGGGAGTGGGAGTATTGGCATAAAATTGATTATCAATTGAGTTTTTGGGCTGAAAAGTGGTCGAGCCTAAGCTCAAAAAAAATTGAAGGAATTTTGTGGCCGGATTATGACCATCAAAAACTTTTACTCCACATTGAAAATCGAAAATTAGAGTTATTAAAGAGCATGTCGCTCCAGGTCCTCAAGTTCTCTCTGATTGATAGGCCGCCAGGGTTTCCTGATTATTCGGGCCAGTTTTTGCACACATTTGGAGAGGCGTGCTTGGAATCTTTACTAAAAGGTAAGGTTGAGTTATTGGATGATGTTTTTAAGGGGTATTTAATTGGTTGCATAGCTCGATTCGAAAGTTTGCTTCCGAAAATAAATCCTGGAGATTGGCGTGCTCAACGGGAAATAAAAATTGCATGTGCGCCGTTATTGGATTTAATGGATTTGTCGGGTTATGGGCGTTTAATGGCAGACTTTCATGAAAATCAGAAGTTGTGGGAAATGATAGAGTTTGCATGGGATGCATATATTTCCAATGCTGATGCGCAAGCTGTTTCTAGATTGAGTGCTGCAATATCTCTAACGAAAGGTGCTTTCGAAATTCCTCATAGAGGAATTTTGCGTACTAATTGGAGGATGAGAATTAATCAAGTGCTAAAAGGTGTTAAGCGCCGTGATGTTTTAGCGGGACAATTTTTGTCTTCGCGGACTGTGGTTGATCATTCAAGTGCACTGATAAGGATTTTTGCACAGAGTGATCGAGGAATGGGGCCTTATGATGGTATTGATGTATTCATTGCATATTATTTAAGTAAAAAGCCCGGCGCAGAGGATATTGATTTTAATCGGAGTGGTAGGGATTTGGGGGAAATGTTGGAGCGCGAGTTAAAAAGATATGCGCCTGACGACAGTGAGGGTCGGAAATAACGATGCCGCAATCTATTAAGCCTTCAATGTTTTTGTTTTTTCCTAGTTGTTCATCACGACAGGAGATTTCTCCGAATCTTCATATGTTCACCGAAGATATCACCCTTGGGATTATGCCAATTGGGGGACGATCAACGCAGAAAGGTTTTTCTATCGACATTCGTGGAGAGGAAGAAGATTGCAAAATAGCTATTAAAGTTTTGGGATCAATAGGTGAATACGATAGATATGATGCTGTTGATACTGTTTGTAGTGCAGTCGAATATATCGCTGCATATCTTGTAGATACAGGAAAAGCTGTTTTTGAAATTGTAATGGATGATGGCTTTGCTCATGTCCATGGTGTCGCAGCACAACATGTTTTCAACTTGGGGTTTTCTTTTTTGCAAGTTGTTCCTCCTGCTGATTGGGCTTTTTGTAAAAAGAAATGTGTTTTTGTTGGAAGGTCGAGAATGCTGACAGTAAGGATGCCAAAATCCCTAGGTGGGGTTGTTGGATTCAGGTGTGTTCTCAAAGGGCTAAAAAAATACAATGGAGTAGGCCCAAGATTTTATCTCAGGAATATTGAGCGGGAAGGCTTCTCACATAATTTTGATTTTTCTACATACATGCGTATGCAGAAAATTTACATGAATAAAGTAACGAGTACTTGGGGATGGAATGGTCGAGATATGACTCAGGAAATTTGTACCGAGTATTATACTTTAGATAAATTGTTGAGTTTTAGACGTGCTCAAGCAGTATTACGCGAACATATTTTAGATGAGATAAACAAATTTTTAAATCGGTTATCGCTCAAATGCCAAGTGCTTGTTAAGGGTTTGCCTACTCCTGGTGATATAGACGCCATAAAAAGAGATATGAGAGATGGCAATATTTCTTTTACTGAGGCAATGGATAGAGTTCGAATATAAATTGTTTGGCGTTAAGGTTGATTTATCGCCATTAAATATCCTTTGATGTAGCTGCTAGAGATAGAGACTTGATTTTTTAACCCCATCTTGGTGTTTAAGCGAAAACTTAGCCCAGGTTCTGATGCGGCTTTTAGAGTTGCTTCTGCTATGTCAAATCCCACTGTTTCTTTATGGTGACAGCTGGAGCCGGAGCAAAACTCTACATTGCGATTAATGACAATAAGCTTTTGCTGTTCTCCCCCTAGGAAATTAACCTGCTCGTAAAACCTCCAGCTTCCTTGATAGCCTATAGTTGTATAAATTTGATAATTTGTTAAGTTGGTTTTTTTGTCTTGAATAGTCCGAATTCGCACTTCCAGCACATCGACAAAAGGTCCCTGTGGAGTTGTACTTCTAATTATGGGGCCCCCCACTCTTTGGTTGAATCGAAATCAGAATTTAGCAAAGTAACTGATGCTGCGACCTTATCGGGGGTGGTATCTCCATAGTTTGTAATGCAGGCGCTCAAGGCGATAGACAGAATGATTACGCCTAGTTTTTTCATGTGATTCATTCCGTTTAGAGCGGGTAAGGTTGAAGACTATAGTCCGTGGATGATTAGTCTTCAACATACGAGCCTGTCGCAATGGATGGGTTCGATAATTTAGAAGTGATTTTCGGCAACGCCTTGCGAAAGCATCGGGTGGAGAAAGGGTTGTCCCAAGAAAGGTTGGCTTTGGAATGCGGTATAGATCGTACGTTTGTTTCAATGCTGGAGAGAGGGCTTAGGCAGCCCACATTGCGGACACTTTTTGTTCTTTGTGAGGGCTTGGGGATTTCGCCTTCAACGTTAGTGCATGAGCTTGAAAAATTTCACAAACGAAAATAAACGCTAATTTTCTTTATGGCGTACCTATAAAAAGCTTACATATAGGTTACATGTGCTTCGCAAATTAAAAAGGGCTACGCGCTTATACGTGTAACCCTTTGAAGAATTTGGTAGCGGGGGCCAGATTTGAACTGACGACCTTCGGGTTATGAGCCCGACGAGCTACCAGGCTGCTCCACCCCGCAATCCATCAACACGCTGGTATTTACTGGCGAAGACCGTGTTAATTCTTCGTCCGCTGTTTTGCGTCATTGGGCTGCCGCAAAGCAGGCGCGCATCATACGGGCGAGGCATTGTAGCGTCAAGCGCAAATCGACGCGGATTTTACGGGGGCGATGGCAAGCGTGACGAATTCCCGCCGATCCGGTAAGGTTCGCGCCACTTGTTTACGCATGCGTCCCCTAAGAATGACCGATCCGTTTGCCGATATTCGCCCGTATCACGACGCCGAAGTGCGTCCCGTTCTGGATCGTTTATTGCGCGATCCCGAGTTCCTCGAAAGTCTGGCCAGACTGAAGCTGCCGAAACTGACGGCGCGCTTTCCCGGGCTCGTGCGCCCCGTTGTGAACTGGCTGTTACGGCGCGAACTGAGAAATGTCGATAACGTTTTCGGTGTGCAGACGCTCGTCAAAAAATACATGGACCGGATGATCGAAAGCAGCACCGATGAGTTCACTACCTCGGGCCTGGCTGAACTCGGCGCGCGACAGTCGTATCTGTTCATGAGCAATCATCGCGATATCGCGCTCGATCCCGCCTTCGTCAATTACGCGCTCTATCACAACGATCGCGACACGGTGCGCATCGCGATTGGCGATAATTTGTTATCGAAACCCTTCGCCGCCGATTTGATGCGGCTCAACAAAAGTTTCATCGTCAAACGCTCGACCAAAGGGCCGCGGCAAATGCTGGCGGCATACAGGCAGCTTTCGGGTTACATTCGCCATTCCATCGAAAACGAAAACAGTTCTGTCTGGATTGCGCAGCGTGAAGGGCGGGCAAAAGACGGTCTCGACAGCACTGAGCCTGCGATCATCAAGATGCTGACGATTGCGCAGAATAAATCGGTCGAATCGTTTGCCGATTTTGTCAATTGTCTGCATATCGTGCCGATTGCGATCTCGTACGAATACGATCCTTGCGACGGTGCGAAAGCGCGCGAGCTTTACGAAAAGGCCAGGCAGGGCACTTATCAGAAAGCCGAACATGAAGATCTGAAAAGCATCGCGCTCGGTATTACCGGCACCAAAGGCGATGTGCATGTGAGCTTTGGCAAACCGTTGCACGGTAATTTCGCCGAGCCGGAAGATGTCGCCGCTGAGGTCGACCGTCAGGTCATCGCGAATTACGTTTTGCATCCGACCAATTTTTTTGCGTACAAAATTTTGCACGGTCGTTATCCCGATCTGCCGTGTGGTGCGAAGCATGTTCCGTTTCGCGAAGAGGAGCATCGCATCATTCAACAAAAATTTGCGCAGCGTATCGAGGCGCTGCCGGTCGAGCATCGCGATTTTGCGCTGGCTATTTATGCCAACCCGATCGTCAGCAAATTGAATGGCGCGGCGTCGGCGGGTAATTGAGCGGCGATGTTGACCGATGCGGTAAAGGAGGCGATACAGCAATCGTATCGCCGCTGGCTCGACAGCCGGGGAGTGAAGGCGCGTTACGGTCAGCGCCTGATGATTGCCGAAGTGGCGCGTGCACTGGCCAGCACCGCCGATTCTGAACACGATAAATCCGCAGAAGAAAAAAACAGCAGCGCCATAGCGGTTATCGAAGCGGGTACCGGTACGGGTAAAACGCTGGCGTACAGCGTGGCGGGAATTCCCGTCGCGCAGGCGCTCGAAAAAAAGCTCGTGATCGCCACCGCAACGGTCGCTCTGCAGGAGCAAATCGTTTACAAGGATTTACCTGATCTTCGCGAAAACGGCGGGTTGCAGTTTACGTTTGCGCTCGCAAAAGGTCGCGGCCGCTATTTGTGTCTATTGAAGCTCGATAACACGCTGGCATCGAATCCCGGTTCCGATCCGACGCTCGCACTCTATCCTGACGAGCTGCAGATGCAGCTCGATCGCGGCACGATGGATGTGTTAGAAAAAATGATCGGGGCGCTCGGCAGCGGCGCCTGGGACGGCGATCGCGATCAATGGCCCGAGCAGGTCGAAGAAGCATTGTGGTCGCGCGTGTCGACCGATCACGCACAGTGCACGGGTCGGCGCTGCCCGCATGTGCGCCAGTGCAGCTTTTTCAAGGCGCGCGATGCGCTCGGCGATGCCGATGTCATCGTCACCAATCACGATCTCGTGCTCGCCGACCTCGCGCTGGGCGGCGGTGCGATTCTGCCGTCGCCGGAAGATACGTTGTACGTGTTCGACGAGGGACATCATCTGCCCGATAAGGCGCGCGATCATTTCGCGTATTCGAGCCGTATGCGCGCCACCGATAAATGGCTTGAACAAAGTATTAAATTGATCGCCAGCGCGAGTGCCGATTTATCGGGGTCCGACAGCCTTTCGCGCAACCTGGAAGTTATTCCATCGATTATTCATGATTTGCGGCAAACGCTTTCGGCGGTGCGGCCTGCGCTGGAAGCGTTATTGCTGGAGGCCAGCGAAAATGCGGAGCAATCTTCATCGCGGGCGAATTCACGTCCGCGGCGCGATGATAAGCGCCGCGATGCGATAAATTATCGGTTCGAACACGGAGTGGTTCCCGATTTTTTACGCGAGCATGCCGCGCAGTTGCACGAGTCGTTCGGAGAGTTGGAAGAACGTTTAGGGCGCGCTGCAGCGGCGCTGGAGGATGCGATCGATAGCGGCAGTAATGTCGATCGCGACGAGGCTGAGCGCTGGCTGCCCGCGATCGCGATGCTGCGTTCGCGCGCGGATTCGAATCGCGAATTATGGTTTCATTATGCGCGTGCGCCCAGCGATAAAGACACGAGCGAAGAAAAGCCGCCACGCGCGCGTTGGCTGGTTGCGCACGAAAATACTATCGGCAGTTTCGATATCGCCTTGCATTGCAGCCCCATCATTGCAGCCAGTACATTGATGCATCATTTGTGGTCGCGTTGCGCGGGTGCCATTGTGACTTCGGCGACGATGACGGCGCTCGGCAGTTTCGAGCGTTTTATTGTGCGCTCGGGTGTGCCGCGCGAGGCGCAATTCGCCGCGGTGCCAAGCCCGTTCGATCACGCCTCAGCGGGGGTGTTAGCGGTGCCGCCTATGCGCGCCGATCCGACCGATCCACAGCAGCACACGGATATGCTCATTTCGATGCTGCCGCAATTGGTCGATCGCAAGGAGGGTACGCTCGTACTGTTCGCGTCGCGCAAGCAGATGCAGGATGTGTACGCGGCTCTCGATTCGCAGTGGCAGCAAATAATTTTGCAGCAGGATACGTTGAGCAAGCACGAGCTGCTCAATCGTCATCGGGCGGTCATCGATGGCGGCAGTGGATCGATTATTTTCGGTCTGGCGAGTTTTGCCGAAGGCGTCGATTTGCCCGGCAATTATTGTCGCCATGTGATCATCGCGAAAATCCCCTTCGCGGTACCGGATGAACCGGTCGAAGCGGCGCTCGCCGAGTGGATCGAAAGCCGCGGCGGCAATCCTTTCATGGAGATCGCGGTGCCTGATGCGGCCTTGAAACTGGTGCAGGCGAGCGGCAGATTGTTGCGTAGCGAAAGCGATAGCGGTCGTATCACTTTGCTTGATCGACGCATCGTTACCAAAACGTATGGGCGTGCGATGCTCGATTCGTTGCCGCCATTTAAGCGCGATATATCGCGCTGAAAAGCAGTAGAGAACGCGCGATATTTCGCGCTAACAGAAAGAAGGAGTGCGCGCGAGATTGCGCGTTAATTATTCCACGGTAAATGCTTGTGGCTCCCCCTATGAAATAGGGGGAGTACCCAGAGGGCATAAATGCCCGACGGGGGAGGGGGTCATGTTTAAAGACGACCCCTCCGTCTCGCTACGCGAGCCACCTCCCCTATTGCATAGGGGAGGCCTACATCGAGTTATTACATGACTGACCATATTCAAATCGCATCACTGCTGATCGATATCGAAGCCGAGTTGCGCCGTTTGCACCAATGGCAGCACGAGTCGCCATCTCCCGAAGCACTGGCCAGTGTCGAACCGTTTTGCGTGGATACGTTGACGTTTGCGCAGTGGCTGCAATTTATTTTTTTGCCGCGCATGCATGCACTGGTTGCGGCACAGAAATTACCGCCGGGCCGCTGCGAGGTCAAACCGATGGCTGAAGAATATTTTGTGGCGGGTAAGTTTGATGCCGCTAAATTGTTGCACGTAATCGGCGAGCTCGACGCTGCCATTAATCGCGATCGTGATTAATTAATGTGAAACAGCGATTAAGGAATCTCTACTAAAGCCTCTGTTCGTCACTTCAGCTGTCGCCAGCCTGGCGCGGTTGCAATAGACCCGGGTCGACCGCCATCACCATGCGCACGAGATGCGCGAGCGAATTGGCTTCGAGTTTTTCCATCACACGTGCGCGGTGAATTTCCACGGTGCGCTGACTGATATCGAGATCGATCGCAATGACCTTGTTGGCTTTGCCTTCCACCATCAGGCGCAGTACGTCGAGTTCACGCGGCGTGAGGTTTTGTAAATTGGCTGAGATTTTCTGGCGCGCCTGCAGGCTTTCACGGTTGGCCTTATCGATCTCGAAAGCACGCTCGATTTTTTCCAGTAGCTCCTGTTCGCGATAAGGCTTCTGAACGAAATCGAGCGCGCCCTGCTGCATGGCTTCGACCGCCATCGGCACATCGCCATGACCGGTGACGAAAATGACTGGCAGCATCGAATTTCGCTCGTTGAGTTTTCGCTGCAACTCCATGCCATTCATGCCGGGCATGCGAATGTCGAGCACGAGGCAGCCGGCCAGATCGCTGTGATGTTCATCGAGAAAGGTATTGGCGCTGGTGTAGGCCTTCGTTTTGTACCCAACCGATTCCAGCATAAGCTGTAGCGACTCGCGCACTGCTTCGTCATCTTCTACGATATAGACTCGGGGCGCTTCAGCATTCATCCTTATTCTCCCTATTCAGAACGCGTGTGTGACGACGGGTTACATATGCAGCGCAGTACGCGTTTATAGTGCATGCGCAGTGCTTTGCAAATGACAGCTTAAACGATAGCGAAAAAATCGTAACTTCGCCTTGATTGTGGAGGTCAGACGGAATGCCTGCCAAACGTAGCATGAGCCAGTCTTATCTGCTCGGTCTCGTTACGCTGGCGACGGTTCCGGTCATGCTGCTCGGTTATTTATGGGTGAGCGAACAGCGGCAGCGTTTCGAGGAGTTGAGCGAACGCTGGCGCGCAACCTATATCGAAACGCAGCAGCAGGCATTGCGCCGGCGTGTCTCCGATATTATCGACAATCTCGATTTCGAACGGGAAGCACTGGAGCGCAGGCAGCGCGAAACATTGCATCGCGCGGTCGATAACGGCATCGCGCAAATCGATTCACTCGTCCATCTCAATAAAAGCGGTCGCGCGCGCGCGGAAATGCGCGAGCGTGTGCGCGAATTGCTCGCCCCCATTCGTTTTGGCAGCGGCCGCGATCATTACGTGATTTACACCGAAGACAATATCGCGCTGCTGTTGCCGGCGTATCCGCAATGGGAGAGGCGCGGTATCAGCGAGTTGCGCGATATCAATGGCGTCGATTTCGCGGCCAGGCTCATTCGGGAAACGCGCGATAACGGCGAAGCGCATATCGAAGCGTGGTTCCCGCAAACCGATGGCCGCAGCGGCGCGCTGCTGACCAAGCAATATCTGCGATATTACGCGCCGCTCGGCATCTTTCTCGGTGCGACCGCCTACGTTGAGGACATGACGCAGGCCATGCAGCGCGAAGAGCTGGCCCGGCTCGCCAACAAGGCGGGGCTGGAGGACATGGTGCTGCGTGTGTCCGACAGCAGCGACACGGTGTTGCTGGATACGTTGCAGCCCGGGTTGAAAGGTCAGCAGGTGCCCTCCGAAGTCGGCGCGAACGCGGCGCTGGCCGAGCAGTTGCAGCGCACGCTCGATGCGGAAGACGGCGGCTTCGTGCAGCTGCAGCGCTCGCGGCGGCGCGGCGAAAATCCTCAGCCGATCCTGGTTTATGTACGCAGCTATCCGGGCTGGCACTGGAATCTCAGCGCAGGCTATTTTCTCGATCCGCTCGAATCGGGGCTGGCGAAGCAGCGCGGCATACTGGAAAGCGATATCGACCGGCGCATTCTCCAGGGCACGCTGCTGCTCGGCATATGCGCGCTCATCGCGGTACTCATCGCGCGCCATCTGGCATTGCGGACTCAGCGCGCGCTGAAAAACTTCACGCATTTCTTTGCCGAAGCCAGCCGCAACGCCAGCACCATCGATGTCGCCCAACTGCCCTACAGCGAATTCGAAGAGCTCGCGCGCGATGCCAATGCGATGGTCGGGCAGCGCAACAAGATCGAGCAGGCATTGCGGCTGAGCGAACAGCGTTTCGAGCTGGCGCTATCCGCATCCAATAGCCATCTGTTCGATTTGAATATTCGCGAAAAAACTGTGGTGGTGAGCGGCAGTTTTTTCAAGCAGCTCGGTTACAGCGCCGAATCTCGGCAGATCGATTTCAGCGAGTGGCGCGAATGGATTCATCCCGACGATTTGCCCAGGCTGCGACAGCCGCGCAAGGACGAGGGCCGGTTTTCGAACGAGCTGCGCGTGCGCGCGAGCGACAGTTCGTATCGCTGGTTTCTGGCGCGTGGCGGCGATGTCGATTTCGATGCCGATGGCAGGGCGGTGCGCGCCCTCGGTACGCTGATCGATGTCAGCGTGCGCAAGCAGATGGAGCAGGAGCTGATTGCAGCGCGCATTTCGGCGGAGGATGCAAGCCACGCGAAAAGCCAGTTCCTGTCGAGCGTCAGTCACGAGTTGCGCACGCCGCTCAATGGCGTGCTCGGCTACGCGCAGATTCTATTGCGCGACGGTTCGGCCTCGGCGGAGCAGCGCCACAATCTGCACGCGATCGAAAGCTGCGGTCAGCATCTGCTGACCCTGATCGACGATGTCCTCGATCTCTCGAAAATCGAAAGCGGAAAAATCGAAATCCAGGAGAGCCCCTGCGATCTCTACGATCTGCTGGAGAGCGTCAGTAATATCGTGCGCGAACGCGTCGAGGCCAAATCGCTCAGTTACGAACTCGATATCACCCCGCAAGTGCCCGGCAATGTTCTGATCGACGAGGTCAAGCTGCGACAGATTCTGGTGAATCTGCTGGCCAATGCGGTGAAATTTACCGAGCAGGGCGGCATTACTTTACGCGTGTCGCTACGCGATGAATCGATGCTGCAATTTCAGGTGCAGGATACCGGGATCGGCATTCCGCTCGATCGGCAGCGTATTATTTTCGAACCGTTCCAGCAGCTGGGCGATACGGCGACCGGCAATGGGCTCGGGCTGCCCATCAGCCAGCGTCTGTGCGAGGCGATGGGCGGAACGCTGAGTGTGCAGAGCGCGATCGGCACCGGCTCGTGTTTCAGTTTTTATGTGCCGTTGCGCACCGCGTCGCCGGCGAGCCCTGAGCGTATATTGCGGGCGGGATATCAAATCATCGACACGGGCGGCCGTCACGTCGAAGTGATGGTGGTGGACGACAATCCGATCAATCGCCAGGTCATGTCCGGCATGCTGCGCGCGAGTGGTATCGAAGTTCGCGAAGCCGAAAACGGGCAGGACGCACTCGACAAATTGCGCGAGCGTCCGGCGCCGCTGGTGCTGATGGATGTGCGCATGCCGGTGCTCGATGGTTTCGGTGCAACCGCGGCAATCAAAGCCGACCCGCAGTTGCGCGGGACGATTGTGATCGCGGTGTCGGCGAGTGTATTTCCCGAAGTCATCGCGCGAATGCGCGCACACGGTTGCGCTGATTTTGTCGGCAAGCCCGTGCGTGTCGCCGAGTTGCTCTGCAAGGTTGCCGAGCATTTGCAGATGCCATTGCGCGCGCTCGATATTCCCGTGCCGGAGACCAGGCCGCCGCTCGCCGTGCTGCCGGATGCCGTGTGCAGCGAATTGGCGAGCGCCATCGCACTGGGCGATGTGGAAGCGATGCGCGTCACGCTGCAGCCCCTGCACGGTCAATCGGCCCCGCTGGCTGCGCTGGCGCAACATATTGAGCAATTGCTCAACGATTTCGATGTCGACGCTGTGCGAGAGTTGATAGCGTCACAGCGGTCCGCCAATAAGGAAATCAGCGTCGGCCAATAACGAAAATGAAAGTGAGGCAGTTGAGGTTTCGATGATGTCGAGCGGTGCGATAACAACGGAGGTCAAGGATTCGCTGAACGAAATCGGCAACGAGCAGATCCTGCTCGTCGACGATAATCCCATCAATTTGCAGATCCTGTACAAGACGCTGCAGGGTAGCGGTTACCGTTTGCTGATTGCGAAAAACGGCCAGTCGGCGCTGGAAATTGCCCGCCGCGCGAAACCTTCGCTCGTGCTGCTCGATGTGATGATGCCGGACATGGATGGTTTCGAAGTGTGCGAATTATTGAAAGCCGATAACGATACGAAGGAAATCGCCGTGATTTTTTTATCGGCGCTCGGCGATAGTCAGGCGAAGGTGCGCGGTTTTGCAGTGGGCGGCGTCGATTACATCGCCAAGCCTTTTCAGTCCGACGAAGTGGTTGCGCGGGTGCGCACGCACATCAAGATTCATCGTCTGGAACAGCAGCTCGCCCGGCGTAATAGCGAACTCGAAGCGGAAAACCAGCAAATTCTCGATGCGATCGAAGAGGGGATTATCGGCATCGACAACGATATGCGCGTGAGTTTCATCAATCCCGCCGCGGCGCGCATTACCGGCTGGTCGGCAGCCGATATGATCGGCGAGCCATTACAGACGTTGCCGATCTTTCAAAGTACGGGCGGCGATCTCGAACCGATATCGTTCAATCACACCTTGCAATCGGGCGATGTATTCCACAGCGACATGGAGCTGATTCGCACGCGCGAAGGAAAACTGATGCCGGTCGAATTGACGCTGTCATCGCGCAAGGAAGGCGGTGCAGTGCTGGTTTTACGCGATATCAGCGCGTGGATGGAGCACGAGGAAATGTTGCGTCGCACGCGCGAGGAAATGGAATCGCAGCGGCAGCATCTGGCGCATATGGAGCGCCTGAGCAGTTCGGGGGAAATGGCGGCGGGCATCGCGCATGAAGTCAATCAGCCGCTGACCGCCGTGGTGAATTATGCGCAGGTCGGACGGCGCATGCTCGACCGCGAGGAGCTCGATCGCGCAAAGCTCGCCGATCTGCTCGACAAGGTCAACACGCAGGCGGTGCGCGCATCCGAAGTGATCAAGCGTTTGCGCAGTTACGTCAAAAAGCCCGATGCCGGGCGTACGCGCGTCGATATCAATGAATTGCTGCAGGAGGTGGTGACGCTGGCAGAAGTCGATTCGCGGATCAACGATGTGCCTATCCATCTTGAATTCGAAGGTCGTCTGCCGCTGATCGAGGTCGATGTCGTGCAGGTGCAGCAGGTCGCGCTGAATCTGTTGCGCAATGCCATGGAGGCAATGCAGAGCGCGCCCGACAAACAGCACGGTGTGGTTGTGCGCACGGCGCTGGAAAATGGTTACGTGAGTTTTACCGTCATCGATCGCGGCCCCGGTCTCGGTGAAGACGTGCAGCAGCAATTGTTTCAGCCGTTCTTCACGACCAAAAACAACGGTATGGGTATCGGCTTATCGATCTGTCAGAGCATCGTGCAGACGCACGGGGGTCAAATTGGTTTTCGCCCCAATACCGAAGGCGGCGCCGCGTTTTATTGCCGGTTGCCGCCTGCGGAATGATGCGATGGAGATGGCTGTCCGGCTTCTGCACCGGACGCATGGAGAATCGATCAGCGGTTGCCGTTGACGCTATCGGCCGGTGGCTGTCCCATTTCGTCCTGAATGCGACGATAAACTTCCTCGCGATGCACGCTGACGTTTTTCGGCGCGGCGATACCTAACCGCACCTGATTGCCGCTGATGCCGAGCACCGTGATTTTCACATCGTCGCCAATGATCAGTGTTTCACCGAGGCGTCTGGATAATACCAACATACATCTATTCTCCGGGGTAAGTCGTATGGAAGCATCGGTGCGTGCCGGGCATGACTGCATCAATGCAACTGCTGCGCATTAATGCAACAACCACCTGTACTGACAGTTGCCGTGCACTGACAATCGTCTATGCGCTGGCAGCTGTCGGCTGCTTCGATGCTTGCGTTTCCTGTTTGGTTTCTTGTTTGATGCGCAGATACACTTCTTCGCGGTGTACGCTCACTTCCTTGGGTGCGGCAATGCCAATTCGAACCTGGTTGCCACTGATACCGAGCACGGTAACTTTGATATCGTCGCCGATGATAAGGGTTTCGTCGAGACGTCGCGATAAGACCAGCATGGGTTTTTCCTCCGTTGAGTAGTTACTGTCCATCAGTGTAGGTACTCCATTGGTCTCTCAACATTCGCTCATGTACTTACTGCGGTACGGGAAATCCTTATTCGTCGTCGCAGATGAAAGCATTGTAGATAGCGGGTTGTAGCGCGAGTAGTAGGTATAACTACGTAGGGGCTTCGGCCCGCCGCGAAACGGTGTCCGCAAAACGGGAAGCTGTCTGCAAACGGAATGACCATGTGCGGGATGAAAAATAAATATCCAGGATGAAAAATAAATCTCCGGACTGAAAAGCAAATCGCAAAAACAGCGACGAATGATGAGGGAATAATTGTGATGAATCGATCTGTGTCGGCGTTGTGCATCTGGATTTTATGGGCGACAGCGGGATCGGTATTCGCCGACGCGAAAATTTTGCGCGTTGCCGTGAGCTCCGACAATCCTCCTCTTGCATATTCGGCCGAAGGCAGAGCGGTGGGTATCGAAGCGGATTTTGCGCGCATGCTGCAGGTGGAGCTTCAGGCGCAGTTGCAGTTGCATTCGATGCCGTCTGCGGAAGTCATCGGTGCGCTGGAGCGCGGCGAAGTCGATATGGTGATGGCGGGTCTCGTGATCACGCCCGAGCTGGAGAAGCGTGTCGAATTCAGCCGTTCCTATTTGCACAGCGGTGAAATGGCGATCATTCGTACCGACGACATCCTGCGTTTTCGCGGCGCTGCTGCATTGCTGCAGGAAGGCGTCAAGGTAGGCGCAGTGGCAGGCAGCGCTGGAGCAGCCTATGTGAAGGCGACGATGAGTCAGCCGGTGGTCACCGCGTGCGCGGCCGCGGACGAATGTCTGCAGGCGCTAATGGCGCGTCGCGTCGATGTGTTCATCGGCAGCCCGGCGATCAGCTGGCGCCTCGCAACCGATAATAGATACGGCGTCCTGATGAGCTTCTACCGGCCACTGAACGATGAATATTTCGCCTGGGCAGTCGCAAAAAATAATACGCAACTGCGCGACCGCCTGGATTCGGCGCTGGACCGCATGCAGCGGGCACAGATGTTCGAACATATCCTGAATCGCTGGATTCCGGTGCGCGTCGGCGGTCATTGATGCAGCGTTATTGGGGGGTGCGACGATCTTTGCCGGCGCGGCGTTCGTTGTTCGGCGGCGCGCTGTTGGCGCTTTGGCGACGGTCGCCTTTCGCAGGTTTGCGTTCTTCGAGAGCGCTCTCGATTTTCTTAACGACGTCGGGCGTGATTTTTTTCTGACTCATGATGTGTCTCGTAAATTTCTACCAATATCATCGCCAAATCCCTGCGGCCCTTTAGTTATAGTTATGATTGCGCACTATTCAAATCCAAACGTAAATTTTTTGTCGTTTTGACAGATTGTTCCCGGCTGCCGCCAGCGATTGTCAAGGTGGCGGCGGCTGGTCATTGCGCGAATCGCAAACAGACAGGCTACCTGTGCCGCTGGCAACACTTTTAGAGAATTCATTCGATGCATTTGGGGTTGTCGTCCTTTGCGGTTAACCGCCGGCTATTGATTTGTGTCTTTGCCGGCTTTTCATCCGGCCTACCGCTGTTCCTGTTGATTCAACTGATGCCAGCGTGGTTGCGCTCCGAGGGGGTCGATCTCAAGTCGATCGGCCTGCTGACGCTGTTGCAACTACCGTATACCTGGAAGTTTCTGTGGTCGCCGCTGGTCGATCGTTACGGTCTGAAATTTGGTCGCCGGCGCTCCTGGATGTTCGCCATGCAGGCGCCGCTGCTGGTTGCCACGGCGGCGCTCGGTACGGTCTCGCTGGCCAGCATGCCGGCCGCGCCGCACGATGCGGCCTCCGCGCTGGGGTTTCTCTCGCACCCGGTGACGCTGCTGGCGCTGGCCATCGCGCTGTGTTCGGCCACTTACGATATCGCTGTCGACGCCTACCGCCGTGAAATTCTTTCCGATCAGGAGCTCGGCCTCGGTTTGAGCATATTTGTCGCGGCGTATCGAATCGCCGGATTCGTGCCGGGGTCGCTGTCGCTGATCCTCGCCGATGCAATGCCGTGGTCGCAGGTATTCGCCATCACTGCAGCTTTTGTCCTGCCAGGGGTGATCCTGCCGCTCTTTATCAGCGAGCCCGCCAATAACGAGGGGACGCCGCGTACTCTGCGCGCAGCCGCCATTGAGCCGATGCGCGAATTCATCGGTCGCGCCGGCTGGCGTCACGCGGCGCTGGTGCTGGGTTTTATCTTTCTTTACAAACTCGGCGATACGCTCTGCGTGGCGCTCGCCACCCCTTTCTATCTCGACATGGGTTACAGCAAAACCGAGATCGGACTCGTCGCCAAGAATGCGGGACTGTGGCCGAGTGTCATCGGTGGTCTGCTCGGCGGCATCTGGATGCTGCGGCTCGGTATCGCGCGGGCGCTCTGGGTTTTTGGCGCCGTGCAGATGCTCAGTATTCTGGGTTTCGCATGGCTCGCGGCAGCGGGAAATTCGCACGCGCAAACCGTACCCGCGTTTATGACGGTGTGCGTTCACTTCATGAGCGAGTATCTGCAGATAACGGTTTCGCCGCTCGACATGTTTCGCTGGCTGAAGCTCGCGCTGGTGGTCGGACTCGAGGCCTTCGGCGTCGGCGTCGGCACTGCGGCCTTCGTGGCATTTATGGCCGCGCAGACACACAAGGCCTACACGGCGACGCAGTACGCGCTATTTTCGAGTCTGGCGATGGTGCCGCGCACGATCATCAATGCATTCGCCGGCTATATGGTCGAGGCGCTGGGGTGGGTTAATTTTTATTTCCTGTGTTTTGTGCTGGCACTGCCGGGGATGTTGATGCTGATAAAAGTGGCGCCGTGGAATTCCACTCCTCCGCGCGAACCGCTTCCCCCGCATTAAGGAGCCTCTGAATCATTCCAGCCGAATATTTTCAAATCGATTTTATCGTTGCGAAATGCAATGCCCTCCAGCAACAGGCGCTCGCGCTGTTCGCGATGTTGTGTCGAGCCTGCCGGAAAGCTGATTTCACCGCGGCTGTTAACCACTCGATGCCACGGCAGCGAACCGCCTTCGGGTAATTGTCCCAGGATGCGGCCAATCAAACGCGCGCCGCGAGGCAGACCGGCGAGTTTTGCGATAGCGCCATAGCTGGTCACTTTGCCGCGAGGTATGCCGTGTACAATGCGCCACACGCGCTCGCGATAAAGCAGTGTCAAGTTTGGCGCTGACACGTCGTGGCTTGCTCCATTACGGCTTCGTCGTGTGTTCATCGTCTGTTTTCATTACCCCGGCGTCTCCGAACACTAACGCGATTGCATAAAAAATTCTCGGATATTTTGCCGGTAGCAAATCCATGCGGAAATTTTTTCTTTGCGGTTTTTTTTGGCTGCTGTATTCGATGGCTGCGCACGCGGGCGTGTTACTGCTCGCCAATGGCGATCGGCTCAGCGGCGAGTTGATCGTCATCACCGACGGCATGGTGCGCTGGCAATCCGATATGGGTGGCGAATTCACCGTGCCGCAAATCAATGTGGTCGGCATCGAGGCGCGCGATTTATTCGAGGTGGAACTCGATGCGAAGCGACAGCTCAGCGAGTGCCAGCTGCAATTGCGCAGCGATGGTCAGCAGCTGCTGAATTGCAGGGAAGGTGAAGCGAAAATCAGCAGCTGGAAGCCGATAAGCAGAGTTTCCGCGCGGCCGTTTATCGCGCGCGAAGTGTGGCGAAATACGGGTTATGTGGGAGCCGCGGCGCGCGATTCCGTCGGCAACAATGAAGCGCAGGAGTTCGAGCTGGATTTCAAGATTGCGGCGCGGCGCGGCAGTATTCGTCACACGGGAATCGCTGCGTACGATTTGCAGCGGCAGTCGAACGTGAAAACCCAGGACGATCGCAAGGCCGAGTATCAATACGACTATTTCGTCAGCGATAAGTGGTATTCGAATACCGTGCTGAACTGGGAGCGCAATGTATTTCAGGATTTATCGTCGCGCACGCTGGTCGGTACCGGTATCGGTTATCAGTTTTACGATACGGAATTGATACGTCTGTCGGTGCAGGCAACACTCGGTTACGCCACCGAAGATTACGCCGAGGACCACGACCGGCGCGCGCTCGTATTTCGCGAAAGCACGGACTTCACTTATCGCCTGAATGCGCTTGGCCTGCAATTTTTTCACCGCAACACTTACCTGCATATATTCGATCGCGGTAACGACTGGCGCATCAAAACGGAGACCGGGTTCCGGTTGCCGGTGATCGGGCGATTGACCGCGCAGGCAAAATTGAAATTCGATTACATGAATATTCCGGCGGACGATGCCGATGCGCTCGACCGCACCTGGTTATTCGGTTTGAACTATGACTGGTAAACATCAGATTCGAATGCCGCCATCCATTTCGATCACCCGCCCCGTGAAGTAATCGTTCTCGAAAATGTAAACGACGGTCTGGCCGATTTCCTCGGGCTGACCGAGTCGGTGCAGCGGAATACCTTCCGCCATTTTCTGCAGCGTTTCCGGCTTCATGCTCGCGACCATTTCGGTGGCGATAAATCCCGGCGCGATCGCCGCCGAGCGAATGCCATAGCGCGCGAGTTCCTTCGCCCAGGTCACCGTCATCGCGGCGACACCGGCTTTGGCGGCGGAATAATTGGTCTGACCCATATTGCCGGCTTTCGATACCGACGAAATATTGATGATGACGCCCCTGCTGCCGAGCCGGATCATGTGCGCGGCCGCTTCACGCCCGCACAGAAATGCACCGGTCAGGTTCACGTCGATGACCGCCTGCCATTCGGCGAGCGTCATCTTTTTCACGATTTCGCCGTCTTGCGCCTTGACGAGAAAACCATCGCGCAGAATGCCGGCGTTGTTGATCAGCCCGTGCAGACTGCCGAACTCGTCGACGATACGGTTGAAGGTGTCCACCACGTCGTATTCCTTCGCGACATTGGCGATATAGGCGCGTGCATCGCCGCCGGCTGCCTTGCAAAGCTGCACGGCTTCGTCGAGTTTGGTCTGATTGAGATCGAGCAGGGCGAGACGGGCGCCCCTGGCCGCCAGCGAAAGTGCCATCGAGCGGCCGAGACCCTGACCGCCGCCGGTGATTGCAATGATTTTGCCGTTGAGAAGCATGAGTGAGGCCGCCTTTTTTGATTCGCGCAGTGAAAGCGAAGTGTAAGCGTCGGCCTGTCGCCGCAGCCACATGATTCGAAGCAATAGCCGGACCACGCCTTTCCGTGGTCTGCCTCGCGATGGACTCCGCAGCGGCGGACTGTGGCCGGCTTCCTTTGCTGGCTTCTTCGGCTTGACGCCCGGATTCACCTCACTATTATTGGCACTCTCTTGAATAGAGTGCTAAATCGCCCCTTGAAATCGAAATGCGCGACCCCATGTAGGCGCCATTCCGCCTGTTTGATCCAGACAGGTCGATAAACAGGCCGGAGATTTAGTGGGCGTACCTGGCTGTCATGTATGGCCAATGGCTGCGTCTGACTGACACATCCAACTTAGATCTTCAACAACATAGCTCATTAACTAACAGGAGAATTGGCGAGATGAAAATTCGTCCTCTGTACGACCGTATCGTGGTACGGCGCAAGGAAGAAGAAACCAAATCAGCTGGCGGTATCGTGCTGCCGGGCTCGGCAAAAGAGAAGCCGAATCAGGGTGAAGTCGTGGCTGTTGGCCAGGGCAAATTGCTCGATAGCGGCGAAGTGCGTCCACTCAGCGTCAAAGTTGGCGATCAGGTGGTGTTCGGCCAGTACTCGGGCAACAACATCAAAGTCGATGGCGACGAGCTGATCATTCTCGCGGAATCCGAAATTTTCGGCGTTATCGAAAAGTAAGAGCCGGGAAGTAAACAGTTACCTCCGACGAATCAATCCGCCGCGTTGCGCTATGAAGCGCGCGCGATGACAGAGAAGGAATGAACCATGGCAGCTAAAGATGTGAAATTCGGCGACGCCGCTCGCCAGAAAATGATCAAGGGTGTCAACATCCTTGCCGACGCGGTGAAAGTGACGCTGGGTCCGAAAGGCCGCAATGTCGTTATCGACAAATCCTTCGGTGCACCGACCGTCACCAAAGACGGCGTTTCGGTCGCGAAAGAAATCGAACTGAAAGACAAATTCGAAAACATGGGCGCGCAACTCGTTAAAGAAGTTGCTTCGAAAGCCTCCGACACCGCCGGTGACGGCACCACCACCG
>CAZWBA010000001.1:254685-460613 GCA_964631955.1 uncultured Verrucomicrobiaceae bacterium | reverse complement strand
CACGGCGACGAGCCCGACAAGGCGATCGCGGATTTCGTCGGCAAGGATCGCGGCACGATGCTTGCCATGGTCACGCGCGCGAACACCGCGCCGGTCGCGGCGGCGTTCCTCGGCAGCGTCACGACCGGTTGCCTGCGGCGGGCCGGCGTGCCGATCCTGATCCGCCTGCCGTGACGGGGCCGCGCGACGGATCGACCGGCCCGCTCACGCCTTGAGCTTGTAGCCGGTCCGGAAGATCCACGTGATCGCGCCGAGGCACAGCAGCATGAAGACGAAAGTCATCCCGAGGCTGACGCCGACGCCGACGTCGGCCACGTCGTAGAAGCTCCAGCGAAAGCCGCTCACCAGGTAGACGACCGGGTTGAAGAGCGTGATGTTCTGCCACAGCGGCGGCAGCATGTTGATCGAGTAGAAGCTGCCGCCGAGAAACGCGAGCGGCGTGACGATCATCACCGGCACGATCTGCAGCTTCTCGAAGCCGTCGGCCCAGATGCCGATGATGAAGCCGAATAAACTGAATGTCACCGCGGTCAGTATCAGAAACGCCAGCATCCAGACCGGATGTGCGATGTGATAATCGACGAACAGTTTTGCGGTGAGCAGAATCAGCAAACCGAGCAATACCGATTTGGTCGCGGCCGCGCCGACATAACCTGCAACGACTTCGATGGTCGATACCGGCGCCGAGAGAATTTCGTAAATCGTTCCCGTGAATTTCGGAAAATAAATGCCGAAGGAGGCGTTGGAAATGCTTTCCGACAGCAGCGAGAGCATGACCAGACCGGGAATGATGAAAGCGCCATAGCTGACATCGTTCACCTCACCCATGCGCGAGCCGATGGCCGCACCGAACACGATGAAATAGAGCGACGTGGAAATGATGGGCGAGACAATGCTCTGCGTCAGTGTGCGAAACCAGCGCGCCATTTCGAAATGGTAGATGGCCCGGACTCCATGAATGTTCATCGGCGCGCTCCCACCAGATCGACAAAAATGTCTTCCAGCGAGCTTTCGCTGGAGTGAAGGTTTTTGAAATCGATACCGCGCTCGGTCAGTAAGCGCAGCAGCGAACCGATCGTGTTCTGCTCGTCCTGCGCATCGAAGGTGTAAACCAGCGCATTACCGCCATCCGCAAGTTCGAGCGAAAAGTTTTCGAACCCGCCGGGTATTGCGTCCAGCGGCTTTTGCAGTTGCAGTGTCAGCTGTTTTTTTCCGAGCTTGCGCATCAGCGTGGATTTTTCCTCGACCAGCACCAGTTCGCCCCGGTTGATGATGCCGATGCGATCGGCCATTTCCTCGGCTTCCTCGATGTAGTGCGTGGTCAGAATGATGGTCACGCCGCGAGCGCGCAGTTCGCGCACCAGTTCCCACATGTCGCGGCGCAATTCGACATCGACACCGGCGGTCGGCTCGTCGAGAAACAGAATGTCGGGTTCGTGCGCCAGCGCCTTCGCCATCATCACGCGCCGCTTCATGCCGCCCGAGAGCGCCATGATTTTCGACTGGCGTTTATCCCACAGCGACAGATCGCGCAGAATTTTTTCGACGAAGGCGTGATCACGCGGTTTGCCGAACAGACCGCGGCTGAAATTCACCGTTGCCCACACCGTTTCGAAACTGTCGGTGGCCAGTTCCTGCGGCACCAGTCCGATTTTGCTTCGCGTCGCACGATAATCGCGCACCACATCGTGATTATCGACCGTCACCGTGCCCGAACTCGGATTGACGATGCCGCAGATAATGCCGATCAGGGTGGTTTTACCGGCACCGTTGGGGCCGAGCAGCGCAAAGATTTCGCCGCGATGAATATCGAGATCGAGATGTTTCAACGCCTGAAAGCCGGAGTCATAAGTCTTGTTCAGACCCCGGATGGAAATGAGTCGATCCATTCTTTGATGTTTCCTGTTGCGCGCACGAGGAATGAGGCAGGCAGATAAACCGGCTGCGGGCAGATGCTACCCGCAACCGGTTTGAATGCGCCAGAAAGAATCGGCGGGGAACAAGAAAAGGGTGCAGCGGCGGCATTGCCGTTAGTGAGCGGTTTCCCCGCGCGGTGGAAAAGTCTCTGTCGTTAGCGCGCGGTTTCCCCGCGCGGTGGAAAAGTCACTTTGCTGTTTTTATTTCTGAGCAGGCTGACGGCGAGCAGGCCGAACGCCAGCGCGACGATCATCCACAGGGCGCCGACCGGCCCGTACCGGCGGGCGACGGGTTCGGCGAGGGTGATGAATAGCGGCGCCGACAGAAAATGCGCGCCCTTGACGAATCCCGCGGCCCGGGCCTGCTGCAGCGGCGATACTTTCAGCGCGAGCGCGGTCATCAGGTTCGGTGTGAACCAGCCGATGCCCAGGCCGTAGATCAGCAGGCCGGCAATGACGCCGGCGACATTGTGCGCGGTGACAGCGATCAGGGCGCCGCATCCGGAGCAGGCGAGGCTGATCGCGAATGCCTCGTAATGCGATAGGTGTCTGCGCGCGCGGCCGAAGAACATCGCCATCGCGGCGCCCGCGAGCGAGTCGGCGGTGAGGACGAGAGACATGACGGTCGAGCTGGAAATGCCGTTCTGACGCAACAGATAAGGCGCGTAAACCATCGGCAGATACGCGATGCCGCCGAGCAGCATGCCGAACAGTAAATAATGCCAGGGGAAGCGCGACAGCGAGGGTGAATTGCGCACGGGTGTAGCCGGTGCTGCTCCGGTTTGCGTTTCATTGGTGCCGTGCAACATGCGCTGACAATTAAATGCAGCCGGCAATAAAAATAACGCGGCGGCGTAAAGCGCGAACGGACCGCGCCAGTGAATATCGCCGAGCATGCCGGCGAGGGGGTGCAGAAATATCGTGCCTATCATCGCGCAGCCGATATGGCGGCCCATCCATTTCGCCCGCTCGGTATCTCCGTAGCGCACGCTGATCAGTGTGATGGCCATGATCTGTAAACTTGCAGCGACTAATCCAACGCACAGGCGCGATATTAATAACGCCGGCAGATCGCTGAGATATAAACCGGCAGTTCCCGCCGCGACGTAAATCAGTAATGCGCCGACAATTAAATTGCGCAAACCGATACGGTTGACGACAAGTCCTGCGACAGGCGCGCCGACCACCATCGCGAGGCCGACGGCGCCGATCAATTGTTTGACGAGAAAGCTGTCGTGCGGTGTGTGTGCGAGCGCCGCATCGATTTTCGGCAATACCGACGCGAGCGCCATCAGCGCCAGGGCAGCCGGAAGGCCGCCCAGCAGCATGATGATGCGTTCACCCCGGCTCACCGTGATGGTTTTTGATAACGCTGATGTCACGGATCGATCTCCACCGGAAAAACGCATTGCGTTCGGAAAATCATGCGGCGCATTTGCCAATCGTTAAAAAACCGCGATTTTAAAAATCGTACTGCACGGTGGCGCCAAAGGTGCGGGGCGCTCCCTGCGCCACCGAAAGGCCATCGGTCTGATTGGCGAAACGGCTGAGTCCTGTCGCGTAATACTCTTTATCGAAAGCGTTCTTGATCCATCCGCTGAGCTGCCAGTGGCGATCGAGTTTGCGCACGCCGAAGCGAAGATTGGTCAGACCGAAACCGCTCTGACCGTAACCGTCGCGATAATCGCCGAGCAGATATTCGCTGCGATAGGCGTAATCGACGCGCGCGAAGGCTTCTCCTAGATTGCCGTTCAGACGATAGGCATATTCGGCGTTCACATTGGCGGTGACGCGACTGGCGTCGTTGAGCCACTGGCCTTCGCGCAGCAGATTCTGTGTGGCGGTATTGCTGGCGGGGTCGAGTTTTTCGACACGCGGATCGATATAGGCCGCGGAAAATCCGAGCGTGAGATTGTCCGTGGCAATTCCCAGCACATCGAGTTCGACGCCTTCGGTAGTGACCTCGGGCAGATTCTCGACGATGACATTCGATGCCGCATCCGTGGTCTGGAAATGGTAATCCCTGAACTTCATATAAAACGCAGCGAGGTTGACCTGCAGGCGATTGTCGAACCACTGCGTTTTGGCGCCGATTTCATAGTTGTTGGAAACTTCTTTGGTGTAACTCGGCGAAAGCGTGCTGGCGGTAATTAGCCGGTTGAATCCGCCCGGTTTGAAACCGCGATCGTACGAGGCATACACCATCACATTTTCTTCGAGGTTGTAACGTACTTTGAAAACGCCGGAGGTATCGGTTTCCTTTACTTGCACATCATCGACGATGTCTCTGGAAATCGCGGGCGTCACCGCCGCGGCGCTGGTGAACACATCGAGATGCGTGTTGCCGTCCTTGTCGGTCCACGATCTGCGCAAGCCGGCGGTGAGGCTCACGTCGTCGGTCAGGTCGTAGGTGAGCTGGCCGAAAATCGCCGTGTTTTTCGCTTCGGAATCGGTCTGCGAAATCGACCGGCTGGTGCCGCCCGTCGCCGCGCGACCGGCTAGGCCACCGCCCGCGCGATTCGATGCGGCAATCGTGTCGGTAAGTAATGAGGTGTTGGTTTGATTGCTGTCGACTTTTTCGCCGTAGTAATACAGACCGCCGACGAATTCGATGTTGTCGCTCAGATATCCCGACAGGCGCAATTCCTGCGACCACGAATCGGTATCCGCAGGGCCGGTCGATTGTCCCCAGTCGAGCAGGCTCACGTCCTGATCGCGCGCGTTGTAAATATCGTAGCGGTTGAACGCGGTGATCGAGGTCAGCGCGATGTCATCGTTGATATCCCAGTTCACCGTGATCGAGGTGGCGACGTTTCTTTCCCGGCTGAGGTCTTCGCCATTGCTGTGGATGTCGCCGCTGTATTTATCGTCGCGCGGCAGCGTGGTGCTGCCATTTTGCGAAACGATGCCGCCCGCTGCGTAATTGGTGAAGTTTCGCGGCACGACAATCAGGGTGTAACCGGGGTGAACCGTGCCCTCGGAGTAATCGGTAACCCATTGCACGCTGACATCATCGACAGGGGTCAATAAAAACTTGGCGCGTCCGCCTTCGCGATCGACGCGACCGTTCGCCGTGCCCGAACGGCCTTCGTTATCCAGATAGCCATCCTGTCTTACTGAAAACACGCTGATGCGCGCAGCCAGCAGATCATCGACGAACGGAATATTGACCGTGCCCTTGAGCTCCTGATTGTTGTAATTGCCCAGTTGCGCCTGCACCGAACCTTCCCAGTTGTGCAGGTTGACGTCCCTGGTCCACACGTTGATGGCGCCCGCGGTGGAATTGCGGCCATAGAGCGTGCCCTGCGGCCCGCGCAGCACTTCGACGCGCGCCACGTCGAGCAGATCCTGAAATCCCGCACCCGTGCGCCCCTGCGCGATGCCGTCGATGAAAATCGGCACCGACGGATCGAGCGCCGAACTTCCCGGCGTGCCGATGCCGCGAATACGCACGGTCGCGGTGATGCCGCCGCCGTCCTTGTCGAGCTGCAGACCGGGAGTGAATTTGGCGACCTCGGCGAGGTTGACGATACCCGCGTTGTTCAGCGATTCCTCGGAGATGGATTGCATCGAAATCGCGGTTTTCTGGATGTCCTGCTCAACCTTGCTGGCGGTCACGATGACGGTATCGAGCGATTCCGCCGCCTGCAGGTGCGGACAGCCGATCAGGCCGATGGCGGTGGACAGTGCGGACGCGGCGAAACGCGGAGGATATTTGACTGATTTCATTGTTATCTCACTCTCGGTTGACGGTTTTATCGGTGTAAGCGGGTCAGCCTCCGTCCGCGGCGCAGATTTCTTATCGCCTGTTTGCGCTGCGCGGAGGATTCCATCGCGCGGCGGTGAGGATGCTCGCGACAGAGTGTATGTTGATTTGTCGACCTTTAGTTCTTTATTTAGAACTTTATATCGGAATAAAAATACAACGTCAACCTCGTTCGACGCCCCGTCAGGGCGCATGGCGAGGCACTTGGGCGGATTGATGACCGGTCAGTAATGGCGTGTTTATCGCGAAAATTCCTGAACGGGAGAGGGAGCGAGGTGTCTTTTCCAAGAATATTCCGGATGTGGCGAATGCGGCCTAGTGCAGTTGTCAGATTGACATTTTGTTCTTTATGCGGTTATAAATTTCGGCATATGGAATTTTAGAGGGGATCGATTGAATGAGTGTTAACAAGGTGGCAGCAGCCGGTGACACAGGTGCGAAGCAGGCGTGGGAGTTCGGACCGATTATCGACGCAGATGCGCATATCGATCCGCCGCACTCGATGTGGAAGGAGTATCTGCCGGCGCATCTGCGCGAGCTAGCTCCTGCTATCGAGGAGGGAGAGGAGCACGATTTCGTGGTGTTCGAAGGCAATCGCCGCCCGCTGAAAATGATCAACAACCAGGCCGGGAAGCAGGGCAAGGACTACAAAATGTTCGGCAAACTGTCGGAGATGCGCGCGGTGTGGGACCCGGCAACGCGGCTCGCCGATATGGCTACGGATCACATCGATGCGGCGGTATTGTTTGGCGGCGGCCCGCTCGGCACGACCAATTCCGATCTTTATATTTCCAGCTTTCAGGCTTACAACCGCTGGCTGTGGGATTTCTGCAGCGCCGATCGCAAGCGCCTCGTGCCCGTTGGCTATCTGCCGATGCGCGATGTCAGCGAAACGCTCGGTTTATTGCGCGAACTGGCGAAGCTGGGCTTTCGCAATGTGAATATTCCGGCGTTCCCACAATCGGGCGATGGCATCAGCAGCTCCGCGTCGGTGAAATCGATTGCGGCGGGACAGGGTTCCGCGCTCACGGGAAATCCCGGTGGCAGCAAAACCTATATCGACGCCGAATTCGATCCGTTCTGGACCGAAATACAAAATCTCGATATGACTGTCACCATGCATCTCGGCGGCCGCATTCCGCGCTTCGGCGATAAAAAACATTTCCTGCCCGATCTGGTGATGAGCAAGCTGGCGATGGCGGAACCCGTGGCGATATTTATTTACGGCGGAATTTTCCAGCGCTTTCCGAAATTGCGTCTCGCGATTGTGGAAAGCGGAGTCGGCTGGCTGTCGTGGATGGCGGAATATATGGATGCGACGTGGGAGCGCCAGCGTTTCTGGGTAGAAAGTCCGCTGACGGAAAAACCGAGCTTCTTTATGGATCGCAATGTGTTCGCTTCTTTTATTCACGATCGCGAAGGTGTGTTGAATCGCAACGAAGCGGGCGGGCGCAACATCATGTGGTCGTCGGACTATCCGCACTCGGAAACGTCATTCCCGCATTCGCGCGATTACATTCGCCGCGACTTCGCCGGTATTCCGGTCGATGAAGTAAAAGAAGTGATCTGCCATCGCGCAAAACGTTTGTATGACGTTGCGTAAAAATATTGCTCGAAAAATCATAAAGAGAGTTGATGCGTAATGAGCAAACCGCTCGCAGGTATTAAAGTTGTTGAAGTTGCGATGTGGGCATTCGTACCCGCAGCGGGCGGAATTCTCTCGGACATGGGCGCCGATGTGGTTAAAGTCGAGCCGCCGACGGGCGATCCATTGCGTGGTTTGCGTACTAATCTCGGCGGTGGTAGCTCGTCCGCTGTCGATCTGTCGTGGGAGGCGTACAACCGCGGTAAGCGTTCGATCACGCTCGATTTGAAGCAGGCGGCCGGTCGCGCCGTATTGATGAAATTACTCGCCGACGCCGATGTCTTTCTCACTAACTTATTACCTCAGGCGCGTCGCGATATGGAAATCGATGCAGATACGTTGCGCGCACGATTTCCGAAATTAATTTATGCGAGCGGCAGTGCGCTCGGCCCCAATGGTGAGGACGCGGAAAAAGGCGGCTTCGACGCCATTACATTTTGGGCGCGCGGCGGTGTCGCTTCGACCATGACCGATGCCGACGCTGAGCATCTCACCACGCAACCGGGTCCGGCATTTGGCGATACGTTGAGCGGCTCGATGCTTGCGGGTGCGATCAGCGCGGCATTATTCAAACGCGCGATGACGGGCGAATCTAGCGAAGTCGATGTGTCGTTGCTCGGCGCGGCGATGTGGTCGTTGCAGCGTCTGATTGCGCAGGCGACGCTGGACGATGTGCAGAAATTTTCGCGCCCCGACAGGGATCGTCCCAATAATGTGCTGGTGAATAATTACCGCACCGGCGATGGCCGCTTCGTTGCGCTGTGCATGTTGCAGGCCGATAAATACTGGACGCGCTTTTGCGAAGTGGCGGGGCGTGCCGATCTCGCGCGGGATCCGCGATTTGTAAATGCGAAAACTCGCCGCGAGCATGTGAGCGAATGTGTTGCGGAATTGAAGGCGCTGTTCGCAAGTAAAACACTCGCGCAGTGGCGCGAAATTCTCGCGCAGCAGGACGGTTCGTGGGATGTAGTGCAGCATGTCGGCGAAATGCAAACGGATAAACAGGTACAGGCCAATAATTATCTGCAGTCGGTCGAATGCACAGCGGGTTTTCCCATTCCGGTGGTCAGCGTGCCGATGTTGTTCGACCGCAAAGCATTGCCGGCAGGACAATCGCCGGACCTCGGTGCCGATAGCGAAAAAATTCTTTCCAGCCTCGGCTACGATGAAAACGCCATCATCGAATTGAAAATTGCGGGCGTGGTGTTTTAACGAGGATTTATTTTTGAGCGAAACGGCGAAGCGAAAGCTACCGGTGCTGGAACCGGAAACCGCGTTTTTCTGGACTTGCGGTCAAAACGAACAATTACAGATTCAACGTTGCGGCGATTGCGGTCACTGGCAGCATCCGCCGCTGCCGTGCTGTCCCGTTTGTCAGCAGCAACATATGGCGCCGCAAGTGGTTTCGGGAAACGGTCGCGTCGCTACTTTCACGATCAATCACGAACCGTGGCTGCCGGGTATGAAGGTGCCATTTGTATTTGCAGCGATCGAACTCGAAGAACAGTCCGAGTTGTATGTATTCAGCAATGTGCTTTGTCCTGTCGACGAAATAAATATCGGTATGCATGTTCGTGTCTGCTTCGAGCAACACGACGATATTTATTTGCCGCTGTTTCAGCCTGAGCCTTTTTTTCAGGAGAAGAATACTCATGGCTGATGTGCACGTGGCTGATCGCCTGCCGGAAAAATCCGCGTGCATTACCGGCATAGGTCAGTCCGAAGTCGGGCGGCCATCAAAGCGCACGGCGTTGCAATTAACGGTCGATGCCTGCCTGCAGGCGATTAATGACGCGGGATTAAAACCTGCCGATATCGATGGAATTACCACCTATCCGGGTAAAAGCAGCGAAGGCGGCGGTATCGCACCGGTCGGTTCGACCGAAGCGATGGTTGCGCTCGGATTAAATCCGGCATGGATCGCCGCATCGACCGAAGGTCACGCGCATATGGGTGCGATTTTTCAGGCGGTGATGGCGGTTGCGACGGGGCTGTGCCGGCATGTTCTGGTTTTTCGCACGGTGGCGCAGGCAACCGCACGCATGACCGCGCGCTCATCGACATTGTTATCGAGTGGCCGCGATCGTGTTGACGGCACTAATGCGTGGAGCGTTCCTTTTAACGCGATCTCGCCGGTGAATATGCATGCGCTGTATGCGCAGGCGTATTTCCATAAATACGGCGCGACCAGCGAGCAACTCGGTTGGGTGGCAGTTAATTCGCGGCGCATGGCGGCGATGAATCCGAACGCGATTTATCGCAAGCCGATCACCATCGACGATTATTTATCGTCGCGCGTGATTTCATCGCCGCTGCGATTATTCGATTGCGATACGCATATCGATGGTTCGACGGCGCTGATTATTTCGCATCGCGATGCTGCAAAAGATTTACGCAATCCGCCGATTCATATCGAGGCGATGGGCATGTCGATCGGCGGCATGGGCGCCGGCATTCATACCGGTGATTTCACTGCGCTCGCGGCGGATAAAGCCGGCACGATGCTGTGGTCGCGCACCGATCTCAAATCTAACGATGTCGATGTGGCGCAGATCTACGACGGTTTTTCGATTCTCACCCTGCTGTGGCTCGAAGCGATGCGGTTCTGCGGCAAGGGCGAGGCGGCGGCATTCGTCGAGGGCGGCAAACGTATTTCGCTGGATGGCGAATTGCCGCTGAATACCAGCGGCGGCCAATTATCGGCGGGGCGCTTTCACGGCTATGGCCACACCTATGAAGCCTGTGTGCAATTGTGGAAGCGCGGCGGCGAGCGACAGGTGCGCGATGCCAGAGTCTGTGCCGTCAGCAATGGCGGTTACGGCTATGGCGCCCTGTTGTTGAGGACTGGTGGTTGAGGACTGATTGAATGACGCAGCCCGATGCAACACCGGTGATGCTGATCGCAGGCGGCAGCGGTTCGATCGGAGCGGCGCTGGCAGCGCTGGCGGTGGCAGCCGGCTGGCGCGTGGCATTGCATGGTCGCCGCAGCGAAAGCGTCGAGTCGGCGTGCACGAATATCCGCGAGCGTTTTCCTCTGGCCGTCGTTTCGGGGCACTGCGCTGATTTCGTGGCGGGCGAAGCCATCGCGGCGCTGGTCGCCGAGGTTGGCGCGAAGCACGGACGCATCGATGCCATCGTCGATTGTTCGACCGGCGGCCCGCGCGGAATCACCGGCCTGTTCGCGGAAACCGATCCCGCTGCATTTGCCGGATTCGCCGCGCAATCGGTCGTCGTGCTGCAGCGGCTGGCGCATGCCGGATTGCCGTGGCTGCGCGCGACGCGCGGCTCGCTGCTGGCGGTCGTCTCCGATGCCGGTATTTACGCGGCGCCGCGACAGGCATTGATCGGATCGATGCGCGCTGCCGCCATCGGCTTTATCCGTAATCTCGCGCGTGAACTGGCAGCGGAGGGCATCCGCGCGAATGTGGTTTCCCCGAGCTTTGTCGAAGGTACGGCCATTGTTGAACGCCTCGATACGGTTGATCCGGCACGGTTGGAAAAGGCCCGAAAACAGGCGGGTCTGGGGTTGCCCGCACCAGTCGACGTGGCGCGGCTGGTTTTGTTTTTCTCCGGCGCGGACGCTGCCCATATCACCGGGCAGGTCGTCAGCATCAATGGCGGGCTGAATAATTAAGGCGCCTCTGATCAAGTCACTCCCGAAAGCGGGGAATCTGGAAAGCTCCGGGAAATAGGGCTCCCGCCTTCGCGGGAGTGACGAAGCCAGAACTTAATCAGAGATTCCCCCACTGAATAGCGACCAATAATTTCCTTTCACTGTCTTGACCGCTGCGGAAGGCATGGTACACAATTCAAAATATAGATTAATAGTTCCGTATTATGAATTTAAGGTGAAGCAATGACTCAATCCCCGGATCCGTCCTCCCCAACACAGCCTTCCGGAAAATGTCCATTTGCGACGTCGAATACCCTGACGTCCGACGATCCGCGCTACGCGGAGCTGTTCGATATCGTCAAGGAAACTGCCGCGCACGGCAGCGAAGTGCTGGGCGATCTGAGCCCTGCCATGAATGCCTTGCGCGAGCGCGCGCCGGTGCTGAAAGGTTCGCTGCGCGAGTTGCTGAATCTGCCGTCGGGGCATCACGCCTATTCGAAGGAGCGCCAGCACTACACGCTGCTGACGTTTGCACTGTGCGATCGGGCGCTGCGCGAAAACCTGCTGTTTTCTTCCGAGGTTTACAAGGAAAGCCCCGGTGTGCAGCGCCTCGGCAAGACGATTCTGGAAATGACGGGCGACGAGCACCGCAGTTATCGCGCGGTGGTGCAGCCGATGTTTCTGCGGCCGACAGCGATCCGATGGTGGAAGCCGAACTGGATTGACGATGCGGTGAACACGCTGCTCGATCGCATTGCGGATCGCGATGTCACCGATCTGAATTTCGATCTCTGCGCGCGTCTGCCGGTGTATGTCGTCACGCGCGGCATCGGCATGAGCGGCGAATCGGCGCTGCAGTTTCGCGAGCATTTGCAGCGCAGTTCGGTGGCGGCACGCGGCGTCGATCCGGCGGAAGTACAGCGTTCTGCCGCCGAAGTATCGCGCATGCTCAAGGAACTCATCACCGAGCGTCGCCAACAGCCGGGTGACGATGTGATTTCCGGCCTCATCAACAACGATCTGAAACTGCCCGACGGCAGCACGCGCAAATTGTCGGACGACGAAATCTTCGGTTATTGCCGCCTGATCATGCTCGCCGGCGGCGGCACCACATGGCGTCAGCTCGGGATCACGCTGGTGGCATTGCTGCGCGATTACCGTTTCTGGGAAGCGTGTCGCGAGGATCGCAGCCTGATCGAACCGGCGATCAATGAAAGTGCGCGCTGGTTGCCGACCGATCCGATTTTCGCGCGTCTGGTGATGCAGGATGTCGAGCTCGAAGGCGTGCAGATTCCTGCCGGTTCGCGCGTCGATATGTGTCTGGGCGCAGCGAATCGCGATCCGGGTCGCTGGGAAAATCCCGATGTTTTCGATCTATTCCGGCCGCAGCAGAGTCACCTCGGCTTCGGCATGGGACCGCACCGCTGTCTGGGAATGGAAATCGCAAAACAGGAAATGGTTGCAGCGATTAATGGCCTGCTCGATCGCTTCCCGGCCATGACGCTCGATAAAAACATGCCCGCGCCGGAATTGCTCGGCGGCCTCGAACAGCGCGGCATGTCCGCAGTGCCGGTGCGGCTGCGGGCATGATGTATCAAGTTGATGGCAGAAAATGCAATGTCGATTAAGGAAAGTGAATTTTCATCCGGCGATTTTCGTAACGCGCTCGGTTCGTTTACTACGGGCGTCACGGTGGTCACCACGAAAGGTGTCGACGGCGCCGACACCGGCTTGACCGCGAACAGCTTCAATTCGGTATCGCTCGATCCGCCGATGATTTTATGGAGTCTGGCGAAATCGTCGTTGAGTTTGCCGGCGTTCACTGCCGCCAAACATTTTGCCGTGCATATTTTAGCGTCCGAGCAACAAATGATTTCGGCGCGATTCGCCAAACGCGGCGCGGATAAATTCGCTGAACTCGATATCGAACGCGGTCCCGATGACATTCCCTTGCTGCCGGATTGCGCCGCGCGTTTCGTCTGCGAAACCGCGTATCGTTACGAGGGCGGTGACCATATTATTTTTGTCGGTCGCGTGGTGCGTTTCGATCACTGGGATCGCTCGCCGCTGCTGTTTCATAGCGGCCAGTACGGTCGCCTGCTCAAGGCGCGAAACGATGTCGTGAACAGCGATTTCAACGATGCTTTTCTCGGCCATCTGCTGCGTCGCTGTTATCAGAAAGTGTACGCACCTGTGCGTGTCGAACTGGAAAATCTGGGTTTCAGTCGCGCGCAATACTATGTGCTGGCGCAGGCGGCGCAGCACGATGCGTCGATGCCGGACAATGTCCGCAGCAGTCTTTCCGCAGTGAAAAAAAGTCTGGAATTGAGCGGCCGGTACGCGACGCCCGAAGAAATCGCAGCGCTGTTCGAGCGCAATCTGATTGCACGCGATGGCGACATGCTGCGACTGACGGCGCAGGGCAATCGCGTTTATATCGAGCTGGCGACGGTGGTTAAGGCGGCTGAATCGGATGCCGAACACGGACTTGATTATGATCTGCGGCAGACGCTTAAAATTGCGCTACTGAAAATGCTGGAAAGCGAGTCGCCGAATGTCAGAGCATGAAACGCCCACCGAAAATAAAACGCTGGAAACACTGTGCGCCGAAGCGCTGAACACACCCGGTGATAATCCGGCGATCGAATTCGAACAGCGCTGGTTTGACTGGCGCGAAATGCGCGAGGTTGCCGCGCAGTTGAATGAAAGTCTTGCACGGCTTGCCGGCGCAGATCCCGTGCGCGTGGCATTTATCGCGCGCAACCGTCCTTCCGCCATCGCCGCATTTCTGGCGATGCTCGCCAGGCGCTGCTCGGTGCGCATGATCTATCCGTTTCAATCATCCGAAGCGATCGCGCGTGAACTCGATCAAATCGAGGTCGATTTAGTCGTTGCAGCGGAGCAGGATTACACCGACACCTTGCGTGCGGCGCTGAACGAAAAACAACTCTCTGCGGTCGCATTGAAAGAAATGGAAGTGCGCACGCTATTGAGTTTCGATCGGCACGGTGGCACCGGCGGTCCGGCGCAGGTAACGATTCTGACCAGCGGTACCACGGGCAAACCGAAACCGTTCACGCTGAGTTACGACATGATTGCCGAGCATGTGGTCGGCAAACAGCGCAGTGTCGGTGCGCGCAGCGGTCCGCTAACGGCGGATGTGCCTCCGCCCATTCTCATGTTCCCGCTCGGCAATATCACCGGTCTGCATTCGACGCTGCCGCCGCTGACTAACGGTGAGCGTTTAGTGGTGTTCGACCGTTTCACCGTGCCGCTGTGGCTCGATTACGTTGCGCGTTACCGTCCGGCGACAACAGGCTTGCCACCGGTGGGTATTCAAATGATTCTGGATGCCAATGTGTCGCGTGAAGAACTCGGCAGCATACGTGCAATCGGCACTGGTGCTGCACCATTGCCGCCGAATGTGCATCGCGCCTTCGAGGAGCGTTACGGCATTCCGATTTTATTGTCGTACGGCGCGACGGAATTCGGTGGCCCCGTCACGCGCATGACACCGGATCTTGTCACTGAGTGGGGCGTGAAAAAATTCGGCAGCGTCGGCAAGGCGATTCCGGGCGTTTCATTGCGTGTCATCGATGCGCAAAGCGGAGCGGAATTACCGCCGAATACCGAAGGCGTGCTCGAAGTCATTTCGCCGCGCATCGGTCCCGAATGGATACGCACGTCCGATCTCGCGAAAATCGACGAGGAGGGTTTTTTATTTCTGCTCGGCCGCGCGGATGGCGCGATCATTCGCGGTGGTTTCAAGATTCTTCCGGTCACGATCGAAAATGCGCTGGCATTGCATCCGGCGGTAGCAGCGGTTGCCGTCGTCGGTGTGAAGGATCGACGCCTGGGCGAAGTGCCGGGCGCGGCGATCGAATTGAAAGCGGGCGCGAATGCGACGACCGCTGAAATACTGGAAGAGCATTTGCGCAAGCATGCGGCGTCGACACATATTCCCGTGCACTGGCGCATTCTCGAAAAATTGCCGCGCACGCCGTCGCTGAAAATCGATTTGGGTGCGTTGCGTCGTTTGTTCGAAACAGCGGAGTCGCCGTCGACGGCCTGAGATTCTCGGGTCTCCTCCGATGATGTTGGGCTGTGTGAATTTCCACAGCCCTTTTTTACTGCATTTGATTTAAGTGGCTTTGAAAAGCTCTCTGACTCGTCACTCCCGCGAAGGCGGGAGTCCATAGCAATTTCTGTTGCGTAGCCTTTACCCCAAAAGCGCTGGGCTAATACATAGTCAAACTCGTAGTCGTTGGTTTTTAGATGTCGTGCCGTAATTAAACCAGCGAACCTACAGCGCTTTCGGATGGTTTTTCTTTGATTACGCAGAAACCATATGGGTCACCGTCACCAAAGTTAAATTTGTCTTCAAAAAGGTCATGGCTCTGTGGTTCGGTAAATGTGCCGCCAGAGAGTACGTATCTGGAAGCATTCTTATCCGAAAATGTTTGATTATGTAGCGGCATAAATTCACAGGGCTTTGCCGATCTTAAAATAAGCCTCTCGATTTCTACGACATTCATTTTTCCATCCTGAAAACGTAACGAGTTTTGTTGCGCATGGTTAGGATTCATTGAAGCACTAGACATCAACCTTGAACCCGATGTCTACATCGCAAGCTGCTTGTCCACCACGAATACCCCAATTTTCTTTTGGGGTTTCGCTCAGCAGAGTTTTGACATGATTTTTGGGAATGCCAAGCGCTTCCAGATTGCGAACAATGGCCTGATACAGATTCCGCTTTGCATCAACTGAGCGGCCCGCAAAGCAGTCAATGCTGACATGCGTGTAAAGCTCTGGTTTTTCTCTATCGGGAGGGCATACAAGACGGTGAGGCGCATGGACAACCAGCCTTATGTTTCTGTCCCACTCTGGAATTTTGAATGCTTCTCGTAAGGCAGAATGAACTGCTTCCATAAGAGCAATTTCTTGCGTTTGTGAATATTCATTTCTTACTTCGATCAGAACGCTTGGCATGTAGCCTCCATGAAATTAACCCTAACTACTTAGTATGCAGGCGCATCCGTATTAAAAAATTAAACGCGTCGCGTCGGTTAATTGCGGCTTTTGACTAAAGGACTCTATGTCCTAGGTTGTGAAATGTAGCCATTCCTCCTTATCCATAGCCATAAGCGGTGAGTAGCCGCATAGAGTCGCAATAGAACTAATAACGCCGTCAACACGGCATACGGCCAAATCCATGGTTTTGAATGATTGGTCATCATGGACCCAGCCAGCGCAAATAATAGGAAGTAGCTGCCTGCGGTGTGCACGAATGACCAAAGTTTTGGGTGTAGAAATTTCACCGACCAGTTGTTAGACGTCATCAACAGCAACGCAGTAGTGCTGAAGGCGAACAAGCCGAACTTGATAGTCTTTGGAGTAAGTTGCGAAACAAATGGTTCTGGATAGAGTTGTGCTAGCAGCAAAATCACACAACCATGAAAAAGAAAAGCGATGCCCCAATTTATCCCGAGATATCTGCGATTGCGAAGCGCCCACCGAGTCAACGGCGTCGGCCAGTAGCGACTAAGCGGTCGCGCAGAGAAGGCCAACAGAAAACAAGGAATGCCCAAATCGACTGAGCGGGTAATAGCCCAGTGTATTGACGCTTCACTAAAACCTAACGCGAATATTGGTACAACGCAAATCAGCGCCAATGCGCCAATCATCCAATAAACATACTTAATTCCATGCATGATAACCTTCCTAGAATATAAACAACGGATGCGTTGTTTATATTCTGAGGGCACGTATAATCCATGTCAACTTGACGGCTTGTTGAAATTCACATGAACCGGAACTGTATGCCAACTAACCCCGCTAATTGCGAACTGAAACTGAAGCGCGGACGCCCATCCGTTGAGCAAGAGGCAATGGTTAGCTCAACCATTATTCAGGCGGCCACCATCCAATTTCTTACTCATGGTTACGAAGCATGTAGCATCGAATCGGTCGCCCAATTAGCAGGGGTCTATAAAAACGCCGTCTATAAGCGTTACACAAATAAAGAAGCACTTTTTCGCGCAGTTATGGAAAGTAAGGTCGCTGAGTGGTCGGCACTTGCTGAGACCCTAGAAGATAATCCGGGAGAAACATTAGAAGAGCGGCTTCAAAGTCATTTGCGACGCGCCATCCGCTGGTCGTCTCACCACGAAGTTCGCGCCTTTCGTAGACTCCGACAAAGCCTGAGCCCGGAAGCAAGAAACATTATCTCCGCTGCAGGACTGACTGGTCAGCAAACAATGATTAACCTTATTGCTAAGGACATCCGCCAATTCACTAAGCAAGAAGGACTCCCGGCGAAGTACCCGCAACGGGTTGCCGAAGGATTATTATCCATGGTGGCCGGATGGCTCGATAACGAACGACAAGGAAAACCAGTTTCAAAAAAATCAGCTGCAAGTTATGCAGAGTGGTTAGTCAACCTTGTATTCAAAGGAAGAGATGTATGGTGAAAGTGCGTGAGATTTATAGTTCACTGTTGGCTTCGGCGGAAGATTCAGTTGAAGTGTCGAAGATCCTCGCGGCCATGGTTCAGTCGACACTTTTTTATTTCCGCATTATTTCCGATATCTAACGCTTTGTGTTAGCGGCGAGGCGGGATGCCGGCAGAAAGTCCACCATCAATCGGCAAATTAACACCGGTGATATTCGAAGCGAGATCGGAGACGAGGAAGAGTGCGGCATTAGCGCAATCCATCGGATCGATCGGGCGTCCGAGAGGATGTGTTGCACTCATACTGGCGCGCGCTTTTTCCGAGGTAGCAATACCTTTGCCGGCGTAATTCGTCGGCATGCCGGCGGGGCAAACCGAATTGATGCGAATGCCCTTGTGCGCCACTTCCAGCGCCAGCGCGCGCACGATCGACGTGACCGCGCCCTTTGTTCCGCCATAAACCACACCGCCGTAACCGATCAATCCAGCGACAGAAGCAGTGTTGACGATAGCGCCAGTGCTTTCTTGACGATCGAATTGACGAATCGCCGCGCGACAGCCATTGAGTACGCCGCCGACATTGACCGCTTGCACGCGTTCGATCTCGGCTTGTGTCGCTTCTAAAAACGATTTCAACGGTTTGCCGGGTTCATTGAGAATAGTGATGCCGGCGTTGTTGTACATGATGTCGAGGCGGCCGAAATTTTCGACGGCGATTTGCACTGCGCGCTCGACATCCGCTTCGTCGGCGACATTGCACATCGCAGCAACAGCGGAGCCACCTTCTTTGATAATTTCCGCGACGGTTTCTTCAGCATTTCCTAAATCGATATCCACCGCGACGACTTTCGCACCGTGGCGCGCAAACAAAATACTCGCTGCGCGACCAAGTCCAGAGCCTGCACCTGTAATTACGGCAACTTTGCCGTCGATTAAACCTTTCATCATCAACACCTCAGGCACAATTAGCCTCCCAAATTCAAACACGTTAATTGTTGATAGAGCCGCAACCCTTCGATGCCGCGCTCGCGACCGATACCGCTAAAGCGTTGCCCACCCGATGACACATACGCGCTCATCATTCCGGTGTTGACGTTGACGGTGCCGCTCTTGATACGCAGAGCGACATCGAGTCCGCGTCGCGCATCTTTGCTGTGTACATAACCGGATAAACCAAAGCGCGAATCGTTGGCCATCGCTACGGCGTGATCGAGATCGTCGTAACCGATCACCGCGAGAACCGGGCCGAAAATTTCATCTTGCGCGGCGGGATTGCGGTTATCGGGTAAATCCAAAACCGTCGGCTCGAAGAAATAACCTTTATCTAAATGCGCAGGACGCTTGCCGCCGCAGATAACTTTGCCGCCGTGTTCGACGGCTGCAGCCACATATTTTTCGCAGCGTTCGCGTTGCGCAGCGGAAATTACCGGCCCCATTTTCGTATCTGTCGCTTCGGTATCACCGATGCGCACGTTTTTCATCATGGCCGCGATTTGTTCTAACACGGCAGCTTTGTTTTCTTTGGGCACGAAGAAACGCGTACCGAGCGCACAACCTTGTCCGGCATGAGCGAGACAAACGCCGAGTGCTGACATCGGTGCTTTGTCGATCGCATCGGGTAAAAATATTTGCGCGGATTTACCGCCGAGTTCCAGTTGCAGACGTTTCAATGTCGGCGCGGCCTGCGCCATCACTTGCGTGCCGACAGTGGTCGAGCCGGTGAAGGCGACGAGATCGACAGCGGGATGTGTCGTCAGCAAATGCGCGCCTTCAACACCGGATTCGATGACGATATTGAGCACGCCCGCCGGCAGTCCTGCTTCGATTGCAGCTTCAGCAAATACCAATGCGGAAAGCGGCGTTAACGGACTGGGGCGCAGCACTACGGTATTGCCGGTGATAAGCGCAGGCAGCACTTTCCACAGCGCAGTCAAAAACGGGAAGTTGTAAGCCGCGATCGCTGCAACGACGCCGATCGGCGAATAGCGTCGCAAGCTCTGAAAGACTTGGCCTTGCGCGGTGATACGTTCGCTGAGCGGAAGCGGGTTTTCTTCGATTTCGGGTAGCGATAAAAACAAATTGATGATGTCGTTCGCCTGTCGCAGCGGCACTTGTACCTGCGATTGCGCGACCGAGGTATGCCGCGGGCAGCCCGCTTCGGCGACAACCAGATCGGTGATTTGCGCCGAACGATTGGCGAGAGCTGCCGCGAAGCGCCGCAATATTTCTGCGCGCTCGTTGCTGCTTCTGCTGCTCCAATCGCCGCGATCGAAGGCTTCGCGTGCACCAGTGATTGCGGTCTCGAATTGTTGCAGCGACGCGCCCTGCAATTCGGCGACGATGCTTTCGTCAGAGGGGTTCTCGACGCGCAGATCGGCGCCTTCACCGCTTATCCAGTCGCCATCGATAAATCCGGCATGCGCTTTGATTGTCATAATATTCTGTATCCAGATATAAAGTTCTAATAGTCGACTTTTTATCTTGGCGCGTTCATAAAGTCAAACGGCGATTCGCTACCGGTCGATAAAAACTGCGCAGTCGAGCCAGCCGCGTCCTCAATGACAGAACTTTAATTTCAATGCGGAAAAACAGCGTGCTACCGTGTTGAGAACATCGTTCTCGAAAAGAGCGAATACCATGATCCCGAAGAAGGAGTGGATACGCATGATCATCGAAACCAGCCAGCAAACCACGAAGATGCACCGTGCATTACCTGCTCACAGAACGGCCATGATTGCTTCGCTGTGCGCAGCATTTGCCGACGATCCCGGGTTGAGCTGGATCTGGCCGGATCGTGAGGACAGGCTTGGGCGATTGCCGTTTTTCTTCAAACCGATCGTTTCCGGCACCATGGCTAACGGTATCGCCCTGCATTCCGCTGACAGCGCAGCGGTTTCGCTGTGGCGCCAGCCCGGCCGGATCAGCCCGGGTCGCATGGAAATATTTTGCGCTTTGCCGAGTCTGGCAAAGGCGTTCACTGTCGGTCGGGAGCGGTCGCAATTGATGGGAAATACCCTCAAAGCGCATCAGCTCACGAGTTTTGACTGGTGGTATCTGCAGTTCATCGGCGTGCGGCCCGATGCGCAGGGCAGGGGATGGGGAGGCGAGGCAATTCGCGCTGGTCTTGATCTCGCTCGCGCAGCGGGGAAGCCGGTGTATGTTGAAGTAATGAATCCAGATAATCTCGGGTATTACCACCATGCGGGATTTGAAACCATCCAGGAATTCGATATCCCCGAGAGTGGCCCGCATGTGTGGGGCATGCTCTGTCGCCCGCGAAAATTAGCGAGCGACAAACCGCTTCTGCCCCAGGTTTAACTCAAGACGCGGTTTCGGCTGCTCGCTCCCCGTCTTCCAGCCGTGGTTTAACACCCGAAAGGAAACGGGTCAGATTGTCGCAGGCCTCGCACAGCCGCAGCCCCATCAGCATCAACTTATGGCCGGGTATCGGGTGGGTAAATCCGGTGAGGATCAGCACGAAAGCGACGCGACTGTTTTTGTCGAACACCGGCGCTTCGATGAAGGCGAGCTTGTAGTCGCGATTGGTATTGATTTCGGCCTGCATCGAGGTCGGGTATTCGGGTTTCGCTTCCGCGAAAGCCAATTCGGGATCGCCGTGCGCAGTGAAGGTGGGATTGTGGATGCCGAACACGAAGCCGAGCGTGCGCGCAAATTTGATCGCATCGGCCATCGTTTGTCGCTGCTCGCCGGTGGGTGGCGGTTGCTGCTGATTGAGCCACTGCGCGACCTCCTCTTCCGAATGCCACGCGTAAAACACGGCACCGAACGGCGGGCGCAGCGGCATTCTGGCGCCTTGTGGAATCGACCACGCCAGCGAGGACAGCGTCATCGCCGTCGCTCTCGCTTTCACCACGGCAAAACCGTTCTCGAGAAACACCGCAGAGCAGATCGTGCTGAATTCATCGGCCATCGCGCGCATTTCCGGCTGCGCTGCCTGGAGCGGCGAAAAATGCTCCTTCGCGATCGCTCCTAACTCCACGAGCGCTGGTCCAATCACATAACTCTTGTCGGTATTGCGATAGAGATAGCGCGCCTCGACGAGCGCGGTCAGCAGCGCATGACAGGTGGCGCGCCCCAGTTTCAGGGCGCGCACAATGTCGGTGAACGTGAACGCCTGGCCGGGATGCTCGGCGAAGAAATTGAGTACGGAAACGACCCGCGCGACGCTGGGTGAGGACTGGGACATACTGCTCTCTGCTCTTTATGGACCGAATATGGTTGACGGGGACCGGGATCGGTCCTCGGGCCGAAGGTCGCGGCGTTCCGCAACCGGAGTCTGTATGGCGAACCGGAAGTTCGCGAATTTTCTCGCGGTCGACATCGTAGGGGGCGCAACCATATGCGGTCAATCGAACGCCTGCGCGTCCTGACCGTTATCCATTTAGCGCCCGGATTTTTGCTTGCATTCGCAAAGCCCAGCCATTAAATTCCTTTTAATGAAATCTTATTCTGTATTTAGAATTTAACGCATTTGTTTTTAGGAGCTGCTATGGCCCGATACATGTTGTTTGCCCTCAATGGCCCAACCGATGGGCCGGGCGATGAGGCTGAGTACACGCGGTGGTACGACGAGGTTCATGTTCCCGCTATTGAAGCGATTGACGGCGTGACTTCGGCACGACGCTTCAAGGTGCTGCGCGGCAAGATGCCGGGCGATTCGTTGTGGCCGTATCTCACCGTTTATGAAATCGAAACCGACAACATGGCTGCCATTTCCGCCCAGTTGGCGAAGGTAATGGAGATGTCGACGCCGACACTCGATCGTTCCAAATCTGCTCACCTGATGTCTGTGGAAATCGAAAAATGAAATCGATGCAGTCTCCGGCGCTTATGCAGCAAGTGATACTTAAAGCCCACCCTCGCGGTGAACCCAGGCTCGAAGATTTCGCGCTAGAAACAGTCGCTCAACCGATACCTGCAGAGGGTGAGGTTTTGTTGCGAACGCTGTGGCTCTCGCTCGACCCGCTCATTCGTTTCGCCATCGACGAGGTGGTGCTGACCGGTGTCGCGAAAGTCGGTATCGGTGAAGTGCTTTACGGCGGCGCGGTTTCGCAAGTTGTCGAATCGCATCATCCGGATTTTAAAGTCGGTGAATTTGTGGAAGGTCGCAGCGGCTGGCGCGAATTTGCTGCAATCAATCCCACGCAAATTAAATTGCGAAAAATCGATCCCGCAGCGGGACCGTTATCGCTCGCATTGGGCGTGCTCGGCATGCCGGGTCAGACCGCACACGCGTGCATGATTGGCGTCGGTCGCGTTGCGAAAGGCGATTGCGTGGTTATTTCCGCGGCTGCAGGCGCAGTGGGTTCGACCGCAGGACAAATCGGAAAAATATTAGGCGCGCGTGTCGTCGGTATCGCCGGCGGCGCAAAAAAATGTGAAGCATTGAAAGCGCTGGGTTTCGATGAATGCGTCGATTACAAGGCGCCGGATTTCGCCGAAGCATTGCGTGCAGCGTGTCCCGATGGCGTCAATGTCTATATCGAAAATGTCGGCGGCGCGGTAACGCAAGCGGTGTTGCCATTATTCAAATACGGCGCGCGCATGCCGGTGTGCGGATTCATTGCGTATTACGGCGTCGGCCGCGAAGGCCCGGGCCCCGATCGATTGCCGGGTTTCATGCGCACGGTGATGTCGAAAGGATTGGAAGTGCGCGGCTTCGGAGGCGCGATGACGGGCGGGCAGAAAGCGCTCGACGATTTATCCGCGTGGGTGCGCGATGGCTCGATCAAATGCCCTGAAACCATCGTCGAAGGTTTGCAGGAAGCGCCGCGCGCATTCGTCGAAACCTTCCAGTCGAATAAAGAGTTAAACAATACACACATAGGAAAAGTGTTAGTAAAAATCGCTGATCCGATTTGAGGAAAATAATCAATGTCGCCGCAAAAAACTGTATCCGAACAGAAAGTGCTGCACTTCAAACCCGAAGATATTCCATTGATTACCGCACCGCCGACTGAAACCAGCGGCTGTATGCGCTCGATTAAGGCTGGCGATATGGAAATCGGCTGCACCTGGACGAAAGGCCCCACCGATGCAACCGCGCTCTATGCCGATCTGCCCGGCGGTGTCTGCCCGTGCGATCACTACGGCTATGTATTTTCGGGAAGTATCCGCGCGCGGTTTCCGGACGGCGAAGAAGTCGTCATCGGCCCCGGTGAAATTTATTACATCCCGAAAGGACATTGGCTGAGTTACGACGGGCCGACGCAGCATCTGGAAATCAATCCGCATCGCGAACTGCGCGAATTGATGGATGCCATCACCAGGAAAGCGGAAGAATTAAAAAAGCTCAGCTCGACCTGAGTTAGCACTCGCATGAATACGTTCGCCACACCGATCTCTTCTCAACCGCTGCGTGTGCCGACAGTTTCCGGCGCGCGCAATTTTCGCGATTTGGGTGGTTATCGAACCAGCGATGGAAAAACCGTGCGCTGGGGAAAACTCTATCGCTCCGGTTCATTGTCGCAATTAACGCCGGCAGGTTGCGACGTGTTGCGTGAATTCGGTGTGCGCAGTCTTTGCGATTTGCGCACAACACGCGAACGCCAGATGCAGCCATTCGCCTGGCGCGCTGATTTTGAATTCGATTATTGGAGTCGCGATTACGAAACCAGCTTCGGTGAATTGCGACGTTTACTCGAAGCCGATCTAGTCGATGGCGAACAAGCGCGCGCGGCGATGCTCGATGGCTATCGAAAAATGCCACTCGAACAAGCGCCCGCGTACCGCGAAATTTTTTCTCATTTGATCAATGCAAACGTGCCGCTCGTATTTTGTTGTTCGGCGGGAAAGGATCGCACCGGGATCGGCGCGGCATTGATTCTGACGGCGCTCGACGTGCCGCGCGAAACGATCATCGCTGATTACGTGCTTACCGATTCGTTGATCGATTTAGAGAGTGAAATCGTGCGGCAATCCGGCGGCAGCAGTTCGTTGTCGCGTCAACCGGCCGAAGTGGTGCGTGCCATTCTCGGCTGCGATGCCGCCTATATCGCTGCAGCTCTCGACGTTATCGCTCCCACAGCGGATGCATTCAAAAATTATTTGCACGATGTGCTCGATGTCGATACCACTGCGCTCGAAACGTTGCGGGCCCACTTTCTTGAATAGAAGGGTACTTGAATAACCGTGCGTTTTCCGTTTCTCACAGCGCTAGCGGCAATCGTATTAACGAGGAGATAAAAATTGTTAGTAGAAAACAAACTTCACGTTCCGTCGAGTTTAGCGGAAGCGATCGATCCTCGATGGTTGCAGCAGGCGCTCACGGAAATTTCCGGCGGCGCCGCAGTCGTCGATGTCAAAACCGTCGATACGCTCGAAACCATGGCTGCCAAAGTGCGCATCGCCGTGCGTTTCGCCGATGGCATCACGCGGAATTTTTGCTTAAAAGCCTTCTTCAATCCGAATATCGCGCGCGGTGCGGGGGCGACCGCGATTCGCGAGGCGCGGTTTTATGAGCGCATCGCGCCGCATGTATCGGTGCGAACACCGCGCGCCATTGCACATATCGATGATGAAAAACAAACCGCTATTTTAATCATGGAAGATCTGATTCAGGCCGGCGCGCATTTCTGTTCTGCGCTTGAACCATTTACTGCTGACATGGCGGCACAAAGCCTCGATCAACTCGCACGGTTGCATGCGGCAAAACATTTGCTCGACGGCAACGATTGGATTCCTTTCCGCCTTTCGGCGATCGCAAAAAATCCGCATTTCACCGTTGAGAAATTGCAGGAGCTTATGGATGGATCGCGTTGCGCTAAATTATCGCGTCACACCAGCGATGCATCGTTGCTGCTTGAGGGCATGAAAGTACTCGCCGCGCGCTTCGCGAAAAGCCCGACGACGATCATGCACGGTGATTGCCATGCGGGTAATTTCTATCTGACGAAAGACGGTCCGGGTCTTACCGACTGGCAATTACTTCAGCGCGGAAATTGTCTGCAGGATGTGGCGTACCACATCGCGGCGATACTGCCGGAAGAAGTGGCCGAGCGGGAAGAGCGTGCGTTGCTGAATCATTACCTCGAATCGCTGCGCGCGCATGGCGGCGCTTTATCAAATCGGGAAGAAGCCTGGAATGATTATCGGCTCGCGCAGATTTACGGCTTTTATCACTGGGCGATCACCACGCGCGTCGAACCGGAAATCATCGATATTTTCGTCCACCGCCTCGGCGCCGGCATCGAACGCCACGACACCTATTCGCTGTTGGGTCTCATCTGATTGGGGCGGCATGCGACAGCGATTTTTCGGCCGTCTTTTACGGGTGGGTAGTCAGTTTTTACTGTTGGGTAGTCAGTATTTCTCCGACTGGAATTAAGTGCGGTGGGCCGCTAGATTGATGCGTCTTGTCCGAGTAGAGATTGTTATGATTCCGAGAAAATACGAGCCGATAGTGTTTGGTTTTATCCTGTCCGGTCTGATGTCGTTTATCGTTTCCGGTATTTCGACCTTTCGCGCGACCGGAGTGGTCAGCGGATTTATGGGGTTGTGGATCGGCGCATGGCTGACGGCGTGGCTGGTGGCATTTCCGGTGGTGCTGCTGATATCGCCGGTTACCCGCCGCATCGTTCATCGCATGATGAAGTGAGGCGCGCTCCGGAGACGACATGAAAATTCAGATCGTCTCACGCACCGGTTTTTCAGCGAGCGGACAATAATTTTTCCGCTTTTTCGGCGGCAATAGTCTTAACCATTTTTCTGAAGGGCTCGCCGACCGTGATATCGCCGCGAGTGACATAGGCTTCGTGATATTCCTCGATGCGCGGAATGTCGTAAAAATAATTCACCATCAGCCCGCCGCTCTGCGCAATGCCGTTGGGCGATGTATCGGCGTACCAGTTCAGCCGCTCCAGCCTTGCACCATTGCCGAGATGGAAGCGCGCGACGGGGTCGAGCAATTTGCCCTCGGGCGTGCGCGCTTCGATGAAATAGGTGATGGCGTGTTTCAGCAAAAAATCGCGCGCGTTCTTATCGTCCTGCCGGCTCAGGCTGGCCGGTGTCTTGAGGCGCGCAACCATCATCTTGTCGGCTTCGTCCTGCACCGCCCTGTCGAGATATTTCATCAGACCCGGAATCGGCGAGAGCGTGACGAACGATTTGAGATTCGGCAAGTCGCGCTTGAGATCGGTGGCCACCTGTTTGATGAGGAAGTGCCCGAACGAAATGCCGCGCAAACCGTTCTGGCAGTTGCTGATCGAATAGAAAATCGCCGTGTCGGCGGAGTTGGCGGGAATGATTTTTCGCTCATGCGACAGCATCGCCTGGATGCTGTCGGCAATGCCTTTGGTCAGGCCCACCTCGACGAAAATCAGCGGCTCGTCAGGCATGGCGGGGTGGAAAAATCCAAAGCAGCGCCGATCCTCGGGGTCGAGACGCGCGCGCAGCTCGGCCCAGTTCGAAATATGGTGGACCGCTTCATAGCGAATGACGCGTTCGAGCAGACTGGCCGGTGACGACCAGCTGATCGCGCGCATTTCCAGAAAGCCGCGATTGAACCAGGCCTTCAGCAGATGCGTGAGATCGGCATCCACCACCGAGAGCGCGGTATTTTTCTTGTCGATATGGCGCAGCATGTCCGCGCGCATGCGCACGAGCGCGGCGGTTCCGCCCGGGGCGAGATTGAGACGGCGAAACAATTCCTGTCTGGGTGCCTCCACGGCTCTGGCGAGCGCGGGCAGCGCGGATGGCCCCTGCTTGAGATAGCGCTCCCAGCTCGCGGCCAGCTTCGTTTCGTCGGGATTGAATTCATTGGCCAGATGCGTGAAGAAAGCCAGCTTCTGCGCGTCGTCGGTGGATTCGTACAGCTCCAGCAAATCCGTGGCGATGGCGACGCCCGATGCTTCGCCGCGGCCCGATAACAGCAGTTTCGCCAGATTGTTGAGTTTTTCGGCAGTCGATGCCGCATGCCACAGCGTCGCGGGCGGGGTGAAGCGACGCAGCAGTTCGCGTCCTGACTGGGAGAAGCTTTTCACGAGATCGGCAAAGGCTTTACGGGCCATCGAAAGAGTCCTTGGTTTTCTACAACAGAGGGATGCCACAAAAATCAGTCGGTAAATCTACCCTATTTTTGTGACGGGCCAAATTTTTGTTTTGGCCAAGTCTGACAGCGTTATCATCGTTCCGGTCGGTAGCGATTTCATATCGGAACACCTTTTACATCGGAATAAACAGGACAAAGCCATGAGCAATGCGGGAAGACACGACGACTGGCGTGCGGGATACGGCGTGATTCGGCACGATGCGGAAACGATCGAGCGCGTCGACGCGCTGCTGGAGCGGCTGGTAAAGCTCGGCCATCTGCGTCATCGGGAGCAGGGGCACGAGCTGATTCGTGCGGCCGATCGTATTGCCAGTCAGGCCATGTGGCTCGTTGTGCATATGACGTACGCACAACGCGTTTACCTCGATGGCCGTCTTCTGGAGAGCGACGATTTCAAAACGCATCCCGAAGGACACACCGGCGGCTCGCTCAACATGGCCATCGCCTATACCGGCTATCTGCTCGCGAATGCGCTGACGGGCGATACTCGTGCCTGGATCATGGAACAGGGGCATTGCGTAGCCGCCATCGACGCGGTGAACGTGCTCGTGCGCAATACATCGGCCGCGTTTTCCGCGCGTTACACCCACGATGACGAAGGGCTGTCGCATCTGTGCGCCGATTTTTATTCGATGGCGGTGGATTGCGATGGCGCGCCGAAATCGATGCTCGGCAGTCACGTCAATGCGCACACGGCAGGCGGTGTCATGGAGGGCGGTTATCTCGGCTTTGCCGGCCTGCAATACGTACACATGCCGCTGCCGGGGCAGAAGCTCGTGGCGTTTTTAAGCGACGGCGCGTTCGAGGAGCAGCGCGGCCCGGATTGGGCACCGCGCTGGTGGCGTGACGAAGATTGCGGACTGGTCGCGCCGATCATGATCGCGAATGGTCGACGTATCGATCAGCGCACAACCATGAGTCAAAGTGGCGGCACCGAATGGTTCGAAGCGCATTTGCGGATGAATAATTTCGAGCCGATTGTCATCGATGGCCGCGATCCCGTCGCATTTGCATGGGCGATCATTGCGCAGGAGCACCGTCTCGAACATTTCGCGAGTCGCGTCAAGGAAGGCAGCGCGCAATATCCGGTGCCGTTGCCGTACACGATAGCGGAAACGATAAAGGGTTTCGGTTTTCCCGGCGCCGGTACCAATCGTGCGCACGGTCTGCCGTTGCCCGCCAATCCCCGCGACGACGCCACCTCCCGCGCATTATTCAATAACGCGGTACAGCAGCTGCGGGTCGAGCCGGAAAAAATCGAAGCGGCCGTGTTCGCGCTGAATAATCATGTCGACAGCGGCAGGCCGCGAGAGCGCGATCATGCGCTGGCGCGCGTGCAGACAGATACGCCGCAGTTGCCGTTATTTGCATGGCGAAATGCCGATGCATCGCCGTGTTCGCCGATGGCCGCCATCGACTCCGCATTCGCCGCGCTCGTGCTCGCCAATCCACAGTTGCGAACACGGGTGGGTAATCCCGACGAACTGCGCAGCAATCGTTTGAACAAAACGCTCGATTTGCTGAAACATCGCGTTACCGCGCCAGAGGCAGGCGTCGCCGAGGCGATCGACGGTGCCGTCATTACCGCGCTCAATGAAGAGGCGGTTGCGTGCGCCGCGCTCGGTAACAAGCAGGGTTTGAATCTCATCGTCAGCTACGAAGCATTCACCATAAAAATGCTCGGCAGCCTGCGGCAGGAAATTATTTTCTCGCGCCATTGCAAGGAAAACGGGCGCGCCGCGGGCTGGCTATCGGTACCGGTTCTGGCCAGCTCTCATGTCTGGGAAAACGGCAAGAACGAACAGTCGCATCAGGATCCGACAATCGCCGAAGCATTGCTCAGCGAAATGAGCGATGTATCGCGTGTGTTGTTTCCTGTCGACGCAAACAGTGCGGTGGCGGCGCTGTTCGATGTCTATAACTCTCACGGCGCCATCGCCGCGATGATCACGCCGAAAAGTGAAGTGCCCGCGCTGCTCGACGAAGTGCAGGCGCGGGTGCTCGTCGAAAAAGGCATCGCACTCATCGCCGGCTCCGAGTTCGCCCCGGTGCAATTGCTGGCGATTGGCGCCTATCAATTGCAGCAAAGTTTATTGGCCGCATCGCGTCTCGAAAATAAAGGGCAGCAGGTGTCGGTGTGGGCTGTGCTCGAACCCGGACGCTTTCGCATTCCCCGTGACAAGTGGGAAGCCAATTATTGTCAGCGCCATATCGCGACACTGCCTCCCGCCTCTCACCGCATTCTTTTCTGCCACACTCGACCGGAAATCATGCTGGGCACATTGCGCGACTGGGATCTGGGAATTACGCGCACGCGCGCGCTCGGTTATATCAATCGCGGTGGCACGCTCGACACCTTCGGCATGTTGTTTGCCAATCGCTGCACCTGGGCGCACGGCATCAAGGCGCTCGCCGACATGCGGGAAGAATCTCTGCAGACCTATTTCAGCGAAAGAGAAATTGCGGCACTGAATGGCAGTGACGATCCGGCTGTCCTCAGAAAATGATTATCGATCTTCTTCATCGTCATCCAGCGATCTCGGGCGCTGAAGGGGCGCTAGTTGACAGCAACGCGGCTTATGGCATCAATCAGCCGTATTTCAATGCCGAATACCGAACTGGACTGGTCGATCCTCGCGACCAACGGCGGATATTACAAACGTGCAATTCCGTGCCATAGCGCGCGCTTCAGCTACACTTATGCCTTGATTGGAAATACACGACGTACTGCCGTGATCGAAGTTCGACAACAAAAATATAATTCGAAAAGGTTGCAGGCACGCGCTCGGTGCTGGTTGTTCGGGCTGTTGTTGGTTTGCGGTCCGTTGGCCCAGGTACAGGCTCAAACCAAGGTGAGTGAGTCGCAGTTACGAGCCGGCGTAGTTATCGGCGTGCTTCGCTTTACGAGCTGGTCGGAGCCGGTCGCTACCGGCATTCTCAATATTTGCGGTCTGGGTGAAGCGCAGGGCTTCAAGGAGTTGGCGCAATCTCGATCGAAAATTGCCATTGCGGATAAACAGCTGGCTTTCAAGTCTCTGGATAATATCAGCGCCAGTGATGGCTGCACGGCAGTTATTGTTGGCGCTAATGTCGATAAAAAAAAGCTGGCAGCTTTAAAGCAACTCTCCGTGTTGAGTATTTGCGATACGTGTGATCATCCCGATCAGCACGCGGTTGCTTTGTTCATGAATAACCAACGTATTCGTTTCTCTGTAGACAGGACGCTGGAAAAACATGCCGGAGTGCAATTCAGCGCGGCCATGCTGGAGTTGGCTGCCGAGGTTAAGCATTAATGAAAGCCCCGGACACCATGAAATCTCCGAGTACCGCGAAACCTCCAGGCACCATGCGCCGCTCTATTTATTTGCAATTGCTTCTGGTGATCACCGCCAGTTTGATATTGGCGCTGGTGGTGGTCGGGGCGGCTTTATATCGACAGATCTACAACGATGAAAAGCTCAGTTTGCTGGAGAAACTGAACTCTTCCGGAGAGCTGCTTGCCAATCGCACCATCGCCGCATTGTTGTTCGATGATTATGCCGCGGTGAAAACTAATATCAGCTCTGCACGCCTTATCCCCTCCGTTATAAAGATCTGCGTCTATCAGCAGGCAAATCTGAAAATCGCCGATTATCTGCGCCCGGGCATCGACAGCAGCTGCGAGGTGATGCTGAAAACAGCGGCGCTCAGTCAGCGACAATATATCGATGAGCAGGAGGCGTGGGCGCTGATACCTGTTCAGGACGGGGATAAGATTCTCGGCCACCTCAAAATTGTCGCCAGTACCGATCTGATCAAAGCGCACGTGCATCGAGCGCTGCTAGCCGTCGGCACCATCTTATTCGTCGCAATGCTTATCGCGCTTGCCCTGGGCTCCAGTTTATTGCGTAGAACCTTGTCGCCGCTCAAGACTTTGGGACGGGATGTGAAACGCATTTCCGAGCAGCCGTTTTCCACGTATCGTCCAGCCAGGTTTTATAACGATGAAGTGGGGGATTTAGTCGGTGCATTTAATTCAATGCTCGATGCGTTGGCGCATGAAAACCGGGCCCAGCAACAATCGGAAAAACGCTTTCGTATTCTCGCGGAAAATTCGCCGGTTGGTATTTATTTGCGCAATGCGAAAGGCGAGCTGGAGTACGCAAATGCCAAGTGGTCGGAAATTGCCGGCATAGAGCTTGCGCAGATCGATGTTGATTTTGCGCAATTCATTGCCGAAGAAGATTATCCGCAATACCAGAAAATGCTCGCGCAAGTCCATACCGCACAAGTTCCCGCGATGATGGAATACAGTTACCGAACGCCTGCTGCGACTCAGCCTAAACGATTGATGGAATATGTTGCGCCAGTCATCAAGCCGGCAACGGATGAGGACGCGGCGGAAGTAGTGAGTTTGATCGGATCGATTCTCGACATCAGCGAACTGAAACATGCGCAGATAGAGCTGGAGCGCCTCGCACTCTACGATCCGCTGACCAATTTACCCAACCGGCGCTTCTTTCACGACCATCTGCATTATCAAATTGCCGCCGCAGCAAAGCACAATCAATCCTTCGCCATTTTAATGATCGATCTGGATAACTTTAAGCGTGTCAATGACACGATGGGGCACGATGCCGGCGATTATTTATTGAAAGTGTTGGGCCAGCGTTTATATGAATGCTGTTTTGCCGAAGATGTGATTTCGCGTTTGGGCGGCGATGAATTTATTGTGCTTCTCAATAATCAATCGAAGGTTGTCATTAGCCAGGTTGTGGAGCGTTTGCAGGCAGCTATCGGTGAGCCGGTGGTTTTCCAGAACCGAACGATAGAAATTCGCAGTTCGATGGGGGTTGCGGTTTATCCTGACGATGCCAGTAACGCTCGCGATTTATTGAAAAGCGCCGATATCGCGCTCTATCGGGCAAAAGCCGTCGGCAGAAATTGCATGGTATTTTTTTCGCCCGAACTCGATCAGGCGGTCCAGGAGCGAGTGGCGCTCGAAATCAAATTGCAGAGCGCGCTGAAAAATCAAAAACTGTTTCTCTATTTGCAGCCGCAAGTCGATGCGCGCAGCAAGCGGGCAGTGTGGTGCGAGGCATTGTTGCGCTGGCGTGATGAAGAGTACGGTTTCGTTTCGCCAGCGCAATTTATTCCTATCGCTGAAGAGAGTGGTTTGATCGTCGAGATCGGCAATTGGGTGTTGCGCGAAACCTGTCGTCTATGGTCAGAGCACGGGCGCCAGCTCATGGAAATCGGCATTCAAGGCATTTCCGTGAATCTTTCCGCGCGGCAGTTCTATGCGAAAAATCTCGTCGGGATAAGTATGGAGATATTGCAGCAATTCGCCGTGTCGCCGCGCCATATTGCCTTTGAAATTACCGAGTCGCTGGTGATGGAGGATGTCGACGCCGCCATTCTCACACTGCGTGAATTGCGTCGACAGGGTTTCCAGATATCGATGGATGATTTTGGCACCGGCTACTCATCGCTGTCGTATTTGAAACAATTCACCATCGATTATTTGAAAATCGATAAATCGTTTGTCGATGGTTTACCGCATGACCCCAACGATATGGCCATCACCTCGGCGATTATCGCGATGGCGCAGCAGTTGGGCATTGGCGTCGTTGCAGAAGGTATCGAAACCGAGCAGCAAATGCAGGTGTTGGTTGCGAATGGTTGCCAGCGCATGCAGGGTTATTTCTTTTCGCGACCCTTGCCGATCGAGGATTTATTAGCGAATCAAAAATTAAAAGCGATCTCATAGGTGACCGTGCGGCCAACTAGTTGCGGCACGGCTTCGAGTCCGTTGCGGCGCGCATAATCGGCAATTTCCACGCGCTCATCGGTGACATTGTTAATGCGCACCGTGTGCAGCACGTATTGGTCGGTGCCGGTGTTATGTTTATAGCTGGCGGCCAGGTCCAATGTGAGGCTTGAATCGATCATTTCCGCGGTGGTGCCACTGGTTTTGTCGCGGTAATTCAACACCGACGATAGCAGGAATTGCGCAATGTCCTTGCTCGCGCCGGCGGAGATCGTGTAACTCGGTACGTATTTGAAGTTGTAATGATCGCTGCCAGCAATGTGGTCGCCATCATCGCCATCCTGCCAATCCAGATTCATGAAACTCGACCAGCTATCCGCGCGATAACGCATCTCGGCTTCCACGCCGATGACATGAATGTCGCCGCCATTCTGGTAAATCAATGCGTTATTGACGATGCTGCCATCGTCGAGCGTGACATTTTCGCGATTGCGAAAAATTTTATCGTTGTAATCGGCGCTGTAAACGCTCATCTGGGTAAAAAGTTTGCCGTAGGAGCGCAGATAGGCGAGCTCGTAAGATGTGCTTTTTTCCGGGGATAATTTTGGATTGCCGAAAATAGTCTGTTCCGGCGGTGTGAAATACAATTCGAATAGCGAAGGCGAGCGATACGATTGACCGGCAATGAATTTCACACTGCTTTGATCCGACAGCAGGTAAACCACGGTTGCGCGACCGGAAAGCGAATTTGAATACAATTCATTTTCCACACTGCGCAGACCGAGATCCCATTTCCAGTCGCCCTCTTCATAGCCGAGTGTCGCGAAAAAGGAATATTCCAGAACACTGCGGTCTTTCATATTGTTTTCGGTGAGTGTGACGCCGGAGCCTTTCAGGAAATTACGATAGCGATCGCATTCGCGCTGATCGATGTCCGCGCCGAGCTCGAAATGGTATTGCGTGTTGAATTTCTGCGAGTAAACCGCTTTCCCCGCAATGTGATGTCCTTCGACCTCGCCCCATGTATCAGTGCTAATCGAGCGCAAGAAAGAACGCTCGCTCCGATCGTATCGTGCCGAAACGTTAAATTTTGCATCGTTATTCAGGTGGTGTTCGAACTGATAACCGAGCAGATAACCAGTGAGATCCTGGCCGTAGCCGATGCCGAGCGAATAATCCGGCAGGATACCCATGTAGGCATCGGTGTTGTCGTAAGCGTTGAAAAGAATGCTGTGCTTTTTATAACGTCCGTTTAAGGAAATATTGCCAACATCTTTGTAATCGTCCAAATCGCCGGCGACGCCTTTTTCATCGACAAAATTGACATCCTGACGCCGGCCGTGACGGGTATGGGCCGAGAGCATGAGCGCGAGATCATTATCTTCGCGCGTATAGCCCCACGAACCGCCGGCTTCGCGCTGGCTGCCGGTGCCCACACCCGCGTAAACGGTGTTTTTCATTTGCTCCGGTTTTTTCAGCACGATATTGATCGCGCCTGCGTATGCGTTGGTGCCATAAAGCACCGAAGCGGGCCCTTTCAAGACCTCGATTTTTTCCACATCGTGAATATTGATGCGATCGAGGTTCCCTTCGCCGGTGACTGCATTCCACGTTGGTGTGTTATTGATCATCAACAACACTTTATTGGAGTAATGGTCTTGCAGAATTCCCCGCGCCGTGGGGATGGTATTCATGTAGTACGTACGATAAACATCAAAACCGGCCACGGTTTTGAGTGCGTCTGCGATGTCGGCGAAGTTATAGCGCTCGATATCTTCGCGCGTGACGACGGAAACGGTGGAGACGCTTTTCAGAATGGAAGAGGATTCGCCCGAAGCGATGCTGGAGTCGAGCTTCAACAGCTCTTGCAAGGACAGCTGCAGCACATAGTCGAGGTCTTGTGGCTCGTCCGCTGCAAACGCCAGTTGTGCACACGCTACTTGTCCACACGTAATAGCCACTGCACACGTCAGCAGTCGCAAACGCGACGGCTTCGGCAATCGCTGATCGATCAACGGCATCGCTTGCCATTTCCCCGGACTTAAAAAATAAGTGCACGAAGTATAGCAAGCATTTTTTAAATGCACTTTTTGATGGGCATTTCATACCGATGGATGTTTTTCAGCATCCACCGGCTTTACAACAATTTCGAATTCGCCATTTTTGGTTTGATTCGAAAGCAGTGCGTCACTTTGACGTGAGCATAGAGACAATCACGCTCGCCATGACGCAGCACCCCGGAACGCCGGCTCGGCCCTAAAATTTACTACTGATCGCAACGCCGAACAGACGAGGCGATGCCAATGAGTACGTGTTCCAGGTTTGCGCTCGATGCGTATCGTCGTCGAACAGATTTTTAATGTACGCGTTGATATCCCATTCGCCGCTAGCCTGACCAATACCAATGGAAAAATCCGTCACGCTGTTCGACGGAATCCAGCCATAGCTGGACAGTGCATTGTCGGAATTGTACCGGCTGGTATAGGACGTATTTAGCGTGGCGTGGAAGAGCTTGTTGCCTAACACTTCGGTGTTGTAGGCAATCCCGACATCAAACGTCACCTTGGCTGCACCGGGAAGGGTTTCTCCCGAAACGTCCTGATAGGGAGATGACCCCGAATAGCCATTCTCCGGCGGCTGCGCCGAGTTGGGGAACGACTTATAGCGTGCGTCGTTGTAGGCCCCCGCGAAGCGCAGCTGCCAGTCTTTGATGCCCGCATAAATCGTATCGATCTCAACACCTTTCACGCGCACCTTGGGAACATTTCCCGTTGCGCTGACATACACGGTGTCGGCGAGCGGGTTTGCACGCCGTGCGATATCAGTACTGTATTGATCGACGATACGGACGGACTGCTGATAATTTTTGATATCGTTCTGGAAAATCGCTGCATTGAAAAGCAGATCACCGCCAAGAAGCGTGGTTTTCAGACCGGCCTCATAGGCATCGTTCTTCTCCTTCTTGACCAGCTGCGATCGCCCGTTGACGACTTGCGGAACCCCGGCCTTTTCGCCATGGGCATAGGACAAATAAACGGTCAGGTTGTCATTGATCTCGTAGCGTGGCGTTATCACCCAGCCGAGGAGATCGTCGTCAAATTTCTCAGCGCGCACCGGGTTCCACACTACGCCGATTTGCTGGGCGCGGATGGCTTTGGCGGCTGCGATCTGACGCTTCTCATCCGTGCTGAGTGCCGCCCAGGTCTTGTTGAAGTACTGCTGTGCAACGCTCTCCGCGAGTGCCAGCTGGGACGCGTTGTTGTTAGCGGACAGCTCGCCGGAGGTCGCGTTGGAATCGAAGCCTCCCAGCGGAACATCGTTCACTGCGGCGGGATTGAGCGCCGAGCCATACCCGTTCTGCCTGATGTATATCGATGTGGTATTGCGCCGGCTCTCCTTGCTGTAACGCAGCCCCGTAGTAATGGTGAGCGGATCTGTGACATGCCAATCGGCCTGACCAAACCATGCCGCGCTTTCATTCCGGATCGTCTGCAGGCCATTATCCAGCCATAAATCCGCCAGCGAATTGGTGAGCAGACTGCGCCCTGCAGCCGTTTGATCCAGCAGCGCGTATTGCGAATTGCTCGCATTCCATGCCCCGGCGTCGCTGCCCCACACACGGTTGCCGTTCACATTGTTGGCTGTCCGCAGAAGATAGATGCCCGTTTGATAATCGACGAGTTCGCCAAACTTCGAACTGAGCCGAAACTCCTGACTTGCCTGTTTGTATTTCAGCTGAGTGCCGGTCGCCGTCATGATGTCGAAGACATTTTCGTCGTCATCCTGAAAGGCGTTGAAATAATAATCCCTGAATGCGCTAATCGACTTCAGCTGGGTGTTTTCGTTCAGCGCCCAGTTCAGTTCCAGCGAGACGCCGTTCGTGCCAGTAACGATGGGGCCTTGCGAATCGTTAGCCAGATAATCCTGCGACAGATAATCTTCCGCGTACGAATAGGACTGATTCTGCAAAAACCAGCGGCGCGCAAAGCGTGTGGATGCATCATTGCTCAGCGTATTAACGGAGCCATTGGAATAGCTGGTTGGAGTTGGAGTCCTGATGACCGCACCGTTGAAAAACTCCTCCATGCGAGGAGTGATTTCGACCTGAAGCCGGGCGTCAAAAGTCTCCGAAGGGACCAGCAGTAACTGCAGGCGACCGGATACCCTGTCGGTGGAGACGAACTGGTTATCCGGGTTGTACTTGTTGTAGAAAAAGCCGCCGCCCTTGTCGACATGCAGCGAAGCACGGTAGGCCAGTATGTCGTCGATGAGGGGCCCAGTGCTGACGGCAGTTGCAATCAAATTACCATTGCTGTTCGCATAGCTCTGATCGCCGTACTTGCTGAAGCCCAGAGAGAGCTCGTGCCCAGGCGTAAATGAGGGCCGCTTGTTCGTGATGGCCACCGAGCCCAGCACAGCATTTTTCCCCGACAGCGTCCCCTGCGGGCCTCTAGCCACCTGCGCCGTATCCACATCGTAGAAGTTGAAGCTGGTCAGCGCATTGAATGCATATGGCACATTGTCGACGGTAACGCCGACACTGGGATCAGCCGCTTGCGAATTCCCGATTTTCCCCAGCCCGCGAATCGAAAAGTTACTGGTCTGGCTGTTGCCGTAGTTCCACTTGACGTTCGCCAGTCGCTTCGTAATGGCATCGAGCGTCACGGCACTTTCGAGTTTGAGATCTTCACCGCTGATAACAGAAATGGACTGGGGCACATCTCTTACGATGGCGAGATTTTTCTTACCTCTGACGACGACACGACCGAGCGTAGTCGCGTCGTCGTCCTGCTGTTGCGGAGGTGTAGCCGCAATAGCGGCGGGAGCTTGTACAGATGCTTCTGGCGCAGTCGCCGGGCTTTGAGATCGCTTCAGCGCTTCATTTTCGGCGCGCAGGCGTTTGATCTCTTCGGCCTGTGTGCTGATGATGGCCTGCGGATCGGAGGCTTCAGCCGCATGCAGCATAGAAGCTTGCGTGACGGCGCTCAAAGCGACGGCTGAGAACAACGCAGACAGAGTAAATGGTGCACGTATCTGATGAGAATATTTATGCTGATAGACAGAGGTCATGCCGAGCCCCGCTCCTGATGGCAAATTGGAAGTCTCTGGCTTCAGCAATAACTATGCCGGCGGAATTTCAGCGAAAACGTACGGTATTTCGTGGGTTTTTTGAATCATTGAAGTATTCGGATGCATTTGCTGCATCACTTCGACCACTTTCATTGCCTCTCCGAAAGCAATCGCTGTTGTAATACGCGCACGATGAGACTGGCAGCGGCACGGTGGTGTTCATCGACGCTACCTCAGGTAGCGTACGCCGCCGGCCGCTTTCATTTCACATGCTCAAGCAAGCACGCACGCACGCAATTTTTTATTTGTACGCCTCAATCCCCGGGCATGCACAGAATAAATTCCGATCACCGTACACGTTATCGAGGCGCGCAACCGGCGGCCAGTATTTGCGATCGCGCAATGACGGCATTGGATACGCTGCTTCCTCTCGCGTATAGCGGTGCTCCCATTTGTCGGCGACCAATTCCGCTGCGGTGTGCGGTGCGTTTTTGAGCGGGTTATCCTGCGCATCGAATTCGCCGAGTTTGACGCGTTCGATTTCGCCGCGAATATGAATGAGCGCATCGCAGAAACGATCGAGTTCTTCGCGCGATTCGCTTTCGGTGGGTTCGATCATCAGCGTTCCTGCGACAGGGAATGACATCGTCGGTGCGTGGAAGCCGAAATCCATCAGGCGTTTTGCAATATCTTCTTCGGTGATTCCGGTCGCTTCTTTCAAAGGACGCATATCGATGATGCATTCGTGCGCGACGCGGCCATTGCGGCCGGTGTAGAGCACGGGATAGGAATCGCGCAAACGCGCAGCGACATAATTCGCGTTGAGAATCGCCACTTGCGTCGCCTGAGTTAAACCGTCAGGCCCCATCATCGCGGCGTACATCCACGAAATCGGCAGAATCGATGCGCTGCCCCACGGTGCTGCGGAAACGGTGTCATTCGTTGCGGGTAGATCGTAAACGGGTTGCACCGGATTGCTTGGCAGGAACGGCTGCAAATGTTTCGCAACGCCGATCGGTCCCATGCCGGGGCCGCCGCCGCCGTGCGGAATGCAAAATGTTTTGTGCAGATTGATGTGCGAAACATCGGCGCCGAATTTACCCGGCGCGGCGACACCGACGAGCGCGTTCATGTTTGCGCCATCGACATAAACCTGGCCGCCGTGATCGTGCACGATCTGGCAGATTTCGCGAATGCCTTCCTCGAATACACCGTGTGTCGACGGATACGTTGCCATCAGCGCGCACAAATTGTTTTTGTGTTGCCCGGCCTTGAGGCGCAAATCATCGATATTGACGTTGCCACTGCTATCGCAATCGACGATCACGATTTTCAAACCCGCCAGTGCCGCGCTCGCCGGGTTGGTGCCGTGCGCAGAGCTTGGAATCAGCACGATGTCGCGATGACCCTCGTTTTTGCTTTCGTGGTAACGCTTGATTGCAAGCAGACCAGCATATTCGCCCTGCGAACCCGCGTTGGGTTGCAGCGAAACTGCATCGTAGCCCGTGGTTTCCATCAGCATTTTTTCGAGATCGCGGAATAATTGCTGATACCCCGTGGTTTGTGCCAGGGGGGCAAAAGGATGCAGGCGATTGAATTCGGGCCACGTGATTGGAATCATTTCCGCGGTCGCATTCAGTTTCATCGTGCATGAGCCGAGCGCAATCATCGTCTGATTCAGCGCGATGTCTTTATTTTCGAGGCGCTTCATATAGCGCAGCATCTCGGTTTCGGAGTGATAGCTGTTAAATACCGGATGCGTGAGAAACGCACTGCTGCGCTGCAATTCCTTCGGAATGCTCGACGCGCTGTTGAGTTCGTTGTCGAGCTGTTCGACGGTGAACGCGATGGTTTTACCCGCGATGACTTCCCACAGTTGAGCGATATCGATCGGCGACGTGGTTTCATCGATGGCGACGCCGATACGATCGCTGCCAGCTTTGCGCAAATTGATTTGCGCAGCTTCGGCGCGCGCGATTATCGATTTCTGATCGCCGCCAACATTCAGTGTTAGCGTATCGAAATAGTTTTTATTTTCGACAGTGACACCGACTTTCTGCAGGCCGCTGGCAAGAATTTGCGTGAGACGATTGACGCGGCCTGCGATTTTCTTCAAACCTTCGGGGCCGTGGTATTGCGCATAAAACGCGGTGCAGATCGATAGCAATGCTTGCGCCGTGCAGATATTGCTCGTGGCTTTTTCGCGGCGGATATGTTGCTCGCGCGTTTGCATCGCCATACGCAATGCCTGATTGCCGTGGCGATCGATCGAGACGCCGATGATGCGTCCCGGCGCCGAACGTTTGTACTCGTCGCGTGTTGCGAAAAATGCCGCGTGCGGTCCGCCGTAGCCCATCGGCACGCCAAAGCGCTGACTGTTGCCGACGACGACATCGGCCCCCATTTCGCCTGGCGGTGTGAGCAGCACCAGGCTCAATAAATCGGCGGCAACGACAACCAGTGTATTTTGTTGATGAGCCTGTTCGATCAGCGTGCGCGGATCATCGATGGCGCCGTACGTGTTCGGGTATTGAATCAGCGCGCCGAAGAAATCGTTGCCGATTAAATCGGTCGCGGGATTGCCGATGACAGTTTTGAAACCGAGATGATGCGCACGCGTTGTTACAACAGCAATCGTTTGCGGATGACAATCATCGGCGATAAAAAAACTCTCGCTACGCGCTTTTCCCTTGAGACGAGAGTTGTTTGCGCGCTGAAGCAGCGTCATCGCTTCAGCGGCGGCGGTGCCTTCATCGAGCAATGAAGCATTCGCCAATTCCATGCCCGTCAAATCGAGCACGACCTGCTGGTAATTCAATAAGCCTTCCAGGCGACCCTGCGAAATCTCGGGCTGATACGGCGTGTACGCGGTATACCAGCCGGGATTTTCAAGCACATTGCGCAAAATCACCGTGGGCGTGAACGTATCGTAATAGCCCATGCCGATGTACGAGCGAAAGACCTTGTTCTGCGCTGCGATTGCGCGCAATTTTGTCAGCGCTTCCTGCTCGCTGAGCGCGGCCGGCAAATCCATCGTGTCGCGACGCAGAATCGATTCCGGTACGGTCGATTCCATCAGTTGTTGCAGCGAACTCGCGCCGATCGTCTGCAGCATTCCGGCGATCTGCGCGCGATCTGGCCCAATGTGGCGCGGAGCGAAAGCTTCAGGCGTCAAAACGGAATTTTGTGACAATGAAAATGAGCCGCTGGTCATGGAATGCGTCCGCGATGGTTGAGGCTGGGAAGGGCGCGTATTAAACCATATTTGGGGCCGGGATTTCTGCCTGCGGGCCGGCTGCATTACACTCGCCGCTGTCGATTTGGAGCAGTGGCGCGGCGATGAGTGACGAAATCCGTACAGTGCAGGACTCACATAAGGGCGAAGCGGTTGAGCGCGGTGAGAAAGTAGGACCGTGGCGCCGCCTCGATACGAAAACCGTGTACGACAATCCGTGGATCCGCATCACCCACGAAAATGTGAGGACGCCCGCGGGTACCGAAGGCATTTACGGCGTCGTGCATTTCAAATCGCGCGCCATCGGCATCGTTCCCGTCGACGACGAAAATCATACGTGGCTGGTGCGGCAATTTCGCTACACATTGAATACTGCGCTATGGGAAATTCCGATGGGCGGCGGCAGCCTTGACGAAGATCCGCTCATCGCCGCACAGCGTGAATTACTCGAAGAGACGGGCATGCGTGCCGCGCAGTGGCAGGAGCTCATGCACCTGCATATTTCCAAATCGGTAACGGACGAAGAGGGGGTGGTTTATCTCGCGAAGGATTTAAGCGCGGGCAGGCAGCAGCTTGAACATACCGAAGCCGATCTGGAATTACTGCGCCTGCCGCTCGACGAAGCGATTCAATGGGTCATGGATGGAAAAATTACCGATGTGATTTCCTGCGCCGCGCTGTTGAAGGTGCATGCGATGCTGGCAAAAAGTGCATGCGCTACGGCGACATGACGGGGCGATAATAATTAAGATGAGGGAATTATGGTGCCCGGGGACGGACTCGAACCGTCATGTTGTCACCAACGGCGGATTTTGAATCCGCTGCGTCTACCGATTTCGCCACCCGGGCCGGGAGGGAAAAAGCGAGGCGCGATTATAACAATCGCGCCGGCGAGGTCAATCAAATTGCCGGCGCCCGCGGTTTTCGCTGAAATCCTGAGCAAAACTGGCGAGTTTTTCGGCTTTCCGATACCCTTGCCGGCCCCTTTTGCAGCGTGCCCATTTTAATATGCGTTCATTTGCGCAGCGCCCCGGGCCGTATATACGAACCACATGAAACTAGCCGATTTTCACTACGAGTTGCCCGATGAGCTGATCGCGCGCCATCCCGCTGCGGAGCGCACGGGCAGCCGTCTGCTGGTACTCGATGGCAAAAGCGGTGCGATTGCGCATCAGCGGTTTGTCGATCTCATCGACTATTTGCGGCCCGGCGATCTGCTCGTGTTCAACAATACGCGGGTGGTGCCAGCGCGATTGTTCGGCGCGAAGGCGAGCGGTGGCCGCATCGAAATTCTGATCGAACGTTTACGCGATTCGCGCAGGGCACTGGCGCATATGCGCGCGAATCGAACCGTTAAATCCGGTACCCAGGTTTTTATATCGAAAACCGAGGGCGGCGAATTAACCGAAGAGATTGTCACCGTACTCGGTAAGGAAAACGATTTATACACGCTCGAATTTGCGCGCGATGCGCTGAGCGTGCTCAATGAACTCGGCCATATGCCATTGCCGCCGTATATCGATCGTGAAGATACCTTGTCCGATCGCGAGCGTTATCAAACCGTGTATGCGCAACGCGAAGGAGCTGTTGCGGCGCCGACGGCGGGATTGCATTTCAGCGAAGCGTATTTGCAACGTTGCCGCGAAGTCGGTGTCGAGTTGGGTTATGTGACCTTGCATGTCGGTGCGGGTACGTTTCAACCCGTTCGCGTCGATAATATTCTCGATCATCGTATGCACGCCGAATATATCGAAGTCGATGCGGAATTATGCGCGCAGATCAGAGCAACACGTGTGCGTGGCGGAAGGGTGATCGCAATCGGTACGACGAGCGTGCGCGCGCTGGAAAGCGCATCGAGCACTGGCGAAATTGCGCCTTACAGAGGCGATACACGGATTTTTATTTATCCCGGCTATCGATTCAGGACGGTCGATGTATTGCTGACGAATTTCCACTTGCCCGAATCGACTTTGTTGATGCTGGTGAGCGCACTCGCGGGCCGTGAAAATATACTGAACGCGTATCGCGAGGCGGTAGAACAACGTTATCGCTTCTTCAGTTACGGCGATGCCATGCTGATATTCCCGAGTTAATTTTTAGATCGCTTTTTGAGAAAGATGCAATGAGTTTCATGCAATTCGAAATCGACAATACCGATGGTGCAGCGCGACGCGGCCGTTTGAAATTTCCGCGCGGCATTGTCGAAACGCCGGCCTTCATGCCCGTGGGCACTTATGGCACGGTGAAGGCGATCATGCAGCGTGATATCGAAGCCATCGGCGCACAAATCATTCTCGGCAATACGTTTCACTTGATGCTGCGACCCGGCACCGAAGTGGTGAAAGCACACGGCGATCTGCATGATTTCATCAATTGGCAGAAGCCGATTCTCACCGACTCGGGCGGCTTTCAGGTATTCAGTCTCGGCGAATTGCGCAAAATTACCGAGCAAGGGGTATCGTTCAAATCGCCGGTCGATGGCAGTCCGGTATTTCTCGATCCTGAAACGTCGATGCGAGTGCAGCGCGATTTGGGCTCCGACATCGTGATGATTTTCGACGAGTGCACGCCGTATCCCGCGACGGAAACCGAAGCACGGCATTCGATGGAGTTGTCGTTGCGCTGGGCCGAGCGTTCGCGGCGCGCGCACGGCGATAATCCATCGGCACTGTTCGGTATCGTGCAGGGCGGCATGTATCCGTCACTGCGCAGCGAATCGCTCAATGGTTTGCAGCAAATCGGCTTCGATGGTTATGCGATCGGCGGTCTGTCGGTCGGAGAACCGAAAGATGAGATGCTGATGGTGCTCGATAATTTAACGCCGGAAATGCCGCGCGAAAAACCGCGTTATCTGATGGGTGTCGGCAAGCCCGAGGACATTCTCGAAGCGGTGATGCGCGGTATCGATATGTTCGATTGCGTCATGCCGACGCGCAATGCGCGCAATGGCCATCTGTTCACCGATCATGGTGTCGTGCGTATTCGCAACTCGAAACATCGCCACAGCACGCGTCCGTTAGAGGAGGGGTGCGATTGCTATACCTGTCAGAATTTCACGCGCGGTTATCTGTATCATCTCGATAAATGCGGCGAAATGGTCGGTGCCCAACTGAATACGATTCACAATCTGCGTTTTTATCAGCGCCATATGGCGGCCATCCGCGATGCTATCGAGCACAACGACCTGCGGCAATTCGCGAGCGATTTTTACGAGCGTCAGAAAATCGAGGCCGGTTCGTTATGAAAACGGTCTTCGTAAAAATAATTCCATAAGGCCGTTCTTACAAAGCAGTCGTCACGGAGCGAGTCATGTATAAATTGTGCGTTTATGTGCCGGCGTCGCATCTGGAGCAAGTGAAGCAGGCCTTGTTCGATGCCGGTGCAGGGCGCATCGGCGATTACGACAGCTGCTGCTGGCAGGCGGCGGGACAAGGACAATTTCGACCGCTTGCAGGTGCCGATCCTTTTATCGGTTCGCAGGGCAATATCGAAGCGGTCGAGGAGTATAAAGTGGAGCTGGTGTGCGACGACGCGCTAATTACTTCTGCGGTCGCTGCATTGAAGCAGGCTCATCCCTACGAAGAACCTGCGTATCAGGTGTGGAAGCTCGAACGCTTTTAATCTCTGGAAAACTCGGTATTTGGTTCGATGCGGGAACGAAATGGAATGATGCGCGCGCTCGCTGTTTGTGCAATTGCTTCGTCCGGTCCATCGACCAGCGTACGCCGCAACTGATTCAATGTGTCATGCATCATCGATGACACTGCCATGCATGCGGCGATAGGGTTGGCGGCCAGTTTCACGCGCGCGTTGATTTGAAACTGCAAACCGCGCAAACGCTGGCGCGATTCTTCCGGCGAGCGAGCAATCAGCATTTCAGTCAGCGCATTGCGCAATAATTCGAGGCGGTCTGGATCGTGCTCCGCCAGATAGCGCAGCGTATCGAAGCCTGGCAATTCAACTTTGACCACTTCAATCCTCCCGTCTCCCTGCTCAGAATCGGGTGATAACTTCTTTTCCTGAAGGCAGCATGCCGGTATATCCTTGCACCCGCAATGACCGTCCGTCGCCCATGAGGAATCACTTTGGCCAGCGATTTACTACAGCGTCTGCAGCACGCGCTTGTCCTGACTTCAACAGAGCAAAACGTATGCCCGCCCCCGGGTTCACCCAGACAGGCGGCAGTATTGATGGCATTGACCGATGAAGCAGCACCGCGCTTGCTCATGATCCGGCGCGCGTTGAATCTGCCGACGCATCCGGGCGAAATCGCTTTTCCTGGCGGTAAACGCGATCCCGAGGATGTCGATATTTTTGCAACGGCATTACGCGAAGCCTGGGAAGAGGTGGCGCTGCCAAGCGAAAGTGTTAGCTATGCGGGCATGCTGATGTCGCAGGTGAGTATCAGCAATTTATTTGTAACGCCGGTCGTGGTGGTGATTCCCCCCGATGTCGAGTTGCGGGCCGAGCCGGGTGAGGTAACGGAAATTCTTTACGTGCCACTGGCATTTTTTGCCGACGCAAAAAATCTGCGCGCGGACCGCATTCGATTCGAGGGAGACGAGCGCATATCCGCGCGCTTCCAGTACGAGCACTACACCATCTGGGGGTTGAGCGGGCGCTTTATCGTGCAACTGGTAAATTGCCTGTGTCATACGAATCTGGATATTGAATCGCGCGCCGAATATGCGCTGATCGGGAGTTGAAGATGATTTTCAGTTTGAACGAGCGCCGGGTTGAATTTAAGAGTGAAAATTATTACATCGCACCAACCGCGACAGTCATCGGCTCGGTCATCATCGGCGACAATGTCAGCATCTGGTTTAACGCGGTGTTGCGCGGCGATAACGCGACAATCGAAATCGGCGATAACAGCAATATTCAGGATGGCGCCGTGGTGCACGTCGATCCGGACAAGCCTGCGAAAATCGGTCGCGGTGTCACTGTGGGGCATAAAGCGGTGATTCACGGCTGCACGATCGGCGACAACACGCTGATCGGCATCAACGCGGTCATCCTGAATAATGCGCAGATCGGCAATAACTGCATCATCGGCGCCAATGCCCTGATTCCCGAAGGCAAGGTGATTCCCGACGGTTCGCTCGTAGTCGGCGCACCAGGTCGCGTCGTGCGCCAGTTGAGCGAAGAGCAGATTGCCCAGTTGCGAAAATCTTCAGCCGGTTACGTTGAAAATGGCCGTCGCTTTCGCGAAGGCTTGCAGATCGACCCGCGAAGTTAGGCGAGTGGGAAAGACGATCGAGTCGCGCTAATCGTTGCGGGCGCCGGCTTTTCTCGCCTTTGCCCGGGCAATCGCTTCGCGAATTTCTTCCTGTTTCGATTTTGTCGCCACACTGTTGCTGGCGGCGATTTTTCTTGTGCGTTCGGCGCGCAGTCGTTCGCGCTCTTCATGCTCGCTATGCAGACGAATATTCCGGTTGTTGAAGCGCATGCGGTAGTGTGCGGGTTGCGGCACGCGCTCGATGGGACGCATGTCGATGCAGTCGACAGGGCAGGGTTCCACGCATAAATCGCAGCCAGTGCATTCATCGATGATGACGGTGTGCATCAGTTTTGCTGCGCCCATGATGGCATCGACGGGACAGGCCTGGATGCATTTGGTGCAGCCGATGCATTCGGCTTCGCGAATGAAGGCGACGCGTTCGGGTTTGGGATTATCGGCGAGCGGAATAATCGATTGATTAAGTAGCGTGGCGAGTGCTGCGATAGTTTTATCGCCGCCGGGCGGACAGCGATTAATCGCTTCGCCTTGCGTGATGGCTTCGGCGTACGGGCGGCAGCCGTTGTAACCGCAATCGGTGCATTGCGTTTGCGGTAGTAGATCGTCGATCAGTGTGATGAGATCGACAGTTGTCATTGCACTGCCTCGTTTGTGTATCGAGCGGAGCCGGGATGCATTACTTTTTTGGTTTTGCAAGCAGCATTTTTACAGTGCCACCCTGATGGCGATGAACCAAAAAAGCAATGCACCCCGTCTCATTAATATTGTGCCAAGTAGATTTTTTACTTCACTTTCATGCCGGGCGTAGCGCCGCTATCCGGCGAGAGCAGGAAAATTTCCTTTCCGCCCGGACCTGCGGCGAGCACCATCCCTTCGCTCATGCCGAATTTCATTTTGCGCGGCGCGAGATTTGCCACAACTACAGTAAATTTTCCAACTAGCTGTTCGGGTTGATACGCGGATTTTATTCCCGCGAATACCTGGCGCTGTTCTTCGCCGAGATCGAGTTGCAGTTTCAGTAATTTATCCGCGCCTTCGACGTGTTCGGCAGAAACGATTTTTGCGACGCGCAGATCGATCTTCATGAAATCGTCGATTGAAATAGTCTCGGCTTTTTCTTCGGTCACGACTTTGGTTTCTGCCTTTTTCTGCTGTGTGGCGGGCTCAGCGGCTTGTAGCGACTCACGATTGGCGGCGACCAGTGCATCGATCTGCTTTTGTTCTACGCGGGTCATCAGATGCTGATAGGGATTGATTTGCGCCGGAATATTCTGCAGATCATGCCAGCTGAATTCACGTGATAAGCCGAACAGCTCTTTTGCTACGCGCGCGGACAATTGCGGCAGGACCGGCTGTAGCAGAATCGAAAGTACATAGAAACCATGCAAGGCCTTCGAGCAGATATCATGCAGCTCAGCGCGCTTGCTTTCATCTTTAGCGAGAACCCAGGGCGCCACTTGTGCAATCTCGGCATTGATGCGGTCGGCCAGCGCCATGATTTCACGCAGAGCCTTACCGTAATCGCGCGCATCGAATGCATCAGCAACTGCATTACCTTGCGCGACCGCGGCAGTTGCTAAAGGCTGGATCGAGTTGACGTTTAACTTGCCGTCGAAAAACTTCGTAATAAACCCTGCACACCGGCTCGCAATATTGATGTACTTGCCAACGAGATCCGAATTCACCCGCGCAATGAAATCCTCAAGGTTGAGGTCGATATCCTCCATCGTGCCGTTCAATTTCGCAGCGAAGTAATAACGCAGCCATTCGGGATTCAAACCCTGATCGATATAGCTCTGCGCGGTGATGAACGTGCCGCGGCTTTTCGACATTTTCGCGCCGTCGACCGTGAGGAAGCCGTGCGCATTGATTTGCGTCGGCGTGCGGTAACCGGAATTTTCGAGCATCGCCGGCCAGAACAGTGCATGGAAATAAAGAATGTCCTTGCCGATGAAGTGCACCATTTCAGTTTTTTCGGCTTTGGCCTTTTCCGCATCGAGGAAGGCGTCTTCGTCGATATCGCGCCCCAGTGCTTTCAGTTTCTGCACGTAGTTGCGGAAGCTGCCGAAATAGCCGACGGGTGCATCCAGCCAGACGTAAAAGAATTTATTTTCCGTGCCGGGAATTTTGAAACCGAAATAGGGCGCGTCGCGCGAAATATCCCAATCGGATAAGCCCGAGGTGAACCACTCATCGAGTTTGTTGGCGGCTTCGACTTGCAGTTTGCCCGGTTCGCGAGTGAATTCCTTGAGAAATTTTTCGCAGCGGGCATCGGATAGTTTGAAGAAATAATGTTCGGATGCCCTGCGCACGGGCGTTGCACCCGAAACTGCCGAGTACGGATTTTTCAAATCGGTCGGCGAATAGGTGGTGCCGCAGACTTCGCACGAATCACCGTATTGATCCTTCGCACTGCACTTCGGGCATTCGCCTTTGATGAAGCGGTCCGGCAGAAACATTTCCTTGACGGGATCGTAGAATTGCTCGACTTCGCGGCGCGCAATCAATTCGTTTGCTTCGAGTTTCTTGTAAATATCTTCGCAGAAGAGCCGATTTTCTTCGGCATCGGTCTGATGATAATTATCGAAGCTGATATGGAAGCCGCCGAGTACCGAACTGTCCTGTGTTTTCTGAAATTCGGTTTGCTTGTCGAGACCGCCGAAAAAATCACGCGTGTGTTCGGTCAATACGCGGTCGACGAGCTGGCGCGGTGTGATGTTTTCCTTTTCGGCGCGCAGCATGATGGGCGTGCCGTGCTGATCATCGGCGCCGACATAATGCACCTCATGCCCGCGCATGCGTTGGAAGCGCACCCAGATGTCGGTCTGGATGTACTCGACCAGATGGCCGAGATGAATCGCGCCATTGGCGTAGGGCAATGCACTGGTGACGAGAATGCGGCGTTTGGGCGACGACATGCGGTTTCCTTAAAGCGGTCTGGCGATGGTGTTTCGTGTGTGGCTGCAAGTTGCTGTGCCGGTGAAATGTCCGCACCGAACCGCTGAAAATCGTGAGGGTTGGGCGCCGGCAAAAGGGGCGATACTATAGCGCACTTCGCTCGGTCAGACCCAGGTGATGGGGCGCCGAATCCATCCGCGGCGCGGCCTTTGGCGGCATCTTTTCCAGGAGTTTTGAATGTCAGAGTCCAGCGGGCAAACACTGCCCAATATGCAGAACGTCAAACACATCATCGCGGTCGCCTCGGGCAAGGGCGGTGTTGGCAAGTCGACCACTGCGGTCAATCTCGCACTCGCGTTGCAGGCCGAAGGTGCGCGTGTCGGTCTGCTCGACGCCGATATCTACGGGCCGAGTCAGCCGCTGATGCTCGGTGTGCCCGAGGAGCGCCCTGCGCAACGCGGTTCGCAATTGCTGGAGCCGGTGATCGCGCACGGTCTGCAGACGATGTCGATCGGCTATCTGCTCACGGAAAATACGCCGGTGGTATGGCGTGGGCCGATGGCGAGTGGCGCGTTGCTGCAATTGATCAACCAAACCGCCTGGAACGATCTCGATTATCTGATTATCGATCTGCCGCCGGGAACGGGTGATATCCAGCTGACGCTGGCGCAGAAAATTCCGCTGACTGGCGCGGTGATCGTAACGACGCCGCAGGATATCGCGCTGCTCGATGCAAAAAAGGGCATCGAAATGTTCGGCAAAGTCGATATTCCCGTGCTCGGCATCGTCGAGAATATGGCCGTGCATATCTGCACGAATTGCGGCCATGCAGAGCATTTGTTCGGCGCAGGCGGCGGCGAGAGAATGGCGCAGGAATACGGTGTGCAATTGCTGGGTTCATTGCCGCTGGCGCGCTCGATTCGCGAGCAGGTCGATAACGGCAATCCAACGGTGGCAGCCGAGCCCGATGGTGCGGTGACAAAAATTTATCGCGACATTGCGCGCCGGGTTATCGCCAAAGTCGCGCAATTGCTGCCGAACGAATTTCCGAAGATCGTGATTAAAAACGATTGAGTCGTTCATTCCCTCTCCCATTTGGGAGGGGAGAAAAAACATTTATTGAGGCCTTCATAACGATGAGTATCAAATCCGATAACTGGATTCGCCGTATGTCCGAGCAGCACGGCATGATCGAGCCCTTCGCACCGACGCAGGTGCGCGAAAATGAGAACGGACGAATCATTTCCTACGGTACGTCGAGCTATGGCTACGATGTGCGCTGTGCTGATGAATTCAAGGTATTTACGAATATCTATTCCGCGACGGTCGATCCGAAAAATTTCGACGAAAAAAGCTTTGTCGATATCAAGGGCGATTACTGCATCATTCCGCCTAACAGTTTTGCGCTGGCGCGCACGGTGGAGTATTTCCGTATTCCGCGTTCGGTGCTGACAGTCTGTCTCGGTAAATCCACCTATGCGCGCTGCGGCATTATCGTGAACGTCACGCCGTTGGAACCTGAGTGGGAAGGGCACGTTACGCTGGAGTTTTCGAACACAACGAATCTGCCGGCAAAAATTTATGCGAACGAAGGCGTGGCGCAGATGCTGTTTTTCGAATCCGATGAAGTGTGCGCGACGAGTTATAAAGATCGTGGTGGAAAATATCAGGGCCAGACCGGGGTGACGCTGCCGAAGACTTAAATTACGCGCAATATTTGTGGGCGGGGGGAGGTAATCTTTTTGCGCCTGTCACTCAGGCGAAGCACTGTAAAAATGCTGCTTGAGCGCAAAAAGATTGCCTCTCCGCGCTGTGCTGGGTTGCTCAGGTTACTTCTTCTCTTTCACCTCGACGCCATTCACTTTGGCTTTCACAAGTTTCAATGAAACCACATCGCCGCCATCGTGCTGATCCAGTCGTACGAGCAGGCAGTTCCAGTCCGCAGCCAGCCAGATGTGCGTGTCCTTGTCGTTGTCGCGTCGATCCGGGCGAAATTGTCGCAGGTGAATCGTGTTCAGTGTTCCTGCAGGCGTTTTCTGCGTGTCGTGCCCAACCAGTTCCACGCGATAGGTTTTCAATCGTTTCCGGTCCACCACGGTAAAATTTTCGCCGGGATATTTGTCGGGATTTGCGCAGACGCTGAATTGCATCTGCAGTTGATAGCTGAGTTTGTCGTGGACGCCCGGCGCGATTTCCAGCGTTTGTTTCGAGCCATTATTGATGGCGGTGTTGTTGTCCCAGTCGAAGCTGAGCGACAGGCTGCGATCCTGGTTGAAAGGGTTGTTGTAATTGTAGGCTTGCGCAATGACCCGATCGTTTTGCCAGAGGAAGGAGGATCGCTCGACCACATCCATCATCAAAACCTGGGCGCTGTTTTCGAATTTCCACAGGTTGTCGCGATCGTGCACGAGCTTGCGTTCGCCGCGTGCGGACATGACACCGTATTTGGTTTCGTAGGTTGCGCTAAAAGGAGTGGGTTGCGTTGCCTGAGCGAGCGCAGCGAGTGAATATAAAAAAGCTGCGAAAAAAAATGGTTGGCTTTTCATACTCTCGCTATCCCGAAAAATAATGAAGCTATCCGAAAATATAAGCTATCCCGAAAAAATAAATCCGGTCGGCGGCAGCGCGGTGCCGTCGAGACGCGCACGGTTGTCCTGCAGTTGCAGGCGCCCTTCGGCAAACCACTGTGCAGCGAGCGGATAAATACGATGTTCCTGAACAAGCACGCGTGCGGCAAGGGTCGCCGCTTCGTCGCCCGGAAGGATGGGCACGCTCGCCTGTATGATCGCCGGCCCGCCATCGAGTTCCTCGGTGACGAAGTGTACGGTAGCGCCCGCTTGCATGTCTTTCGCATCGAGCGCGCGCTGATGCGTGTGCAATCCCGGGTATTTCGGCAGCAATGATGGATGAATATTGATTAACTTACCGTGAAAGGGACGCAAAAAAACCGGCGTGAGAATGCGCATGAAGCCGGCGAGCACGACGAGGTCGGGTCGATAGCTTTCGACGCGCGCGCGCAGTTCTGCGTCGAAGGCTTCGCGGCTGCCGAATTGTTTGTGATCGATGACGTCGGCGGGGATATTCGCTTTTGCGGCGCGCTGCAATCCGCCGGCATCGGCTTTATTGCTGATGACGGCGACGATGTGCGCGCGCAATTCGTTGCGCGCCACCGCATCGATGAATGCCTGCAGATTGGAGCCGCTACCGGAAATCAGAATAACCAGGCGGCACGGTTCAGTCGTCATTGGGGTAGGCATTGTGCTTGGCGCAGCTCAGGCGCGCAGACCCTGCAGTTGCACTTGCTCGTCGCCGTCGGTGAGTGATTCGATACGGCCGAGCACGAAGGGCGATTCGCCCTGCGCGCGCAATGTCTGCAGTGCGAGTTCCTGACTGGCGGCTTTCACGCAAATCACCATGCCGACACCGCAGTTGAATACGCGATACATCTCCTTCGCATCGATGCCGCCATTTTTTTGCAGCCAGTCGAATACGGCGGGGCGGCGATACGAATTCAAATCGAGCACGGCTTTGCAATGATCGGGCAGCACGCGTGGCAGGTTTTCGAGGAAGCCGCCGCCGGTGATATGACAGAGCGAATTCACGGTGCAGACTTTGAAGAGTGCGAGTAGTTGTTTGACGTAAATGCGCGTCGGCGCCATCAGTGCCTGCGCGAGCGTCTTATCGCCGAGCGCCGGATCGGAAAGCGTTTGCTGCAGGTCGGCCTTGCTCACTTCGAGAGTTTTGCGAATCAGCGAATAACCGTTCGAATGCGGCCCCGATGAAGGCAGGCCGATCATGACATCGCCGACGCTGACTTTGCTGCCATCGATGATTTCGGATTTTTCGACGACGCCGACCGAAAATCCCGCCAGATCGTAATCGTCGCCTTCATACATGCCGGGCATTTCCGCAGTTTCACCGCCGACCAGTGCGCAGCCTGCGAGTTCGCAACCCTGGCCGATGCCGGTGATGACCTGTTCGGCGATATCGACATCGAGTTTGCCGGTGGCGTAGTAATCGAGAAAGAACAGAGGTTCCGCGCCGGCGACGACGAGATCGTTCACGCACATCGCGACGAGATCGATACCGATGGTGTTGTGAATGCCGAGCTGCATCGCCAGGCGCAATTTGGTGCCGACGCCATCGGTACCGGAGACGAGCACGGGCTCGCGATAACCTTTCGGCAATTCGCACAAGGCGCCAAAACCGCCGAGACCGCCGAGCACCTCGGGGCGCCGCGTGCGTTTGGCCACGCCCTTGATACGCTCGACCAGCGCGTCGCCCGCGTCGATGTCGACACCGGCGTCTTTATATGAGAGAGAGGGCGATTTGCTGTCGGTCATTGCGGTGGGTTCCGGGCGGAATTACGGGGAGCGCCATTGTACAGACTCGGACCGCCCTTATCAGCTCTGCTGGTACAATGCCGCGGTGCTTATTTATGACCATGGAAACGACGGATGACGAACTGGCTGGGCGGTAATCGATTGCGCGATGTGGTGTTCGCGATGTTATTCATTACCGCCGGACTGGCGAGCGCCGAGCCGGTGCCCGATCTCTACGCGATCAGCGTGCCCGTGGCCGAGCAGAGCCCGAATGAATTACGGCGTGCCGCAGCGGCCGGCATGCGCGAGCTTGCGGTGAGAATCTCCGGTCGCAGCAGCGCCGCCAGCGAGCCGGCACTGGCCGCAGCGTTCGGCAACGCAATGCATTTTCTCGAACAATATCGTTACGAACGCAATGGCGGCGGCGATACCCCCTGGCTCGCGCAATTGCGTTTCGCTGCCTCGCCGGTCGATGCAGAGTTGCGCAAGGCCGGCTTGCCGGTGTGGGGAGGAAATCGCCCGGCTGTATTGACAGTTCTGGTCGTCGACGACAAGGGCGTGCGCGCCGTGATCGACGACAGTTCCGCCTACGCGAATGTGTTGCGCGAGCAATGGCGTCGCCGTGGTCTCGTACTGCATTTGCCCCGCAATGCGAGCGGGCTGAATGTCGACGATGTGGTGCGGCTGGATGGCGCGAAAGTGAGAGCAGCCATTCAGGAGCGCAGCGATGGACTCATGCTCGCGTTCATAACGCTGACGGCAGGCGGCAATTGTGATTCGCGCTGGTCGCTGAATCTCGGGGCGCAGGTGTTCGAGGCAGAGGCTGCCGGGAGTGCGTTATCGATCTGCGCGGCTAATGCAATCGATCGCATCGTCGATAATTTTTCTGCGCAGTACGCGATTGCCGCGAACAGCAGTAATGAAGGGCTCGTAATGCGCGTGACGGGGGTGGTGAGTTTCGGCGATTACATGTCGTTGCTGAGTTATCTGCGTCGCCTTGAGGTCATCAGAAACGTGCAGCCCGTATTGATCAGCGGCGACGAAATCTTTCTTCAATTGAAGACTGCCGGCGATGCGGATCAGGTAACGCGCCAGCTGGCGCTCGAAAGTCGGCTCGCACCGCTGGAAGGCGTCGTGAATGTCCGGCTGCCCTCCGCGCTGAATTATCGCTGGGCTGCGTCTCACTGAACCGGGTACAACCGATATGCATGAGCAGCTGCTGTTATTTCGCTCGCGCACCGATGCAAGCTTCGCCAATTTTTTTGTCAGCGCTGCCAATGCACCGCTGCTCCATGCGCTGCGCGAATGGCTGCGGCACGGCGCGGGTGCATTTTATTTTTACGGCGCGCCCGATAGCGGACGCAGCCATCTGCTTCACGCGGTCTGTCGGGATGCCGGCTTTCTGTATCTGCCGCTTGCCGAGTTGCGCGACCAGAATCCAGCACGGGTTCTCGAAGCGCTGGAGAGTGCGCAGGGGGTTTGTCTCGATGACATCCACACGGTCATCGACGATGTGATCTGGTGCGAACAGCTGTTTCATCTCTTCAATCGCTGCATGCAGACGGGCACGAAATGGCTGGTCAGTGCGGATCGCGCTTCCGCGCAGCTGGCAAGCGTTCTGCCGGATCTGCAATCGCGTCTGCGCATGAGCGGCGATTTTCGTCTGCACGGACTGAATGATGGGGAGCGTACACAGGCGCTGCGTTTGCGTGCGCAGGAGCGAGGCATAAGCCTGAGCGAGGACGTTATAACTTACATACTCTCGCGGCAATCGCGCGCATTTCCCGCCTTGCTGGCCCTGCTTGAGCAGATCGACAAGCAATCGCTGGTCGAGCAGAAGCGCATCACCATTCCATTCGTTCGGCGCGTGGTCGAAGAATTGGAAATGGCGAAGTGAGGAGAAATATGAAATGTCGATTGTTGGCGGATAAAAACTTTGACGTTAGAATGGCGGCGCTACAATCGGCGCTATTTCAAAGCGCACAAAACTATTTGGGAGAGCAACAATGAAAAAACTAGCGTTAGCAACGGTAGTTTCGAGCGTTTTGATAACTCCGGCAATTGTCCAGGCGGATCCGGGTCAGTTTTTTGTAACACCATTCGTCGGTGCGCAGGACTTCGATAATGAACTCGATGTTGACGATAGCGGTATTTATGGCATCGGTGGCGAATATCAGTTCACCGATCATCTCGGTGCGGAAATCGATTACACCCGCGCTTTCGACAATATGGAAGTACCCGGCAGCAAGGTCGATTACGATCGCCTGACCCTTGACGGCATTTATTACTTCACCCCCACCGGTACCAAAAACAAGGTCGTGCCCTACGCCAAACTGGGTGTCGGTCATTCCCGTTACGATTACGATGCGAGCGGTTCCAGCAAGGACGAGGCGACGCATGCCGATGTCGGTCTGGGTTTGCGCATCAAAGTCACCGATCGTTTTTCGCTGCGTCCCGAACTCAAGTACATCCACGAACTGGATGACAGTCTGTCGCATGGCGCGTTCACTCTCGGTTTCGGTTATGCGTTCGGCGGTGCCAAGCCCGCTCCGGTCGCTGCACCGGCTCCGGTAGTTGCACCGCCGCCTGCACCGGTCGATAGCGATGGCGACGGCGTTTACGACGACAAGGACAAGTGCCCGAACACACCGCGCGGTCTGGAAGTCGATGCTGATGGCTGTGAATTCCATCTGACCAAGTCGGAAGAAATCCGTGTCGATATCAAGTTCGCGACTGACAAGTCGAATATCACCGAGGAGTACGTCGGTGAAGTCGAGCGCGTGGCGAAATTCCTGAAAAAATACGCCAGCGTGAAAGCGGAAATCGGTGGTCATACCGATAGCACGGCTTCCGATGCGTATAACCTGAAGTTGTCGCAACGTCGCGCCGATGCGGTGAAAGATCTGCTGGTAACGCGTTTCGGTATCGATGGATCGCGCCTGAGCTCTGTCGGCTACGGCGAATCGAAACCTATCGCCAGCAACGATACTGTCGATGGTCGTGCGCAAAACCGTCGTGTGGTTGCGGTAATGCATGCGGAAACCACCGAGGCAGTGAAGAAGCAGTAATACGCCTCATCAAAAAAAATCCCCGCAACTGCGGGGATTTTTTTTGGACCGGATTTTTGCGGCGTTCATGGGGCGCAGCGATGGCGAGTGACAGCGCGCAGAGTTTAATGGTCCTGGTCAGGTTTACATTCCGGTGAAAGAAGTGCTGTCAGTTGGATCACCCTTCATGGCTTACCGGGTTCGGCTTTCGCTTCATCCAGAAGGGCGGCGAGCGCGGCTGCCGTTTGTGGCCCCTGCAAGGTGTGGCGCAATACCCCATCGGGATCGAATACATAGGTAGCGGGCAATGCTTCCGGTCGTGGAAATTTCAATAAAGCCGACGGGTCCTGCAGCAGCACCGGCAATTCGATACCTATTTTTTTAATCTGCTGCTGTAACGATGCGCCCTGCACACCATCGTAATTGACCGCGAAGAGCACTGCGCGGTTGCGCTGTTCCTGCTGGAATCGATGCAGTTCGGGCATTTCTTCGATGCAGGGTTTGCACCACTCGGCCCAGTAATTGATGAGCAGCCATTTGCCACGGCTATCGGCAAAACGACCGCTGCTGCCATCGGCAGTTTCGTAATCGGGTCTGCTGCAACCGGAAAGCAGGCTGAAGCAGACAGCAAAAATGACTGCGTAGCGCTTGTGCGACGAAAACGACATGAAAATCTTCTCTCATGAGTGAATGGTGAACGTGTGCCAGCAATGCGCAATCCGCAAGCATCATCGGGGTAATGCACGGGTTTTGGCCGGCGCTTGGTGGTGCAAAAGTGCCGTGTATAATGAGGCCCGCCTCTTTATATGTGAAGCAAACCATGAGTGATTTCACGATTTATCACAATCCGCGCTGCAGTAAATCCCGTCAGACGCTGGAGTTGTTGCAGCAGCGCGGGATCGAGCCGGAGATTGTGCTTTATCTTGAAAAGGCGCCGTCGAAGCAGCAGCTCAGGGAGTTGGTGGCGAAATTAAATATCACTGTGCGCGATCTGCTGCGAAGAGGCGAGGATGAATACAAGGCGCTCAATTTAGCCGATGCAGGCGACGAAGAATTATTGGCGGCGATGAGTACGCATCCAAAACTGATCGAGCGTCCCATCGTCGTGCGCGGCGCACATGCGCGACTGGGCCGGCCACCGGAAAATGTTTTAGAGCTGCTCGATTGATGGCGGATTACGCAGTGCTCGCGCGGCACAGCCGGCGGGTGACGTTTGTTTGTCTGGTTGCGTTGCTGGTCGTGGTCGCGATCGATACGGTGATCATGCCGAGCCGCGATCGCTCGCCCAATGTCGTGGTCTGGGTGATCCTGTCGCTGCCCCTCCTGATTTTCGTGCCGGGTGTACGGCGCGGATCCATCAATAGCTTTGCCTGGCTGAGTTTTGTGTCGCTGCTTTATTTTGCACAAAGTGTGACAGCGCTATTCGCACCCTGGTGGCGCTGGCTCGATGTGATGCACCTCGTTCTCACGGTGACGCTGTTTATCGGCGCGATGCTGTCAGTGCGTTATGTGGCACGCGCAAGGCGTGCCGAGCCGCAGTAGAAATTCATTCAACGTTTTTGGTATCGCGAAATTATTTGCAGGAAATATCGATGGAAACTAAACGCCCGGGTTTTTTTAAACGCAGTTTCTTGTTCGTCTGGAAAATTCTGAATGGACTGCGTCATTTAATTACCAATCTGTTTCTGCTCGTTGTCATCGCGATAATCCTGCTCGCGGTTTTTGCCGAGAAAGGACCGACCGTTCCGGCGGGTGGCGCGCTGATTGTGAGTCCCTCGGGTGTGCTGGTCGATCAGCTCAGCTATGTTGATCCGCTCGCGAATTTGATCGCAGGTACCGACGAGCCCGCGGAGACTTTGCTGAGTGATCTCATCGAGGCGATCGATATTGCAGCAGGCGATGATCGTATCAAGATGATGGTGTTGCAAACCGACGCTCTCGAACACAGCGGCATCAGCAAAGCGGAAGAGCTGAACGCAGCTATTCAGCGTTTTCGCCAACACAATAAATCGGTCGTTGCGATTGGCGACAGCTTTACGCAGGATCAATATTTGCTCGCTGCTTCCGCCGACAGGATTTTCATGAACCCGATGGGGCAGGTCTTGCTGCAGGGATTCGGTATTTACACGAATTATTTCAAGCAGGCGCTCGATAAACTGCATGTGAACGTGCACGTCTTTCGGGTGGGCACATACAAGTCCGCGGTCGAACCATTCATGCGCGACGACATGTCGCCCGAGGTCAAGGAAAATCATCTGGTCTGGCTGCAGTCGTTGTGGCAGCAATACAAGGAGCGGGTCGCTGTGCGCCGCTCCATTTCGCCGGAAAAAATCGACGAATACATCAATAGGATCGATACGGTGTTCGCGAGCACGGAAGGTGATGCCGCCAGGGCGGCGGTCGACTGGCAGCTGGTCGATGCCGTGAAAACGAGAGATGCGATCAATAGTTATTTAATCGATCAGGTCGGGGCTGACGAGAACGGTGATTTTCGTGGTATCGATTATCGCGATTATCTGGCCGGAAGCGGGCTTCCGAACAACAAGCATTTGCCGGTCAATAAACAGGATGCGGTGGGCGTTCTGTATGCGAGCGGCATGATTCTCGATGGCGTGCAGCGTGCAGGGCAAGTGGGCGGCGACACACTGGGCGCGTTGATTCGTCAGGCGCGCGATGACGAACATATCAAGGCGGTGGTGTTGCGCATCGACAGCGAAGGCGGCAGTGCGTTTGCATCCGAAATCATTCGTCAGGAATTGCTCTCGCTGCAGGCCTCGGGAAAACCGCTCGTGGTTTCCATGGGCAGCATCGCGGCCTCGGGCGGTTACTGGATAGCCGCGAATGCCGATGAAATATGGGCGACACCGGCGACGCTGACAGGATCGATCGGTATTTTCGGCGCGTTTCCAACGCTCGACGAATCGCTCGATGCGCTTGGCGTGCACACCGATGGTGTCGGTACGACGGCGCTGGCGGACGCCATGCGGATAGACCGTCCGCTCGATGCGATCACCGCGCGCGCCATTCAAAGCAATATCGATCATGGCTATCGCCGCTTTTTGAATGTGGTTGCGAGCGGGCGCGAAATGGAAGTCGCGGCCGTCGACAAGATTGCACAGGGCCAGGTGTGGTCGGGCAAAAGCGCACAGGAAATCGGGCTGGTCGATAAACTGGGCGGCATGGACGATGCGATTAAAGCCGCTGCAGCACGCGCGCAGCTGCAGCAGTACGAAGTGCTCGATATCGAACCTCCGCTCAGTTTTCACGAGGCTTTTTTGCAGAAATTAGGCGGCGCTTCGGGTTATCTGAAATCGACGTTTGCGTCAGGAGTTCATGCGCGCCGCGACTGGTTTGGTGCGACTGCAATCTGGTCGCCATTGCGGCCATTGATAATGGAGCTGCAAAAGCTTACGCAATTGAATGATCCGAAGGGAATGTATATCTATTGCACCACCTGCGCGCGGCTTTAACGCCGCGCTGTTCCCGCATCACGTGTATCTCGCATCACGTATATATGGAAACGAGGTTTTCCATTCCTCAAAGCCGCCGCTCAGGCTGTAGACCTCACCAAATCCCTGTTCGATAAAGAATTGCGCAACGCTTTGACTGCTGATGCCGTGGTAGCAGCAGACAATGAGTGGCGCGCTTCTGTTCGCGGTGGCAATAAAACTGTCGACATTGTCGTTGTCGATTCGCTGCGCGTTGTCGATATGACCTTCGCGGAAAGCGAACTCATCGCGGATATCGATGAGCTGGGTCAGCGGTTCCATCAGCAGGGTCTGTGCGTCCTGTGGAGATATGTTTCGGAAGGTTTTCATGAGCGATACCGCTGAGTGAGTGGCGCGTGGGAATGACGTTACGCCGGTGTTCCGGATCGATTTTGCTACACTTGCGAAGCCTAATATAACAATAGTTTAAAGAGAGTTTATCGTGACTCAATTTGCCGAACTGAAATTGCTTCCGGGCGCAGCGATGCGCATCGCGTTACCCGGGAGTGGCTCCAGGCAGTCAACGGTACAGGGCAGGTACATTGGCAGCGATATATCCCGCGCGATTGTTGCGGCAGCGCAATTCGGTGCGGATTTGCACATCGGTGCGAAGGTGGTCATTTCAATGACGAGTCCGACAGGTATCGTCACTTTCGCCAGTCAGATCGAAGGAATCGGAACCGCGCCATTTCCGCATGTTTTTCTGCAATATCCACGAACCGTCAACCTGCGCAATGTGCGTTCCGCCGTGCGCGTGAGCGTCGATGTTTCCGCGCAGGTGGCAAATTTCAGCGATGAGGATCATCTGGAAATGCAGCCTGCGCAAATCGCTGATATCAGCGTGCGCGGTTTAAAGCTTTCATCGCAGACAGCGCTCGGTGAAATCGGCGATGAGCTGGGCATTCACATGTACATGACGCTCGACGATATCGTTCGCGATGTGATGTTGACGGGCATTATTCGCACGCGTGCATCCGGCGATGGCGGCGAAACCTGCGGCGTGGAGTTTACGCAGCTCGACGAAAATAAACGCGTCCTGCTCTATGCTTACGTCTTCAACATGGTGCAGCGTAACGGGCCGCAAATATAAATTGTCGAAATCGAGCGTCGGAATTATGGAATTCAGCCAGTTAAAGCTTCCAGTTGCCACTCGAATGCAGCTGAATTTCGTCGGGCTCGATTACAAGCGCTATCCCAGCGAAGCCTTGCTGGTTGGTTATCGCGCGAACGAATCGGTGCTGGTGTATGTGCCGAAGAAACCCCCTCAGGTACTCGTGCGCGAAGGCGTCAAGGTCGAAGCCAAATTTGCGCTGCAGACCGGCATCGTAACCTTCGCATCGACGATATTGCAGGTATGCGAGCAGCCTTATCCCTATCTGCATTTTGCGTGGCCACAGAAAATCGAGCTGGAACCGCTGCGCCGTTTCCCGCGTTTCAACTTCCAGAAAACATTGCAGTTGACGGCCTTTACCGCGATGGGTATCGCCACCGCAAAATTGCGCGGCTGTTTTCGCGATATCAGTTTGCAGGGCGCGAGAATTGGCCTCGAAAAGGAGCTCACCGCCTCGGTCACCCGAGTCCTGCTGACGGCAAAGGTGAAAGTCGCGGAAATGGACCATTCGCTCGAACTGCATGGCGAGATCAAGCGCGCGTTTGGTAAAGACGAAAAAGCCCCGGACAATCCATTCCACTACGGCATTTCCTTCAGCGAAATGTCCCCGCCACAGCGGCTTCTCATGCTCGCCCTCTGCCAGGAATTGCAAGGCGGGCTGGAGTCGGTCTCCTGAAAGCAATACGGTCAGCCGATCTTCGACGCTAAGTGACACGTGTAAAAAAACAATGTAGCATCTCCTCCGCACATATAAGACGGCGCGTGAGCGACCGCGTATAAAGCGATTCGCCATCGTCCCGCATTACTATAATTTTAATAAAATGAAGGAGATAGCATGAAAACTCATCTCACGGCACTGGCTGCCGCGATTTCGTCATTGACTCTGTTGACCGCCTGCGGAGGCGGTGGCGGCGGTTCTGATGGAGAGGTTCCTCAGTACACGCCGTCGCCGGTGACTTACTACTCATCATCCGCGGGGCTTTGGAAGGGAACGGCAGGCGATCGCGTTGTTTCGGGCGTCGTTGCACCTGATATTACTGCGGGCTATTGGTTCGTTTATATGGCAGTGGATGGAACTACTCCTGCAGGCTTTTACGCGGGGATCGGGAAAGACGACAACGGTAGTGACAGTGTCAATGGCGTCACAGGTAATTTAGGGTCTGCTAAGGTTCAGAGGTTCGATTTTGAAGGCGATACGCAAATTCGTTGGGGAGCCTTCAATGCGCAGTACCCCCGCACTTCGGTGACTTCAACGGAGCCGACTTCCCCGTACACTGCGGCGAGCACCTTGAACGGTGCGTTCACGCCACCGGGCTCGACTTATGAGCTTGAGATGAATGCCTCTAACTATTTTCCAGGTGCCCAAGGCGATTTGAATATGAATGGCTTCACGGGTATTTGGGATGCTCAGTCCAACTTGGGTAACTTTACTGGGACGAGCTCGCTTCCTACGCTTGGTGTTACCATGCACTACACTCAGGGCTTCTCGATGGACGAAGCCACGGGTAAGGGATCATTATTTCAGCTCGACGTTTCTACCTGCACAGATAATAACGGTTCTGGTTGTACAGGCCTCCAGGGCCCACTTTCAGGACCTTACAGAAATACCGCGGTAAATCCAGTGGATAAGAATCTCTATAAGACCGCGGTACCATTCGTCCCCACGGATGGCTGGACAGGCCAGTGGACCCTGCAAGTTAACAAGGCCTCGTTCGATACCAATGGCAACCCAATTTTCGAATATGTCCCGGTGCCAATGAATATAACCTTACGATTCCCGGGCGGTGCCCCGATCACCGCAGCGGCGCTGACCACCCAATACGATCCGCTTTATGAGGAAGAGGCGCTGGTATCGATCATCGCGGGCAGCTATACGGCGGGCTGGACGGGTATTGATGCGGTCAGATATTCCACGGCCTCGGTGAGCATTGCCGACAACCCGGGTACTCCGGGCGATGCTTTCGATGGAGTGATATCCGGCTCGGCGGCCGGTAGTTCCTGCAGCTATGCGGGAAGAATCGTGCCGCATATTTCCGGCGGTGGAAATTACTACGATGTCAACAAGCTGTTCTTTAGCCATGCCGAGGGTGGTACTTGTCCTTATGGGGCCGATGTAGAATTTATCGGCGTGGCAGTCTACGAAGATGGCAAGCTAACACTGACGGCTAAAAATGCCGCGGGTGATAAAGGCGTTATGGTTGTGGCCACTAAACCTTAATCGCGCTGCAAAAAAACAATGCCCGCATCGAAAGGTGCGGGCATTGTTGTTTGCGCATGAGAGAGGTTTAAAGAATCGGCGCCAGCAGATAAGAGCCGCGCACGGCCAGCCGAAATATCCAGCTACGTTGTGCCAGTTCTCCGCGTGGTAAAAGCCGGCTTTGTGAAAGATCTTTTTCCAGCATGGCTGCAACTTGTGCTGCGAATGATTTGTCGCGCGTCACGATATTCACTTCGAAATTCAGACGAAACGAACGGTTGTCGAGATTGGCGGTTCCGATGAGCGCGCAGTCGTCGTCGACCAGCCAGACTTTCTGATGCAGAAATCCCGCCTGGTAGCGATACACCTTAATGCCTGTGCGTTGCACTTCATCGAGGTTGGCGAATGACGATAACCATACCAGGCGTTTGTCCGGTTTTTCCGGCAATAAAATTCGCACGTCCACACCGCGCAGCGCCGCTAATTGCAATGCAGTGATAATCGATGTGTCGGGAACAAAATAGGGGCTGACAATCCATAAACGTTGTTTTGCCATCTGCGCGAGTTGCTGGAAAAGCAGCAGGCATGTCTCGATGTAATCGGCCGGACCGCTCGGAATGATGAGTGCTTCGATATCGCCCGGCGCGGGAGGGATCTGCCAGCTCAGGTTGGGCACTTGCTCGCATGCCCAATACCAGTCTTCGAGAAATGTTAATTGCAGGGCGAGTGCCGCAGCGCCTTCAATCTGTATCGATGTATCCCGCCAGGGTGTGAGCTCCAGATGTTTATCGAGATATTCATCACCGATATTGTGCCCGCCGCTGATGCCGAGAATGCCGTCGATCACCACAATTTTTCGATGATTGCGAAAATTGAGCTGCAGTCTGTTGCGCGCACCTTTCGTGGAGTTGAAAGAGCGGATGTCGACGCCACCGTCGCGCAGGCGTTCGATATAGTCGCGCGATAATTTAAAGCTGCCAATCTCGTCATACAGAAAATAGACGGCGACACCCTGGCTTGCTTTTTCAATCAATCGGTCGGCAAGCTGATGACCAACAATATCGTCGCGCACGATGTAGTATTCGAGAAGAATGTAATGCTGTGCGCGATCGACGGCAGCGAATAATGCATCGAACGTCTGTTTGCCGTTAATTAATAATTCGCAGCAATTACCTCGCGTGAATGGCATTTGTGCGATCTGTTCGAGTGCGACCTGATAACTCTCCAGTTGTGAGGGCGCTGCGCTGTGCAGCGTTTCGCGTGGCATATTCGTCGTGCGTTTGCCAATGCGTTTTGCTTTGGCGTAGCCGCGAAATTTACGGCGGCCGAAAATCCAGTACATCGGCAGCATGAGTGAGGGCATGAGCAATAAGGAAAGTGCCCATGCCAGCGCGCCCTGCGATGTGCGCGTTTTCAGAATCGCTTCCATCGCGGCAATGATTGCAAGAACCTGCAGGCTGAGCGTGAAAATCGCAACAGCGGCAAAATCCAGTTCACTGAGCCAAAGCTTGAGTGCGTCTAACATAATTGTCAGTATCTAATCATTTCAGGATGCAATCTGCCGGCTGTTAGCGTGTGTTGAAAGCCCCATTTCATTGAGGGCCGAGGTGCAGATCGTTATTCTGCACATTGATCATAGCGGGAGTAAACGATGAGTGCGATCAGGCCGGCCGCAACGGTGGTGTTGCTGCGGGAAGCCAGCGATGGCCTGGAGGTGTTGTTGCTGCGCCGGAATGCGGCTGTGCAGTTCGCGGGCGGGCTGTGGGTGTTTCCGGGAGGCGCCATTGATGCAGCGGATTTTGCGAATGATCCCGATGTCATGGCAGCTGCCAGGCGCGCGGCTGTTCGGGAAGCGCGCGAAGAAACCGGTATGGATATCGAAAACTGTCGCCTGCAGTTTTTTGCTCACTGGACCACGCCTGAGGGCGAGGTGAAGCGTTATGCCACCTGGTTTTTCGTGGCTGCATTATCCATCGGCAATATCGATGTGGTGGTCGATGGCAGCGAAATTGTCGAACATCGATGGCTGTCGCCAGGGCAGGCCATTGCGCTGCATCGATCGCGTGAACTGGATATGATGCCGCCCACCTTTGTGACGCTGACCGAACTCGTTAGATGCGGTTCGATAGCAGAGGTCGAGGCGATGTACGGCGCGAAGCCGGTCATCGATATTCTTCCGAAGTTCGTTCCCGGTGAAAATGGCGTAATGGCTTTATATCCACAGGATGGCGGTTATGAATCAGGGCGATCCAGCGCGGGAGGGAAGCGCCATCGCTGTTATCGTGCCGCTGACGGCTGGCATTACGAAAACGATTGAAAAAAAGAGCGAGCAAAAGCTCGCTCCGATATGAATCATGCGGCGGACCGCATTTGTATGGCGTTGCGATTGATGGCGGAAAGCAAGGCGGCGAGCGCAGAGCGCACCGTATCTTCCGCGACGCCGACGCCCCAGTAATGTTTTCCATCGATATCGATTTGCACATAGGTCGCCGCGCTGGATGCAGTGCCTTGTCCTGATTTCATATCACTGATCAGTGCATGCTCGTGATAATCGATAATTTCAGGCTTCGTTCCACAAATTCCCTGCATCGCATCGATCGCTGCGGCGAGCGTGCCGCTGCCTGCGCCAGTCAATATCGCCGTAGTGCCATCGATATTATTTAATTCCGCGCGCATGTCGACGCAATCGTCGCCGCGGGCGGCGATTTGATACCGGTGCAATTGCCACTGTGCAGCATTGTTAACGTACTGTTCGCGGAAGAGCCGCTGAATTTCTGCGCTGCTGACTTCACCATTGATCGCTTCGGAGTGTTGTTGCACGGCACGGCTGAATTCAATTTGCAATGCGCGCGGCAATTCAAAACCGTAATCGCGCTCGAGCGAAAACGCTACGCCGCCTTTGCCAGATTGACTGTTGACGCGTACGACAGCTTCGTAGTTGCGGCCAATGTCCCGAGGGTCGATCGGTAAATAAGGCACGTCCCAATGAGTATTGGCATTTGCATCATGCACTTTTGTCCACGCCTGCAACCCTTTTCGGATCGCGTCCTGATGGCTGCCGGAAAACGCGGTGTAAACCAGTTCTCCAACCCATGGGTGGCGTACGTGCGTCGTAATTTCCGTACATTCTTCGACGCAGCGCACGATGTTATCGATGTCGCTGAAATCCAGGCGCGGGTCGATGCCCTGGCTGTAGAGATTCATTGCCATGGTGACGATATCCATGTTGCCGGTGCGCTCGCCATTGCCGAGCAATGTGCCCTCCACGCGATCGGCCCCTGCGAGCACGGCCAGTTCGGCTGATGCGACTGCGCAACCGCGATCGTTATGGGTATGTACGCTGAGGCGAACGTGCTCGCGATACTTGAAATTATCGTTGAACCACTCGATGCGATCGGCGAACACATTCGGTGTGTGAACTTCGACAGTCGAAGGTAAATTGATGACGACACGCTGGCCTTGATCGGGCCGCCAGATATTGCAGACGCTTTCGCAAATGTCGCGCGCGAATTCGAGCTCGGTCTGCGTGAAGCTTTCGGGTGAATACTGAAAGGTCCAATCGGTTTCGGGTTGCGCTGCAGCGTATTGTTTTACCCAGCGCGCGCCTTGCTCGGCAATATTGACCACGCCGTCGCGATCGGTGGCGAATACATAGCAACGTTGTGCAGGTGATACCGAGTTATATACGTGCATGTTCGCACGCTTCGCGCCGCGTAATGCTTCGAAACTGCGCGCGATGATGTCTTCGCGTGCCTGCGTCAATACTTGAATCGTTACGTCATCGGGGACGAGATTTTCTTCGATCAACTCACGCACGAAATCGAAATCGGGTTGTGAGGCTGCTGGAAAACCGACTTCGATTTCCTTGAATCCAATATCGATGAGCCGCAAAAGCATGCGGCGTTTTTGCGCGGGATTCATTGGCTTGGGTAAGGCTTGATTGCCGTCGCGCAAATCGACGCTGCACCAGTCGGGTGCTGTAACCAGGCGGCGGTCAGGCCAGCGACGCTGTCGCATGTCGACGACATCGCTACCTGTGTATTTGCGATGATTGAAGCTGCTGTGCGAAGTAGTGGGTTTCATGGTGCTGCTCCTCAGAAAATTTGAAATGCCGATTCGATCTGGCGGCAGTCGAGGAGCCGGCGCGCACCGCCGTTAATTCATGGCACGCCGGCTGCGAAGCAGTCGCAGCAGCGCAAGCAGCGTTGAAGTTGTAGCGATGGAGTTAAATAAAATGTTGATGATGTTGTTCATGAGCTGCGATCGACTTGAAAACGGATTGTAGGAAACCGGAAAAACTACACGCCCTGCATTACAGTCGTAGCAGGGACAGTCGATCGCTTTTTGAAGAGAGGTTCGGTTTCATGAAGGCAAGACTAGATTGCATGCGCAAGTATCGTCAAGCTTTAAATACCGCGGCTTCGGTTTCTACGTACCGCCTTGTACGGATTTTACAAGGCGGTACACGTTTGAGTTATTGAGCGGCACGCAGCGCGGCAATGCGTTTTTCCAACGGCGGGTGCGTCATGAAAAGCTCGGTCAAGTGTTGCTTGAATTCGCCTTTGATTCCAAATGCCGTCATTTCGCCGGGCAGATCGTTCGGCAGCCCTTGCTCTGCGCGCAAGCGCTCCAGTGCTGCGATCATCGCGCCATTGCTCGCCAGCCGCGAGCCGGCTGCGTCGGCACGATATTCACGCCAGCGCGAAAACCAGAAAACGATGATCGACGCGAGAATGCCGAGCACGATCTGCGCGAACATGGTTGCGACGAAATAGCCTATGCCGCCTTCGCGACCGTCGCGCGAGATGGCGCGATCGATGATCGAGCCGATAATGCGCGCGAAGAACATCACGAATGTGTTCACCACACCCTGGATCAGCGTAAGCGTCACCATATCGCCATTGGCGACGTGACCGATCTCATGGGCGAGTACGGCCCGGGCCTCTTCGGGGCGAAAGCGTTGCAGCAGTCCTTCGGATACGGCGACGAGCGCGGCGTCCTTATTCCATCCGGTGGCAAACGCATTCGAGACCGGCGAGGGGAAGATGCCGATTTCGGGCGTTTTGATGCCGGCCTGTTGCGATAGCTCGGTGACGGCGTTGACCAGCCACTCCTCCTGGCGCGTGCGTGGCGTTTCGATGATTTGAACGCCAGCACTGCGTTTTGCCAGCCATTTCGACATCATCAGCGAAATGAAAGAGCCTGACATGCCCATCACGGCGCACAGTACCAGCAAACCCTGCAGGTTCATGCTCACGCCTTGCGAGGCGTAATAACCTTCCACCAGATTCAGAAAGAAGCCGGCAACCAGCAGCACGCCGATGTTGGTGGCAAGAAATAAAATAATGCGCATCATGGTGGAGCGGTCCTCAGTGGGGCGAATCGTGGCTTTAGATGCGGGTGACGGGTGCGAGTTTCAAGCGGTGCCGGCGTCGATGGCCAGCTCTTCCTGGGCGGGCGAGGGCACAGCGGTCACCTCGACCAGCGGGTTTCCTTTTTCGTTGCATTCACAGGCTACGGCTTCGGCGCGCAGATAAATATCGCGGGAGCTGACTTCGAATACCGTATTGATTGCTTCATCTTTATGGGTGGAGCGATACAGCGTGTGACTGTCGCTACCGTCTACCCATTCCTGTTGCTTGCTGAGAAACAAACCGAGCTGATTTTTTACGACGAAAACAGAAGTCATGAGTTGCACGTACGGATTGAGGAATGAATGCGTGCGGGAGTGTACTTGAACCTCGGCGATGTGTGGAGAGGGGCGAGCCGGGCAGCACCCCGTCAGTGCTTCCGGGTGCCCATTGGTGGAACCAGATTTTCGAGCTCGTGCAGATAGTGGCGGCGCAGCTGCAGCTCGCTGGCGATCGAACGCATTTCTTCGGCATCGATGGTATCGCTCGAGGCCAGCTCCCACAGCTTGCGGCTGCAGAGATTTTTTACGTCCAGGTTTTCAGTTTTCATAGACTCGTCTCCGTATCTTATTTAGTCCTTGTGGTACACGATTCATTATCGCCCGGGGGCGGTTGCAAATTTATGACTCGACAAAGCAAGAGACGTTCCCGGCGGCATTGATACCCCACGCACCTGTGCGTGACCGGATTTGACGGGGATGGCTATTTTTCTGCAGCCGGAAGATTGCGGTGGCGCCCGTAAATTGTGCCGTCAGGGCGGCAAGAGATTCATTTGAGTGCCTGGCGATGCCCTGCAGGACAAAAAGAAGCAGATCGCCCTTGTTTGTAAGGCGCTGCCTCTTTACTATTGCGGCCCGCCGCATGAACGCTCGATGCGGTCTCCGGAGAGGTGGCAGAGCGGTTGAATGTACCTGATTCGAAATCAGGCGTAGGTGCAAGCCTACCGAGGGTTCGAATCCCTCCCTCTCCGCCAAACAAGTGAACCCGGCTATTGCCGGGTTTTTTGTTTGCGGGCCTGGTGAGTGGTGAGAACGCTCGTGGGGTTCGACAAAATCGCAAAGCGATTTTGCAACGACCCGCCATAGCGGCGAAGCCCGCAGGGACTGCAACAGTGAAACTGTTGCGGTTCATCTCTGCCTCTCAATCTGCATTCGCTTAATTGAATTACTGAAAAAGTTGGCGAAATTTACGTCACATCCTATTCTTTTTGCGAAGAAAATTTACAAGGTAAGGATGGCTGGCGTATCATTTCACCCGCGCGAATTGTGGGGCAATGGCGCTCCAATTCGTTCGACTTACCGCCTACCGCCTTCCACTATCTAGGGCTTTCGTGCCAGGGGAGAAAAGCGTGTCGTCGACAGCAGCAACGTTTGCTCACGACTGGCCTTTTGCCATCTACCTTCTGAGTGTCGCCGGATTGTGCGGCCTCATGCTAATCGTCTCTCTCATCGCTGGCGGCCGTAACTGGGGCCGGGCCAAAAATCAGCCGTTCGAATCCGGTGTGGTTTCCGCAGGCGGCGCCAATATTCGTTTCCCCGCGAAATTCTATCTGGTCGCGATGTTCTTCGTTATCTTCGATGTCGAAGCGTTATTTCTCTACGCCTGGGCAGTATCGGTTCGGGAAACCGGCTGGATGGGTTTTGTTGAGGTAGCGATTTTTATCGGTGTATTGCTGGCGGGCCTCGTGTATGTGTGGCGTCTCGGCGCACTGGACTGGGCGCCCGCAGCGCGTAAACGCCGCGCGCTTCAGCGTGCCAGGGAGCAGCAGAGCGGCAAGGCGCAGGGCCGCAGTTGATTGGGTGTGGCCTTTTGCCATGCGCAACGTGGTTATTCCTCATAACGTATTTATTTCTTAAGTAGAGACAGGTCAATGGAATATACGCTCACCCGTATCGATCCCAATGCCACGCAATACCCGATGGAAAAGCGGGAGACGGTGAGCGATCCTCTCGAAGATCAGGTCCACAAGAATATTTTCCTTGGCAAGCTCGAAAGCGTTTTGCACGGCGCGGTGAACTGGAGCCGCAAGAATTCGCTGTGGCCGTACAACTTCGGTCTGTCGTGCTGCTATGTGGAAATGGCAACGGCATTCACGACGCCGCATGACGTCGCCCGATTCGGCGCTGAAGTCATCCGCGCCTCGCCGCGCCAGGCTGACTTCATGGTCATTGCGGGAACCTGTTTCATCAAAATGGCTCCGGTCGTACAGCGCTTGTACGAGCAGTTGATGGAGCCGAAGTGGGTAATTTCGATGGGTTCGTGCGCGAACTCGGGCGGTATGTACGACATTTATTCGGTCGTGCAGGGCGTCGATAAATTCCTGCCGGTCGATGTATACATTCCCGGTTGTCCGCCGCGTCCCGAAGCGTTTTTGCAGGGCTTGATGCTATTGCAGGATTCGATCGGCAAGGAGCGTCGCCCGTTGTCCTGGGTCGTTGGTGATCAGGGTGTCTATCGTGCCAACATGCCATCGCAGCGCGATTTGAAGAACGATGAGCGCATTATCGCCACCACGTTGCGTACTCCGGATCAAATCTAATGTCTGAAGCTGCGATCTCTGCTGCAAGTGTGCCCGGCACCAACTTTGAAGTGGTGCGCGAACTCTACACGCGCTTTGGCGAAAATAAATTCATATTTCAGCCGACGCTCGACGATGTGCCGACACTCTGGGTTGAGCGGGCGCAGTTGCTCGACGTTTTGAAGTATTTGCGCAATGCACCGCGCCCCTACGTCATGCTCTATGACCTGAGTGCGGTCGACGAGCGCATGCGTAAACATCGCGATGGTCTGCCTCCTGCCGATTTCACGGTTTTTTATCATCTGCTTTCGATCGAGCGGAATAGCGATGTGCGCATTAAAGTCGCGCTCGCCGCCGATGATTTGTCGATACCTACCGCTATTCCCGTGTGGCCGAATGCCAATTGGTATGAGCGCGAAGTTTGGGATCTATTCGGCATCACTTTCACCGGGCATCCGAATTTGCGCCGCATCATGATGCCGCCGACCTGGCAGGGTCACCCGTTGCGCAAGGATTATCCCGCGCGCGCGACCGAGTTCGATCCATTTTCACTGAGCACCGCACGCCAGGACGCGGAGCAGGAAGCGCTGTTATTCAAACCCGAAGAATGGGGTATGAAGCGCGGTACCGAGAATGAGGATTTCATGTTCCTCAATCTCGGTCCGAATCACCCGAGCGCACACGGTGCATTCCGTATCGTTTTGCAGCTCGAAGGCGAAGAGATTGTCGATTGTGTACCCGATATCGGTTATCACCATCGCGGCGCGGAAAAAATGGGCGAGCGTCAAACCTGGCACTCGTATATTCCGTACACCGATCGCATCGATTATCTCGGCGGCGTGATGAACAATCTGCCGTACGTGCTTGCGGTAGAAAAATTAGCGGGAATTAAAGTACCTGCGCGCGTCGAAACGATTCGCGTAATGATGGCGGAGTTTTTCCGCATTACCAGCCACCTGTTATTTCTCGGTACTTATATTCAGGATTTCGGCGGCATGTCGCCGGTGTTCTTCATTTTTACCGATCGCATGAAAGCGTATGACGTGATCGAAGCGGTCACTGGCTTTCGCATGCATCCGGCGTGGTATCGCATCGGCGGGGTCGCGCATGATCTGCCGCAAGGCTGGGACAAGCTCGTACGCGAATTTATCGACTGGCTGCCGAAGCGTCTGGATGAATATGAAAAAGCCGCGATGCGTAACGGCATCATGCGTGCGCGGACGATTGGCGTTGCGCAGTACAACACGAAAGAAGCGTTAGAGTGGGGCGTTACCGGCCCGGGTTTGCGTGCCACCGGTTTGGATTACGATCTGCGTAAGGCGCGACCCTATTCCGGTTACGAAAATTTTGATTTCGAAGTGCCGCTTGCAGCTAATGGTGATTGTTACGATCGCGCCATGTTGCGTATCGAAGAGATGCGGCAAAGTGTGCGCATCATCGAGCAATGCCTGAAAAATATGCCAGCGGGCCCGTACAAGGCCGATCATCCGCTGACGACGCCGCCGCCGAAAGAGCGCACGCTGCAACATATCGAAACGCTCATCACGCACTTCCTGAGTGTGACCTGGGGGCCGGTGATGCCGGCCGGCGAATCGAGTCAGCTGATCGAAGCGACCAAGGGCATCAACAGTTATTACCTGACGTCGGACGCGAGCACGACCAGTTATCGCACGCGTATTCGCACGCCGAGCTTCCCGCATCTGCAACAGATTCCATCGGTGATTCGCGGCAGCATGATTGCGGATTTGATCGGTTATATCGCGAGTATCGATTTCGTCATGGCTGACGTCGATAGATAGTCGGTGGTTTGGTGATCGGTAGGTAACTCCTGGTAAATCGTTAGCGGTATTTAGTTGTTCTGGAACATGAACGACCATTGAATCGAGAATTAACAAGCCAGACATGAGCACACAGACAGGTGTAATGACACAACTGATTGGCAGCGATCGTCGCACATTCGATTTGCATCCCGACGATCGAGCGGAAATCGAACATGATATGACGCACTACGCCGATCCGCGCGCAGCGAGTATCGACGCACTCAAGGTTGTGCAAAAACGTCACGGCTGGGTTCCCGACGGCGCAATTTATGCGATCGCCGATGTACTCGGTATTCCTGCGACCGATGTCGAAGGTGTGGCGACGTTTTACAACATGATTTTCCGTCAGCCTGTCGGTCGTCATGTCATTACCGTGTGCGACAGCATCAGCTGTTTTCTCACGGGTTATGACGAAGTCATTGCCGCGATCAAAAAGAAACTCGGCATCGAGCTCGGTCAAACCACACCCGACAATCGCTTCACGTTATTGCCGATCTGCTGTCTCGGCGCCTGCGATAAGGGGCCCGTGCTAATGATCGATCGCGACACGCACGGCAATGTAGCTGTTGAAGGCATCGACAAATTGCTGGAGCAATACGCATGAACGCAGTTGCCCAGAATGGTTGGGAAAATAAACCGCTGACATATCGCATCACGGTCGGAGAGCCTCTGCTCGACCTGAAGGCATACGAAGCGCTCGACGGTTACGCGGCCGTGCGCAAGGCGCTCAAGGAAATGCAGCCTGCCGATGTACAGGCCGTGGTGAAAAACTCCAATCTGCGCGGCCGCGGTGGTGCCGGTTTTCCCGCCGGCGTGAAATGGAGCCTCATTCCGATGGGGCCGGATGCGCCAAAGGATAAATATCTCGTCTGCAATGCCGATGAAATGGAGCCCGGTACATTCAAGGATCGCTTGCTCATGGAGCATGTGCCGCATCAATTGATCGAGGGCATGATTTGTGCTGCGTTCTCGTTTCAGGCGAGCAAGGGTTATATCTTCCTCCGCGGTGAATATGTCGTTGCCGCCGAGCGTTTGAATAACGCTTTGGCTCAGGCGCGAGCGGCGGGCTATCTCGGCGAAAATATTCTCGGCACGGGCTGGAGCTTCGATCTGCACGTGCATACCGGTGCGGGCCGTTATATTTGCGGCGAAGAAACTGCGCTGATCAACTCGCTCGAAGGGCGTCGCGCCAATCCGCGTTCGAAGCCACCGTTTCCACAAATCGCCGGCTTGTGGGGAAAGCCCACCATTGTCAATAACGTTGAAACGCTGAGCAATATTTCGCACATCATTTTGCGTGGCGCCGATTGGTTCAAAGGCTTGTCTCAAGGTAAAAGCCCCGATGCAGGCACCAAGCTGTACGGTGTGTCGGGGCGCGCGAAACGCACAGGCGTCTGGGAGTTGCCGATCGGCACCACCGGTCGTGAAATTCTCGAAGAGCATGCCGGTGGAATGGCTGATGGATACAAGCTCAAATGCTGGTTGCCGGGCGGTGCTTCGACCGACTTTTTATTGCCCGAGCATCTAGACCTCGCGATGGATTACGACACCATCATGAAAGCCGGCAGCCGCATGGGAACAGGTTTGCTCACGGTGGTCGACGACAAACAAAACATTATTTCGGTCGTGCGGAATCTCGAACAGTTTTTCGCGCGCGAATCGTGCGGTTGGTGTACACCGTGTCGCGATGGTTTGCCGTGGACCGTGAAATTATTGCAATCGATCGAACGCGGTGAAGGCCAGAGCGGCGATATCGAAGTGCTCGAACAACTCACGCGCTTTCTCGGTCCTGGAAAAACATTTTGTGCGCATGCACCGGGTGCGATGGAGCCGCTGCAGAGTGCGTTGAAATTTTTCCGATCGGAATTTGAAAAAGGCATTACGGCGTAACGAATGGCACAAACAATTCCCTCCCCCATCTGGGGGGAGGGTTAGGGAGGGGGCAAACAATAACAGCCCTCACCCCCGGCCCCTCTCCCCAAATGGGAGAGGGGGCTTAATGAAAAAAGCTGAGCGAAGCGAATGGCAACGATACATGTAGACGGCAAGGATTACGAAGTCGACGGCGCGGATAATTTATTGCGCGCATGTTTATCCTTGGGTCTCGATATTCCGTATTTCTGCTGGCATCCGGCGCTTGGTAGCGTTGGTGCATGCCGTCAGTGTGCGGTAAAACAGTACGCAAACGCTGACGACAAGCGCGGCCGTCTCGTCATGTCGTGCATGACGCCTGCGACTGACAATACTTATATTTCAATCGAAGACGAAGAAGCGAAAGCGTTTCGCGAGAGTGTCGTCGAATGGCTGATGACGAACCACCCGCACGATTGCCCGGTGTGCGAAGAGGGTGGTCATTGTCATCTGCAGGATATGACGGTGATGACGAAGCACGCGACACGTCGTTACCGCTTCACGAAACGCACGCACCAGAATCAGGATCTCGGCCCGTTCATCAATCACGAGATGAACCGTTGCATCGCCTGCTATCGCTGCGTGCGCTATTACAAGGATTATGCGGATGGCACCGATCTCGGTGTTTATGGCGCACATGACAATGTCTATTTCGGACGCGCCGAAAGCGGCACGCTCGAAAGCGAATTTTCAGGCAACTTGACTGAGGTCTGCCCGACCGGCGTATTCACCGACAAAACGCACTCCGAGCGCTACAACCGCAAATGGGATATGCAGTTTGCGCCGAGTATCTGTCACGGCTGCGCAAGCGGCTGCAATATCAGTCCGGGCGAACGTTATGGCGAATTGCGCCGTATCGAAAACCGTTACAACGGCGATGTGAACCGTTATTTCCTGTGCGATCGCGGCCGCTTCGGTTACGGCTATGTCAATCGTAAGGATCGTCCGCGTCAGCCCTGGGCGCGCAAGGGCGAAACCTTCGATGTGGTAACAACCGCAACGGCACTGGCATCGGCAGCCGATGCGCTGCGCCTTGCAAAACGCACAATCGGTATTGGCTCGCCGCGCGCGAGCATCGAAGCCAATTACGCGCTGCGCGAATTGGTCGGTGCGGAAAATTTCTACAGCGGCATCGCCGCCGACGAACTGGTTCGCATTCGTCTCGTGCGCGATATTTTGCAGCGCGGTCCCGCGCGCACGCCGACCATGCGCGAAATGGAAAATGCCGATGCGATATTCGTTCTCGGTGAGGATCTGACGCAAACATCCGCGCGCGTTGCGCTTGCGTTGCGTCAGGCGGCAAAAGGTAAAAGCGTTGCGCTCGCCGCCGAGAAAAAGATTTTTGCCTGGCAGGCCGAAGCGATCGCGAATATCGGTCAGGGCGAAAAAAATCCCGTATTCATTGCGAGTGTGCAGGCGACGCGCCTCGACGATATCGCCGTACAGGCCTATCGCGCAGCTTCCGACGATATTGCGCGATTGGGTTTCGCTGTCGCGCATGCAATCGATAATACGGCGCCAGCAGTCAGCGATTTGCCGCAAGCCGTTATTGAGCTTGCGCAGGAAATCGCCGACACATTGCTCGCTGCGAAAAATCCATTGATCGTTTCCGGAACCGGCGCTGCCTCCGATGCAGTATTGCAGGCGGCAGCGAATATTTCCGCGGCATTGCATGCGAAAAATAAAGCGGCAGGTATCGTGCTCGCAGTGCCCGAAGCGAACAGCCTGGGACTCACATTGCTCGGTGGGGATTCTGCCGATGCTGCCCTGCAGACGTTGCGCGACGGTCAGGCCGATGTTGCCGTGATTCTTGAAAACGATTTGTACCGCCGCGCCGATAAAGCGCTGGTCGACGCCGCACTGACCGCTGCAAAAAATATTATCGTGGTCGATCATCAGCGCACGGTAACGGCAGAAAAGTCCAGCGTGCTACTGCCAGCGGCGACGTTTGCCGAAGGTGATGGCACCCTGATCAGCAGCGAAGGTCGTGCGCAACGTTTCTTCCAGGTTTACGATCCGGTTTATTACGAGCCCAGCTGTCAGATCAGGGAGAGCTGGCGCTGGCTGCATGCATTGCATATGGCTGCGCAGGGTCGCGAAGTAACGTGGACACAGCTCGATGAAGTGACAGCGCATTGCGCCGCTGCAATTCCCGCGTTGCAAGCGATTGTCGGGGCTGCACCGGACGCCTCCTATCGTCTGAATGGTTTGAAAATCGCACGCGAGCCACACCGTTATTCGGGGCGCACCGCAATGCGTGCGAATATTTCTGTGCACGAGCCACGCGCGTCTCAGGACAACGACACCGCTCTTGCGTTTTCGATGGAGGGTCACAACGGCACGCAAATGGGCGAGCGTCCCGGTGCGCTGATTCCGTTTGCCTGGTCGCCGGGCTGGAACTCGCCGCAATCGTGGAATAAATTCCAGGATGAAGTCGGTGGTCACCTGCGCGCGGGCGATGCCGGCGTGCGTTTGTTCGAGCCTGCCGCCGATGCGAAAGCCGATTATTACGGTCCTGCTCCGGTGGCATTTGCAGCACGCAGCGATGCGTTGCGCGTTACGCCATTGCAGCATTTATTCGGCAGCGAAGAATTGTCGGCACGCGCGACACCGGTGCAAAAGCGCATGCCGCAGGCGTATATCGCAATTTCACCAGGCGATGCAGCGCGATTCGGTTTGCAGACCAATGTGCTGGTGAGAGTGGCTACGGCTTCTGACACCTTCGAATTGCCGGCAAAAATCAGTGATGACATCGCGAGTGGTACCGTCGGCATTCCGCAAGGCTTCTCCGAAGTCGAATTCATCGCGCCGAATAGCTGGGTACAAATCAGTAAAGGAGCTGCTGCATGATGAGCTGGCTCACGCCCGAAGTGGTCGACATCCTGCTGAAAGTCCTGCAGGCGATCGTCATTCTCGTCGGCACGGTATTCGTCGTTGCCTACATGATCTGGATCGAGCGCCGCCTGCTGGCGTTATGGCAGGATCGCTACGGTCCCAATCGGGTGGGTCCGTTCGGTGTATTTCAAATCGCAGCCGATATGGTGAAGCTCATCTTCAAGGAAGACTGGCTGCCTCCTTTCGTTGACAAGGTCACGTTCGTGCTCGCTCCGGTCATTGGTATGAGCGCGATGCTGATGGCATTTGCGATTATCCCGATTTCTGCAACGTGGGGTGTTGCCCCCGATTTGAATATCGGCGTTTTATTTTTTCTCGCGCTGGCGGGGCTCGGTGTTTACGCGACCATGTTCGCGGGCTGGTCGAGCAACAGTAAATATTCGCTGCTCGGTGGCGTGCGTTCGACAGCACAGACGATCAGTTACGAAGTGTTTATGGGTATCGCGCTCATGGGTGTGGTCGCGTGCGCGGGCTCATTCAGCACTAATGACATCGTGCTCGCGCAGAAAGATATGTGGTTCATCATTCCGCAATTCTTTGGTTTCTGCGTATTCGCAGTCGCCGGTGTGGCGGTTGCTCACCGTGCGCCATTCGATTTGCCCGAAGCCGAATCCGAGCTGGCTTCTGGTTACCATACCGAATATTCCGGTTTGAAATGGGGCATGTTCTTCGTCGGTGAATATGCGGGTGTTGTCACCGTGTCGGCGCTTCTGGTCACGTTGTATTTTGGCGGCTGGATGGGCCCGGGCCCTGAATACCTCGGATTCCTGTGGTTCTTTTTGAAGACGGCGGTATTTCTCATGCTGTTCATTCTGATTCGCGCCGCGTTGCCGCGCCCGCGTTATGATCAGATGATGGATGCAGGTTGGAAATTTTGTCTGCCATTGTCCCTGATTAATTTATTGGTAACGGGCGCTGTGATCCTGCTGCGTTCGAATGCGGGCTGAGGAAAGCAAATGATCGGAGCCATTCTCAGCGGTATCGGTAGTGTGATCCGCAGTAATTACATGATCTTCATGCGCGCGTTCCGCAAGCGCGACACGATTCAATATCCCGAGCAAAAAGTGTATTTGCCGCCGCGCTATCGCGGCCGCATTATTCTCACGCGTGATCCCGACGGGGAAGAGCGTTGTGTGGCATGCAACTTGTGCGCAGCCGCATGTCCGGTCGGTTGCATCTCATTGCAAAAAGCGGAAAAAGAAGACGGTCGCTGGTATCCCGAATTTTTCCGGATCAATTTCTCGCGCTGCATTTTTTGCGGCATGTGCGAAGAGGCATGTCCGACCACAGCGATCCAGCTTACGCCCGATTTCGAGATGTGCGAATACGATCGCCAGAACCTCGTGTATGAAAAGGAACATCTGCTGATCAATGGTCCCGGCAAATATCATGATTACAATTTCTATCGTGTCGCCGGCATGGCGATCGCCGGTAAACCGAAAGGCTCAGCGCAGAATGAAGCACAGCCGATCGATGTGAAATCGTTGTTACCTTAAGGGTTATCAGCGCGGTGGCGTTATCAGAACTCCTTAAGCAGAATCGGGAGTTCGCTGATCAACATAAACGCAGAAGAAAGGAACGACAGCAAGTGCAGATTATTTTCTACATCTCCGCCGCAGTTGCCCTGTTTGCAACATTTCGCGTAGTTACGGCGAGTAATCCGGTGCACGGGTTATTGAATCTGGTCGTTTCGTTGCTCGCCGTCGCGCTGATTTTTTTCACACTCGGCGCACCTTTCGCCGGTGCGCTCGAAGTGATTGTTTATGCCGGCGCGATCATGGTGCTGTTTGTGTTCGTGGTAATGATGCTGAACCTCGGCGATAAAGTTGTCGAGCAGGAGCGTAAATGGCTGCAGCCGCGCGTATGGATTCTGCCGGGATTGCTGTCTCTTGTTCTGCTCGCGGAGCTGGCGTATCTGTTACCGAAAGGCGAATTGCACGCTGCGGGTCACACCATGGTCGATGGTAAAGCCGTTGGTATCGCGTTGTTCGGGCCGTATTTACTCGTGGTGGAATTGGCGTCGATGTTGTTGCTTGCTGCATTGGTCGCCGCTTATCACCTCGGCCGACACGATGAAAAAGAATAGTTATCACGATGCGACGAAATAAAGAGTACCGCTTATGAATGGCATTCCGATGGAGCATGGATTGATCCTGGCCGCGCTGTTGTTTGCGCTCGGCCTGGTGGGTTTGATCGTGCGCCGCAATATTATTTTCATATTGATGAGCATCGAAATCATGATGAATGCAGCAGGGCTCGCGTTCATCACGGCGGGCAGCCGTTGGGCGCAGCCCGATGGCCAGATCATGTTTATTCTGATTCTGAGCCTCGCCGCTTCCGAAGCCAGTATCGGTCTGGCGCTTGTGTTCCAGCTTTATCGTCGCTACCACTCTGTCGATGTGGACGCGGCTAGCGAGATGCGCGGATGAACCTGCTCTTTCTGACTTTTTTATTTCCGATTATCGGCTTTGTGCTGCTCGCGTTTGCGCGCGGTCGGATTGCTGAAAATACTGCGGCGATCATTGGTGTTGGTTCGATAGGTCTGTCGGCATTAACCGCGCTGTATGTCGGCGTCGATTTCATTCGAAATACACCGGAAGGCGGCGCGTTTACGCAAACATTGTGGACGTGGATGGATGTGGATGCTTTTGCTCCGCAATTCGCGCTGCGCCTCGATGGGCTATCTCTGACGATGCTCGGCGTCATTACGGGTGTCGGTTTTTTCATTCACTTATTCGCATCGTGGTACATGCGCGGTGAGGATGGCTACGAGCGCTTCTTTGCGTATATGAATTTATTCGTCGCCAGCATGTTATTCCTCGTGCTCGGCGATAATTTGCTGTTTCTCTATTTCGGTTGGGAAGGTGTCGGCCTCTGTTCTTATTTACTGATCGGTTTCTATTACGAAAATCCTGCGAATGGTTTGGCGGCTCGCAAAGCATTTGTGGTGACGCGTATCGGCGATACGTTCATGGCGATCGGGCTGTTTCTGCTCTATCGCGAAATTGGCACGCTGAATATTCAGGATGCACTCGCGCTCGCGCCCCAGCATTTCCAGGAAGGCTCGACCGTTATCACCGCTATAGCATTGCTGTTGCTCGGCGGTGCGGTGGGTAAATCTGCGCAATTGCCACTGCAGACGTGGCTGCCCGATGCGATGGCTGGTCCGACGCCGGTTTCCGCGCTGATTCACGCCGCGACAATGGTGACGGCGGGCGTTTATCTGATTGCGCGCACCCATACGTTGTTCGAATTGTCACCGTATGCATTGAATATGGTCGGTATCGTCGGCGCAGTGACATTGTTGCTCGCGGGTTTTGCTGCGCTCGTGCAAACCGATATCAAACGAGTGCTCGCGTATTCCACGATGAGTCAGATCGGCTATATGTTCCTCGCGCTGGGTGCGAGTGCATGGGGCGCTGCGATATTTCATTTGATGACGCATGCGTTTTTCAAGGCATTGTTGTTCCTTGCGTCCGGTGCAGTGATTATCGCGTGCCATCACGAGCAGGATATTTTCAAAATGGGTGGATTGCGCAAGAAAATTCCGCTCGTTTACTGGTGCTTCCTGATCGGTGGCGGCGCGCTGGCGGCGATTCCATTTTTGACGGTGGGCTTCTTCAGCAAGGACGAAATTTTATGGGAAGCCTATGCGAGCGGGCACCACGAATTTCTCATCGCCGGTTTGGTAGGCGCATTCCTCACCTCGATTTACACCTTCCGCATGATCTTTATCGTTTTTCATGGTGAAGAAAAAACCCATGCGCATGAACTCAAAGGTATTTCATACAGCTTGCCGTTAATCGTATTAATGGTGCTGTCCACATTCGTCGGCGCTTTCGTTCATCCGCCGCTGGAGGGCGTGTTACCGGCGAGTGCGGGTGAGCATGGCGGCGATGCCAAACATCAGCTCGAACTGATTTCCGGCGCGATCGCACTGATCGGTATTGCAATTGCCGCTGCGCTCTATCTGGGCGAGCGCCGTCTGGTGAATTCGATTGCGAACAGCGGCATCGGCAGATTGCTGAGTAACTGGTGGCGCAATGCGTGGGGGTTCGACTGGCTTTACGATTTGCTGTTTGTCAGAACCTACCTGTTCCTGGCCAATATCAATAAACGCGATGGCGCCGATGTGGTGGTGAGTTTTGTGCCTCGCGTGATGCGTGCGGGCCATGATGTGATGAGTGCAACCGAAAATGGCAATCTCCGCTGGTATGTGGCATCGATGGGGATCGGTGCTGTATTGATACTCGCGGCTGCGATTTTAATTTGAGTTGTGTTCGCAATAGCCGCTTAACCAAAATATTTGACTGGATAATCGCTTCGATATGATTTTGATCTGGCTCATTCTGATTCCATTGATCGGTGGCCTGCTGTGCTGGCTCGGCGAGCGCCTGAGTCTCGGCGTTCCGCGCTGGATCGCATTACTAACCATGCTCATTACGCTCGGGCTGGCGGTGCAATTATGGTTTGATGGCAACTATACGGTGGCGAATATCGTCGGCGGGGAGCCGCAGTGGCAGCTCGAATTCCAGGTGCCATGGATACCCCGTTTCGGTATCAGTTTTCATCTCGCCCTCGATGGTCTCTCGCTGCTGATGGTATTGCTCACCGGCTTGCTCGGCGTGATGGCGATCGGTTGCTCGTGGAGCGAAATTCAGCGTCATGTCGGTTTCTTCCATCTGAATCTGTTGTGGAATCTCGGCGGCGTCATCGGTGTGTTTCTCGCCGTCGACATGTTTTTATTTTTCGGTTTCTGGGAATTAATGCTGGTGCCGATGTATTTTCTCATCGCGCTGTGGGGCCATAACGCGTCCGATGGAAAGGGCCGCATTTATGCCGCGACCAAATTTTTTATTTTCACGCAGGCGAGCGGTCTGCTGTTACTGATCGCGATACTGGGGCTGGTCGTGGTGCACTATCGCGCTACGGGCGTGCTGACATTCGATTACGAAATGTTGCGCGGCACCCAGATGGCGCCGGAGGTCGAGTATGTGCTGATGCTCGGTTTCTTTATCGCATTCGCGGTGAAAATGCCGGTCATTCCAGTGCACTCCTGGCTGCCCGATGCGCATTCGCAGGCGCCTACGGCAGGCTCGGTCGATCTTGCCGGTATTCTGTTGAAGACTGCGGCTTACGGTTTGCTGCGTTTCGCGTTGCCATTTTTCCCGAATGCGTCGCAGGAGTTTGCGCCGATTGCCATGTGGCTCGGTGTTATCGGCATCATTTACGGTGCATTGCTCGCGTTTGTGCAAACCGATATCAAACGCCTCATCGCGTACACGAGTATTTCGCACATGGGCTTCGTGCTCATCGGTATTTATGCGGGCAATACGCTCGCGCTGCAGGGCGTAGTGATACAGATGATTGCGCATGGGTTGTCGGCCGGTGCGTTATTTATCCTGTGCGGTGAACTGTATGAGCGTCTGCACACGCGCGACCTGCGCAAAATGGGCGGCCTGTGGTCGCGTCTGAAATTCCTGCCACCGATCGCGCTGTTTTTTGCAGCGGCTTCGGTGGGCTTGCCGGGCATGGGGAATTTCGTCGGCGAATTTCTGATTCTGCTTGGCAGCTTTAAGGTGGCGCCAGTCGTCACGATTGTTGCAGCGAGCGGTTTGATTCTCGCTGCCGTTTACGGGTTGATCATGATGCAGCGCGCGTTTTTCGGTAAGCCTCAGAGCGGTGAACGTCTCGTCGATCTTTCCGCGCGTGAACTGGGACTGATGTTCAGTTTGATGCTGCTGCTGTTGTTGCTCGGGCTGTATCCGCAACCTGTGTTGAATACCTCCGCCGCAGCGATGGCGGGCGTGCAACATTTTTATTCGCTGGCGGCACCGGTGATCACGAATGCCGCTCAATAAAGTCTCGCGCTTGTTAATCTGTGTTTATTAAAACTATGAATCTGACACAAGAATCATTCATCGCTCTGGCGCCGCTGCTCATCGTCGCTGCAACCGCCGTGATCATCATGCTGGCGATCGCTTTCCGTCGCAGTCATCGCGGCGTTCGCCTGCTGGCGGCGGCAGGATTAAATGCAGCATTTGTTTCATTGTATTTTGCCGCGCAGGTGGGCGCGCAGCCGGTCACACCGCTACTGATGATCGATGGCTACGCACTGTTCTACATGGCGATCGTTCTGGTGTGCACGCTCGCGTGTCTGACGTTATTTCATGCTTACCTGGAGCAGTATCAGGGTAACCGTGAGGAAATGTATCTGCTGTTGCTGCTGGCCGCGATGGGCGGTCTGGTGCTCGTATGCAGCCGCCATTTCGCATCGTTATTCATTGGTCTCGAATTATTATCGGTACCTGTGTACGCCATGGTGGCGTATATGTTTCGCGAAAAGCGTTCGCTGGAAGCCGGTATCAAATATATGGTTCTGTCCGCAGCGGCCTCGGCATTTTTGTTGTTCGGCATTGCGCTGATTTATTCGCAGTACGGCAGTTTGAGTTTTGCCGATATTGTTCCGCGTGCAGATTTGATGTTGTCGGCGCCGATCATTTTTGCCGGTGTGGCGATGATGATCGTCGGGCTCGGCTTTAAATTGTCCATTGCGCCATTTCACTTGTGGACGCCCGATGTGTACGAAGGTGCGCCGGCACCAGTCGGTGCATTTCTGGCGACGGCAAGCAAGGTTGCCGTGTTTGCGGCGCTGCTGCGTTTTATCGTCGAAGCGCCCGCAACGCATATGGGTCTGGTGCGCGACGTATTATCCGCACTCGCCGTGGCGTCGATCATCATCGGCAACCTGCTTGCGCTGACTCAGAACAATATAAAACGTCTGCTCGGTTACTCGTCGATTGCGCATTTTGGTTACGTGCTCGTGATTATCGTGGCAGGCGTCGGTTTGAGCATCGAACAGACGCTGGAAGGCGTGGCGATGTATCTGCTGACTTATGTGGTCACCTCGCTCGGTGCCTTCGGTGTCGTATCGCTGATGTCGAGTCCGTATCGCGGTCAGGATGCCGATGCACTTTCACATTATCGCGGGATGTTCTGGCGCCGTCCGTATTTGACTGGTGTGCTGACTGCGATGATGCTGTCGCTGGCGGGTATTCCGATTACGGCGGGCTTTATCGGCAAGTTTTATGCGATCAAGGCGGGTGTCGACGCGCAATTGTGGATTCTGCTCGGCGCAGTCGTTATCGGCAGCGCGATGGGGTTGTATTACTACCTGCGCGTGATGATAACGACGTATCTGGCCCAGCCCGGCATGACGCGTTTCGATGCTCAGCTCAACTGGGTGCAGCAGTCGAGCGGAATACTGGTGGTAATCGCAGCGCTGGCAATGTTCTTCCTCGGCGTTTATCCACAACCGGTCATCGAAGTCATTCAGCAGGCCACGCTTGCGCTGTAGGGCAGACAAATAAAAAAGGCCGCCCCATTTACTACAAAAAGAGGGCGGCCTTTTTTATTCATGAAGTTTTTAGCGCGGCTGGCATGCACGAGAGTCGGCGTGATCGCATTTTCGCATGGACGACCGGCAGCGATGTCGTCGATATTGGTCAGCGTCGTTTCCGCAATGGCATTCAATGCCTCCGTGGTAAAAAAGGCCTGATGTCCGGTGATAACGACGTTGGGAAATGTGAGTAGCCGCTGAAATACATCGTCATCGACGACTTCATTCGACAAATCGGCAAAAAATAAATCGCTCTCCTGCTCGTAAACATCGAGGCCGACCGCGCCGAGGTGTTTCGATTTCAATGCGTCAATCAATGCCGGCGTATTGATAAGGCCTCCGCGGCTGGTGTTGATAAGCATGGCGCCGCGCTTCATCAATGCGAGCGTCCTGCTGTTAATGAGGTGATGTGACTTCGGCGTCAGCGGGCAATGAAGGGAAACAATATCCGCCGCAGATAGCAGTTCGTCCAGCGCGACATAGGTGACACCTCTGGCGCCAAGATCACTGTCCTGAACGAAGGGGTCGTGCGCGATGACTCGGCAGCCAAAGCCCAGCATGATATTCGCGAACACCGAACCTATGCGTCCGGTGCCGATCACGCCAACCGTTTTGCCGTGAATATCGAAACCCTCCAGCCCATCGAGCAGAAAATTATTATCGCGTACACGCAGGTAGGCGCGATGAAATTTACGATTGAGCGTGAGGATCAAACCAGCCGTATGTTCGGCGACGGCATACGGTGAATAGGCGGGAACGCGAACGACCGTTATATCGGCTGCCGCTGCGGCGGACAGGTCGATCTGATTGAAACCCGCGCAGCGCAATGCAATCGCGCGCACGCTGGCAGCCGCGAGAGAGGCAATCATTTTCGCGTCGATGGTGTCGTTCACGAAGGTGCATATCGCCTCGTAACCTTGTGCGAGCGTTGCCGTGCTGCCTGTGAGAGGGCCTTCGAAAAACTCCAGCGTATGACCATGCTTCGCATTCGCTAGATTGAAATGTGTGCGATCGTAATTGCGGGTGCTGTAGAAAAGTATGCGCATGGGGGCTGCCCTTGGGTGCGTTTCATTTTTCTGCGACGATCATAGCGCTGCATTGATTAATATTCAGCAATGTTTTTCGCGCAGGGAATCGGGTTCAGCTCGGGTTCATCGGCGCGGGGCTTAAATGAAATCGCGAAGGATGCATGTGATCGATTCCGATTACATAGCCCTCCGATTTCATAATTCGATGAGGCCGAAATCATGTTGAGCATTAACCGTCAATTAATGAGCAAACTTGTCCTGATCATCGTATTGCCGCTGAGCGCACAGATAGGCTGGGCGGGTAATCGCGATGCAGTGGTCGGCGGTGCGCTGGGTGGTGTCATCGGCAGTATCGTCGGTTCACAAATCGGCGGTCGCGATGGAGCCGTAGTCGGCGCGGGTATTGGCGCCGCGGCTGGAGTGGCGATTGCCGGCGATAATCAGCGTCACGATTATCGCGGACATGATCGGTATGTCGGTAGCTATCGCCGCGATGATTATCGTAACGTTCGCCATGTCCATCATCGCGAGCATCACGACCGCGGCAATTATCGCCATCTGCATCGCGATAGAGGTTACTACGCCGATCGTGGCAGGCATGACGCATATCAAGCACCTCATTATCGTCATGACACCGTTAAACACGTTCGCTGACGATCATTCAGTAGTCTGGCTGCGTCCATTAAGCGCAACGTCATCGAACTATCCCGGATAATTCCTTGCCCGCGTCGAGCGGGCTTTTTTTTATGCGGCTGATTTTATATCGATGATTGATGTGTAAAAAAATCCGGCATTTTATGCCGGCAAAGCCACCAATCCTTATTTGTTATTACTCAGTCGCTCGCCGTTTGTCAGTTTGAATATCGATTGTTCTGGTGTGTGCTATTGTTGCCAGATTAAGCCCATATCGCTTCGGCGGGCGCAATGCGCCAATAAATATTTCAAAAAAATAGAATTAGTAAAGCAAGCACTGCATAACAGGGTGGCAATATTCAATGGATAATTCTTCCAGAGGCTTTATCTGCCTCTTTTTTCTCATCGGCTCCATTCTTTCTTTTACTGCCCATGCACAGCCCGGTGCCGACGCGGCACGTCAGGTTCAGGATTTACAGCGGCGAGAGCAGGAGCGCCAGCAGCGCGATCTTGAGCAATTGCGCCAGCGTAACGATAAGCCGTCGGGCCTCGATACCCGTCAGCTTGCGCCAAAAGCGGCTGCGGATACCGCTCCCGCCACCTGTCGCGAAATCGATGAAATCGTCATCGAAGATGCTCCGCATTTAACCGACGGGATGCGTGAGCACATAGCGCAGCAATTCTCCCGCCGTTGCATCGGTGTTAGCGAAATTGAACAGATCCTCGGCGAAATTACCCGTGATTATCTGCAGCGCGGATATATCGCCGTGCGCGCGTATTTGCCGGCGCAGGATTTAAGCACACGCAAGCTGCGCATCCAGGTCGTGGAGGGTAAGCTGGGGAAAATCATTATCGACGATGGTGGAAAGCGCAGCATTGCAACGCGCATGGTGTTTCCCGGCGCCGAAGCAAAAATGTTAAACCTGCGCGATCTCGAGCAGGGTATCGAGCAAATCAATCGACTGTCGTCGAATAACGCTGCGCTGGAAATTCAGCCCGGTGCAGAAACCGGCATCAGCGATGTCGTCGTGCACAACCAGCCAGATCTGCCTTATCACGCGATGGCAAGCATCGATAATCAGGGCACCAAAAGCACCGGCAAAGATCAGGCTGCGCTCAGTGGCTATATCGATAACCTGATCGGTATCAACGATATGTTGTCTGCGATCCATCGCGAGAGCGTATTTAATGATGAGAGTGGACGCCGCTCGAAGAGCGATAGTTTCAATATCAGCATACCTTATGGTTATTTTTTACTGTCGTACGGCATCAGCTATTCGACATACGAAAGTACCGTCGCACTTCCCAGTGGTGTGGATGCGATCGCGAGCGGTGCCTCTCGCAATCACAACGTATTGATCGATTACGTTGCGTATCGCGATCAGGATTCCCGCCTGTCATTGAGTGCCGGTCTTACCAGCAAGGAAACCAAGAGTTACTTCGCCGATCAACTGCTCGATATTGCCAGTCGCAAATTATCGATACTGGATCTCGACGCCAATTTTTCTAGCGCGATCGGCGGCGGCTTGTTGCGTGCAAATATCGGTTATGCGCGCGGCCTGAAAACGCTCGGCGCGCTCGATGATCCCGCCTATCTCCCGGGCAGCGTACCGCATGCACAATTCGAAAAATATAAATATGCCCTGAGCTACAGCTATCCGTTTATGTTCGGGGATCTGCCGTGGAGTTTCAGCAGTGGCATTAGCGGTCAGCATGCACTCGATGTGCTTTACGGCTCCGAGCAATTATTAATTGGCAGCATGTATTCGGTGCGTGGTTTCGTTGAAAACACATTATCCGGCGACAGTGGCTATTTCTGGCGTAACGATTTGTCGGTGCAGCCGCGTTTCAATATCCGCGGGGAAAATATCGGCAGTCGTTTCTATATCGGAATCGATTACGGCAAGGTCAGCAGTCTGGCACATGACGTGCCCGAAGGGCATTTATCGGGCTGGGGCTTTGGTGGCGAATTCTATTGGCGAAATTTTTCCGTCGAGGTTTTCAACACGCGTCCGATCGAATTGCCTGACACCATGCAGCGCGAGGGCAGCCAGACGTGGGCGCGGCTCTCGTATCGCTTCAATTGATGGGGCGAGTCGACTGCCCAATTTTTGCCAGAAAATATTTTTCCGGAACGATTGTATAAGACACCGGATCGAGAAAGTTAAAAAAATACGACTGTATAAACAGTCACGGAGATCGCTATGTTTCGCCACGCCAGCCTGAACCGTATTTATCGCCTTGTTTGGAGCGAATCGCGCAATGCCTTTGTCGCCGTTGCAGAAAATTCGCGTGCGCGCGGCAAGCGCTCCGGCGCTGTGGGTGCATTGGCTGTGGCGACGCTAACAGGTGGCGCAATGATCGGTGGCGCCAATGCGGAGGCGCCGACCACGGTGATTCCCACCGGCGGTAATACGGCGGCGTATGTTTCGCCGAATGGCGTGCCCGTTGTCGATATCAATACCGCTAACGCAGCAGGCGTATCGCATAACCAGTATTTGCAATACAACGTCGATACCAAAGGCCTGGTATTAAATAACGGTAATAGCGCGCAGATGGCGAGGCAGTCGCAGCTCGCCGGTCAGGTGATGGCGAATGCGAATCTGGCGAACGAAGCGACATTGATTTTGAACGAAGTCGTCGCGCCCAATCGCAGTCAATTATCGGGCTTCACCGAAGTGCTTGGCGGAAAAGCCGATGTCGTGGTCGCCAACCCTTACGGTATTAGTTGTTCCGGTTGTGGATTTATCAATACCGATCGCGTGACGCTGACGACGGGCGTACCGGTGTTCGGCGGTAATGGTGCGCTGAATGGTTTTAACGTTACGCGTGGCGATGTACTCATCAATGGCAGCGGTTTAAATGGTTCCGCGCAACAAATTCTCGATCTGGTTGCGCGCTCGATAAAAATCGATGGACAGGTTAATGCCGGTGATCTGAGTTTGACGGCGGGTGCGAATTCATGGAGCTACGCCACGCGGGCCGCGACCGGCCAATTGACACCGACCGATACCTTGCCGGTGTATGCAATCGATTCGACGGTGCTCGGCGGTATGTATGCCAATCGTATTCGCGTGGTCGCCACCGAAGCGGGTGTCGGTGTGCGTATGCTCGGCGAAGCGGCAGCGACCGCGGAGGATTTCACGCTCGACGCCAGCGGTAAAATCACCATTCAAAATAAATTATCGGCGCAGCGCGATTTACGTATCGCCACAGCGGCGAGCGGTGCCGATGCACTGACCATTACCGACAGCAATCTTTCCGCAAAAAGAAATTTGGATTTATCTGCGTTGTCGGGTGGTGCCACGTTTAGCGGCGGCGTGTTAGTTGCGAATAATGATTTCACGATTGATGTAGGAACGCTGAGCGATGCAGCTACCTCTACAGCGCTGCAGGATAACAATAAACGTTATTCAGGTGGTGCGTTACAAATTAACGCCAGCGGCGATGTCGATTTAAACGGTGTGAATTATGGCAGCGGTGGCACATTGAATGTTGACGCCGACAATCTCGCTGTCGGCGCCAACGGCGCAACGATTTATAGCGGCAGCACGCTCGATCTCACCGCGGCAAATAATCTGGCGCTGGCGAATGCAGCGGTGCAATCGGCGCAAACCATGAATTTAACCGCACAGAATGGTTCGCTCACGACAGGCAATGGTGTCGATCAGGGCATCAGGTCGACGGCGGGTAATATTGTTATCTATGCGAAAAGCACAACCAGCGCGGGAGGTTTCAGCGCGGATGCCGGCGCGTTAACGGTGCGCACCGATAACTTAAACAACAGCGGCACATTGCATGGTCACAGCGCCGTGACACTGAGCGATACCGGCGGTAACGGCACCGGGAATATCGCTAATAATGGCGGCGTCATCGTTTCAGATGCCGTATTGACGATCGATGCGAATACGCTCTCCAACTCCGCCACCGCGAAAATTCAAGGCGTCGGTGCCACCACGATAGCGGCTAACTCGCTCACTAACGAGGGTTTGCTCGTCGCCTCTAACACCTTGGGTCAGGCGGGAACGATCAATGCCAATACGGTAACGAATAGCGGCACCGGCACCATACAGTCGGCGGACAGCTTGACAGTGAATGTGCTCAGCAGCATCGATAACGCCAATAAATTATTGGCGGCGCAAAATCTCTCGATTCGCGGGCGCAATGCCGGCACAGCATTAGCGGTGAGCAATCAAAGCTCCGGCGTTATTCAAGCCGGCGGCACGTTGGCTATCTCAGGACACGGTGGGTCGACCAATGCCACCCTGACCACGCAGGCCGGAAATATTGTTGGCAATGCATTGGATCTGGATCTGTTAAGTCTGACCAACTCCGGAACCATTGAAGGCAAAAGCGGCATCAGTGATATCAATGTCGCCAATACGCTGACCAATAACTCCAATGCGAAATTAATTGCGTCGGGTACGGGCGGTAGCGCAACGATTACTGCCGATACATTGAGCAATAGCGGCAATGTGCAATCGGGCGGCAATCTCTCGGTGAATATCGCCGCCGCGTTAACGAACAACAGCACACTATTGTCGCAGGGCGATTTAGTGATTCGCGGTACCGATAGCAGCTACACAGTCAACAACACTGCGGGAACCTTGCAAGCGACCGGCTTGCTCGACATAAAAGGTCAGGGCGGCGGCAAGGGTGTCAACATTACTAACTCTGCGGTACTGAAAGGCGGCACCATGCAGTTGACGGCGGGCACGTTGACCGTGAATTCAGGTGCGAAAGTCAATTCAACTGGCAACATGACCCTCGCACTGGACACATTGAGCATGCCGGCCACCACGTCGGCCATTGTCGGCGGCGGCACTTCATCGATAACGTTGGTCAATGCATTTACGAATAACGGCCTGATTTATTCGACCAATGATCTGACGTTGACCACACCGTCGATAAGCAACGTCAACAACGGTGCGATCTCTGCCGCGCACAATTTGACGGCCCGCGCGACTGCCGGCAATTTCAGCAACTATGCGACGCTTTACGCGGGCAATTTGATGACATTGAGCAGCACCGCGACTTTTCACAATTATTATTCGAGTATCGCGAATTCAATTTTTTCCAATGGCGATATCGTCATTACGTCATACGATTTCGAAAATAATCACGATATTGTTGCTGCGCGAAATTTAACTATCGATGCCGATCATCATTTTAGAAATCAAATCAGCGGTGGTGATACGCGCGTCTGGTCTGGCGATCAAGCGTATACGGAGAATCTTGGCAGCTGGGGCACTTCCCCCAGTGTGGCTATAACCGATCAAAATCGTTATCACCATGCGACATGGTATCGGGTGCAGTCTTACAGCGGTGCGACTCCAACGACCGCGTTGCAGCCTTTGCTCCTTGCCACTGCTGCAAATGGCACGATCACTATTCGCAACTTTACCTATGCCCTCAATTTAGCCGGGGTTATCAACGCCAATGATATTACTATCACATCGAGTGATGCTGGCGCACAGTTTGTGAATGATGATTATCATCTGCAGCGTATGGATTACCGGCACGACTGGCACGATTACCAGGATGTCGGTAATCCGGATATTTTCCATTACACGATTTTCTACAATATCGACGACGGTACGACGCATACACCGACGGATTATGCGCCGGCCGTGGATGCAGGAATTTACGCGATTGGCGGCAATGGCAATTTGCATGCATCGGGCTTTGCGTTAACCAACAAGGCGGGTGTGCTTAAATCGACACCGACATCGCCAACAGCGCCAGCCGGCGCGGGTTCCGCGAATACGGTAAACGGTGCAGCAGTCGCGACGCTAGAAAATGCGTACGCATTTAATGGTTTGAATTTAACGTTACCGGCAAGCCCCAACGAATATTTCCTTACTAAGAAAGATCCGCTAGCAGAATATTTAGTTGAAACCAATCCGTTGTATGCGGTGGGTTCGACCTTTGTCGGCTCGAATTATCTGATGGATCGCTATGGCTACAATCCCGATGTCGTCACCAAGCGTTTAGGTGATGCGAATTACGAGGCGTATTTAATGCGCCAGCAAATTCTTGCGCAAACCGGTAAGAGTTTGTTGGCAGGCTATGCCGATGAAGCGGAGCAGATGAAAGCGCTTATGGAGCACGGCGCCGACGAAGCGAAGCGATTGGGCATTAGCTGGGGTGAGGCGCCAACGCCCGAGCAATTGGAGAATCTGAAAGAGGATATGGTGTGGATGGTCGAGACTACCGTTCAGGGTCAGAAAGTTCTCGCGCCACAAATATTTTTAGCGCAATCCACCAAAGATAATATTCAACACGGCGCAGTAATCGGCGGCGGCAACATCGATATGAATTTAACGTCGCTCACCAATACGGGCGGCACCATCGTTGCCGATAATTCGCTGAATATCACCTCGAAAGGCGATATCACCAACACCAGCGGCACTATCAGGGGCGGTGATGTTGCGCTGACATCGACCGAAGGCAGCATCGTCAATCAAACCTTCGCCGAGGGCAGCGGCGGCTCGGGTAATTATGCGACGACCATCGGCAAAACCGGTTCGATCGAATCGACCGGCAATTTATCGCTCGATGCCAATAAGGACATCACCGTGCGCGGTGCCGATGTTAAAGCCGGTGGCGATGCCGCGCTCGCAGCGGGCGGCAATGTCACTTTCGATACGGTTGAAAATAAAACCACACAAACCTCGCACAGCAGTTCGGGCAGCGGTTTCAACACGAGTGAAACCACAACCACCACCAGCACGACCGAACAGGTTAAATCGAATTTGACTGCGGGCGGAAACCTCACCGTTACCTCGAAAAACGATGTCACGTTTGCGGGCACCGATGTAAGCGCGGGCGGTAATGCCGATATCGATGCGGGCGGCAATATTAATTTCCTCGCGCGCGCCAACACATCGGAAACCACCACGAGCACGACAACATCGGGTGTTGGCGTCGGCGGCGGTGTCGCGGGTATCGAGCAAACCGATACCAATGATTTCCACAGCCGCAATGTTGGCTCGTCGCTCACGGTCGGCGGCGATGCGAAATTAAATGCAGGAAAAGATTTAACGCTCGAAGGCTCCAAAGCCGATATCGCCGGCAATGCCGATATCAATGCCACTAACGTCAATATTCTCGCGGGCAAGGATGTCGATCGCACCACGACGACAACGACCACGACGACTTTCATGAAAGTCGATTCCGGTAGCAGCGATTCGTCGTCGGGCAGCCAATCGGCATCGAGTGCTTCGTCGGGTGATGGTGCTGCGGGAGCGGAAGCATCGGCGGGTGCGGAGGCTTCCGCGAGTGCGAGCGGCGGATTGAAATTCGCCGAGAGCACGACGACCACGAAAAATACCTTCGATCAAACCAGCGTTGCGTCGAGTCTCAATATCGGCGGCAATGCGAACATCAATGCCAAAGACACCGTCAAATTAGTCGGCTCTGAAATTAACACGGGCGGTGATGCGAATATCACAGCGCAGGACGTGAAGGTATTGGCAGCGCAGGATATTCACACGAGTTCGGAAAAAACCACGACAACCAGCGTTGGATTGATGGCCAGCAGTGAAAACAATGCGAGTGCGAATGCATCGGCAGACGCGAACGCTGATTCGAACAATATGGACGCGCGTGCGAATGCTAACGCCTCGGCTGAGGCGAGCAACAATAACGACGTGACGTTCATGAGCACGAGCACGACGACCACCGATTCGTTCGAAATCAATAATCAGGGTTCGGCGATCAAAGCGGGCGGCAATATGTCGATCGATGCATCGAATAAATTGACCACGCAGGGTTCGTCGATCGAAAGCGGCGGCGATATGAATTTAAATGCGAAGAGCATGGAATTCCTCGCCGCCGACGATGTGAAAACGACAACGACTACCAGCGATACCACCACCGTCGGCTGGTACAACGAAAACAAGGCGGGCGCGGAAGCGAATGCGACAGCGGGTGCGAATGGCATCGGCATGACGACTGCGGATGCGAGTGCAGATGCGGGCGTGGAAGCGAGTGCTGAGGCGGGTTATAAATTCCAGAACACAAAGACGAGCAACACCGAGGGATCGACCACAGCGGTAACGTCATCGATTAAATCGGGCGGCAATATGACGCGCACCGCAACCGATAAAATTACCGACGTGGGTACACAAATCGAAGCGGGCGGCGATTTCACACAAAGCGCGAATGAAATCGAAAGCAGGGCGGCGAAGAATACGACGTTCTCTTCATCGTTCAGCGAAACCAATACCGCGAAAATCGGTGCATACGCCGAGGCTAACGCAGGTGTTGAAGCCGGTGCCGATAGCAGCGGCGAAACCAAAGCCGGAGCGAGTGCCAATGTCGGCGCCGGTTTGCATTTGAGTTACGAAAATCAAAAGGACGCATCGACGAGCAGCAGCAGCGAAGCGGTGGTCTCAAATATCAAGGCGGGCGGCAATATCAACAGCACGTCGAAAGGTAAGACCTCGCTCGAAGGCACCCATTTAACTTCGGCTGGCGATACCACTATCGATGCCGGCTCGCTCGATTTCAAAGCCGCGCAAAATACATCGAGCAGTTCGGAGAGCAGCAGTAATATCAACGCCGATTTAAAAGCAGGTATTAACAAAGGCACCGACGGCGCGGCGAAACTCGATATTGCTGGCGGTTACGGCGAGCAGCAATCGAGCGAGTCGTCGACAGAGGCGGTGACCGGTTCGATTAATTCCGGCGGCAAATTGAATATCAAAACCCGGGACGATGCGCGTTTCGAAGGCACGCAATTGAATTCGGGTGGCGATGCAAGCATCGATGCCGGCGGCAACGTCACGTTCGATGCGGCGAAAAATACGCAGACAAGCAGCGCCGAAGGTTTCGATGTCTCTGCGAGCCTCAGCCTATCGAAGAGTAAATCCGGCAGCAAGGAAGGCGACACCGGCATCGAAGGCGGTTACAACAAATCGAGTGCGGAGGCATCGCAGGCGGTTGTCGGTGGAATTAATTCCGGCGGCAATTTAACGGTGAGTGCAGGAAAAAATGCCAGCTTCGAAGGTGCCGATATTGCGAGTGCAGGCGATGCGAGTATTTCCGCGAAAGATAATTTAGCGTTCAATGCAGCGCGCGATACCAGTCGCAGCGAGTCGCTCGATATCGGCGCGTCATTATCGGCGACGGGCAGCAGCGGCAAGAGCGACAGCGGGGGCAATGCATCGTCGAAAGGTGCGGGCCTCGAAGCCTCCGCCGAATATTCGAAAGAAAATAGTTCGACGGCGAAAGTCGGCAGCATCAGCAGCGGCGGCAATTTGAAATTGAGTTCCGGTAAGGACGCCACGCTTGAAGGCACGCAAGTTGAGGCGGGCGGTACTGCGGCGATCGATGCCGGTGGCAACGTCAATATCAAAGCGGCGAAGAGCACTTCGGAAAGCCTTTCCGTCGGCGGGGCGATTGGCGGAGGCATCGAAAGCTCAAACGAAACTGATACAGCGGGTGGGAAAACAAAATCGACGACGGGCAGCGGCGATTTGAGTCTCGCGATCGAGGGTGGTAAATCGAGCACGGCCACGGTGGCATCGATCAGGAGCGGCAAAGGCACCGATATCAAAGCGGGCAAAGATGCCAATCTCGAAGGTACTCAGTTGAGCAGCAGTGGCGATACCAATATCGCTGCGGGCGGTGATGTGAATTTAACCGCGGCGAAAAGCACGGATATTCACGGCGGTATTGCGGGCAGCGCTGCCGGTGGCGGTGTAAAACTCAACAAAGCCGAAATCGGTGGCGGTGTGGAAAATCAAACGGTGGGTATCGATACCGCCGGTAATCTGAATATTCAGTCGGGCGGAAAAATCGTGCTCGAAGGTACCCAGGCGACGGCGGGCGGCAACACAAATATCGATGCGGCCGGCGGTGTCGAGAAGAGCACTGTCGTCAGCGGCAGCGGTGAAATCGGTTTGAATAAAGTCGATGCGTCGCTCGATGTGCAGAAAACGTCGATTCAATCCGAAGGTCGTGCACTCGTGCCGATGAGCGCCGGCAGCGAATTCAAATCGAGCGTCGCGATTCCGGCGAATCTACCGGCAGGTAAAAAAGTGGAGGCGACAACGGCTGATGGAAAGCCGCTGCCGTCGTGGTTGAGCTTCGATGCAAAAACCGGCACGTTCGCGGGCACACCGCCAGCCGATTTCAAAGGTAATTTGAATGTGGTGGTGAAAGTGCCGAATGAAAACGGCGGCGTGACCGAAATGCCGCTGCGATTTCAGGGGCAGTAGGCGCCGGGCCATGAGGTAATATGAACTCCTTTCTGTTTCGGCATAGAGAGGATCGATAATGGCGCTCGAACAAATGATGCAATTGGCTCCGGAGCTCTGGACCTGCGGTCAGGTTCATCCCGGAGATTTCGCCGCGATCGCGGCACAGGGATTTCGAACGGTAATCAATGCGCGCCCCGATCACGAGGCGCCCGATCAGCCGCTTTCCGATGTGCTGGCGGCCGAGGCGGCGCAGATGGGGTTGCGGTACGAATACCTGCCGGTGGTGCCGAATCAAATTGGCGAGCAGGATATCAATCAGTTTGTGCAGTATCTGGATGCGCTGCCGAAACCCGTTCTCACCTTCTGCCGCACAGGTAATCGTGTCGCGCAGTTGTGGATGCTGACCCAGGCGCACACGGCGCGTTGAGATTCGGGTTTTGAAACCGGCGTAAAACCGCCATGGGATTCTGATAGACTGCGCCGCTCGCAACTCTCGTAAATTCTCTTGCACGGATAATTTCGTTTAACCCGCTTTCCACAACACTGAAGGAGTGATGACAATGGGCGTACTCGTTGGCAAACCCGCACCGGATTTCACCTGCGATGCGGTTCTCGGCAATGGCGAATTGGCCGCAGGCTTCAAGCTGAGCGAAGCCATCAAGGGCAAATACGGTCTCGTATTTTTCTATCCGCTCGATTTCACTTTCGTGTGCCCCTCGGAGCTGATCGCGCTCGACAATCGCGTCGATGCGTTCAAGGCTCTCGGCGTTGAAGTCATCGCGGTATCGATCGATTCCAAATTCACGCACAGTGCATGGCGCAATACTCCGGTCGACAAGGGCGGTATCGGTCCGGTGAAATACACGATGGCTGCAGATATCAGCCACGATATCGCGCGCGCTTACGATGTTGAAACTGCAAACGGTGGTCCGGCTTTCCGCGGCGCATTCATCATCGACAAGAACGGTGTCGTGCGTTCGCAGATCGTTAACGACTTGCCGCTTGGCCGCAATATCGATGAGCTCCTCCGTCTGGTCGAAGCGTTGCAATTCCACGAGCAACACGGTGAAGTGTGCCCGGCGGGCTGGAAGAAAGGCGATTCGGGTATGAAGGCGAATGCCGCTGGCGTCGCTGATTATCTGGCGAAGAATAGCGGCAAACTCTAAGCGGTTTGTTGCGCAAATAAAAAAGCCGGCATGCGCCGGCTTTTTTATTTTGCCTATCCAATTTCATCGTCCATAAATACATCGAACGGTTGCCAGCCGCCGAGTTCGCGCCAGCGATTGACGATGAGACAAAATAATTTTGCGGTTTTTTCGGTGTCGTATGCCGCGCTGTGTGCCTCGGCATTGTTGAAATCGATACCGGCAAGCTGGCAGGCACGCGCCAGTACGGTATGACCGAACGCAAGCCCCGATAACGTTGCGGTATCGAATACCGAAAACGGATGAAAGGGATTGCGCTTGATATTGCAGCGTTCACTTGCGGCGAGCAAAAAACCTAAATCGAAATGCGCGTTGTGACCGACTAAAACCGCACGCGTGCAATTGTGCTGTTTGACTTTGCTGCGCACGAATTTGAAGAGCTCATCGAAGACAATCATTTCGGGCTGTGCGCAGCGCTCGCTGCAATGCGGATCGATGCCGGTAAATTCGAGCGCGGCGGGTTCGAGATTGGCGCCCGGAAATGGTTCCACATGAAAGTCGATGGTTTCGTCGACACGTAAATTGCCATCGTCATCCATCGTCAGCGTCGTGGCCGCAATTTCGAGAATGCCATCGGTGCGCGAATTGAAGCCGCCGGTTTCGATATCGACCACCACCGGCAGAAAACCGCGAAAACGCAGTGCAAGCGGGTGTTTGGCGGGGTTGTCTTTAAAACTGTCTTTGTAGGAATTGTCCATGCGCCTCAGCCTGCGACTACCTGCCACTCGATCGCTTCGCCGGCACGCAATGGAATCACGACATCGTCGCCGAGCGGCAATTGCGCAGGTGCGCTCCAGCTTTTACGTTGCAGCGTGATGTGATCGTCATTGCGCGGCAGATCGTAAAAATCGGGGCCATAAAAACTCGCGAATGCTTCCAGCTTATCGAGCGCGCCAGCGCGATCGAATGCTTCCGCGTACAACTCGATGGCGGCGTAGGCGGTGTAGCAGCCCGCACAGCCGCAGCTCGCTTCCTTTTTGCTGCGCGCGTGCGGTGCCGAGTCGGTGCCGAGAAAGAATTTCGGATTGCCCGAGATCGCTGCTGCTATCAACGCCTGCTGATGATCGCCGCGTTTCAGAATCGGCAGACAATAAAAATGCGGCCGAATATTTCCGGCCAGCATGTGATTGCGGTTGTAGAGCAGGTGATGTGCAGTGATTGTCGCGCCGATATTCACTGACGATTCTTTGACGAAAGCGACAGCATCAGCGGTAGTAATGTGCTCAAAGACAATTTTCAGTGCTGGAAAATCGCTGACGATTTTTTTAAGGTGTCGTTCGATAAATATTTTTTCGCGATCAAAAACATCGATGTGTGCGTCGGTCACTTCAGCGTGCACCAGTAGTGGCATGCCATGTTTTTGCAGGCTTTCCAGTGCAGGATAAATGCGTTGCAAATCGGTGACGCCCGAATCCGAATTTGTGGTGGCACCCGCAGGATAGAGTTTTGCGGCAAATACGTACCCTGATTTCTTCGCCGCAGCAATTTCCTCTGGTCTAGTATTGTCGGTCAGATACAACACCATGAGCGGTGTGAAAGCGCGCTCACAATTTTGCTGGGCGGCGATGATGCGTTCGCGATAGCGCAGCGCCTGTTCCGTGTCGAGCACCGGCGGTACCAGATTGGGCATGACGATGACGCGGCCGAAATAGCGTGCCATGGCGGCGGTCGTGTGCGGCAGTGCGGCGCCATCGCGCAGATGCACATGCCAGTCGTCGGGGCGAATGATGCGTAGTTCGGTCATACAAAAACGGCGATAACGGCTGGCGGGATAGAGCGCGCATGCTACAGCAATCGCCGTGCGGATTAAACCGCGGGCCGGCGGCTGACCCGGTGTCGGTGTGAATGCCTGGCAGCGGTGACTACCCGGTATCGGCGTAATTATTGTTGTATCGATGTAATAGCGAGATAGCGTTAGCGATGAATTACTGGCGGTTTTGCGCATTCGGTCTGCTCGCTTCGATGGCCATCGAAACCGTGGCCGAAACGTACATGGCGACGATGGATCAGGCGCACTGGCAGGTGCAGCGCTCACCTTTGGCGTGCAGGCTTTCCCAGGTGGTGCCGCGCTTCGGCGAGGCGGTTTTCGAGGCGGCGGGCGATAGTCAGCGCTTCTTGCTGCGCTCGAAGAAAAACCCGCTGATTGCGGGCCCTTCCAGGCTCGATGCGGTTGCTCCCTACTGGAACGCCGCGCGCGTGCCTATGGCGCTGGGTGCGATCGAAGTCGCCGAGGGTGGCGAACCATTGCAGCTGGCCGCTGCGCCCGCGCAGAAATTGCTCGATAGCCTGAACGCGGGGCTCATGCCGACGTTCGTCCGCCCGTTGAGCGAAGATTCGAATCAGGCCGCGAGCGTGGCGTTATCGCCCATCAATTTTCGCGCCGCGTATCGTCAGTACAGCGAATGTATCGCGCAGCTGGCGCCGTTCACCTTCGAAGACGTCAAGCACACCGTTATCGAATTCCCTCTCGAACAAAGCGAGCTGAGCGCGAAGGCGCAAAAGAAGATCGATTTTATTTTGCGTTATATCGCGCTCGATCGCTCGGTGACGCATTTTGAAATTCACGGCGTGAGTAACGATAAACCGCGCCGTCTCGAAAATTTGCAGCTGGCTAAACAGCGCGTGCAGCAGGTGAGCGAATATCTGATGAGCCGCGGTGTCGATGCGAAAGTCATCGAATCGAGTTACACGGGCCAGCGTGCCGCCGGGAATGCACGGCAGCATCTGGTGTCGATTCGGCTGAAGCGCGGCAGCAAAGCCCCGGTGACAACAGCCGCCACGCCCGCAGTGACGAGCGCGATCCGGGAGCGTGATGGCGATGCCGCCGACAGTTAGACATTGATGAGCGAGACGCCGGAAGCACCGAAAGCCGGCGCGTGGATGGCCAGATCACAGCGAACTCTGCGCAGCGGCAGAGCTGCTGGGAATCCAGACTTCTGGTGTGCGGACTGTGGCTATGACGGCCTTGCGAGGAGTGACAGTCCTGCGAGGAATGACAGTCCCTGCACCGGGAATGTCGCGCGACGTCAGAGATGCAGTTTCTGCTGCGTCATCGCCGCGCGCGAGGCGATGATGGGAATGCTGTGCACGCGATTGCGTCCAGCATCTTTGGCTTCGTACAGCGCGGCGTCGGCAGTGGCGATCAGCTGCTCGGGGCGTTGATCGATTCCGGGCACTGTGGTGCTCACGCCGACGCTGATCGTCACGCGGAACGATCTGCCATCGCTGTCGGTAACGGACAGCCGCTCGATGGCCGTGCGCAAACCTTCCGCGGCTGCCAATGCCTTGCTCTGATTGGTGTCGGGCAGCAGCACGATAAATTCCTCGCCGCCGTAGCGCGCCACGACTTCGCCCGAGCGTTTGAAATTATTGAGTGTCTCCTGCGCGATTGCCTGCAGGCATAAATCGCCGACGAGATGGCCGGCGCTATCATTGAGCTGTTTGAAGTGATCGGCGTCGATCATCAGAATCGAAAGCGGCAACGCCTGACGTGCGCAGCGCCGCCATTCCTTTTCGAACTGCTGCTCGAAATACATGCGGTTGTAGACGCGGGTGAGGCCGTCGGTCACCGACAGCTCGCGCAGATTTTCATTGGCGCGCTGCAAGGCGTTCTGCGTTTGTTCGAGGTTGTGATTTTTCTCGCGCAGTTCGCGGGTGCGCAAATCGACTTCCTCCTGCAGATGCGCCGATAAGCGCGCCGCCAGCTGATACGACGCGCCGACTTTCAGCGTGTAGATGCCGCCGTGTACCGCTGCCAGAAACGCGCCGGCGTAAGGGCTGAGAATTTCGATGACGCCGTAGGTGAAAAATCGATAGAGATCGTACAGCGTGGCGAGCACGAGCAGCACCGTTGCTGCCAGCGCGACCCACGCGTACTGGCGGCGGCGCTGGCAGGCCGAAAAGAGAACGCCGAAGGCGATGATGGTTTGCGCACTCCACACCACGGTGAGAATCTGCGGGTGCTGCGCGAAAAACGATACCGATAGCGCCACGCCCACGGTGAGCACCGCCGGCACGATCAGATTGGTCAGCACCAGCCAGCGCGCCAGCGCAATGGCGAAGGTGTAGCGAAACACCATGAGCAGAGCCGGCGGCAGCCAGATCAGCGCGGTGAATATGCCGATGTAATCCAGGCTGCCGCGCCATTCGCTATCGGGTGGCATCAGATTGCCGAGCAGGCCGCTGTTAAAAGCGATAAGTACGGCGCAGGAGAGGCACATCAGCGCCAGCCACGGCGCGGCGCGTTCGCCGTTTTGCGAACCCAGCATCAGCGAGCCGAGCGCAAGGCTCAGCAGCATGGTCGCGATGACCGTGTTCTTTACGATGTCGATGGTGCGCAGATAGGTTTGCGTTGAACTCAGACCCCAGCTGACCGTGCCGCAAAGGCCGCCTTCGCGCAGATGAAAGTTGGATTGCTGGATCAGTAAGGTGTATTTGCCGGCAAGGAGGGGCGGGAGGTTGAGGAGCAGATTGTTGCCGCTGATTTTTTCGCGAGCCGCATCGGCGCCCAGCTGGCCGGCGGTCAGCAGCGGCGTGTTGTAGCCGCTGCCCTCGCGATAAAAATAAACCGTGGCCGCACCGCAGATGTGTTGAAAGAACAGGGTGCTCGATTCGGGAATGGGGTTATCGATCCCGACATTCAGCCAGTAGGTGCTGATGCCGGTGGCGTTGCCGGGTCTGCCGCCCGGTACGTGCGCCCATTCGTTGCCGGGCGTGGTGGAGTCGACCTCCGCCGGTGTCAGCCAGCGGTCGGGCACGAAGTGCCAGCTGCCGTCCAGGTGGACGGGCTGTTTACGCAGACTTTCCGCACTGGATAAAAACAGCCGGCCCTCGCTGACAGAGGGCCGGGTCGATTCCGGTTCTGCCCCCCATGCGGTCGGTAGCTGCACTGTCAGGGCTGCAAGCAGGCAAAGCCACTTCACGTCGATTTCTCCGTTTCCAATCGACTTTTCTCGTCTTGATTAGATATTTTTAAAATACGAGTTTCGCTGCGGTTAAACCGTTAGCGAGTTGGCAGAGTAATCTGCGCTATTTCTTTTGCTTCTGTTGCATTCACCTTGTCTGCGGTCATCCGCGTTGTCCCACCCCGACAACGGCAGCCATCGCAACGCCACGGCTGCTTGGGCCGTGGGGCCGGCAGTATCGCGGCAAAAGTGCCGCGGTGCCAATATCATTTAGCTATCGTAAGAGCGCGCGAATGTATTACCGAAGTTTGATGCCGCGCTGCGCGTTCGGGCGGATGGGATCAGGCTGCTTCAGTGCCGGGCGGCGTCGGTCCGAATTGTTCGCGCAGCATATGCGCGAGCAGCGCGCAGGCATCGACCGCGGTAAAGACACCGGCCAGCTCGCCTTCCTTGAGAACCAGGGCAGAGCCGATGCGTTTCTCGACGAGCACCTCCAGCACACGATCGAGCGGGTCGGCGACATCGACAAAATACGGGCGCTGCGTGCACACATCGCCGACACGCAATTCGGTTTCATCGCGCAGCGGATGCCCCGGAATTTTCGCACGCTCGATATCGCGCTCGGACAGAATGCCCACGATATCGCCGCCATCGAAAACCGGAAGATGACCGACATTGTGTTCGCCCATCATCGCGACGGCCTCGGCGAGCATGGCGTCGGCGGCGATGTGATAGGGAAAGGGGGTCATCACTGCCACCATTTGCGGGATGTGTCGCATAGCGGTTCTCCTTGTACGACGGCCGTCTTCGTTGAGTATCGCCCATCTTGCGCAACGGGTCGGCTATTTAATCCATAACACCTATTTAAATCAAAGAATGGCTAAACTGCAGACGCGGCAGATAAGAAGCTCAGGCTATTAAAAGACATTGGGAGCTCAAGATGATCTTTCTGGTTTGTATCGTGGTATGGCTGTTCATCATCGCAGCGCTGTTTTATGGCGAAGTGGCTTTATGGCTGGGATCGCTGCTGGCGTTATTCGCGTGGTGGCTGCTGGGATTTATCAGCCCCGCGCTGCACTCGGTATTTTTGTGGGCGCCGCTCGTTGCGGTGCTGCTCGTGCTGAATGTTCCGCCTTTACGCACGCGGCTGATCAGCGCGAAATTAAAAGTGCAACTTGCAAAATTACTGCCGCCCATGAGCGTCACCGAACGCGAAGCGCTCGAAGCGGGCGTGGCGTGGTGGGACAAGGAATTATTTTCCGGAAAACCCGACTGGCAATGGTTCGAAAAAACCGGATTGCCCACACTCAGCGAGCGCGAGCAGGCGTTTCTCGATAACGAAGTCGAGCAACTGTGCGGCATGCTCGACGAGTGGAAAATTCATCACGAAATAAAAGATCTGCCGCAGCCCGTCTGGGAGTTTTTAAAAACCAAAGGATTTTTCGCGTTCATCATTCCGCAGCAATACGGTGGTCTCGGCTTCAGCGCCTTCGCGCAGAGCTGCGTGATGACGAAACTGACCACGCGTTCGATTACCGCAGGCGTCACCGCAATGGTGCCGAACTCGCTCGGCCCCGGTGAATTGCTGCTGCATTTTGGCACCGACGAACAAAAAAATTACTGGCTGCCGCGTCTCGCCAGCGGCGAAGAAATTCCCTGCTTCGGTTTGACCGGACCCGAGGCCGGCTCCGATGCGGGCGCGATTCCCGATACCGGTATTGTTTGCTTCGGTGAATACAATGGTGAGCGTGTTCTCGGCATGCGTCTGAATTTCGCGAAGCGCTGGATCACGCTCGCACCTGTCGCAACAGTGATCGGTCTTGCGGTCAAATTATTCGATCCCGATCATTTGCTGGGCGATAGCAGCAAGATCGATTACGGCATCACCTGCGTGTTATTACCGGCGAAACATCCCGGTGTCGAAACCGGCCTGCGTCACAATCCCGGCGCGCCTTTCATGAATGGTCCTGTGAACGGTCACGATGTTTTCGTACCTGTCGACTGGATCATCGGCGGCCCTGCGATGGCAGGAAAAGGCTGGCGCATGCTCATGCACTGTCTCGGCGCTGGCCGCGGTATTTCGCTGCCGGCGGTTTCCACGGCGAGCAGCAAAATCTGTTATCGCTCGGTGGGTGCATTCGCACGCATCCGCGAACAGTTCCATACCGCCATCGGGAAATTCGAAGGCGTGCAGGAAGCGACGGCAGAAATCGCAAGTATTGCGTACACGCTCGAAGCGATGCGGCACTGGGTGATGAGCGCACTCGCGGTCGGTTCGCCATCCGTGGTTACGGCAATCGCAAAATATCATTCGACGGAAATGATGCGCGTCGCCATCGATCATTCGATGGATGTATTGAGCGGGCGCGGCATTCAACAGGGCCCGCGCAATCCGATGGTGATTCCTTATCAGGCGGTGCCGATCGGAATCACTGTCGAAGGCGCAAATATCATGACGCGTTCGCTCATGATTTTTGGCCAGGGCGCGATGCGCTGTCATCCGTATCTATTCGAAGAGTTCGAATTACTCGCGCAGCCCGATAGCCCGGAAAATTTGGCGAAATTCGATAAATTATTATTCAAACATATCGGCTTCACCCTGAGCCGTTTTGTGCGCATGGTGGTGCTGGGTATCGCGCCGAATTTACTGGCGAAGGCACCGGCAAGCTCGTCGGTATTTGCGAAACCGTGGTATCAGGCCATCGATCGTTTCAGCGCGGTGCTCGCGGTGACGGCCGATATCAGCCTGCTCGTGCTCGGCGGCAATCTGAAAATTCGCGAAATGTTATCGGCGCGGCTGGGCGATGTGCTGAGTCAATTATTTATCGCGAGCAGCATTCTGAAATACCACGCGAAATTAGCGGCGGAGAATTCATCGTCGGCGGATAAAGCGGCCGCCGATAACATCAACGATATCCACGCCGAGTTTGCGTTGCGGCAAAGTTTTGTTTCGGCACAGCGCGCACTCATCGGCTTCTACGAAAACTTTCCGATCCGTTCGATAGGATGGATTCTCAAACATCTCGCGTTTCCGCTGCGGATGCCGGTGCGGCATGCCTCGGATCGGCTCACGCATGAACTGGGGATGGCAATCATGCAGCCGAGCGCGGTGCGCGATGCAATCAGCGCGCAGTGTTATCAGACGCACGACGAAAACGATGCGCACGGCCGTCTCGAAATGACGTTCCAGCTACTGCACGAAATCGAGCCGCATCTGATCGCACTGCGTAGAGCGCATCGCAAAGGTGAAATCACCGGCGACACCTTCGCGCAACAATTAACGAATGCAATCGCGAAAGGCATCGTGCCCGCCGCCGAGCAGTGGCGACTCGAAGAATACGAACGTCTGCGTCGTGAATGTCTGTTTACGGATGTGTTCGATTTCGAACTGGAGGAATTACGCGGCCGGGCATAGATGAAATGACACGCCAGCGTTGAGCTGGCGTGTCACAAGGCGGGTTAAAACTTGAAAGCCACTCCGGCAGAGATGAGTTGAATGTTCGCCTCGCCGGTCTTGCTGTCATCACCGACAGCGTTATAGTTTTCGAATTCAGCACGCACTGCCAGATTCTTCGTGAATGCGTACTGTGCGCCAAAACCGAAAAGCGTGCTGATATGTTTGCCACTTTCCGATTCGGAGATCGACACTCCGCCGGCCGATGCGCTTACTGTGACATCGACATCGGAGCGAATGAAACCGAATTTTGTCACGAGGGAAAATGTGTCGGTAAAGGGTATGAGTCCCAGGACATTGATATTCCAGCCGGTAGCTTCAAACTCTGCTTTGGCAGCAACGCCGCTGACATTGGCTTTATAGTCGGCCGAGCCAAAATCTACGTAGCCACCCTCTACGGCAAAGTAGGGATTGAATTGATAGCCGAACTGAATTTTGTAGCCGGTATCATCTTTGTCGAGATCGGATGAGTTAACGATGAAACCTTCATTTTCTAATTCGGAGTCGAAATCGCCTTTGTCCAGCTTTACATGGCTTTGACCAACGCTACCGAGTACATAAAAGTTATTTTCAGCATGGGCAGACACGGCAATGCCGCAGGCGAGAGCCAGGAGATACTTATTGATTTTCATTCGGGAATACCTTATTTGAATTGTTAGATTGGCGGCGCATATCAATTGCACCGTCCAGGCATCCTATAGTGAGTTCGAGTATTCGTAAAGAGAGTGATTGCTAGGGGTTTTTTCGGAGTTTGATCAACGATCTAATTTCACTCAGCGCGCAGTTTTCCACGATACCGCCAACACCGCGCACGATGAGTTTATCGAATTTTGTCAGGCTGTTTGTCGTGGTGGTGAAGCCGATATTTTCAGCGGAACTCAAATCGCGGCAGTCGGTCAGCGTGGTAATCAGAAACCGGTGACCGGGGCCGGCGTAAATCACGATGTGCCGGTCGTCGATATAATTCCAGCCGTTGACGCGATAATGTTCGACGCGATCCACTGTCTCGCCCTGTTCGTATCCCAGCTCGTTCAGTTTCGTGAGAAATGTGTCATCACTCCCGGCATAAACCGTGCTTGAAAATATTGCAGTGAAAAACAGGAAGCCGCTGCAGCAGACGGTCGAGGCGCGCTGAATAAATGATGTGGAGCGGAGTGAAGAGGCAGCGTGACGAATGGACATGATCGTGCGCTCGCGAGGAAATTATCGGATGGACAGGTAGCGGTTTGGATGTGACTTTTTTGATTTAGTTCTACCGGGTCGATCGTGTGAAATGAAACCATTGATTGGTACCACCTGCGAAAGAATGGCCGCCGATGGTTATTACTGGCATCGGGTCGAGGAGCATTATCCGGTAGCCATTATCGAGGCGTGCGGCGGCATTCCAGTCATCATTCCATCGCTCGCGCAGCGTCTCGACCACTGTGCGCTGTTACAGCGGCTCGACGGTTTGCTGCTGACCGGCGGTGCTTCCAATATCGAGCCCGAATTTTACGGGCAGGCATCCGAACAGCCGCACAGCCCCCGCGACCGGTTGCGCGACGAAACCACATTTGCGCTGATTCGCACGGCCGTTGCGATGGGCGTTCCCGTGTTCGGCATCTGTCGCGGGTTGCAGGAAATGAATGTGGCGTTAGGAGGCACGCTGCATCAGCGCGTGCATCGCGTTGCCGGCCGGTTCGATCATCGCGAAGATAAGGCCGCGCCTGTCGAGCAACAATATTCGCTTGCGCATCGCGTGAGTCTGCAGGCCGGGGGCATGCTGGCGGCGCTGTCGGCCGCGGGTGAGGTCGAGGTAAATTCGGTTCACGGTCAGGGCATCGATCAGCTCGCTCCGGGTCTGCGTATCGAGGCTCTTGCAGCCGATGGATTGATCGAGGCAGTTTCATTGCCGGGTGCGGCGGCATTCACTTGTGCGGTGCAGTGGCATCCCGAATGGTTCGCGCAAACCACACCGTTTTGTCGCACGCTGCTGGAAAATTTCGGTGAGGCCTGTCGTCGATACGCCCTGCATAAATCGCGCACCGATCATTGAGCCGGTGCGCAAATCCGATCCGCCGGCGTCGCCTACACGGCCCTGGCGGCCTGCGCTACAATTCGCCCGCGCAATTTCCGAGCGCGTTTATTCCGCTGGTGTATTGCCCGCGAAGAGCGCGGTGAGCCGCCCGGCTCGCGTGCCTGTCGACATAGAAAAAATATTCTAAAAAGAGGAATGCCATCTTGTTGCTATGGTTCGTTATCGGCTACTGGGTTATTTCCGTGGCGATTGGATTGTGGGCATCGCTGCGCGTCAAGAATGCCAGTGATTTCGCCGTTGCCGGCCGTCATCTGCCGTTTTACATGGTGACTGCCACGGTATTTGCCACATGGTTCGGCTCCGAGGCCGTGCTCGGTATTCCGGCAACTTTTCTCGAAGAAAATCTCGGCGGCATCATCGAGGATCCATTCGGCTCGTCGCTCTGCCTGATTCTGGTCGGTCTGTTTTTCGCGCGTCCGCTTTATCGCATGCGGCTGCTGACCATCGGCGATTTCTACAAGCGTCGCTATGGACGCGCCGTCGAGGTGTTGACCACGGTTGCGATCGTGCTGTCGTACCTCGGCTGGGTCGCCGCGCAGATTATCGCGCTCGGCCTCGTATTCAATATCGTTTCCGCCGGCGCGATTTCGGAAGTCGCGGGCATGTGGATCGGCTCCGTGACGATTCTCATCTATACCTATTTCGGCGGGATGTGGGCCGTTGCGATCACCGATCTCATCCAGATGATCATCATCGTGATCGGCCTGCTATGGATCGGCAATGAAGTGGCGGGTCAGGTGGGCGGTGTCGGCACCGTGGTCGAGCACGCGATGGCAGCGGGGAAATTCGATTTCTGGCCCGACGCGAATTTTCCGGCAATCGCCGCATTCGTGGCAGCCTGGTGCACGATGATGCTCGGCTCGATGCCGCAACAGGATGTGTTCCAGCGCGTGCAGTCCGCGAAAACGGAAAATATCGCGGTGTGGGGCTCCGTACTCGGCGGTTCGCTGTATTTCGTGTTTGCCTTCGTGCCGATCTTTCTGGTTTACGCGGCAACGCTGATCGATCCGGCGATGGTTGCGCGGGTCATGGAAGTCGATTCGCAAAGAATTCTACCGACGCTCGTGCAGGAAAGAACGCCACTGATTGCGCAGATATTATTTTTCGGTGCACTGCTGTCGGCGATCAAAAGCTGCGCCTCGGCAACCTTGCTCGCACCGTCGGTGACATTTGCCGAAAATATTTTGAAGCCCATGTTTCCGCACATGGGCGATAAACAGCTGCTGCGCAATATGCGAATTTCGACCGCGTGCTTTACGGTGCTGGTGACGCTCTACGCGATCCATTCCGATGCGAGCATCTACGAAATGGTCGGCAGCGCCTATCAGGTGACACTGGTCGGCGCATTCATACCGCTGGTGGCTGGCGTTTACTGGTCGCGCGCAACCAATCAGGGCGCGTTGTTTGCCATTTTCGCCGGCATCACCACGTGGGTGATATTGCTTGTCAGCGCCGAAATTTCTGCCGAAGCGATCGCCGGGTTTCCCGCGCCCGTTTCGGTAATTTTCCAGGCTGTGCAGTGGCTGGAAGTTCTGACACCGCAGGGTGCGGGTTTGATCGCGAGCGCGCTCGGCATGGTGATCGGCTCGCTGATGCCGCAGATATTCAAACACGATCCGCGTGTGCATCATCGTTTGCGCAAAGGTGAAATGGCGAACGATCATGAGGCGTCACCGCTGGCGGGACATTGATCGAAAATCGCATTAATAAAAAGGCCGCCTCGATTGAGCGGCCTTTTTTAATTCCGTGTCAGAACCTGGTCAGAAATACTTATTTATTCAATCGATGATCGATAAGCTGCTGCACCACACCGGGGTCTGCCAGCGTCGACGTGTCGCCGAGATTGTCCAGTTCGTTCGCAGCAATTTTCCGCAGAATGCGCCGCATGATTTTTCCCGAACGCGTTTTCGGCAATGCGGGCGCCCACTGGATCAGATCGGGCTTCGCGATTGGCCCGATTTCCTTTGCGCACATGTCGAGCAATTCCTTGCGCAATGCCTCGGTCGGTTCGGCGCCGGTCATCAGCGTTACGTACGCATAAATGCCCTGGCCCTTGATGTCGTGCGGATAACCGACCACGGCGGCCTCGGCGACTGCGGGGTGTAATACCAGCGCGCTTTCGATTTCCGCCGTGCCCATGCGATGGCCGGATATGTTCAGCACATCGTCGACGCGGCCGGTTATCCAGTAATAGCCATCTTTATCACGGCGCGCACCGTCACCGCTGAAGTAATAGCCGGGGTACGGCTTGAAATAGGTATCGGTCATGCGCTGATGATCGCCGAACACGCTGCGAATCTGGCCAGGCCACGATGCCTTGATAACCAGATTGCCTTCGCCTGCACCTTCGATTTCCTTTCCATCGTTATCGAGCAGGGCAACTTCAACGCCAAAAAATGGCAGCGATGCCGAACCGGGTTTCAGATCGGTTGCACCCGGCAGCGGTGTGATCATGTGCGCGCCAGTTTCGGTTTGCCACCACGTATCGACGATGGGGCAGCGCGCTTCGCCGACCGTGTGGTAATACCATTCCCAAGCCTCGGGATTGATCGGTTCACCCACGGTTCCTAACAGACGAAGTGAGGCGCGCGAGGTGCGCGTGACAAAGTGATTGCCTGCACCCATTAATGAGCGCAATGCAGTCGGTGCGGTGTAGAACGTATTGACCTTGTGTTTGTCGATCACTTGCCAGAAGCGCGATGCATCCGGATAAGTCGGCACACCTTCGAACATCAGCGTAATCGCGCCGTTCGCGAGCGGGCCGTAAACGATATAGGTGTGGCCGGTGACCCAGCCGACATCGGCAGTGCACCAGTAAATTTCGCCGTCGCGATAATCGAATGTATATCGATGGGTCATTGCGGCCATCAATAAATAACCGCCTGTCGTATGCAGAACGCCTTTGGGTTTTCCGGTCGATCCCGACGTGTACAAAATGAATAATGGATCTTCCGCATCCATCGGCTCGGGCGCGCATTGATCGCCGATATTTTTTATCGCGTCGTGATACCAGATATCGCGGCCTTCCTTCCACGGCACCGCGTTGCCGGTACGCCGCACCGTCAACACCGTCTTTACATTCGGACAATGCGCCAGTGCTGTTTCCACATTCGCCTTGAGCGGAATATGTTTGCCTGCGCGCAGACCTTCATCGGCAGTGACGACAACGCGGCAATCCGAATCGAGAATCCGGTCTTTCAATGCTTCGGGTGAGAAGCCGCCGAATACAACCGAATGAACCGCGCCGATACGCGCGCAGGCGAGCATCGCGTAACTCGCTTCGGGAATCATCGGCATGTAAATGCAGACGCGATCGCCTTTTTTCACGCCCTGCTGTTTCAGCACATTCGCCATGCGGCAGACAGCGCTGTGCAATTCGTTGTAGGTAATGTGCGAATCTTCGCCGGGATTATCGCCTTCCCAGATGATCGCGGTCTGATTGCCGCGCGTGGCGAGATGACGGTCGATACAATTTTCGCTGACGTTTAATTTGCCGCCGCTGAACCATTTGGCATCGCCGGTATGGAAATCGAATTCGCGCACCGATTGCCAGCGCTGTTTCCAGCTTAAAAATTTATCCGCCTGTTCCGGCCAGAATTGTTCGGGCTGCTCGATCGAGGCGCGGTACATCCGATCGTAGCGAGTGCGATCGATATGCGCGGTGGCAGCGAGAGCGGAAGGAACGGGATAGATTTTCGAATCTTGCATGATCGACATCCTGTTGTTATTTAAAAAGCGCATGCAATGGAGAGCGCGTCAATATTGGTGTGTTGGCAGTCGTTCGTGGCGAACGAAGCTGGCGCTAAAGCTACTCCAAACGCGGAAAAACTGAAATAAAAAAAGGGGAGCCATGCTCCCCCGGATTTTGCGAGACCTGTGATGTTCGCAAAAAAAATCGTTCAGCCTGCTCACGCCACCTGCAGCGGCATGGCGTTGGCGGAATGGCTCACGCTGTTATCTTCATTCAGATAGATCAGGCGCGGCTTGAAGTTGATGAGTTCGGTTTCGGTGTAGCTGGCGTACGCGCAAATGATGATGACATCGCTTACGTTGGCTTTGTGTGCGGCGGCGCCGTTGATCGAGATAATGCCGGAGCCCTCTTCGCCACGAATGGCGTAAGTCGTGAAGCGCTCGCCATTGGTGATGTTGTAAATCTGGATTTGCTCATACTCGCGAATGCCGGCCATATCGAGCAGGCGGCCATCGATGGCACAGGAGCCCTCGTAATGCAGTACGGCGTGGGTGACGCGGGCCTTGTGGAGTTTGCATTTGAGCATGATTGATTGCATACGAATTCCTCGGGCGATCGCTGCAACCGCTTAAACGGTGGCGAGCATGCCCCAGTCCTGGCTGGGATTGAGGTTGAGAGTCACGTTGTCGATCAGGCGGGTGCGACCTAAATAGGCTGCGGCCAGAATGACAAGCTTTTCGGTGTCGAGCGTGACCGGGCCCAAAGTATAGGCGTCACGCACGGAGACATAGTCGGGTCTGAAGCCTGCATTGCGCAGCGAATCCACGGCGTATTGTTCGAGGTCGCCGTAACTGTCGAAACCGCAGGCGATCGCCGCACGGCAATCCTGCAGGGCGCGGTGCAATACGGGGGCGACGCGGCGTTCTTCCTCGGTCAGATAGCCATTGCGCGAGCTCAGCGCGAGGCCATCGACGGCGCGGGCAGTCTGCTCGCCGATAATCGTGATCGGCATGCACAGATCGCCGGTGAGCTTGCGGATGATCGCCAGCTGCTGAAAATCCTTCTCGCCAAAAATGGCCACATCGGGCTGCACGATCTGGAGCAGCTTGGTGACAACGGTAGCAACGCCGGTGAAGTGACCGGGACGACTGCTGCCACAAAGCGTATCGGACAGGTCGGGAACACTGACTTTGACCTGTGACTCCATGCCGTTGGGGTACATTTCCTCGACGGTGGGAACGAACAGGTAATTGGCGCCGGCAGCGAACAGCTTTTCCTTGTCAGCGGCGAGCGTGCGGGGATATTTATCGAGATCTTCGGTCGGGCCGAACTGAAGCGGGTTTACGAAAATGCTGACAACGACGATATCCGCTTCCCTGTGGGCACGATGGACGAGCTGAATATGGCCTTCGTGCAGGTTGCCCATCGTCGGAACAAAAGCAATGCGCTTGCCGGAGCGCTTTTCGGCGGCGATGGCAGTGCGCAGCGTTGCGGTCTGGGCGAATACTTTCATATCACGCAATGATCCCGCCGGATGTTCGACATCGATAACAGTGTTCCAGTCCGTGTATCACTGTCCCCTGGAGTATCAGTTCCGCTCTGGCGAGGTTGCACATTATCTGTGCAGTGGGCCGGAGGCGGCAGAGTATGCCGCAATCATATAGGGCGTTCAACAATTTTTGGTAACAAAATTTTCATTCGTTTGTTACCTAAAGAAGCACAAAATTGTGCAGATGTTGCTGCATGCTCAGAAGTGTGGCCTCGTATCAATAAATCTCAATACGAAGTTACCGCAATCAATCGAAACAATGTTCGGCAGCGGGGAAGTTACCCGTCACGACCGCATTTCGATAATCGGCCAAAGCCTGCTGGATACTGCCCGCGCCCTGCATGAAATTGCGAACGAAGCGGGGCGGTTTTGCATTCAGGCCCAGCATGTCGGGTAACACCAGCACCTGCGCATCGGTAGCCGGACCCGCGCCGATGCCGATGACAGGGATCTGCAGCGCTTCGCTGATCGCCTGCCCCAGCTGTCTGGGCACACACTCGACGACGAGCATGACCGCGCCCGCCGCTTCCACTGCCTTGGCATCGTCGATGATGCGCTGCGCCTGCTCGGGTGTGCGCCCCTGAATCTTGTAGCCACCAAACAGGTTGACCGACTGCGGCGTGAGGCCCAGGTGCGCGCACACCGGCATGCCGCGCTCGGTCAGCAGACGGATGGTTTCGAGCAGCCAGGTGCCGCCTTCCAGCTTCACCGCCTGCGCGCCGGCCTGCATCAGGCGCGCGGCGCTATCCATTGCCTGCGGGGGCGTCATGTAAGTGCCGAACGGGAGGTCGCCGATGATGAGCGAATCCGGCCGCCCGCGCTTTACCGCGGCGATGTGGTAGGCCATATCGTCGAGGGTGACGGGCAGCGTGCTGTCCTGTCCCTGCCACGCCATGCCGAGCGAATCGCCGACCAGAATGACTTCGATGCCCGCGTCCGAGGCCGCCTTCGCGAACAGCGCGTCGTAGGCTGTGATCACCGCAAATTTTTCGCCATTGGCTTTTCTGGCCTGCAGTTGCGTGACGCTGATTCTGGACATGGCGACGACCTCAAATCGGGAGCGGGAGAGTTTGCGCAAACCTGCCCGCCGACACAATAGGTTTGCATGGCGATGGGTTTACATGGCGAAGGGTTTACATGAGATCTGCGCAGAGAGCGATCAGAGTACGGCGGGGTTGAAGAAGTGACGGCCGTGACGGATCGAGCAGATTCGCTCCAGCAAGAGGGCGAAGTCGTCATCGCTGTGGGCAAAATCGATTTGTGCGGCATTGACGATCAGCAAGGGAGCATCGTCGTAATACAGAAAAAATTCACTGTAGGCAGCATTGATTTTGTCGAGGTAATTCGCATCGATCGATTGTTCGTAGCCGATGCCGCGCTGACGCACGCGCTGCATCAGTACATCGGTGGGCGCCTGCAGATAAATCACCAGATCGGGAGTGGGCGCGTCGAGCGTGAGTTGCTCGTAGACCTTTTCGTAGAGCGCAAATTCGTCGGCATCGAGGTTGATGCGCGCAAACAATGGATCTTTCGCGATCAGGAAATCAGTCACATGCGCCGGTGAAAACAAATCGCCCTGGCGCAAATCCTGAATTTGCTGCGCGCGCTGAAACAGAAAGAATAACTGCGTCGCCAGTGCCGATTGCTTCGGGTTTTTGTAGAAGCGTTCGAGAAACGGATTTTGCTCGGCTTGCTCAAGCAATACTTCCCGATTGAACGTTGCCGCGAGGCGTTTCGCGAGCGTGGTCTTGCCGACGCCGATCGGACCCTCGACGGCCACGAATTGCAGCGCGGGAATATCGGCTTTTTTTGAATCGAAATGCGCGGGTTTTGAATCGGGATGCACAGGCTTTGAATCGAAAGGCACGGGGATTCTCACAGAATGATTCGTCCGGATCCGGCTAGCTTATTCGCGTGAGACCGGCGCTGGAGCAGCAGTCTAATAGCGAGCGCAATGAAGTGCCACGGGGCAGCATCAGGTCGGGGGCGATGTCGTGCAACGGGTAGAGCACGAAATTGCGCTCCTGCAGGCGCGGGTGCGGAATCTGCAGTTGCGGCAGGTCGATGATCGCCTCGCCGTATAACAGCAGGTCGAGATCCAGCGTGCGGGCGCCCCAGCGTTCAGTGCGCACGCGGCCCTGGGCGAGTTCAATGTCCTGCAGGTGTGATAACACGGTCAGCGCATCGAGCGAGGTGTGCAGCTCGGCGACACCGTTGAGATAATCCGGTTGCTGTCCCGGACCGATTGCAGGATTGCGGTACAGACAGGAAATCCTGCCGAGTTTCGAATCGACCAGCCCTTTCAGTGCGTCGAGTGCCCGCCGGATTTGCATCGCAGGCTCGTCGAGATTGCTGCCGAAGCCGATGAAGCAGCGGATATTTCCCATCGTCATGTCACGAGACGGTGCGCGGTTTGCGTGGGCGTCCGGCAGCGTTGATATGCCGTGCCGCGGATTGGCGGAGGAACCGCTCGCGCTGATCTTCGTCGGCCCCCAGAAACTCTGTCCACCACGCGCCGGCTTCACTGACGATTTCCTCCGCCTGCTCCCGCAGTAACAGGAAATCATAGGCTGCGCGAAAACGTGGGTGCTCGAGTAACGAGGTAACACGACGTGCATCCCGGCGTTCCAGGCGAGGCTGCAGTTCCCAGATCTCGCGCATGGGGTGACTGAATCGTCGAGGAATACCCGTGTGCTGCTGCTGTCGATCGAGCGTTATCTGCGCCGCCTGCTGGCGGGCGACCGATTCCGGAACACCCTGCGCCGTCAGCGCGCTGAACTCCCGCTGCAGCGCAGGCCAGAGCAGGGCGCTGTAGATGAAGGCCGGGGTGACGGGCTTTTCCTGGGCGATACGCAAGTCGGTGTTGCGTAACGCATGCTCGATCAAGGCTTCGGCTGCGGGCTGGCCTTCGCTGATCGCCGCCGTGGTCGCCGGAAAGAGCGGCGCAAATAACTCGTGTTCACATAACTTCCTGTAAGTGGCGACACCATGGCCCGCCATGAACAGCTTCAGCACTTCATCGAACATGCGCGCTGGCGGAACATTGCCCAGTAAATGAGCGAGCTCGTGCAAGGGGGCGGCGGTGCCTTCCTCCAGCGTGAAATCGAGCTTCGCCGCGAAGCGCGCCGCGCGCAGCATACGCACGGGGTCTTCGCGATAGCGGGTCGAGGCATCGCCGATAATGCGGATTTTGCGGTTTTGCAAATCGTTCATGCCGCCGGTGTAATCGTGGACGGCAAAGTTTTCCGTGGTGTAGTAAAGCGCGTTGATGGTGAAGTCGCGGCGGATGGCGTCTTCGGCCATCGTGCCGTAGACATTGTCGCGCAGCAGCATGCCATCCTCGTTGCGCGCGGCATGTTGTGCGTTGCTTTCGTTATCTACCGTGTGATCGCCGCGAAACGTGGTGACTTCGATGATTTCACCGCCGATTCTCACATGGACGATTTTGAAACGGCGGCCGATGATGCGGCTGCCGCGAAACAGTTCGCGGATTTGCTCGGGCAGGGCATCGGTGGCGACATCGAAGTCCTTGGGATGCCCTCCCAGCAGCAAATCCCGAACGCCGCCACCGACCAGGTAAGCCTGGTATCCCGCCGCCCGCAGCCTGGCGATAACCTTGAGTGCGCCAGAGCTGATGAGCTTGCGTGAAATGGCGTGTTGATCGCGCGGAATAATGGTCGGAATCATATTGTTTTTATGAGACGTCAATCTGGCGGCTCCCGGCGATGGCTGCGCACGGAAAAGTCGCCATACGGTTTTAAGCCAGTTCAAGCAGGAATTCTCTTTTTGGTTAGGGGTTGAGCAGGCAAACGCGGCCGATTCTAACACAGGGCCTTGATCGGATTAGGAATCAGTCTGCTGGAGAGGGAGCGCTAGGGGTGGGGAAGAAGGGGAAAGTATCTTTCCCCTCCAGGTCTCTTGAGTGTCATTATTTTTATTGTCGAATAAAGGATCATTATTTTTATTATGCTGTCGTCATAGCAGTCATCATGCCAGCTTTGGGAGTGCTTATAAAACAAGGGTTTATATGAGCGAATCAGCATGTGGAAAAAGGCACTTTGGCTCCAAGTGTTACGTACTTTCACGTATTACGTTACGGGTCGGCCCTAAAGGTAACGATTGAATTTGCCCGCCAGACCCCATCGATCCAACCGAAGTCGCCGGAGAAAACTAATCGAGATATGGGGAGCTAATCGAGCTAATCCAGTTACGAGAGCTAATCGAGATACGAGAACTCATTGGGATAGGAAGGCGATCGCGAGGCCGGCAGAGCTGTCATCAACGTGCAGGGAGCTTAAATGCAAATGGGGAAGTCTCCTTCCCCATCCAGGTCTCACTTGAGTATTTTTATTTTATTGTGTGTGTCTTTTTATTATCGGTTGTATCTTTTTATTGTTTTTGAGCTGATTGCCCTTATTAGGAAAAAGCTTAATCAGCCTGTTTTATTATTTGTTGTTATTTTAATACACCGATTAGATAGCACTTGATGTGCCAACTTTAAAATTCTTTATATTTCAATTGGTTGAGATTGAGTGGGCGCAAGATCGAAGCGCGCAAGAGAGGGTGTTGTTACGCTCTTTCTCGGAAAACGTTACATTTGTAACGAAACGGTAACGCACTGAATTTGACAGGGCCGGTTTAACTGCTACGACAGCGCGAATCTGGATCGATCAGGAGGCGGCGGCTTTGCTGGCGGTTTTTTTGCGTGGAATGCCCAGTCGCTGACGGCGCTCCCACAGGCATTTGCGACTGACGCCAAGCTTCTGCGCGAGTTCCGTCTCGCTCATCGAGTCCTGATGCTCCAGCACAAACCGCTGGAAATAATCCTCAAGCGAAAGCTCTTCGGCGGGGTCGCTGCTGATTTCCATGGGCTGCGACTTCGGCACAAAATCCGCTGCTGCAGTCAGGAGACTGGGTTCCGAGCCGCGCAACTGATTGATATTGACGAGCTCGAGATCGATGTCGAGCAGGTCGTTATCGATTTCATCGCCTTCGCACAGCAGGACTGCCCGCTCGACGACATTTTCGAGTTCGCGCACATTGCCGGGCCAGTTGTACGTCGTAATCGCCTGGATCGCTTTTGGCGAAAAATGCAGTAGCGGCTTGCCGAGCTCTTCGCAGCGGTTCTGCAGCAGTACTTCGGCGATTTCGAGAATGTCCTTGCCGCGTTCACGCAGGGGTGGCAGCACCAGTCGCATGACATTGATGCGGTAGTAGAGATCCTGGCGGAATTTGCCTTGTTCGCACAGCAGGCGCAGGTCGCGGTGTGTCGCGCAAATCAGGCGTACATCGACCTGTTTCGACTGCACCGAGCCGATCTGACGGATTTCCTTTTCCTGAATGAAGCGCAACAGGCGCGCCTGTGCCTCGACCGGCAATTCGCCGATTTCATCAAGAAACAGGGTGCCGCCGTCGGCGGCCTCGATGAGTCCGATGCGGTTGGTATTGGCGCCGGTGAAGGCCCCTTTTTCATAGCCGAAGAGCTCTGATTCGATCAGGGTTTCCGGGATTGCCGCGCAGTTGACGCAGATCAGCGGTTTATCGAAGCGTTTGCTCTGCTGATGAATGGCCCGGGCCACCAGCTCCTTGCCGGTACCTGTTTCGCCGTGAATGAGTACCGTCGTATTGGCGGGAGCCACTTTCCTGATGTGATCGTAGAGCTTGAGCATGGGTTTGCAGCTGCCGATCATGCCGCCCATCTGTGGGGAGCCACGCTTGACGGTGCGCTTCGGCGGGGTGGATCTGCTTTCTTCGGCGCTATCGTTGCGATTATCGGCAATGATGCGCGCGACCGTGGCCAGCATTTCGTCGTGATTGAAAGGTTTCGCGATGTAATCGACCGCCCCGGCCTTGAGCGAATCGACAGCCGACCGGACGCTCGCGTAGCTGGTCATGATCAGCACGGGAACTTCTTCGGTTTTCTGGATGAGATCGGTGCCCGGTGCCCCGGGCAGGCGCAGATCGCTGATGATGAGCTGGAAATCGTCGAGGATGAAATTGTCGGCCGCGCTCTGCACCGACATCGCTTCGGAAACCGCGTAGCCATTGCGCTCCAGCAATCTGCGCAGCGCATTGCGGATCACATCTTCGTCTTCGACTATCAGAATCTTATCCATGCAACACTCATCGATACATTGGTCATCGCGTGCAGTGACGCTCGTTTCGTCACGCGCTCGTTCGTCACGCGAATGTCTGTCGCATGAAGATAAAAGCCGGTTGTCGGAAGCCTCAAGCTGCGTGGTAGCGCGCCAAGATAACGCGTCGGAATTTTTTTTGCCACTGAGGCAGGTCGCGCCGCCGACCGGATTGCCCGCCGCTGCGTCAGCGCTCAATCATTTTGCCAGCGGCAGCCGAATATGGATGCGCGTACCGCAGTTCTGTTCCGCCACGGGGCTTTCGATGTCGATGCTGCCGTGCAGATCCTCGACGATGCTGTAAACCATCGCCAGGCCGAGGCCGGTGCCTTTGCCGGGTTCCTTGGTCGTGAAAAAAGGTTCGAATATGCGGGCGATATGTTCTTTCGCGATGCCGCTGCCGCTATCGGTGACGGTGATATACGCCTGTCCGTCCTCCGTTTTGCACCCGACGATCACCTCGGCATTTTCCGCGCTCGCATCGCGCGCATTGGAAAATAAATTGATGAAAACCTGCAGCAGGCGCTGATCGTCGGCGATGACATGAATCGAGTTATCGCAGCGGTTGACGAACTGCACCGTGCGCGCATCTTTATTCAGCGTCAGCAAATGGATCGCTTCGTCGATATTGCGCGACAGCTGCACGGGTTCCGGATTGCTCACTGCACCCGTGTGCGAAAAATTCACGAGTGATTGCACGATGCGGGAAATGCGATGGGTCTGTTTAAGAATTTCCTCCGCTGCCTCCAGGCTGGCGGAGTTGTTCGTATCGTATTTCAGGTTCTGAGCAAGGCACGCGATACCGGTTACCGGATTGCCGATTTCATGGGCCACACCTGCGGCCAGCCGGCCGATCGATGCCAGGCGTTCGTTGTGCACGAGCTCTTCCTCGAGCAATTGTGTCTCGGTGATATCCTCGATGATGATGACCTGACCGTCCGGTGCGTTGGCGTGATCGGCGCTGGCCTTGACCAGGCTGATCCAGCGCGTGCGACCGCCGGTTTCAACGCGCTGCTTGTGTAAATGCGTTTCCGATTTGTGAAAAAAGTCATTGATCAATCGATGCCACGGCGCGGGCAGATTCGACACATGCGAGCCGACCACATCGTACAGGCTCACGCCGGTCAGTTTTTCCATCGCGTGATTCCACATCAGGATTTCGCGATCGCGCCCGAGCGAGCACAGACCGATCGGCAAGTCCTGCAGGGTTTGCCGATGATGACGGCGCAAACCGTCGAGATCGGCTGCCAGCCCCGTGAGATGGTATTTGTAGCGTTCGAGACGCGATTCGATCAGGTTGATATCTTCGGTCGATTCTTCGGTGGTTTCGTACGGCAATACGCGATTGACCATATCGAGCGCGACGGCGGGACCGAGCAATCCCGACAGATTGGTTTCGATGCGATCGCGCAGTCGACGCAGCGCATACGGACGATTTTCGCTGCGGTCAAACGCGAGATCCTCCAGTGCACGGTCAACTTCGCGTTTTGCGCTGCTTGCGCCGAGTGCCTGCGCGAGGCGGCGTTCGATCTCCTGCGCATCGTGTACGTTGAGTGTTCTGCGCCGCGGCCTGTTCAATACATCGAGTGCGCATACCTGCGCGGCGGCGCGCTCCTCATCCGAGGTCGGCACCAGCAGGGAAACGATGGCGAAGATGGCGACATTGAGTCCAAGCGATATCAGTGTCGCGCCGCTCCACGCATCCGCGGGCAGCATGATATTGAAATGTTGCGACAGCAGCACCGCGACATCGAATTCGCTCGCGATCGGCAGCATCATGAAAATCAGCCAGACCAGGATGCCGGCGATCAATCCCGCCAGGAATCCCGCACGATTGCCGCGCGACCAGTACAGCACGGCGAGCACGCCGGGCATGAGTTGTAGCGCCGCAACGCATGCGGTCATGCCGAGCGATGAAATGGCTTCGTGCTCGCCGACCAGTCGATAGAAACCATAGCCGCACAAAATGATCGCGACGATCAGACAGCGCCGAATCCACAACAGCCAGCGGTAAATATCGCGGTCACCGCGAGGTTGATAGAACGGCAGGATCAAATGGTTCAGGCACATCGATGCAATCGTCAGTGTCGCGACGATAATGACGCCGCATGCCGCAGAGAGACAGCCGATAAAAATCAGCAGCGATAACAGCGGCTGCGGCGAGTCGATGCTTAACGCCAGCGAAAAATATTCGGGCGGTAATTGGCCGTCGAGTTTCAGGCCGGCCCACAGAATCGGCAGTATGGGCAGACTGAGTACCAGCAGCAGCACCGGAAAACCCCAGCTCGCGGTGTACAGCGCTTTAGCGCTGTGATTTTCGGTGAGCAGCATGTGAAACATATGCGGCATGCACACGGTCACCGAGAAAAAAATCAGCATCAGCGAACGCGCCGAATCCTCCCGTATCGGCGAGCGCAAGAGCGCTAATACCTCGGCGTTATCGCGCAGCCATACATTCATTTCGTGCAATCCGCCAAATACACCGAAAATCGCGAAGGCACCGAGACTCAATAAAATGATTAGGTTCACGAGCGATGCAAATGCAATGGCGGCCACCAGTCCTTCGTGGCGCTGATTGGCAGAGCGATGTTTCGATCCGAATAAAATCGTGAACAGGGAAATGATGATGCAAAAGACCAGCGCGAGATTTTCCGCGCGTTTGGTCGTGGGATATTCGAGCAGCGGATTGGTGAGCGTGTGCGCAGTATCGGCGACCGCGCGAATCTGCATGGCGAGCAGCGGCATCATCGCCAGCAACAAAAAAAGCGTGACGGTCGAGCCGACCCATTGGCTGCGAAAACGGAACGTGAGCAAATCGGCCAGCGATGTGAGCTGATATTGCCGGCACAGGCGCTGCAGCGGAATCAGTAGCAAGGGCGCGAAAAGCAGTGTGCCGCTCACGCCGGCATACATCGCAAGAAAGCCGTAGCCGTAATGATAGGCGGTGTCGACGGCATGATAAAAAAGCGCAGTTCCGCCAAATACCGCCAGCGAAAAAATATAGACGAGCGGATGACGCAGAATATGTTTGGGGATCAGTCCGCGTTCGCTACCGAGAGCGATGGCGAACAGGATGAGCAGATACGCCAGCCCGACAAAAAATAACTGCGCAAGACCGCTATTCACGAACTCAGTATTCATCCCGTGCCTTGCCGCGCTGTGTCCAGTACATGAAAGCGATCAGCGCGAGCCACACGATATAGGGCCGGTACCAGGCTTCGTTGCCGTTGAGAACCCATTCCTGCAGCGAGGGCGAAAACACAAAGATCAGGCCAAACAGCAGCAGCAATGTGGGATTGAGATACATGATCGATCCGGCGCGAGGCAATTGAAACTGAGGCGATGTTACTTAACTTGGCGCTTAAATACACCGTGCGATATACGTCCTGGGCGAGCCGGGATCAGCGGACGAATTCGCGGCAGCGCGGTGGTAATTCATCCCCGCATCGCTCGGGTTCGGGGGCGATGCGTGCAATATCCCAATGCCGTGTCGCCCACGCCAGAATGGCGGCCGGCGAATGGCTTTCGGCGGCTGGCGGCGAGGGCTGTTGCAGAAATTCGAGCGCCGCCAGCAGGTTTTCCGTGGCTCTGCCGGGGTCGAGGGCGCGGGCGCGTGTCTGCTTGCTCAATTTCTGACGCTGCGCATTGGCGATAACGGGAATGTGCGCGTATTGCGGCTGTGGCAGTTGCAGGCACTCCTGCAAAAAGATTTGGCGCGCGGTCGATTCGAGTAAATCCGAACCGCGGACAATATGCGTTATCCGCTGTGCGGCATCATCCACGACGACAGCCAGCTGATAAGCGGGCAAATCGTCCTTGCGATAAATCACGAAGTCGCCGGCAGCGCGCGCGAGGTTTTCCGAAAATGCGGGTTGAATGCGATCGTCGACGCGAATGTCGATAGCGTCCACGCGCAGGCGTATCGCAGAAGGCTGAGGGGGCTTATCGAAACAGTGACGACAGCGGCCCGCGTAAATGCCATGGTTTCCCGCCAGGTCGAGACGCGAGCAGGTGCAATAAAACGCGCGACGCCGGGCGATCAATTGCGCGCAGGCTTCCCGATAAATTGCATGGCGCCGGCTTTGATAAAGCACTTCGCCATCCCACTCAAATCCGTGTGCACGCAGGCAGTCGAGAATCGCTGTCGCGGCGCCGGCCACTTCGCGCGGCGGATCGATATCTTCGATCCGCACCAGCCACCGGCCACCCTGCGCGCGCGCGTCGAGAAAGCTCGCAAGCGCGGCGAGCAGCGAACCGAAATGCAGCGGGCCCGTGGGCGACGGCGCGAAGCGGCCGATATAGCGGGGATGTTGTTCGTCGAGAGATGTTGGATCGGGAGGCATCGTAGCGAGCGGCATCAGTCGACACCGCTCAGGCGGGATGGAATACGAAAATCAACCGTGTTCCTGCTTCTCTTTGATTTCATCGAGCGTTTTGCAATCGATGCACTTGGTGGCGGTGGGCCGCGCTTCGAGACGTTTGATGCCGATTTCGACGCCGCACGCTTCACAGTAGCCGTAATCGTCGTTGTCGATGAGGTCGAGTGTGGAATCGATTTTCTTGATCAGCTTGCGTTCGCGATCGCGCGCGCGCAGTTCGAGGCTGAACTCTTCCTCCTGGGTGGCGCGGTCGGCGGGATCGGGGAAATTGGCGGCTTCGTCCTTCATATGCGAAACCGTGCGATCGACTTCCTCCATCAGCTCGGCTTTCCATTGGCGCAGAATGTGACGGAAATGATCTTTCTGTCGATCGCTCATGTACTCTTCGCCTTTTTTGAGCTTGTAAGGTTCGAAGTTCTTGAACGACGTAACTGCTTCTTGCTTCTTAGCTGCCATTGCTAGCGCCTCTTTTATATACGCTCTTCATTTTCAGTGTCGATGCACGTCTGGCGCCGGATAAAAATTCGCGACAGCCCCGTGATCAAGCGCGCCAACCTACCAGATATCTCCGCGCGGCGCCACCGCCACGTCGGTGTGGGCGGTAACCCTCCGTGCGCCCTAAAAACACGGTTTTCGTGGCGACGCGAAACCTAACCGTGTCTACAATAGCCGCCTTCAATGCGGCCACAGTCAGACGCGAAAACAGTAAAACAACGGAACTGCTGTGGCGCGGCGTCATGCATCCGGAAAGAAGAGAATTCAGCAATGAATGAATACATCGTTCACGTCACGATGGCGAATGCCAAACAGGTATTGATCGACGAATCGTTTCAGCGGCCGGTGCTGGTCGATTTCTGGGCTGACTGGTGCGAGCCGTGCAAAACGCTGATGCCGATGCTGGAAAAACTCGCCAGCGAATACGCCGGTCAATTCGTGCTGGCGAAGGTCAATTGCGATACCGAGCCGGAAATTGCGCAACAATTCGGTGTGCGCAGTTTGCCGACCGTGATGTTGATGAAGGATGGACAGCCCGCCGATGGTTTTACCGGTGCGCAACCCGAGTCCGCCGTACGCAGGCTGCTCGAAAGGTTTTTGCCGAAACCGTGGGATCTACAGCTGGATCAGGCGCGCACAGCTATTCAGGCGGGCGATTACGGCGCGGCGTTGACACTGTTGCGCACGGCCTACGACGAGTCGCGCAAGCGCGCCGATATCGGCATGGAGCTCGCGGCAGTGTTGATCGCCCTGAAGCGTTTCGATGAAGCCGCTGCGCAGCTCGAATCAATCAGGCTGGCCGATCGCGATCAGCGTTACCAGCAACTGCTTGCACAGATCGAATTGCAGCGCGAGGCGGCAAAAACTCCTGAAATTCGTCAGCTCGAAGAATCGTTGAAGCACGCGCCCGATAATCTGGAAACAGCGTATCAGCTCGCTTTGCAATACAATCAGAATCAGCAGCATCGTGAAGCGCTCGACCTGCTGATCGATATTTTGCGGCGAGATAAACAGTTTAACGATGGCGGAGCAAAAAAAGCGCTGCTCGATATTATTGCCGTGCTTGGCAACACCGATCCGCTCGCCAAGGAATATCAGCGCAAATTGTTTTCGTTGATGTATTGATTTCGGTGATGTATCAAAAAATGTATTGATTTTGTCGATGTATTAAAAGAAATACGAAGTGGTCGAAAGCAAAATACAAAAGTATTCAAAAGTTGTGCATCAAAAATCGTGCGCAGGAAAAATCAAGGTGAGGCGAGCAATAGCAATGAATCTTTTTTCAAAAAGAATAATCGCGGCGATGTGTGTCGTGGTTATGGCTCCGGCAGCCACCGCGCAACGCAATGAAAGTCCGAATCAATGGTATGCGGAGGGTGCGAACGAATTAAAACGTGCGCTGCAGCACGCACCGAATGAAAACCGTGCGAAGAATGTGATTCTTTTCATCGGTGACGGCATGGGTATTTCCACGGTCACGGCTGCTCGAATTTACGACGGTCAGTTGCGCAATGAGAGCGGCGAAGAGAATGTATTGTCGTTCGAAGAGTTTCCTTATCTGGCGCTCGCGAAAACCTATAACACCAATCAGCAGGTGCCTGATTCCGCAGGCTCGATGACCGCCATCATGTCGGGCGTTAAAACGAGAGCGGGAGTTATCGGTGTCAATCAGAACGCGCAACCCGGCAATTGCAAAAGTTCAAACGGCAACTGGACGCAAAGTTTTCTCGAGCAGGTGGCTAAAGCGGGAATGGGCACCGGTATAGTCACGACGACGCGGGTCACGCATGCAACACCTGCCGCGACGTATGCGCATACTCCCGATCGTAAATGGGAAAGCGATGCCGACATGCCCCAGGATGCGCGCATGCAGGGCTGCAAGGATATCGCCCGACAACTGATTGAGTTCCCGCTGGGCGGTGGCATCGATGTTGTGCTGGGTGGCGGGCGCAGCAAATTCACGCCCAATACCGTTACCGATCCGGTCACGGGCGCAATGGGTGAACGTACCGATAAGCGCGATCTGACGGCGGAGTGGGCGAAGAAATATCGCAATGCCGCGTATGTGTGGAATGAAAAGCAATTTGCTGCAATCGATCCCGCCAAGGTCGATCATTTGCTCGGTTTATTTAATTCCGGCGATATGAACTTTGCGAGCGATCGTAAAAAGGATGGCGAAGGCGAGCCGTCTCTGGCGGAAATGACCAAGAAGGCGATTGCGATTTTGAAGCGCAATCCCGAGGGATTTTTCCTGATGGTGGAAGGTGGTCGCATCGATCACGCGCATCACCGGGGCAACGCTTATCGCGCGCTCGACGAAACGCGCGAATTTGCCAATGCCGTACGCGCCGCGATGCACAGCACCGATAGCAAGGAGACGCTCATCATCGTCACCGCGGATCACAGCCATCCACTGACGTTGTCCGGCGAATCGAAGCGCGGTAATCCGATTCTGGGTAAGGCGCTGGGTAATAGCGACAATGGCAAACCGAACGAGGAGCCGCTGCTCGCGCTCGACGAGCGTCCGTACACCACGCTCAATTACATCAATGGTCCCGGTGCGATAGCGGTGCACAATGCAACCACCGACCAGAATGGCAGGCAGGATCGCTCGCGCCGCGATCTCGGCAAGGTCGATACGACCCGGCCGGAATATCTGCAACAAGCGCTGATTCCGCTCAAGAGCGGGTCGCATGCGGGAGAAGATGTGCCGATTTACGCGAGTGGACCCTGGGCGCAACTGTTCCGTCGGACAGTGGAGCAGAACTATATTTATCACGTGATGCGTTATGCGACTCTGGAACGCCCGAAGACGGACAGCGCCGCTAAAAAACCGCGTGCGAAGGCCAAGGCAAAATCGGCACAATGATTTGCGATAGCGATTATTGCCATGAATAAACGATTAGAGGAATGAGCATGAGCGAACAACATTTGCGCGAACAATTGCAACGCCTGTCGGCAGAGCTGCAGGCATTGCCGCTCGATGCGGAGCGGCGCGACTCGATAGACGTATTGATTGCCGATATCGAATCGCAGCTCGATGACGGCGAAGCTGACGATTCACTGGTGGAGCAGGTTGAAACAGTCATGTCCAATTTTGAAGTCGAATATCCGCGCGTCGCGGCGATTTTGAACAATATTATTACCACGCTCGGAAATATCGGTATTTAAAAAGATATCTGCTTGACTCGTTAGGGGTACGTCACTATATTACGCGCCCTACGCGCTTGTAGCTCAGTTGGATAGAGTATCTGGCTACGAACTAGAGGGTCGGGGGTTCGAATCCCTCCAAGCGCGCCAATCAATAAAAAAGGCCACCTTTACGGTGGCCTTTTTTATTGATGTGGGTTTGCCGGGTGAGAGCCCCTGTTCGAGCCGGAGCTTGCGAAGCAAGCGGAGACAGCGCCCGCATGGGCGATACAAAATTGCATTGCAGTTTCGCAACGAGCCGCAAAGCGGCAATACCCCGCAGGTCGTAATCGCTCTGCGATTACGATTTATCCCTAAGATCAACCCAATCCCTTGATTTTTAACGGCTCCATAGGCTCGCCCAGAAATCGGGCACAATTGATTGAGCATTCTCCATTCTAATGACATAATCGCCGGTCCTCGTGCCTGGGTGGGGCAGTGAAATTCGCGTCGAAGTTTCATGGCGCAGGCAAAAGCTTCATGGCACCGGTGTGGACAGCAGCGCTAAGTCTTTTTAAAAGCCGTCTCCCGCGTTGATTTGGCGAGCGGTTTAAGCATCTCGATCGACCGGATAAGAGATGCATTTCAGATGTCGGCGGCATGCGCTAAAAGCGGTGAACAGCTGACAGTCAGGCGGTTGCGTGGGACAGATCGGCAGGCCGCCGAATATAAATGGTGTTGCAGTTACCAACGATGGAGCCGCGCTTTGTTAGCAAAAGCGGGGAGGTGAGCGGTGTCTCCGAGTTTCGGGGATGCGGCTGACGGGTTGGACTGGTTCGGCAATAGCAGTGCGATAAGCACGCCGTGACAAAAGAGCGTGCGCCGCCGTATTTCGTTTTACCGGGCAGCGATAACTGCCAGGTTAATAGTAAGTGGAGAACTTTATGACCAATGACGCAACCAGCCATTCCCTTCAGGACAGGGTCCGCCTGGGTCGACCGACTGAGTACGGTCTCTACGATCCGGCCAACGAAAAGGACAGTTGCGGTGTCGGCTTCGTCGCCGATATGAAAGGGCGCCCCAGCCATTCGATTCTGCTCGAAGCAGATCACGCGTTGCGCCGCATGGATCACCGCGGCGGCTGTGGTTGCGAAGCCAATACAGGCGACGGTTGCGGCATTCTCACCGCGATGCCCGATAAATTTTTCCGCAAAATCGCCAAAGCTGAATTCGGCGTCGAGCTGCCGGCGAAAGGCCGCTACGCCGTAGGCAATGTGTTTTTGCCAGCGATTGCGAGCGAGCGCGAAAGGTGCAAGGAGCTCGTCGGCAAAATCATCGCCGAGCAAGGCCAGAAACTTATCGGCTGGCGCGATCTGCCCGTCGAGCCAATCAAGGCCGATGTCGGTCCGACCGCGACTGCGTCGATGCCGAATTTTGAACAACTATTTATTGCTGCAGGCGATGGTATCGAGGGCGACAACTTCGAGCGCGAGCTTTATATCATCCGCAAAAACAGCACGCGCCAATTGCGCTACGAGTCGAACAACGCGCAATCCGATCTCTTCTATATCTGTACGCTATCGTCGAAAGTCATCGTCTACAAAGGCATGCTGACGACGAGTCAGCTGCTGCCGTTTTACCCGGATCTGCGCGATACCGATTTCGAAACGCATCTCGCGATGGTGCACTCGCGTTTCTCGACTAACACATTCCCTTCGTGGGATCGCGCGCAACCGAACCGCTTTCTCAGCCACAACGGCGAGATCAATACGCGCTCGGGCAACATCAACTGGATGCATGCGCGCGAAGGCGTTGTAAAAAGCGAATTATTCGGCGACGACATCAATAAATTATTCCCGATCGTCGAACCCGATTGCTCCGACTCGGGCAACTTCGACAATGTCGTCGAATTCATGCTCATGAGCGGTCGCACGTTGCAGGAAGCGATGATGCTGATGATTCCGGAAGCGTGGCAGAACGACGAATCGATGTCGGCGGAAAAGCGCGCGTTCTACGAATACAACTCGATGATCATGGAGCCGTGGGACGGCCCTGCATCGATGGTATTCACCGATGGCCATTACATCGGCGCGGTACTCGATCGCAACGGCCTGCGTCCGAGCCGTTACTACATTACGCACGACGACAAAGTCATCATGGCGTCCGAAGTCGGCGTCATTCACGTCGATCCTTCTAACGTCAAGTTCAAGGGGCGGCTGCAACCGGGCAAGATGTTCCTGCTCGATTTCGAAGAAGGCCGTCTCATCGACGACAGCGAGCTCAAGAATAAATTTGCCACGGCGCGTCCGTATGGCGAGTGGATCGCGAAGCAGAAAGTCGAATTCGCCGATCTTCATACCGAGCAGGAGCCGCACGGTTTCGACCCGGATACATTGATCAACCGCATGCGCACATTCGGTTACACCAATGAAACCATGCAGTTCATGCTGCTGCCGCTCGTGGAAGAATTACGCGACCCCGTCAACTCGATGGGTAACGATAGCGCGCTCGCGTGTCTTTCCGACAAGCCGCGCATGATTTACGACTATTTCAAGCAGCTGTTCGCGCAGGTGACCAACCCTGCGATCGATTCGATTCGCGAAGAAGTCGTGATGTCGCTCGAATGCTACATCGGGCCGGAAGGCAATCTGCTCGAAGTCACCGAGCAGCACGCGCATCGCCTGCGCATCCCGCATCCGATTCTGACCAATGAAGAAATGGCTGCGCTGCGACATATCGACTACAAAGGCTGGACCTCGACCGTTATCGATATCACCTATCCGAAAAGCGAAGGCAAGGCCGGTCTCGAAAAAGCGTTGCAGCGTTTCTGCGCTGAGGCATCCGCTGCGATTGCAAAAGGCAACAGCCTCATCATTCTCTCCGATCGCGCTGTGGGTGCTGATCGCGTTCCAGTGAGTTCATTGCTTGCTGCGAGCTGTGTGCATCACCACCTGGTGAAAACGTCAGAGCGCACGAAGATCGGTATCGTCGTCGAAACGGGCGAAGCGCGCGAAGTGCATCATCTGTGCATGCTCATCGGTTACGGCGTCGATGCGATCAATCCATATCTCGCGTTCGAATCGCTGTGGCAGGCGCGGCGCGATGGCCTGCTCAGCAGCAATCTGCCCGACGATGAAAAAATCGTTTACGCGTATCGCAAAGCCGTCGCCAAAGGCATTCTCAAAGTCATGGCGAAAATGGGTATTTCGACGGTGCAGTCGTACAAAGGCGCGCAGATTTTCGAAGCCGTCGGCATCGCGAGCGAAGTTATCGAGCGTTGCTTTGCCGGTACGCCGAGCCGTGTGCAGGGTGTCGGTTTCGACGTGCTCGCCGAAGAATCGCTGCGTCGTCACGATCTCGCCTATAGCCGCATCGCGAGCAACCTCGCTGTATTGCCAAGCTCCGGTGACATTCACTGGCGTTCGGGTGGCGAAGCGCATATGTGGAATCCGAAAACGATTTCCGCATTGCAGCAAGCGACGCGCAACAACAGCGTCGAGCAGTACAAACAGTTCGCGAAAATTTCCAATGAAGAAGCCACGGGCAAATGCACGTTGCGCGGTCTGATTAAATTCAAGAAGGGTATTTCGATTCCGCTTGATTCGGTTGAGCCTGCAAAAGAGATCGTCAAACGCTTCTGTACAGGCGCGATGAGTTTCGGTTCGATTTCGCCGGAAGCGCATGAGTCGCTCGCACTCGCCATGAATCGAATCGGCGGTAAATCGAATACCGGCGAAGGCGGCGAAGACGAAAAGCGTTTCACTCCGCTGCCTAATGGCGACTCGAAGCGCTCTGCGATCAAACAGGTCGCGTCGGGCCGTTTCGGCGTGACCGCGCATTACCTGGCTAACGCCGACGAAATTCAGATCAAGATTTCGCAAGGCGCGAAGCCCGGCGAGGGCGGCGAATTGCCCGGCGGTAAAGTCGATGAATACATCGCGAAACTGCGTCATTCGACGCCAGGCGTGGGGTTGATTTCGCCACCGCCGCATCACGATATCTATTCGATCGAAGATATGGCGCAGCTCATTCATGATCTGAAAAATGCGAATAAAAACGCGCGTATCAGCGTAAAACTCGTCGCTGAGATGGGCGTGGGTACCGTCGCTGCAGGTGTGACTAAAGCAAAAGCCGATCACATCGTTATCGCGGGTCACGATGGTGGCACTGGCGCATCGCCGCTGACCTCGATCAAACACGCGGGTCTGCCGTGGGAATTGGGTTTGACCGAAGCGCATCAAACACTCGTGATGAACAACCTGCGTTCGCGCGTTGTGCTGCAAACTGACGGCCAGTTGAAGACCGGTCGCGATATCGCCATAGCTGCTCTGTTAGGTGCGGAGGAGTTCGGTTTTGCCACTGCGCCGCTCGTCACGCTCGGCTGTATCATGATGCGCAAATGCCATCTGAATACATGTCCGGTCGGTGTTGCGACGCAAGATCCCGAGCTGCGCAAAAAATTCAGCGGCAAGCCCGAACACGTGATCAATTTCTTCTTCCTGCTGGCAGAAGACCTGCGTCAAATTATGGCCGAGCTCGGTTTTCGCACGCTGACCGAAATGGTGGGCCGCACCGACATGCTGCAAATGGACGATGCGATCAATCACTGGAAAGCGAAGGGTATCGATCTCGGTGCGATTCTGATGCCAGCCAAAAAGCCGCATCCCGATGTGATCACGCACCAGGTCATTGCGCAGGATCATGGTCTTGAACTCGCGCTCGACAACGAAATCATTCGTCAGGCACAACCTGCGTTGCAAAGCGCAGAGAAAGTCAGAATCGAATTGCCGATCGTCAATATCAACCGCGTCGTTGGTACGATGTTGTCGCACGAAATTGCGAAGAAATACGGTGCGGCTGGTCTGCCTGAAGATACGGTTCACATCAAACTGAACGGTTCGGCGGGTCAAAGCCTCGGCGCATTTCTCGCGCGCGGTGTGACGCTCGAAGTCGAGGGTGATTGCAACGATTTCGTCGGCAAGGGTTTGAGCGGTGGCCGTATCGTCGTTTATCCGCCGAAAGTGAGTTCGTTCAAGGCCGAGGAAAATATTCTCGTCGGCAACGTCATCATGTACGGCGCCACGCAGGGTGAAGCATTTTTCCGCGGTATTGCAGCGGAGCGTTTCTGTGTTCGCAATAGCGGCGCGAGCGCGGTTGTCGAAGGCATCGGCGATCACGGCTGCGAATACATGACCGGCGGGCGCGTCATCGTGCTCGGCAAAACCGGCCGCAATTTCGCTGCCGGCATGAGTGGCGGTGTAGCGTATGTGTTAGACGAAGCGGGTGATTTTGATAAACGCTGCAACAGGGAAATGGTTGGGCTCGAAGTCGTTGAGGCCGACGAAGATGCCGCCGAGTTGAAAACGCTGATCGAGAAGCATGTGAAGTTCACCGGTTCGACGGTGGCGACTCGCCTTCTCGAGGATTGGCAGAATTCATTGAAGAAATTCGTGAAGGTGATGCCAACCGATTACAAGCGTGTGTTACTCGCACAAAAAGCCAGGCAGGCAGCTGCTGTGAAAACCGCAGCGACTGCGTGATAGCCAGTGTGCCTGATAGCCAAGAGTTTGGAGAGATAGAGTAATTATGGGTAAACCAACCGGCTTTAAAGAGTTTGCGCGCGACCCGCAGCCATACCGCGATGTCGGCACGCGACTGCTCGATTACAAGGAGTTGTTCACCGAAGTCAATGAAGACAAGTTGCGCACGCAGGCATCGCGCTGCATGGATTGCGGTATTCCATTCTGTCAGTCGGGCGACGGCTGCCCCGTGTCGAATCTGATTCCCGAATGGAACGATTTGATTTACGAGGATCGCTGGGAAGAGGCGCTCGATCGTCTGCACGCGACCAATAACTTCCCGGAATTCACCGGCCGAGTCTGTCCCGCGCCGTGCGAAGGTTCGTGCGTGCTCGGCAGTGTCGATAAGCCCGTTACGATTAAAAATATCGAATTTTCGATTATCGATCGCGGCTTCGCGGAGGGTTGGGTAAAGGCTGTACCTCCCGCGAAACGCACCGGTAAAAAGGTGGCGGTCATCGGCTCGGGGCCATCGGGTCTCGCGACTGCAGCACAGCTCAATCAGGCCGGTCACACCGTGACTGTGTACGAGCGTGCCGATCGTATCGGCGGCCTGCTCATGTACGGCATTCCGAACATGAAACTCGGCAAGGATGTGGTGCAGCGCCGCGTCGATCTGCTCAAGGCCGAAGGCGTGAATTTCGTCGTCAATGCCGATGTCGGTGGCACCGGTCCGAATGCGATCGATGCGAAAAAATTGCAGAAAGAAAATGACGCTGTTGTGTTGTGTACGGGCGCAACGAATGGCCGTGATCTGCCGATCGAAAATCGCCAGCTCAAGGGCATTCATCTGGCGATGGAATTTCTGAAAGCCAACACCAAGAGCCTGCTCGATTCGAATCTCGAGGATGGCAATTACATTTCCGCGAAAGGCAAAAAAGTGATCGTCATCGGTGGTGGCGATACCGGGACCGACTGCATCGGCACATCGATTCGTCACGGCGCCACCAGTGTTGTGAATTTCGAATTGTTGCCGCAGCCGCCCGAGGAACGCGCCGCCGATAATCCGTGGCCGACCTGGCCGAAAATTTTCCGCGTCGATTACGGCCATCAGGAAGCGGAACACAAATGGGGCAGCGATCCGCGCACGTATTGCATCCTCAGTAAAGGTTTCATCGGCGACGACAACGGCAATCTGAAAGGTATCAAAACCGTCAATGTCGATTGGGTGAAAGAAGACGGCAAATTCGTGATGAAAGAAATCGCGGGTTCGGAAAAAGTTTGGGAGGCCGACCTGATTCTGTTGTCGATGGGCTTCCTCGGCCCGGAGCAGTACGTCAGCAAGGCACTCGACGTTGAAACCGACGAGCGTTCGAATTACAAAGCGCTCTACGACAAATTCAACACCAGCGTGCCGGGCGTATTCGCCGCTGGTGACTGCCGCCGTGGCCAATCGCTCGTGGTATGGGCGATCGACGAAGGCCGCCGCGCCGCACGTGAGGTCGATGCATTCTTAATGAAATAAGAGTGATGAGGTGATTCATCGAATGTGAAATAAAAAACGGCTCCCTGGTGGAGCCGTTTTTGCTGGTGCTTTTTGTTTTGGCACCTGTAAATGAATTGCGAAACTTTAGATGCGATAGCGGATTTCTATATTCCAGCGGGTGGCTTAATTTCAGGTTTCTACAAAGAGAAAGCGATTTTCGGAAAGGCTTTAAGCAATTTCCTATCCATCGTAAAAAGCTTTGTATTCAGTTTTTCCGCAAGCGCAATAAATTCGCAATCGTAAGCCGAGCAATCGCTGTTGCGTACAAGCTCCAACACGCTGCGCGAATCGATCTCATATTCAAATCCGGAAAGCAAAGATTCAGCTTCTAGCTGCAATAACAAAGTCTGATCGAACGTTAAGGTTTTTCGTCGTAAATAGCCGGTGAGGATATTGCGGAATTCACTGCGCCATAAAATCGGTGCAGCCCATTCGCGTTCTCGTTCCAGTAGTTTTTCAGCAGCTTCGGTGAATTCGCCTGGAATATATAGATAGGCGATGATGTTCGAATCGACGACGATCACGCGCGCTCCGCTCGTTTAAATTTATCGATATCGCTGGTCTTGAATTTTTTCGCGGGTAATTCTGCGCGTAAGGCTCGCGCGCGGGCGATGCGCTCGGCAGGCGTGATCTTGGTTGGCGTTAACACGGTTTCCAGGCAGATAATTGCTTCGCTGTTAATACTGCGGCGGTGCAATTCAGCAGAAGCTTTTAAGCGCTCGTAAACATCGTTTGGAATATTTTTTAGGGTGAGGTTTGTCATTTGGATGCTCCAGGGTACTGGCAGTCAGGAACCAAATTGGTTGCATTATGGTTTTTGTGGCCGGGCCTGTCAATTCCGGGTACGAATTCGCGAAATCACAAATATCCCAATCGCCGCCGCAAGAAAAATAATAATTTGTATTCTCGGTCTGCCATTGAAATACCACAGCGAGCTCGAAACCGAAATTGCCATCATCGATAGCGCGATGATTTTTGCCTTGCGCGGGATGCTGCGGTGTTTCTCCCAATCGCGTAGCGATGGACCAAAAAAGCGATGGTTGAGCAGCCATTCGTAGGCGCGCGGCGAGGCGCGAACGAAACACGCTGCCGTCAGTAGAATGAACGGGGTTGTCGGCAAACCGGGGAGGATGATGCCGATGATGCCGAGCACCAGTGCGATAATGCCTACGCTCCAGAGCAGTGCGCGAACGAAGGCGGATGGGTGCAGGCGATCGGACATAATTTTTTCAGATTGTCAGGCGATTTACCGCGTTGCATTCAGCGCTTTTAACAGCGGCTCGTCGCGTTTATAGATGTCGGGTTTGAATCCTGTCTCGCCATCGAGAAATAAGTCCACGGTCCAGTACGCCAATAATAACGGCACAGGCTTGGGTAAATTTACATTTTTCGTCTGACCCGATGCGATGAACTGATCGATGGCGGCGCGATTCCATTTTTCCGCGTCGTTAAATAATAATTCCACGAGTTCGAGCGGGCGCTCGACACGGATGCAGCCCGAGCTAAAGGCGCGTTGATCGCTGTTGAATAAATCGCGGTGCGGCGTATCGTGCAGATAAATCGAATATGGGTTGGGAAAGCGAATCACGACTTTTCCCAGTGCGGCGTCATCGCCTGCATCCTGACGCAGGACGATATTGCCGGGTCGATTCCAGTCAATGGTGTTTGGATCGAGTTCGCGTCCGCCTGCGTCCAGAACACGGATATTATTCCGGGTGAGGTAATTAATATTTTTTCTGACTTTCGGCAAAACGTCTTTACGCAGAATGGTTGGCGGCACTGTCCAGGTTGGATTGAACGTGATGTATGTCGCCTCGGCGCGGAACGATGGGGTGCTGCGAGCGGGTTTGCCTACCTGCACGATCGACTGCCAGACTATTTTTCCCTGTTTGTAAAAATAAATTTTGTAGCCTGCGATATCGACGAGTACGAAATCCCCCTGCAAATCGTGCAATAGCCAGCGTCCGCGTTCAAGGTTGACGCGCAACTGATCGATGCGCGCCTGTATCGGCGTATTCAGCGCGGCCAGCGCCCGCGGTCCGACCACGCCGTCTGCGCTCAGATATTGTTCGCGCTGAAATTTTTTTACAGCGGCGACGAGCGCAGGATCGTACAGCTCCGGATTTTCCGGAGTCGCTGCCGCGCCGAGCAAACGTTTGCGCAGCACGGGAACGCCTGCATGACTCATCCCCGGTTTGAGTACGATATCCAGATCGATCAGCGGCCAGCCGCCGGCGGCGGAAATCGCGCGCAGATTTTTAAGCGCGGCGCGTGCACGTTCGTAAAAAATATGCTGCGGACGCATGCGTTCGTAAACGCCAGCGAGCGTGCGCCGGGCAATTCCCTCGTTCTCCATTTCGAGCGCATCGCGCACGGCCATATCATTGCGCGGAAAATTCCACTGCGTTTCCAGCGTTGCAGGATTGACCTTGCCGCGAAACAGATGACCGAGCGACCGCAGGTAGGCGCGCGTTGCCAGCACGTCGAATTCCGCGCGCTGCACGGTGGCGCTTTGGTTCGCGGTTTTGGGGCCGGCCGCGAGTTGCGCCAGATGCTCGCGCAACGGTGTGAGGTAATAATCCTCGGGATTGAGCCCGTCATCGCTGAGGCTTTCGATTTCATGCAGCAATTGCGCGACTGCGGCTGGATCGGTCCACGCCGGCACGTAATCGCGCGCCTGATAGAACTGGGTGACGCCTTGCGCCAGTGTCAGCTGGCCGATCGTTGTCGTGGCTGCGTCGGCGCTAACGGCTGGAATATGTTGCGCTTCCAGCTGGTGACGGATGCGTTCGGCAACGGCCTGCGGATCGATACGTTCCAGCGCGAAAGCATTCGGAGCGGGGAGCAGCGTGCACGCCAGAAGCAGCCACAGGCGGAATAACAGCGGGACAGACAAATGACGCATCAACCATCCTTATTCATGACGACGGCGCAAAATGCGAGCGCGACACCAAAGATAGCGGTATCTGTATCACATGCAAACCATCGGCCTGGTATTTCGGACCCGCGCGGGTGGCGAGCGCGTGATTCGGCGGTTATCATTCAGTTCGCTCCTGAACGATAAATAACCGCCGCGCCCGTCATCGATGCTCCTGTGGTTGATCGGTATTCGACGATCTCTGCTGGATGAATCGAGGCTTGCGGCCTTCCGGGTTAACGAATGCTGATAAATTCCTTCTGGCGCGCATCCAGGCGTCTCGGTGTCGTGTTGGGTTTGCTGGGTGCGCAGATGGTGGCGAGCGCGACGGCGCATGCCGGCAATCTGCTCACCGAGCAGCTGCGTCGCGCGGCGCCCCAGATCGATCAGCGGGTACTCGAACTCGCCGTGAATGCCATGCAATGTGCGACCGCACATGGCATGAGTCCATCGCAGCGACTCGCCGTGATCGATTATTCGCTGCCGTCGACCGAGCCGCGCCTCTGGGTGTTCGATTTGCAGAAGCGGAAATTGCTCTATCGAGAGCTCGTCGCGCACGGTCGCAACACCGGCGAAAATTACGCGCGCGATTTTTCGAATACCGAAGGCTCGCTCAAATCGAGCATCGGTTTATTCCGCACGCTCGATACCTATAACGGCAGCAACGGCTATTCGCTGCGCATGGATGGCCTGGAAGAAGGATTCAACGACAGGGCGTACGAGCGTGCCATCGTCATGCACGGCGCGCCCTATGTCAGCGAAGCGCTGGCGCGCAAGCAGGGACGGGTCGGTCGCAGCTGGGGCTGTCCGGCGGTGCGGGCCGGCATCGCGCGACGCATGATCGACACGCTGAAAGGCGGGCAGTTCGTATTTTCCTACTTCCCCGATCCTCGCTGGCTGGCATCCTCGCGGTTTTTGAATTGCAGCGGCGCGAATGTCATCGCTCGCTCCGATTGATATCCGTTCCGATGGATACCTGTGCAGAAAGACCGCGGCAGATCGCTGGTAATTTTTACGGGCATACTCTCCGCTTTTCCTGACGTTGCCGATAAATAACGCAATTGTCGCGCGTACAAAGATCGCGTTGCGACCTCGCTCGTTTCACTGTCAGCCCGTTTGCCTCGCCTATGCGGAACTTTGTCACCAGCTGCAAATGAAACGTGCGCCTTTTTGAATTGTGGCAATGGCATTGCAGCACCTGGCTCGGCGATTAACTTTTACGGTTATCCCGGTTGCGGTGCGGTGCTGGCCGCTTTCATTCAAATTGGAGGAACGAACGATGAAAACGACGAAACTGAACGCAGTGATTGCAGCCCTCGCGTTAACGGGCATCGTGGCTGCGAATGTCGTTTATGCGGCGGAAACCGTTGGTGAAAAAGCCGAAGCGGCGGCCAATGATGCAACGCGCGCAGTGAAAAAAGGTGCGCATCGCGCGGAAGAGGCGGTGTGTGCGGAAAGCGACACCAAATGTCTGGCGGAAAAAGCCAAACACCGTGCGCAGGAAGCAAGCGATTACACCAAGGACAAGGCCAGGGAAATTAAAAACTCCGTCGACAATGATAAATAACCAGCAATCACACCATTGCGACGACTTCCGTGAAGACGACCCCAGTGAAATAGCGGTGCAGTTGCGCCGCTAATTCTATTCCGCTTGTTCATCGAAGGTTGTTCCGCCGCCTTCTGCGTGCGGCATCCCGCTTAGTGTCTATACTTTTCACCTGTCGTGCCTGGCGCTCGCCAGTGTCACCGTTCAGTCTTTTTATTGTCGTTAGCCTTTTTGTCTTTTAGCCGGGATCGGCACATGTTCAATGCTGCGGGTTCGAATATTGCGGGAGCCGTCGTCCATTTAATCGACGACGACCCCATACTGCTCGATGTGCTGGTCGATCTTGTCTCCTCCATCGGTGTCGGCACGCTCGCCTATCGTTCGCCGAATCAGTTTATCCAGCGTTATCGTCCCTCCGTCTGTGAATGCGTGGTCTCCGATATCCGCATGCCGGAAATGACCGGCCTCGAATTGCAGCGCGTGCTCGGCGAAACCTATGCGATACCGCCGGCGATTATTTTTGTCACGGGTTTCGCGGAAGTGAGCGCGGCGGTCGAGGCGATGAAAAAAGGCGCTTTCGATTTCATCGAAAAGCCGGTGAGCGGAGCTGTCTTTCTGGAGAAAATCAACGCTGCGCTGCAGCACAGTCGCGAATTGCATACCAGACGCCTGAATACCGTCGCGCGCGAGGCGCGACTCGCCTTGCTGACGCCGAAAGAAAAGGAGGTGCTGCAACTCATCGTCAAGCGGCACACCAGTCGCGAAATAGCAGATCTGTTAGGGATCAGCGTGCGCACGGCGGAAAATCATCGCGCGCATATTCTTACCAAGCTGCGTGTCCGCGATACCTTCGAACTGGTCGGCATATTCACGAACTGAGTACGTATTTTTACGTAGCATGGCTGATCGCAAACCGTGCTGCGATGCGTATTCACGCGCGATCCGGATCACCCACTTTCTTCGTTCATGAGTAGTTCTACTCAGGCGCTCTAGGTAATTCCACTCTGGCAGCCGCAGCTCGCAGCAACAACACTTGGGCGCAACACGAACTGCCTGGAGTTGTAGCGATGCCGGTGCATGCCATCCGCGAGCAACAGCGAACCCGTCTGCTTTTCGACGGTGCGCTCACGATTTACGAAGCCCATGCGGCGCGACATGCGCTGATAGAAATTCTGACCACTGCACAATCGATCGATGTCGATCTGGCCGGCATCGGCGAAATTGATCTTGCCGGCGTGCAATTGCTGCTGACGCTGCTCGATGAGCCGAACATTGTCTTTCAACCGAACGCGAGCGCTGCGGTGAGTCATGCCCTGCGTCTGCTCGATATAGAAACGCTGTTCTGGCCACAGCCTGTGGCGGTGGAGGGCTGAATATGGATATCAATGCGCACCGCAATTTGCTCGTTCAGGAAGCGCGCGAGTTATTGCAGGCGATGGAAAATGCATTGCTCGCGATCGAAAATTCGGGAGCCGATGCCGAACAGGTCAACGCAATATTTCGCGCGGCGCATACGATCAAGGGCTCCGCGGGTCTGTTCGGTCTGGATACCATCGTCGAATTCACGCATGTGCTCGAAAGCGTACTGGTGCGCGTTCGCGAAAACGAACTCGCGCTGGATAAGCCGCTCATCGATCTCACACTTGCATGCGGCGATCATATCGGTGGCCTGATCGATTGCATCGAGAGCGGCTCAACGCTCGATACATTCAATGCCGATCGCCGCGAACAACTCGTGCAGCAGCTGCGCGACCGTTTAAATTTGAACCGCGATATGAAGCATGCGGCGGAAGCTGGCGTAGCGACGGCGAACGATTCGATATCCCTGCCATCGTTGTCCAAACCATTATTCCTGTACAAGCTGCAGCTGCAACTGAATCCCGATGTGCTTGCACACGGCATGGATCCGCTGTCGCTCTTTCAATATCTCGCCACGCTCGGCGAAATTATCGCGATCAAAACCGATATCTCCGTATTGCCTGCGTTATGGGAAATCGATCCCGAGCGATGCTATCTGCGTTTCGCGCTGGAAATGCGCTCTTCGGCCGACAAAGCCGCGCTCGACAATGCGTTCGAATTTGTGCGCGAAGGCAGCGAAATCATTATCGAAATCGAAACACCGGAAGTTGAGTCGCCGGTAGCTTCGGTTAACGAAGAGACGAAGGCCGATACGGTATTGGCGGGCACAGTGCGCGCTGCTGCGAACACGACGCGAGACAACACCGCGTCACGCGATAACACCTTATTGAAAGTCGAATCACGCAAGCTCGATGAATTGATCGACGTGGTGGGCGAACTCGTAATTCGCATGGCCGGCTGCGATGCCGCTGCGCAAAATAATCCGGTATTGCTCAAGGAATTGTTCGCGGGCATGCATCAGCTGGTCGAGCAGATTCGCGATCGCTCGCTGAATCTGCGCATGGTGCCTGTCGGCGAGGTATTTCAGCGCTTCCCGCGTCTAGTGCGCGATGTCTGCAGCGATCTCGGCAAGGAAATCGATCTGACGATCGTCGGTGCGGAAACCGAACTCGATAAATCGATGGTGGAAAAATTGAGCGATCCGCTCATTCACATCGTGCGCAATGCCATCGATCACGGTATCGAGGCCAGCGCGGAGCGTGTCGCCGCGGGAAAACCTGCACGCGGTGCACTCAAGCTCAATGCCTTTCATCAATCGGGCGCCATTGTCATCGAAGTCAGCGATGACGGACGCGGTCTGAATCGCCAGCGCATTTTGCAGAAAGCGCGCGATCGCGGCTTGATCGCGGCCGATACCAGGCTCAGTGATAAGGAAATTGACGAATTGATTTTTCTGCCGGGATTTTCCACTGCCGAAGCAGTCACCGATTTATCGGGTCGCGGTGTCGGTATGGATGTGGTGCGAAAAAATATCGATTCGCTGCGCGGCAGCATCGATATTCACTCGCAGGCCGGCGCTGGTACCACCATGCAGATTCGGCTGCCGCTGACACTCGCAATCATCGATGGTTTTCAGGTGCAGGTCGGCGACGCCGATTTCGTATTGCCGCTGAACATGGTGGAGGAATGTCTCGATTTGCGCGATGAAGACATCTCGCAATCGCTGTTCGATTTGCGCGGCCGGCCGCTGCCGTTCATTCGCCTCGCCGATGTGTTTGCCATCCCGACCCGGCCCTGCGCACGGCAATGTCTGCTGGTGCTGCGCGTAGGCGACAACCGCGCCGGCATCGTGGTCGATCGCTTCGTCGGCGAATTGCAGGCCGTCATCAAACCGCTCGGCGAATTGCTGAAAGGCGTGGCCGGCTTCAGCGGTTCCACCATTCTCGGCGATGGCCGCGTTGCGCTGTTACTGGATGTTCCCGCGCTGCTGGCGTCGGCGCCTGCCCGTGAAATTCCGCCGCAGGAGTCTGTCGACGCGGCGCACTGAATTCCGCGCAACGCAGCATTTTTTTTAACGAATTATTTTTCCTCATTGAAATTCAGGAGATCGCACCATGCAGTGGTTCATGAAATTAAAGCTCGGACAAAAACTGATACTCACATTCATTTGCGGTGCATTGCTGACGGCGGCAGTGGGCGGCTATTCGCTTATCAATATCATGAAAGTCGGCGATCTCGTGAATTCGATGTATGTGAATAATCTGGTGGCGATGCAGCATCTCAGCGTCGCCGGAACCAAGTTTATCGTGCACTCGCGCGCGGCGACGCGAATGCCGACGCAGACGCTGGCCGATATCGAGCAAACGCTGGAGCGCTCGAAAAAGCACTGGAGCAATTACGAAGAAGAACTTGCGCTATACCGCGCAACATTGTTGAGCGATACAGAACAGCAGATTCTGCAGAAAATCGAAACGCAGATTCCGCAATATCAGAAACTGGTCAATCAGGTTGTCGAGCTGATGCGAGCCGGCAAGACGCAGGAGGCTGCCAGAGTCAGCAACAGTGATTTGCGGCTCATTGCAGGCGATGTCGAAAAAAACTTCGATGACCTGATCGATGAACTCGAACGTCAGGGCGACGCTGCCGACAAATCGGCGGTCGAACAGGTGCGTAAAGTGGAATACACGCTCGCGGGCGCGATAAGCGTTGCCATCGTGCTTGCGATCAGCTTCGGCCTGGTGGTCACGCGCATCATCACGCGTCAGCTGGGCGGCGAACCCGATTACGCCACCGATATCGTTTCGCGCGTCGCCGCAGGTGATCTCACCGTGCGCGTCGATTTGCACAAGGGCGATGACAGCAGTCTGCTGGCGGCGATGCAGAGCATGGTCACGCGTCTCACCGAGGTCATCGCCGATGTGCGCACGTCGGCCGATGGTCTGGCGTCAGCTTCCGAACAGGTTTCCTCAGCGGCGACGACACTCAGCCAGAATTCATCGGAGCAGGCGGCGAGCGTCGAAGAGACGAGCGCATCTCTGGAGGAGATGTCCGCGACTGTTTCGCAAAATGCCGAGAATGCCGAAGTCACCGATAACATCGCATCGAAATCGTCGAGCGATGCAACCGAAGGCGGCAATGCCGTGCGCGAAACGGTGGCCGCGATGAAAGCGATCGCCGAAAAAATCAGCATCATCGACGACATTGCCTATCAGACCAATCTGCTCGCGCTCAATGCGGCGATCGAAGCGGCGCGTGCAGGCGATCACGGTCGCGGTTTCGCGGTCGTCGCCGCCGAGGTACGCAAACTGGCCGAGCGTTCGCAGGTCGCCGCGCAGGAAATCGGTTCGCTGGCCGGATCGAGCGTCGGTCTCGCCGAGCGCGCGGGACATTTGCTCGCGGAAATGGTGCCATCGATCAACAAGACCGCCGATCTCGTGAAGGAAATTTCCGCAGCGTCGCAGGAGCAGCGCAGCGGTTTGAATCAGATCAACGTCGCCGTGCTGGAATTATCGAAAACCACGCAGACGAATGCGTCGGCCTCGGAAGAATTATCGGCAACCTCGGAAGAGATGAGCGCGCAGGCCGCGCAGTTGCAGGACATGATGCGTTTCTTCAATACCGGCGAAGCCGATGCGGACACACTGCGTAAATCGGTGCATGCGCGCGCGTCCGCTGTCGCCGCGATCACGCCGGTGGCGCGTGCCGCCAGACTCGGCGCAGAACCCGCGTTCGATGAATTCGATAACAAACAATTCGTGCAGTTCTGAGGTCAATCATGGAACACAATCATCAGTATCTGATGTTCAAGCTCGGCGCGGAGACCTTCGGTATCGCCATCGAACAGGTGCGTGAAATCATCGAGTATCCGGGGCTGACGGCGATTCCTCTAACACCTGCATTCATGCGCGGTGTCATCAATCTGCGCGGTGCGGTGGTGCCGGTGGTGGATCTGTCGGTGCGTTTCGGCCGCGATGCCACCACGATCAACCGGCGCAGCTGCGTAGTGGTGATCGAATCGCCGAGCGATACCGAGCGCCGCCCGCTCGGCATCATCGTCGACGGCGTGACCGAGGTATTGAACGCAACGCCCGGGCAGATCGGGCAGCGTCCGGAATTCGGCAGCGGTCTGCGTGCGGATTTTGTCGAAAGCGTGCTGACAACCGCGAACGGCTTCGTGCTGATTCTGGATTTGCAATCGGCGCTCTCGTTCGCCGAACTCGAATCGCTGATGGCAGCACCGCAGCCGCTCGACATCAGCGCTGCCTGATTGCGGCGACGACGGGATCGATATCATGCAGAAGATAAATTTCGCGCGCGAACGGAATCCGGTCATCGCCCGCCACGGTGTGCTGGTGGTCGACGACAGCGAGCTGCAGCGCACAAGCACGATACTCGCATTGCAGCACGCAGACATCGATTTGATTTATCAGGCCGGCGATGGCCATGAGGCACTCGCGGTGATCGACAATCTGCTGGTGCCGCCGGCAATTGTCGTGATCGATCTCGATATGCCGGGCATGGATGGCATCGAACTGATTCAGCGCATGGCGCAGAATAATTATCGCCCCGGCGTGATTATCGGCAGTGGCGCCGATGCGATATTGATAGCGGCGGTCGAAACGATTTTATCGGAACTGAATATGCCGCTGCTGGGTTCGATGAAAAAGCCGCTGAGCGAGGAGTTCATGCGCGAAGCGCTGGGTCGTTTCGATGCCAGCGTGCGGCACAAGAGCGAAGCCTTTCCCGATCTGTCGGAGCTGACGCCCGCGCGTTTGCGCAAAGCACTCGCGAATAATGAAATCCGTCCGCACTATCAGCCGAAAATTTCGCTGAAGGATTCGAGGCTGGCCGGTGTCGAAGCGCTGGCGCGCTGGCACACCGACGAGTGGGGACCGATCAGCCCCGCGCGTTTCATTCCGCTGGCGGAAAGGTGGGGCATGATCGATGTGCTGACGCTGGCGATTCTCGATTGCGTGTTGCGCGATATGTACGAGTGGCGCCGCCGCGGCATCGATGTCTCGGTCGCGATCAACTTATCGGGAAGCGCATTGTCGGACCGGAATTTCTGCGGGCAGATGTTCGAGCGGATCGGTCAGGCGGAAACCCGTGCCGATGCCTTCGTTTTCGAAATTACGGAAAGCGCGTTGTTCAGCGATATGGCAACCGCGCTCTCGGCGGTGTCGCGTTTGCGTCTGAAGGGTTTCGGTGTTTCGCTCGACGATTACGGCACCGGATTTTCATCGGTGCAGCAATTGTCGCGCATTCCGTTCACCGAACTGAAAATCGATCGCTCCTTCGTGAGCGGTGCACCGCGCAAGGAGCATCTGTGCGCGATTCTGCAATCGTCGATCGAGATGGGAAAACGTCTGGGGCTGCGCACCGTGGCCGAAGGCGTGGAAACACTGGCGGAATTGCGGCTGATGCAGCAATTCGGCTGCGATGACGTGCAGGGTTATTTATTCGCGCGGCCGATGCCGAGCGGCGAGATTGAAGACTGGTTTCATTTCGATATCGCCAATATCGAAAAGATCTGCAGCCTGGCGCGCAAGTCCTAGCGTTAGACGGGAGTCCATACGCCTCGCCGCTGTCTGGATTCCCGCCTGTGCAGGCATGACCTAGTCAGTGGCTTCCTGGCTTTTTATCGCGCTCAGCAACGGCCGCAAACCGGATACCAGCCGTTGCATTTCATTGCAAAATTGCGCGCACAATTCCGGCGTGTGCTGATGCGCCTGCAATTGCCGTTCAAGCGTGCTGCACAGCGTAAACAAATGCTCGGCGCCGATGGTGGCGGCGAGCGATTTCAGCGAGTGCATCATCATTGCCGCGCCGTCGAAATCCTTCTCCGCCAGCGCCTGATTGAACTGGTGCGGAATGTCTGCGCGTTCGTCGATAAAGCGTCGCAGCACCCGCGCGTATAACAAATCGCGCTGCATCAGCAGCGTCAGTGCCTTTGCGGTATCGAGCCCCAGATCCTGCAGCGCCGGATAATCGAGCAGCGCCGATGCGGGCGCCGATCCGGCGACAATCGTGCCGGTCGGGCGCGGTATCCAGCGCTGCAGTGCGGCGATGAGTCTGGCCGGCTCGATCGGTTTGGCGATGTAATCATTCATGCCCGCCGCGATGCAGCGTTCGCGATCGCCCTGCATGGCATTCGCGGTCATCGCGATGATGGGCGGCTGCGGCAGCGTGCTGTCGCTGCGAATCGCCCGCGCCGTGCGATAACCGTCGAGCACGGGCATCTGCACATCGAGCAGCACGATATCGCAGGGTTGCTCGCGCAAGCTGACGAGCGCGGCCGAGCCGTCGCCGGCGACGCTCACGTGAATGCCGAACGAGCGCAGAATATCGGAAGCCACTTCCTGATTGATGTCGTTGTCCTCGACCAGCAGAACGCGCAGACCGTGCAGATCGCCGTGCGCGCCGGTAGCGTCGACGCCAACAGAGTTATCGATGCGCGAGAGCTGTTCCGCGTTGCCGATCTGCAGCGGCACTTCCAGCGCGAATACGCTGCCTTTGCCCGGCGCGCTGGTTGCCGTTATCGCACCGTCTAACAGTCGCGCTATGCGTTTGCAGATGGCGAGGCCGAGGCCGGTGCCTTCGAAGCGGCGCGTCGGCGATACATCGACCTGATGAAATGGCTGAAATAATTGCGCGAGCGCTGCCGTGTCCATGCCGATGCCGGTGTCCTCGATGGTGAAGCGCACGCTGATACGGTCATCGGCGGCAGCCGCCAGCCGGCTCGCGTGCAGCGTGACGCCGCCGCGCTCGGTGAATTTGACGGCGTTGCTGAGGAAATTGGTGAGTATCTGGCCGATGCGCAGCGAATCGCCGACAACGGCATCGGGCACGTCGCTGTCGACGATGACGGTGAGCGCGAGCTGTTTCTGCTGCGCTTTGGGCTCGACCATTGCAATCGCGTTGTCGATGAGTTGCTTCAGGGAAAATAGCGACGAATCGACCGTCAGTTTTCCCGCTTCGATTTTGGAGTAATCGAGAATCGCATTGATGATGCCGAGCAGATGCTGTCCCGCATGCTGGATTTTTTCGAGGTAGTTGCGCGCGCTCGCATTGAGATCGCACTGCAGCGCCAGATAGGACATACCGATAATCGCATTCATCGGCGTGCGAATTTCGTGACTCATATTGGCCAGAAAATCCGATTTTGCATTGGCGGCTACTTCTGCCGCGCTGCGCGCTTCCTGCAGATCGCGGGTGCGCTCCTCGACGCGTGCTTCCAGCTCCTGCTGCAGTTTCCACAGCTCGGTAATATCCGACGAGATACCGATCAGCGCGGTTGACTGCCCCGATAATTGAATCGGCATTTTAATCGTCCAGCAGCGATGCACCGTGCCGCTGGCGTCGACCACATCTTCATCGAGCGCGCGGCGCACACCCGACGCCAGTATTTCCCTGTCGATATCCATGAACGTGCGGGCGACATCCGGTGACATTAACTCGCTGTCGGTGTGCCCGATGATTTCCGTATGCGGGCGGCCGAACAGCTCCGCCACTTTGTTGTTGGCATAGAGATAACGCCCGTCGGTATCCTTGAGATACACATAGGCTTCGACATTCGATAAAACCGTATTGAGCAGTTTTTCGCTGCGGGCCAGACGCTGGCGCGAGCGCTGCTGAATAAACAGAATGATGCCCGCCGCGGAAATCGCAATGATATCGAGCACGACGATGGCGATGTGCGTGACACGATTGGCGAAAAATATTTCCGCCATATCCTCTTCGACAATGACGCCCATATTGATGGAGGGCAGCCACTGTCCTGCGCCGGCCACACGCGTGCCGCGATAGTCGGAATAATTTTCCAGATAGCCGGTCGGCACCGATTTATCCGCCAGCAGACGCGCGGCGACAAGTGTGGATTTGGCGCTCTCGCTGTTGACGGCGCCGCGCGCGCCGGCGATGCGCGGCGTTTTCGCGTGGAGTTCATCGTGCGCCAGGAATCGACTCGGTGAGAGCACCCGACCCTCGGCGTCGATGACGTAGGTTTCTCCGGTTTCGCCGGTGCGCGTCGCGCGCAGCAGACTGAACAGGCGTCCTTCCGGGTCGGAGCGAAGACAGAGAAAACCGACGCGCCGATGATCGCGCTCGATGCGCGCACAGGCCTGCTGATATTGCGTGCCGACAGGCGCCTGAACATTGTCATTCATCACCGGCAGCAGGGCTCTGATCGGCGGCGAGATGGCGGCGCCGTTGCTGTCGGCCTGGCGGATGGCCCAGAGCGATCCCCCGGTCATTACGCGCTTGCCGATATATACGGGGCTCGATGCATCGACAATGCGCAGATCGGGTGCGATCAGACTGAAGCCGACAAAACCGCGGCCGCGATACAGCGGCACCAGCCAGGCCCGCAAGGCTTCGCGCGCACCGATATCGTCGGGATGTTCGAGCGAATTCGCCGCGAGTTCGACCAGCTGAGGTGTCGCGGCGATCACGCTGACGCGGTTGATATCGTCTTCGGCCATCAGCTGAATCAGTTCGACGATGGATTTGAGCTGGGCCGTGATATGGGATGCGGCCAGCGCGCGCTGGGTGGCGTCGATGGTTTTCAGCAACACCGCCGACGACAGGATGACGACAATCGCCAGCACTGTGGCGGTCAACGTCAGGGGAGGCTTTTTCACGGTCGATCCTCGAATCTGTTATTGGCTCGAATCTGTTGTCTTGAGCTTGCTGCCTTGAACCTGTTGCTTGAATTTGTTGCGGGATGAGTGCGGCAAACAGCTGCCGGCTGATATCAAGTGAATAAAACTAGCAAACGCGGGCGCGGCCAATATACCGTCTTTTTACAAGGCTCCCGCCTCGACTAACGCCATTGTCGCTTCGCGCACAAAGGGCTGTCATCCGGCTGAATCTGCGCATCTGCATGCTGTGAGCGCAGCAGCACACAGCAGCCCGCTATTATCTGCAGGGATCGTCTGATTTGAGACTCCTAGACGAAATGTTGCCGGCTTGCCGGATTTTTGATGTAAGGGCGGGATCCATGACCGAGGCATTTACCGACAGACGGTTCGAAAGACTCGAAGAGCGCTTCCGGCGTCTCGTCGAATTTTCACCGATCGCAAAAATCATGATCGACCAGCGCGGTCGTATCGAAATGGTCAATGTACAGGCCGAGCGCCTGTTTGGTTATGAGCGCAGCGAAATGCTCGGGCAACTCATCGAAATTTTATTGCCCGACCGCTTTCGTGCCGTGCATCCCGAACTGCGCCAGTCGTTTTTCAACGAGACGCAATCGCGCCCGATGGGTGCTGGCCGGGATTTATTCGCGCGGCGCAAGGATGGCAGCGAATTTCCCGTCGAGATCGGTTTGAATCCCATCGAGACCGATGAGGGGCCGATGGTGCTGTCGGCGATCGTCGATATTTCCGATCGCAAGCAGAAAGAGATGCACATACGCGCTGCGCTGCAGGAAAAGGAATTATTGCTCGGCGAAATTCATCATCGCGTGAAAAACAATTTGCAGGTCATCGATAGCCTGCTCGATATGCAGGCTTCGCGCATCGACGATCCGCGTGCCCGGGAAGTTCTGCTCGACAGTCAGAATCGCGTGCGTTCGATGGCGCTGATTCACCAGACCCTGTATCAATCGCACGATTTCGCGCGCGTCGATTTCGCCAGCGTGATCGAATCCCTGGTGCCGACGCTGGTCGGTTCGTATGGCATCGATACGAGTCGCATTTATCTGGATATAAAAACCGATGAGGTGCATCTGCCGATCAATCACGCCATCCCCTGCGGGCTGATCGTCAATGAACTGGTCACGAACTCGTTGAAGCATGCCTTCCCGCCCGATCGCGGCGGTGTGATTGCCATCAGTCTGCAGCCGCTGCCGGAAAACCGCGTGCAGCTGGCGATCGGCGATGACGGTATTGGTATTTCGGAACAGATCGATTTGCAGCAAACGCATACATTGGGGCTGCAACTGGTGCAATTGCTCGCATCGCAGGTGCAGGGCGATCTCGCGATTCAGCGCTGTCCCGCGCGCTTCACGCTGACATTCGCGCTGCCGGCGGCATAGTTATCGATGGCACATGAAATAGTTATTGAGGCACATTGAACATGCAGTCTGAAGGGAGCGGTAATCGATGACGGCCAGAGTGATGATTGTCGAAGATGAGCGCATCGTCGCGTTCAATCTGCGGCAACGTTTATTGAAACTCGGTTACGAAGTTCCGGCCGTCGTCGCTTCCGGTGAGCAGGCATTGGCGGGCGTCGATGAGAATCATCCCGACATCGTGCTCATGGATATCAATATCGAAGGCCAGATGGATGGTATTCAAACCGCGGAAAAGCTGGGCGAAACCTCGCCCCCCGTCATTTATTTAACCGCGCATTCGGAAGAAACCACGCTCGCGCGCGCGCGCTCGACCAAGCCATACGGTTATCTGATCAAACCGTTTTCCGAGCGCGAACTGCATGCCACCATCCAGATGGCATTGCAGCGCTGGAAAGTGGAGAAGGCATTGCGTGCCGCCAAGCAGGAAATCGAACTGATCAACGCCGATCTGGAACGGCGTATCAGCCAGCGCACGCAGCAATTGTTTGAAGCGAAATGCGAGGCGGAAATTGCCAACAACGCCAAGAGTCTGTTTCTGGCGAACATGAGCCACGAAATTCGCACGCCGCTCAATGCGGTGCTCGGTTTGTGTTATCTGCTGCAAAAAACCAATCTTACCGGGCTGCAGAGCGATTACGTCAAAAAAGCCGATTCCGCCGCACATTTCCTGCTGGGAATTCTCAATGACATTCTCGATTTCTCAAAGGTGGAAGCGGGAAAGCTCGATCTGGAGGAAGTCGATTTCAATCTCGACGACGTGTTGAACAATGTCGGTACCATCGTTTCCGTGCAGGCGCAGGAGCGTGGACTCGATTTGAAAATCGAGGAAAACAACGCCGACGGTCTCGCCCTGCGCGGCGATCCCTTGCGCCTGCAACAGGTGTTGATGAATTTGAGCAGCAACGCGATCAAATTTACTGAAACCGGCAGGGTGACGATCAGCGTGCGTGCGCTCGAACAGGCAGCCGATCGCGTGCGGCTGTTATTTTCTGTCAAGGACACCGGGCCGGGGTTGAGCCGCGATCAGGTGGGGCGCCTGTTCGAAGCCTTTCACCAGGCCGATAGCTCGACCACGCGCCGGTACGGTGGCACCGGGCTGGGTCTGGTGATCTGCAAGCGACTCATCCAGCTGATGGGTGGCGACATCGGCGTCGACAGCATGCTCGGGCAGGGCAGCAATTTCTATTTTGAAATCGTGCTGCCGCGTGCGAATACGCAGGAGAGCGCAAAAAAAACGCTGCCCATGCACGATGTCAGCACGCAATTGCAGGGCGCAAAGGTGCTGCTCGTCGAAGACAATTTACTCAATCAGGAAGTGGCGAAAGCCATTCTGCGTCACGAAGGTGTGGTGGTGGATATCGCCGAAAATGGCCGCGTCGCCGTCGATACGATTCGCAGCAAGGGCCTCGATCACTATCATCTCGTGCTGATGGATCTGCAGATGCCGGAGCTCGACGGCTTCGGTGCCACGCAGCAGATTCGGGAAATGCCCGGCAGCGAGCGTCTGCCGATCGTGGCGATGACGGCCGATACGGTGAAGGAAGATCGGCTCCGCTGTCTTGAAGTCGGCATGAGCGATTTTGTCGCCAAGCCGATCCGCATTGCGAAATTACTCGAAATACTGGCGAAATGGATCGACCGCAGCGGCGATGACGCAAACGCCGGACAGTAAATTGCGCGCGGACATTCGCGTCGTTTCCTGGCCGCAGTAGCTATCGTCGCAATGCCCGCCTGTATAATGCGCCGTCCCATCCGGTTCGCTGCAACCATTCCCGTTATTTCCCTCAGGAGAGCGTCATGTCGAAAAATACGAAAGCAATCATGCTGGCTGCTGCAACCGCATCGCTATTTGTTGGCGGGCTGTCGATAGCCGGCACTGTCACTGCAGAAGAGGCACCCGTGAAATGCGGCGGTGTGACATCGTGTAAAGGCTCCACCGATTGCGCCACCGCAGAAAATGGCTGCAAGGGCATGAACTCATGCAAGGGTCAGGGTTACAAGGCGATCTCGAAAGCCGAGTGCGAAAAGAAAGGCGGCAAAATCCTCAAGTAAATGGCCCGATCAAAAACAATCGTGCAGTCGGAAACATCTGTTCAGCCAGACATAGTTGCTCCGTTAGAAGCCGCTGCGCAGTCGGAAACAGTCGCGCAATCAAAATCTGCCGATCGGTCGGTCATCGTTGACCGGTCGAGGCAGCTTGGCTTTGGACTGGGGCTGCGGCGCGAACATTACGACGCCATTCTTTCCACGCAGCCCGATCTCGGCTGGCTCGAAATTCTCACCGAAAATTATCTGGTCGATGGCGGCAAGCCGCTGCATTATCTCGATCGCATTCGCAAGTCATATCCGCTTGCTATGCACGGCGTTTCGCTCTCGGTCGGCGGCAGCGATGCCATCGACTTCGAATATCTGCAGCGCGTAAAAAACCTCGCGCAGCGTATCGAACCGCTATGGATTTCCGATCACCTGTGCTGGACCGGCGTCGATGGTGTGAATCTTCATGATTTGTTGCCGCTGCCCTACACCGGGGAGGCGCTGCGTCATGTGGTCGGGCGCGTGCAGCGCGTGCAGGAATTTCTGGGCCGCCGGATTCTGCTCGAAAATGTATCGAGCTACATCGCGTACACCGCATCGACAATGACCGAGTGGGAGTTTCTGGCCGAAGTGGCCGAGCGCTCGGACTGTCTGCTGTTGCTCGATATCAATAATGTTTACGTGAGCGCGGTGAATCATGGTTTTGATGCGCGCGCGTATCTGCGGCATATTCCTGCCAGCCGCGTCTGTCAGTTTCATCTCGCGGGTCACACCGATCGCGGCAATTATCTGATCGATACACACGATCGCCCGGTCATTCAGCCGGTGTGGGATCTGTACGCAGAAGCGGTACGGCTTTTCGGTCCGGTCGCAACCTCGATAGAGCGCGACGACGATATTCCCGAACTCGGTGTATTACTCGATGAACTGGCTACGGCACGCAGAGTCGGCGAGCAGGTGTCGAGCGAAAATATTGCGGATCATGCGCGGCGAATTTTATGAGCGATTTATTGAATTCCCAGCGCGCGCTGCAAAATTATTTATTGAATCCGGACGTACCGGACTTCAGGGATTCGATGACTGCATTGATTTCCGAAAGCGGGAATGTATCGCGACCGGTGCGCCTGCATATCTACAGCAATGCGTATCGATCGCGCCTTGTCGATGCGTTATCTGCAGATTTCAATGCGCTGCATGCTTATCTCGGCGACGACGCATTTACAGAGCTTGTTTATATCTATGTCGACAGGCACCCGTCGCATTATTTTTCATTACGGAATGTCGGTGGCAACTTTTCGGAATTTTTGAAGAACAATTCGCCTTACGCCGGGCATATCGAACTGCATGAGCTGGCGATTTTCGAATGGGCGCTTTGTCATGCGTTCGATGCGGCGGATGTGAATTGCGTCGACGCCATGTACTTCACGACATTGCCGGCGCAATGCTGGGCGGAATTGCGATTGAATTTCGTGCCTTCGCTGCAGATGTTCTCGCTGCGCAGCAATGCCCCGGACATCTGGAAATCGCTCAATGCGGGGCAGACGCCGCCCGCGCTTGAGATCGCCGCACAATCACAGCAATGGATCGTGTGGCGCCGTGATTTAAAGATGTTGTTCCGTCCGATCGATGACATCGAAGGGATTGCCTTCGGGATTTTTATGCGTGGAGAAACTTTCGCCGATGTCTGTGAGGTGCTGGCAGAAGCGATGCCGGAAAACGATGTGCCGCGGCGCTGTGTGAATCTGCTGCAGCAATGGCTGGGCGATGGATTAATCGCGACGTCATGACTGAAACGTTCAGTTTTTCTCCGATTGGAATCGTGCGCTCGCCCTATCGCGAGAAATTCACCATTCCGCGCCAGCCTAATCTGGCGCGTGTGGATGCAGTGGTCGAATTGCTACCGCCATTCGCGCAACCCGACACGGTGAGCGGCCTGGATCAGTTTTCCCATATCTGGATCACTTTCATTTTTCATGCGCTTTCCAATAAAAACAACGGTGAACGCGACTGGAAGGCGCTAGTGCGGCCACCCCGTCTGGGCGGAAACGAAAGGATCGGTGTATTCGCCACGCGCTCCACGCACCGCCCGAATCCTGTTGGATTGTCCGTGGTTGAACTGGTGACGGTGGAAATCGATGCAGGTGTACGCCTGCACATTCGCGGCGCGGATCTGCTCGACGGCACGCCGATACTCGATATCAAGCCCTATATTCCTTACGCGGATTCGATCCCCGATGCGCGCGCAGGCTTTGCGCAGCTCGCGCCTCCGCGCTTGCGTGTGCGCTGGCGGAATGAGGCCTTGATCGAGGCGAAAAAATTTTCAGAGAAATTAAAATTTATCGTCGATGAAGTGTTGAGCTTCGATCCTCGCCCCGCGTATCAGAACGAGCCGGAGCGTATTTATGGCGCTCATATCGCCGATTGCAACGTGCGATTTCGTATCGATGACGGAGAAGTTGTGGTTATCGAGATTACAAGATATCGAAATGAATCCGGAAGGGATTGACCCATCGATTACTCGAAAAAAACGATGACCCAATGTCAAACCCCGTCAATCCAACGAATGCGAAAATAACAAGCAGTGTCTGTAAAAGCATCTTTACTGGTATGTGCAATAAATTGCTGGCCATTACGCATTCATGTCCGACATTTTTACGTGCCATTTCTTTAATCCTTTCCGGACACTTTCATTCCCTGTGAGCGCATCCATTCGCGGACTTTGGCGGGTGGATCGGGTGGATATTTCGCACCTTTGGAAATCATCAGGTCGCGAAGCTTTTCGAATCTTGTGCGCATTTCGCCAGGTTGTTGAGAGTCGATGGTGTCTTGCACGGCGAACATTGCACTTACACCTCCCGTAGTTAATTTGTTTAGATCTGCGCCTTTTTCGATTAAATAAAATGCTCTTTCTGGCTGGTTAGTATTAATTGCAGAAAGTAACGCTGTGCCGCCAATGCTATCTTGCACATCCAAATCAGCTCTGCGCTCCACCAATAATTTAACGTGATCGAGCGTAGCGCCATCGGCACCCGCAGCGCGTTGGATTAAAGGTGTTCCATGTTGGGTCTTATGATCGACAGAAAGACCGCCATCAAGCATGGCCGTTAAATAGCGCAAATCTTGATTGTGAAGTGAAAAGGCTACGGCAGTACCTGGCCCATCAACGCCGTGTTCCTCAGGGCGGGCTCCCATTTTTACAATGATTTTTATGGCTTCAAAGTTTTTCTCCTGAATCGCAAACCATAACAGCGTCATTTCTTTTTTCGCAGGTTTATTTAAATCCAGACCCCGTAACAATTCCGGTAATTTCGAGTTCTGATTATTTTTAATCGCGCGAGCTGCTTCCAGTTCGCGGCCCTCGAAGAAATTTTCCGGTGCATATTTGCTCATAAAAAAACCCGTCAATCCAACGAATGCGAAAATAACAAGCAGTGTCTGTAAAAGCATCTTTACTGGTATGTGCAATAAATTGCTGGCCATTACGCATTCATGTCCGACATTTTTACGTGCCATTTCTTTAATCCTTTCCGGACACTTTCATTCCCTGTGAGCGCATCCATTCGCGGACTTTGGCGGGTGGATCGGGCGGATATTTCGCACCTTTGGAAATCATCAGGTCGCGGATTTTTTCGTACTTGGTACGAAATTCACCCGGTTGTTGCTTTTCAATAATGCCCTGTACAGCCCACATCAAGCTAACCCCTCCCGTTGTTAGCAAATTTAATTTTGCTCCTTGTTTAATTAGGTATTCAGCGCGATCTGGTTGGCCCGAGTTAATAGCATCCTTTAATGCTGTACCGCCAATACTGTCTTGCACATCCATATCCGCTCCGCGTTCCACCAATAATTTAACGTGCTCAAGCGTGGCGCCCTCGGCACCGGCAGCCCGTTGAATCAAGGGAGTGTTGTTTTCAATTGTGTGATTGATAGACAATCCACCATCCAGCATGGCGGTCAGATAGCGTAAATCCTTATTTTGCAGCGCGAATGAGACGGCGGTGCCAAGACCGTCGACACCGTGCTCTTCAGGTCGTGCACCACTCTTTACAATAATTGTTATCGCTTCAAAGTTTTTCTCCTGAATGGCAAACCAGAGCAGCGTCATTTCCTTTTTGGCCGGTTTGTTCAAATCCAGTCCTTGCAGAAGGTTGGGTAATCCCGCGTTATCTCCCGCTTTGATTGCGCGGGCCGCTGCCAGCTCGCGGCCTTCAAAAAAATTCTCCGGTGCGTATTTGCTCATGAAAAACCCCGTCAATCCAACGAATGCGAAAACGCCAAGCAGTGTCTGTAAAATCATTTTCCAGTGATCGTTCATCGATTTATCCCTTTTCGTCAGGTCCGCCGACCTGTTTGCTCAGGATGGCCTGATCTTCCTGTTTTTGTCTTTCAATACCATCGATCACCTGCACCATGCCGTGACGATCGACCGGATTGAACCTGCTGCCCGCCACGGTATGCGGAATGCCAGCCGCATTCGACATTCCCGCCGCTACGCCGGTTTTTGCCGCAGCACCGATACTCGCGCCAATAATTGCCCCCGCAGGACCGCCAATCAAAGCGCCGATTATGCCGCCAGCGCCCGCAGTCATTGTGGTGCCTCCCAGATTTTGTTCCTGAACGCCCGTCAATACTTCGCCCTGGACACGATAGGCCTGGATATTATCGGGGTCCGTGATAACGGGGATGCCGCCGTAGCGCGTCACGGTATTTTTGTGCAGGCCTGCGGCATTGAATGTGATGGCCGGCTTGCCGCTTGCGCGCGCCGCTGCAGAGCCAAGACCGCCACCTAAGGAGTGCCCGGTGATTTCAACATTGGCTCCCTGTCGTTCAAGGTCGCGCCCGATCGTTACCGCCTTTTTGTAATACAGCGATTCTCTATCAATACCCTGGGCGATATTGTTGGCCCAGTCTTCCCTGCAATTGAAATCGGTCCCCTTGAAGGAGACGGTCGTCTTCATATCTTCGCCGAACACATCGGGATCGGGCGCATAAACCTGAGCGCGAAAATTTGAATTGCGCTCTTTCAAATGATTGGTTTTCAATCCGATCGTTGCGAGCTGCTCCGGATCATCGCTGATATTTTTCCAGCCCGGCGGCGGCCCCTCTTCGGGTTTGTAGACATCCGCGGATAAGCGGGCTTTCTCCACGGCAACATTGTTTTTCTCGAAGCGCTCAGTGGCGTTGATCAGCGTAGTTCGTTCCTCGCCCGCAGGCATCGACGCCGTTTTGGCTTTTGCATCGGCAATTTGCTGCCTGCGTGCCTTCCAGCGCGCGGCTTTTTGCGCGCTGGCTGTCGCGGCCGGTGCTGCGCTGGCTGAAGCGAGCATCACCTGACCAGGCGACAGCGCAGTGAGCATGCCTTCCGGCATCATCGGCGTTGCAACACGGCCGCTGCCGCCACTCTCGTGCACAACGTGTTTGGCTTTCATGCTCAGTTTGCCGGGGCAGTGAATATCGATATTGCCGCCGCCAATCCTGATGTAACCGCCGCCGCTCTGCAGTAAAAATTCCTTGCCGGCGCTTGCGGTCAATGTGCTTTTGCAGGCGGTGATGCTGACATTTTTTTCTGCGCTGATGTCGGTATCGTTACTCTGCGCCTGAATCAGCACATCGCCTTTTGCGACGATCACCTTGATGGAGGTTTTGATTTTTTGCTGCGTGTTCGCTGCAAATAGCGAAATGCTTTCGCCGACATTATGTATCCAGCGTCCGCCGCTGGTGTGATGCGTGTCGCGCAGGCTGATTTGATTGAAATCCCTGCCGCTGGCAAGTGTGAGCGATTGTGGCGTGGTCAATGCTACTCCGCCATGCCCGTGCATGAGCAGGTGCGGTTTTTTATCTTTGAGTTGATCGGCATTCAGGGCTGGATCGGGGTTCGATGTGTTCGCGCGTTGCCGTTGCGCGATATCACTTAGATGCATCGTTAGATTTTGCGCGGCTTCGAGTTGCGCGAGGGCGGGGCTTCGGTCCATTTGATTGCCGCGTGCGTCCGGCTGCGCTTCGGTGGTGACGAGTAACCCGTGAGCGGCTCGTATCGCGCCGGCGTTATCGGTGCGTAATTCAAATCCTTCGCCGCGAGGATTGCCTTTGCCTTCGCTTCTCGGGTGAATCAGATACCCCTGGTTGAGTTGCGTCCTGCCGTGCTCGGTCGATAATGCGGCGCGAATTTCGCTGGTGGTGTCGTCAAAAATAATTTCGTTGTGACGGCTGCCTTTGTATTCGCACGTTTTGATGCCCGACAACGTTTTGTTGGCGGGTAATGATCCCGCATTTTGAAATGTCGGCGGTGTTTGCTGCCCGTTGTGGACGACGTGCGTGACAACCGGGCGGTCGATATCGCCTTCGATAAAATCGACCACCACTTCCTGGCCGATGCGCGGAATGAATTGATAACCCCATTGCGCGCCTGCGCCAGGCATCTGCACGCGCACCCAGCACGAAGAAAAATCATTTTTCTCCGCGCTTGCACCGTGCCTGCCGGTGTCGTGATCCTGCGGTCTTGCCCAGTGAAATTGAATTTTGATGCGGCCGAGTTCGTCGGTGTAAATTTCTTCGCCAGCCGGGCCGACGACGGTGGCGGTTTGCACTCCGCGTGCGGTGGGTCTGGCATGATCGGTTTGCGCGTATGCCGGAACGATGGCGATCTGCTTGCGCACCGCTTCGAAATTGTTTCTGTAACCTGCCGCATCGAGTGTGAACGGCTTGCGGGTGATAGCTGTGACCGGGTGTGTGTCGAATTCGGCGGGTAAATTATTTCGCGCCTCGACCGCTTGCGATAGCACCACGAATTCATTGTCATCGTCGTGGTTTGGATGATCGATGAGCGCAAAGATTTGCCCTGCACCGAGGCCGCGTATCGTGCCTGATCCCGAAAATTTTTTAATCTGCAGATCGCTGGCCTGTCGACGCAGCCTTGCATAGCGATTCAACTCGCTGTTGTCGCTGCCGTAGTACAGCGGTTGCGGATCATAATTTTCCAGCGATGATGCGAGACCGCTTCCGCGCTGGCCCTGATCGTTCGCTGTGGCGTCGCTGCCATGCTGCGTATAAACGCCCTTGTAATCGAAACTCGCAATTGCTACCGAGCTGGCTTGAATTTGCCGCGATGCCTGCCACTGCGTGATCGAATCTTCCTGCTCGGTGGCATCGGCGCGGTGAAAGCGAATCGAATCGTGCTGCGCCGAATTCAATTCGCTGCCTGCATCGAACAGCACGAGCGTGTGCAGGCCAGTCTCGTCAGCGCCGTGTTCGAAATCAAAACGATACGAAATGCCTTCCTCGCGCAACAAGCGCGTGATGAAATCGAAATCGCTTTCGCGATATTGCTGGCAATAGCTGCGCGTTGGACACGTTTGCGTGATTTGATTTTGGTGGCGGAAGCATTGTGCGAAAACCGGATTATTCCGAATGTGTTCATCGAGAATCAGGCCGATAATTCCGATTACGCTTTTATCCTGAAAAACACGACTGTTTCGACGCAGTTTCAACACCGCGAATGCGGGTTCGACAGTTAATCCGTAGCGGGAAAATCCACCATCCGACCCCAGTTGTTGCGCACGCGTAACAATGCCGGAAATGACGCGATCACTTTCGTCGCGATGAATGACAATATCGACGCCCTGACCGATCAGCGATTTGAGTTCGATTCCTGCATCGTCGCAAAGGCATTCGATTTCGAAGAGGAAGGGTGACGAGATGAATTCATTGCCGCTCAATGTATGCGGCAATAATTTTTCATCGAGCCAGCTTGCGGTGAAATGCAGCGAAAATAAACGGTTGTCCTGATTGAAAGCAGAAGCAAATGCGGCCAGTAGATTCGACATAATGTCCATTGCGTGACGGCTCCCTGTTCCCTGTCACAAAGCGCCGAATACTAACGAAGGCGATAATGGAATGCCATTGAGCCGATGGCCCGTGTGATGCAGTTCTCGCAAACCCGTATGCGTGGAAAATATTTATTTTTTTAAAGCAGCAATATCTTGTTCGGGCAGGTGATCGGCGGCTTCCAGTTTTCGCAGGCGATAAAACATCTCATCGATCAAGCTTGACAGTACGATCGACAAACACTTAGTCTTGCCGCCACTGTTACTGTGCGTAATACGTAACACACCAGCGGTAACAAAAAATCATTCAATACTTCGTCAGGTGCCCACGGCATTCGTGCTGGGTGGGTTTAAACTGGGAAGATGGTGCGCGACGCTATTTGGTCGCAAAGCCATCGCTGCCCCCGCAACGGTAGGTGAAATTGCAGTTTGAATTTCACAAGTCCGGAACCGGCCTGATGTTGTGATCACGATGTCGCGGAGGGCGACGGCAGTGGCGTTCCCGGTTTTGCGTGGGCGTATCTGCCTGCGTAAGTCTCACGCCTCCGCCAATTCTTCCTCTGCATCGTGTTTTCGTTGCAGGGGTCGGCTTCGATGTCAGTACATTTTGTTTCGCGCCGCAATTTGCGTGCGCGCCTTCGCATTGCTTTGCGCGAATATCCGCTGCTGTTATGCGCATCTCTTTTGCTGTGCGGTATATCCGTTAATGCAGCTGAATCGACGAAACCTGCCGGCAAACTTGATGAAGTCATTGTCACCGGCACGCGCATTTTGCCACTCAAGTTGGTACCACAAAGCGTCAGCGTCATTACCGCCGAAAACATCGAAGAGGCACCTGCCAATTCGAGTTTGATGGATATTCTTTCGCGCGAAGCAAATATTTCGCTGCGTAGTTTTACGGGCACCGATAAAAAAGGCGGCATCGATATTCGTGGCATGGGCGACACGTTTTCGAGCAACGTGTTGGTGTTAGTCGATGGCGTCAAACTCAATACGATCGATCAAGGCGGGCCGGATCTTTCTTCGATTGCGCTAGCCGAAATCGAGCGTATCGAAATCGTGCGCGGTGCGAGTTCGGTACGCTATGGCGATGGTGCTGTTGGCGGTGTCGTCAATATCATTACACGGCAACCAGCAGAGGGTTTGCATGCGCGTGTGCGTACTTCACGCGCATCGTTCAACACCATTGGTGCGATAGCTCAACTCGGTTATGGCGGCGATAGTTTCGGCATCAATGCAGTATTCAGCGATTCAAATAGCGATGGTTATCGCGAGAATGGCGAATTGGACCGACACGATTTCAAGCTCGATGCCGATTGGAAGCCTATCAACAGTCTTCGCTTCTTTGCAGGTGGCAAAGTACATCGCGATAGTTATGGATTGCCAGGTCCAGTCAGCGCAGAAGCATTCGAACACGGTTCGGATGCAGAGCGCCGCAAGAGCGTTACACCGAACGACGGTGGCGACACCGATACCGACAGTGTGCGCGCCGGTTTCGAATATGACACGGGACGCTGGGGCAGTTTGCGTGTCAGCGGTTCATGGCAGCATCGCGAAGATGCTTACATCATCGGATTTAGCGAACTCCTTTCTGAGGAAGAGCAACGCAGTCTCATCGAGCAAGACACGCAAGGTGCTGAAATTGGTTATCGACTACCGCTCGATGTGGCACAGCGTTATGTCATCGACATCGGCGGCGAATTAGATAATTCCAATTACACGCGTTTTGCAAACGGCAAAAATATTACCGATAGCAGCCAGCGCAAAACCGGCGGTCTCGATCACCACGGGTATTTTGTCGCACTGGCTTTTACGCCGATCGATCCGTTACGAATTAATGTCGGTTATCGAAACGATATCGCCAAATTAGATCAACAAGAACTGGTGTATCGGCGCGAATGTGCGGGCTTTGGCCCACCGCCAAACTTCGAAGAGATCGATTGCCAGGATGTATGGAATCTCGAAGCCGGCAAAGATGCGCGCAACGAGCGCTGGCGCAATGAAGCTTCTGAGATTGGCGTTGTTTACACACTGCAGCCCGGCACAACGTTATACGCAAGTCACGCGCGCAGTTTTCGCAATCCCAATCTCGATGATCTCGTACTCGCCGATAGCGATCTCGCTCCACAGGCCGGCAAGCATTGGGAGGCCGGTATTCGCTACGAAAAACCCCATGTCGTCGAAACTTCGCTCGGTGTTTATCGCATGGATATCGACGATGAAATTTTTTACGGCAAAGATCCCGAAGCAGGTCTGACCGTCAATCGCAACTCCGACGAGCCGACGCGACGTGACGGCATCGAATGGGAATTGCGCATATTTCCTCTCGATACCGTTTCTGTGTGGATGAATGCCACGCTACTTAAAGCCCGCTTCAAGGAAACGTCGAGCGATGTGCCACTGGTTCCAGAGCACACGGCGAATATCGGTGCGCAATGGCAACTCGGTGGTTTCAGTCTTTCAGTGGCGGGCCGTTACGTCGGCAGTCGTGCCGATGGCAATACCACACCTGACACGACATATCCCAAGCTCGATTCGTATCACACACTCGACTCCAAAATCGCGTATCGCTGGCGCGAATGGCAGGTATTTGCCGGCGTTAACAATCTGACGGATGGAATTTATTCGGCTTCGGCATACAGCAACACGTATTACCCGATGCCTGGGCGCAACTGGTATGCCGGTCTGCAATTCGAATATTGACCGGCATCCACAATACCGCCGCGATATGCGGCAATTGATAACTCAAGGAGAAAAACCATGCTTAACAAACGTCTGCTCTGTGCAATTGCACTGGGTTTCAGTTCAACAGCTTTCGCTGGCCCGTTCGCACCCGCTGCCGGTACTGCAGGCACCACCGCGATTTCGGCAACGTCGTCAGATTTTATCGGATGGGCAACGGGCTATTTGAATTATCTGCCCGGTACCGATGTCGATGCGACATGGCAAACGCCGTACAAAGGTTTGGGTAAAGCAGGCGACTCCGGCAATATCGGCGCGCAGGACTACACCTACGATATCGTTTCGCTCGGCAATGGCGGTTCGATCACGCTGACCTTCGATCGCCCTATCGCCGATGGTGCGGGTTACGATTTCGCTGTGTTTGAAAATTCATTCAGCTCGACTTTTTTAGAGCTGGCGTGGGTTGAAGTTTCCTCTAACGGTTCCGATTTCTTCCGCTTCACCAATTACTCACTCACATCGAAAGCAGTCGGTGCATTCGGTGCGGTCGATCCAACCAATATCGATGGTCTTGCAGGTAAATATCAGGGTGGTTATGGCACGCAATTCGATTTGAGCACCCTTGTTGCGAATGCCGCACTCGATTTAAACAACATCAATTTTGTACGACTGGTCGATATCGTTGGCGATGGCAGTGCGAAAGATAGTGCTGGTCGCACGATTTTCGATCCGCATAGAACTGTCGGTAGTGGCGGTTTCGATTTCGATGCCATCGGTGTACTTCATCAAGCAGCGTTAACACCGACTGCACCAACAGTCCCTGTGCCTGCAGCAGCGTGGTTATTTGGCAGCGCACTCGGTGCTCTCGCGCTGCGTCGCCGCAAGGCTTAATTCATGTCTGAAAAAGGAGGAGGCACCATGAAGCAAATAACTTTACGCAAAACTGCGTTAGCGATTGCGCTGACCGCCGCTGCGATTTCTGCACAAGCCGGCGTTATCACTTTTGATGATTTGCTGCTTGCAGCAGATTCAGCGTTTGATCCGGGCGAAACCACATCATTTCAAAGTGGTGGCGCAACGTTTTATCACGACGCGCCTTACGGCGATTGCTGCTGGTCGGGATTCACGTACTCGAACAAAATCGATACGACCACGCCGGGTTATCTCAACGACATGGCTGCCATCACAGGTGACGGCGTTGGTATGGGTTACGACAATTACGCAGTGGGCTTTGACAATGCAACATTGCGTTTCAATACCGCGCAAAGCGTGCAAAGCGTTTATCTGACCAACACCACGTACGCCTATCGTGCAATGCACGATGGCGACGATGGCAACACCGTTCCATTTATCAAAGGGCCGTTCGTCGATGGCGACTTTTATAAAGTCATCATCAGAGGTCTCGATAGCAATGGTAATGCGATCAGCAGCCAGGAGATATTGCTCGGCGATGGTACGAATATCATCAGTGCGTGGACGTTGTTCGATCTGAGCAGTCTGGGGCTGGTGTATGGATTGAATTTCACACTCGATTCGTCCGATGTGAGTCCGTACGGTATCAACACGCCCGCGTATTTCGCGCTCGATAATTTGACCATCTCGGAGGTTCCGGTACCGGGTGCGGCGTATTTGTTTGCATCGGGATTGAGTATGGTGATTGCACGACGCCGTGCATCGAGTGGCTCGCAATGACCAGGATTCCGGGTATTAAAAGATAGCGTCCCGGAGAGGAGTCGAACCTCCGACGAGCCAATTTACAAGGCGCTTGATGGGTTAATCGGTGAGTTAATCCGGCGTATGGAGGTTCGACTGGCAGTATTGCCAGTCACTCAACATACCGATGCAGACGAGCAGTCGCCGGATTTAAATTTAATCGAAGCCGGTCGACTCTTCTTCTTTTTTATTTTTTCGCGTCAGCGTTCCGATTCACGACGCGCGGTCTTTGACGAGCTCCGGCGGATGCACCTCCGTTCGACCAGCCGCGCGGAATTTTTTGAATTTCCCCACCGTCTTTTAAAAATGCGGCGATTTGTTTTTCGAGTTGCTCGCGCGCTTTATTGCCGCTCACATTGGGCTGAGCGTTTCTGGAAGCAGATTTCTTATTGACCGACATGAGCGGACTCCTGGGCGGTGGAAAAAATCTCGGTGCGTCGATGTGTCTTTAAGACTCGGCGGCTAATGTGCATACTATTATCATAATGTTATCATGTAATGGTAATGGATTTCCCTGTTGTGGCAACCGGACATTGGAGCTACTCGATGCCTGTGGAAAATATCGGCGACTGGTTCGAGGCTTTTTGCCGCAGCGATCCGAAGGAGCATCCCTACATCGTCGATGATGGTGAAACCAGGGAGCTGCATTTCGACGCATTCAGCGTGCAGAGCGCTATGAATCTGGATGATCCATTCGCGCTGGTATTCGGTTACACCCGGGTGATGATGGGTTTTTTGCTGCTTGCCCCCAGGCCTCGCAATATTTTGATCGTCGGCCTGGGCGGCGGATCGTTGCCGAAATACTGCCATCAGGAACTGCCCGACAGCATCATTACGACCGTCGAGATCAGCGCGGCCGTCATCAATTTACGCGATCAGTTTGCGATTCCGCCGGACAACGAAAACTTTCGGATAGTGCATGCCGATGCTGCGCTATATATGCGTAATCAGTGCGAAACGGCGGATGTGATTTTGCTCGACGGGTATGATCCGGCCGGTCTGCCCGTTGCGCTATCGACCCGGGCGTTTTATGACGCGTGTTTTCAGGCGTTGCGGCCCGGCGGTATCCTGGCCGCCAATCTGTGGGGCAGCGACCGCGGCAGGGAAGCCTGCTTCGAACGCATCGAGCAGAGCTTCGACCGGCGCGCGCTGATGGCCAAATCCGACACCAGCGACAACCGCATCGCATTCGGCTTCAAACACGTTGAAATCCCACCGTGGGCAGAGTTACAGATTCGCGCCCGCCGCTGGGAGCGACTGACCGGTTTCAACTTCACGGGGATGCTCGATCAATGGCGGGAATGGGCTGCCGATAACGGCGGCATCGGCTGGCTGGTCCGATAACTTCTGCATATGCCGATGGCTGTTGCGTAGGTGGTCGGTGCGGGCATCAATCGCCAGTCCATTGCAGCTGCTCCAGCGGCAAGTAGAGAGGGAAATACTCGGTTCGCGCCATGAGGGGTAACAATTTCAGGTTGCGCACTTGTGCGAGCACCCGCTCGCGGGACCCCAGGACATGGAAGCCCCAGCGCCCCCAGGGAATCGGAATGGCCTTTTTTCCTACGGTCAGGGAGCGATAGCCATTTCCGCCCAGCGATACTTTGCGCGGACAGTGCCTGAGCAATATCGAAAACGTGGTGTTGAGCAGGAGATAGAGCATATCTTCTGTGACTGCAGTGTCGTCGGTGGCGCCTTGATGCTCGATATCCGTCAGGACCAGATGCCCAAAGCCGGTGCTGCTGAGCGCTAACGCCACCGACAGCGATTGTTGACGCTCGCGGCCAACGCTCACCGAAATGCTCAACCGATGCGGCAATTGGACAATCGCCAGAACCGTCACCGGCATAGGCTGGGATCGGCTCCACGCGTATTCACCGCGGCAGGCCGGCAATTCAATCGGCATCATTCAGCTCCTGAGTAGCATTTTATGATAATAGAATTATCATTGTATTAAAATCAAATGCTGTAAGCGTGGCGTCGAGATATCCGACCGGGAGGGTTCATGATTGCGATTCGCGAAGCGTGGCAGGCGGGGTTACTCAAGGGGGCGCAGTGGCCGCGCAATATCATTTCCGGCGTTATCGTCGGTCTGGTCGCGCTGCCGCTGGCGATGGCGTTCGCAATCGCTTCGGGAGTCAAGCCTGAACAGGGTTTGTACACGGCCATCGTCGCCGGCATTGCGGTATCGCTGCTGGGTGGCAGCCGGGTGCAAATCGCCGGACCAACCGGCGCATTCATCGTCATCCTTGCCGGTGTCACCCAGCGCTATGGTGTCGACGGTCTGCAGCTGGCGACGCTGATGGCGGGCGTCCTGTTGGTGATATTCGGATTGCTGCGGCTCGGCGCCGTCATCAAATTTATCCCCGATCCGGTTATCGTCGGATTCACCTCCGGCATCGCCGTCATTATCTGGGTGGGGCAGTGGAAGGATTTTTTCGGGTTACCGGCGCCGACTGGTGAACATTTCCATGAAAAACTCTGGGCGCTGCTGCAGCTGCTGCCCCAGCTGCAGTGGACGACGACCGGACTGGCGTTACTCTCGCTGGCTATCCTGATTCTGGCGCCGCGCTGGCTGCCCAAAGTGCCAGGACCGCTGATTGCCCTGGTGATTGCCACGGTGCTCGTGAAAGTCTGGGATTTACCCGTGGCTACTATCGGCAGCACCTTTGGCGGTATTCCGGGCAGCCTGCCTTCCTTCCAGTTTCCCGAGGTCACGCTGCCGAGGCTGCTGGAACTGGTACGCCCGGCATTCACGATTGCGCTGCTCGGCGCGATCGAGTCGCTGCTCTCGGCGGTGGTTGCCGACGGCATGATGGGCACGCGGCACGATTCCAATCAGGAGTTGTTGGGGCAGGGCATTGCCAATATCGCCGCACCCCTGTTCGGCGGTTTTGCGGCAACCGGCGCCATCGCGCGTACCGCAACCAATATCCGCAATGGCGGCACGTCGCCGATTGCCGGCCTGGTCCATGCGGTGACGCTGGTGCTGATCATCCTGTTGCTGGCGCCGTTGGCGAAAGATATTCCGCTCTGCGCGCTCGCCGCCATCTTGTTCATCGTCACCTGGAACATGAGTGAGGCGCATCATTTCGTGCGCATGTTGCGCCGGGCCCCTCGCACGGATGTCTTTATCCTGCTCGCCACCTTCGTATTGACGGTGTTTGTCGATCTGGTGGTGGCGGTGAATATCGGGGTTATTCTGGCCTCGCTGCTGTTCATGCAGCGCATGTCCTCCGCCGTTGCCGTGCAGGCGCATGCGGATCACGACATTCGTCACGAATTGTCGAGCACGGGGTTAACGGAGCTGCCGAAAGGCGTTCTCGTCTATTCGATCGACGGCCCATTTTTCTTCGGCGCGGTGGAGACCTTCGAGCGCGCTTTGAGTCAGACGCATACCGATCCGCGCGTGCTGATTTTGCGCATGGGCGGCGTGCCGTTCATCGACATCACCGGTTTGCAGTCGCTGGAAGAAGCGATTCAGCAAATGCACAGGCGCGGTATCCGGGTGATGCTCTGTGAGCTGACAGCGCGCGTGGAGAACAAGCTGCGAAAGGCTGAATTGCTGGCGCTGGTTGGCGACGGCAATGTGCATGGGCGCTTCACCGAGGCGGTACAGACGGTGACAGCCCTTTAAACGCTGGTTTCGCCTTTGACAGACACCTTGCCAGCCGCCTTGCCTCCGGTCGGCAGGTTCGGCTGCGTTTCGTAGGTGGCGCCGTGAGCAGACAGATAATCGCGAATCAACTGGCGGACCACTTGCGAAGGCGTCAGATCCTGGGTCGCGCACAGCGCCTCGAAAGCCGCCTTTTTCTGCGGGTCGATCAGAATCGTCAGGCGGGCGGTTTTGGATTCCAAGGTTATTTCCCCGGTTAGCATTAAATGATAATTTAATGATAATTAAGAACCGAGAGCGGCGTCCAGAGGTTGATATGAAGAAAGATCCGGAAAACGCTCCAAAGCCTCAGCCGCGTTATTTTGGCCGCCCTGCAGCGGACACAAAACCCTTATCGCTGCGCGAGACACTCATTATCGTGCTGTCGACGCACCTGGGCGTGCGATCGTCCAAACAGCGCCAGGAGGATTTTCGGCGCGCCAACGGATTTCATCTGTTCATCGCGGGCGTTCTTTATTTCGCGATCATTGTAGGTGGCTTGATCGCGCTGGTGCAGCACATCAGCCATTCTTGAACCGTTGCAATTGCATTTCCTGTAACCGGCTCAGCGTGCGCCTGAATGGAAACGTTAGATGGCCCTCGGTGTATAGCGCCGACAACGGCACCGCCGCTTCGATGTACAGCGGTACGCGCCGGTCGTAGCACTCGTCGACCAGTGCGATAAATCGCCGCACGCTGTCGTCGGTGATTGAAAGTGCCGGCAATTCGCGATCGCCAGCCGCCACGCGCTCCACACCATCTTCCGTGCCGCGGGCGATTTTTGCGGGGCGCTGGCTTGCGCTCAGATTCGGTACGTCGCCGAGAAGAATCGCCGGAAAGCGATCGCACAACGCGATGAAATCTGCCGCCGCCAAAGGCCGCTCGCACAAATCGTGAAACCGCAGCCAGATTGCCGCGGAGCTGTAACGCACCACGGGCAGCGTACGCTCACCGAGCAGTAACGATTGCCCGGCCGCCGGCAGGCCGGCGCTCAGCTGCTCGAATACCGCAGCCAACGCGTCCGCATCGTTTACCCAGTAACGCGTAAGACCCACACCCGGATGCTGACGATGATCCTGTCCGCCATCGACTTCGATAACGCGCATGTGATGCTGCATCGCAACGATGGCCGGCACGAAGCGCTCGCGGTTGAAACCATCGGCGTATAACTGTTCGGGAGGATGATTCGACGTTGCGACAACCACGACGCCGGCATCGAACATCGCTTGAAACAGTCGCCCCAGTAACATCGCGTCGCCAATATCGCTGACGAATAATTCATCGAAACACAACACGCGAATATCGCCGGCTAACTCTTTTGCCAATTCGCGCAACGGATCGGCGGTGCCGGTGAGTGCGAACAATCGCTGATGCACCCACTGCATGAAATGATGGAAATGCTGACGCCGCGAAGGCACTTTCAGGCTGCGGTGGAAAATATCCATCAGCCACGTCTTGCCGCGCCCGACAGGCCCCCAGAGATAAATACCCGGGCAATGGCCGGGCAGTGTTGCATGCAATGTGCGATAACAATTTTCGAGCGCCTGTACCGCAGACGCTTGCGAGGAATCCGGCACGAAACCGTGCTGAGTCTTTATCTGTCGGTAGGCTAATTCGGGAGAAAGTGATGTCACGGCGCCGATGATTCGTCCAAACGATCCATTTCATCTCAGAGATTTGGGTCGCACATTATCATGCAGTGACAATATAATTATCACATTATCCCGCACCACACGTCGCGAACAGGAGTATTTGATGAGCGAATTACCCAATTGCCCCCAATGCAATTCCAGTTTTACCTACACCGATGCGGGCATGTACATCTGCCCCGAATGCGCTCACGAATGGTCTGATGCCGCAGAGCCGGCGCAGGGCGACACCGCGCGCGTAATAAAAGATGCCAACGGCAACGTCCTGCAGGATGGCGATACCGTTACCGTTATCAAAGATCTCAAAATTAAAGGCTCATCGTCTGTCGTCAAAGTCGGCACCAAAGTGAAAAACATTCGGCTCGTCGATGGCGACCACGATATCGACTGCAAAATCGACGGGGTTGGCGCGATGATGCTGAAATCGGAGTTCGTGAAGAAAGTTTAAGGAGTTCGTGAAGAAGGTTTAAGCCGGTAAGTAACCGGTTGCGGTTTACAGCGCGGAAAATGGCGTCCCGGAGAGGAGTCGAACCTCCGACCTGCCCCTTAGGAGGGGGCCGCTCTATCCGGCTGAGCTACCGGGACGTGATGGACGCGGCATTCTAGCGGTTGTGGGTGCCGCGGCCAAATCGAATTGTTTTTTGGCGCATCGAATATTCATGCGCGCGCGGTAGCGATAACACCGGGGGAAATTGCAATCGTGTGGATCGGTTCGGCGTCGATCAGGCGTTGCTGATGACGCGTCCGTCCTGCGCCCGTTGCGAAAGGCCTTTGGCGTCGTAGGTGGCCGCCGTTGCATTTTGACCGCGCAAAATATTGAGCACGTTTTCGACCACCAGACGCGTGCGCCGGCAGATCTGGTCGTTCACCTGATTGGCGGTCTGGCATTCGCGCCATATGGTCGCCGCGGCTTCCCAGCGTTTCACCACATCGGGCGCCTGCATTTTTGCGGCGTCGAGTGCAGCGAAATCATTGCTCATACCGTGCTGCGTCAGCCAGCGTCTGCGTTGCGCGGCATTGTTTTCGAGCTGCTCGACCAGCTGCTTCTTGCGGGCGATCAGATTTTCGAGATCGTTGTAGTCGCGGGATTCGAGCGCCAGGCGTTCCTGCTGCAGGATGGAAAGCAGCTGCTCGCCATGCGCAATATCCTGCTGCAACGCATAGTCGAAAAGAGACCAGTTGGGGGTGGGGTGTGTTGCGTTCATGGTGCGACCTCGCGATTCCGTTCGAGCAAGCCGCATGAGGGAGGGCTTGCTCTACTTGAATAACTCGTCAAATCCCAGCATTTTGTCGGCGACGACCAGATCGTCGACGCTGTACTCACCGCTGGCAAGCGCGGCCTTGATTTCAGCCACGCGTTTTTCGTTTACATCCGGCAGTTTCTGCAATTTGCCTTCGAGCGCTTTTAACGCCTGCGCCTGCGAGCTCAGGTTGACGCTATCCGACGCCACTTTCGCAGCGGTCGGCGCCGGAGCCGCCGGTTGTGCGGCTGCGCGTTCGTTGCTCGCTGCGCTATTCTCTCTAGCGTTGCCCGCGCCGCGTAAACTCGCTTTGTCAACGATGTTTGGCGCCCCGATGCCTTTGATGTCGCTTGCCATTTCCTAAAGCCCTTCCCGCAAGAATGCTGAACAGTGGTTTCCCTACAGGGGTTATCGGCCACTTTAGCATCAACTTTAGGGCGAACTCTCATCGCTATGCGTATTACTACATGGCCACCATGACGTGACCCGGTCCCACCACGCGGGCATTGACGATCCGCGTGTTGCTTTGGCTCTTGATGCGGATGAGTTCCCCGCGGCGGCCATCGGTCATCGCCGTTCCCGACATCTTGACGGCCAGATCGCCGCGTTCCGCACTGATAATGACGCCTTCGCCACGGCGGATCAGCAGGGGTTGCTCCAGGTGTTGCATCAATACCGCGCGGCCCGGCGACAGCGGACGCTTCACGCCCATGCCGACGGCTTCGTCCAGCGTCGTCAGATACGTGCCGGATAGTCTGCCCACATCCAGCGCGTTCAGTTCGACGTCATCGGCCGCGATGACGGCACCGCTGCCCAGCGGCCGGGTCGCGACCACCACCGGCTGGTACACCGTCAGATCGACGGGAATATAGATGGACCATTCATTGCCGCAGGCGACGAGCAGCGTCACGCGGGCGAGCGATTGCTGATTGTGCGGATTGATCGACAGCGGCGCGGTGCAGGATTTGGTGTCGGTGCCGCTGGCTATCGCACCGCTGTCATATTCCACCCGTGTGCCGGCGCCCAGACGCTTGACGAGATCGCGCGCGTAATTGTTCATGAAAGCCGTGACCTGACTGCGGGCATCGGCGCGACGAACCTCCGCCGGCGCCTCGGCGAGGGCCGTAGTGCCGAAGGTTAACGCCGCGATCAGGTGACAAATACGTAAAAAACAACGAACCATCATGATCTTGTCTATGCTCTATGAGTCGCGCCAGCCGGCAGCCCGAGAGCTGAAGATGGCGCTCGCGGCGTAAGAAATTTGACGCTCGGCCGCACTTTCCTGTGTTTGAGCAATAACCATGCCGGTGAATTTCAACGGATGCCGGTGAGGTATCAGAGCAGCGCTGCGGCGCGGAGACAACATGGCCGGAATTTTAGATACCGTAAACAGCCGCACCCAGCTGGTTGGACAGAACCGGCTCGAATTGCTGCTGTTCAAACTCGACGGGCCACAGGTTTATGGCATCAACGTTTTCAAGGTGCGCGAAGTGCTGCCGTGTCCGGCGCTGACCTCGATTCCCAAAAGCAGCTCTGTCGTGCGCGGTGTGGCGCATATTCGCGGCGGCACGATTTCCGTGATGGATCTGGGGCTGGCGATCCGCAAACCGGCGATCGCCGACATCAAGCACAGCTTTGTCATCATCACCGAATACAACACGGCGACGCAGGGCTTTCTCGTGCGCTCGGTCGAACGCATCGTCAACATGAACTGGGAGGCGATTCATCCGCCACCCAAAGGCGCGGGTCGCAATAATTATCTGACGGCCGTTACCGAGGTCGACGGCAAGCTGGTCGAAATCATCGACGTCGAAAAGATCCTCGCGGAAATCTCGCCGCCCATGGAAAGCATTTCGGCCGGCATTATCGATGAGGAAGTGTCGCGTGCTGCGGTGTCCAAGCATGTGCTCATCGTCGACGACTCGGCGATCGCGCGTAAGCAGATCAAGCGCTGTGTCGAATCGGTCGGCGCGGAGACGACCACGCTGAACGATGGCCGGCAGGCGCTCGATTATCTGAAATCGATTGCCGATTCGGACGAGAAAGTCAGCAATAAAATCATGATGATGATTTCCGATATCGAGATGCCGGAAATGGATGGCTACACCCTTACCGCGGAAGTGCGCGCCGATCCGCGGCTATCTGATCTGTTCGTGTTGCTGCATACTTCGCTGAGCGGCGTCTTCAATCAGGCGATGGTCAAGAAGGTCGGAGCCAACGAATTCCTCGCAAAATTCAATCCCGACATGCTGGCGGCCCTGGTGGCTCAGCGGGTGCGGGAAGTCGACGAGAAAAACAGCGCATAAGGTTGTTGCGAGATGGTTTTGTGTAGCGGATTGGCAGCGGCCGACGAGGTCGCTGCAGCGGTGAATGGCGCTCCTCCGGCAGTCTGTTGCGGTGAAGCGGTGGGCCGAGCACACGCATGAAGCGAGATCCTTTTTCCGCAAATACCCCACGTACCAGCGGCGCGCCAACCCGCGAACACTACGAAGAATTTCGTGCGTTCCTGGAGAAGGCGTGCGGCATCGTGCTGGGCGATAACAAGCAGTATCTCGTCACCAGCCGGCTCGCCACCTTGCTGGTCGATTACCAGATCAGCGATTTGCGCGACCTCGTGCGCCGCATGCAGCAGATCTCGCAGCGCGGTCTGCGCGAAGCGGTCATCGACGCGATGACGACGAATGAAACGCTGTGGTTTCGCGATACGCATCCCTTCAATATCCTGCGCAATAAACTGCTGCCCGAGCTGCAAAAGACCGCGACCGGTCCCATCCGCATCTGGTCCGCCGCGTGTTCATCGGGGCAGGAGCCCTATTCGATCAGTATTGCGGTCGAGGAATATCGCGCCGCGAACATGGGGGTATTGCGGCAGCCGGTTGAAATCGTCGCCACCGATCTGTCGCGCTCGATGCTCGAAGCCTGCAAGGCGGCCGAATACGATCAGCTTTCGCTGCAGCGCGGTTTATCGAGCGAGCGGCTCAAGCGTTATTTCGAGCCGACGACGGGTGACCGCTGGCGCGTGAAGCGGGAGATTGCGCAGCGCGTGCGTTTTCAGTCGCTCAATCTCATGGACAGTTACCTCACGCTCGGTAAGTTCGATATCGTGTTCTGCCGCAATGTGCTGATCTATTTTTCGGGCGAGCGCAAGGCGGATATCCTGAAGCGCATGCACGCCGCCCTGCGCCCGGGCGGTCATCTGATTCTGGGGGCGTCCGAGGGTCCGACCGACGCCAGCCAGTACTATCAGATGGTGCAGTGCAATCCCGGCATCATCTACAAGGCGGTCTGACCGCAGCGGCGGCATGCAGCGTTGCCGTTTCGCTCTGCAAGCGGCAATGCCTTGCCGTTTCAGCTTGCCGCAGCCTCCCTGCGGTTCAATTAAATTCTTAAAAAACAATAAGATATAAATCTGGTACACCGGTTGCTCTATCGAGATTGGCGGCAGTCTGGCTGCCCATCCGGAGAGACGACAATGGCGATCAACTTTCAAAGCGCATTAGGCATCCACGAGCAGGCCCTGTACCTGCGCTCGCAGCGTGCCGAAGTTCTGGGTAACAACCTCGCCAATGCCGACACGCCGAACTTCAAGGCGCGCGATGTCGATTTCTCCAGCCTGCTCGAACAGGCCAAACAACAGCAGCGCGGCAAGGTTTCGGCCGCCAATGCATTTGCGCTCGATGCCGCGAAACCCGCGCGCACCGACGCGCGCCACATGACGCTGGGAGCGAACGGCGGTGAGAGCGAACTGCTTTACACCCAGCCGACGCAGCCGTCGATCGATGGCAATACGGTGGAAGAACATCAGGAAATGGCGCGTTTCGCCAAGAACGGTATGGATTTCGAAGCCAGCCTGTATTTTCTGAATTCGAAATTCAAAGGGCTGCAGGCCGCGATCAACGGTCAGTAATTCATTCGAAGCTGAACACTCGATAGCACCGGGAAAAACATCATGTCATACGCCAATCTGTTCGATATCGCCGGCACCGCAATGGATGCACAGAGCATTCGCCTGAACACGGTGGCGAGCAATCTGGCCAACGCGCAATCGGCGGCGAGCAGCGTCGATCAGGTGTATCGCGCGCGGCATCCGGTGTTTTCCGCGGTGCAGGCAAATGCCATCCAGGAAATGAAAAATTCGATGCAGGCCGATGGCTGGATCAATTTCGGCGATAGCGATGAAACCGCGGGTGCGGGCGTGCAGGTGCTTGGCATCGAGGAGAGTCAGGCGCCGCTGGAAAAGCGCTATGAGCCGGGCCATCCGCTGGCGGACAAGGACGGCTATGTGCTGTATCCGAATGTGAATGTGGTGGAAGAAATGGCCGACATGATTTCCGCATCGCGCTCGTTCCAGATCAATGTGGAAATGCTGCAGTCGGCAAAAACGATGGCGCAACGCCTGCTGGCGTTGGGTCAGTAAGGCACGAAATCAATCAGCGGCGTGAAGTAAGGCATCGATTCAGGGGTAGTCATCATGGCGGCGGTCAGTAACAGCACATCGGGAAGCTCGGTCGATATTCTCGCGGCGCTCAACAAGAAAAAATCGGCGGAAAGCGATAACTCGACCTCATCGCTGGGGCAGGACGCGTTTCTGAAACTGCTGATTACGCAATTGAAGAATCAGAGCCCGCTGAATCCGCAGGACAACACCGCGTTCGTGGCGCAACTCGCGCAGTTCAGTTCGGTGCAGGGCATCCAGAATCTCAACTCCACCGTCACCAGTCTTTCCGACAGCCTGCAGTCGAGCCAGGCGCTGCAGGCATCGGCGCTGGTCGGGCGCTCGGTGGAAACGGAAACCAACAAGGGCGCGCTTACCAGTCTCGGTTATGTGCGCGGCACGATGATGCTGGAAAACAGCACACCCGCGCTGAAGATGAACGTCTACAACGCCTCGAATCAGCTGGTGTTCCAGAAAGATCTGGGCAGTCAGAAAGCGGGCGATATTCCGTTCGCCTGGGACGGCACCGCGACCGATGGCACGGCAGTGCCGACCGGTATCTACCGCTTCGAAGTGCTGGCGAGCGAAAACGGCAAATCGGTGCCGGTTGCGACATCGCTCGTCAACAACGTCAACAGCGTCACCGTCGGCCCGAATCAGACGACGACGCTGAACGTCGATGCGGTAGGGCAGGTCGAGATTTCGAAAGTGAAAAATATTCTGTAATCGAGTTTTTATTTATTGGCACAGGCATGGGAGTAAAGAGTCATGTCATTCAATACAGCGTTAAGCGGTCTGCGTGCGGCAAGTCAGGATCTATCGGTCACCGGTAACAACATTGCCAACGCGAGCACCACGGGTTTCAAGGAATCACGCACGGAGTTCGGCGATGTCTACGCGAACTCGATTTTGGGTAGCGGTTCGCGCACACCGGGTAGCGGTGTGCTCGTCTCGCAAATTGCGCAGCAGTTTGGGCAGGGCAATATCAATATCACCAACAACAGCCTCGATCTCGCGGTTAACGGCAGCGGCTTTTTTATTCTGAGCGATCAGGGCTCGCAAAAATATACGCGCGCCGGTGCCTTCGGTTTAGATAATCAGGGCTATATCGTTGCTGCGGGTAATGCGCGTCTGCAGGGTTTTGCCGCCGATGCCACGGGCAATATCTTGTCGGGTGCGTTGTCCGATCTGCGCATTCAAACATCGGATATCAATCCGAATGCGACGACTGAAGTTAACTTGCGCTTCAATCTGAACTCGGGCTCTGCGGAACCCGTAACGACGCCTTTCAATCCCGCCGATGCGACCAGTTACAACTGGTCCACTGCGGCCACGATTTACGACAGCTTGGGCAACCCGCATGTGTTGACCACGTACTACGTAAAAAATCCGCCAACGGCTGCTGGTACTGACTGGAACGTGTATTCGGATCTCGATAGTTCAGGCACGGCCAACAGTCTGGGCCAGATTTCGTTCAGTACGGGCGGTGCACTCATCGCCCCGGCGTCGGCCAGCTTGACCGATTCGTGGCCGGCTCCCGGTGGTGCCAACGCGCTCAACTTTGCGATCGACTTCGGCGGCTCCTCCCAGTTCGGCAGCGACTTTACAGTCAATGCGCTCGATCAGGACGGTTATGCGCCGGGTCGATTGGCGGGTATCGATATCGACGATAGCGGTATCGTCTTCGCGCGTTACACCAACGGCCAGGCGCTGACGCTCGGCCAGGTGGCATTGGCTAACTTCACCAACCCGCAAGGCTTGGCGCCGGTGGGCGATACCGCTTGGGCGGAGTCGTTCGATTCGGGCCAGCCTGTCATTGGCGCGCCGCAGTCGGGTTCGCGCGGTTCGATTCAGGCCGGTGCGCTGGAGGATTCGAACGTCGATATCTCCTCGCAACTGGTGAATCTGATCCTCGCGCAGCGCAACTATCAGGCGAACGCGAAAACCATCGAAACCAATAACGCGGTGACGCAGACCATCATCAACCTGCGTTAACGGACTCGATAATCCGGGCGCCCACCGCGGCGCCCTGCATTGACATCCATCTCTTCAGGCTGCTTGCCGCGCCTTCATCTGCATGTCTCTTTGCGGGTCGGATCACTGCGCTTTCGCACCGGCCTGCGTTTGCCGCCGGGCGGCAGCCGCTTTCCGCCTGCGTGGCCGCCATCTTCTTCAATCGTCGCGATTTCCAATAAAAATTCTTATATATCAATAGGATAAATAATATTTACGGATTGGCAGCCTTATTGCTACCTCTGGGTATACGGCGAAATCGACCGGTTTTTGACGCCATCAGTTCGGCGCGTCGAGAGGCGTCGACAGGTCAGCAGAGGATCAGGCAGTGGACAAGGCAATTTACGTATCGATGACGGGCGGCAAGCACATTGCACGGGCACAGGCAATTCACTCGAACAACCTGGCGAACGCCAATACCGCCGGCTTTCGCGCCGATTACGAACAGGCCCGGGCGATGGGTGTTTACGACGGCACCGGCTTCGAAACGCGCGCGTACTCCCTCGCCGAAAATCCCGGCACCGACTTCGCGTTCGGCTCGCTGCAGCACACCGGCGCCGATCTCGATATCGCGATCGACGGCCCGGGCTGGATTGCCGTACAGGGCGCGAACGGTCAGGAAGGTTATACGCGCGCCGGTTCCCTGCGCGTCGATGCCGACGGTCGACTGCTGACTGCGGATGGCCGCCCGGTACTCGGCGACAGCGGCCCGATCACATTGCCGCCGCTGGAAAAAGTCGAAATCGGTTTCGATGGCACGATCACCGTGCGCGAGCAGGGTCAGGCACCGAATGCCGTCGGCCAGCTCGGCCGGCTCAAACTGGTCAATCCCGATAATGCGCAACTCGCGAAAGGCGAAGACGGCCTGATGTATCTGCGCGCCGGCCAGCCCGCACTGAAGACGGATGAAAACCTGCGCGTGCGCAGCGGTTTCATCGAGGGTTCGAACGTGAATGTCGTCGATGAGTTCACGCAGGTCATCGCGCTGGCGCGGCAATTCGACATGCACATGAAAATGATGCGCACCACTGCGGATAACAGCGCGGCGGCGACAAAATTATTGCAATTGAGTTAATCGCGATGGGGGCGCGGCGAGCAACGCCCCTACGTTACAAATTAAACGAATGTAAGGGCGCTGCTCGCTGCGCCCATTAAAGAGGGTCAACATCATGATGCAGGCATTGTGGGTGAGCAAAACCGGTCTCAGCGCGCAGAACACACGCTTGAGCACCATCGCCAACAACCTCGCCAACGCTGCCACCGTCGGCTTCAAACGCGATGATGCGCAGTTCCAGGATCTGCTCTATCAGATTCGCGCACAGCCGGGCGCGTCGTCATCGCAAAACACGCAATTGCCGTCGGGCATACAGATCGGTACCGGTGTGCGTGTGGTCGGCACCACCAAGCAGTTCACCGAAGGCAGTCTGCAGGTCACGCAGAAATCGCTCGATATGGCGATCAACGGTCGCGGCTTCTTTCAGATCCTGATGCCGGATGGTTCCACCGCGTACACGCGCAACGGCGAATTCCAGCTCAATTCGGATGGCGAAATCGTCACCCCGTCGGGCATGCAGGTGCAGCCGACGATTTCGATTCCGCAGGGCGCGCAGACGGTCACGATCAGCCGCGACGGTATCGTCGAAGTGCAGATTCCCGGGCAGGCCGCGCCGCAGCAGATCGGTCAGTTGCAATTGACCGATTTCATCAATCCCGCGGGTCTGCAGGCGATCGGCAGCAACATGTTTCTGGAAACCGCGGCGAGCGGCACACCGCAGCAGGGCAACCCGGGCGACACCGGTTTCGGTACGGTCGAGCAGGGCACGCTCGAAGCCTCGAATGTCGATGTGGTCGAGGAAATGGTGAACATGATCGCGACGCAGCGCACGTATGAAATGAATTCCAAAGTGATCTCGACCAGCGACCAGATGCTGCAATTCATTACGCAGACGCTTTAAGTAGTGCGCGTTCGATTTAATGGTGCGGAATTTTTTATGAAAAATATTTCGTCGTTGTTGCAAAGAGCGCTGGGACGACTGGCCGTCTGTGCAGTCGTTACAACCTTGAGCGGGTGCGTGATACAGCCCAATGCAAAACCGGGCGATCCGGCTTACGCGCCGGTATCGGCACCATCGATGCTCGCACCGCCGCCGAACGATGGCGGTATTTACCGCAACGGCGGCGGCCTGTCGCTGTTCGAAGACAAGCGTGCGCGCCGCGTCGGCGATGTCATCACCATCGTGTTATCCGAAAGCACATCGTCGAGCAAGAAGGCCGATACCGAAATTAAAAAGGATGACAGCATACAAATCGATGCAGGCCTCGTGTTGGGCGCAGTACCGCACAAGGGGTCGCTGAATATGGAAACGTCGGTCAATCCGCGCCGCGAATTTTCCGGCGAATCCAGCGCTGGCCAGAGCAATAAACTGACCGGCACCATCACCGTCATGGTGGCCGACGTTCTTCCTAACGGTTTGCTTGAGGTGCGCGGCGAAAAATGGATGACGCTGAATCGCGGCGAGGAATTTATCCGTATTCGCGGCTATGTGCGTCCCGAAGATGTACTGCCCGACAACACCATCGCATCGACCAAAGTGGCCGATGTGCGCATCGCTTACAGTGGCACGGGTGAACTTGCGCAGGCGAATCGTCAGGGCTGGTTATCGCGCTTCTTCAGTTCCGAATTCTGGCCTTTTTAAAAGATGGCCGTTTTAAGAGTGGCCATTTTAACGAGCGTTTTGGCTAAATGATTTTTGGTGAAAACCATGTTGAATAAAATATTGAAAATGAAAATTGCGCGAGTGCTTGCGGCAATCGCTTTGCTGTCGTGCGGATTCCAGGTTCACGCCGATCGCCTGAAAGATCTCGCGACATTATCCGGTGTGCGCTCGAACCCGCTGATTGGTTATGGCCTCGTCGTCGGCCTGAGCGGAACGGGCGATCAGACCACGCAGACGCCGTTCACCGCGCAATCGTTCAGCAACATGCTCAAACAGTTCGGCATCGTGATTCCGACGGGTACCAATTTTCAGTTGAAAAATGTCGCGGCGGTGAGTGTGCATGCGAATCTGCCGGCCTTCGTTAAACCGGGGCAGGTCATCGATGTCACCGTATCATCGGTGGGAAATGCAAAAAGTTTGCGCGGCGGCAGTTTATTGCTCACTGCACTGAAGGGTGCCGATGGGCAGATTTATGCGCTGGCGCAGGGTGAACTCGTGGTCGGCGGTTTCGGTGCCGAAGGTGCCGACGGTTCCAGAGTGCAGGTGAATATTCCAAGCGCGGGCCGCATTCCGAGCGGTGCGATCGTCGAGCGCGAAGTGCCGAACGCTTTCGCCCAGAGCGAAGGTTTGACGTTCAATCTGAAACGCGCGGATTTCACCACGGCAAAACTGGTTGCCGATGCGATCAACGACAAAATGGGCCAGGGTGTCGCGCAGGCCATCGATGCGATGTCGATTCGCGTCACCGCGCCGCGCGATACCGATCAGCGCGTGTCGTATGTATCCGTGCTGGAAAACATGCAGATCAATCCGGGTGAAGCGGCGGCGCGTGTCGTCATCAATTCGCGCACGGGCACGATCGTCGTCGGCAAGCATGTCGTGGTCAGTCCTGTGGCGGTAACGCACGGCAGTCTCACCGTCACCGTTTCCGAAAATGTGCAGGTGAGCCAGCCCAATGCCTTCGCCGGCGGACAAACCGTGGTGACGCCGCAATCGAATGTGAGCGCGAGCCAGGACAGCAATCGAATGTTCGAACTGAAAAAATCCACCACGCTCGAAGAAATCGTGCGTGCGGTGAATCAGGTCGGCGCCGCGCCGGGCGATCTGATGGCGATCATCGAAGCGCTCAAGGAAGCGGGCGCGCTGAATGCAGAGCTTGTTGTGATTTGATGAGGCTCCCCTATTGCATAGGGGAGGCCAAATACTTAGAGAAGAAGTTGCAATGGAAATTACTTCGCAGGCCAGTCTCGATACCGCGCAGATCTATACCGATCTGGGCGGTCTTCAGCAATTGAAGGCGCAGGGAAAAACCGACAGGGAGGGCGCGCTGAAAAATATCGCACATCAATTCGAATCCATGATGGTGCAGATGATGATGAAGAGCATGCGCGATGCGAACGCGGTTTTTTCCGAAGGCGATATGACATCGAGCTCGGACGAAAAATTCTATCGTGACATGTTCGACAATCAGCTCGCGCTGTCGCTGAGCAAGGGGCGCGGTTTCGGTATTGCCGAGGCGTTGATGCGCCAATTGCAGGGCCGCGCTGGCGCCGCTAATTCCGCTGTCGCACCGGCGACAAATGCAGTGGAAGCGAAAAATGATTTCAGCGTCGACGCGATACCCGTGCAGGGCTCGATGATGCAGCGGGTGAAAACGCTGGTGGAAAACACGGTGGCGAGTGGCGCGGAAATGGTCGAAAGCCCGCGCATGATCGCGGCGATTCAGGAGGCCATGCACGCATTGTTTGCCGCGCCGGGCGAACCCGGTGCGAATGCGTCGTCCGCATCGGTCGCGCTCGATGGCACACCGTCGCGTTTTATCGATTCGCTGCGTCCGCTTGCGCGTAAAGCGGCGCAGATGCTGGGTGTCGATACCGATGTGCTGTTGTCGCAGTCGGCGCTTGAAACCGGCTGGGGACAGAAAGTGCTGCAATGCGCCGATGGCTCGTCGAGTTTTAATTTTTTCAATATTAAAGCGGGCAGCGATTGGCAGGGCGATGTCGTCAGAGTGCCGACCATCGAATATCACAATGGCATTGCGGTGCGTGAATGGGCAAATTTCCGCGCGTACGGTTCGCCCGAGGAAAGCTTTGCCGATTACGCACGCCTGATCAGCGAAAATCCGCGTTATCAGCGCGCGCTCGAATGCGCCGACAATCCGCGCGCCTATATGCAGGCGTTAGCTGGCGCCGGTTATGCCACCGATCCGGGTTATGCGCAGAAAGTACTGGCGGTGCTCGACAGCGAGCATGTGCAGGGAACGCGCGCAGTTGGGGGGCAATAAACGATGGCATCGTTGATCAGAATCGGCTTGACCGGTTTAAACGCGAATCAGCTCGCACTGGGGACGACGGGCAATAACATCACCAATGCCAATGTCACCGGTTATTCGCGCCAGCGCGTCGAACTGTCCACCGCGCTCGAACAGTACGCCGGTGTCGGCTATGTCGGTTCGGGTGTGCAGGTCGATACCGTGCGCCGCCTTGTCGATCAGTTTGCGATTACGCAATTACAACTCAATACCGCGACATTCAACGATATCAATACGCAGAGCGCACTGATCGATCAGATCGATTCGCTGCTCGCCGATCAGAGCACCGGCATCGCGCCGATGCTGCAGAAAATGTTTGCCGATCTGCAGACGGCTTCGCAGGATCCGATGTCGATTCCGGGGCGGCAGGTGGTATTGAACGACGCCGATGCGCTCGCGGATCGCTTCAACACGTTGTATTCGCAATTGCAGGCGGTTGGCAATGCGATCAATTCACGCCTGGATTCGCTGGTCGGCGAAATCAGCAGCCTCGCGCAAGCAATCGCGAATCTCAACCAGGATATTTCCAATTCCCCGGGGCAGGCATCAGGTGTGTTGCCGAATGCGTTGCTCGATAAACGCGAAGAACTGGTTCGACAATTATCCGAATTGGTCGGCGTGCGCACGGTCGAACAGAGCAATGGCATGATCAGCGTATTCGTCGGTAACGGCCAGCCGCTGGTGGTCGGTGCGGAAGCCAATGGTCTGAGCACTGCGCCCTCGGCAACCGACAGCACGCGTCGCGAAATCGTGTTCGTCGCGCCGAACGGCAATACCGTACCGATTTCGCAATTCATTACCGGCGGTACCGTCGGCGGCTTGCTGAGTTTTCGTCAGGGCACTTTGGATACTTCGCTGAATACCTTGGGACAGATTGCGTTGACCGTTGCCGATACGATGAATCAGCAACACCGTCTCGGTTTGGATCTGGAAGGTAATTTCGGCAACAATTTATTTACCGACATCAACACGACGACGCAGATGCAGAATCGTGCGTTGAGCAGTCTCAGCAATACCGGCAGCGCTGCGTTGCAGGTTTTCATCGACGATACCTCCGCGCTCACCAGCAGCGATTATCAATTGACGTTTACCTCGGCAACCAACTACACCTTGACGCGTGCAAACGGTTCGGCTCTAACGCCGCCGGTCAGCGGCGCGGTCGGCGCATTGCCGGCGACAATTACCACGCCGGATGGATTCGAGATTCGCATTCCCACCGGCAGTACTTTTGCCGCTGGCGATACGTTCGGCATTCAACCGACCCGGCTCGGCGCGCAAACGATGTCGGTTGCCGTGCAGCGTCCGCAGGAGCTGGCCTTTGCGCAACCGATTTCGACCTCGGCCAGCTTGAACAATACCGGCGGCGGTTCGATTTCCGCAGGCAGCATGCTCGCGGTGTATCAGGCCGATGGCGTCACCAGACAGCCGACCTTCGCGACAGCGGGGCAATTGACGCCGCCGATTTTAATTCGCTTCACCTCGGCGACGACGTACGACATTCTCGACAATACCAACCCCGCGTTGCCGACGACGATTCAGGCGGGCGTTGCCTTTACTCCCGGTCAAAACAATACGGTGACCATCGACGATACCGTCACCGGCGATCCGGTTTACGAATTCAATCTGTATGGCTATCCCGCGTCGGGCGATCAATTCACGGTTAATTACAACGCCAACGGCAGTTCGGATAATCGCAACGCGCTGGCGCTCGGTGCATTGCAGCGCGCGGACACCATCGGCACCGGCACGTTCGAAGATACATACGGGCAACTGGTTTCGAATGTCGGCACGAACGCCGCGCAATTGCACATCAGTCGCGATGCAAGCGAAAGTCTGCTGACGCAGGCGCAGGCATCGCGCGATGCGGTATCGGGTGTGAATCTCGATGAAGAAGCCGCGAATCTGATTATGTATCAGCAGGCGTACAACGCATCCGCACAAGTCATTCAAATTTCGCGCTCGCTGTTCGACACGCTGCTGGCGGCATTCCGCTGAGGTACTTTCCTCTTAGGTAAACATCATGATGAATCGTATTTCTCTCACGCAGATTTTTTCGCGCGGTTTGAGCGGCATTCTCAATGCGCAGACTCAAATAACGAAAACGCAGCAGCAGATTTCCACCGGCAAACGTGTGCTGACGCCGTCGGATGATCCGATTGCCGCAGCGCGCATTCTGCAACTGGAAAGCGAGCAGGCGCGCACGGTGCAATATCAGAAGAATATCGATGGCGCGACCACCAGTCTGGAAATGGAAGAGGCGCAGCTCGAAGCGTTCGGCAATGTGCTCACGCTGATCCGCGAAAAAGTGGTGCAGGCCGGCGACGGCGCGCTGTCGTTCAGCGAACGCCAGGCCATTGCTGAAGAACTGGCGACGCGTCTCGAAGAACTCGGTGCATTGGCGAATTCACGCAGCCCGTCTGGCGAATATATTTTTGGCGGTTACAAAGGCGAGCAGGAGCCATTCGTTCGCGTCGGCAACAATTACACCTATCGTGGGGATGACGGTCAGCGCTTTTTGCAGATCGCGAGTTCGACACAGGTCGCCACCAACGACAGCGGCAACGCAATTTTTATGGCGATCCCGCAGGCGAATGTCGCGGTAGCCGCTGATGCAGGCAATACGTCTGCCGCCACGATTTCGCGTGGACGCGTCGTCAATCTGGCTGCATTCAATGCGACGTTCACAGGGCCGACCGCGACGTTTCAAATCGACGTCACCGGTTTTACCGCACCCGATCAGTACACCTACAACGTCGTGGATAGCGGCGGTGCGACGGTTGTCACCGGTGCGACATTTACCGCCAACGAACCGTTCACGTTTGGCGGCACGGAATTTCGCATCGCCGGCGATCCGATCGGCACGGCGCCGGCGGTCGGCGATAGTTTCAGTTTGACGCCACCGACGACGCAGAGTGTTTTTGCTACGGTCGGAAAACTCGTCGACGGTTTGCGTGCCTATGGCGACAGCTCGACGGATAAGCTGCGCCTGCAGGATTTAATTGGCGAATCGCTCGATAATCTCGATAACGCCGAGGACAATATCAACGTCGTGCGTTCGCGTGTCGGTGCGCGTCTCAATACACTTGATAGCACCGCCGCGTTGCACGAGGGTACGGACTTCGTCAATCAAAAGGTATTGGCCGATATACGCGATGTCGATCCCGCCGAAGCGATATCGAAAATGACGCAGGAAAATTTCGTGCTGCAGGCGGCGCAGCAGAGCTTTGCGAAAATTGCAGGACTGTCGCTGTTCGATTTCCTGCGCTGATATCGCGATTATTCTTTTTATTTCTTTCGGTTTTTTCGTAAGGGCGAACCCATGTGTTCGCCCTTTTTTATGCGATTGAAAAGGGTAGGCAGAAGAAGGGCGGACACATAGGTCCGCCCCTACGAAAGATAAGAATTTACAGCGCGGCGATTTTTATTGATGACCACACCATCGCTCATCACGCGTCTGCGGGCATTATCGGCGAGCGCCTGCAACTGGCGTTCACCGCTCAGCATTTCCGTTAGACGATTCTGATAAAACTCCGCATATTTGGGGCCGACGGGGAAATGTTCGAAATGAACGAGCAGCCGTTGATGGCGCGTAGCCGCGCGCTCGACCACTTCCTGCCATTCTTCGGCATTGGCGGCGGCGTGCAACGATTGATTCATCGCTTCGATATCCTGCCAGCTTGTTTCTATCGCACGCATGTCATTAAACATTCTGTTCATTCCAGCCACTCAATTATTTCTTGTTACTGAAATTGAGCGATTCAAGTTGTTGCGTTAAAAAGCTGCTGGTTTGATTCAGCTGGCTGATAAGAATGTCGAGCGCGGAAAACTGCGCACGATAACGCGCTTCAAGTTTTTCCAGACGAACAGCGAGAGCAGTTTGCTGATCCTGTGTTTTTGACATTTGCTCGTTGAGCGAGGATTCGCGTGTTGCAAACACGCCGCCAGACCCCAACAACTGCGTGGCCAGTTTATCGAGTCGCGTCGCAATGCCGTTATCGCCGGTAAACAACTCGTCGAAATCGTCGAATCTTGTGCTCAGCGCGTTACTCAATTTCAGATCGTCGAGCGCAATCGAGCCGTTGCGATTGGTGCTGATGCCGATATCGGCGAGCGAGCTGAGCCCATCGGCGCCGCCGCTGACAACGTCTTTCATGATGCGGCGAATCTGCGCTTCCATCACGCTGACGCTGCTGTCGCCGCTCAAAAGTCCGCGCGTTTGCGTGCTGGGATCGTAATTGGTGAGTGTGTTGAAAATCGTCACCAGCGCGTTGTAATTGGCGACGAAATTTTCGATCCCCGTTTTAACGCCGGTTTTATCGGTCGCGACCGTCAATGACGATGGCAGCGCGACATCATTCGGATCTTCTTTCAGCACATTGATGGTCACGCCTTCAATGGCGTTGGTGAATTGATTCGTGCTGCTGGTGGCGGCAAAACCATCGATCGTGATTTTTGCGTCCTGCGCGGGGTCGATCTGCGAAAGATTGGCGGAAATTAATTGAGACAGTCCCGCATTGTCGTTGTCGACGCCATCGGCGTCTGCAGTAACGGCCACGCTGATCGCATTGCTCGCGCCGCTCTTCGCCGATGTCAAAACCAGCTTCGACGCGGTTCCGCCGAGGCCATCGCTGACGGTGAGAATGCTGGCCTGCACATTGCCGCCATTGCCGGATGCGTTGTTGATCGCATCGCGAATACCGGCGAGCGTATCGTTTTCGCCGGCGGTAATGGTGACATCGAAACTGGATGTTCCCAGGGTGATATTCAATGTGCCGCTGCCCACGGTGGTGGCGGCGGTTGCGAAATCGGTCGAAGCGACTTTATGCGCTTTCGCCATATCGATCACTTCGATGGCGTAAGCGCCGGGGTTGGCTGATGAAGTCGCGGTGGCCGAGATGACCGACGTGTCTCCCGCCACGGCACTGCGGGCATTGAAAAACGAGGGTGACTTTAATTTCGCTAACGATGCCTGCAGATCGGATATCGTGGATTTAAGCGCACCGAGTGCCGAAATATTGGCATTGATAGTGGTTTGTTTAGCCTTGATGCGGGTTTCGGCAGGCGTTCTTTCGGCATTGACAATCTGTGTGAGCAGATCTTCGAGACCGAGATTAGAGCCTGTGCCGACGGAGGTGATGGCCATACCGATACCTATCGATGTGTGTCAACGCGTTGACGAAAGTGTAGCCCGGTTACGTGTTAAGGGCGATGAGTGCACGCGTTGTGCCAGTATTCAGAGTCCACTATGTTGAACTGGGTGGACGAAAAAGCCGGTGGTTGGCACCGGCACTGTATAGGAGAAATTACGTGCGTTCGCGAATGAACAGGTTGTTGCCCTGTTCCTGTATGACTTCCGCGAGATGCAGGGTTTCCTCGGGTGGAATTTGACGAATCAGCTCGTCGGTTTCCGCGTCGTACACCTTGATGACGGTACGGCCAGTAGACTCTTCGATGCTGAACGATAACTTGCGGCTGATGCTTTGCGTGTAATCGTTCAACTTGCTGACAGCTTCTCTCAGCTGCGCAGAATCGGGTTGCGGTTTTTGCGTAACCGCATTCTGCGGAACAGTCTCGGCGCTTGCGCTAACGGGCCGGCTTGCCACGGATGGCAACGGCACCGAAGCGGTTTCCCGCACCGGTGTTGGCGACGAGTAACCATTTTTAACTACATCGTTAATCATGGCTAATCCTTCCTAAAATCTTCACGTCCCAGCGCTCTGGTTAAAACAGGTGCCGGCATCGTGCCGGCACCTTACCGATCGCTTATTGCAGCAGCGAGAGCACTTGTTGCGGCAAGCTGTTGGCTTGCGACAGAACCGAGATACCGGCTTGTTGCAGGATCTGGTTTTTGCTCAGGCTTGCCGTTTCAGCCGCGAAGTCAGCGTCAGTGATACGCGAACGCGCTGCCGATACGTTCTCGGAGATATTGCCGAGGTTGGCAATCGTCGACTCGAGACGGTTCTGCACAGCACCGAGAGCTGCACGGCCACTATCCACGAAGCTAACAGCGGAGTCGATTACAGCCAGAGCTTTTTGCGCGCCGATCGCGGTGGAGATATCGATCTGAGCGACTTGCTCGAGCGAGCTGGCAGTTGCTGCAGTTGCTGCGATGGCCGCGTCGCTTGCAGTGCTGCTGAAGGCGTTAGCGCTGTTCAGCTTGATTTGACCCATTGCACGGGTCGAATTGGTGCCAGCCGAGGTCAATGTCGCAGTGTTGCCAGCCGTGGTGCCGTCGTAGTTGTACTGGGTAACGGTCATGGTGGTAGCAGCGTTGGTGTAGTTGTTGATAACGATGTCGTCACCGCGCTCGCTGATCAGTTTTACCGAGCCGCTGCTTAATTCAGCAGTGATGCCCGTGCTACCTGCCTGGTTGTTGATCGCCGCAGCCAGAGAGGAAAGATCGGTCGCCGAGCTAACGGCGGCAGAGATCGTTACCGCCGAGCTGTTAGAGCCCTGCAGGGTGAACGACAGGTTGCCGGCGGTGATAGCACTCAAGCCGATAACCGTACGCGCGTCAGCGGTTACACCTGTGGTGCTGCTGGTGGCGTTGATAGCGGCTGCACCGTTGAAGGCACTCAGACCGGCTAACGAAACAGCACCGCTGGTGCCACTCGGGCTGGTAATGGTGATGGTACCGGCAACGTTGTTAGCACCAGCGGTGGTGGCAGCTGCTGCAGTCAATTGGCCAAGACCAGTACCGGCAGCAGTACCTGCCAGGCTACGGGTTTGGTTGCCGATAACGTCTGCGCGATACGAACCGATCGATACGTTGATGGTTTCGAACGAGCCAGAACCTACCTGGAAGCTGGAGCTACCGAAGCTGCCGTCGAGCAGTTTGCGGCCACCGAACGCAGTGGTGTCAGCGATACGGTTAACTTCAGAGATCAGCTGGCTGACTTCCTGTTGCAGCGCTGCGCGTTCACTTGCGCCGTTGGAGCCGTTGGCGGACTGGATCGCCAGTTCGCGGATACGCTGCATCGCGTTGGTCGATTCTTCGAGTGCGCCTTCAGCGGTTTGCGATACGGAGATACCGTCGTTCGCGTTACGCGCTGCCTGGTTCAGACCGCGAATCTGCGAGGTAAATTTGTTCGAAATCGCGAGGCCGGCAGCGTCGTCTTTCGCGCTGTTGATACGCAGACCAGAGGACAAGCGTTGCAGCGAAGTCGACAATGCGCCTTGCGATTTGTTCAGGTTGCGTTGGGCATTGAGTGACGAGAGGTTAGTGTTAACTGTTTGTGCCATTTTGTTTCTCCTCATGCTCAGGTCACTGTGACTTGAGCTTGTGATCAGAACTCGGCGCCGGTGACGCCGCATTTATGACTGTGTCAGCAATCGTATCGGCGCCTTTTTCCAAAGCTTTAACTTTTTTATTTAGATTGAATCGTTATGGTTTTGAGGAAAAAAGGACAGTGAGGTAATAGGTGGGGTACATCGCCCATAAAATGCAACTTTTGCAATCAGGGGCTTAAGTTCTTCGCAAGTCGGTCGCTATCTATTACGTCAGAAAATGACGTACGTGTAATTTTGCCCGGATAACCACAGCCTATACTGACACACATATCGCGGCAGCTTGCCAGGCTGCGATCGCGGAGGAATTTTTGTATGGTTCGCCACAACGCCCTGTCCCAGTATCAACAGATCAAAACCGCCGCGGTAGCAGAAGGCGCGTCTCCCCATAAACTGATTCAAATGCTGATGCAGGGCTGTCTGCAGCGCATTGCCGAAGGCAAGGGCGCATTGCGGCGCGGCGATACCGCCGCGAAAGGACTCGCCATCGGCAAGGCCATCAATATCGTTGCCGGTCTGCAAAGCAGTCTCAATAAAGACGTGCCGAGCCCCCTGCCTCAGCAGCTGGACGATTTGTACGATTACATGCAGCGCCGTTTGCTCGAAGCCAATGCAAAAGGCAGCGAGGCTGCACTCGATGAAGTTGCCGATCTCATGCGCAAAATAAAAGAAGGCTGGGATGGCATCGAAGCAAAAGCCGTGTAAGGTCATTGGACTCCCGTCTTCACGGGAGTGACGAAGTCAGGCCGTGCTCCAGGTTGTGCAGCGTCGTAATGTCCGAATTAGTCGGGCATCGTATGAAAGGGATGGCAAAGATGTTGTCATCGGCAAATGCTAAAGCTCCAGGCGATAGCGCGCCCGTTATCCTGGTCGTTGAGGATAATCCGGTGGAGCGGGCGCTCATTACCCGCATTCTGAGTCTCGCGGATTTTGTCGTTATCGATGTCGATTGCGGTGAAGCCGCCATTCGCGAAGCCACCACCGCCGAACCCGATCTCATTCTTCTCGATGCATTGCTTCCCGATATCGATGGTTTCGATGTCTGCGCGCATTTGCAGACACAGCCGCGTTCGCGTTTCATTCCCGTGGTCATGCTGACCGGTCTCGACGATGTCGCATCGATCGATCGCGCCTATGAAGCCGGCGCCACCGATTTCATTACCAAGCCCATCAATCACGCGCTGCTCGTGCATCGCATCCGTTATCTATTGCGCGCCAATTCGCTGTTCGAGGAATTGCGTTTGAGCCGGAAATCGCTGGCGACCGCGCAACGCATTGCGAAACTCGGACACTGGGAATTCAATATCGATAAAAATCGTGTGTCGATATCGGACGAGCTGTATCAGCTTTACAGCATCATGCCGCAAAAAGGCGTCAGCGATTTTCGCTGCATTCTGGATGTGGTGCACCCCGACGATCGCCCTGCGCTCGAAGAGGCCATTGCTGCCGCGATCGAGCGCGAGGAAGTCGGGCGCGTCGAGCATCGTGTGCAATTTGCCGACGGCAGCGAGCGCGTCATGGAAATGCATCTGGCGGTCGTGCCGGATGAGGATGCCACGCGCCATCTGCTCGGCATTAGCATCGATATTTCTGCGCGCAAGGAAAGCGAGCGTGAAGTTTTGCGGCTGGCATATTTCGATCGTCTCACGGGTTTGCCGAATCGTTCGCTGCTCGAATTGATTCTCGATCAGGAAATTCCGCGCGCGCATCTTGCAGGGTGTCGCGTCGCATTGATCTGCATCGATCTCGATTTGTTCAGTCGCGTCAATAATGCGATGGGACACGGTGCGGGCGACGCGGTATTGCGGCAGGTGGCGATGCGCCTGGCGCGTCTGGTGGAGACACCATCGTCGCAATCGATGCTGGAAAAGCTTTCTCTAACAATCGATATCAGCGGCGATTTCGGCAGCGAAATGGTCGGACGACTCGGTGCTGACACCTTCGCCCTGATTATCACGGGCGATGATGTGCGTCAGGCGGCCTACGCGATGGCACAGCTGGTGCGACAACAATTCCAGCAGGCATTTTTATATCGCGGTCAGGAAATTTTCGTGACGGCGAGTCTGGGCTTCAGCTGTTCGCATGATGCGAACTGCCCCGCGGAAATGTTATTGCAGCAGGCCGATATGGCATTGCGTGAGGCAAAACGCGAGGCGCGCGCGGATGTGCGCGAATATCACGGCGATCTGGTCACGCAGGTCGCCGCGCAGATGTCGATACAGAGTGACATGCGCAACGCGCTGCGGCGCGGTGAATTCGTTGTCTACTATCAGCCGAAAATCGCGGTGCGCGACGGCGAAGTGACGGGGTTCGAAGCGCTGATTCGGTGGCAGCATCCTTTGCGCGGTCAGGTTTCGCCCCAGGAATTCATCAATGTCGCCGAAGAAACCGGTCAGATTGTCGAGATCGGACGCGCCGTGCTGCAAACGGCCTGCTATCAGTTTCGTCAGTGGCTCGATCAGCGGCTGATCACGGGACGCATTGCCGTGAATATTTCGGCACGTCAGTTTCGCGATCCACATCTCGCGGAGCGCGTATTGACGGTGCTGGAGCAGTCGGGTCTGCCGCCGGAAAACCTGCAGCTGGAAATTACCGAAAGCGTATTGATGAGCGATCCGCGCGCACACGCGGTGATCGAAAAACTGCGCACGCACGGTATTTCGATTGCGCTCGATGATTTCGGCACGGGATATTCGTCGCTGAGTTATCTGACGCATTTCCCCATCGACACGCTCAAAATCGATCGCTGTTTCGTCAGCAATATCGCTTATGAATCCGAGCAGGCTGCCATCGTCACTGCCGTTTCCACGCTGTCGCATCGTCTCAATATGAAAGTGATTGCCGAAGGTGTGGAATCGGAAAGCGAGCTGCAAATCATCACTGATCTGGGCTGCGACGAAGTGCAGGGCTATCTCGTGTGCAAGCCGCTCAGTGCCACCGATATGGAACGCTGGCTGAAACGCTATGTGATGGAACAACACGGCAGTAAAACCGACAGGCGTTCGGCCACATGACGCGCAACTGCGCGCTCTCATTTTCTGTCATTTATTTGACCTGTCAAAAATAGTAGCTAAGATTTTTTGATCGACTCGTCAAAGCTTCGGCATACCCGTTTTCCTGGAGCTATCCGTTTTTTGGAACTATCCGCATGTGGGAAGAAAAACAAGTCGTCCTCATCGATGACAATGCCCAGCGCCGCCACGACTTCAGCGTGATTCTTGAATTCCTGGGCGAAAACCCGCGCAGTTTCGACGTCAATGGCTGGTGTCAATTATTGAGCGATCCCGCCGTGAAAGCGGGCAGTCGCGCGGTCAGCACGGTTTTTCTGGGGGCCAGCGATGAGCGCTCGCCGGCGAAATTATTGCGCGATATTCACGATTGGGATGCGACGGTTCCGGTCATTCTGTTCGCCGATCAGCAGGCGGAAGCGATCGAGGAAACCGATCTGCAGCGCAAAATCATCGCATCGCTCGAATTTCCGCCGAGCTATAACAAACTGTTAGATACGCTGCACCGCGCGCAGGTTTATCGCGAGCAGTTCGATACGCACTCGGGCCGCAGCACACAGCGCGACTTGCAATTGTTCAGAAGCCTGGTCGGCACCAGCCGTCAGGTACAGAAAGTGCGCGAAATGATGGCGCAGGTGGCCGATAAGGAAGTCACCGTGCTGGTCACGGGCGAATCGGGGACCGGCAAGGAGGTGGTTGCGCGCAATCTGCATTACAACTCGCATCGTCGTCACAAACCGTTCGTGCCGGTGAATTGCGGCGCGATTCCGCGCGAGCTGCTGGAAAGCGAATTGTTCGGCCACGAGAAAGGTGCGTTCACGGGTGCCATCACGAGTCGCGCCGGCCGTTTCGAAATGGCGCAGGGCGGCACCCTGTTTCTCGACGAAATCGGCGATATGCCGCTCGACATGCAGGTGAAAATCTTGCGCGTGCTGCAGGAGCGCAGTTTCGAACGCGTCGGCAGCAATAAAAGCATTCAGACCGATGTGCGCATCATCGCGGCGACGCACAAGGATCTCGAACAGATGATCAGCGAAGGTAAATTCCGCGAGGATTTGTACTATCGCCTCAATGTATTTCCCATCGAGATGCCGCCGCTGCGCGAACGCATCGAGGATATTCCGCTGCTGCTCAACGAATTGATCACGCGCATGGAAACCGAAAAGCGCGGTTCGACGCGTTTCAATTCGGCGTCGATCATGTCGCTGTGCCGTCATGAGTGGGCGGGCAATGTGCGCGAACTGGCAAATCTGGTCGAGCGCATGGCCATCCTGCATCCCTATGGCGTGGTCGGCGTGCAGGATCTGCCGAAGAAGTTTCGCCATGTCGAGGAAAGCGACGAGGACCTGCCCTTGCCGGAGGCCGATCATAACGGTCGGCCGGCGCTCGCGAGTCTCGAATCGGTCGCACTGTTGCCCGTCAATGGCATCGATCTCAAGGAGTACCTCACCAACCTCGAACGCAATCTGATTCAGCAGGCGCTCGATGACAGCGGCGGCGTCGTCGCGCGTGCGGCGGAGAAGCTGAAAACGCGCCGCACCACCCTGGTCGAGAAAATGCGCAAGTACGGCATGCTGCGCCCCGGCATGACGGCCGACTGACTCTTTGTTCTTTATTATTCCTTAAGCCATTGATAATTAAATAAAAATAATTACGGCACAGGCTTTGCAAAATCCCTCTCCGGAAACGTTTTGGCGACGCTTTTTTGTCATGCTGACCTGATTCTGGTCATGTTGACGCAAAGGTTTCATCGCACGACGTACGTTGATCACGAAACGGTTGGGGCGGTCGATGGCATTACCGGCAGTTCAGGAACGCATGCACGCGGAGCCCGCAGCCGCGCAGCTCGCGTCGGCGTTCGAAATGTTCAACGAGCTTTCGGCGCAGCTCAGCGATACCTATCGGGCGATGGAGCAGCGTGTCGTCCAGCTCGATGGCGAGTTGCACCGCGTCGCCGAACAGCGCCTGCAGGAGTTGCAGGAAAAAGAGCGCGTGGCCTCGCGTCTGCAGAGTCTGCTCACCCTGCTTCCCGCCGGCGTCATCGTGCTCGATCAGTTCGGCCGCATCGCCGACAGTAATCCCGCTGCTATCGATTTATTGGGTTTGCCGCTAACGGGTGAGCTGTGGCGCGATGTCATCGCGCGCAGTTTCGCGCCGCGTGGCGACGATGGTCACGAAATTTCCCTGCGCGATGGTCGGCGTATCAGCATCGTGACGCGTTCGCTCGATGGCGAGCCGGGGCAGTTGCTGCTGCTCACCGATCTCACCGAAACGCGCGCATTGCAGCAGCGGTTGAATCATCATCAGCGCCTGTCCGATATGGGGCGGATGGTGGCCTCGCTGGCGCATCAGATTCGCACGCCATTATCGACCGCCATGCTCTATGCGGGGCATTTGTGCGAGGGCCGCCTGAGCGAAGCGCAGAGCGAGAAATTCGCGCATAAATTACTGGATCGCCTGCAGCATCTCGAACAGCAGGTGAAAGACATGCTGATCTTCGCGCGCAGCGATGTGAAGCTCAGCGATACGATCGATACCGTTGAATTATTCGCTGCGATAACCGCAGCGATCGAAACGCCGATCGCCAATGCCGGCGCAGAAACCCGCATGACCAATAACGCCGAAACCGCACTGCTGCACTGCAACAAGGACAGCATCGTCGGCGCGCTGACCAATCTCGTGAATAACGCATTGCAGGCATGCGGCCGCGCCGCGCGCATCGACATCGATTGCCAGATCGTTGCGGTCGATGCGACAGACTGGGTGAGCATCGCCGTTACCGACAATGGCCCCGGTTTCGATCGCCATATCGCAGAGCGTCTCAACGAACCCTTCTTCACCACGAAATCGCAGGGCACGGGGCTTGGTCTCGCTGTCGTCCGCGCGGTTGCACAGGCGCATCAGGGGCATTTCACCATCGCCTCAAAACCCGGATGCGGCGCGCGCGCCGAGCTGCGACTGCCGCTGTGGCAATTACAGAATCAGCCGGAGGCGCACAATCGATGAATATCGCGATCGGAAAACTGAGCGAGCGCGCCACCATCGCGCGGCCTAACGATTTTGGTGAGCTGCGTGCATCGCTCGCCGGTTCACGTGTGCTCGTGGTCGAGGATGATGCGAGCCTGCGCGAAGCGCTGGTCGATACGCTGGAGCTGGCGGGCGCCGATGTCGTGCAGGCGGAAAGCGGCGAGCAGGCGCTCGATCTGCTGACACGCAATTACGTCGATATGGTGGTGTCGGATGTCAACATGGGCGGCATGGACGGGCATGAATTATTGAGCGCGCTGCGCCAGCGTTTTCCGCAACTGCCGGTGTTGCTGATAACCGCATACGGAAGTATCGCGAAATCGGTGGAGGCGATGCGTGAGGGTGCGGTCGATTATCTGGTGAAGCCATTCAAGCCGCAGGTTCTCGTCGAAACGATTGCGCGTTATACCGGTGCCGCCATCGAATGCGATGACGATCAGCCGGTTGCGGTCGAAAAGAGCAGCCAGCAATTATTGCAGTTGGCGCGCCGCGTCGCCGAGACCGATTCCACCGTGATTATTTGCGGCGAGAGCGGCACCGGCAAGGAAGTGCTCGCGCGTTATATCCATCAGCAGTCGCCGCGCGCGAAAGGCCCTTTTATCGCGATCAACTGCGCGGCGATTCCCGAAAATATGCTGGAAGCGATGTTGTTCGGTCACGAGAAGGGTGCATTCACGGGTGCGCAGGCGGCGTTGCCGGGTAAATTCGAGCAAGCTAACGGCGGCACTTTGCTGCTCGATGAAATTTCCGAAATGCCGCTGGCATTGCAGGCGAAATTATTGCGCGTGATTCAGGAGCGCGAAGTCGAACGCCTCGGCAGCCGCAGTGTCATCAAACTCGATGTGCGCATTCTCGCCACCACCAACCGCGATATGCGCGGCGAGGTGAAGGCGGGACGTTTCCGCGAGGATTTGTTTTATCGCTTGAGCGTGTTTCCCTTGCAGTGGCTGCCGCTGCGGATGCGTCGTCTCGACATCGTCGCCATCGCCCATAAATTGTTGCAGAAGCACGCAGGCAAGATGAATTGCGGCGCCGTGCGTTTCGGTGCCGATGCCGAACAGGCGCTGGCGGCGTACGACTGGCCGGGCAATGTGCGCGAGCTGGATAATGTCGTGCAGCGCGCGCTGATTCTGCATCGCGGTTCGTCGATCAGCGCAAACGATCTCTGTCTCGATCCCTATGCAATCGGTGCGACGGGCGCTGCGGAAGATGCTCATTGTGCGGGTGCGATGTGGCCGGGTTCCGATGCGCCTCCACCGATCGCGGAGACGAGTGGTCTCGATGGCGATCTGCAGCAGCGCGAGTTTGAAATCATTTGCGAGACATTGCGCGAGGCGCGCGGCAATCGCAAATTATCGGCGTCTCGTCTCGGCATCAGTGAGCGCACCCTGCGCTATAAGCTGGCGCGCATGCGCGACGCGGGACTGGCTGTCGATGAGCTGTGATGTGCGATGGTGACGAAGAGGGCAGACACACGGGTCTGCCCCTACGGTTCAAACCGCATTCGTAGAGGCGGACCTGTGTGTCCGCCCGTCTCGTGCCCGCCCCCATCCCAAACCCGGTAGCGGTGCGGGGTTGCTCAGATTGTGAGCAGCTTTGTTTCGCAACGGCGACCGATCCCGTAGACTTGGGCAAAACTCACTATAGGGTTTGGATTGCCCCATGAATATTTTTGCCTTCTGGTCCGACTATCCCTTCGCCGCGCTGATCATCGCTGTCATCGCCGGTCTTGCCATTCTGTATCTGTGTCGCAGCACGGCGCATCGCCTCATCGAGCGGCTGGGGCGCGCAGGCCATCGCTTCGCCCGGCTGTTTTCGCGCGCCTGCGCAGCGCTGGCGGTGCGTATCGACGGTCGCAATCGCGAGGTGATGCTGGCGCTGCAGATGGAAATTACCCGCCGTCAGCTGGAGCGTGAATTTCAGCGCGTCGCTGCCGCCGTCGAACAGGACATGACGAAATTCCAGCATCTCGAACGTTCGATCAATGAGCACGTGAATGTGATGGAGGAGGATTTCGAACGCAGTGCGCAGGTGCCGCCGTCACCACCCGGCTGGGTCGATGCCGTCGACGCGATCGCAAAACTGCAGACCGAAACCAACCCCGAGCCGGTCGGACGCGTGTTGCAGGATATTCATAATTCCGTGCTCGATCAGCAGCGTGAAGTCATGCGCGAATATCGCTGGACCGTCAACGCGCGCCACAAGATTCTCGCGGATCTGCGTCCCCTGTGGCGCGGGGTGAGCAAACAGGTGACGACGGTCGGCCGCGATAGCCGCGATCTGCTGGCGCGGGCGCATCGTATCGATACGCAAATGGCCGCGTTTCGGGAGTTGTGTGCCAATCGCGGCGATGCACGCGTGGAGTCGTTTCTGGCGCGCTGGCTGATGGCGCTGGCGTTATCGGCAGTGGCGTTGATTCTGGCGACACTCAATATCAATTTACTGGCGCCGCCGCTGGCCAATCTGATCGCCGGCGAAGGTGCGACGAGCTGGCTGACCGCCGGCGCGCTGACCGTCGCGGTCATGGCGGCTGCGCTCGTGCTCAGCGAAGCGACGCAGGTAAGCCGCCTGCTGCCATTGATCGGCGGCTTGCCGCAGCGCTCGCGCGTGGTGCTGATGGTTTTGTCGTCACTGTTACTGGTGGCGCTCGTTGCGGGTGAGGCATTGCTGCTGAAATCGCACGCGGGATTTCGTCTTGCTGTGGCGGCTGATGGCGCGGTGGGTCGTGGCGCGTCGGGTAGCGAAGCCGCCTGGGGCGCAGCGACCGCCGGTGTCATCGTGCCGTTATTGATCGCCTTGCTATCGCCGGCGCTCGAGGCATTTCTGGCAACGTCGCGCCCGGTATTCGCGGCGACGATGGTTGCCCTGTTAAACACCTTCGCCGTGTTGTCGCGACTGACAGGAAAAGCATGGCTGGAATTCTGTCGTGCAACGCATCAGTTTTACGATCTGATGTTATTTTTGCCGCTCGCTCTGGAAAAAGCATGGCTGGCGCGCAGAGATAAAAAAAACGCGGAGCAGGTGCCTGCGCCGGTCGATAACCTCGTCGACTCAGCGAAAATTCACCGTGTGCAATTCTCCAGTCGTGACTCGCGCACTGCGGAATAACCGCGGCGGTAATTAACTGCAGGTTGCGTGCAATCACGCGACCTGCTGTGTCAGATACTCTTCGAATAACTGCTGTTCGACGATGTTGTAGAGCCGTCGCCACGGCGCTTTCAGAATCAGCGATTCTGCATTCATACGCAGACCTGTGGTCGTGAAGGTCGCGCGCTGCCCGTAATATTCGAACGCGGGGCTGATCTGATCGAGCTTGATACCGAAGCGTGCAGTCAGGCGGCCCAGACAGGGCTCGATGACCATAAAGACATTTTCGACATTGAGTCGAACGATCATGGCGGTGACACCGTAAAACAGCGCGGTGGCTAAATACTGCGTGCTTTCGCCCCTGCTGGTGGTGGCGGTTTTCCCCGACGTTTGCAATGCCAGGCGCGATACTTCGACGCTGCGTGCGTGATTGACATGATTCCAGTTGAACAGACTGCGGTCGACATGCGGTACGCCATATAAATCGAAGGGTAACCAGATGCGCCCCGTGCGCTGTGGCATGACCAGTCGAAAGCAGCCTATCGGTATTTTCGAGATACGTTCGCGCAACAGCACATGCAGACTGTCGCCATCGAACTCGTCGTATTCGAGCCCGTCGCGATGATCCATTTCGTAGCCCAGTTTTTCGCAGAATACCTGGTGGCGTAAACGATAGACCTCCTTGCGTAGTGCATCCGTATTGGCGATTAGGATTTGGTAGCGTTCGCTGAAATCATTCGCGACAGCAAACGCTTCATTATAAGTCGATCGCATAATTCCTCTCTTATGAGGTTCGTGGGACAGCATCCGTGTCCGCGCGAATAACCCGATAACGAAAAGTTGACGTTTTGAAGCCAGTCTTGTACCGCGCGGTTGAGTATGCTGTTTTTATGCCAATTGATTTCGAGCGTGGATTTTTTACGTCAGATTTACGGTTCGAAATACAAAAGTATTTTTTTGTTTCGATCCGATTTCGTCATTTGCGTATAAGGATACGAATAAATACGTATGAGTTTTATGGAATAGCGATGAAATTAATGTGTCAGTTTTCTAACGAAATATGTAAGCGGCGATATTTTGGCAGTGGGGGATGAGTTTTTTGATATCGGGTAGCGGGCGAATCGTGCGAATCATCCGCCCGCGATTTTGACGATATACCCCCGGCGTTCAAGTTCGGGTTTCAGCGCCGCGCGATGGTCGCCCTGAATTTCGATAATGTCATCGTTGATGCTGCCGCCACTGCCGCAATGCTGCTTGAGCTGTTTTGCAAGTTGCTTCAGCTGGTCGGGGGGAAGATCGATTCCGCTGATCATCGTAACCACCTTGCCGCCACGGCCCTGTGTCTGCCGCTGCAGTCGCACGATGCCGTCATTCTTCTGCGCTGAAGTTTTTTTCGCGCGCGCCCTGCATTCGCATGCGTCGAACGGCCGCGCGCATTGCGGGCACATGCGCCCCTGGTCGGTGCTGTAGACTAAACCCATGAAAAATCACTCCGGTAAGGACTGGTCATTATAATCCGCAGCCGTCAACCGGACGGCGTGAATTGGGAAATGCAAAATGAGTGAACCCCGGCAGTTACCCGAGCAGTTGCAGCAACAGCTTATCGAGTTGCAGACGCAGCTCGCCTTTCAGGAGGATATCGTGCAGTCGTTGAACGAGGTCGTCGTTGCGCAGCAGCAGCGGCTCGATCAGCTGCAGCAAACTAACGTTCGCCTGGAAAGACAGTTGGGCGAGGTTCTGGCCTGGCTGAATTCGCAGGCTCCGTCGGCGCCGCCGCCGCATTATTGAACGCCGCCGCATCGAACATGGAAGTTTGTTGCGGAATGGCCGGGAATTTGTCGTCTGCTAAACTTAGGCCTTATCACGAGATCGGCCCTCGCGCCTGGGCATAACAGTAAAAATGATCGAACTCAGCGAAGAATTACGCGACGGCTTTCAGGAGATAGCGAATATCGCCGTTGGCCGTACTGCGGACAAGGTGGCCCGCAGTTTCTCCACATTTGTCGAAATGCCGATTCCGCAGGTGCATTTACTGGAGTCCGCCGATGTGCGCATGGCGCTGACATCGATGGACGCCACCCAGAATGTGAGTGCGGTCACGCAGGCATTTTTTGGCGATGGCATCAGTGGCGAAGCGTTGTTGTTGTTTAACGAAGCCACGCTGAGCGATCTGTCCGTATTGATGGGTTACGAGCCGGCAACCGAAGGGCATGAACAGGTCGAGCATATGCTCGAAATCTCCTCGCTATTGAGTGGCTCGTGTATTCAATCCGTGCTGGAGCAGCTCGAAATCGACGTGCTCATCGGCTATCCCTCGGTTCTCAGCATGAACAGAAGTCTGCGCGAGATGTTTTCCGAGCGGGCGTTTCCCTGGGATAAAACTCTGGCCATTGAAATGAACTACGAGTTCGAAGGGTTTCGCACAACCTGCGATCTGGTCCTGCTATTTCATCAGCAGGCGCTACCCGCGCTGTTCAACAAACTGGAGCTCCTGCTGTTCTGATGGATGCCAACGACTTCAAGGAACTGCACTGGCTGCTCGACGTCATCCAGAGCTCCAATATCGGCATCGTCGTTCTCGATCGCTCGCTGCGGGTGGAGGTTTTCAACCGCTTCATGCAGGCGCACAGCGGTATCCGCTCAGAAAATGCGATGGGCAAATCCATCATGGAGTTGTTCGCGGATCTGCCCGAGCAGTGGCTGTGGCGCCGGCTTCAGACCGTATTCGAACTCGGCATTCCTGTGTACACGACGTGGGAGGAGCGCCCCTATCTGTTCCGCTTTCCGTTACATCTGCCTATTCATTACAACGTCGAGATCATGTATCAGAATGTGATGTTCGTGCCGCTGCGCGCCGCCAACGACAAGGTCGAGCGCATGGGCATCGTGGTTTACGACGTAACGGAGAGCGCGATGATGCGACAGGCGCTGGAGCAGGCGCAGGCGGAATTGCTCCAGCTGAGCCGCACCGACCGGCTGACCAACTTGTTGACGCGCGGATACTGGGAGGAGCGCCTGCACGAGGAGTGGGAACGTGCGCGGCGCGCGAATCTGCAGGTTTCACTCGTCATGTTCGATATCGACCACTTCAAGCACATCAATGATAACCACGGTCATCAAACCGGCGATGAGGCGATTCGCCTGGTTTCGCGAACATTGCGCGATGTGTCCCGCGAAGTCGATATCTGCGGACGTTACGGCGGAGAAGAGTTTGTGGTGATTCTGCCGAATACGCCGAAAGAGGGCGCGCTGATTTTCTGCGAACGCCTGCGCAAAGCGATCGCATCGAAATCGGTACTGGGTCCGGCGCACGAGGTGGTGCAGTTTACTGTCAGCCTCGGCATCTCCGAATTAACCGGGGAAACCGAGACTACACATCAATGGGTGCAGCAGGCCGATAAAGCCCTGTATGTCGCCAAAGGCTCTGGCCGTAATCAGACGCAAATATTTTCCGGCGCGGAAAGTTAGGAAACCTTGTCCACATCTTCGGCATGCAGGCCTTTGGGGCCTTGCTGCAGCGCGAATTCCACCTGTTGTCCCTGCGTCAAGGTGCGATAACCATCGCCACGAATCGAGCGGAAGTGCACGAACACATCTTCGCCGCCATCGTGCGTAATAAAACCAAAACCTTTGGCGTTATTGAACCACTTAACGATTCCCTTGATACGATCAGACATATCCGCATCCTCTTGAAACACTGCTGTTGTTATTGTGAATTAACCCTCTGTCCCTTTTGCGATGACAGATCGGTACCGCGATTTCACGAAAGGCTTTTCGACTGACTCCCCATCGAAAAACGAGGCGAGGTCAAAGACTCGCGAACTGGACACAAGTTGGAAAATGGAGAGAGAACGACTGAAGGATCACTGTTGCAGGAGCTGTGCCCTGCATAGCGAAGAAAGGTTGAATGAACATCCGCCAACATCGTTACAACCCAGCGTTTTATTATTTTGCGTAGCCTGTGGCGCGCAGGTTGGCGGAAAAAAACGGCGGTAACAAATTAATTTTACGTAATCGACAGCGTGGCGGGAACTTGATCACGCTGACGATTACAGCTTTGCGATTTTCCCTATAGCGTGGCGATGCGCTGCTGCTGTTCCTGCAACTGTGCCACTGCCTGTCGCTTCGCGGCCAAATTCTCGCGCTCTTTAGCGACAACTTCGGCGGGCGCCTTATCGGTGAAGCCCGGATTGGCGAGCTTGGTATCGAGCCGTGCGATTTCCTGGGTGAGCTTATCGATTTCCTTGTTCAAACGCGCCAGCTCGGCGTTTTTATCGATGAGGCCCGCCATCGGCACCAGCAGTTCCATCGCCCCCGCGAGCTGGGTGGCAGCTGGCGGCGGCTCCGCGCCGGCGTCCAGCCATTCGATCGACGACAGCTTCGCGAGCTTTTTCAGGAACGCCGCGTTTTCATTCGCACGACGACGATCGTCGGGATCGCCATTGCGCAACAACAATGCAATTTCTTTCGCCGGAGAAATATTCATTTCACCGCGAATATTGCGCACGCCGAGAATGACCGCCTTGAGCCAGGCGATATCCGCTTCCGCGACCGGATCGATACGCTCGTCCGCGCAGCGCGGGTATTCCTGCAGCATGATCGTTTTTGCGTTGTTAATCGAATCGTCGCTACGACCTGCAAGCGGTGCAACACGCTGCCAGATTTCTTCCGTCACGAATGGCATCAGCGGATGCAATAAACGTAGCGTCGCTTCAAGCACGCGAATCAATGTGCGACGCGTGCCGGCTTTTTGTGCGGCACTCGCATTCGCATCCCACAACACCGGTTTCGATAACTCCAGATACCAGTCGCAGTATTCATTCCAGACAAAGTCGTAAATGGTTTGCGCGGCGAAATCCAGACGATAACTTGCGAAGGCTTTTTCCATTTCCGCTTCGGTGCGTTGCAGCGAGGAAATGATCCATCGATCGGCAAGGCTGAGAGTGTAATCACCTGCGCCACAATCCTGTCCTTCGCACTGGCCTAGAACATAACGCGCGGCGTTCCAGATCTTGTTGCAGAAATTGCGGAAGCCTTCGATACGGCCAACGTCGAATTTAATATCGCGGCCGGTCGATGCGAGCGAGTAATAGGTGAAGCGCAATGCATCGGTGCCGTACGCAGCGAGCCCTTCAGGAAATTGTTTACGCGTGGCTTTCTCGACTTTCTCCGCGAGCTTCGGCTGCATCATGCCGCTCGTGCGTTTTTGCACGAGACTTTCGAGATCGATACCGTCGATCAAATCGATCGGGTCGAGCACATTGCCTTTCGATTTCGACATTTTCTGACCTTCGGCATCGCGCACCAGACCGTGGACATAAACGGTCTTGAACGGCACTTGCGATTTGCCGTTTTCATCCTTGATGAAATGCAGCGTCATCATGATCATGCGCGCGACCCAGAAGAAAATAATATCGAAGCCGGTCACGAGCACGGAGGTCGGATGGAATGTTTTTAAATCGGCGGTCTGCTCGGGCCAGCCGAGTGTCGAGAACGTCCACAACGCCGATGAAAACCAGGTGTCGAGCACATCGTCATCGCGCTTGAGCGCAATATCGCCCAGATTATTTTTAGCGCGTACTTCGGCTTCGCTGCGGCCGACGTAGACATTGCCTTTATCGTCGTACCACG
>CAZWBA010000001.1:0-254675 GCA_964631955.1 uncultured Verrucomicrobiaceae bacterium | reverse complement strand
GGTACGACGATAAAGGCAATGTTTACGTCGTACCACGCGGGAATTTGATGGCCCCACCACAATTGCCGCGAAATACACCAGTCCTGAATATCGCGCATCCACGCGAAATACATATTTTCGTATTGCTGAGGCACGAATTGGATATCGCCATTTTCAACAGCGGCAATCGCAGGCTTCGCCAGGGTTTTCGCATCGACATACCATTGATCGGTAAGCCACGGTTCGATGACGACATTGGTGCGATCGCCGCGCGGCACTTTCAATGTGTGGGGTTCGATTTTTTCGAGCAGGCCGAGCGCTTCGAAATCGGCGACGATTTGTTTGCGCGCTTCGAAGCGATCGAGGCCGCGATATTTTTCCGGTGCGTTGTCGTTGATGATCGCATCGGCGGTAAAGATGTTGATGAGCGGACAGTGGTGACGCTTGCCGACTTCATAGTCGTTGAAATCGTGCGCGGGCGTGATTTTCACGCAGCCCGTGCCGAATTCTTTATCGACATAATCATCGGCGATGATCGGAATTTCCCGATCGGTCAGCGGCAATTTAATCATCTTGCCGATCAAATGCCGATAGCGCTCATCGTTAGGATTTACCGCAACCGCGGTGTCGCCAAGCATTGTCTCGGGGCGCGTCGTTGCAACCACCAAATGTCCGCTGCCATCGGCGAGCGGATAGCGGAAATGCCACATCGATCCCTGTTCTTCTTCGCTGACCACTTCGAGATCGGAAATCGCGGTGTGCAGAACCGGGTCCCAATTGACCAGACGCTTGCCGCGATAAATCAGTTTCTCTTCGTATAAACGAACGAACACCTCAGTGACGGCGTTAGATAAACCTTCGTCCATCGTGAAGCGTTCGCGCGACCAGTCGGTCGAGGCGCCCATACGGCGCAATTGGCGCGTAATCGTGCCGCCCGATTGTTCTTTCCATTCCCAGATTTTTTCGATGAATTTTTCGCGGCCGAGCTCGGTGCGTTTAATGCCCTGCGCTTCGAGTTGACGCTCGACCACCATCTGCGTCGCGATGCCGGCGTGATCGGTGCCGACCTGCCACAGTGTGTTGTTGCCGCGCATGCGGTGATAGCGGATCAGTGCATCCATGATCGCGTTTTGAAAGCCGTGACCCATGTGCAGGCTGCCCGTCACATTGGGCGGCGGAATCATGATGCAGTAGGGATCGCCACTGCTGTTTTTGGCGGCATTGGCGCCCGGCGCGAAATAGCCGGCGTTTTCCCAGGTCTCGTACCACTTGCGTTCGATGTCGGCGGGCTGAAAGGTTTTTTCCAGCTCGGTCGGCTGTTTCGAAGAATCGGTCGGCGTTTTTCCGGAATGGTTGTCGGCGGTGTCGGTCATGGCGTTGCAGTCGTCACTTGAATCAGAAAAATGGTGGCGCCCCATCTCGTTAACGATTGGGTTCGTTGCAATGAAGCTTATTGCTATTGCGAGAGTGCAATGGAACGGATGGATGCTGCCGTCAGGCCGGGCAGTATAACCCGACTCTCGAAATGGCCACGACAGCCGCAGTGGCCGAAAACGGCGGGTTGTTTATTTCACGTCCTTCAGGCGTCGCAGCACGATGTCGTCGAGCTGGCACAGACGGTCATGCAGTCTGGCTTCGATTTGCGGAATGAATTCGTCGATCAGTTCCTGAATCAGCATTTCGCGGTGGTAATCGTGGCGAAGGCGTTGCGGTTGCGCAGCATCCGCTGTTGGCGGCGCATCCACCGTTTTTGCGAAGGGGTCCTGTGCGATGTCCGGATCGTCGCTGATGGTGACATCGAGCGTGAAACGCGGAAACTGCATGGATTGCAATGCGGGGGCGATTTCTTCCCGGTGACGATCGTCGTTGAGCTGATCGTCGAAAATCTGGCTGATATCGAGCAGGCTGGCGTTCCTGTCGAGATTGTGGATCACCATATCGTCGAGCAGCGGAATATCGCCCGCGGTATCGTCGTCGATATCGAGTCCTTCGGTGAGTGAACCGCGAATCGCCTCCAGTTCGTCGAGCAAATGCGCGGCAGGGCGATTGAAAGGTGGGCGCTGGTCGTCGTCTGACATGATCGGAATACTCGGGCAACTGCACTCAATCTAGCAGTCGGGCGATTCGTGTGCCGCCCGACTCGTATTGATTTATCCGTTACGTGTCCTGCTTCTATTTCTGTCGCTTCGCATCATTCGCCAAGCGAGATGAGATATTGCGTGAGCAGACCGACCGGGCGGCCCGTCGCGCCTTTGGCTGAGCCTTCATCCCACGCCGTGCCCGCGATATCGAGATGCGCCCAGCGGTAATCCCTGGTGAAGCGCGCCAGGAAACACGCCGCGGTGATGCTGCCGCCGCCAGGTCCGCCGACATTGGCGATATCGGCGAAATTGCTGTCGATCTGTTTCTGGTATTCATCCCACAGCGGCAATTGCCAGGCGCGGTCGCCGATGGTCTGTCCCGCCGCCAGTAACTCCTGCGCGAAATCGTCCTGATTGCTGAACAGGCCGCTCGCATGTTTGCCGAGCGCAACCACGCAGGCGCCCGTGAGCGTTGCGATATCGATCACCGCTGCCGGTTTGAACCGGGCGGCGTAAGTGAGCGCGTCGCACAGAACCAGTCGGCCCTCGGCGTCGGTGTTGAGAACTTCGATGGTCTGCCCCGACATGCTGGTGACGACATCGCCGGGCTTGGTCGCGCGTCCGCTCGGCAGGTTTTCCGAAGCGGGAATGATGCCGACGACATTGATCGGCAGCTCCAGCTCGACGATGGCGTGCAGCGTGCCAAATACACTGGCGGCACCGCACATATCGAATTTCATCTCGTCCATTTTGGGGCCCGGCTTGATGCTGATGCCGCCGCTGTCGAAGGTGATGCCTTTGCCCACCAACACCTGCGGCTGTTCGGAGCGTTTGCCGCCGCGGCTCTTGCTTCCCTTATATTCGATGACGATTAATTTCGCCGGCTGGTCGCTACCCGCCGCCACGGATAACAGTGAGCCCATGCCGAGCTGGCGCATGGCTTTTTCATCGAGCACTTTCGCGCTCAGCTTATTGCCCTTGCGGCCGGCCTTTCGGACAAACGCTTTTGCGCGCTCCGCCAGATAGGCAGGTGTGCAGATATTCGGCGGCAAATCGCCGAGATTGCGCGCGACATTCATGCCGCGGCCGATCGCGGCGCCGCGCTGCAACGCCGTGCGCGCGGTGGCCGACGTCGCGTTGGCGACGATCAAGCGGGCGAGTATCGGCGCAGGTTTCGGCTTGCTCAGCGTTTCGGTGTAGCGGTATTCGCGCAATGCCAGCGCCAGCGCGAGCTGTGTGAGCTGCCATGCCTCGTCGCGATCCTTCACTTTGATCCCTTCGAGCAGCCAGTGCGCCTCATCGACTTTGCATTCGATGGTGGCATTCAGCACCGCCTGCACGAGCTTGCGATAATCGCTTTCGGACACCGCGCCACCGTCGCCGAGGCCTATCAGTAAAACGCGTTCGGCCTTGATGCCGGTGAGCGCGGGAAGCAATAACGTCTGTGCCCAATCACCTTTGATATCGCCGCGCTTTAGCAGTTTGGTGATGGCGCCGCCCGCCGCCTTGTCGAGTTGTTTTGCAGCGCCGCTCAAACCGCCGCTCTTGGTGGTCGATGCATAAGGGGTTACGCCGACAATAATGCAGGCGCTGCGTAATTGTTCGGGATTGGAAATCGCTTTACCGCTGAGTTGCATGTTTAGCCTCGCAAGACAAATCGTGAGTTTTTCGGGATAATCGCGCCGCGTGACTCGGCAGCGCGCGACCTCGAACACGACGCGCATGAATTCAATTGAAAACCTAGTGTAGAGCGCTGTCCGATAAATTGAAAACTGGCAGCGCACGCAAATTTTGCGGTGAGTTTCATGGCCGCTGCGAATCGGAAATGGCTGAGTGATTTTATTTCGCTACATCACCCGTGAAATTCTTCAAACCATGTTGGCGGTGACGCTGACATTGCTCGTTATCGTCATCAGCAGCCGGCTCGTTTCCTATCTAGGCTCTGCGGCAGTCGGCGATCTGCCACCCGGGCTGGTATTTTCGGTGATCGGGTATCGCCTGCCCGGCTTTCTCGAATTGATCATGCCGCTCGCATTTTTCGTCAGTGTGCTGCTCGTGCTGGGACGGCTGTATGTCGATAGCGAAATGACGGTAATCGCCGCCTGCGGTATCGGCCCCCGGCGCGTTTTAGCGATGGTGTTAGTGTCGGCATCGCTGGTTGCGGTGCTGGTCGGGGCCACGAGCTTGCTGGTGACGCCGCATACCACGCTGAAAGTAAAACAGATGCTGCGCGATGCGAGCAGTGCCACGGGGCTGGATCTGCTGGCGGCGGGCAGTTTCCGCGTCATCAATCAGGGAGAGGGTCGCGTGACCTATGTCGATCGCATCGATCCCGATACCGGCGAAATGCTCGATGTTTTCGCGGCCGATCGTCACACCGACAGCACCGGCTCATCGCGTCAGGTCATTCTGGTGGCCGCGCGCGGGCATACCGAAATCGATGCCGAAACGGGCGAGCGATTTCTGATTCTGCGCGATGGTACGCGTTATCTCGGCCAGCCCGGCGAGCGCGAATTCCAGCTGATGGATTTTTCCAGGCTCGGTCAATTGATGGAAACCGCCGCGTCGACGCCGGTTTATCGCAAGCAGGACATGTTGACGACGAGCGAACTGCTGCGCTCGGAACAGCCCGAATCGAAGGCGACGCTGCAATGGCGCATATCGCTGCCGCTGCTGGTCATCGTGTCGACACTGACTGCCGTCGCGCTCGCGCGCACCGATCATCGGCGCGGCCGTTATGGCAAATTATTTCCCGCATTTTTATTGTTCATGATTTATCTCGTCGTGCTCAATTCGGCGCGCGATGCCATCGGCAAACAGAAGATACCCGTTGAACCGGGGTTGTGGTGGGTGCACGGCATTTTCCTCGCGCTGGGTCTGCTGCTGCTGTTTGGTGGCGATCAACTCAGACGCTGGCGCGCGCGTCGTTTAGCGGTGGAAACGGCGGCATGAGACTGATCACGCGCTACATCACCCAGCAGGTGGCTGCGGCGATCCTGCTGGTTCTGGGGGTGCTGGTCGGGCTCGATCTGATCATCGGTCTGATCGATCAGCGCGGCGACATGGAGGGGCGTTACACACTCGGCCCGGCGGCGTATTACACCTTGCTGTCGCTGCCCGCGCATCTCGCGCAATTATTGCCGTTCGCGATTCTGATCGGCTGTCTGGCCGGTCTCGGTTCGCTGGCGAGCACGAGCGAACTGATCATCATTCGCAGTGCCGGCGTTTCGATCGCACGCATCGTCTGGATGGCATTGCGCCCCGCATTGCTGGTGGCGCTATTCGGTTTGTTCGTCGCCGAATTCGTGGCGCCGAAAAGTCAGCAGGTGGCGCAGAGTTATCGTGCGATGCTGCTGCAGAAAAAAGATATCAGCATCAGCGAATACGGTTTGTGGCATCGCGAAGGCAACAGTTTCATTCATTTCAATGCGGTGCAGCCCAATGGCGAACTGTTCGGTGTTTCGATTTTTTCGCTCGATGCGAAGCGTCAGCTCGAATCCGCTGCCTTTGCACAGCGCGCGATTTATCAGGACGACCACTGGTTGCTGGAAGATGTGCGCACCACGCATTTTCTCGGCGACCGCGTGGATTCCGGAACAGCACCGCGCCAGCGCTGGAACACGCAGCTATCGCCGGAGCTGCTCAATATTCTGGTGCTGGACCCCGTCGATTTATCGATCAGCGGGCTTTGGCGCTACGTCTCTTTTCTGAAAGAGCAGCGCTCGGAAGCGGGTCAGTACGAACTGGCGCTGTGGAATAAATTATTGCAGCCGCTCGCGGCGGTCAGTCTCGTGCTCGTAGCGGCATCGATCATTTTCGGGCCGCAGCGGCAATCGTCGATGGGTACGCGGGTCTTTACGGGCTTGATGATCGGCATCGTGTTTCGCATCAGTCAGGATATGCTCGGCCCGGCGAGCATGGTGTTCGGATTTGCGCCCGTCCTGGCGTCGCTGCTACCGATTGCGGTGAGTTTTGCGGCAGGGGTGTTTTTGCTGAGCCGGCGCTGAATTTATTTTTGTCATTCCCGCGCAGGCGGGAATCCATAAACCGCGTTCAAGTCCAGTCCCGCCTGCGCGGGAGCATGACAATAGCGGCTACGGCTTCAAGCCTTCTTCTTCGGCAGCACCACGACACGAGTGTTAGAGGCGCGATCGTGCCAGCTCGCTCCCTGCTTATCGATCCATATCCACCAGTAACCCAGTCCGCCGCATAGCAGCGAAATCAACCCGACCGCCGAGCGCACGGCGCATTGCTGCCAGGTCGGACGTCCGCCGGTATTGCTGTCGACCCGAATTCGCCACGCCTGCATCGCCAGTGTCTGCCCCGACTTGCGCCAGAAATAAACGTAAAAGCCGACAACCACCGCGACCATATAAACGAGCAGCACCGGTTTGGGCGCAATGAGAGGAAGATCGTGGGTGACGCTGCCCTGCGGCATATTTTGCGACGGGCTCATGATCGCCGTCACGATGAAAGGCGGTACCACCAGCAAGCCAAATAAAAGAAACGCGTCGTAAATCAGCGCGGCGATACGGCGTAGCACGCCCGCGGTGGCGAGTTCCGCCATAGTGGTTTCGGGATTACCGGCGGAGAGGCGTTTGCGTTTTTTTTTCGGCATTGTCGGCGCGCGTGGTTGATGAGGCGCGCCATTCTAGCAAAGCCAATCTGCCATCGTGCTGGCCGTCAGACGGCGGAGTGGCGAAGCAAGAGCTTAATCAGCTGTTTCCTGATAGCGGTTCAGCTGTTTTCTAATAATTGTACTGAAGCTTCAGGCGAACTTCGTCGCCGCTCAGTCTCAGTTTGTAATCCATGGAATCACTGACGCTCAGGATTTCATCGCCATCGAGCGATTCGCCGGTGCCCGGAAAATCCAGCGAGTGAGAGTTGTTCGCGCGATAGGATTTATAGGCCGATTTCAGATACGAGCGAAACAGTGTTCCGATCGCAGCGCCGCCGCGACGGGTGCGATAACCCGGCTTGTGCTGCTCCATCCAGAGCATGTTGAAGCGCAGGTTGGGGTCATCGGCAGCGACGAGCTGATTGCCGCGTTCGGTGTCGACGATGATGGTGAACGAGCGGGTTGGCAGATAGCCTTCGCTTTCGGGGAGTTTTATCAGCTGATGATAGAACGCGTCGTCGCGCACCCGGCTCAGCGAATCCGCAACACTCGATTGGGAAAGAAGCATGGCTCCGACGGCAAAACCCGTAGCCGCGATACGGCGGAGTGAATCAAAACGGCAGACAGATACGCGCATAGACGCCTCGATGTGAAATCCTGCCTCCATGTACCCAGTTTGATCCATTTCCTGTCGTGATGCTGCGCTTGAGTTAGACGGTTTTGGTATAGCATTTCACCAGAACCGCTCCCGTCGTTTTAGCCAGCGCCTGGCTAACATCCACGGTAACTAACTCGTCGCGTCGGTAACTAACTAGCAATGTAGCAACCGCTAAAAATAGTGATAATCCAACTTGGAATTTCTGTGACCGCGTACCGGGAGAACCTGATGAAATGGAGAACGCATGCACATCTTGTTGATTGAGGATGACATCGGCGTCGCCGATTACATTGGCAAAGGTTTGCGAGAGGGCAAGCACAAGGTCGAACACGCTGCCGACGGACATCAGGGGCTGGCCGCGAGCCGCAAGGGTGGGTTCGATGCGATGATCGTCGACCGCATGTTGCCGGGGGTTTCCGGTCTGGAAATCATCGAGGATCTGCGCAGTCGCGGCGATAAAACGCCGGTGCTGATTCTCAGCGCGCTCGGCGATGTCGACGATCGCGTCAAGGGGTTGCGCGCAGGCGGCGACGATTATCTGGTGAAGCCGTTTGCCTTCGCGGAATTGCTCGCGCGGCTCGAAGCGATTCAGCGCCGGCAGCAGGCCAATTCGTTCGAGACAAAGCTCAAGGTCGCCGATCTGGAGATGGATTTACTGTCGCATCGCGTCACGCGCAGCGGCCAGGTTCTGAGCCTGCAGCCACGCGAATACAAATTGCTTGAGTACATGATGCGCCATGCCGGGCAGGTGGTGACGCGCACGATGCTGCTCGAAAATGTCTGGGACTATCACTTCGATCCGCAGACCAACGTGATCGACGTGCACATCAGCCGTCTGCGGCAGAAAATCGATCGCGATTTCGACGCGGCGTTACTGACGACTGTGCGCGGTGCCGGGTATCTGTTGCAGGATCCCGACATTGTGTAGCCACCCCATCCGTTTCCGACCCCGGTGCCTATGAATCCGACGAAACTTTTCGCCAGTCTCACCTTCCGTTTCATGTTTGGATACGTGGCGGCACTGAGTCTGGCGGTATTTATCATTCTCGCGTTTATCTGGGCGTCGTATTCGTACAACTATTACAGCTCGGTCAATGAAACCATCCGCCAGGAGTCGACCCGGCTACTCGATATCTACGCCACTGAAGGCACGGCGGCGCTCGAAAAGGAGTTCACCAAGCCGCAGAGCGGACGTGCGGAGCGGCATTTTTTCTATCTGCTGGCGGATGAGAATCGCAAACGTCTGAGCGGCACGCTGGAACACTGGCCGGCGGACGATTTTCACTCCTGGATATCGCTCGAATACAAGGTATGGGTGAAGGGCGTCGATGATGCCGACCATCTGATGGTCACGCATGCTGACGAACTCAATAACGGTCGCTTTCTGGTCGTGGCGCGCAATTTCAGCGAAGTGATTTTATTCGAGCGCGTCATCTTTCATGTGCTGGTGCGCAGCATGCTCGTCACCATTCTGCTGGGGGCGATCGGCGGGGCTTTCGTCGCCGGCAGCAGCATGCGCAATATCGAATCGATCAATCGCGCGGTCGAATCGATCATGCAGGGCGATTTGTCGGAGCGTGTCAGCGTCAAACAGTCGCGTGGCGGTTTTCACAGCCTCGCGCTCACCATCAATCGCATGCTCGATCGTCTGCAGTCGCTCATGGAAGGCATGCGGCAGGTATCCAACAATATCGCGCACGATCTGCGCACGCCGCTCACGCGCCTGCGCAATCATCTGGCGAGTCTGCAGGGTTCGGTGACGGGCGAGGCGCAGCATACCGTGCAGGCCATGCTCGAAGAGGCCGACGGTCTGCTCGCGACGTTCAATGCATTGCTACGCATTGCCCAAATCGAATCGGGTAATCGCGTGTCGGGATTCCAGCCGATCGATTTGACCGTCATTCTGCGAGATGTCGTCGAGCTGTACGAACCGCTCGCCGCCGATAAACAGATCGCAATCGCGGCGAGCGTGGCGGCAACGCTGCCGCTGTCGGGCGATCGCGATCTGCTGTTTCAAGCATTCGCCAATCTGCTCGATAACGCGATCAAATACACGCCCGAGGGCGGCCATATCCGTCTGCGCGCGGATGGCGACAACGCCGGGATATGGGCGGAAATCGCCGATACCGGCGCGGGTATTCCGGCGACCGAGCGCGAAAAGGTATTTCGGCGTTTTTATCGTGTGGAGTCGAGCCGCAGCCAGCAGCCCGGCAATGGTCTGGGTTTGAGTCTGGTGCAGGCCGTGGTGAATCTGCATGGAGGAAGCATTGCGCTCGCCGACAATCGTCCGGGACTCAAAGTGACTGTGCGTTTGCCGGCGGCTGCCTGATGTTTCTGGTGCAGGTCTAACGTATCGATCAAGGCGCGAGGGTGATGTGATCGGTTTGCGGCGGAGCCGGTTGCGCGTGATCGCGCTCCGCCGCAGTGAGCAAATCGCTGCCCGCCGGTGTCAGCGTCAGTCCGCTGATATCGGGATGCAGTTCGGGCGCTGAGTTTTTTAATGTTTCGATCGGCGCGCCGACTTCGGCAACACTCAGATCGCTGATATCCGGTGCAATTGCCGCCACAACTTCCCGCTCGGATTCATGCACTAAATTACCGTCGGCCGCGGCCAGCGATAAATGACTGATATCGGGAGCTGCAACCGGAGGTGTCTCCAGATGGGGGAACGGACCGATCGGCGCGACGCTCAAATGCGCGGTAGCGATGACCGCGGCTGTCGTGGTACTGCGCTCATCGGCGCGAAGTAAATCCCCACCAGCGGGTGCCAGTTGCAAGCCCGGCGTCGCGGCTGCTGATGCAGGTGCGTGCGGAGCGTCGGGCTGGGAGGCTGCCGATGATGTTGTGGGAACAGAGGGTTCATCGGCGGGGGCAATGGTCTGTGCCTTGAAAGCGACTTCGCATCCGGCTTTCTGCAGCGTATCGCGGTATTTGATTGCCGTATTTTTATCGACACCGCGTTTGAGCAATTGCGCCTTGCCGGTGAGGAGTCCGCTCATCGCTTCGGGCGTGGATTTGAACAGCGCGGCCAGCCGCTGGGCGGCGAGTGCGGGAGAGACATCGTCGGCCAGCTTTCCCGTCAGATACACATCGTAAAGTGGTACATCCATAAGGCCATTGCCCCTCGCTTGCGGGTTGGGTGTCGATTCGAAATGTGCGGCGTGAATTAGCCTAACGTTAGCTTCCGGGGTGATCTTGCGCAATGAAAACGGGCAGCGGGGGCGTATAATCGCCGCCCGTGAAAGAGCCTGCAGGCGAGGTTGGCATGAGCGTCCAGCAACAGATCGAAAGCAAATTGACGGCGGCATTGCCGTTGACGCATGTCGAGGTGGTCAACGAATCGCATATGCACAGTGTGCCGCCCGGTTCGGAAACGCATTTCAAGCTGGTGCTGGTGTCATCCGAATTCGATGGCAAGCGCGCCGTCGCCCGTCACCAGCTGATCTATCGTCTGCTCGCCGACGAACTGGCGGGGCCGGTTCACGCGCTGGCACTGCACACTTACACCGCGCAGGAATGGCAGCAGCGCAACGGCGACGCGCCGGCTTCGCCGCAATGCATGGGTGGCAGCAAGCACGACAAACACTGAGGCGTTGAAGGCGCATCGGGTTTCTTCTTCGTTGCATTTTTTTGCACTGATTTTATCGTACTGAGTTTGTAATTTATGTCCGTCGTTGTTGCCGCTCTCTATAAATTTGTCACGCTCGAAAACTATCGCGACATGCGCGAGCCGCTGTTGCAGCATTGTATCGATGCGGGAATCAAGGGCTCGTTGCTGCTTGCGTACGAAGGCATCAACGGCACCATCGCCGGTTCGCGGGAGGGTATCGATGCGGTGCTCGCCTATCTGCAAAGCGATCCGCGCTTGACGGATATCGATCACAAGGAATCACTCGACGATGCGCAACCGTTTCTGCGCATGAAAGTGAAACTGAAAAAAGAAATCGTAACGATGGGCGTCGATGGCATCGATCCCAATCGGGTCGTGGGCACGTATGTGGAAGCGCGCGACTGGAACGCGTTGATCAGCGATCCCGAAGTGCTTGTGATCGATACGCGCAACGATTATGAAGTCGAGCTCGGCACTTTCGCGAATGCATTGAATCCGAATTTGAAAACCTTCCGTGAATTTCCCGATTACACACAGCAGTTCAATCCGGCGAAACATAGAAAAGTCGCGATGTTTTGCACCGGCGGCATTCGCTGCGAAAAAGCTTCGGCGTTCATGCTGCAGCAGGGTTTCGATGAGGTCTATCACCTCAAGGGCGGCATTCTTAAATATCTCGAAGAAGTTCCTGCAGGCCAGAGTCTGTGGCGCGGCGAATGCTTCGTTTTCGACAACCGCGTCACCGTCGATCACGCGCTGCAAAAAGGCAGTTTCGAGTTATGTCACGCCTGCGGCTGGGGTGTGAACGCCGCGGATAAACAGTCGCCGCTCTACGAGGATGGCGTGTCGTGCCCGCGCTGTTGCGAATCGTTGAGCGATGATCAGAAAGCGCGTTTCCGCGAGCGCCGCAAACAGATTCAGCTGGCGCAGGCGCGCGGTGAAGCGCATATGGGCGTGCATGTCGATATCCGGCGCGCGGCCGCGCAGGAATAATTCGCAGTCACGCGCTGTGTTGATATTGCTGCGTTCCCGCCGCGCTGTTCAGCCGCTCGATCAGATCGTTCAGCGGTGCCGCCTGACCGAACAGATAGCCCTGCACCGCGTGACAGCCCAGCGTCTGCAAATAGCGTAACTGCGCGTGATTTTCCACGCCTTCCGCAATGATGTTCAGCTTCAGTCCCAGCGCCATCGAAATGATGGCGTTCACGATGCACGCTTCCTCTTCGGCTGTTCTGATCGCATGAATGAAACTGCGATCGATCTTCAGTGTGTTGATCGGAAATTTCTGCAGATAACTCAGCGACGAATAACCCGTGCCGAAATCATCGATGGCGATCTGCACGCCAATCGCACTTAAACGGCGCAATTTTTCGATCACATCGGGGCGGTCGTTCATCAGCAGCCCTTCGGTGATTTCGAGCTCGAGCAGCTGCGGCGGAAATTGTTCGCGCGTGAGAATTTCCAGAATGTGATCGACGAAGTTGGCGCGTTCGAGCAGCAGTGGCGACAGATTCACCGACAATTTCAGCTCCGGGTGGCCGTGGCGGTGCTGATGCGCAATTTCGCGACAGGCGCGGCTCAGCGTCAGCCGGTCGAGATCGATGATTAACCGGCTATCTTCGGCAACAGGAATGAATTCAGCCGGGGCGAGCCTGCCGAGCGATGGGTGATTCCAGCGCACCAGTGCCTCGACGCCGACAAGCTGCTCGTTGTTTGCGTCGACCTGTGGCTGGTAATGAATATCGAATTCGCCATGTTCGAGTGCACGGCGCATATCCTGTTCGAGCAACAGGCGCTGCGTCGCTGTCACCGTCATGTCGTGACTGAAAACGTGGTAGCCGTCCTTGCCGGTATTTTTCACGCGATACATCGCGATATCGGCATTTTTTATCAGGCCGTCGAGCGTGGTGCCGCCTTCGGGATACATCGCGATGCCGATCGATGCGCCGATATGAATGTCGTGATCGCCGAGACGAAAAGGCTCTTTGATATTTTCGAGAATTTTTTCGGCGACCTGCACAGCGGCCTGAGTGCTCACCGTGTCGGGCAACAGCAGCGTAAATTCATCGCCGCCGAAACGTGACAGCGTATCGCCCTTGCGAATGCAGGTGAGCAGACGTTGACTGACGGCCTGCAACAAACGGTCGCCCATGGTATGACCGAGCGAATCGTTGATGATCTTGAAGCGATCGAGATCGATGAACATCACCGCGAGCCGCTGATTGTTGCGCGCGGCCTGCGTCAGCGCCATGCTCAGCCGGTCTTTGAACAGCGAACGATTCGGCAGGCGTGTCAGCAGATCGTGATAGGCCTGAAAGTTTATGAACGCTTCGGCTTCCATGCGATCGGTGATATCGCGCGCGGTGCCGTAAATGCGATAGCGCTTGGCGCTGCCGTTCAATTCCTCCACTTCGGAAACCGGCCATACCGCGAGTTCGAAATAGCGTTTGCTGTGCCCGGATTCGCGCGGGCGCAATGCGATTTCGATACTGCGCGATGAATGCTGCGAGCGCGCCGCGTGTTCGAAAAAGTAACGCGCTTTTTCAATATCTTCTTCTTCGACGAGCGCGCTGATGGGGTGGCCGATCAACTCGTTGCGATCGTAGCCGAGCAAGTGTTCGATCTTTGAATTGAGAAAACTGAAGCGGCCTTCTTCGTCGAGAATATAAATGATGTCGGGCGAATTGTTGACGATGAAGCGGTGCAGTTTCTCCGAACGCTTGAGCCGGCTTTCCATCACGCAATGCGCATCTTCGAGGCGCTTTTTCCGAATGGCGTTATTGACGGTGGCGAGCAGTTCTTCGGGAACGTACGGTTTTTTCAGATAATCGTAGGCGCCGTTGCGCAGCGCGCGCGAAATATCGTCGATCGACGTTTCGCCGCTCACCACGACGGTCATCGTGGTGATGCGATGTTCGAGCATGAACTGCATGACATCGTGGCCGCTGACAGCGGGCATGCGCAAATCGAGCAGCAATAAATCGTAAGGGTTGCGTTGCAACAGCTCGATGGCTTCGCGGCCGCCCACGGCGATATCGACTTCATAGTGATAAAGGCGCAACAGGCCATGCAGGCTTTCGAGCAGACGTCGGTCATCGTCTGCCAATAGGATGCGGGCCGTTGAGCCCTGTTCTATCTCAGGGAGTTCAGCGGATATTCTCGTCATAGTATTGCCGGTCTCAGCCTGGCTTTCGTACTGCTGCCGTTGGTCTTAAGTTAATCCATGAGTACTAATTTTTTGTTCACAGATAGTTTTGTCGTTCTATGAACTTATCAGTCCTTGGTACTTACTTATCCGTAGCTACAGCTTTTCCTGTTACGAGATTCCGTGCTCTTACGTCCCTTGCGTCCTGTGAAAAGTCTCCGGCGATATTTCCGCCGGCGTTCAGTCATTCATCGGAATCAGCAGTTGCCCATCGGTATCAACAACTGAAATTGCGTGCCGTGTTTGTTGCTCTTGCACACAATCGAACCGCTGATTTCGTCCATCAGTTTTTTGGTGATACTCAGCCCCAGCCCCGAGTGGCCGGCCCCTTTGTGTGAAGTGACCGGTGTAAATAATTGCCGCATGACAGCCTCGGGAATTCCCGGGCCGTTATCGGCGATCGTTACGGCAGCAAAAAGCCGGCCATTGACCATTATTCTGCTGTCGGTACTCAGAATAATGCGGCCGTTGGGAGGAAGCGCCTCCACTGCGTTCTTCAACAGGTTAGTCAATATTTGCTGCAAATGCGTGACGTTGCTTCGAATCGGAGGCATCGAATCGCTCAGATGCAGTTCGAGTGCAATCTGATGAGTGGCACATAACGACTGCTCGAAGATACGACCGAGATCGGCAACGAGTTTATTCAGCGATATATCGCCATTGCCGGTGCTGGTCGATTCGGGTTCGCGCAAGCGCAACAGAATGGTGCCGACCCGATCGATTTCCTGTTTGATCAGCTCCAGATCGCCATGCGCCTGATGCTGTTCACCCAGCTTGATGCGCAGCATTTCCAGATAATTGCGAATGATGCTGAGCGGATTGCCGGCCTCGTGCACGGCCTCGCTGATTTTCTGCTGAATCGATTCGGTGGCCCCTTCAGCGTGCGCTGCATTGCGCATCTGTTGCGTGTGCCGATAGACCGCGCCGGCGATTTCGCAGCAGAGCCCGGCGAGCAACATCGTCTTATTGATTTGCGGATCGTCGCCGTTGCGCTGTAATCCCAGCACCAGGGCGCCGACTGCGGCGCCTTCATGAATCAATGGTACGCACAATAATGTGTCTGCATTGCAGTGTTTGAGCAATTGTTTATCGACCACGGCGAGCGTGTCTCTGTTTTCGATCGTGCTGCGCTGCGATTCCATCTGCAGCACCGCATCGCTGACCAGGCTGCGATCGGGCAGCAATGGCAGCGTGAAATCGGGCGCGCCGGATTGGGTATCGATATCACTCACGCCGACATGCGCGGCCAGTATCGATCGATGCGGATCGAGCACAAACAGCAGGCAATGCTCGATATTCAGTGTCATGAATACGATGCGACGAATCGCCTGTTCGAGCGCGGCGCGAGTCTGGCTGCGCCACAATTCGCTGTTCATTTGTCCGAGCTGGCTGAGCTGGCCGAGACGTTCGCCGAGTTGCTGCTGCGTCAATGCATCGTCGACACTGGCGTTGATGTGGCCGATGTCGATATTCAGTCCGCCGGCCAGGCGTTCAACATCTTCGGCGATGCGTGAATAAAGTTCGCGTGTCAGCGCCTCGTTCAAACCGAATAATTGATCGGCTTGAGTGATGGCTTCGTCGCTGATGGGGCCGGGCGCGCTCAGCAAACTCGAAAGGTTGATGATTTTTACCAGGTGGTGCGCATCCAGAATCTGTGCGCTCGCTTCCTGATGAAAACGCACGGCATCACCCATGAATCCGCCGAGCTGCCATGCGTCGATCATATCGGCGGCGATTTCCTGATGCGCGCGCTGAAAATGTTCGCGCTCGGCGGCGATCAATGCGTTGTCATCGACAGCGGCGGACCAGATATCGATGTACTGGCGATCGTACTGATTGAGCAGAATCAGCTGGCCGACATCCATCAATAATGCAGATAAATACGCCTCTTCCGGTGCGTTGTAGCTGGTCAGATTGGCGAGGATGTGCGCGAAATTCGCGGCCACCAGCGAGCGTCGCCAGAACTCCTTTACGAAAGGCTGATGGTGCGGATTGAAGCGATTGAAAAACTGTTTTATCGCGGCGGTGATAACGATGGTTTTAACCGTTTCGGTGCCGAGAAACAGCAGTGCGCGCTCCACCGTCTGACAGGCTTTGGCGCGGCCGTAATAGCTCGAATTGGCCACGCCCAGCAGGCGCGCGGTCATCGCCGTGTCCTGTCGCACGATGCCTGCAATATGCTGAAAATCGGCGCGGTCGCTTTGCACCGCATCGAGTATTCGGGTCAGCACTTGCGGCAGGCTAGGCAGGCGATCGAGCGTCGTCCGGCGATCCGGTCCCATGAAATATCCCAGTGGTCAAACACATATCGAACAATAAAAAATGCATTCCGGCGATCGGATGCTGTCAGTCGCGTGGTCGCGTCATCTGAATGCGCATCAGCGATCAATTCCGGCAACATGCGCAGCGTTTCTTCGCATCGGCATGCTTCTTATGTTGTATAAATTGCGTCGGTCGGAGGTCGATCGACAGCTTTTGTGGGCTTGCAGTATAGTCACGAAGTCGAAGCTCAGCCATCTGCAGTCCTGATGACTATCGGAGACGGGCTATTGGAGAAAAGAAGCGAGCTGAATTAAAGAGGGCGGCGATCGTTCGATGAGGGAACGGGCGTCGAGGAGAACGGTAAGTGCCGGCTGCACAAGAACCCACATCAGAGAACAAGCAGCGTTTGTCACCGCATGTCGTAGCCATCACCAGCGGAAAAGGCGGTGTGGGGAAGTCGAGTATTGCCGTTAACCTGGGTATTTCTCTTGCCAAAGCCGGTGCGCGTGTCTGCATTTTCGACGCGGATACCGGGCTTGCGAATATCAATATTCTTTTGGGTCTGACCCCTAAAGCGGGGCTTGAGCATGTGTTGTTCGGCGCGAAGTCGATCGAAGAAATCATGCTCTCGGGTCCGCACGGCGTAAAAATCATTCCCGGTGCAAATGGCATCAGCGAATGTGTCTCGCTGCATCCGCGCCAGCAATTGCGATTGACGCGCGAGCTCGCCCGCATCGAAGGCGATTTCGATTTTCTCCTGCTCGATACCGCTGCGGGCATCGCCGATAACACCCTGGATTTCGTTGGCTCGGCGCATCAGAGCGTCGTCGTCATCACCCCCGAGCCGACTTCGCTCACCGATGCATTTTCACTGATCAAGGTAATGCATCGCCGCCGCCCCGGCATGATGTATCAGGTCGTCGTCAACATGTGCAGCAATGTCGCGCAGGCACGCGAGGTATTTCATCGATTCAGCACCGCGGTGGAAAAATATATCGGCGTGCATCCGCAGAGTCTGGGTTATCTGTTGCGCGATGAAAGCATGCGCGTTGCGGTGACACTGCAAAGTCCGGTCGCGCTGTTTCCCGAGAGCGATCCGTCGTCGCGCAGTTTCATTCGCCTGGCCGATGCGCTGAAAAAATCGGTCGACACCCGGTCCGCCGGTCCTGGTTTCAGTCTGTTCTGGCAGCGTCAGTTTCGACAGCAGCAGGCAGGCACGCGCGAGCGCAGTCCGGTGGCCAGAGAGACTGCGGGCAATGAGCGCGCCTATGTCGGCGAATTGAAATCCCGTCTGTTAACGCTGATTGCAAAACCCGAGGCGCCCCGCAACGAACTCGCCAGATTGCTGGCTGAGGTCAGCGCTGCGTACAGCGATCGCTTCGGTACGCCTGCGGTCGATGTGCAGGCAGCGGTCGATACATTGTTATCGGCACCCGAGCGAGACGACGAAATACTGCGCGCGCTGGCGGCAAAACTACGTCCGTGGCAAAGCGGATTCCAAACGCTTGAATCGGCGCAGACAGCCAGTACTTTTATCGCCGACGACGCGACGGTTAGCGCGGGTGAGATGACGGTTGGTGCAGACGACATGGCAGTTATTGCAGACGATTTGGCAGTTATCGACGGTACCACCACCGAAAAGACCGGGCCTGCGCGGCGTGCGCACGCGATACACCATTACGATGAGCGCCGCTTCGGCAATCAGACAATGCTCCTCGAATTACTGCAGCGCCAGAGCGAAAGCGGCAAGACGGCGCTTGAGCTGATCAAAATCCTCGTTTCCTGACCCCTCCATTATTTTTCCATTTTTGTGACATTTCTTTTTGGGCGGCACCTCATTTTCGCGGGATCTTTGCTACTTTTTTGAGGACGGACGCGGGCTTTTTCGGCATGGGCTGAAGCCGTGAAAATTTGCGCCGTGGCCCCATTGACAGCCATTCATTTCTACTTTATCTAGGCTCGCAAATTGCCCCCGGCGAGCGTTGCCGGACGGGCGATGTGTTTCATCGAATCGACGCAATTAATTAAATCGACACAATTAATTAAACAGAGGAATAAGGTGCTGACATGGCGAAAGCATCCGGCACAGATGACAGCAATGCTGTTGGCGAAGGTTTTATGGCCGATGATACCGAGGGCGCGGATTTTGATAGCGCTGACGAAGTGGTGCCGCCGCCGAGAATAAATCCCAGGGATCCAATGATTCGCCGCAAAATTGAAGATCGTCTGGAGCGCAAGCGTCTGCGCGATGAATTGGGTATTTACGATGACGATGCGTGGGAGGGGCTTTAATCGAACGCGTCACGGTCTGGAAATTACCGCTGCGGTTTATCGCCCCCGGTTTCTCAGTTTTCCATAGCGTCGCTATACTGGTCGAAATGCCTTGCCGATTAATCGATGATGCAGGATCTTAAATCCGCTATTTCCACGCGTAATTTTGAGCTGTCGAGCGATTTGAAAACGTCGCGAAGAACGGCCGAAGCTGAAGAATCTAACACTGTGGCCAAGAATCGGCTTGAACAGCTGGCGCGCACCGTTGGCGATCTGGTCGACAAAGCGACACAGAACGAACGCATTCTGCGTAAATTTCAGCAGTTCGAATTGCAGCTGCTGGCGATCTCTGAACTCGAATCGTTATTCGATACGCTGCTCGCCGAAAGTCTTCGCCATTTTCGTGTCGATGCCACCGAGTTGTGGCTGTATGACCCCGAGCGCATCGTGCGCGATTTATTACCCGGCGATGTGCAGCGCAGCACAGGTTTGTCGTGGCTCGATAACGACCGCGATTTGCGCGCGCTGTATCCCTCATCGCATTGCGTCCGTCTGCTCAGCCCGCCACCGTCAGGTTTGTTCCCGGGGCGCCCCGTGCGCTCGGTGGCATTGCTGCCGCTCGTTCGCCAGGGCGTGCTGGTCGGCAGTCTGCATTTCGGTGCGTTTGCCGCGCAGCGTTTCAGCGGCGATAAATCGACGGATTTCATCAGCCATCTCGCGTCCGTGGTGGCCGTGTGCATCGAGAACTGCACCAATCAGGAACGTCTGCACCGTTTGAGCCTGATCGATATGCTCACGCATGTCGAAAATCGGCGTTCGTTTCATTTATCGATGGATACCGAAATCGCGCGCGCAATTCGTCAGCGCGAACCGCTTACGGTAATGATCGGCGATCTCGATCATTTCAAATCGATCAACGACAACCACGGCCACCAGGTCGGCGACCGTGTGTTGCGCACCGTGGCGCAGGAAATTTCCGGCATGCTGCGTAAAACCGATCACGTCTGCAGGTATGGCGGTGAGGAATTCGCATTGATTCTCCCGAATTGCGATCGCGATCTCGCACTCGATATCGCCGAGCGCATCCGTGCGCGTATCGCCGGTTTGCGCATCGTCAGCGATAGCGGTATCGAAGTGTCCACATCGATTTCGCTCGGTGTCACCTGCTGGACGCGCCCGCAACCGGAGAGTCCGGATATTGGCGATCGCCTCGTCAAAATTGCCGACGATGCTGCGTATCGTGCCAAACAGAGCGGCCGAAATCGCGTCGAATATCAAACCTTCGGTTAATCCGTTTATTTCGGTAAACTAGCGCCCCCTTTTTTTCCTTTATTCTGGTTTCCGACGATGAGCAAACTCGACCATCTTTTTCAGAAAAATCGCGTCTGGGCGGAAAATATCAAAACCGAAGATCCCCTGTTTTTTGAAAAGTTATCCTCGCAACAACAACCGGAATATTTGTGGATCGGCTGCTCCGACAGCCGCGTTCCGTCCAACCAGATTATCGGTCTGATGCCCGGCGAGGTTTTCGTGCATCGCAATGTTGCGAATATCGTGATTCAGACGGATCTCAATTGTCAGTCCGTCATTCAATTCGCGGTCGATGTGTTAAAAGTGAAGCACATCATGGTGGTTGGGCATTACGGTTGCGGCGGTGTGCGCGCCGCGCTCGATGATTCACAACACGGTCTGATCGACAACTGGCTGAACTCTCTCAAGGGTATCTGCATCACGCATCGCGAAGAACTTGCGGCTGTCGAGGATGAGCGACGCGTCGACCTGCTCTGCGAATTGAATGTCAAGGCGCAGGTGGCCAACGTGGCGCGCACGCGCATCATTCAGAACGCCTGGCATCGCGGGCAGCAGCTCGATATTCACGGCTGGATCTACAGCGTGCGCGATGGTCTGCTCCACGATCTCGAAACGACAATCAGCAGCGCCGGGCAGATCGCGCCTGAATTACGCATTGCGCCGCATGTGTCGACCACCGTCACGCAATAAAGTATTTAACGAAACTCGCAAAAGCTCTCGTCTCAATCTTTTTGGTCGAGAGCTTCAGACAGATTTATTCGATAGCTGGAAATGATTCGCGGTATCCATGTCGCAGGCTGTGCATGGAACGCAAACCCCTGGATTACTGCGCTTTCAGTGTGCGCTCGGGAAGTGGATGATCGATGATCACTCGCCCGTTTTGAATGACCAGCACTGAATGCGATGGCAGTGGTTGCCAGTTTTCCTGACTCAGCGGCCGACTCGCGAGCAGCGTCATTTGCTGATCCGGATCGACTGTCCCGCCGTGTTTAATGTGGTATTCGTGACAGTTTCGCTCAAGCAGATAAATGCCCGGGTGTGCGAGCTCGTCTCCGTCCTCACGTCGGTAATGCGAATGCACGAACAAAAACTCGCTGTCGCTATATAAAAAATTTGCCGTACCGAGCGTCGTCATATACGTGGCGAATCGGGTGAAAACACGCAGGCGCTGATCGAGCGAGGGTGTGTCTCCGCCCAGCCATAGCGTCTGCAGTTTTGAAAGCAGATGACAGAATGCGTGTTCGGAATCGGTATCGCCGATGGGGCGAAAGTAACTTTCCTCCAGCGATATACGCTGCCGTAATTCGCCGAGATCACCATTGTGCGCAAACACATGTGGACGACCGCCCAGTTCGCGCACGAAGGGTTGCGTGTTGCGCAAGCTGACAATGCCCTGAGTTGCCTTGCGGATATGCGCAATGACCAATTCGCTCGGCGTATGTTGTTCGTGAATGAGTTGAAGTAGCGGGCTGCCTGCGGAGGGCTCCGCTTCGCGCATCAGCGCAACGTCGCCGTCGCGTAAAAAGGTAATTCCCCAGCCATCGCTATGCGGGCCGGTGTCGCCACCGCGTCGAGCGAATTCGGAAAGCGAAAACCTTGCAGTCGTGGGATGACGGCTCGAAATTCCAAACAGTTCACACATGGGGCACTGAGCGCGTTGAGGCAGAGTTTTTAGTCTAGCTGAAGCGTGGTAACGGCAAGTTCACAACCACAAATATGATGGGTATATCGCAGATTGGACGGTTCAAGCCGCTATTTAATCTGTAAATGAGAGAGGTTTATACGTACATGAAAATCGCGGGAAACGCATGGGGCGAGGTGGGAGATCATTTACAGGGAGAGAAGGAGACTGCCCACGTGTAACGGGGGTTTGGTGGGGGTAAAAAACTGCGCCGCTATGAAAGCGGCGCAGGGTGTTCCAATTTATGCCGATACTGCTGGTGCTGCTGGAGCAGCTTTCGGAGCACGGGCTTTGCGCTTGGCTTTAGCTTTGCGCGGAGCTTTCGCTACGACTGCTTTCTTCGGACGGCCTGGGCGACCTTTCTTCTTTGGAGCTGCTTTGGTTTTTGCTTTGGCTTTGGTTTTTGCTTTGGTTTTTGCCTTCGCTTTGGCTTTGGTTTTGGTCTTCGCTTTCGCTTTGACTTTTACCGTGGCTTTTTTGGCTTTGGCTTTCTTCGCCTTGGCTGCAACCTTTTTAGCTTTGGCTGCTGCTTTCTTCGCGTCGGCTGCCTCTTTGGCTTTCGCCTTTTTCAGCTTTGCTTCGAGAGCTTTAATCTGCTTCTCGAGCGCCGCCGCCGTCGGTTTCTTTGCTGCTTTCTTTTTTGCTGCTGCCATGAATTAAATCCTTGTCAGTAGAGTTGGTGGATTTGTGCAGTCACACGCGATTAATTATACGTCGCTTTTTAAAATTATCTAGAAATTTTGGTTTTTTTGTGCTCATTAATTTGCGGCGGTTTATGTTTTCTGTGAAAACGAAATGCATTGCCCCTTGAAATTGGTCATCGAACACTGAAAATCGTTTTCTGGACGAGTTGAAGTTGAATTTAAAAATGAGGAAATCGAGATGAAAGGTTCACGCGAAACAGAAATTGAAGCTGCAGTTTTTCGTCGATTACTGACGCATTTAGACAGCCGCAAGGATGTGCAGAACATCGATTTAATGAATCTTGCAGGTTTCTGCCGTAACTGCCTGGCGAAATGGTACGCCGCTGCCGCAGCCGATATCGGCACCGAAATCGATTATGAAAAGGCACGGGAGCGCGTTTATGGAATGCCTTACTCGGAGTGGAAAACGCTTTATCAACGCGAGGCGAACGCGACTCAGCTGGCTGATTTCGAGCGGACGAAAAATGAGAAAAAGCCGGATTAGAAGGGTGGGCGTTGCGCTGAGCGCACTTTATCGGGGCAGAGTTCGATGCTCGATATCGGCAAGGCGGCTCAGGCAAATCGCATGACGGGAGAGCAGCGTTTCGAATTCGTCACTCATCAGAAAGGCTAATTCGACAGGACGTGTTGCGGCGATCGGATCGGAATTGTCCCCGGATTTTTCACCGGGATGACACATGAACAGATCGCCGTGATTCGCTGTGGCGAGCCAGTGGTGCATCAGCGCAGCGAAATCGGTCTGCGGCTGCAGCGCATAAATACCGCCAAAACCACGGTTGGTCCGCATGCCGTGACGCTGCGCCAGATCGCTGAAACCGGTTCCCAGAAATTTCAGTATCAGTGTTTTTATGAAATCACCCCGTATCGATACGCGCGGATTCACAGCGCGCAGATAAGGTTTTTTCTGCCCATAGCGTTGCGCGAGTTCGCCGATGACGATGCTGCGAATGGCCGGAAACATATGCACGTGCTGATGACCATCGAGAAAATCCGGCATTTGCTTCGCGACGGATTCGAAACGATCGAGCTGTCTGTGCAGAGTCCTGGCGATCTCCGCGCGGTCGATACGCCCGCTGAGCGCCAGCCGCATTACGCGGTTGAGCGGTTGCGCAGGCAGGGACGAAGCGGGGAAGGGATGCGTCAGATTGAAATGCAGTCCGATATCGATGCGCTCGCGGTACGCGCACAGGATGTTATCGCCATGCGACCAGAAATCGCCTTCGCTAAAACAGCTCACCGCCGACAGACGGTGGTGTTCGACCAGCTGTAAAATGCCGGCGCTGATAGATGCGGATTGCGCGTAATCGTCGGAGCAAAGCACGATGCGCTTTATCGAGACGGGCGTGGTGATCCCGTTCCGGGTGTTCATTGCGCTCGAAATGCCCAGAGTCGACTGAGTAAATAAGTCATTCCCGCGACAGCGATCAGAACGATCAGCAGCGCGACGCGATAATCGAGCCGGGTGAATTCAAGCAATAGCGCATAGAGCGCTTCGTTGCTGATGAATCCCAGTATCGCGACGCCGGCAAAACGCCGAAAAGTGTTTTTCTGATTGTCAGGGCTGGCGAAAGTCCAGTGGTGATGACCGAAAAAACTGACATTGAATGCAACACAAAAACCAATGACATTGGCGATGAGCGGCGTAAAACCGAGTGGAACCAGAAGTGCGACCACGCACCAGTGTATGGCCATGGCGGCGATGCCGACGATGCCGAAACGCACAAGCTCGACAATCATCGCTTGCTGTTACCCGGATATTTGTCTTCCCGATCGTCAAAGCCCAGCCGGCGCGCGATGATGTAATTGGGGCGACCTTTTACTTCATTGAAAATGCGCGCGATATATTCGCCGAGAACGCCTATCGCCATTAACTGAATGCCGTTGAGAAAGGTGATGGCGACGATCAGTGTGGCCCAGCCGGGTATATCGCTGGTGAAGAACAGTGCGCGAATCGCTTCGTAAGTACCGTAAATAATTGCCAGGATCGAAATCGCGAGACCGATCACGGCGCTGATCCGCAGCGGTAATTCGGTAAACGCGACCATGCCCATGACGGCGAGCCGTGTGAGCCGGCGATAATTGAATGTCGAGCGGCCGCTATGGCGCTCTTCGACCTGAAAGGGAATGCCGATAGTTTTGTAACCCACCCACGCATACAAGCCTTTCATGAAGCGGCTGCGTTCGGGCAGCGCCCTGAGCGAATTCACCACCTTGCGATCGAGCAGGCGAAAATCACCGGCATCGGGCTCGATCGGAATGCGCGAAGCGCGGCGCAGTAATTTATAGAAAGCATGCGTGAGATGGCGTTTGAGAAAACTTTCATCGTCGCGATTGGCGCGCACGCCGTAAACCATTTCGTAGCCTTCGCGCCATTTCTCCAGAAATACGGGAATCATCGAGACGGGATGCTGCATATCCGAATCCATCAATACCACCACATCGCCGCTGGCTTCGTGCACGCCGGCGGTCAACGCCGCTTCCTTGCCGAAATTGCGCGAAAGGAATATGCATAGAACCGGATAGTCGTGCGTGAGCGAAGCGGCGGTCACTGCGGTGTGATCGGTGCTGCCATCGTCGACGATGATAATTTCGAGACGCGATGAAAGTGGCGTTAACGTTTCGGTCAGCTGTGGAATCAAAAGCGCCAGATTTTCTGCTTCGTTATACGCGGGAATGACGCACGAAATGGCTGGCGCGCGAACCGGTTCGGCTTGAGCATTGATGGAGCTGACAGCAGTGAGCGACATAAAGCAGTCTCGATGCGGGACGCAGCCGCAAAATAACTTTCCGCCCGGCGATGTGCAAGAGAATCCGGGAATTAGCGGAGCGCAATCCGGATTCCATAAACTTTCCTCATTGTGGGAGCACAATTACGCGAGAATGGTCAGGGATGTGCGATGGACAGTGATGTGACAGGGACAATGATGAGGCAGGGACAATGACGAGAATAGCGGTCGGGCCCCGACACCGACTCACCCGACACTGACTCAGGAGTTCGTAAATGGCGGAGTTTTCAATATCGAAGGCAGCGTTGCTGAAACGTGGATGGCCTTTGGTATTTCTTTTGGCGGCATTCGTCGTCTGGTTGTGGGTGGGTAAAGCGCGCGACAGCACAAAGTCGAAGAGTAGTTTTGAGCGTGCGGTGCCGGTGGCAGTTGCCACGGCTTCGCGCGGCAATCTGCAATTGACATTGAATGCGCTCGGTACCGTCACGCCGGTGCATTCGGTGGTGGTGACCAGCCGTGTCGAAGGACAATTGCTGCGCGTGAATTTCAAGGAAGGGCAATTCGTGAAAGCCGGCGAGCTGCTTGCCGAAATCGATCCGCGTCCCTTCGAGGTACAGCTTGCGCAGGCAGAGGGGCAGCTCACACGCGATCTCGCTCTGTTGAAAAACGCACAGGTCGATCTCGAACGCTATCAGATGCTGTGGTCGCAGGATTCAATCGCGAAACAGGAAGTCGATGCGCAGGCGGCGCTCGTGCGTCAGTACGAAGGCACCGTGAAAGTCGATGAAGGTCAGGTCGCCGATGCGAAATTGCAGCTCACATACGCGAAAATCACGGCGCCGATCAGCGGGCGTGTCGGTCTGCGCCAGGTCGATCCCGGCAATATCGTGCGCAGCTCCGATGCCGGTGGCATTGTCACCATTACACAGGTGCAACCGGTGTATGTGGTATTTACGCTGCCCGAGGATAATCTGCCGCGCCTCATCCAGAAACTGAACGCGCGGCAAACCATCGCCGTCGATGCGTACGATCGTTCGCAGAGATTCAAGCTGGCGAGCGGTTCGCTGGTGGCGATCGATAATCAGATCGACACCGCCACGGGCACGCTGAAAATCAAAGCCGAATTCAGTAACGACGACAGCACGCTGTTTCCGAATCAGTTCGTCAACGCGCGCCTGCAGATCGATACGCTGCGCGATATGACGCTGTTGCCGGTCGATGCCGTGCAGAGCGGTGCGCAGGGTAATTTCGTTTACGTGGTGCAGGCATCCGATGCGGATGGCGAGGGCCGCGAGAAAAAAGCCGCGGTGAAATTGCAAAATGTGGAGATCGGTGAAAGCGACGGCGAACGCGTCGTTATCGATCGCGGCATCGAGCCGGGCGCGATCGTCGTCGTCGAAGGACTCGAACAATTGCGTGACGGCAGCGCTGTGGAAGTCGTGCAGCGCGATGGACAAAAAGTCGATTCGTCCGCGAAAGAAAAAATCGAATCGCCCGTGAAGGAGAGTGCCTCGGTAAAGGCGCGCGCGGCGAACGAGGCATCGAAACAATCTCCCGGTAAGCGCCAACAGCCGGCGGGTGCGTAATGAATCCTTCGCGGCTTTTCATTCTGCGCCCCGTCGCCACTTCATTGTTGATGGTGGCGATTCTGATTGTGGGGTTGATCGCGTACAAACAGCTGCCATTATCGGCGTTGCCCGAAGTCGATTATCCAACGATACAGGTCGTCACGCTGTATCCGGGCGCGAGTCCCGATGTGATGACATCGACGGTAACGGCGCCGCTCGAACGGCAATTCGGGCAGATGCCGGGGTTGCAGCGCATGACCTCGTCGAGTTCGGGCGGCGCGTCGGTGATCACGCTGCAATTCAATCTGGATTTGAGTCTCGACATCGCCGAGCAGCAGGTGCAGGCGGCCATCAACGCAGCGTCGAATTTACTGCCCGACGATTTGCCGAGCCCGCCGATTTACAACAAGGTCAATCCCGCCGACGCACCTATCGTGACGATTGCGATTGCGTCGAAAACCCTGCCGCTGCCGAAAGTGGAGGATCTCGTCGATACGCGCATCGCGCAGAAATTATCGCAGGTGTCGGGTGTCGGTCTGGTCAGCATCAGCGGCGGCCAGCGTCCCGCGGTGCGCATTCAGGTCAATCCGAAGGCGCTCGCGGCGTATGGTCTGAGTATCGACGATGTGCGCACCTCGATCGGCAATGCCAATACCAATCAGGCTAAAGGTAATTTCGATGGACCGACGCGCGCATCGACCATCGATGCCAACGACCAGTTGCGTTCAGCAGCGGAATATCGCGATCTCGTGCTCGCCTATCGCAATGGTGCGCCGATACGTCTGAGCGATGTCGCGCAGACGATCGACGGCGCCGAAAATAATAAATTGGCGGCCTGGGCCGATCGCACGCCGGCAATCGTGCTCAACATCCAGCGCCAGCCGGGCGCCAATGTGATCGAGGTGGTCGATCGCATTCAGAAAATTCTGCCGGAGTTGCGCGCTGCACTGCCCGCGTCGGTCGACGTGGAAGTGCTGACCGATCGCACCACGACGATTCGCGCCTCGCTCAGGGACGTGCAGGTTGAATTGATGCTTGCGGTGGCGCTGGTGGTGGCGGTGATTTTTGTCTTTCTGCGCAATCTGCCCGCGACGATCATTCCGAGTTTTGCCGTGCCGTTATCGATCGTCGGTACGTTCGGGCTTATGTATCTCGCGGGTTTCAGCCTCAATAATTTAACGCTGATGGCGCTGACGATTTCGACCGGCTTTGTCGTCGACGATGCGATTGTCGTTATCGAAAATATCTCGCGCTATATAGAGAAAGGCGAATCGCCATTGCAGGCGGCGCTCAAAGGTTCGCGGCAAATCGCCTTTACCATTATTTCGCTCACGCTATCACTGATCGCCGTCCTCATTCCGCTCCTGTTCATGGCCGATGTCGTCGGCCGTTTATTTCGGGAATTCGCCATCACGCTCGCGGTCGCGATTCTGATTTCCGGCGTGGTATCGCTCACGCTCACACCGATGCTTTGCGCAAAGATGTTGCGGCATATTCCGGACGATCAGCAGAGCCGTTTCTATCGTGTGACGGGTGAATGGTTCGATCGCGTCATCGGCAAATACGGTGAATGGCTGCAATGGGTGCTCAAACACCAGCGCGAAACGTTGTGGGTGGTATTCGGCTCGATTGCGCTCACGGTAGCGCTCACGCTGTTCGTCGATAAGGGATTTTTTCCGGTACAGGATACGGGTGCGATTCAGGCGGTGTCGGAAGCGCCGCAATCGATATCGTTTCAGGCGATGGCCGAGCGTCAGCAGCAACTGGCCGCTATCATCCTGCGCGATCCTGCCGTGCAGAGTCTTTCTTCTTTTATAGGTGTCGATGGCACCAATGCCACGCTGAACAGCGGCCGCATGCTCATCAATCTGAAACCGCATGGTGAACGCGACGATGCGCAGGCGGTGATGCGCCGCCTGCAACCGCAACTCGCACGCGTGACAGGTATTTCGCTGTATATGCAGTCGGTGCAGGATCTGACGATCGACGATCGCATCAGCCGCACGCAATTTCAATTGTCGGTGCAGGATTTGAATAGCGAAGAACTTGCGCTGTGGTTGCCGAAACTCGTCACCGCGATGCGCGAATTACCCGAACTCGCCGATGTCACCAGCGATTTCCAGAACGAAGGGCTGGAGGCCTATCTTCATATCGACCGCGACACTGCCGCGCGACTGGGAGTGACTGTCGCCGCCGTCAACAATGCCCTCTATAACGCATTCGGTCAGCGGCTGATTTCGACGATTTTCACGCAGTCGAATCAATACCGCGTCGTGCTCGAAGCGGCGCCCGATTTTCAGCGCGGACCCGATGCGATTCTGGATTTACACGTTCCCGGTGCAGGGGGAGAGCAGATACCGATGCGTGCGTTCGCGCGTATCGAGGAGCGCACCGCGCCGCTCGTGATCAATCACGAAGAACAATTTCCGGCAGCGACGATTTCCTTCAATCTGGCGCCCGATGTTTCGCTCGGCGAAGCGGTGCAGGCGATCGATAATCTGCGCGAACAATTGCAGATGCCGCTCAGCGTGCAGACCCGCTTCGTCGGTGCGGCACTCGCGTTTCGCGCTGCGCTCGCAAACGAGCTGTGGCTCATCATCGCCGCGATCGTGACGATGTACATCGTGCTCGGCGTGCTCTACGAAAGTTACATTCATCCGATCACGATTCTCTCGACGCTGCCCTCCGCTGGTATCGGTGCGCTGCTAGCGCTGATGCTTTCGGGTAACGATTTGAACGTGATCGCGATCATCGGCATCGTGCTGTTGATCGGCATTGTCAAAAAGAACGCGATCATGATGATCGACTTCGCACTCGAAGCCGAACGCGAACAGGGTAAATCCGCGCTCGATGCCATTTACGAAGCATGTCTGCTGCGGTTTCGCCCGATATTGATGACGACGATGGCCGCGCTGCTCGGCGCCTTGCCGCTGATGCTGAGCAGCGGTGTCGGCTCGGAATTGCGCAATCCTCTGGGCGTGACGATGGTGGGCGGCTTGCTCGTCAGTCAGGTGCTGACCCTGTTCACCACGCCGGTCATTTATCTCGTATTCGATCGAATGGGTCATCGTTTCAACGCGTGGCGCGAGAAACGTTTTCCGTCGCTGGGGAGTGAGCATTCCCAATGAACATCGCCGAACTCGCCATCAAGCGCCCCGTTGCAACCATGCTGCTCACGCTCGGCATTGCGCTGGCAGGGTTGGTCGCATTCAAATTTTTGAAAGTGGCGCCTTTGCCGCAGGCCGATTTCCCTGTTATTTCCGTCAGCGCGAATTTGCCGGGGGCGAGTCCCGAAACGATGGCGGCTACGGTGGCGACTCCGCTCGAACGCGCGCTCGGACGCATCGCCGGCATCAATGAAATTACATCGACGAGTTCGCAGGGCCCGACACGTGTTGCACTGCAGTTCGATCTGAACCGCGACATCGATGGCGCCGCGCGCGATGTGCAGGCAGCGATCAATGCCGCGCGTGGTTTGTTGCCGACGAGTTTGCCGCGTAATCCCACCTACCGGAAAATGAATCCCGCCGATTCGCCCATCATGGTGTTTGCGATGACATCGAACACGATGAAGCGCGCCGAAATGTACGATCTGGCATCGACGCTGGTCGCGCAGAAAATTTCGCAGATAGCGGGCGTCGGTCAGGTCAATGTCGGCGGCAGTGCATCGCCGGCCGTGCGCGTCGAACTGAATCCGACGGCGTTGAATAAATATGGAATACCGCTCGACGATGTACGAATGGCGTTGACGGCGGCGAATGTCAATCGCCCGGGCGGTTCGGTTGAAAACGGCGACAAGCGCTGGCAGATCGGCGTGAATTCGCAGGCGAAAACGGCGGCGGATTATGTGCCGCTCATCGTCAATTACCGCAATGGTGCGGCGGTGCATCTCACCGATGTCGCGCGCGTTACCGATGGCGTGCAGGATGTACGCAAGGCCGGAACATTCAATGGCGTGCCGGCCATCATCGTGATGGTGTTCCGGCAGCCCGGCGCCAATATCATCGAAACCGTCGATTCGATTTATGAAGCATTGCCGCAGCTGCGCGCGTCTTTGCCGAAAAGCGTGGAGTTGAGCGTGTCGATGGATCGCACGCCGACGATTCGCGCTTCATTGCGAGAGGTCGAGCACACCCTGGTGATTTCGATTGCGCTGGTGGTGATGGTGGTTTTCGTGTTTTTACGCAATGTGAGTGCGACCGTCATACCCAGCATTTCCGTACCGGTGTCACTGTGCGGTACCTTCATCGTGATGTATTTCTGCGGTTACACGCTCGACAATATTTCGCTGATGGCGTTGACGGTAGCCACCGGTTTTGTCGTCGATGATGCCATCGTGGTTATCGAAAATATTTCGCGTCATCTCGAAATGAACACAGGCAGCGGCAAGAAAATCACGCCGTTGCAGGCGGCGCTCATCGGCTCGCGCGAAGTGAGTTTTACCGTCGTGTCGATGTCGCTTTCGCTCGTTGCCGTATTCATTCCGCTATTTTTCATGGGCGATGTCATGGGGCGGATGCTGCGCGAATTCGCCGGCACGCTCTCGGTGGCGGTACTGATTTCGCTGGTGGTTTCGCTGACCACGACGCCGATGCTGTGCGCGCGCTGGCTGCGCGCACACGATTCTGCTCGCGAGGAAAAACGCAAAAATAATCGTTTTTATCGTGCCAGCGAAAAGATATTCACGGGCCTGGCGCGCGGTTACGAACATTCGCTGACCTGGGCGCTGCGGCACGAAAAAATAATTTTGTGCACGCTGCTGTTTGTCGTCGGTTTCAATGTCTATTTATTTGCCATTGCGCCAAAAGGCTTTCTGCCGCAGCAGGATACCGGCCGTCTGCGCGGCATGATCGTCGGCGAGCAAAGTATTTCGTTTCAGGCGATGCGCGAAAAAATGATCGAGATCGTCGAGATCGTGCGCAATGATCCTGCGGTCGAGCGTCTGTCCGAGTCGACCGAAGCGGGCGATGGGCACGGTGCGTCGGGCAGTATGTACATCACGCTGAAACCACGGGCGGAGCGCGAGCCTGCCGCGCAGGTCATCGCGCGTCTGCGCAAGCAGCTCAGTGGCCGGCCGGGCATCAATGTATATCTGCAGGCGGTGCAGGATGTGCGCATGGGCGGTCGTTCGAGCGCGGCGCAATTCCAGTTCACGCTGCAATCCGACGATCTCGACCTGTTGCGTAAATGGACACCGAAAATTAAAGAAGCGTTCGGTAATTTACCGCAGTTGCAGGATGTGAATGCCGATGCGCAGGAAGGTGGCCTGCAAACCTCGATCGTCATCGATCGCGATACCGCCGCGCGGCTCGGCATTACCGCGCGTCAGGTGGATACCACGCTGAGCAATGCGTTCAGTCAGCGCCAGGTGTCGGTGATCTACAATCCGCTCAATCAGTATTACGTCATCATGGGGTATGCGCCCGAATATATGCAGGGGCCGGAAGCGTTGCGCGATCTGTATCTGATCGGCAGCAACGGCGAGCAGATCCCGCTCGCCGCCATTGCGCGGATCGAACCGGGTAGCGCGCCGCTCAGCGTCAATCACCAGAGCCAGTTCGCTGCGAATACGCTGTCGTTCAATTTATCCGAAGGCGTTTCGCTATCGGAGGTCGAGCCGATTCTGCAGCGCGAAATGGTACGCATCGGCGTTCCGCATAATGTGCGCGGCAGCATGCAGGGTACGGCGAAAATGTTTCAGCGTTCGGCATCGAATCAGCCCATGCTGATTTTGCTGGCGTTAGTCACGCTGTACATCGTGCTCGGCATTCTCTACGAAAGTTATGTGCATCCGCTGACGATCCTGTCGACGCTGCCGTCGGCCGGTGTCGGCGCACTGCTTGCGTTGATGCTGTTCGATATGGAGTTGGACATCATCGCGCTCATCGGCATTTTTCTGCTGATCGGCATCGTCAAGAAAAATGCGATTCTGATGGTGGATTTCGCCCTGGTGGCCGAGCGGGAACGGGGGATGTCATCGCGCGAGGCGATTTTTCATGCGTGCACATTACGCTTCCGCCCGATTCTGATGACCACACTCGCGGCAATGTTTGGTGCCTTGCCGCTTGCTCTCAGTAATGGCGATGGTGCCGAGCTGCGCCATCCGCTCGGTGTATCGATTTTCGGCGGATTATTCGTCAGCCAGATCCTGACGCTGTACACGACGCCCGTGGTTTATCTCGTGCTCGATCGCTGGCGTCTGCGCTGGCTGCAACGCTGGAATAATTTCACGCGCCGGTTGTTTCCTTCGCGTCAGATTTAATAACGACCCCCTCGGCCTGACGGTCACTCCCCTTTAGGACCTTTAGGCTCCTGTTACATAGAGGGAGCCTCCCCTGCGAAGTAGGGGAGGTGTTGAGCGAAGCGAAACGGAGGGGTCAGATTTTTGGAGTAGTAATTATGCCGAGGCGATTTTTATTATTTGCCTTCGTGATTGCGCTAGCTGCCTGTGCCGTCGGCCCCGATTACCGGCGCCCCGAAACCGCATTGCCTGCCGGTTACAAGGAAGCGCAAAGCGGCGCGTGGAAAATTGCGCAGCCGGGTGATACCGAACAGCGCGGTGACTGGTGGTCGATATTCGGCGATGAGCAACTCAACGCGCTGCAGCAGCAATTGATTTTTTCCAACCAGAATATCGCCGCGGCGGAAGCGCGTTATCGTCAGGCACGTGCTGCCGCGCAAGCAGCACGCGCAAACTTTTTCCCCGATTTGACACTGAGCGCTTCCGCGACACGAGGCAGCACTTCCGCACTGAGCAATCAGCAATCCTCCACGCAAAAAATCGTCGGACTCGATGCAGGCTGGGAACTCGATGTGTGGGGACGCATCCGTCGCGAAGTCGAAGCCGGCGATGCGAGTGCGCAGGCGAGCGCCGGCGATTACGCGGCGGCATTGTTGAGTGCTCAAGCCGAACTTGCGCAGAATTATTTCCTGCTGCGAATCACCGATGCACAAAAGCAGCTGCTCGATCGCACCGTGAGCGATTACGAAAAATCGCTGCAATTGACCCTGAATCGCTACAACGTCGGCGTGGTCAGCCGCGCCGATGTTGCGCAGGCGCAGGCGCAGTTGAAAGCCGCGCAGGCGCAGGCGGTCGCCATCGACATCGATCGCGCGCAACTCGAACACGCGATCGCCATTTTGCTGGGCAAGGCTCCGGCGGATATCAACATTGCACAAACCGGGTTCATTCATGCGCCGCCGGAAATTCCGCTGGTGCTTCCCTCTGAATTATTGGAGCGGCGGCCCGATATCGCGGCTGCCGAGCGCCGTGTCGTTGCCGCGAATGCCGAAATCGGGGTCGCGCGCGCCGCCTATTTTCCACAGCTGACGCTATCGGCTTCGGGTGGCTACCGCAGCGCGAGTTTTTCCAATTTATTCGAGATACCCAATCGCTTCTGGTCCATCGGTCCGTCATTGTCGTTGCCGTTATTCGATGCGGGTTTGCGTTCTGCGCAAAACAGGCAGGCGATCGCTGCGTATGATGAGACGGTCGCGCTGTATCGACAAACAGTGCTCACCGGCTTGCGCGAGGTCGAAGATAATCTCGTGGCGCTCGATCGCCTGGATAAGGAAGTGAAATTTCAACAGGAAGCGGTCGCAGCGTCGCGCGAAGCATTGCAGCTGGTGAATAATCAATACAAGGCGGGCACGGTGGGCTTTCTCAATGTGCTCACCGCGGAAACTGCAGCCCTGAATAACGAAAGAAATTTACTGCAGGCTCAAGGTCGGCAATACACCGCCAGTGTTCTGCTGATAAGAGCGCTGGGCGGTGGCTGGAAAGCCGAGTAGGAATATCCTGTTCGATTTTCGATAAAAAAGCGCCAAATCCGGCGCTTTTTTACGAGTTTGTTTTTGGGAAAATTAATTTTTATTTCGGGAAATTAATTCCGGAAAAATTATTTTTCTTCATCGCCGATGAATTTATAGATCGCGGCACCGATCACCGCACCGATAATCGGAGCGATCCAGAATGCCCATAATTGCGCGATGGCCCAGTCGCCGACGAATACCGCAACACCGGTACTGCGCGCGGGATTCACCGATGTATTGGTGACCGGGATGCTGATCAAGTGAATCAGCGTGAGGCATAAACCGATGGCGATGGGAGCGAATCCCTGCGGTGCACGGCGGTCAGTGGCGCCGAGAATGACAATGAGAAACATGGCTGTCATCACCACTTCGCAAACCAGCGCGGAGATCAGGCTGTAACCGCCGGGAGAATGCGCGCCGTAACCATTCGATGCAAAACCGGCGCTGACATCGAAGCCCGCCTTGCCGCTCGCGATGAGAAACAAAATGCCGCCCGCTGCAATTCCTCCCAATACCTGCGCAATGATATAAGCAGGCAATTCTCTGGCCGGGAAACGTCCAGCGGCGACGAGCCCTACGGAAACGGCAGGGTTGAGATGGCAGCCGGAGATATGGCCGATGGCATAGGCCATCGTGAGCACCGTCAGACCGAACGCCAGCGATACACCGTGTAAACCGATACCAACCTGAGGAAATGCTGCAGCTAAAACCGCGCTGCCGCATCCGCCGAGAACGAGCCAGAAAGTTCCGAAAAATTCCGCACCGTATTTTTTCATCTTGGTTCTCCTGTTTCTCTATTTGATTCCTGAAGCGATCGAATGATAAATCGCCAGAGCAAGCTAACTGCCGCGTGAAAGTTTGTAAATATGGCTGCGGTGCATAAGTGCGGTCGATCAGTTTCGGTGCCGGCATTTACCCGCCACATAAGTGGCCCGCACAGCACGGTCATCGCCGAGCATCATCAGTGCGAATAGCAGATCTTCGATGCTATCCGCCTGCCCGGCGCGCAATTTCAGCAAGGGCGTTGCCGCCGGATCGAGCACGACAATATCGGCATCGTTTCCCGCAGCAAGACTTCCAATGCGATCATCGAGATACAGTGCTTGCGCGCCACCGCGTGTGGCGAGATAAAAAGCGTGCACGGAATCGAGTTTCCCGGCGCGTAACTGGGCGATTTTGTAAGCTTCGTTGAGCGATCGCAGTTGCGAAAAACTCGTGCCTGCGCCGATATCGGTACCGAGCCCGACACGTACAGGGCGCGCCGGATTTTTTGCGGATGCCAGATCGAATAGACCGCTGCCCAGAAATAAATTCGAGCTGGGGCAGTGCGCCATCGCTGCGCCGTGTCGATGAAATGCGCAGAAATCACTTTCCTCGATATGAATGCAATGTGCATAGATCGAACGCGGACCGAGCAAATTGTGGCTCGAATAAATATCGAGATAATTTTTATGCGCGGGAAATAATTCGCGCATCCATTTCACCTCGTCGCAATTTTCCGCGAGATGAGTTTGCAGATAGGTATCGGGAAATTCACGCCATAAATCGCTGGCAACCTTGAGTTGCCCGGGTGAACTCGTGCCGGCAAAACGCGGCGTGATGCAATAGCGCTGACGGCCATTATTGTGCCAGCGTTCGATCAACGCCCTGGATTCCGAGTAAGCGCGTTCTGGGGTGTCGAGCAGGGCCGCAGGCGCATTGCGATCCATCAATACTTTGCCCGCTATCATCAATGTGTTGAGCTTCTGCGATTGCTCGAAAAACGCATCGACCGACTGCGGATGCACGGTGCAATAGACCGCTGCGGTTGTCGTGCCATTGCGCAGTAATTCATCCAGAAAAAATTCGGCGATGCGATCGGCGTGCAGTTTATCGGCGAATTGCTGTTCGACGACAAAGGTATATTTTTCCAGCCACTGCAATAATTGCTCGCCATACGAGGCGATCATTTGCGTCTGCGGATAATGCACGTGGGTATCGACGAAGCCCGCCGAGATAATCGCATCGCCGTAGTTTTCGATGGTGGCATCGGCGTGCGCGAAAGGTTTCACGAGCGCCATTTCGCCGCTCGCGATAATTTTTTCATTTTCGATCAGCACCGCGCCATCGCGACAATAATCGAAGCAATCGCGTTGCGACTGCAAAAACGGATCGCCGCGAAAACTGATGGTTTGCCCGAGAAGCAAAGTCTGACTGGTCACGGTGAACTCGCGCGGGAATCGCTCAATCGTTGCATTATCCTGGTTTCATCGCGCGCCGCCACAGTAATGGTTCGCGCACAGCACCGGTGACGGTCTACGAATTGCGCGGCAGCAGCGCTTCCAGCTCGCAAATACCTTCTTCCAGTTCTTCGCGGTCCGGACAGCGCAGTGTCGCGTGTCCGACTTTGCGTCCGGGTTTGAATGCCTTGCCGTAAAAATGCGGGTGACAGAATTCGAGCGCCGCCAGTTTTTCGAGCGGGGGAATGCTGCCGATGAAATTCACCATCGCGCTTTCGCCGATTTTTTCGGTCGAGCCGAGCGGCAGGCCGGCGACGGCGCGCAAATGATTTTCGAATTGCGAGCACTCGGCACCTTCGATGGTCCAGTGCCCGGAGTTGTGTACGCGCGGGGCAATTTCATTGGCGGTGAGGCCGCCGTCGACTTCGAAAAATTCGAAGGCGAGCACGCCGACATAATCGAGCTGGTCGAGCACACGCATTGCGTAATCTTCGGCGAGATCCTGCAGCGAATGGTTCGCGCTGGCGACGGAGAGACGCAGAATTCCATCGCGGTGCATATTGTGGACGAGCGGATAGAAGCGCGTTTCGCCATCGCGCCCGCGCACCGCAATGAGCGAGACTTCGCCCGAAAAATTCACGAAGCCTTCGAGCAGACACGGCACGCTGCCGAGCGCCGCAAATGCGCCTTCGACATCGCTCGCGCTGCGCAGAACTTTCTGGCCCTTACCGTCGTAACCGAGCTGGCGTGTTTTCAATACTGCGGGTAAGCCGACGGTTTTGACGGCGCTATCGAGATCGGCCTGCGATTCGATATTGGCGAAATCCGGCGTCGCAATATTCAGATCGCGGAACAGGGTTTTTTCGAGGAGGCGATCGCGTGCGATGCGCAAGGCCTGCGCGGGCGGATAGACGGGTACGAATTGCGACAGAAATGCGATGGTGTCGGCGGGCGCATTTTCGAATTCGAAAGTCACCACGTCGCATTCATCCGCGAGCATGCGCAGATGATCCTTGTCGGAATAATCCGCGCAGAGATGTTCGCCGAGCACGTTTGCGCAGGCATCGGGTGCGGGATCGAGAAAGACGAATTGCATGCCGAGCGGATGCCCTGCGAGTGCGAGCATGCGTCCGAGTTGACCGCCACCGATGACGCCGATTTTCATTTGGTTACCTGCGTGCTTTTTGGTTGATCGCGATGAAAGTCAGGTACGGGGATCGGGATTAGCCAGAACCGTTTGCGTCTGTTCTGCGCGAAACGCTTTTAATTTCTGTGCGTACTCGGGATATTTGTTGCCGAGAATGCTCGCCGCCAATAAAGCGGCATTGGTTGCACCGGCTTTTCCGATAGCGAGTGTGGCGACAGGAATGCCCGCGGGCATCTGCACGATCGACAATAGCGAATCGACGCCGCTCAGCATCGACGATTGCACCGGCACGCCGAGTACGGGCAGATGTGTTTTTGCCGCGCACATGCCCGGCAGATGCGCCGCACCGCCGGCGCCTGCGATGATGACTTCAATACCGCGATCGGCGGCCTGTTCGGCGTACTGAAATAATAAATCGGGCGTGCGATGCGCGGAGACAACGCGCACTTCATGCGGAATGGTGAATTTTTCGAGAGTGGCGACCGTATGCTGCAGGGTTTCCCAATCGGATCTGGAACCCATGATGACGCCGACCAATACGCTCATTACGCTTTACCTGTGTGCGCGAGCAGCGCTCGCATAAAAGCCTGAAAAAATAAGGCCACGGCCGCTTTGCTGTATGGAAGTACCGGCAATGAGGCAGTGGCTGCGGATGAATTCGTTGGAGGCGGGCAGTTTAGCCGCTGGGCGCGCGATAGTCGACACTGGCCTGACAGCCGTCATCGCCTCGAAGCGCCATCCATGCAGCGATGATGAATGTGCCGATCATGGCCAGTGCCATATCCTTCTGCGCATCCCATTCATCGCCCTGTGTGCCCAGATAGGCGACGCCGAGATCGCCGCCAAAAAATGCCGCAGCGGCCCATTCGATGACTTCATAAATGCCTGCATGCGAGATCAGGAAGGCGCTCACGAGTAAATAACGCAGCGCTTTCGAACCGTCGATCCTCGGCGCGAATAATTCCCAGCAGAGCGGAAACCACAATACGCCGTAGAGAAAATGCACGAGGCGGTCGAAGTGGTTGCGATCGAAGCCGAGCAGATCGTTGATACGGTGTCCGGTGAGTGCTTGCCCCCATTCGTCGTAGGGCACTTTTGCATAGGTGTAGTGAGCGCCGACCGCATGCAGCAGCATGAAAATCCACAGCATCGTGTAGGTGTAATTGCTGAAGGGACGCTTGCGATGGCAGAAAATAACGAGCGGTACCGCGATCACGACCAGCACGTTTTCGAGCATCCAGTCGTGGCGATCGAAAGGTGCGATGGCGAGCCCGATCCAGACCACGGTGTAAATGGCGAGAAGAATGGTGGGGTAAACCGAGCTTTTTTTCGTAATGTGATTCATATTCGACGCGTGATATTTGGTTTTTTTATTTCGCTGCAATCATCTTGCTTAAAAGAATGGGGCGCCACGCATCGGGCAATGCAATCGATCCTTGCTCGCCGCGCGCAACTTGCACGACTTCGGCATAAGCGCCGACGCGACCATGTTGACAAGCAATTTGGCCGACGCGAAACGAACTGCGGCCCACTTCGAGTAATCCCGTAAAAATTTCGATGGGTTCGGGATGAAATAAATCGCCAGCGAATTCAATATTCAACGCCGCCACTACGAGTGGGCAGGGTGCGAGTGCCATCAAATCGCAGGCATAAATAAAGCGATTGCGACCTTCCTGAAAAAAGGCAGTGAGATTGACGTGGTTGACGTGTCCCACCTTGTCGAGATCGGCAAAGCGCGTTTGCATTTCATAACTGAACGGAAGATTTTTGGGCTGTAACCGTTCACGGTCGATACGCATGATGTTGTCGGGCTCGCAATAAGTACAAAAGATAATTTTAAAAATTATTTTGGAATTTTTTCTCGAAAATTAAGCTTTCTCGATTTCGATCAACACTTCACCCGGCGTGACGCGATCGCCTTTCACCACAAAAATGCCGGTGACCTTGCCACCGATCGGCGCCTGCACTTCGGCTTCCATTTTCATCGCCTCGGTGACGAGCACGGGCTGGCCCGCCTTAACGGTATCGCCTTCCTTCACCAGCACCGCGACGATATTGCCCGGCATGTTGGTAGTGACGTGGCCCTCATGCGTCGCCTGCTTGCGTCCGGTTTTATTGTCGGCCCGGTATTCGTTGAGCGATTCGAATACGACTTCCTGCGGTACGCCGTCGAGCGTCAGGTAGAAATGGCGTTTGCCCGTGCCCTTGATACCGACACCGGTGATCGCGACCTGATAACTTTCGCCATGCACATCAACAACGAATTCAGTCGGTGTACCGATGCTGCTGACTTCACCGCTTTTGCGACGCTCCGGTTGTAACGGCTCAGGGTTGAGCGTGCCGTTGGCGCGCTCTTGCAGGAAGGTGCGACCGATATCGGGGAACATCGCGAACGTCAGTACGTCTTCTTCGGACTTAGCGAGCGTGCCGATATCTTCGCGCAGTTTATTCAATTCGTTAGGAATCAAATCGGCGGGACGAACATCGATCACCTCTTCATTGCCGATCGCAAGTTTGCGCAATTCCTCATTCACGGGAGCGGGTGCTGCGCCGTAATGACCCTGTAGATAGCGCTTCACTTCGTTGGTAATCGTTTTATAACGCTCGCCTGCGATCACATTCATCACGGCCTGGGTGCCGACGATTTGCGATGTCGGCGTCACCAGCGGCAGATAGCCGAGATCGGCACGCACGCGTGGGATTTCGTCGAACACTTCATCGATACGATTGAGCGCACCTTGTTCTTTTAATTGATTCGCAAGATTCGACATCATGCCGCCCGGCACCTGATTGATCTGCACGCTGACATCCTCGCGCGTGAATTCGCTTTCGAACTGATGATATTTCTTGCGCACTTCCCAGAAGTATCGGGCGATTTCGTGCAGCTTCGCGAGATCGAGCCCGGTGTCATACGGCGTATTTTTCAAGGCCGCGACGAGCGATTCTGTGGCAGGGTGCGAGGTGCCGCCCGCGAAGGCGGAAATCGCGCAATCAATATGATCGACACCGTTCAGCAGCGCTTCGAAATGGCACATCGATGCCTGGCCCGAGGTGCTGTGCGAATGCAGAAATATGGGTAATTTCACCGCATTTTTTAGCGCTTTAACGAGTTGGCCTGTCGCGAATGGGGTGAGCAGTCCCGCCATGTCCTTGATCGCAATCGAATCGCTGCCCATATCGGCCATGCGTTTCGCCTGCTCGACGAACATATCGATGGTATGCACCGGACTCGTCGTGTAGCTGATCGTACCCTGCGCATGCTTACCGGTTTTTTTCACGGCGCGGATCGCGGTGTCGAGATTGCGGATATCGTTCATCGCATCGAAGATGCGAAATACATCGATACCGTTCTCGGCAGATTTCTGCACGAAGGCTTCGACCACATCGTCGGCGTAGTGGCGATACCCCAGTAAATTCTGACCGCGCAATAACATTTGCAAACGGGTGTTCGGCAGCGCTTTGCGCAATTGGCGCAGGCGTTCCCACGGATCTTCTTTCAGGAAGCGCACGCACGCATCGAAGGTGGCACCGCCCCAGACTTCGAGTGACCAGTAACCGATGGCATCGAGCTGCGGGCAAATCGGCAGCATGTCCTCGGTGCGCAGACGCGTGGCGATCAGTGATTGATGGCCATCGCGCAACACGACGTCGGTGATTTTGATGGGTTTTGCTTGAGACATGATCGGTTCCTTATAGTCCTGCGTACGCGGCAATCGCCGTAGCGATGGCAATCGCAACTTCCTCTGGCCGTTTCTTTTCCGAGTACTGCAATAATTCCGGATGCGCATCGACGAAGCTCGTGTCGAACTTGCCGGCGCGGAACATCGGATTTTCGAGGATGCGCTGATAATACGGTGCGGTGGTTTTCACGCCTTGCAGGCGCATGTCGTCGAGTGCGCGCACGCTGCGATTGAGCGTTTCTTCCCAGGTCAGACTCCACACGATCAATTTCAAACACATCGAATCGAAATACGGCGGAATCGTATAGCCCGTGTAAATGGCGGTGTCGACGCGCACGCCGGGGCCACCCGGTGCGTAATAGCGCGAGATCTTTCCGAACGTCGGCAGAAAATTATTTTTCGGATCTTCGGCGTTGATGCGAAATTGCAGCGCGAAGCCGCGAAACTGAATGTCTTCCTGCCGGTAATTCAGCGCGAGACCCGCAGCGATGCGAATCTGTTCGCGCACGATATCGACGCCCGTAATCGCTTCGGTAATCGTGTGCTCGACCTGCACGCGTGTATTCATCTCCATGAAATACACGTTTTCGCCGGCGATGAGAAATTCCACCGTGCCGGCATTTTCGTAATTCACCGCTCTGGCTGCGCGTACCGCGAGTTCGCCGATATGTGCGCGCTGCTGCGGTTTGAGTTGCGGCGACGGCGCAATTTCAATGAGTTTTTGATTGCGGCGCTGAATCGAACAGTCGCGCTCGAATAAATGAATTGTGTTGCCGAATTTGTCGGCGAGAATCTGCACTTCGATGTGTTTCGGATTGACGATGCATTTTTCCAGAAACACATCGGCGCTGCCGAAAGCTTTGGTCGCTTCCGAAATCACGCGTTCGAAATTGCGCGCGAGTTCCTCTTCGTTATCGCAGCGGCGAATACCGCGACCGCCGCCGCCCGATGTCGCTTTCAGCATGACGGGATAACCGATGCGTGCGGCTTCGCGTCGGGCTTCGTCGAGATCGGCGAGATTGCCTTCGGTGCCGGGCGTTACCGGAACGCCCGCGGTGATCATCGCCTTGCGCGCTTCGGTTTTATCGCCCATGCGATGAATCACTTCTGCCGACGGCCCGATAAAAATCACGCCACGCTCGGCGCAGATGCGCGCGATTTCCGGGTTTTCGGAAAGAAAGCCATAGCCCGGGTGAATCGCGTCGCAGCCGGTTTCCACCGCCAGATTGACGATGCGGTGCGCGTTCAGATAACCCTGCAGCGGATCGTCGCCGACGCTATACGCTTCGTCCGCGCGCTTGACGTGCAGCGCGAAACGGTCGGGCTCGGTGTAAATCGCGACCGAGCAAATGCCCATTTCGGCACACGCGCGCACGATGCGCACCGCGATCTCGCCGCGATTGGCAATCAGAATTTTTTTGATCATGGGCCGGCCTTGTTCCCGCTGCTGGAAGGGCAAGGCTATAGGAACGATCGTCAAAACAAAAGTTGATCATTGCGCAGCTTCTGCCCCCCCTTGCCAAAGGGGATTGCGCGGGAGTCGCGGTGAATCAAATCCCCTGGCCCGTGTTTAATTAAAGGGGAGTAAAGAAGTGTTCAATCGATGCCGAGCACGACGCTGATGGGGTTGTGATCCGAGCTGAAGACGCGACTGACGATGCCGCTTTTGTGATGCAGACCGCGATAGAACAGATGATCGAGCGCGAAACCGAATGCACAGCGACGGTGATCCTGCTCGTACGCGGCAGTATGCAGACCGAAGCGATCGATCAGCTCCTGCAGGATGAGCTGCCGTTTGCCGCGCCAGGTATTGAAATCGCCGCTCAGGATGATGGGGCCGCGGTGATGCTCGAACTGGTCGACGATCGCGTGCAGCTGACGGCGAAAATAGCCGGTGCCGGGCGTGAAATTGATCGCATGCACGTTGGCGACGAGCAGCGTGTCCTCGCGATCCAGCAACCGGTATTGCGTGAGCAGCGCTGCTTTGGGCAAAAGCGTAAAGGGCTCGCGATGGCGATGGATGCGGTGATGGATGGTTTCCGCGCGCGAAATGGTCATGACGCCGGTGGTATGTCCCTGACGCTTGTAACCCGGCGCGAATGCCCAGCACGAATCGGGCATCACCTGGTGCATCGAGTGTTCGAGCTTCGCTTCCTGAATGAGGGCGAGATCGGCGTGTTGCGTGAGGTATTGCAGATCGCCGTGCCAGTCCTGGCGAATGCCTTTGGCGATATTCCAGCTGACGACATGGATGTTGGAGGCATCGAGTGCGTGTTGTGGCATCGAGCAAAAACCTTAAACAGCGAAGTTGTATATCAACAATGGGAGTGGCCGCGAATAATTCAACTATAGGAACCGGTCGGGTGGGCGGCAATCCGTAAAAGCCGCCAGGTGCTATACGAAAAAAGCTGCGGTCGCGAGTCGCCTGCAGCTTCGATTGTTGTCCGGCGAACTCAGGTCAGCGGATTTTGCTGCCAGTCGGCCGGCGGCCGGTGCTTCCATTTCCGGTTCGACCACATCCACGTTTCGGGTTGTGCGCGGATGGCGCGTTCCACCGCATCGATGTAGCTGTCGAGAATCTCCAGGCCGCCTCTGGCATGCGGCGGCTTCGCGATGATGTCGAAATGCGCGGAATACTGGCCGCGATCGTGCTTGGTCATGGTGATGAATACGACGGGATACTGCGTGACTTCGGCGATTTTCTGCGGGCCCAGATAAAACGAACCCGGGCGGTTCAGAAAGTTGCGCCAGTAGCGCTTGTCGCGCTTGAACGGCGCCTGATCGGCGAGCATGGCAAAGACGCGAAACTCGCGTCGGCGGCGCAGGATTTCGCGCCCCGCGTCTTGAAATGCGATCGGCCTTCCCGAGCGCGCGCGGGCATCGAAGATATGCGAATCAAAACCGCTGTCGTGCAGCGTTTTATAGACGACGTCGATGGGGCATCCCATGTAATCGGTGATGATGTGCAGCAGCCATTCCCAGTTGCCTTGATGGCAGGTCAGCATCAGCAGCGGCTGTTTTTGCTCGATGTAGGGCAGCAGGATCTCGGGGTTTTCCAGGCGGACGTGCCGGTGGAAGGCTTCGCGCGGCATGTGGCGCGAAGCGATCATTTCGATTCCCAGATCCGCCAGGTGGCGATAGACACCGCGCTCGATGCGCGCAAGTTCCTGCGGCGAGCGCTCGGGAAACGCGTGCCGCAGATTGTCCATGACCACGGTGCGGCGGTAGCCCACGATGCGATAGAGCACGAATGCGAACAGCGTCGAGAAGCCGTACAGAAGCGGCAGTGGCAGGCGGCTGAGGATCCGATAGAACAATTTCATCGCGAGCTGACTTCAAGAGGGTGGGCGCCCCGAAAGGGTTGGCTATTGTAAGGGCTGCGTCGCGAAAGCCAACTGCCGGCGCCGTCAACTGGCACCGGGCGATGATACGGTCTATGGTTGCTCCACTGGCCACCCGCTGGCCCGAAAGACCGATATTCAGGGGGAATCACTTGATGGAGCAGCCAGGTTTTGACAGGCGCGGCAGCCATTTCGAAGAGCAGCGGCATTACGTGCGCACGCCGAGCAGTGCGCTGGTGGAAATGCATCATCCGAGCTTCGGCACGATAGAAATCAAGGCACGCGATCTTTCCGATGGCGGCATTTTCGCGTTGATGGGAAACTACCAGGCCCCGCCGGTCGGTACGACCGTCATGGTGCGCATCAAGCGCTATACCGGGGTCATCAACCAGGAGCCGGTGGCGATGCGCGTGGTGCATCAGCAAACCGGAGGCATCGGTCTCGCGTTCGTCCGCTAGCGGGTTCCGTCGCCACAACCAGGCCTCGCATCGAGCAATCAGTGGTCATGAGCGTTGAATCCGTCACATCGATAGCCGTCGCGGCCGAGGAAACACGGCGAACCGAACAGTTGCGCGAGCTCGAAGAGGCGCTGCGCGAACAGTGGCGGCTCGGCCAGAACATCATGTTGTGCTGGTGCCCGCAGGACGAAGGCATCTACGTCATGGTGGTGCCGCATTATTATCTCGGCCAGTTTTCCGCCAGCCTCAGCGACGACGCACCCGTCGATAAACTCGAATTGCTGAACGGGCGTTTCATCCGCCAGCTCATTTCCAGCCAGCGGCGCATGCGCACCGAGGATTTCTTCAGCACTGCGCATCGTTTCGAAATCGAGCCGATGCTGATTCTTTCCTCCGTCAATGCGAGTTCGGACGAACGCACGCTGGCAGCCGCGGAAGAACTCATCACGCGTTACAGCATCAGTCACGTCGACAATCGCGCCGTGCTGCTATTCGATATCGTCGATTTTTCGCTGTATTCACCGTTCGAACAGACCAGCCAGCTCAACAGTCTGTCGTACTCGATGAATTCGGCGCATAACAAGCTGCTCAAGAAAAACATCAAAATCGATTTCGCGCGCACGACCACGGGCGACGGCTTCTATGTATGGAATCGCAGTCTGGAGCCGCGCGCGAGTGTCGATCTGTTTCAGTTCATGCTGCTCGTCATCGCCGACAACGCGATTGCGCGGCGTAAGGCGCGCAGCACGAAAAAACAGGACAGCATCAATACCGTGCCGTTATTGCGCACGGCATTTCATATCGGCAGTCATTTCGAGTTCTATCAGGTCGAGGGCTGCAACCCGACGCTGCACAGCTATATCGTCGGCGATGTCACCATCGAGCTGGCGCGCATGATCGATAAGGCGCATCCGGGCCAGATCTTTATCGGCGATTTCAAAACCGTCATTCCGACTTCGCTGCGCGAAACCGCGTTTCCGATCGATGTCGACACGCCGCATTTTGTCGACCGTATCGGCAAGCACCTGGAAAATCTGCACGGCATCGAATTATCGGGTGAGTGCATTGAAGCGTTGCGCTGCCAGTTAACGGGCGAAACCGGCGTTTCGGCGGGGCAGCAGGTGCGGCGTTTCCGCATTACCGACAAACACGGTTTATCGCGTCATGCCTTCAATCTGCGCATCAATATTCACACGAGCGGATCGCGCCGGCCGCTGATTCTCGGCATTCAGGGTTATTACCTGCCGAAGCCGGAAGTGCGCTTCGGGCGCCGCTCGACCGATGTGGTTGCGCAGGCCGCGCCGCGCCGGCAGCGAACCCCTGCCGTATTTCCCGAAAAAAACAGTGATTAAAAGCATTGCTGAAAATGAAAGTATTGAACGTTGCGAAACGCTTAATCGAAACGATGCGAGCGGAGAAAAACAGTGGGTGATATGCAGTTGTTCAGCCGCGATGTGACAGGAAAAATCGACATCAGCGATCCCGATGCGGTGTGCGTTGCCGTGCAATCGATTTTCCGTCGTCGTTACGATCACAGCGATTTTTCGCCGATCGCACAATTGTTCGCTGATTTCGCGCGGCTTTATCGCGGCGAATACCCCGGCTTTTTTGCGTGCGATACGCAATATCACGATATGCAGCACGTGCTCGATGTCACGCTCGCCACCGCGCGTCTCATCGATGGTTACGATGCAAGTCAGACCGCGGACAATCGTCTGGGCGCCGAGCTTGCCATGATCGGTATCGCGGTCGCGTTATTTCATGATTCGGGTTACATACGCCGCAAGGGCGATACGCGACATCAATTCGGTGCCGAATACACGAAGACGCACGTCAGTCGCAGTTCGCGTTTTCTCGCCGAATATCTGCCGACGACAAAACTCGCCCGTGCAGCGCCGGTTGCTGCGCAGCTCGTTCATTTCACGGGCTACGAAGTCGATCCGGTCAGCATCGAGCTGAGCGATGCCAGACAGCGCCAAATGGGCGCACTGATTGGCAGCGCCGATGTCATGGCACAAATGGCCGATCACGCCTATCTGGAAAAATGTCGTGATCGCTTATTCGGCGAATTCGAATTGGGCGGTTTGACGCGCGCGCACGATGCAAATGGCGTCGAGTATGTGCGTTATGCGTCGCCGACCGATCTGCTGCGGCAGACGCCGGAATTTATTCAGCGCACCTTGAATCATCGTCTCGATACCCTGTTCGGCAGCGTGCACAATTATTTCTGTGCCCACTTCGGCGGTCGCAATCTTTATCTCGAAGCGATCGAGCGCAATCGAATGCTGCTGGAAAAATTGCTCGCGCAGCGCGATGAAGCGCTGCTGATGCGCACGCCGCTGCAGGATTGATTCCTTCATGATTTACCGCAACGCGCGTCGCTTGCTTGTCACGCGCGCGATCCGTTTATACTAGCCCCCATGTTCTGTGGGGGTGTCTATGGCTGTTGCACAAGGGTTGGATATTGGACGTCTGCGTGAATTCACGAGTTTTCGCCATTTGTCCGAAGAAGACTTGCTGGTGCTTTCAAGCCGCGTCTCGGTAAAGGAAGCGCGGCGCGGCGAAATATTATTTGAGTGCGGCGATATCGATTCGCAGGAAATTTTTCTGCTGAGTGGCAAATTGCAGCTGGTTGCCGAAGACGGTCGCGAACGTGCGATCGAAGCGCGCACGACGGTTGCCAATCTGCCCATCGCCAAATTGCGGCCGCGCCAATACACCGCCACGGCGCTGTCGAATGTCGAATATTTCAGCGTCGATTGCGATTTGCTCGAATCCCTGCTCGCTGCGCAGAACAGTGAAGACGGCGATATCGAAGTGGGGTACGGCGTGGTCGAGATGGGCTATCACACCGACGACGAAACCTCGCAGATGCTGCATGCATTCAAAGCCGATCTGGATGCGCGCAAATTCAATCTCACCACCCTGCCCGAAGTCGCGATGAAAATTCGCAGCATGCTCGACAATAATGATTACGGCGCGCGACAAATCGCCGAAGTCATCAATCGCGATGCGGTTATCGCCGCCAAAATCATTCGCGCCGCCAATAGTCCGATTTATTTTGGCGCCGCCAAATGCGAAACCGTGCAGAACGCCATCGTGCGTTTGGGTTTGCTCACCACCAAGCAGCTCGTTATCGGCTTCACGCTGCGCGATCTTTTCCAGACCAAGGCGCCCCTGCTGCATAAATTGATGACCGAAACGTGGCAGCAGAGCCTGGATATTGCTGCTAACGCTTTCGTGCTGGCGCGACACACCAAATTATTCGATCCCGAAGAAGCGATGCTCGCCGGGCTCGTCAGCAATATCGGTGTGCTGTCTGTATTGAATTACGCACAGAATTATCCGAAGTTGCTCGAAAACGAAGCGTTGCTGCGCCAGTGGGCTGACAAGTTAAAAGCTGAAGTCGGTGGCATGGTGCTCGAACACTGGCAATTTCCGGGCGAGATTGTCGACGTCGCGCGCGGTTGCGAAGAGTGGTCGCGTTGTCCGACCACGCGCGCCGATTTGTGTGATCTGGTACTGGTGGCAACGCTGCACAGCTACATCGGCAAGCGCAAACAGCCACCGCCGCCGCGCATGGATCAGGTGCCTGCGTATCAGAAACTCGCACTCGGTAAGCTGACACCGGAGATGACGCTGCAAATTCTCGTCGAAGCCAAAGAGCAAATCGAGCAGGCGCGTGCGCTGCTCGCGGCCTGAATGACGCAAACCTCCGGGGTCGCCGTCGTCGCGGCCGACGATGCCGGGCGCGGCCAGGCATTGGCGATGCAGCTGGCACTGCCATTGCTGACATCCCGCGCGGAACTGCGCGGACATGGCGCGGCCTATTTGAGCTATCGCGACGATCGCCTGCAATTGTTTCCTGCCGATATCAAACAATCGGGACCGGTGTGTGTCGATTTTGCGAGCGATGCGGCGGCGTATCGATTGCAATCCGGCGGCGAGTTGATCGTCAAAGCCGTCAAAGGGCGCAGCAAAAATTCACTGCGTATTATCGATGCCACTGCGGGGTTGGGACGCGATAGTTTTGTGCTTGCCGCGCATGGCTTCGATGTTATTTCAATCGAGCGCAATGGAGTGGTGGCAGCGCTGTTGAAGGATGGCTTGCAGCGCGCGCTGCAATCGCCCGTTGCCGACATTGCTGCGCGGATACAGCTGGTAAATACGGATGCGGTGACCTATCTGACTAATCTTGCAATCGAACAGAGACCCGATGTCATCTATCTCGATCCCATGTTCGCGCATGCGGAAAAGGCGGCATTGGTAAAAAAGGACATGCGTTTGTTTCGTCAATTGCTCGGCGACGATGTGTGCGACGAGGCTGAGCTATTATCGGCGGCTCGCGAAACGGCGAAGCTGCGAGTCGTGGCCAAGCGCGCGATAAAGGCGCCCTGTCTCGCCGGTATGGAGCCGGCCTATGCGTTATCGGGGAAGGCTGTTCGCTTCGATGTCTATGTCAGCTGACAAACGCTTTTCCATTTTTGGGTCGATCGCCTCTTGAAGGAGAGTCATGGTGGGAGATAAATCGAAAAAGGAACGCGCGCCCAAAGGCCGGGAATATGAAGGCCGGGGTTATGAAGAAACGCTGCGCGAATTGCAGATCGAACTCGTTAAAGTGCAGCGCGATATTATCGCCAGACAGAAAAAAGTTTTGATTATTGTCGAAGGCCGCGATGCGGCCGGCAAGGATGGCACGATCAAGCGCATCGTCGAACATATGAGCCCGCGCGAAACACGCGTCGTCGCGCTGCCGAAACCATCGGATCGCGATCGCACGTCGTGGTATTTCCAGCGCTATGTCTCGCATTTGCCGGCCGGCGGTGAATTCGTGATTTTCAACCGCAGCTGGTATAACCGCGCAGGTGTCGAGCGCGTGATGAATTTTTGCGAAAAGGAAGAGTACGAAGAATTCATGCAGGATGTTTTGTCGTTCGAGCACATGCTGGTGAATTCGGGCATACGATTGATCAAGTACTATCTCGATATCGACAAGGATGTGCAGCGCGAGCGTTTGCGCGAACGTCGTGAAGACCCGCTCAAGCAATGGAAGATCAGCCCGATCGATAAGCTGGCGACAAAGTACTGGAAAAAATACAGCGATGCGCGCGATGCAATGTTCGAGCGCACGCATAACCCGATCACGCCGTGGTTTGTCGTGTGCGCCAATAACAAAAATGCTGCGCGCATCAATGTGCTGAAACATATCCTGTCGACATTGGCGTGCTCCGAGACCAATAAAAAGTTGGTAAGGCATGAAAGCAGCGTGGTATTCGAATACGATCGAGCGCATGCCGCCGCTGGTCTGATTGCCAAATAGATCCATCATCTCGCTAACGGTCAGTTGGCCTAAATAGCCTCAATCCCTGATTTGGGGTACGATGCGCGCCTCGTACCGCTTCACCGTTTTTGTTTCTCCGTGGCGCGCCGCGCTTTCCGATAAATTTTTTTTACATAGATATTCATGACTCAATTCACTTCACTCGGTTTGTCCGAGCCGCTTCTTCGTGCCGTGCAGGAAAAAGGCTATCAGTTCGCAACGCCGATTCAGGATAAGGCGATTCCCGTCGTGCTCGCCGGGCGCGATGTGCTCGCGGCGGCGCAAACGGGGACCGGAAAAACCGCGAGTTTTACGCTGCCGTTGTTGCAGCGCCTGAGCGAAGAGGGCGCGCCTGCAAAAAATCGCGCCGTGCGCGCGCTGGTATTGACGCCGACGCGCGAACTCGCGGCTCAGGTCAGCGAAAGCGTCGATGTGTACGGCCGGCATTTAACGCTGCGTTCGGCGGTGATTTTCGGCGGCGTCAGTATCAATCCGCAGATGATGAAGCTGCGCGGCGGTGTCGATATCCTCGTCGCCACACCGGGCCGGCTGCTCGATTTGCACAGCCAGAATGCCGTGGTGCTGTCGAAAGTTGAAATTCTCGTGCTCGATGAAGCCGATCGCATGCTCGATATGGGTTTCATTCACGATATTCGCCGCATTCTGAAACTGCTGCCGCAGCGCCGGCAGAACTTGCTGTTTTCAGCGACGTTTTCCGATGAAATTCGTCAGTTGACGAAAGGGCTGTTACATAACCCCGTCAGCATCGATGTCGCACCGCGCAATACCGCCGCGACCACCGTGCAGCAAACCGTTTATCAGGTCGATAAAACCGATAAGCCGGAAATTCTGAGCTATCTGATTCAAAGTGGCGGCTGGGAGCAGGTGCTTGTGTTCACGCGTACCAAACATGGTGCGAACAAATTGTCGCAGCAGCTCGAACGCGATGGGATTACTTCCGCGGCAATCCACGGCAATAAGAGTCAGGGCGCGCGCACGCGTGCGCTTGCGGATTTCAAAGCGGGCGAAGTGCGCGTGCTCGTCGCCACCGATATCGCTGCGCGCGGTCTCGACATCGAACAATTGCCGCATGTGGTGAATTATGAGTTGCCGAATGTGCCCGAGGATTATGTCCACCGTATCGGTCGTACGGGGCGTGCGGGTGCCAGCGGTGAAGCGATTTCGTTAGTGAGTCCCGAAGAGCGTAAGCTACAGGTAGATATCGAAAAATTGCTTAAACGCAAACTCGATGTGCAGCCGGTGCCGTATTTTGAACCGGGCGAGAAAAAGCCGATGGTTGCGCTCGATGAAATGCCGCAACGCAGCTCGCGACCGCCGCGTAAATCATCGCCACAGCGACAAAACAACCCCGGTGACGAACGCGGAACGCAACAGCCGCGCAACCGCACACATGCGGGTGAGCGACGTGCCCGTTCCGAAGGACAGGGAGGTAATCGCGATAATGCGAATCGTGGCGCCGGTAACCGCAACAGCCAGAATCGCAGCGCCGAAAACCGCAGTGGCGCCAATCGAGATAATTCGAATCAACATGCCGGACGCGGCGCTAGTGCAGCCAATCCGGGCGCGGGTCGACCCGCAAATAAAAATACATCGCGTCGCCGGCCGGGCTTATCGAATAAGCCGCGTTAGGTGACAAAATCAGACGGTCAGAATGGTAGCGGCGTTTTGGTCATGGCAACCGAAGCGATATAGACGAAAGTCGCTATCGCGAGCAGATACGCACCGATGCGCAGGGGCTGAGATTTTGCAATTCTCAATGTCGCCACGCCAAGAAAAATATAAACCAGCAAACCGATGAGCTTGGCCGTGAGCCAGCCGTTGACGAATGGGTATTGCTGAATCGTCACCATCAGGCCGATAGCGCTCAATATCAAAAAAGTATCGACGATGTGCGGCACGATGCGAACCCATTTCTTCTGCAGAATGTTCGAACCGTTGATCGCCAGCGCGCCGCGAATGATAAAGCTGATGATCGAGATGACCGCGCAGAGCATGTGAACATGTTTGAACGCAAAATACATTTATGGCTTCTCCGATATCGATGGGGACAGGATGGATTCGACTTTACAGAGCAGTTCACCGCGTGTGAGGCGGACATGCACCTTCGCGCCAACGGAGGTTTCATTCGCATCGCGAAGTACATGATTGTCGCTATCGCTAACAAGTGCATAACCGCGTTGTAATGTGTTGAGCGGACTTACTGTATTCAATAATTGCGCGAAAGTGGCAAGTCGCTGTGCACTGTGCTGTGTACATCGCTGGATATTCGCCAGCAAATGTTTCTGCAAAAAATTCAGTTGGGTGTTTGCTGTCGTCAAATGACGACGCGGATGTACCGCCTGCAGGCGCGTACGCAGTAATTGCAACCGTTGTGCTTTTTCGCGCTGATAGCGTCGTTGCGAATTGAGGAAGCGCATTTCCAGTTCATCGAGACGCAGCGACCACTGCCGCAGACGTTGGCTGGGATGCTGAATTCGTCTGCGTTGCCATTCGAGCTGCTGGCGCTTTTGCGCAAGCGTGCGTTGCCAGGCCGTGATCAAACGCTGCCGCCATCCCTGTAATTGCTGTGATTGCTGGCGATGATCGCGGCTCAATAATTCGGCGGCGGCGGAGGGTGTCGGCGCGCGTAAATCCGCCACGAAATCGGCGATGGTGAAATCGACTTCATGTCCGACTGCGCTAACGACGGGCAATTCGCTCGCGTAAATCGCACGCGCGACTTTTTCATCGTTGAACGCCCATAAATCTTCGAGCGAGCCACCGCCGCGTCCAAGCAGGATCACATCGAATAAATGTTTGCCGTCAGCTTTTAGGCGATCCGCTGTAATAAGCGCTTGAGCGACGGCAGCGGGAGCTTGATCGCCCTGCACAGGTACCGGTATCACAGTCACCCGGGTCTGCGGCGAGCGTCTTTTCAGCACGGTCAAAATATCGCGAATCGCCGCACCGGTCGGCGAGGTGATGACCGCGATATGGGCGATATGCTCGGGCAGTTTCTTTTTATGAGCGGGGTCGAATAATCCTTCCGCCTGCAATTTCTGTTTGAGCAATTCGAATTGGGCAGCGAGCAAACCTTCGCCGGCCGGCAACATATCTTCGGCGATGAGCTGATATTCGCCGCGCGCCTCGTACAGGCTGATCGCGCCTTTAACGAGAACCTTCGCGCCGTCGACGGGCTGAAAGCGCAGCCGAAAATTGCGATTGCGAAACATCGCGCAGCGAATCTGCGCAGTCGAATCCTTGAGCGTGAAATACCAGTGGCCCGAGCTCGGCTTCGAGAGATTGGAAATTTCTCCTTCGACCCAGCTCGACGGAAAACAATCTTCGAGCAATTGCCGCGCGAGCCGATTGAGCTGGCTCACGGTAAGTACCGCATCGGGTCCGCTAGGTGCGGTGCCGGGATATTGCGGCTGGAAGGGCGGTCTGGAGGTCGGCATGGCGTCGTGAATCGTAAAAGGCGCGCCAATTGTATAGGAGCTTCTGATTAAGTCATTCCCCAAAGCGGGGTTGGCGCGGAAAAATGCCGGCGAATCGCAACTTTACCGCATTGGGCCGATCCATTAAGATGCGCGATTCTCGAAGCCCAGGGGGTTTTCTCGATGCTCCGTATCCTCCACGACGCACTCACCTTCGACGACGTCCTGCTGGTGCCTGCCTACTCGGAAGTGTTGCCCAAAGATGTCAGCCTCAAAACCCGTCTGACCCGCAATATCGAACTCAATATTCCGCTCGTCTCCGCCGCGATGGATACCGTAACCGAAGCGCGTCTCGCGATTGCGCTCGCGCAGGAAGGCGGCATCGGCATCATTCACAAGAATATGACGATCGGGCAGCAGGCCCGCGAAGTGCGCGCCGTGAAAAAGCACGAGGCCGGCATCGTCAAGGACCCGATCACCATCGAAGCCAGTGCGCCGATCCGCGAACTCATCGAGCTGCGCCGCCAATACAATATTTCGGGTGTGCCCGTTGTCGATAACGGGCATCTGGTCGGTATCGTAACGAGCCGCGATGTGCGTTTCGAAACGCGCATGGATGAGCCGGTGTCGAGCATCATGACGCCCAAGGCGCAACTGGTGACGGTCGGCGAGGGTGCCGATCTCGACAGCGTGAAAGAGTTGCTGCACAAACACCGCATCGAAAAGGTGCTGATCGTCAACGACAAGTTTGATCTGAGCGGCATGATTACCGTCAAGGACATCATGAAGGCGCAGACGTATCCACTCGCATGCAAGGACAGGCAGGGCCGCCTGCGCGCCGGCGCGTCGGTGGGCACGGGCGCCGATACCGAAGATCGCGTCGGCGCGCTCGTCGATGCGGGTGTCGATGTTATCGTGGTCGATACTGCGCACGGTCACAGCCGCAATGTGTTGCAGCGCGTTGCGTGGATCAAGAAACAATATCCGCAGGTCGATGTGATCGGCGGCAATATCGCGACCGGCGATGCCGCGCGCGCATTGCTCGATGCGGGTGCGGATGCGGTGAAAGTCGGCATCGGCCCCGGTTCGATTTGCACGACGCGTATCGTCACCGGAATCGGCGTGCCGCAAATCAGCGCGATTGCGGAAGTGGCCGCAGCACTGCGCGATTCGAAATTGCCGTTGATCGCCGACGGCGGCATCCGGTTTTCGGGCGACATATCGAAAGCGTTAGCCGCCGGCGCCTACAGCGTGATGATGGGTAGCATGTTCGCGGGCACGGAAGAAGCACCCGGCGAAACCGAGTTGTATCAGGGGCGCACGTATAAATCGTATCGCGGCATGGGTTCGCTCGGCGCGATGGCGAGCAAGCAGGGTTCGAGCGATCGTTATTTCCAAAGTGCCGAAGACGGGGTCGAGAAACTCGTGCCGGAGGGTATCGAGGGTCGCGTTCCGTACAAAGGTCAGCTGGCGACAATCGTGCATCAGTTGATGGGCGGTGTGCGTTCGGCGATGGGCTATACGGGTTGTCGCGATATGGAAAACCTGCGCACGAAACCGAATTTCGTGAAAGTGACTTCGGCAGGTATGAATGAAAGTCACGTGCACGATGTGAGTATTACGAAAGAAGCGCCTAACTATCCCCTCGGCGGTTAATTGGCCGTTAGGCGGCTGATCTTCGTCGTTAGATTGAATTTACGGGGCTGCGGCCCCGTTTGTTTTTGTGATGACCCCCTCGCCCTTCGGGCACTCCCCCTACTTCGCAGGAGGAGCCTTCCGTGCCGGAGCGGGCACTAATGGCCTCCCCTATAAAATAGGGGAGGTGCCGCGAAGCGGCGGAGGGGTCATGTTTAGGAAATCACTATGAACCAAGACATCCATGCCAGTCGAATTTTAATTCTCGATTTCGGTTCGCAATACACGCAATTGATTGCGCGCCGCGTACGCGAAATCGGTGTGTACTGTGAAATTCGCGCGTACGACATCAGCGAAGCCGATATTCGCGAATTTAATCCGCTCGGCATTATTCTCGCCGGTGGTCCCGAATCGGTGACCGCGCTGCATTCTCCCCGTGCGCCGCAATGCGTGTTTGAAATGGGTTTGCCCGTATTCGGCATTTGCTACGGCATGCAGACGATGGCCGAGCAACTCGGCGGCAAGGTCGAAGGGTCGAATGTGCGAGAGTTCGGTTATGCGCAGGTTAAATTGCACGGCAATACCGAATTACTCCGCGATATTCGCGATCATATCGATCACGCCGATGGCAGTTCACTTATCGATGTGTGGATGAGCCACGGCGATAAAGTCATACACATGCCGCAGGGTTTCGAGCTGATGGCATCGACGCCGTCGTGTGCGATCGCCGCGATGTCGCTGGAATCGAAACATTTCTATGGCGTGCAGTTTCATCCCGAAGTTACGCACACGCTGCAGGGCAAACGCATTCTCGAACATTTCATTCTGAATATCTGCGGCTGCGAAGCGCTGTGGACACCCGCGAATATTATCGAAGATGCGATTCGCACCGTGCGCAAACAGGTCGGCAGCAGTAAGGTTTTACTGGGTTTGTCGGGTGGTGTGGATTCGTCGGTCGTTGCCGCGTTATTGCATCGCGCGATTGGCGATCAGCTGACCTGCGTATTTGTCGATAACGGTCTGCTGCGTAAAAACGAAGGCGATCAGGTCATGGATATGTTCGCGCGCAATATGGGCGTGAAAGTGATTCGTGCCGATGCCGAGAAAAACTTCCTCGGTAAATTAGTTGGTGTCAGCGATCCCGAAAAGAAACGCAAAATCATCGGCAACACCTTTATCGAGGTGTTCGATGTCGAAGCAACGAAATTAAAAGACGTGAAGTTTCTCGCGCAGGGAACGATTTATCCCGACGTGATCGAATCGGCTGCCGCGAAAACCGGCAAGGCGCATGTGATCAAATCGCACCACAATGTCGGCGGTTTGCCCGACGACATGCAATTCGAACTCGTCGAACCGCTGCGCGAGTTGTTCAAGGACGAAGTGCGCAAGATCGGCCTCGAACTCGGCCTGCCGTACGACATGGTGTACCGCCATCCATTCCCCGGTCCGGGCCTCGGTGTGCGCATTCTCGGCGAAGTGAAAAAGGAATACGCCGACATCCTGCGCGAAGCCGACGCAATCTTTATCGAGGAATTGCACAACGCCGACTGGTACCACAAAACCAGTCAGGCATTCGCCGTGTTCCTGCCGGTGAAGTCGGTCGGCGTGGTCGGCGATGGCCGTCGCTACGAATGGGTCATCGCACTGCGTGCAGTCGAGACGATCGATTTCATGACGGCACGCTGGGCGCATCTGCCGTACGAATTGCTCGAAAAAGTATCGAATCGCATCATCAACGAAATCTCTGGCGTTTCGCGTGTGACGTACGATGTGTCGAGCAAGCCGCCTGCGACGATTGAGTGGGAATAATGCTGGCGTTGTGCCTTTGCGCAGCAGCGATAGGCGTGTGAGACAGAAATCAGCAAATGATCCGCCGATCATCGACATCAAGTGGGCCACGGATATTATTGGTGTCTCGACCGCTGCCACGTTGATTGCCGATATGGTGTCCTCCGGTGTGCTGATTGAAGTGACGGGGCAGCGTCGCAACCGGCTCTTCGCCTTCAGGGATTACCTGAATTTGTTCCGGTCGCAGTAGTTTTCCGGCTACGGTGAGGCTGTCAATATCCGGGAAGCGATGGGTATGAGCAATGCAAAACTCCCTGTTCGGTGAAAACTCTGCTGCCGTCGTCGGGGCGGTCGATTTCGATTCGAGCTTGAGCGAAATCGCGAACGCATTGCCACGCAATTTATATCTGGGTACGTCGTCGTGGAGTTATCCGGGGTGGGAGGGAATCGTTTGGGATCGCAAGTATTCGGATTCCAAGTTATCGCGCTACGGATTGCCGGCGTATTCGAAACATCCGCTGTTTCGCTGCGTGGGGATCGATCGCGGATTTTACAAACCGCTGTCGATTGCGGAATTCGCGACATATGCGGCGCAAGTGCCGGATGATTTTCGTTTTGTCGTTAAAGCACCCAGTATCGTCACCGATTCGTTATTGCGCGACGAAGAAGGACGCGGCAGACGTATCAATAATAATTTTCTCGATCCCGATATTGCACTGCGTGAATTTATCGAGCCTGCTCTTGAAGGGCTGGGTTCAAAGCTGGGTGCGCTGGTGTTTCAAATCAGCCCGCTGCCTTACGCGTGGTTGCAGGATATTTCTGTCGTCATCGAGCGATTGCGATTGTTGTTACAGAGCATTCCTGATTTAAAAAATAAGGCGTCGGATAGTGTCGTGGCTGTTGAAGTGCGCGATCCGCAATGGCTGACGCGCGAGTTTGTCGATGTGTTGCGGGAAGCGCGTGCGACTTATTGCATGGGGCTGCACGCGAAAATGCCGCGCATCATTGAGCAGTTGCCGATTTTGCGCGCGCTGTGGCCGGGGCCTCTGGTCTGTCGCTGGAATTTGAATCCTCTGCACGGTGCGTACGGTTACGAGGATGCAGAGCTGCAATACGAACCGTACGATCGCATTCAGGATGTCGATATCGAAACTCGCGTTGCATTGGCGCGTGTGATTGCAGGTACCGTTGGCGCGGGACAGAATGCGTATGTCACGCTCAGCAATCAGGCCGAGGGCTGTTCGCCGCTGTCGATTGTTGAATTGGCGAAAGTCGTTCACATATCGCTGAGCGGAAAAAATCAAAACTGACTGAGAAAGTAAAAAACCTGGCGATGGAAAATCCCGACGAACACTGGATGCAGCTTGCGCTTGAGCAGGCGCAACTCGCGGCCGATCGCGGTGAGGTGCCTGTCGGCGCCGTGTTGGTCAGGGATAACCAGTTGATCGCCAGCGGTTTCAATCAGCCGATCAGCAGTTGCGATCCGAGCGCGCACGCGGAGGTTGTGGTGCTGCGTGCGGCGGCAAAACAATTATCGAATTATCGACTGCCCGGAACCACGCTCTATGTCACCATCGAGCCATGCACGATGTGTGTCGGTACGCTGATTCATGCGCGCGTCGAACGTCTGGTATTCGGTGCAGCGGAACCGCGCGCGGGTGCGGTGGTGAGTGCGGCACGTTTACTCGAGGGAACGCAATTCAATCATCGTATCGATGTGCAGGGCGGTGTGCTGGCAGATCGATGTGCGGCCATCATGCAAAATTTTTTCCGGCAAAAACGCTGAGTTTTTTCTTCATACAGTCCTCAAGTCGGGCGCGCCATCGCAGTGCATTCGATGATTTGGATCAAGCCCGTATTTTTATTTCCCCCGCCGCGAAAATCGCCGTTGATATAAATCATGGTTGTTCGTGCGTGCGTAAATGATGCTGCGCTCACCACATATTGGAGTGAGGATGCAGTGATGAAAACGTTTAACAAAAGTCGATGGATATTAATTGTCGGGGCAATTATAAGCGGACAGGTTGTCGCGTACGAAGCGGGCGATATCATCGTGCGGGCGGGCTATGCGGCGGTCGATCCGCGTGACAGCAGCACCGATTTAAATGTCAGTGGCACCAAACTGGGCGGAACCGGGGTTGGTGTCGATGGTGCAGCGGCACTCGGAGTGACGGCGACTTACATGCTGACGCCGCATTGGGGCGTTGAATTGCTGGTTGCCACGCCTTTCAAGCATGACGTTACGACAAAAGGCCTGGGGGGGCTTGGCGTCGCCGATGGCACGAAATTAGGCAACACAAAACAATTGCCGCCAACACTGAGTGTTCAATTTTATTTTGCAGAATCAGCTTCGGATGTGCAGCCTTATGTCGGCCTGGGACTCAACTACACAACGTTTTTTGACGAAGGCGTCAGCGGTGCCGCGCAATCGGCTTTAGGGGCGAGCAATTTCAATCTGGATGATTCGTTCGGTCTGGCTGCCGAAGTGGGTATCGACTGGCACATCAACCGGAACTGGTTGCTGAATGCATCGGTGTGGCGAGTGCAGATCGAAACCGATGCGAGTCTCGATACAGCGCTTGGCAGAATAAAGACGGAAGTGACGATCGATCCGTGGGTTTATATGCTGGGTGTCGGTTACAGGTTTTAAACGAGTGTCATTTATTTTTCGCCGTATCGGATGATGCGGCGCTTTTTATTTTTCAGCACTACAAACCATTCACAGCACTACAGCGCATTCAATGTTGCATCGAAAACTTCGGGCATGTACTGGTCGGTTGCTTTCGGCGGCGGTGTGCGCTGCTTTGCGACCTCGGTCCATGTCAGCAGGTTGTAGTAATAACGCACGTTCTGCACATAGCGCACGGGTTCGCGTCCACGCGCATAGCCGTGACGGGCCTTTTCGTGATACTGACTTTTCTGCAGCAGCGGCAACGTTTCCTTGAGCTCGGCCCATTTGTCCGGATCTTTACCGAGTTGCTGGGCGATGATGCGTGCATCCTGAACATGGCCGTAGCCGATGTTGTATGTCGCCAGCGCGAACCAGAGGCGATCGTCACCGGTAACGCTTTTGGGCAGAAACTGCAGAATGCTTTTTAGATAGCGTGCTCCGCCACGCAGACTCTGTAGCGGGTCGATGCGATTGGTGACGCCGACTTCCTTTGCCGTGATGTTGGTGAGCATCATCATGCCGCGCACGCCCGTCGGCGATGTTGCGGTGGGCTTCCATTCCGATTCGGCGTAACTGATGGCGGCGAGCAGGCGCCAGTCCATATCGAAATCCTCGGCAACCTGCTCGAACATCTCCTGGTATTTGGGCAGAGTGTTCTGCAGATTCATGGTGAAGGTTTCGACATCGTATCGGTCGTTGTCGGCGCTGGTGGTGTAGTAGCGTTCGATCAGCTGTGCGAGCTCGCCGCTCGCTTTGAGTTGTTGGAAAAATGCGTTGACCTCTTCGAGCAGGCGCTGGTTGCGCGGATCTCTGGCAAAGGCCCAGGCGAGATGCGTTCGGGAACCGAGTTTGAATGCGATGCGCACGTCGCGGTAAAACGCCTTGTTCGCCGCATGTTCGTTCGAATCGATGATGGTCGCATCGATCTCGCGATTATCGAGCTGTTCGAGCAGGTCGATCGTTTCCAGATCCTTCGATTCCTGCCATTGCAGGCCGGGAGCGGTTTCCCGATGCGCGTACAAATACTCCGCCGCGTTGCTGCCCGCTAGCACATGTACACGGGCGTTGCGCAAATCGGTCAGCGCGCCGGGAACAATGCTGTCGTTATGCGTGAGCACGAGCGGCTCGATATCGAGATAGCCCGGGCCGAACTGCACTTCCTGGCTGCGTTTGGGGGTGACGGCAAGTCCCGCCGCCGCCATATCGGAGCGGCCGCGCTGAAGGTTTTCGTAGATGCCTGCGATGCTCGGTTGTGTCTCGATCTGAAGCTGAACGCCGAGGTGCCTGGCGAAGCGCTCCGCGAGTTCGTATTCAAAGCCCGCCGGACCCAGCCGGTCCTCGAAGTAGGTCGTCGGGCTGTTGCGCATGAGGACGTGCAGCACACCGCTGTCGCGGATCTCCTGCAGATGATCGGACGAGCCGCAGCCCCCGAGCAGCGCCGCTATGGCCAGCAGGGCATGACGTGGAAGCGGGCGCAGGCGGCTGAATACTGCCGATAACGTCGGAAAAGCAAATAGCGTAGAAATCATTGTGGCGGCATTCTAATGGTCAACTGCTGATCAGCCAACCGGACAACGGCCGACATGGCTCGAAGTCGCGGCTGATCAATCGGTCTCAATCCTTTACAATACGCGCCCTCGCCTTCCCCGTCGTCAGGGTTCTGCGACCACAAAGGCAATCCTTTCCGCTCTCACAGACTAGAGGTTAACCCCGGCATGCTGATCCTGCGCGGCGCCCCGGCTCTTTCCCCATTCCGTATCCGTAAACTGCACGCCAATCTCTCGGCACTCTTTCCAGGTCGCGAGGCCGCCATCGAGCGGGTGTATGCGGAGTTCGTGCATCTGGTCGATGTCGAGGACAGCCTGAATGCCGATGAGCATCGGGTGCTGGAACAGCTGCTGCGCTATGGGCCTGCACTCGAGGGGCTCGATCTGCAGGGCGGTGAAGCGCAGGGCGAACTGTTTTTTGTGATTCCGCGTTTCGGCACGATTTCGCCGTGGGCCAGCAAGGCCACCGACATCGCGCACAACTCGGGATTGCAGAAGATCAAGCGCATCGAGCGCGGCATTGCGTATTACCTGAAAACCGCGGAGCCGCTATCCATCGAACAGCGCAAGACGGCCGCATCGTTACTGCATGACCGCATGGTCGAAAGTGTACTGCCCGCGCTTGAAGGCGCCGCGCCATTGTTCGTGCGGCAGGCGCCGCGTGCGTTGACGACGGTGGATATCCTGAGCGGCGGGCGCGCCGCGCTCGTGAATGCGAACGGCGAATTGGGACTCGCGCTCGCCGACGACGAAATCGATTATCTCGTTGCGAGTTTCACGCAGCTAAAACGCAATCCCACCGATGTCGAACTGATGATGTTCGCGCAGGCGAACTCCGAACATTGCCGCCACAAGATTTTCAACGCGAGCTGGACCATCGATGGCGTGGCGCAAACGCATTCGCTGTTTCAGATGATCAGGAACACCAATCAACTGGGCGGAGAGAATGTGCTCAGTGCGTATTCGGATAACGCCGCTGTCGTTGTCGGCAGCCGTGCCGGTCGCTTCTATCCAGATCCCGACGATTTCGCGTATCGCTACCACGACGAAGACATTCATCTGCTGATGAAAGTTGAAACGCACAATCATCCGACCGCGATTGCGCCATTCCCCGGCGCGGGCACCGGCGCGGGCGGTGAAATTCGCGACGAGGGCGCGGTCGGTCGCGGCTCGAAACCGAAAGTGGGTCTGACGGGATTCACCGTATCGAATCTGCAGATTCCCGATTTCAATCAACCCTGGGAAATCGCCTACGGCAAACCGAATCGCATCGTCACCGCGCTCGACATCATGATCGAAGGCCCCATCGGCGGTGCGGCGTTCAACAACGAATACGGCCGCCCGAATATTTGCGGCTATTTCCGCACCTTCGAGGAAAACGCCAATGGCGCGAATGGCATCGAGCGCCGCGGCTATCACAAGCCGATCATGATCGCGGGCGGCTACGGCAATATCAAAGCCGAACATATCGAGAAAAAACCGTTTGCAGCCGGTTGCCGGTTAATTGTGCTCGGCGGTCCCGCGATGTTGATCGGGCTCGGCGGCGGCGCAGCGTCGTCGATGACGAGCGGGGCATCGAGCGAGGATCTGGATTTTGCATCGGTGCAGCGGCAAAACCCGGAGATCGAACGCCGCTGTCAGGAAGTCATAGATCGCTGCTGGGCGCTCGGCGATAAAAACCCCATCGAGTTCATTCACGATGTCGGCGCGGGCGGTTTATCTAACGCTTTTCCTGAGTTGGTGAAGGACGGAGAGAAAGGCGGCAGATTCGAGTTGCGCAATGTGCCGAACGACGAGCCCGGCATGTCGCCGCTGGAAATCTGGTGCAATGAATCGCAGGAGCGTTATGTTCTTGCCGTTAAGCCGGAAAATCTTGAACGGTTTAAGGCGTTGTGTGAACGCGAGCGTTGTCCGTTTGCGGTGGTCGGTGTTGCGACCGACGAGAAACATTTAACGCTCGGCGATAAGATTTTTGAAAATAATCCGGTCGATTTGCCGATGTCGGTGCTGTTCGGCAAACCGCCGAAAATGCAGCGCAGTTTCAATCGCGCCCCGCTCGTTAATGGTGTCAAAACCGGGCACCAGGAGCCGCTGCGTCTCGATCGTATCGATTTGAACGATGCGGCGAAGCGTGTGTTGCAATTGCCGACGGTGGCGAGCAAAAACTTTTTGATCACGATCGGCGATCGCTCGGTCACGGGCATGGTCGCGCGCGATCAACTGGTCGGTCCGTGGCAGGTCCCGGTCGCCGATTGCGCGGTGACGACGGTTGCCTACGATTCGTATCGCGGCGAGGCGATGTCGATGGGAGAGCGCACACCGCTCGCATTGATCAACGCAGCGGCATCGGGACGTATGGCGATCGGCGAAGCGATCACCAATATCGCGGCGACAAGCATCGAAAAATTATCCGATGTGAAATTGTCTGCGAACTGGATGTGCGCGGCGGGCCATCCCGGCGAGGACGAAAAATTGTTCGATACCGTCAAGGCGGTCGGCATGGAATTGTGTCCGCAACTCGGTATCACGATCCCGGTCGGCAAGGATTCGATGTCGATGCGCACGGCATGGAATGACGACGGCGAGCCAAAATCGGTCACCGCGCCGCTGTCACTGATCATTTCCGCGTTTGCGCCTGTGGTTGATGTGCGCAAAACGGTGACGCCGCAATTGCGCCTCGATCGCGGTGTTAGCGACTTGATCATTGTCGATTTAGGCGCACGCAAAAATCGTTTGGGCGGATCGGCGCTCGCGCAGGTATTCAACCAGATCGGCGATACCGCGCCCGATGTCGACGATGCGAAATCGCTCGGTGGATTTTTCCCAGCGATACAGCAATTGCTCGATGCGCAACAAATTCTCGCTTATCACGATCGATCCGATGGTGGCCTGTTCGCGACATTGTGTGAAATGGCATTCGCGGGACACTGCGGTTTCGATGTCGAATTAAATGCACTGGGCAGCGATGCACTTTCGGTGTTGTTCAGCGAGGAACTCGGCGCGGTATTGCAGATCGCGCGCGATCAACGCGCGGCGGTGCTCGATGTATTCGGGAAAAATGGACTCGGCGGTTCCGTGTATGTGCTCGGCGAGCCAAAAGCGGGCAATGCATTGCAGTTCAACTGGAATGGCAGCGTCGTGCTGAAAGGTGATCGCGTGCAATATCAGCGCGCGTGGAGCGAAACGAGTTATCGCATTCAATCGCTGCGCGATAATCCGGAGTGCGCGCAGCAGGAATTCGATGCACTGCTCGATGCGAATGATCCCGGTCTCAGCGTTAAATTGAGTTTCGATCAGAACAGCGATATCGCAGCGCCATTTATTAATAGTGGTAAACGTCCGCACGTCGCTATTTTGCGCGAGCAGGGCGTGAATGGTCAGGTCGAAATGGCAGCCGCTTTCGATCGCGCGGGTTTCGAAGCGGTCGATGTGCACATGAGCGATATTCTGAGCGGTCGCGTTGCACTCGATGCGTTCAAAGGTTTTGCTGCATGCGGCGGCTTTTCGTATGGCGATGTGCTCGGCGCGGGCGAAGGCTGGGCAAAAACGATTTTGTTCAACACGCGCGCACGCGATCAGTTTCAGGCATTTTTCCATCGCTCTGATACGTTCTCGCTCGGCATCTGTAATGGCTGTCAGATGATGTCGAATCTCAAATCGCTGATTCCGGGGGCTGAGCTGTGGCCACGTTTTGTGCGCAATTTGTCCGAGCAGTTCGAAGCGCGCTTTGCGCTGGTGCAGGTGCCGCCATCGCCGTCGCTGTTTTTCAATGAGATGGCGGGTTCGCATATGCCGATCGCCGTTGCACACGGCGAAGGCCGCGCAGAATTTGCCGGCGCCGATCAACTCGCTGCGCTGCAGTCCGGGGAGCAGGTGTCGCTGCGCTATGTCGATCATCGATTGCAGGTCACCGAAAATTATCCCGCGAATCCGAATGGCTCGCCGGTCGGCATCGCCGGTGTGACGAGTCGCGATGGGCGCGCGACGCTGCTGATGCCGCATCCCGAGCGCGTATTTCGAGCGGTGCAGAATTCATGGCATCCCGAAGACTGGCAGGAAGATGGGGCGTGGCTGCGAATTTTCCGCAACGCGCGCGTCTGGGTCGGATAACGAACGCCACCGGATCATCTGAACTTCTGGCGCGGTTGTTGTGTCAACGCGTTTACGTATAATGGGCCGCGCTTTTATCACCGCAGCCCGTTATCGAGCGATGTCGGTGGAATCGATGCTGCGAGAGCAGCAACCTCAAAGAACAGCTCGTTCGTAATCCCATGCGTGATCTGTATAAAAACAAAAGTCTTCGATAAGCGTTGCAGAAGCCTGAATTCAATCTGGAATTTCTATGAATAGATATCCGTTGTGGAAATATTTGCTGATCGTTTTTGTGTTGTCGATCGGTCTGTTGTACGCAGCCCCCAATCTTTATGCCCCGGATCCCGCGGTTCAGCTCTCCGGCGAGAGCAGCGCTGCCGTTATCGATCAGGCGGTGCTCGATCGGGCGACCCGCGCATTGAACGATGCCGGCATTGAATTCAAGAGTACGGAAGTCGATGAGCAGGGCAAAAGCGGTCTGGTGCGTCTGATAAGCGCCGATCAGCAGCTGCGCGCGCAAACGGCGGTGCAGCGCGCGCTCGGCGACGGCTATGTCATTGCGCTCAATCTCGCACCGACGACGCCGGGCTGGCTGGCCGCTTTGGGCGGCAAGCCGATGAAGCTCGGACTCGATTTAAGTGGCGGTGTGCATTTCCTGCTGCAAGTCGACACGCCGGCTGCTGTGAAGAAAACACTGGAGCTGGATTTGTCGGGCATCAAGCAGAAGTTGCGCGAAGAAAAAATTCGCGGCTTCGTCGAAGCGCGGAGCGATCGCATCGTCGGTCGCTTCAAGGAACAGGAGCTGGCGGATAAGGCCATTGGCGCGGTTCGTAAGAATTATCCGCATCTGGTATCTGCGCAGGAAGTTGAAACAGAGGGTGTCAGGGTCAACTGGACCATCTCCGAGCAGAAAATTCGCGACATCGAAGATTATGCCGTGGGGCAGAACCTCACCACATTGCGTAACCGGGTGAACGAACTCGGTGTTGCCGAGCCGCTCGTGCAACGGCAGGGACGCAATCGCATCGTGGTGGAATTGCCCGGTATTCAGGATACCGCCGAAGCCAAGCGTATTCTCGGCAAAACCGCCAATCTGGAATTTCGTCTGGAATCGAAAGACAGCGATCCTTCGCAGCGCGAGAGTTTTGAGTTTCGCGACACCCGCTTCGGGCCGAAGTCGGCTTACCTGGAGCGCGATGTGGTGATCACGGGCGAGCGCGTGACCGATGCGAAGTCGGGCTTCGATGCGCAGAGCAGTCAGCCCGAAGTCAATATTGTGCTCGATAGCGAAGGCGGCAATCTGATGGCGCAGGCAACGCGTCAGAATGTCAATCGTCGCCTCGGCGTACTCTTTATCGAGCGCAAGCTGCGCACGCATTATGAAAAGGATGCGGAGGGCAAGGACGTGGCGGTGCAGGTGCCGTACGACGAGAAAAAAATTATCAGCCTGGCGACGATTCGCGACACGCTCGGCAATCGCTTCCGTATCACGGGTCTCGATAATCCGGGCGAAGCGGCAGAGCTCGCATTATTGTTGAGAGCGGGCGCGCTGGCTGCGCCGATGGATTTCGTCGAAGAACGTACGGTCGGACCATCGCTCGGCGCTGAAAATATTCAGCAGGGTCTGGTCGCTACTTACGTCGGTCTCGCCTTTGTCGCGCTCGTGATGGTGGGGCTTTACCGCCTGTTCGGTCTGTTCGCGGTGATGGCGCTGACCTTCAACATATTGTTGCTGATCGCCTGCATGTCGTTGTTATCTGCGACGTTAACCATGCCGGGCATTGCCGGCATTGTGTTGTCGATGGCGATGGCCGTCGATGCCAACGTTCTCATTTATGGGCGCATCAAGGAGGAGCTGCGTGGCGGTCTCACACCACAGGCGGCGATTCACGCGGGATTCGAGCGGGCATCGAACACGATTTTTGATGCGAACTTCACGGGACTGATTGTTTCCATTCTGCTGTATGCGTTGGGAACGGGGCCCGTGAAAGGTTTTGCAGTGACCTCCGCAATCGGCCTCATCATTTCGCAATTTACTGCGATCATGGTGACGCGCGCGATGATCAATTTAACGCATGGCGGTCGACGCCTTGAAAAACTCTGGATTTAGGGGCGGCGACATGACTCAGCGCAAAGTGATCAACTTTCTCGGCTTGCGTTTTTACGCAGCGGGATTTTCAATTTTCACCACCATTCTGGCGATATTTTTTCTGGCGACGAAAGGTCTGAATTTCGGCCTCGATTTCGCGGGCGGCACGCTGGTCGAAGCAACTTATTCGCAGCCGGTTTCGTTGACGGAAATTCGAGAAACGCTGGAGCGCGGTGGTTTTGAGCGGGCGACAGTGGTGAATCTCGGCACCGAGCGTGACGTGATGGTGCGCCTGCCGACCACGGACGATGCGCGTATCGGCAATCATGTGGTCGAGTTATTGCAGAAAGACGCGCAAGGTGAGGTCAAATTGCGTCGCGTTGAATTCGTCGGCCCTCAGGTCGGAGAGGAGCTGCGCGAAAAAGGTGGCCTGGCCCTGTTGTTATCGCTGATTGCCGTAATGCTTTATGTCGCCTTTCGTTTTGAATATAAATTCGGTGTCGGCGCGATTGTGTCCTTATTTCACGATGCATTCATTGCGCTCGGCATGTTTGCCCTGTTTCAGTGGGAATTCGATTTGACGACATTGGCGGCCATACTTGCCATCGTGGGTTATTCGATTAACGATACGATCGTCATTTTCGATCGGATTCGTGAGAATTTTCGCAAATTGAGAAAAATGGAGGTGATCGAGATCATGAATATCTCGACCACCGAAACGCTGGACCGTACATTAACGACCTCCGGCATCACGATGGCGGTGTTGCTGTCGCTGTTATTGTTTGGCGGGGATGCGCTGCGTGGTTTTGCGCTGGCGTTATCCATCGGCACCATTATCGGAACCTTCTCATCGATCTATGTTGCGGCGGCCATTGCGCTATGGATGGGTTTGAAGCGCGAAGATTTGTTGCCGGTCGTGGTGCAGAAGGAAGGTGTTGAAGACGGCCGTCCGTGAGGACGGTCTTCCACATAAAGTTAAGTAAGCCCGCAGTAAAAATTAAGTAATACTCATAGCAAAATTAAGTGATGTGCATAACAAAGTTAACTGAAGCTCATAATTATAAAAACATGGCTGTTAGGTTTCGCACGTAGCTGCGGCTTATACGTATAAATTAAAAATAAAAACGATACCGGCGTCCGCTGTGATCTTGATGGTGATCACACATGTGTTTCATACCTACATCGCAATTGGGTTTTCCCGATTAAATTCTTGCCTAACAAGTTTTCTATGTCTTCCCGCTTGCGGGGTTTGTCAGGTGAGGTGGTATGGGTATGCGAATGTCGAAAATCGTTTATTTGTCGATGGTGTTTGGTTGCATGTTCGGCAGTGCGCTGGCGGAAGCTGCGTCGAGCGTCAAGCTGAACTGGAGCATTCCCTCCACACGTGAAAACGGCAAGGCTCTCGCAGCAAGTGAGCTCGCGGGCTACGAGCTTTATTACACCACGGATAATCCGGCGGTGAGCGGTAGCATCAAGGTGAGCGGCGGTACGACATCCACGTACACCGTGAAAAATCTGGCGGCTGGAAATTATCATTTCGCGATGGCCGCCATCGATGCGAATGGCCTGAAAAGCAAATTGTCTGCGATTGCCACTGTGAAAGTGGCGGCCGCCGTCTCCACGGCAGCGCCGCTGGTGCCGACGATCGCAAAAGTTTCCATTACGTCGTCAGCGAACAAGAGCGCCAGTAAAGGTGTGAATGTCAGCTGGATTCCGCCGAAAGCGCGCACTGATGGAACACCGTTGGCGGTTGCCGATCTCTCCGGATATAAAATCACGCTGCGTGATTTCTTCCTGGGTTCGACGTTGAATGCCGCCGTGAATGGTGGCGGAGTTACCAACCACGTGCTGTCGAATATCAAAAGCGGATTTTACGTCGCCGAACTCAAGGCAATCGACAAGACCGGCAAGCAAAGTGCGAGCACGTATTACTACGTCAATGTTTTGTAATCTACGTCAACGTTTTGTGCTGATGTCACCGGTGGCAGGTCTGTTTTGCGACCTGCTTACCGATGAGTTCAAAGAAGGGTTCTGAATAATTTCAAACATGCTTCAGATGGGGTTGCACGAGCTGTAGCAGCCCCTTGAAGCATTTCGGATTGCCGCTCACGATATTGCCGTTTTCCATATAGCCGTTGCCGCCATTGAAATCGCTCATCAAGCCACCGGCTTCGCGCACCAGAAGCGCACCTGCTGCAATATCCCACGGCGCCAGCGCGATTTCCCAATAGGCATCCAGCCTGCCGGCAGCAACGTAAGCGAGATCGAGCGCCGCTGCGCCCGCGCGCCGCAATCCGGCGGTTTTTTCCGCGACGGCCTGCAGACTCTGCATGTATTCCGGAATGTGTTTTTCGCAGCGCGATTTGAAAGGAATGCCGGTGCCGATCAGTGCGCCGTCGAGGCTTTTGCGCTCGCTGACACGAATGCGCCGGCCATTGAGTTGTGCGCCGCGACCGCGACTCGCGGTAAATTCTTCGAGGCGGATCGGGTCGAGCACCACGGCGTGCTCCAGCTGACCGCGATATTCGCAGGCAATCGACACGGCGAAATGGGGAATGCCGTGAATGAAATTGGTGGTGCCATCGAGCGGGTCGATGATCCAGCGATATTCCGAATCGGCCGCACCGCTCGCGCCGCTCTCTTCGCCGAGAAATGCGTGATCGGGATAGGCCTTCTTCAGGTGGTAAATAATTTCCTTTTCCGACGCGCGATCGACTTCGGTGACAAAGTTGTTCGCCGATTTTTCATCGACGCGCACCGTATCGAGCTGTTCGACGCTGCGGGCAATGATCTCGCCGGCTTTACGGGCGGCCTTGAGGGCAATGGTCAGCATCGGTTGCATGAGCGGATTACCTGAATAGGGGAGTGGGTCGGCGAAAAGGCCGCGGATTCTATCATAGTCATGGAAATGACTGGTTTGAAAACATCATTGTCGATGCGTTAATCCCAGCTGCTAGAATGGCCGCCCGCTGAAAATCGACTGCATCGCTACTGTGACTTCACTCGACAATATCCGCATCGTCCTCGTCAATACCACGCATCCAGGCAATATCGGCGCTGTCGCGCGCGCCATGAAAAATATGGGGTTGCGCGATTTGTATCTGGTGGCGCCGAAACATTATCCGCATGAAGACGCTGTCTTTCGGGCGGCGAATGCGCTCGACGTGCTCGATCATGCGGTCGTCGTCCAAAGCTTCGAGGAAGCCATCGCCGATTGCGGCCTCGTCATCGGCAGCAGTGCCCGCGAGCGTGCCATTCCATGGCCTTTGCTTGACGCGCGTGAGGCGACTCGGCAGGCGGTTCGGGAAACCGGTCGTCATAAGGTCGCCATGGTGTTCGGGCGCGAGGACCGCGGGCTGACCAACGAAGAGCTGCAGCGGTGTCAGCTGCACATCAATATTCCCTCCAATCCGGAATACAGCTCGCTTAACGTCGCGATGGCGGTGCAGGTGATCGCCTATGAATTGCGCATGGCGGCTTTTGCGGATGGCGAGATATCTGCCGATGCGATGGCGGACTGGGATGTGCCATTTGCCAGCGGCGATGATGTCGAGCGCTTCTTTGTGCATCTCGAGCAGACGCTGACGGAAATGGGTTTTCTCAAAGCCGATGCACCCAAGCAGACGTCTGCGCGCTTACGGCGCATGTTCCAGCGCACCCGACTCGATCTGATGGAGATTCAGATGCTCCGCGGCATTTTGACGTCCGCACAATACTGGGTGCGCAAAGCCCGGGGGGAATAAAAGCCTCGGGCAGATAAAAGCCCAAGAGAAATAGTTGACCTTAATAGTTGGTCTTTGCATACTCCCGCGCTATGGATTTTTTCACACAGGTGGAGTTATGCGTTTAACCACAAAAGGACGTTATGCGGTGACGGCAATGCTGGATCTGGCGCTGAATGCGGAGCAGGGTCCGATCAGTCTGGCCGATATTTCGCGACGGCAATCCATTTCGCTGTCGTATCTGGAGCAGCTGTTCGCGAAGCTGAGACGAAGCCGGCTGGTTTCCAGCGTGCGCGGCCCCGGTGGGGGATATCGGCTGAGTCGGGCGAGCGACGCAATTTTCGTCGCGGAAATCATCGATGCCGTCAACGAAAGCATCGATGCCACCGATTGCGCGGGTAAGGCCGACTGCCGGGATGGCGATATCTGTCTCACGCATTATCTGTGGCGCGATCTCAGCGATCAGATTCACGGTTTTCTCTCCGGTATCAGTCTTGCGGATCTGGTGCAGCGCAACGAAGTGCAGGCTGTGGCCACTCAGCAGCGCAAGCACGATAGCCAGGCGATCCAATATGAAGTAATCGATTAACTACCGGTTGAGATAAGGCGTCTAACTATCGATGGGTAAAGTCATTTATCTCGATTACTCGGCCACCACGCCGGTCGACCCGCGGGTTGCCGCCAGCATGGTCGAGTGCCTCACCATGGATGGCAATTTCGGCAATCCGGCCTCGCGTTCGCATATCTACGGCTGGCGTGCCGAAGAGGCGGTCGAGAACGCGCGCGCGCAGGTGGCCGAGCTCATCAATGCCGAGTCGCGCGAAATTGTGTGGACCTCGGGAGCGACGGAATCGAACAATCTGGCCATCAAGGGGGCGGCGCACGCCAGGCGCAATGAAGGGCGGGGCAATCACATCATCACCTCGCGGATCGAGCACAAGGCGGTGCTGGATGTCTGTGCCTGCCTCGAGCGGGACGGTTTCCGGGTGACCTATCTCGAACCCGGCCTCGACGGCATCATCGATCCAGGGCAGATCGAGGCGGCGCTAACGGCGGAGACGATCCTCGTCTCGATCATGCATGCGAACAATGAAGTCGGCACGATCAACGATATTGCCGCAATCGGCGCTATCTGCCGCGCTCGCGATCTGCTCCTCCACGTCGATGCCGCCCAGACAGCCGGAAAAATTTCTATAGATATCAAGTCGATGCAGATCGATCTTTTGTCGCTTTCTGCGCACAAATTCTACGGGCCAAAAGGCGTGGGGGCACTCTACGTGCGGCGCCGTCCGCCGGTGGTGATCGAGGCGCAAATGCATGGCGGTGGTCACGAGCGGGGAATGCGATCCGGCACCCTGCCGACCCATCAGGTTGTCGGAATGGGGGCGGCGAGTGCGATTGCCAGTTCCGAAATGGCAGCAGAATCCGCCCGCATCTTATTGTTAAGAAAAAGATTTCTGGATCTGGTGAGCGGTATCGGGCAGATTCATGTAAACGGTGAGCTGGAGCGGCGTTTACCCGGTAATCTCAATGTGAGCGTTGCCGGTGTCGATGGCGAAGCGCTCCTGCTGGCGTTGAAGGATATCGCCGTTTCCAGCGGCTCGGCCTGCACCTCCGCAAGCCTGGAGCCCTCGTATGTGCTGCGTGCGATGGGAGTGCCCGACGCGCTGGCTCAAAGCGCATTGCGGTTCAGTTTTGGTCGCTTTACCAGCGAGGAGGATGTCGTTCGGGCGGCCTCGCTCTTCTGTAAAGTGGTTCCCCTGCTGCGCCAGAACGCATTGCCGGAAAAGCGGTGAAATAAAGCTGTGAAGCCGGCCTCGTCTTCGTGAATTTTTATTGTTCCCCTAAGGCTTTACCATACAAATTTCCGGTAAAGCTGCGTATAATTCCTGCGCTCTTTCCTCATCCTTTTTCTAGCTTCTGTTGATAAGTCTGTAAGTATTTCTTTCTAGGAGATTTTCATGGCAGTTGAACGCACGCTTTCCATTATCAAACCCGATGCGGTTGCCAAAAATGTGATCGGTGAAATTTACAGCCGGTTTGAAAAAGCGGGTCTGTCGATCGTTGCTGCCAAAATGCTGCGTCTGAGTCGCGAACAGGCCGAGGGCTTTTATGCCGAGCACAAAGGCCGTCCGTTCTTCCCCGCGCTTATCGATTTCATGACATCGGGTCCGGTAACGGTTCAGGTGCTGGAGGGCGAAAACGCCGTGCTGAAAAATCGCGAGCTGATGGGCGCGACCAATCCGAAGAACGCAGAGCCCGGCACGATTCGTGCGGACTTCGCGGACTCCATCGATGCGAATGCGGTCCACGGTTCCGACTCGACGACGTCGGCTGCCCGCGAAGTCGCCTACTTCTTCGCCAGCAGCGATCTCTGCTCGCGCGCCTGATCTGACGAACCTCTGGGTGACATGAACGACAGTACGGTCCCGCCAACGGACAAAACCAATCTACTCGGTTTGCCGCTCGCCAGAATGGAGGCATTTCTCGTCTCGCTGGGCGAGAAGCCGTTTCGCGCGCAGCAAATTCTGAAATGGATTCACCATGCCGGTGTTTCCGATTTCGCAGAAATGACGAATATCGGAAAGGCGCTGCGGCAGAAGCTGCAGGATGTCGCAGAAATTCGCCCTCCGGAAATCGTCAGCCAAAAAGATTCTGCCGACGGCACGCGCAAATTTGCGATTCGTGTCGAGGGCGGCAATCTGGTCGAGACGGTGCTGATTCCCGATGGCCAGCGCGGCACGCTCTGCGTTTCATCGCAGGTTGGCTGCAGTCTCGACTGCAGTTTCTGCTCTACGGGCAAGCAGGGATTTCAGCGCGATTTAACGGCATCGGAAATCATCGGCCAGGTCTGGCTTGCGATTAAATCGTTCAACGGTTTTGGTGCGAAAGAGCGTGTGGTGACCAATGTCGTGATGATGGGCATGGGGGAGCCGCTGCTCAATTTCGACAATGTCGTCGATGCCATGAATCTGATGATGGACGATTTTGGCTACGGCATTTCCAAGCGTCGGGTGACGCTGAGCACTTCGGGCGTCGTGCCGGCACTCGATCGTCTTGGCGATGTCAGCGACGTATCGCTCGCGGTGTCGCTGCATGCGCCCAGCGATGAGCTGCGCAATCAGCTCGTGCCGATCAATCGCCGTTATCCGATCGCGGAATTACTGGCCGCCTGCCGGCGTTATCTCGACAAGCAGACCGATACGCATCGCGTCATTACCATCGAGTACACGCTGATCGCCGGAGTTAACGATCGCCTTGAGCATGCGCATGAACTGGCGGCGCTGCTGCGAGAGCTACCGTGCAAGATCAATCTGATTCCGTTCAATCCTTTCCCGCATTCGGGTTACGAGCGCCCGAGCAAAACCGCGATCACGCGCTTTTGGGAGACATTGACGCAGGCGGGATATGTCGTCACGGTGCGGACGACGCGGGGCGATGATATCGACGCGGCTTGCGGACAGCTGGTCGGGCAGGTAACCGATCGCACGCGGCGCAGCGAGCGCTATCGCGAACAACAAATCCAGCCGCAACCGATTCGGCTTCTATAATCATGCGAAGCAAATTTTTTCGGGGCAATTGTATGCCGAACGTGTTGTTGAAAAGCGTGACGATAGCGATTGGTGCTGTGCTGATGAGTGCGTGCATCACGACTCAGACTGGCGGCTTCGAGGACAAGAAAGATCCTAAAAAAGCAGTAGAGCTGTCGGTTCAGGCAGCGCGTAGCTATATTCAGGAAGGTAAGTGGGACGCTGCGAAACGTCATCTGAAAACAGCGCTCGAAATCGATGCCCATAACGCCGGCGCCAACGATGCGCTCGCGCTGATTTTCTGGCGTACCGGCGAATACGAGCAGGTGGACAAGTATTTTCGCGACGCGATTAGTGGCGCGACCGGCAGTGAGGCTTCGCGCATCCGCAATAACTACGCCGCGTATCTTTTCGATCGCAAACGTTATGACGAGGCGGAAGGTCAGCTGGAAAAAGTGGCCGAAGATCTGCTCTACGACAAGCGCGCCGAAGCCTTCCTTAATTTGGGTCGCGTTCGCATCAAGCTGAAAAAATTTGCCGAGGCAAAAGATGTGCTGGAGCGAGCCATGCTTATGGATCGCGGTAATGTGGCCGTGATGTTCCAGCTGGCCGAGACGCATTTTCAGCTCGGCGATTACCCGAAGGCGAAAAGTTTTTACGATGCCTATCGCAAGCAGGTGCCGACCCAGAGTCCGGCATCGCTGTGGCTGGGCGTCCGCCTGGCCGAACAGGCTGGCGACAAGCATTCCAGCGCGAGCTATGCGCTGGCGTTGAAGAATTTATATCCACAATCTGAAGAGTATCTCGCATACAAGAGTGTGTACGGCAATGCAAGAACCGAGCACTAATATCGCAGATCAGGTGAAGCCAACCGCGGGCGCTTTGCTCAGGCAGGTGCGTGAAAGCAGAAACCTGACGCGCGAAGCGGTCGCGGAACAACTGAATTTACTGGTGAGTCAGGTTACTGCGCTTGAGGAAAACGATTTCACCCGCTTTCCGGGCGAAACGTTCGTGCGCGGTCATTTGCGCAGCTATGCGCGTCTGCTGGAAATCGACGCCAATGAGCTTTTAAAGCTGTATGGCGTCGGTGCGTCGGTGAATGTACAACGTCCAGTTCAGGCGCAGCCCGAAACGAAATGGCGTCCGGTGAGTCTGGAGCAGAAGACGAGTCGCTGGCGCCGCTATTCGGGCCTGGGTGCCACAGCGCTGGTGCTGGTGGCGCTGTGGTCCTGGCAGCAGCACCGCGATCACGCGCAGCGGTTATCGCTGACGGCAGAAGGCAGTAGCTCGCAGGAATTTGCCGGCGGCATCGATTCGGCGCTGAGCAGCGGTGCCGAGAATGCCTTGCTCGACAGCGTGCAGTTGTTGCCGACGCCGGAAACCAGACCTGAGGCCGCCGCCCCCGCAGCAGCGGAAAGCGGTGCCGAAACGGCTGCCGCGAATGCTGTTGCAGCGGCTCCCGATGTCGATAAATTGAGCCTGCGTTTTTCTGCCGACTGCTGGATCGAAATCAAGGATCGCGATAACAAGCTCATCGTGGCGACGTTAAAGCACGCCGATGAAAAATTGCAGATCGAAGGTCGCGGTCCCTTCAAGGTGTTGCTCGGCTATGCGCCGGGTGTCAGCATGGCCTATAACGGCGCGCCCGTTAAGGTCGATGTTTCCGAGGGAAGCCGTTCCACTCGCCTCATCGTCGGTAGCAGTTGACTGACTGCTGCCGCTTCCCGATTACTGCACGCGGAATTCTCATGAAGTTCGAATCGCCTATCCGGCGTCGTAGGTCGCGCCAAATCTGGGTCGGCAAAGTGCCGGTCGGCGGGGATGCTCCCATCGCCGTGCAGACCATGACCAATACCGAAACCTGCGATGTGGCGGCAACGGTTGCACAGATTAAACGTGCCGCGGAAGCCGGGGCCGACATCGTGCGTGTTTCGATTCCGACGCTTGAAGCTGCCGAGGCTTTCAAATCGATTCGTCAACAGGTGGAAACGCCGCTCGTTGCCGATATTCATTTCGATTACAAAATCGCGCTCAAGGTCGCCGAGTACGGGGTCGACTGTCTGCGCATCAACCCGGGCAATATTGGCCGCGAAGATCGCATACGCGCGGTGGTCGATTGCGCCCGCGACAGGAATATTCCCATCCGCATCGGTGTGAACGCGGGTTCGCTCGAAAAGGATCTGCAGAAGAAATACGGCGAGCCCACGCCCGATGCGCTGGTCGAGTCGGCCATGCGCCATGTCGAATATCTCGACAAGCTCAATTTCCAGAATTTCAAACTCAGCGTCAAAGCCTCGGATGTGTTCATGGCGGTGGCGGCGTATCGCAAAATCGCGACGATGATCGATCAGCCCCTGCATCTCGGTATCACCGAGGCGGGCGGTTTGCGCGGCGGAACCGTGAAATCGGCGGTGGGGCTCGGCCTGTTATTGATGGATGGCATCGGCGACACGATTCGTATTTCGCTCGCGGCCGATGTCGTCGAAGAAGTTAAAGTCGGTTACGAAATTCTCAAGAGTCTGAAACTGCGCACGCGCGGAATTAATTTCATCGCGTGCCCGAGTTGCTCGCGACAGAATTTCGATGTGATTTCGACGATGAATGCACTCGAAAGCCGGCTCGAAGATCTCAATGTGCCGCTCGATGTGGCGGTCATCGGTTGCATCGTCAATGGTCCCGGCGAAGCCAAAGAGGCCGATATCGGACTGACGGGCGGCACACCGAATAATCTGGTGTATGTCGATGGCGCTCCCGATCACAAGGTGGTCAATGAAGAGCTCGTCGATCATCTGGAACAACTCATCCGGCGCAAGGCGGCTGAGAAACAGCAGGCCGAAAAAGATCTGATCGCGCAGGGCTGAGTTCTTTTCATCATGCAGCGCGGCTGTCGATAACATTCCCTTTCTGTCGATACCTTTTTTGTCGATACCATGCGGGCGCTCGCATATAATGCCGCCCACTATCGCCGGTGCCGAGTGGGTGCCGGCTCGCCGATTCACCATCGATTTCTTCGAGTTGCAATGAGCAGGATTCAATCGATACGGGGCATGAACGATCTGCTCCCCGCACAGACACCGCTTTGGCAGTACGTCGAGCGCGCTGCTGCGCAATTGCTCGGCGCGTACGGTTATCAGGAAATTCGGTTTCCGATTCTCGAACAAACGGAATTATTCAGGCGCTCGATCGGCGAAGTCACCGACATCGTCGAAAAGGAAATGTATACCTTCGAGGATCGCAACGGCGACAGCCTGACGCTGCGCCCCGAAGGTACGGCGAGCTGTGTGCGTGCGTGTGAGCAAAATGGTCTGCTGTTCAACCAGACGCAGCGGCTATGGTACGCCGGCCCGATGTTTCGTCACGAACGCCCGCAGAAAGGCCGCCTGCGGCAGTTTCATCAGATCGGTGTCGAAGCCTTCGGCATGGCCGGCCCCGATATCGACGCCGAACTGATCTTTCTAACGGCGAGACTGTGGCGCAAACTCGGAATCAGCGAACATGTCACGCTCGAATTGAACAGCATCGGTTCCGCCAGCGCGCGCACCGAATACAAGCGCGCGCTCGTTGCCTATTTGCAGAATTATGCGAACGAGCTCGATGAAGACAGCCAGCGCCGTTTGCAGACGAATCCACTGCGCATTCTCGATAGCAAGGACGAAAATACGCGGCGAATTCTTGTCGGTGCGCCGTCGTTCAACGCTTATCTGGACGAGGAATCGCGCGCGCATTTTCACAAGTTGTGTGCGCTGCTCGATGCCGGCGGTGTCGCCTATCGATTGAATCCCGCACTGGTGCGCGGACTCGATTATTACGGTAAAACCGTTTTCGAATGGACCACCGACAAGCTGGGCGCACAAGCGACCGTGTGCGCCGGTGGCCGTTACGACGGTCTGGTCGAGCAGCTCGGGGGCAAGGCAACGCCTGCCGTCGGTTTCGGTATGGGTCTCGAGCGTTTGTGTCTGCTGCTCGAGGCGTGCGAAAAAATCCCCGCGGATATTGGCGAGCCACCGCATGTCTATATTGTCGCTGCGGGCGAACGCGCCGAGGCAGCGGCGATCGTTCTGGCCGAATCGCTGCGCGAGCAGATGTCATTCTTGCGTGTGTTATCGAATTGCGGTGGCGGCAGCTTTAAAAGTCAGTTTAAAAAAGCCGATAAAAGCGCTGCTTCGGTGGCGCTGATCATCGGTGATCAGGAGGTCGATGCGGGCGTCGTCAATGTCAAATGGCTGCGCGACGAAACACGCGAACAACAGACAGTGGCGCAGGCAAATATCATTTCGCTGCTGGCCGCCGAATTGTCACTCCATCAATAACGACATCGTCACAAAAGATTTTACGAGGGTAAATCGATAATGGCTTATCAATCCGAAGAAGAACAAATCGAAGCATTAAAGTCATGGTTTCGTGAAAATGGCCGCCATCTTCTCATCGGCATGCTGGTGGCGGCGGTTGCCGCGTTCGGTATTTTTAGCTGGCAGCAGCGCCAGCAGCATCGCGCAGATACCGCCTCGGTCGATTATCAGAATTTGTTGCAGGCGATTCGCGCGCTCGATTCGGGTGCTGCGGATGCGACGAAAACGAAAGAGCAGCTGGCTACCGCACGCCATCTTGCCGAAACTCTGAAGAATGATTTTGAAAGTTCGACGTACGCGCAATTCGCCGCGCTGTTTAAAGCGAAGCTGGCGGTGGATGAGAACGATCTCGCCCAGGCTGAAACCGAATTGAAGTGGGTGCTCGAACATAAACCCGCCGATGAAATCAGGGCGCTGGCCGGATTGCGTCTGGCGCGCGTTCTCCATGCTAAAGGCGACGACGATGGCGCGCTGGCGCAACTCGACGAGAAATCGGCAGGCAGTTATGCGAGCGCATATCTGCAGTTGAAGGGCGATATCGCGCAGGCGCGCGGCGATATCGAAGCGGCGCGTGCAGCGTATGTGCGTGCACAGGAGCTTGAGAAGCAGATGTCGACGCCGATCAATGATCCATTGCTCGAAATGAAATTGCGTGATTTGCAGGCCGCCCCCGCTACGGACGAAGCAAAAGCTCAAGGAGCATCCTAAGTGCGCAAGCGTATGCTCGATTTATCCCGTTATTCGCTGTTGCTGCTGGTCGTGGCGCTGGCAGGCTGCAGCTCCACCGACGAAAAGGAACAGCAGCCATCGCCGCTGCCTGAGTTTCAGGCGGAGCGCGAGTTCGACAAGGTGTGGAGCCACGGCATTGGCAATGGTGATGGAAAGTTTTACAACCGGCTGACTCCGGCGATTCGTGACGAGAAAATTTTTGCGGCGGCGGCCAATGGCGAGATCGAAGCGTACGATCGCATTAGTGGCCGCTCGTTGTGGGACGCCGATATCGATCAGCCCATTTGCGGCGGTGTCGGTGCCGGCGGTGGTCTGGTCATGGTCGGCACCGAGGATGGCCGCGTCTGGGCGCTCGACGAAAAAAGCGGCGAGACGTTATGGAAAACACAGGTGAATGGCCAAGTGCTCGCGCCGCCGCAGAGCGATGGCAATGTCGTCGTTGCGGTGACGTTCAGCGGTAATCTGGTTGGGCTCGATGCGAAAACCGGCGAAAAAAAATGGCTGTACGCGGCGGGCTCGCCGGTGTTGAGCCTGCGCGCAAGCAGCACGCCGATCCTGTATGAGACCGGCGTGATTGCCGGGCTCAATAACGGCAAGGTTATCGCGGTCGACGTTACAACCGGGCAGCCTTTGTGGGAGACGCGTGTCGGTGTGGCGCAGGGCAGTTCGGAAATCGAACGTCAGAGCGATATCGCGGGTAATCTGCTGATCGATGGCGACATCCTGTACGTCGTGTCGTACCAGGGCCGCCTCGCCGCGCTCGATTTACGCAGCGGTCGCCGGCTGTGGGAAACCAATGCGTCGAGCTATGTCGGTTTGAGCGCGGGCTTCGGCAATGTTTATGTAGTTGCCGCCAACGGAAATATCACGGCATTCACGAAAAACAATCAGGGTGCGCGCTGGGAGCAAACCGCACTCGCGCGTCGGCAATTAAGTGGCTCGACCACTTTCGGCGGCTATATCGCCGTCGGTGATGCTGAAGGTTATTTGCATTTGCTCGCACAGAGCGATGGGAATTTCGTTGCGCGCGCGCGAGTCGATAGCGACGGCATTCGTGTAGCGCCGATCGTGGTCGACGATATTTTGTATGTTTATGGCAGCGGCGGCGAACTGGCTGCCTATAAATTGGAGAAGAAGTAGCTGTTGGTCGATGGCGGTAGTTCTCTGCAAAAAAACTACCGCTGAAGGCTAACAGCTATCCACCATCTATGATTCCGGTATTTGCGCTCGTCGGTCGTCCCAATGTCGGCAAATCGACATTGTTCAATCGCGTTACCAAAACGCAGGATGCGCTCGTCGCCAACCTTCCGGGATTGACGCGCGATCGCCAATACGGCGAAGCGAAGCTGGGTACGCGCCATTTCATCGTCATCGACACGGCAGGCATCACCGGGCAGGAGGAAGGTATCGACTCCGCGGTGGCGCAGCAATCGCAGCAGGCTGTCGTCGAAGCTGACGCCGTGGTTTTCATGGTCGATGCGCGCGAGGGTTTGACTTCGGTGGATGAGCAGCTCGCGCAGAAGCTGCGCGGCTACAACAAACCGATTTTTTTCGTCGCCAATAAAATCGACGGTGTGAATGTCGACGAGGCGCTCGCTGATATCTATCGCTTCGGCGCCGATAAAATTTATCCCACCACGGCGACTCACGGCCGCGGTATCAAGCCCTTGTTCGAGGACATGCTCGCGCTGTTCCCCGAACCGGAAAGCAACGCGGAAGCCGATGAAGCGGAGCTGGATCCCGGCATCAAGATTGCGATCGTCGGCCGCCCGAATGTGGGTAAATCGACGCTGGTGAATCGATTGCTCGGCGAGGATCGTGTTGTCGTTTACGATCAGCCGGGCACCACACGCGACAGCGTTTACATTCGTTACGAACGCAATGACGAAGTCTTCACGCTGATCGATACCGCCGGAATTCGTCGCCGCAAAAATGTGCATGAAACGGTCGAAAAGTTTTCCATCGTGAAAACATTAAAGGCGATCGACGATGCCAATGTCGTGATTTTACTGCTCGATGCCAGCGAAGGCGTGGTCGATCAGGATTTGCATTTGCTCGGTCACGTGGTTGATGCCGGTCGCGCTCTGGTCGTCGGTATCAACAAGTGGGATGGTCTCGCTGACCAGCACAAGCAGTATGTGAAAAATGAACTGGAGCGACGCCTGCAGTTCATCGATTACGCGCAGATTCATTTTATTTCCGCATTGCACGGAACCGGTGTCGGTCATTTATATGAATCGGTGCGCGCGGCTTATCTCGCGGCGACGCAGAAACTGCAGACGCATCGGTTGACGCAGATTCTGGAGAAGGCAGTTTTTGATCACGCCCCGCCGCTCGTAAATGGTCGCCGCATCAAATTGCGTTACGCTCACGCCGGCGGCAGCAATCCCCCGCTCATCGTGATTCACGGTAATCAAACGGCGGATGTGCCGCGAGCCTATCAGCGCTATCTGGAAAAAACCTTTCGCCGCGAATTGCGGCTCGTCGGCACGCCGGTGCGCATTGAATTTCGCACGGGCGATAATCCCTACGCGGGCAAGCGCAATATGCTTACCGAGCGTCAAATCGAACGCAAACGCCGCCTGATACGGCACGTCAAAAAATCTGCGAAGAAAAAATAAGAGCGAGCAGCTGCTTCGGTTTCGATACATCGCATGAGCATGCATGATCTGCATGCTGTTGAAACACGTGGCATCGAGCAGGTTTATTGCATGACGAAGTGTGGTTGCTGAATGCGGTTGAAATTGTCGCGTTGCTGTTTGCGTACGGGCTGGACGTGCTTGGCGACCAGTTTGCCATCGAATACATGACATTCGAACTCGACCACATCGCCGACATTGATTTTATCGTTACCACGAATGCTTTTGGCGTTTACATAGACGTCGGGGCCGGCGCCGTTTTCAAGAAAGCCATAACCTTTCACAGCGTTAAACCACTTCACAGTTGTGCGCATAATGTAATAAATGTCTGTAAGTTAATTTGAATGGTTGAATGTAATTTAAGGGCGATAGAACAGGTGTTATTGAAGAAGAAGGATAATTTTTAAGCTTTTCTCTGATCATCAATCTATTGTTTTAAATCGCTCAATCCATTGTTTTAAATCGTACGGTTCGTTTTAAATCGTACAGTCCATTGTTGAAAATATATCTGCTTAATTATTCCGCATTGGGCAATGAAGAAGAGCTCAACGAGTCAAATTCTCGCAAATTATATTTATCAGATCAAGGCTGACGAGTAACGCTGAATAATTTTCCGCGCACCGAGGCCCGATAAGTGCTCGGTGTTTGTTTCATCGCATTGCGGAAACGTCGACAAAAGTAATCGCTATCGCTATAACCTACTGCATTTGCGACTTCTGCAACCGAAAGATTGCTCGTGCGCAATAATTCACGCGCGGTGTTGAGGCGTTGCTGCTGCAAATAAAGATTCGGGCTGAGACCTGTTGCGTTTTTGAAGCGCCGGGCGAACGAACGTCCGCTGATGCCGAGTTGATGCGCCAGTTCTTCGATGTTGACCGTTTCCGCGTAGCGACTGCGCAAAATATCCTGCGCTTGCGCAATGAGTTCATCGCCGTGTAAATCGGCTCCGCCTTCGGTGTAGACGTGGCTTTCGAACGGGCGGCGGATTTCGGGTGAAAATTGCGCTTCAACTTTGCGGGCAATCTGTGCGCCGTAATACAGTTCGATGAAATGAATGGTCAGGTCCGCCACGGAGTTGACCGAGCCTGCACAAAAAATATTTCCCGCCTCTGTGATCAGATGATGACGCTGGAGTTGAATCTGCGGGTAGCGACGCGCGAACTGGTCGAAGTAAAACCAGTGCGTCGTCGCGGGTTTATGCGTCAGCAATCCCGCTTCCGCGAGTAAAAAGCTACCGGTGCCAACCGCACAGATATGCGTGTCGTGCCGCGCGAGTTGTTGCAGCCAGGGTAATAAATCGGCGTGCCGCTGCAATGTGGTGAGCGGATTGCGCCACAGCGCCGGAATAATCAACAGATCGGTGGTGGAGATATCGCGTGCATTGCCGCTGAGTCTTAGTGTTAGGCCGGTGGCGGTGGTGATTTCCCTGTCGTCATTCGGACCGACGACATGGCAGTGCAGCGCGCGCACGGGAGAGGTTTTGCCGCGCTGCGACTGCGTGCGTACCAGGTTATCGGCTGCTGTCAGCATCTCCATCGGCAGCGCCAGGCTGGAGGCGAGAGCGTGTGGCAAGGCCAGGAGAGTGATGTGCGGCACTGGCGGAATAATCCAGTTTTGTGGCTGGTTTGGCCAGTATACTTCGTAACACTCGCTTTACAATACGGCAACAAATTCGCAACAGCATTGCAGTTTTTGGTTTCGAGTCCAAACGCACGTCCCCTCGCTGCCCCGGCCGCTCTCACAAGGACACACCCACATGGCAAGACTTCCCCTGATCGTTGGTCTTGGCGGTATCAACGCCGCCGGCCGCAGTTCGTTCCATCACGGTTACCGGCGCATGGTGATCGATGCGCTTCCCGAGGTCTATGTGCACAGCACATTGCGCAGTCTCGCGTCGCTGATGCAACTGCCACTCGGCGATACCGTCAATGAAGAGCAGCGTCGCTTTATTCTCGATCACACGCTGATTCGCCGTATCGAACCCGAATGGTTCGATCCCGATCGGGCACCGCTCAATCGCCGTCTGCCGGTGGATGCGAATGCGCAGCCCGTGAGTTTCGTCACCAGGGCGCGCAATCTTCCCGATACGATTCCCGAAAACTGGCAGGTCAGCGATATCGGCGATCGCAATGTGCGTATCGAGATTCGCGGTGAAACCGAATTCCTGTTGCCCGATACCGAAGTCATGCGCGTGCAGGCAGCGGGTCAATTGCCGAGCGGTTTCGACCCCGGTTCGCTCTATCAATCGCGCAATCATCCGCGCGGTTTGCAGTTGTCGATTTTCGCCGCCTCCGATGCACTCGGTTCGCTCGGTATCGATTGGGAGGTGGTATGCAAGCACGTCGCCCCCGATCAGATCAGCTGCTATGCCGGCAATGCGATGTCGCAGTGCGATGAAAATGGCAATGGTGGCATGCTCGGTTCTCGCTATCGCGGCAAACGTGTGACGTCGAAACAATTGCCTTTCGGCCTCCTCGAAATGCCGGCGGATTTCGTCAACGCGTATGTGTTCGGCAATATCGGCCAGACGGGCGGCAATGCGGGCGCGTGTGCGACATTTCTCTACAGTCTGCGTCAGGGTGTCGACGACATTCGCAGTGGCCGCGCACGCGTTGCGATCGTCGGTTCGAGCGAAGCGCCGATCGTGCCCGATGTCATGGAAGGTTTCGCCGCGATGGGCGCGCTCGCCGAAGACAAGGATCTGCTGGCGCTCGATGCGCATACGGGACGCACGGTGCCGGATTGGCGCCGCGCCGCGCGTCCGTTCAGCAACAATTGCGGTTTCACGATTGCGGAGGGCGCGCAATACATCGTGCTGATGGATGATGAACTGGCTTTGCAATTGGGAGCGAATATTCTGGGCGCCGTGCCCGATGTATTCGTCAATGCCGATGGCCACAAGAAATCGATTTCGGGTCCGGGAGCCGGTAATTACGTGACCGTCGCAAAGGCGGCCGCCACCGTGCGTGCGATTCTCGGCGAAGAATCGCTGCGTCAGCGTTCATTCGTGCAGGCGCATGGCACTAGCACCCCGCAGAATCGCGTGTCGGAATCGCATATTCTCAACGAAACCGCGAAAACGTTTGGCATTGCGCACTGGCCGGTTGCTGCGATCAAAGCGTATATCGGTCATTCGCTCGGCCCGGCATCGGGCGATCAGCTGGCGGCGACGCTCGGCGTATGGGCGCACGGTTTGATTCCCGGCATCAAAACCATCGATCACATCGCCGACGATGTGCATCGCAGCAATTTATCGATCAGCAATGAACACGTTGAAGTCGGCCCCGAGGGCATCGACAGCGCGATTCTCAATGCCAAAGGTTTCGGCGGCAACAATGCGTCGGCTCCGGTATTGAGTCCGCATGTGGTGCAGCGCATGCTCGGCAAACGTCATGGCGCGAAAGCGATGAGCGCGTGGCATGAACGCAATCACGCGGTACGCGAGCGTTCGGCGCAATACGACGCGGCGGCGTGCAGCGGCGATTTGAAAACCATTTATAAATTCGATCACAACGTGTTGAGCGCCAGCGAGCTCGGTTTATCGAAAAGTGCGATTGCGATTCCGGGTTTCGGTCAACCGATCGATTTGGAATTTGTGTCGCCTTTTAGAGAGTGGATTGATTGATCGGCTCTCATCCCGTCTGTATATACTGAATTCGCTCCGGATAATTAACCTCGCGATCGCGAGGTTAATTGCTTGACGGGTGAAATCAGGCAACGCGACGCAGCAGCAAGACTGTCGATCAATAAATAACTGGCGGGGCATCATGCGGAAATTCGTCCGGCATCCCAGCACCATTCCGATCGAACTCGCGATTGAGCGCGTCGCTGTGCAGCAAGTACCCGAAATGCGAAATGTCAGCACTGGCGGCTTTGCCTGTGCCGTCGATGAGCCCATCGCAGTCGGCGCCGCCATTCAATTGCGCATCCCGCTCATCTGGCCGGAATATCGCGGTTGTGGCGTGGTGGTCTGGTGTCGGCCGGCGCCGCCCTGTTATGAAGTCGGCATCGCCTTTGGTTCGCAGGATGCATTCAAAACCAAGATGGTCGAACAGTTGTGCCAGATCGAACACTATCGGCAGCAGGTGCTCAGCGAGGAAGGGCGTGCGCTCGATAGCGAGCAGGCGGCGGGGGAATGGATTGCGCTGTATGCGAGCGAGTTTTCGGAGTTGTTCAGCGCGTCGCGATCGCGTTCGTAATGAATGTCTCTCTCAATCCATTGTCAGGCCTTTTTCAATAAACGCTTCCACGCGAATGCCATGTGTGCCGTTCGGCAGCACATTTCTGATCAGTTGTTCCGCTGAACCCGATGCCGCCACTTTTTCCAGATTGAGCACGCGCTCCGGGCACGGCTGCTTTTGTTGGTCGCGCACGATCATCACTTTCGGCAAATGACGATGGCGATGATTGGTGCTGATGACGATGCCGGCCTCGCCATTATGTAATTCGACAATGCTGCCGGGAGGATACAGGCCGATACATTCGATAAATTCCTGCGCAAGTCGCGCATCGAATTTTTTTCCTGCCTGGTCCTGGATGATCTTGAGCGCGTTGAGCGACGACGCTCCTCTCTTGTAGATACGATCGCTGGTGATGGCATCGTAAACATCGCATAGCGTCACAATGCGGGTGAAATCGGTGATGCCGCCGGATTTAATGCCGCGCGGATAGCCGCTGCCATCCAGATTTTCGTGGTGCCCGTACGCGACATCGATGGCACCGTGATAAATATTTCGATGTGAGAGCAAAATATCCCGCCCCTGCTGTGCGTGCATTTTCATCAACTCGAATTCGTCGTCGCTCAACCGGCCTTCCTTGAGCAGAACGTCCTGCGGGGTCTGCATTTTGCCAACATCGTGCAGCATGCCCGCCATGCCGAGTTTGTTGAGATCCTCCTCGCTGGCGCCGAAATGGCGACCGAAAGCGATCGCGAGCAGGCCGACATTCAAACTGTGTTCCGAGGTATATGCATCCTTGTCGCGCAGTTTCGACATCCATAACATCGCATCGGGATTGCGCAACACGCTGCGCACGCATTCCGAAACGGTCGCTTTCACCTCCTTGATATCGATGCCGCGGCCCAGACGCACATCGTCCATGAACGAGCGCGTGAGGGTGCGCGCATGGGTGTGAGCATTCTGCGCGTTGCGCAATTCGTCGCTGCGCGTGGCGGAAGGGGTATGTGTCTGTGCGCGCTGCATGCGTTCCGCCTGGAGTACGCGCTCCTGCGCGGGCTGCCAGACATCTTCGCCCACTTCGACGACCACCCACTCGCAGTGTTTGGCGATTTCCTCGATATCTTCGATGGTCCGGATTGGAAAGCCTTGCAGAATGAACGGCGTTTCCAGCCAGGGACGATCGAGCTCGCGCACGTACATGCCGATTTTCAGCCCGGACACGGGCATTTGCGTGATTTTCTTTTCCTTGATGACGCGGCCGGGGCGGACGATGGTTTTTTTATCCATGACAATCGATTCAACGCAGTTAAACGGCGGCAGGAGGGCAACCGTTCCGTGGCTATCGGGCTCCTTCCAGTGTAGGAGAAAAATGGGCGGGACGGATCAGTGGGAGTGCAGCGCCGAAAAGGTGAAGATTCCCAGCAGCGTCAATATCAGCGAACCCATGACGTGTGCGGCGATGACGGCGCAGGCGAGCGGAATTTTTCCCTCCTGCAGCAGGGCGACGACTTCGGCGGAGAATGTCGAAAAGGTGGTAAGCCCGCCGAGAAATCCGGTAATGGCAAATAAACGCCATTCCGGTGGCAGCGCTGGATGTGCCGAAAAATAGGCGATACCAATACCGATCAGATAGCCGCCCACCAGATTCGCGATCAATGTGCCGGGTTGCAGCGATGGCGATGCCGTATTGAAGTTGACGCTCAGCCACCAGCGTAAAACTGCGCCAATGGAAGCGCCACTCGTGATTGCCGCAATGGTCTGCCACATGCCGGTTCCCCGTTATCTATCGAATTTTAAAACCCGGTGCAATGTAGTTTCACTGCCGGAGCGGAGCAAGTGGTTAACCTGAGTGTTCTATCGCGCATAGCTTTTATGTGCGCCTATGTACCATGTCTGAATTTTCAAATAGGTGTGTGAATTTTCAAGCACGTGTTTATCTGGCACCGCAATGGGAGCTGTATTGGTGTTCAACCTGACAAATTCGCAATCATCGCCCTCAATGTCGAATCGATCAAATAAATCCCTGCTGCCACCTGTTGCGGCGCTCACGTTCACCCTGAAAATCGCCGCGATCCTGATCATTGCGATGCTGTCCTACAGCTCGCTGCAGCAACGCACCGAAGCGTCGGAGCGTGTCATGCGCACCATCGCCATCTCGGATCATTTTGCAGCGCTGCTTTCGATTTTCAAGGATGCCGAAACCGGGCAGCGCGGTTTTTTACTCACCGGCGACCAGTCCTATCTCGCGCCGTATCTGCGTGCCACGACGGAAATCACCCCCACCTTCCATACGCTGCTCAGTCAGCCCGGCCTCGATGCGGAAACACGCAGCCGTATCGAAACGCTGCAGCACTTGTCCGATCGCAAACTGGCCGAGCTGCGCGAGACGATCGAGCTGTACCGGAAAAATGAAACCGCGGTGGCCATCGCGAAGGTACAGACCGACGAAGGCCGGCAGTTGATGGACACCATTCGCTCGCGCATTGCAGAGCTGCAGAAGGAGCAGCACGATCGGCTTGTCGAAAATCAGGCCGATTGGGAAGCCGCCGCCACGGCTTCTGCGCAGATCATTAGCATTGGCTGTACGTTATTGCTGTTGCTGGTCATTGTCACGCTCGTGCTGATATCGCGCGATCATCAAATGAAACAGCTGCAGCAGTGGTTGCGGGTGGGGCAGGCGCAACTCGGTGTCAGCATTCAGGGCGAGCATAATTTGTCGGCGCTCGGTCAGCGTGTGCTGGAATTTCTCGCGCGTTATTTAAATATGCCGGTCGGTGTCGTCTACACGGTGGAGGACGACGCTGCGTTTCAGCGGTGCGCGGTCTACGCGCTCGATATCGAGGAATCTGCGTTTGCTGCGCAGCTGGCCGCTGCTGCCAGAACGAGCCTGTTGACTCAGGCGGTGCGCGATCGCCAACCGCTTCACGTGCGCGATGTGCCCGAAAATTATTTGCCGATCTCTTCCGGTCTCGGCAAGGCCGACGCGGCCAGTGTCCTGATTGCGCCGGCGATCGCCGATGGCAAAACGCAAGCCGTGCTCGAACTGGGTTTTTTTCGCGAGATAAATGCCGAAGATGAAGAGCTGCTGCGCCAGGTTTCGGAGATGCTGGGCAACGCCATTCGCAGTGCCCGCGATCGCACGCGCCTGGAAGCGTTGCTGGCGAAATTGCAATCGCAATCCGAAGAATTGCAAATGCAGCAGGAAGAATTGCGCGTCAGCAACGAGGAGCTGGAAGAACAAAGTCATGTGCTCAAGCAGTCGCAGGCGCAGCTCGAATCGCAGCAGGCCGAGCTCGAACAGATCAACGCCTCGCTGGAAGAGCATATGCAATTGCTCAGCGATCAGAAATCGCAGCTTGAACAATCGCAGAAAATACTGACGGCCAAAGCGGGCGAGCTGGAACGCGCCAATCAATATAAAAGCGAATTTCTCGCCAATATGAGTCACGAATTGCGCACGCCGCTCAATTCGTCGCTCATATTTGCAAAACTGCTTGCGGACAATAAGGACCGCAATCTCACCGAAGAACAGGTTCGTTTCGCGGAAACGATCTGGTCGGCGGGTAACGACCTGCTGACGCTCATCAACGATATTCTCGATCTGTCCAAAATCGAGGCGGGCAAGGTCGAGGTGGCGGTCGAGTCGATATCGATTCCACAATTTGCCGATGGCATCATCCGCAGTTTTCAGCTGCTCGCAACGCAGCGTCAACTGAAACTGACGCTGTCGCTGGCTGCCGACATGCCCGGGCGCATGCAGACCGATGCGCAACGTCTCGGCCAGATTCTGAAAAACCTGTTATCGAATGCATTGAAATTCACCGAAGCCGGCGAAGTATCGCTGCGCATTTCACCGATAGACGAACACACCATCAGTTTCGCCGTCAGCGATACCGGCATCGGAATTCCATTGCATCAGCAGGAAATTATTTTCGAGGCCTTTCGGCAGGCCGATGGCAGCACGCATCGCAAATACGGTGGCACCGGACTGGGTCTGTCGATCTCGCGCGACTTGGCGCATCTGTTAGGAGGCGATCTGACCGTATCGAGCGAAGGTGGAAATGGCAGCACATTTATTCTCACCTTGCCGCTGATCCATGTTGCACCGAAAACGCCGGCTCTCTCCGCATCGGCACCGCGCGAAGCGGCGAAGTCGCCGCAAGTCGGGCAAAAATTTTCACGCGCGGAACCGGTCTTGAATGTGTCATCGCAAACGCGCCCGGCCGAATCCCCCGCCATTGTGGCGAAAGCGCATACGCTGTTGATTATCGAGGATGATGTTACGTTCACGAGCATTTTGAGCGAGCTGGCGCGCGCGGAAGGTTTTGAGTGCACGGTCGCGCATACCGCCAGAGAAGGGCTGACGCATGCGCTGGAGCACGCGCCGAACGCCATATTGCTCGATATGAATTTACCCGATCAGCACGGCATCGGTGTGCTCGACGAATTGAAACAGAATCCAACAACGCGGCACATCCCCGTGCACATCATTTCGGTGGATGATCACACGCAGGAAGCGCTCGGCCGCGGTGCCATCGGTTATGCATTGAAACCTGCGCAGCGCGAGGAAATTGTCGCCGTGCTGCAACGGCTCGAAGAAAAGCTCTCGCAGCGATTGCGACGCGTGCTGGTTGTCGAAGACGACATGCGACAGCTCGAAAGCATTCGACAATTGTTGAGCAATGGCGATGTGGAAATCACCGGTGTCACCTCCGCACGCACGGCGCTCGAACAGCTGCGTCAGAAAACTTTCGACTGCATGGTCATGGATCTCAAATTGCCGGATATCGGCGGCGAGGAATTATTGCAGCGAATGGCGGAGCAGGACGATGTACCGTTCCCGCCCGTCATCGTTTACACCGGCAGGCATTTGTCGGCGAGTGAAGAGCAGCAACTGCGCCGTTTTTCGAAATCGATCATCATCAAGGATGTGCGTTCTCCCGAACGGTTGCTCGATGAGGTGACACTGTTTCTGCATCAGGTCGAATCGACCTTGCCGCTCGACCGGCAGCGCATGCTGAAACTGGCGCGCCGCCGCGATAGCGCATTCGAAGGCCGCACCATTCTTATCGTCGAGGACGACGCACGGAATGTGTTCGCGCTCACCAGCATTCTGGAACCCAAAGGCGCCATCGTTGAAATTGCGCGCAACGGCCGCGAGGCGCTTGACGTTCTCGCCGCGCGGCAGCAGCGCAACGAGCCGCCGTTCGATGCCGTGCTCATGGATATCATGATGCCGGAAATGGATGGCTACACCGCGATTCGCGAAATTCGTAAATCGCCGGCGTGGAAAAAACTGCCGATCATCGCGCTCACCGCCAAAGCCATGAAAGATGATCAGGAAAAATGTCTGGAAGCCGGCGCCAACGATTACATCGCGAAGCCGCTCGATGTCGACAAATTGCTCTCGCTGTTGCGCGTGTGGATGTCGCCGTGAACGATTCCGTTTTTGACATCGAGCTGCAGCTGCTGCTTGAAGCGATTCGACTCCGGCATCACTACGATTTCAGCGGCTACTCGAAGGCCTCGCTGCGTCGCCGCCTGCGTTCGGCATTGATCCATTTTAATTACGAATCACTGTCGCAGTTGCAGGATAAAATTCTGCGCGACATGTCGGTTTTTTCCGAGCTGCTGAATTTTCTCACTGTCCAGGTCAGTGATTTTTTTCGCGATCCCGCGTATTTTCTCGCGCTGCGCGAAAAAGTCATTCCCCTGTTGCGGACCTATCCGTCCCTGAAAGTGTGGGTGGCTGGCTGCAGCACCGGCGAAGAAGCCTATTCGCTCGCCATTCTTCTGCATGAGGAGCGATTGCTGGGGCGGTCGCTCATCTACGCGACCGATATCAATACCTACGCACTGCACAACGCCCAGCGCGGCATCTACGCAGTCGATCGCGTAGCCACCTTCACCGAAAATCACCGGCGTGCAGGCGCGCACACGTCGCTCTCCGACTATTACACCGCCGCGTACGATCAGGCCGTATTCAGCAAGCATCTCAAGGATCACATCGTTTTTTCCGATCACAGTCTGGCGACCGATACCGTATTTGCCGAAGTGCAATTTATTTCGTGTCGCAATGTGCTGATTTATTTCGATCGCGCATTGCAGGATCGCGCGCTGGGACTGTTCAGCGAAGCGCTCTGTCGGAAGGGGTTTCTCGGACTCGGCGCCAAGGAGTCGCTGCTGTTTTCCGCGCAGGTCGATGCGTTCGATGCGATTTCAGCCGAGCACCGCATTTTTCAGAAGCGAGATGAGCGTGACCAGATCGCTGCCGGCTGACGATATCGCCGCCGTCGTTATCGGCGCTTCCGCCGGCGGTGCTCACCTTGCCGCAGCTGGCGGAAGTGTTGGGCTCACTCGCCGGGCCGGACCCACACCGGATTTTTCACACTGAGGTTTATTTCATGGTGCTGTTGCAATATCAGGCGGTGGAGCGGGGCAATGTCAAATGCCTGCTGGTCGATGACCTCGAAGACAATCTCGGGCAGCATGTTCCGATCATTTTCGTGACAGCCGGTTCGCGCGACCCGCTGCGTCTGTTTCGCGGCTACGATCAGGGCGCGGTCGATTTTCGACCCATTTTCCTTTAGAAGCATACAGGGTCGGCGCAGCGGTCTGGGGTTGGGCCTGTTTATCGTGCAGCAGATCGTGCAGGCGCATAATGGCGATATCAATGTGCAATCCAGAGATGGATCTACCGTCATCGAGATGAAGTTGCCGCGCGTGAAATGCGGACGCTAATCGAACTGACTGAAATCGGGTTTGCGCTTCTGCAGGAATGCGGACATCGCCTCCATGGCTTCGGCGGAGGTCAGCATGGTTTTGAAATGCTGGCCTTCCTCATCCATCGCCTTTTTCACTTGCCCGGCGCTGGCCTTGCGCAATAACTGTTTTGTCAGGCGGAGTCCTTTCGCGGGTTGTGCCGCCAGTTTCTTTGCCTTTGCATAGGCGAACTGCCGGTATTCATCATCGGCAAGCACGGCATTGATGAGCCCGTAATGCAATGCCGTTGCAGCGCTGAGCGCTTCGCCGAGCATTAAAATTTCCGCAGCCCGCGGCAGACCGAGCAGTGTCGGCAGCAGATAGGAAGAAGCCGCTTCGGGGCATAGCCCGAGACTGACAAACGGCGCCTGGAGCACGGCCGATTCACCCGCGTAAATCAAATCGCAATGCAATAACAGTGTGGTGCCGACGCCGACAGCTGGGCCGTTGAGGGCGGCGACAAGCGGCTTTTCAAACGTCGACAGACGCTGCAGAAAACGCATGACGGGGCTGTTTTCATCGGGCGGCGGATTCTGCATGAAATCCGCCACGTCGTTTCCGCTGGTAAAACAATCGGCGGCACCGGTGAGAAAGACGACGCGGATTTTGGGATTCGTCGCCGCTGCCTCCAGTGCATCGGCAAGGGTGGCGTACATTTTTGCTGTCAGTGCGTTGCGCTTGTCGGGCCGATTGAGTTGAAGTGTTAGAATGGCATCGGCTTCCGAAATCAAAATGTGATCGCTCATTGTTTCCCCGCTTGTGATTGATAAGCCCGACTGGTGATGGATAGCGGAAGTATCGTTTATTCGCTGGGCCTGTTGCGCCCATAGCGATCGTGACTTTCCACCCATTCTTCAGCAACGACGGCCGCGCCCAGCGATAATTCTCCACAAAGCACGGTGGCGGCAATGATTTCCGCCAGTTTTTTTGCCTTGCCATCGCCGTAACAGCCGAGCGATTGCAGACATTCGCGTTGCGTCGGCAGGCCGGTACCACCGCCACGCGTTGCAACGATCAGCGACGGCAGCGTGACCGAATAATAATAATCGCCTGCAGGTGTCACTTCGGCGTAGACGAGGCTGGCATGGGATTCGGCAACATTCGCGACATCCTGGCCGGTCGCCATGAAAACCGCTGCAATGCCATTCGCCGGATGCACGCCGTTGTGTACAGCGCCCGCCATCAGACCGCCGAGCTGCGACGTCTTGCGCGCCGTGAACATCGCTTCGGGTGTGGTGCGCATGCGTTGAGCGAGCAATTCTCGCGGCAGTGTGATTTCGGCGATGACGCGTTTGCCGCGGCCGTGCAATGTATTCAGCTGCGAATGTTTTTTATCGGTATCCATATTGCCGGATAAAAAATACTGCTGAATTTTTCCGTCGTAGTTCGATTGTATCCAGCGGCACGCGGCGTACGTCGCCTTGCCGCACATATTCTGGCCGGCCGCATCGCCCGTGGTGTAATTGAAGCGCAGATAGAGCATCCGGCTCGCGTGATACTGCTCGATATTGCGCAGCTTGCCGTTGCGCGTGGTCGATTCGGCAGCCGCGCGTATGCCGCTGATATTTTCCGTTATCCACACTGCAAATGTTCTCGCTTCGCGCGCATCGTTGAAAATGAAAACGGGTGCGCGCTGCATCGCATCGTCGACCACGGTGGTTATGACACCGCCTGCGGCCGCCGTCAAAGCCATGCCGCGATTGTAGCTGGCGACCAGCGTACCTTCGGATGTTGCCATAGGCACAAAAAAATCGCCCTGCGCAAACTCGCCGTTCACGCGCAGCGGCCCGGCGAATCCCATCGGCACCTGCACGACGCCGGAAAAGTTTTCGATATTGCCGGGCAGCACTTCCGGGTCGAAAGAGAATTGCGCGGTGTGATCGAGTTTCGCGCCCGTGTGATTTTCGATGAAGCGGCGGCGCTCGGCAGCGGCTTCGCGTGAATAATCGTTGCCTAAGCTGCGCGGAATTCTGATCGATTCCATGGTGATACCTGCTGTTTCGAATAATGTTGAAGGAATGAGTGAATTTTTTTCATTGATATGTCGTGTCGATTTTCCGGAAAAAATATTTTCACGATTCAACCGACAGATATTTTTGTTAAACCGGCGCGCAGCGTCTCGGATAGCGGTCGGGGCTGCTCGCTTTTCCGATCGACGAAGACATGCGTGAAGGTTCCATGCGCGGCGGCAGTCGCCGAATTTTCCTTGAATATGGCGATGCCGTATTCGACCGAACTGTTGCCGATGCGGTTGACCCGTAGTGCACCATCGATGCGATCGGGATAGGCGAGGCCGCTTTTGTAGTGACATTGCGAATGCACGATGTAACCGATTTCACTGCCGTGGTGGATATCGAGTCCGCACTCATCGATCAAATAGGTATTCGCCACCGTGTCGAAATACGCGTAATAGATGACGTTGTTGATGTGGCCGTAAATATCGTTGTCGAGCCAGCGTGTCGTGAGCGGCATATACCAGCGATAATTGAGGCGCTGCGCGGGGTGGGGTAATTCCACATTCGTTGCCATGATCGTGTGTCAGGTGATTTATCGATTCGATTCAACGATACGCCGCGCGATAAATCGCGAGCGCATCTGCTTCCGTTACGGGTCGCGGATTGTTGATCAGTAAACGTTGCTGCTGCATGGCTTCGGCGGCGAGCAGTGGCATATCGTTTTCCGCGACGCCGACGGACGACAGCGTTTGCGGCAATTCGAGCAGCGCAATCAGTGCGGAAAGATATTCGATGAATTGAACGCATCTGGCAGGCGCGGTCGAGGCGAGTTGTTTTGGCGGAATAACGATCTGCGCGAGTTCGGCGTAGGCATCGGCAGTAGCCGGCGCGTTGAATTTCAGCACATGCGGCAACACGAGCGAATTACTCAGACCGTGCGGAATGTGATAACGACCGCCGAGCGGATAGGCCAGCGCGTGAACTGCGGCGACGGGCGCGTTGGCGAATGCCTGTCCCGCCATGCACGATCCCACCAGCATCGCCTGTCGGGATGACAGCGATTTTCCATCGCGGGTCGCGCCGACGATATTGGCCGAGAGCAGGCGCAATGCTTCGCGCGCGAGCATGTCGGTGTAGCAGTTTTTACGATGCATGCTGGTGTACGCTTCGATCGCATGCACCATGGCATCGATGCCGGTCATCGCGGTGAGATGCGGCGGGAGAGCGAGCGTGAGTTCGGCATCGAGTACCGCGACATCGCCGATCAACTGATTCGCAACCACGCCCATTTTCGTGGTCTCGCCCGTGGTGACAATCGCCACTGGTGTCACTTCGGAACCGGTTCCCGCAGTGGTTGGAATCAAAATTAAAGGGAGACGTTCGCCGCGCGCCTGATTGACGCCGTAAATCGATGACAGCGTTTCACCCGATTTCGCCAGCAGTGCCACGAGCTTGGCGGTATCCATCGAACTGCCGCCGCCCAGGCCGATAATGCCATCGGCCTGCGCCCGTTTCGCCGATTCCACCGCGCTCAATACGATGCGCTCGGGCGGATCGGCGATCACGTCTGTAAACGCCTGGGCGTCCAGCCCCGCGCATTTCAATGCATCGAGCGCGCGCTCGTGCAAGCCGGTTTGCACGATGCCCGCGTCGGTGACGATAAACGGGCGCGAGATGCCGTGCGACTGACACAGATCGCCCAGTTGCCGCAGCGCACCGGCGCCACTGACAATCGATTTGCAGGTGTTGATGGAAAAATCGCTCACGCGTCGCTCTCGCTGGCAGCATAACGCTGTCGTTATTGCGCATGCGGAGAATTGTAAAAACGTGGTGGCGCGCGGCAATCGCGAAACCGCTCATGTGCATAGGCAAAACGCGCTTAGAAAAACGATGCCGGCAAAACGCCATGAGCGCTGCGCCGCGATTAGCGACCGGATGAATCGATTCAGCTGGAAAGCGGGATTGCAGTTTTCGCCGAACGGCATTCCTGTAACCGGTGTTCGCCGGGTGTGGTGCCCGTCCATTTTTTAAAGGCGCGGAAGAAAGTGCTGACCTCGTCGAAACCGAGTTTTTCGGCAATATCACGATTGCTGAGTTCGGGGCAGCCCAGATAATGAAACGCCGCTTCCATTCGACATTCATCTTTCAGTTTTTGAAATGACGTTCCTTCGAGTTGCAGATGTCGACGCAGCGTCGTCACCGACATGTTGAGGCGCCTGGCGGCATCGTCGGCACCGATCATGGTGTGCCCGACATTCTGGTTGAGCAGTGCCTTGATGCGCGCTTTGGTGGAGCCGCGCGAACCTTCGTTGATAATCAGGCCGAAAGGCGACGAGCGCAAAAACCGATCGAGCGTTTCCTGGTTCTGAATGACTGAATAATCCAGATAGCTGCGTGGAAATTCGATGCCGTTATACAGACTGTCGAATAGAATTTCGCGCGAGGAAAATTGCGCCATCTCCCAATCGTTATCGGGCTTGCTGAAGGTGAACATGGTTTTGCTGATGGCGATTTCGCTGCCGATCAGCCAGCTCCAGTGGCGTTGCCAGGCCGCGAGCGTGGTGTGAAGAATCACGGGCTTGGCCTGCTGGATCATTGCGTCGAATTCCTCACGGCTGACACCGTGCACCGGCGCCAGTCTGACGCGCGCGACGCTGCAGATTTCCTCCACCACGATGCTTAATTTGAAACCGCGGCATACCTCGGAGAATTCACCGGCACGCTGCAGAGCCTGGCGCAGTGTCTTGCTATTCACCATCAGCAGCGACATCAGTCGAAACGAGCCGCGATCTATTTTTCCTCCCTTGATCATGCCGAACCATTCGTCGTGCATGACGCGCATCGCCTGCTTGTAGAGACGACCGTAATTCAGCGCGGAGTGATAAAGGTTGTCGTCGAGCGACCGGCGATCGATGCCGGCATCGGCGAGCAGGCGCTCGGGCGCATATCCGTGCTCTTCGACTTCCCTGAGCAGTGTGGTGATGTAATGCCGGGGGATGATCAGTTCTTCAGTTCCCATCCTGCCTGTCTCCACGGAGTCAGCTGATAAACCGAGCCAGCTGATAGCTATTATTGGTCTTATCGTGCGACGAGCCTCTGATCATTTTTGCAAATTTGCATGATACAGACGCCGCTTTATGCCGAAGGTAACTAAATCACCCGGTTATGCCGAGGGCCAATAAATCATATTGTAGCGCGCAGTAAAAGCTGTATTTGTCCCTCGATGTTTTTGGCGAGTGACTCGACCATTTTAGTAAATGACTATGGAGGAAATTGCCATTCCCTTATTCTGGTGAAGGCATACGCTATCTCCCGCGAGTTATTGCGAGTTTCATCGGCCGCGTTATTGCTCCACGAGGCCGACAGGAGATGTTTGAAGCTATAGGGAATGCAGCCAGCCCCTCCATCGAGTGGGGAACAACAATAAGTGAGGATAAAAATGCGCATCCAGTATCAGAAGTCCACTCCATTCAATGTTCAGGCCCGTAAGGAAGGCTGGCGCCGAAAAGGGCTGTCATGCCTTACCGCAGCCAGTGGCGTCATCGCGTGTCTCGGTCTGGCGCCGATGCTCCATGCGGCTCCCGCAACCGATGGCAAGCAGGCGCGCGGTGCATCGGCGCTGCTGGATGAAGTCGTGGTGACGGCCCGCAAGCGCGAGGAGGAAGTGCAGGATGTGCCGCTGTCGGTGGCTGCATTCGGCGAGGAGCAAATGGACGCGCTGAAACTGCGCGATCTCACCGATCTTTCCGTGGGCACGCCGAACGTGTCGCTGGATGATGGCGGCTCGGCCAAGGGCTATGCGAATTTCTCGATTCGCGGTCTCGGTATCAACAGCTCGATTCTCTCGATCGATCCGACCGTCGGCATATTCGTCGATGGCGTCTACATGGGTGTTCCCGCCGGTATGCTGTTCGATGTGTTCGATCTTGAGCGCATCGAAGTGCTGAGAGGCCCGCAGGGAACTTTATTCGGCCGCAACGTAACCGGCGGCGCGATTCTGATGACCACCAAAAAGCCATCGAAAAAATTCGAAGCGACGGTTCGCGCCGCGGTCGATATGGGCGATCAGGGCGGGCTCAATAAATATCTGATGGGCACCGTGAGCGGTCCGCTCACTGAAACATTCGCGGCGAAACTCACCGCGTATCTGAACAAGGATGATGGCTGGTTCGAAAACAAATTCACCGGCGATGATTTCGGCGAAACCGATCAAAAAATGTTTCGCACCATCGGCGTGTGGACGCCGACCGATAGCACCGAAGTTATTCTGCGCTGGGAACACGACAAGAACGACAGCGATGGCCCACCAGCGCAAACGCATACCAATGGTTCTGGCTTGCCAGGTTTATTTGCGAATTTCAAACGTGATAGTCACGACCTTTCGATTGATGAAGAGGGTTACTACAACACCGAGACTGATTTCGTGACATTTGAAATCAATCAAGGTATCGGCTTCGGTGATGGCACCATCACTAACATTTTCGGATGGCGCTCGTATGAAGCGGAAAGTCTAGGCGATATCGATTCGCAACCTGTTTGGCTGTTCCATTCGCAAAGCTGGACCGAAACCGAGCAGCTCAGTAACGAGTTGAGATACAGCGGGCGCTTCTGGGACAAGATGAGTCTGACCACCGGCATCTACTATTTTACCAACGATGTAGATTACGCAGAGCGGAGAAATCTACTGGGACTCGCATTGCCAAATGGAAAACCGGCAGGAGTGCCAGCGGCGCTGTTTAGTGGCGGCGGTCTTTATAATGTCGATACGTGGGCTGCATTCGCTTCGATTGACTATGACCTAACCGACGCACTGACTTTAAATGCAGGGTTGCGCTATAGCTACGAAGAAAAGGAGGCAAAGATCGCTTCTCTGAGTAGAAATAGAGTGCAGTATCCGATCACCAGCATATGCAATCTCGTGGACTCTTCCGAAGGGCCTAAATGTCCGATAGATTTCGACGATAGCGACAGCTGGGATGACTTCTCGCCCCGACTCGGTTTGACCTACGAGTTATCGCCGAATGCACGCGTTTATGGCGTTTGGTCGCAAGGTTTTCGTTCCGGTGGATATAACCTCCGAAATACATCTTTTAACCCCGCCGATGTTCCTGGTCCTTTCGATCAGGAAAAAGTAACAAGCTACGAAATAGGTTTTAAATCGGAAATTGGTCGTGGACGTTTCAACGCTGCGATTTTCTATAACAATATTCAGGATATGCAACGTGAACTCAACTTTGCAGGTCCGATTGGCGTAGTGCAGTTAATCCGAAATACTGCCGATGCCGATATCATGGGTATCGAACTCGATGGCGCATATGGAATTACCGAACATCTCGTCGTGAATTTCTCGGCGGGCTGGCTCGATGCCGAGTACAGCAAAGTTACGGCTGATTTGAATCAAGATGGCCTTATCAACAGCGGTGACAAATCGCTAGATCTTCCGCGTGCACCCGAGTGGACCTATAGCATCGGTCTGAATCACGATTTCGATATCGGAAGCGTGGGCTATATCAGCTCGTTTATCAATTATGCCTATCGCGATGACTCAGCCTATACAGATGACAACTTAGGTTATCTGTTAGAGCAGGACATCGTCGATATTGGCATTGATTTTCACACTAATGATGAACAATGGGTGGTCGGGCTTTATGGGAAAAACCTCCTGAACGAAGTTAGTCATGGCGGAGATACCCAATTGAACATGATTGGAACAATTCAGGCCGGCGGTACATTCGCACCATTATCGAAAGGTCGTGTGTATGGCGCGCAGGTGACTTACAACTTCAGGTAAGCCGTCATTTCTGAGTAATACCGCGCATTAAATCGTGCAATACGATCAGCGGGCATCGCCAATTATGTAATTTTCATAGCGATGCCCGCTGAAGTTTTTCAATCAGAACGAAGTGCCAGCAGATGTCGTCGCATAAAACCCTCACTGAATTACTCGAAAAGGCATTTGTAACGTATCGCGATTTGCCGGCGTTTACCTGTCTTGGAAAAACACTGACCTATAGCGATGTCGATTATCTGAGCGGAAAATTTGCTGCGTATCTTTTTCATAAAACCGGTTTGCAGGTGGGCGATCGTATCGCCATTCAATTGCCAAATTTTTTGCAATATCCCATCGCGGCATACGGTGCGTTGCGGGCGGGACTGGCAATCGTCAATACCAATCCGCTCTACACGCCGGTGGAAATCGAACGGCAATTTCGCGACTCCGGTGCGAAAGCATTAGTGGTGACGAATTTTGCGAAAGACATCGCGTTGCCGATTGCGCGCGATCTTGGTTTAGAAAAAGTTATCGTTGTCGATCCGGTTGAGCTGCACGGTTTTAACGGTAAGCTGCCAGCTTTGAATGGCGCAACCAATTCATCGGCGAATTCGGCAAACAAAAAATCGCAAGCTGATGCACCCGATGTGATTAATTTCATCGATGCGCTGAACGACGCGGAAGCATTGACACCGCCTGTCATCGATGTATCGCAGGAGACGCTCGCGCTGCTGCAATACACCGGCGGTACGACAGGGATTGCGAAAGGCGCGATGCTGAGCCATCGCAATCTGATTGCAAATGCCGATCAATGTATCCGTCATTCCGGTGCGTACTTTCGCGAAAGTCTGGAATGCTACGTCGCAGCATTGCCGATGTATCACATCTACGCGTTTCAAATTCATGGCCTCGCGCTGTTTTCGCGCGGTGGCCACAGTTTGCTGATTCCCAACCCACGCGATATCGCATCGGTGATCGCCGCGATCAAACCTCATCGCATCACCGGCTTTCCCGGCATCAATACCTTATTTGCAGCGCTCTGCGCGAATGAAGAATTTCGCGCACTGGATTTAAGCAGCTTGCGCAGTACTTCGGCGGGCGGAATGCAACTGACGCCCGAGGTGGCGCAGCAATGGCATGAACTGACGGGTATCACTATCGCCGAGGGCTATGGCATGAGCGAAACCTCGCCGGTTGTCACCGCGAATCCGCCCGCTCATGTTTGCGTCGGCACCATCGGCAAGGCGCTTCCCGACACCGAGCTCAAGGTTGTCGACGCTGCGGGAAATACCCTGCCGTTCGGCGAGCGCGGCGAATTGTGCGTACGCGGGCCGCAGGTCATGCAGGGTTACTGGAATAAACCGGAAGAGACCGCGCAGGTGTTATCGGATGACGGCTGGCTGCGAACCGGCGATGTCGCCGTGATTCAGGCCGATGGTTATGTACGCATCGTCGATCGCCTGAAAGACATGATTGTCGTTTCCGGTTTCAATGTGTATCCGAACGAAGTCGAAGCCGTGGCGAGAAAGCACGCGTCGGTGAAGGAGTGTGCGGCCATCGGTGTACCCGATAAGCATTCCGGTGAAGCAGTGAAGTTATTCGTGGTACCAAATACTGCTGCGGGTGGCGAGACTCATTTCGATGAGACGGCGTTGCGCAGTTTCATGCGCACAGAACTGACGCCTTACAAAATTCCATCCATTGTTCAACTGGTCGATGATCTGCCAAAGAGCAATGTCGGTAAAATTCTGCGCAAAGACCTGCGCTGAATAGCTCTTCGAACGCCTTTGAGAGACATGCGATGAAAGCGATCGTTTGCGAAAACTACGGCCCCGTCAGTCAGCTGAAATATATCGACGTCAGCGATCCCGTACCGCAGGATGATGAAGTGGTAGTGGCTGTGAAAGCATGCGGTGTGAATTTTCCCGATGCATTGCTGGTGCAGGGACTTTATCAGGATAAGCCGCAACTACCGTTCATTCCCGGTATCGAATTCGCCGGTGAAATTATTGCCTCCGGCGTCAAAAACGGTGCTGGCGAATTGCAGCCAGGAACGCGCGTACTCGGAACCAGTTCGCGCTACGGCACTTACGCCGAAAAAATCGCAAGTCCCGCTAGCAGCATTATTCCGCTTCCCGACGACATGCCTTACGAAGATGCCGCGAATTTGTTATGCGCGCATGGAACGGCGCATCACGCGCTGAAACAGAAGGCGCATTTGCAACCGGGCGAAACGCTGCTCGTTGTCGGTGCGGCGGGCGGCACTGGACTCGCCGCAGTGCAGATCGGCAAAGCCATGGGGGCGCGAGTTATTGCCGCGTGTTCCAGTGCAGCAAAACTCGATATCGCCAAAGCGAGCGGCGCCGATGCCTTCATCAATTACGCCGAGCAGGATCTGAAAAGCGAATTAAGAAAAATTACTGGCGGCAAGGGCGTGGATGTGGTCTACGATCCGGTCGGTGGCGATATTTTCAATGTTTGCAGTCGCAGCATGGCGCGCAACGGTCGTCTGCTCGTGGTCGGATTCGCCAGCGGCGTGGTGCCGCAATTCCCGGTCAATCTCGCGCTGGTCAAGGAATTCAATCTGGTCGGTGTTTTCTGGGGCAGTTTCGTTCGACACGAACCCCAGGTCTTTGCCGAAAATATGCGGGAATTGTTTCAGTGGTATCGCGATAAAAAAGTCGGCGTTGTCACCGACGAAAAATTGCCACTCGCGCGGGCGGCTGAAGCATTGCAGCGACTTATCGATCGCGATGTGGCCGGCAAGCTGGTGCTCGTGCCGTAGATAAATCCGTGGTCTTCCTCAATCGATATTCTTTAATAGAACTCATTAAAAATGTTAGAGCGTGCGTTCAACGAAAAAGTTGTCGTTATCACTGGCGCTGCCGGCGGTTTCGGCAGCTTGCTGGCGGAGCGGCTGCTCGGCTACGGCGCCAGGCTCATGCTGAGCGATCGCAGTGAAGAAGGATTGGTCGCACTGGTAAACCGGCTGGGCGGCAGCGGCACACATCTGCAGATACATGCCTGCGATGTTACGCGGGAGGATCAGGTGGGCGCCTTGATGGAGCGTACCGTTGCGCAGTTCGGCGTGATCGACATCGGCGTCAACAACGCGGGCATGTCGACGCCGATGTCGTCGTTCATCGATGTCAGCGAAAAGGATTTCGATTTGAATCTCGCTGTCAACTTGAAGGGTGTGTTCTTCGGTATGAAGCATCAGCTGCGCCAGATGCTGAGCAATGCCCGGGGTGGAATCATTTTGAATGTCGCCTCGAAAGCCGGTGTCGGCGGCGCGCCTTCGCTCGCAGCGTATTCGGCGGCAAAACACGGTGTCATCGGCCTGACGAAAACCGCAGCGCTCGAATTTGCCCGCAAAAATATTCGCGTGAATGCGATTTGCCCTTATTACAGTCCGACGCCGATGGTGGTGAACGGCATTAGCGAATCACTGCTCGAAAGGCTTGCGCAGAATACGCCGTATCGCCGGCTCGCGCGTCAGGAAGAAATTGTCGATGCCATGCTCATGCTGATTTCGCCTGCGAGCAGCTACATGACTGGGCAGGCCATTGTGCTCGACGGCGGCCTTTCCGCTGGATGAAAAGTAGCGGCATGAATCGGTGGGATAAAAGCTCAGGGAGATTGGTAATGGCTGACTCGGTAATGACTGGCAGCGCGTACGATATCGATGCAGACGTGCTGGGTGATTATCTGGAACGCAATGTGGCGGGATTTAAAGCACCCATCACGTTTAAAAAATTTCCGGGCGGGCAATCCAATCCGACCTTTCTATTATCCGCCACCTCGGGACAATACGTTCTGCGCTGCCAGCCGTGGGGCAGGTTGCTTAAATCCGCGCACGCCGTCGATCGCGAATATCGCGTGCAGAAAGCACTCGCGAAAACGGACGTTCCCGTTGCGGATGTGTTTCATCTCTGCGAAGACATCGGCGTCATCGGCGTCAAGTTTTATCTGATGAGTTACGAAAGCGGAGAAATTTTCTGGGATCCCGCGCTGCCGCAGATTCCCGTCGAAAATCGCGCCGCGTATTACGATGAGGCCATTCGTATTCTCGCGGCGCTACACACACAAAATATCGAAATAATCGGTCTTACCGATTATGGCAAACCGGGAAATTATTTCGCGCGGCAAATCGATTTATGGACACGGCAATATCGCGCTGCAGAGACACATGTCATCGAGCCGATGGAATCGCTGATAACTTGGCTGGAAAAAAATTGTCCGCCCGACGATGGTTGCGTCGCGCTCGTGCACGGCGATTTTCGTTTCGACAATATCGTTTTCGAATTGAATAAACCGAGAGGTCTTGCCGTGCTGGACTGGGAATTATCCACGCTCGGTCATCCCTTCGCGGACGTCGCGTATTTCTGCATGGGTTTACGCATTCCCACCAGCGAGGTGAGTTTCGGTTTAGGTGGATTGAATCGGCGCGAACTCGGTGTGCCCGAAGAAAAAACCATCGTCGATCGCTACTGCCAACTGCGCGGCATCCCTCCCATCGAGGGCTGGAGTTTTTATGTGGCGCTGAGTTTTTTCCGGCTCGCATCGATTATTCAGGGCGTTTACAAACGCTCGCTCGACGGCAACGCCTCGAATGCACGCGCGGGTTTGATGGGGCGTATGGTCGAACAATTGGCGAATCAAGCGATGTCATCGATTAATTCCTGAGAAGCTCCTGAAGAGGCCATTCTCGCGCGGGCGGGAATTAATTAAATATCGGCAAATACCGACTCGGCTTTCACGGGAGTGACGGCACGGACTACGCAGTCATAGTGGGGATATAAATCAGTGAGTACGAAATTATTCGATCTATCGGGACGTGTTGCCCTGGTCACGGGTGCGAGTCGCGGCATCGGCGAATCGATTGCAAAGCTTTTCGCCGAGCAGGGTGCAACCGTGGTTGTATCGAGCCGCAAGCTCGACGATTGCGAAAGCGTTGCCGAAGAAATAAGACAGCAGGGCGGCAATGCAAAAGCTATCGCCTGTCATGTCGGCCGCATGGACGATATTTTTCGATTGTTCGAGCGCATTCGCGCGGATTATGGTCGACTCGATATTCTCGTCAATAACGCGGCCGCCAACCCGTATTACGGTCATATCCTCGACACGCCGCTCGAAGCCTTCGACAAGGTTGTCGAAGTGAATCTGCGCGGCTATTTCTTCATGTCGATCGAGGCTGGAAAGTTAATGCGGGAGCAAGGTAGTGGGGCCATTGTTAACACTGCATCGGTCAATGCAATCGAACCGGGAGTGCAGCAGGGTATTTATTCGATCAGCAAGGCGGCGGTCGTCAACATGACGAAATCATTTGCGAAAGAATGTGGCCCGCTCGGCATTCGTGTGAATGCGATATTGCCGGGCCTTACCGAGACTAAATTTGCCGGCGCCATTTTTGCGGACAAGCAATTGCACGAGCAGTGCATCTCCGCAATTCCGCTGCGACGTCATGCGCAGCCGAATGAAATGGCGGGTGCGGCGCTTTATCTGGTGTCGAATGCGGCGAGCTACACCAACGGCGCATGTCTAGTCGTCGACGGCGGTATGACGTTGTAAAAATTTTCGAAACGGAGCAGTTATGAATTTCCAGTATTCCGAGCGCGTGGAAGTGCTGCGCAAACAGGTTTCCGAATTCATGAATGCGTATATCGTGCCGCGTATTCATGATTTCAATCGCGAAGTCGCTGCGGGAAATTATCCGCCCGCATTCATGGAAGATTTGAAACAGCTCGCGAGAGCGGAAGGATTATGGAATCTGTTTCTCCCTGCATTGCGCGATGATGAACCTGGTACGCGACTGACCAATCTCGAATACGCCCCGCTGGCCGAAATCATGGGGCGCGTGCACTGGGCATCCGAGGCTTTCAATTGCAGCGCGCCGGATACCGGCAATATGGAGCTGCTGCATTTATTCGCGACACCATCGCAGCACGAGCGCTGGCTGACCCCGTTGCTCGAAGGCACGTTGCGCTCTGCGTTCTGTATGACCGAACCCGATGTGTCGTCATCCGACGCCACCAATATCACCACATCGATTCGGCGCATCGGCGACGAATATATCGTCAACGGACGCAAATGGTTTATTACCAATGCCGCGCATCCGCGTTGCGAATTGCTCATTGTGATGGGAAAAACCGATCCGGCGGCGGATTCGCATCGACAGCAAAGCATGCTTCTCGTGCCGACAAAAACAGCGGGCGTCACCATCGAGCGCAATATTCCCGTGCTCAACCACATCGCGCCCGAAGGGCATTGCGAAATTGTTTTTCGCGATGTGCGCGTGCCCGCCGAAAATCTGCTGGGCGAGGAGGGCGGTGGATTTGCGATGGCGCAGGCCCGGCTTGGCCCCGGCCGCATTCACCACTGCATGCGTTCGATTGGCGCTGCAGAGCTTGCGCTTGAAATGATGGTGGTGCGTTGTCAGGAGCGCAAAGCGTTCGGTAAATATTTATCCGAGCACGGCACGGTGCGCGACTGGATTGCGCATTCACGACTCGGCATCGAACAGGCCCGCTTGCTCGTGTTGAAAGCGGCGTGGATGATCGACACTGTCGGCGCCAGGGCCGCGCGTCGCGAAATTGCGCTCATCAAGGCGCTGGTGCCAAATCTCTTCGCCACCGTTGTTGATCGCGCGATTCAGATATTCGGTGCGATGGGGCTCACCAACGACACGCCGCTGGCTGAGTTGTTTACCTTTGCGCGCTGTCTGCGTTTCGCCGATGGCCCCGATGAAGTGCATCTACAGACGATCGCGCAACTCGAATTGCGCAATGGCGATGCTTATCGCGAAGCGGTCATGGCATATTTTTCCTCGCCCGAACGTGGATCATTTCGGAACGCCGAACCGGATTAATGTTTATAAATTAATCAATAATTATCTGACCGAGTTCAAACTTCCGCCGGGAATTGCTCTCCATTTCACATACCGGGTTTTTGATGGGGAGTCTATTCATGGAAATGCATTGAATTATCTGTATCCTCCCGCCCCAGCTTGAGTCTGCTGACAAACGGAAGGGGGGACTGGTCAGATGATAAAATTCGCGATCGCTTGGAAATTTTTCTCACTTTTTTTCTCAATGGCTGCTGCGCCCGGTAAAATTGCCGCGCCGAAAAAAATCGCTGCGCCAAAAATAATCTCTGCGAGAGTTCTCGGCATTTTCATTGTCTTCGCCTCGATTGCATTCAGCTCGACCGGATGGGCTGCGCCCACCACGGGAAATTTCTCTCAGGAATCCCTCGATGAGGAATCCGAGCCGGCGGAGATGTATCTGCGGCTTGCGCAGATGCGTTGTGAGGATTGCACGGTGATTATTCGTGATCTGATCGAAATGGGTGCGGTCGACAATACGATCAGCGCCGCCCGGCAAGTAGTGAACGATTCCTCTTACGCGTTCAGGCTTTCGCTGCTCACGACGTGTGGTAACTGTTATCAGGCCGCTCATTTCTGGGAAATGCATCTGCTGCAGCGGCCGGCAGGCAACGAGGAAATCAATCACTGGCTGGCATCGGCAGAATCGAAATTTCTGGTCGAGCTCTTTGCACAAAAATAAATAAAATTTTCCAGAAAAAAGAGGCGCCACCGCGGCGCCTCAAACCCGGGGGTGAACATTCTTACCCGAACATTTCGTCGGCAATGGCCATCAGATTGTGTGATCCCGAACGAATGGTTGCAGCCAGCGATATATTTCGCGGAAGAATCCGCTCGAAATAAAAATGGGCGGTTGCGAGCTTCGCACGGTAGAAGTTTTCGTCAGCGCTGCCTTTCGCCAGTTCAGCGCTTGCGACAATGGCGCTCTCCGCCCAGAAATACGCGAGTGTCGTGTAGCCAGCCAGCATGAGGTAATCGTAGGCGGCTGCGCCGACCGCTTCCGGATTCTTTATTGCCGCCGCGCCAATTTCCTGTGTCAGCACAATCCACAGGTTCAGATTTTCATTCAGCTTCTGCAGCAGCGGTTGCAGGCTTTCCGGATGATTTTGTTGGCACAGCTTTTCGATCCGCGTCAGGAAGGGCTTAAGGATTTCGCCCCCGCTCGCGAGTATCTTGCGGCCCAATAAATCGAGCGCCTGAATGCCGTTGGTGCCTTCGTAAATGGCGGTGATACGCGTGTCGCGATATTCCTGCTCCATGCCCCATTCGCTGATAAAGCCATGTCCGCCAAATATTTGAATACCGTTAGAGGTGGCTTCCAAACTGATTTCAGTGAGAAATCCCTTCGCGATCGGCGTTAACAAAGCGAGTTCGGTTTCTGCGCGCGTGCGTTCCTCAGCTTTATCGCTGGCGTGATGCAGATCAACGAGTTGTGCGAGATAGTAATTGAATAATCGGCCGCCCTCTGCAAAAGCTTTTTGCGTGAGCAACATGCGCCGCACATCGGGATGCGCGATGATAGGATCGGCCGGTTTATCGGGCAGCGTCCGCACCGGTGCGCGCATTTGCAAACGTTCGCGCGCATAACGCAAAGCGCCTTGATACGATGCTTCGATATGGCCGTGACCCTGTTGCGCGACGCCGAGTCGCGATTCGTTGATGAACGTGAACATCGCGGCCATGCCTTTATGCGGCGCGCTGATCAAATAGCCGCGCGCATTATCGAAATTCATCACACAGGTGGCGTTGCCGTGAATGCCCATCTTGTGTTCGATGGAGCCGCAGCTCACGCCATTCGCTGCACCGATTGCGCGGTCTTCGGTAACCCCGTCTTCGGTAACCCAGAGCTTCGGCACGAGAAAAAGCGAAATGCCTTTCACGCCTTCGGGCGCATCGGGCAATCGCGCCAGCACGATATGCACGATATTTTCAGTGAGATCGTGATCGCCGGACGAAATGAAAATCTTGGTGCCGCTGATGTCGTAAGTGCCATCGTCGCGCGGCGTTGCACGCGTGCGCAATAAACCCAGATCGGAACCGCAGTGCGCTTCGGTCAAACACATCGTGCCGGCCCAGCGCCCTTCGACCATCGGCGGCAGGAAGCGCTGTTTCAATTCATCGCTGGCGTGCGCGGTGACGGTTTTGATCGCACCCCATGCGAGGCTGGGATACATCGCCCAGGCGTGATTTGCGCTCGTCAGCAGTTCGTACAGAATTGCGCTCATCGAAGCGGGCAGGCCCTGTCCGCCATAAGCGGCATCCTGCGTCATCTGCGGCCAGCCGCCTTCGATGAATTGCTGATACGCATCCTTGAAACCCGGCGGTGTCGTAACTTTACCGTTATCCCAGCGGCAACCCTCTTTGTCGCCGACCGCATTGAGCGGATTGATGATCTGTTCGCTGAATTTTGCAGCTTCTTCAATTATGGCCGACACGGTTTCCGGTGTGGCTTCACCTGCACCGGGCAACTGCCGATAATGCGTATCAAATTTCAATACTTCGTTGAATGCGAAATGAATATCGCGCACGGGCGCTTTATAGACTGGCATTTATTGACTCCAAAATTTTCGCTATCGATTTTTAATCGCCGATGAAATTCAATGATGCAGATTGGCTGACATCGGTTACGCAATCTCGAACAGACCGGCAGCTCCCATACCGCCGCCGACGCACATCGTCACCACCACATAGCGCACGCCGCGTCGTCGGCCTTCGATCAGCGCGTGACCGACGAGTCGCGAACCGGTCATGCCGTAGGGATGGCCGACGGAAATTGCGCCGCCGTTGACGTTGTAAATGGCCGGATCGATTTCGAGTTTGTCGCGGCAATAGAGCGCCTGGCACGCGAATGCTTCGTTCAATTCCCACAGACCGATATCGTCGATGCGCAAGCCGTGCTGTTTGAGCAGTTTCGGTACGGCGGTCACCGGGCCGATGCCCATTTCCTCGGGTGCAAGCGCCGTCACCATCATTCCGCGATAAATACCGAGAGGGTTCAGGCCGCGCTGTTCGGCCAGTTTTCTTTCCATCAGCACGCACGCCGATGCGCCATCGGAGAGCTGACTCGCATTGCCTGCAGTGACGCAGCCACCTTCGATCACGGGTTCGAGTCCGCGCAAACTTTCCAGCGTTGTCGACGGCCGATTACCTTCGTCCTTCGCGAGTGTCACTTCGTGATAACTGACTTTTCTGGTTTCTTTATCGACGATGGCTTGCTGTGTCGTTATCGGCACGATTTCATCGTCGAATAATCCGGCCACCTGCGCCGCTGCCGTGCGCTGTTGCGACAGCAGTGAAAATTCATCCTGACTGTCGCGGCTGATTTGATATTTCTTCGCGACGAATTCCGCCGTTTGCAGCATCGGCATGTAAGCGTTTTGTGAATGCGCGATGACATTGGGGTCGATCGCAGCGACGCAGGATTCGAAATAGGGCGCCTGCACGGCGGAGATATTGTCCTGGCCGCCGGCAACGATAATCTGCATGCCGTCGACGATGATCTGTTTGGCCGCGGTCGCAATCGCCATCAGTCCCGATGCGCATTGGCGATCGATCGTCTGTCCGGGAGCGGAAACCGGCAGGCCCGCTGCGAGCGCTGATAAACGCGCGAGATTCAGTCCCGCGGTTCCCATGTTCAATACCGAGCCGATAATGACGTCGTCGATCTGGGCGCCTTCGACACCGGAGCGTTCAACCGCATGTTTTATCGCATGCCCCATCAGCGTCGGCGATTTGATGTTGTTGAGCGCGCCCTTGAAGGCGCGGCCGATCGGTGTTCTTGCGGTGGAAACGATCACTGCTTCTTTCATGAATAATTTCTCTTCGATTTTTTAAAAATTTACATTCGTTATCTGGCGCGACTGGTATCGAATTATTTACGGGTATCGAACTGCCTGAAGGTGCTGCCTGCATTCGCCAGGCGTTCGAGCAGGGGCGCCGGCTGAAACCACATTTCACCGTAGGCGCCGAGCGTTTTGCGATAGTGATTCATGCGCTGCAACACGGTCGCCAGTCCGATTTCGTCGGCGTATTGCATCGGTCCGCCACGCCAGCGTGGAAAACCGTAACCGTTGATGTAAATGAGATCGCAGTCGCTGGCGCGAATGGCGATGCCTTCCTCGACGATGCGCGCGCCTTCGTTAATTAACGGAAACAGGCAGCGTTCGATAATTTCCTGATCGCTGATTTGTCGCTGCACGATGCCGAGTTCGTTCGCCGCGTTTTTTGCAATCTCCAGTACCTGGGGATTATCGGTGCGCTCGCGGCTGCCGTTTTCCCTGAGGTTGTAGATATAAAAACCGCGACCGCTTTTTTGCCCGAGATTGCCCTGCTCGCAAAGCCGGTCGGCGACGATGGCGTAACCGGGATCGTGACCGATCTGCTCACGCCGGCTTTGGCGTGTGAGATAACCGATATCGATACCGGCAAGATCGCTCATCGCGCACAATCCCATCGCCAAGCCAAAATCGGTTAATACACGATCGACCTGTGCGGGCGATGCACCTTCGAGCACTAATCGCGTGGCTTCGCGACCATACGGTTCCAGCATGCGATTGCCGACGAAACCGAAACAGACGCCGACGACAATCGGTAACTTGCCGATGCGCTTTGCCATTTTCAGTGCAGTGACGACGACATCGTCCGCGGTTTTTTCGGCGCGTACGATTTCGAGTAGTTTCATGACATTGGCGGGGCTGAAGAAATGCAGGCCGATAACATCATTCGGTCGCGCTGTCACAGCGGCAATGGCGTCGACATCCAGCGTCGATGTGTTGGTTGCCAGAATTGCGCCGGGCTTGCAGATTTTATCGAGTTGTTCGAAAACGGCTTTTTTGATTTCCAGCTTTTCGAATACGGCTTCGATGACGAGATCGGCATCGGCGATATCGGTGTAATTCGTCGTTGCAGTCAGCAAGGCGAGGCGCTTCTGCATTTCCTCCGAGGTAAGCCGGCCTTTTTTCACACTGATTTCGTAATTGGTGCGAATCACGCCGATGCCGCGTTCGAGCGAATCGCCATTCAGGTCGAGAATCTGCGTGGGAATGCCGGCGTTGATGAAGTTCATCGCGATGCCGCCGCCCATCGTTCCCGCGCCGATAATGGCGACGCGCCCGATTTTTCGTGCCGGCGTTTTTGGATCGATACCGGGAATTTTATTGGCGGCGCGTTCGGCGAAAAATACATGTTGCAGCGCGCGTGCTTCCGCGGTTTTCATGCAGGCGAGAAATAATTCCGCTTCTTTTTTCAAGCCTTCATCGAGTGGCAATGTGCAGGCTGCTTCGATGGCGGCAATGCATTGACTCGCGGCGAAACCGCCGCGCTTTTTATCGACTGCTGCTCGGCGCTGCGCAAAAATTTCATCGGTGCGGCTGTCGCGTTTGACATCGAGCGTTGCGCAATCGCGCAGCGGCGCGCCATTTGCGACAAGCTCCTGCGCATAAGTAATCGCAGCATCGACGAGATCATCGCCTTCATGAAGGCGTGTCACCACGCCTGCAGAAAATGCGCTCCTCGCAGAAACCGGCGCACCTGATAGCATCATGTCGAGCGCGATTTCAATTCCGGCAATTCTCGGCAGCCGCTGTGTGCCGCCCGCGCCCGGAAAAATGCCCAGATGAATTTCCGGCAGGCCGAATTTTGCGCCCGGCGTGGCGATGCAGTAATCGCATGCGAGCACGAGTTCCGTGCCGCCGCCGAGCGCGACGCCATCGACCGCGGTGATAATCGGTTTGGCACTTTTTTCCAGTTCGTTCAGCAGATTCGGCAGCGACGGTTCGCCGCCAAAATTGGCGCTGCTGAATTCGCTGATATCGGCGCCGCCGCAAAAAGTCTGCGAGGTCGATGCGATAACGATGGCTGCGATATCGTCATCGGCACCGGCGGCGCGGAAGCAGCGCTCGATGCCTGCGCGAACAGTGGTTCCCAGTGCGTTGATCGGCGGATTGTTCAATAAAATCAGCGCGACGTTCTGTCGCTTTTGATAGATAACCGGTTCGGTCATATTGCACTCTTCGGATACGTGATGCTTTTAAAACACGGGCTTTGCGACCGCGTTTGCAGGAGGTTGGAGCAGATGAAAGTGTTGTGAATGCAGCGTGGCGGAACAATTACAATTCCCACCAAAATGATTTGCAGAATGCGCCTGATAACGATGCCGTTATCGGCAGCGAGTCAATTGTTATCGATCGTTATTCGTTGTTGAGGTGGATGCAGTGCTGTGCGCAGGTTATCGCGCTATCAGCAGCAGCACGGTTGCGGCAACGCCCGGCAGAAAAGCCGCGGCCAGCATGGTCAGCGTCTTCGTGGCATCGATGATCCAGCTCACGATCATGGCGGTGGCGATGAATCCCAGTGTGCCCGCCGTGAGTGCGGCGTCGATGCGATTCATGGGCAGGGAAAGGCCGAGAGAAATTGCGCCCTGAATGCCGGGGTAGGCTACTAACGATCCTGTTATGGCGCGCCAGCCGATGCTCATGGTTTCATCCTCCGTCGCGGTGTGCTCATCCTGAAGCATTGGTGAGTCGCCTGGTCAGTGCACAAAATGCAGACCGTGGCCGACGCCGGCCGGAATTTTTGGTGACGGCAATGCGGCAGATTCCCGCAACGGGAAAAATAGGCCGGCATTGCGCATGACTGCCGCGAGATTCGATGCCTGCGATATGACAACGCGGGCGGCGGTGAGCGGTAACCATTGCGCCAGGATTTCCGTCGCCGCATCTGCCTGATCGTTCTGGCACAGGCCGATGCAGCGAATCAATTCGTATTCATCCACGCTGATGCCGATACAGGTGGCCCGATGCACTTCGATCGTGCGTCGGCTGGTGGAAAACAGCGTGGCCATGAGCGCGTCGAACAGAGTGCAGGCGATGGCTTCGACATGTGCTGCCTGAAAACTCACGCGCCAGTTCATATACGGCTGATGCGGAGCCGCAAACGGCAGCGCCCAGAGACGAAAGCCGATCAGTATCAGTTTCTCGGCCGTATTGAATTCATGAACGGTCAATTGCTCACGCATAGGGATTTACTTCATGGTTATCGATATAGCCGCCGGGGTGTGGCAAAAAAAGCCGCGTGTAACATGACGTCATACGCGGGAAGCCCCTGAGAGTCGTTGTGCCATTCATTACGAAGGACACGCGAGGTGCTACGACCTTGCAGGTCGGAGTAACTTGCGGCAAATACTAATTGATAATAATTTTCATTTGCAATTGATTCTTGCATGACTTGATGCGTGAGTGTGCCGAACTGCGTCAGTCACTTCGCCTGTCTGATTGCGAAAGATAATAATTATCATTTAGTATCCGCCCGCGGCGCCACGTATGTCCCGGGACTCCGACGGACTTGTCTCTCTGTATCTTGCGCTGCACCTCTCATGACTCATGGTCTGACATCGTTTCGCGGCGCTGCCGTGCACGGTATTTATCGGGGAAGCTCCAATGGATTCGTTTTTATCTCCTGCGCCGGCCGGGCGTGCAAAGCTGGCGGCAGCGATTCGTTTCATCTGCGCAACAACCTTGATCGGCATCTCTGTCGCGCATGCGCAGCCGGTTGAACAGCCGGCCAGCGAAACCCAGCTGCGCCCCGTCGTGGTTCGTGACCGGGCCGAGGTACAGGGAGGCGAATTGCCTCCCGCATACGCGGGCGGTCAGGTGGCGCGGGGTGGGGAGCTCGGTTTTCTCGGCAACAAGAGTCTGCTCGACGCGCCGTTCAGCCTGACCAGCTATACGCTGCAAACGATCGAGGATCAGCAGGCGATGAGCGTGGCCGATGTGCTGGTCAACGATCCATCGGTGCGCCTGACCAGCGCCCGCAGCAATATCAATGAAGGGTTTTCGATTCGCGGTTTTCCGATGGCGAGTCAGGATGTTGCGCTGAACGGCATGTATGGCCTGATGCCTTTTTTCCGGGTGCCCATCGAAATGGCCGAGCGCGTCGAGGTATTGAAAGGTCCGAGCGCGCTGCTCAATGGCATGGCGCCGAGCGGCGGTATCGGCGGTGCCGTGAATGTCGTGGCGAAGCGGGCCGGTGCGGAACCGCTGACACGGCTGAGTCTGAGTCATTTGTCGGATTCGATTATCGGCACTCACGTCGATGCCGGCCGGCGTTTCGGCAGCGAGCGGGAATTCGGCGTTCGCTTCAATGGCGTTTACCGCGATGGCGATAGCGCGATAGATAAGCAGTCGCAGCGCGACAAGGTGGGCTCGCTGGGGCTCGATTACACCGTCGAACGCCTGCGGCTGAGTGCGGATGTCATCTATCAGCACCAGGATATCGACGGCGTGGTGCGCCAGTTTTTCGTATCGCCGACGCTCACCGAAATTCCCGACGCACCCGATAACGATATCGGCTATCCGGGATTCGGCTATTCGGAAATGAGCGACCGGACCTGGGTGGTGCGCGGCGAATACGATTTCAGCGAACACCTGACCGGGTATGCGGCGTACGGCGACCGCTTCAGCAAAATGGATGCGCTGACGGGAAATCCGATGTTAATGAATAGCGCTGGCGATTTCGCAGGCGCGCCGGCCTGGCAGGTTTATTCGGTGTCGTCGCACTCCACGGAAACCGGATTGCGCGCCCGCTTCAAAACCGGTTCGATCGACCATGCCTTCACCGTCGGCGCAACCCGTGTCATCCAGAATTCCGATATTTTCTTCCTGAATCCGCTCGGGGCGACCCGGTTTTCGAATATTTACGATCCCGTCTATTCGGATACGCCGGGCACCGAGGGTTATTCTGCCAAAGCGCTGAAATTCACCGCGAGTGAACTCAAAAGTTTCGCAATTGCCGACACGCTGTCATTTTTCGACGGCCAGTTCGAATTGACGCTGGGTGCGCGCAAACAAAATGTCAAAGCGCAAAATTACGCGATGAATGCAGGCACGCCTTCGGGACCGCGTTATGACGACGATGCGACCACGCCGCTGGCCGGTCTCGTCTTCAAACCGGTCGATCACATTTCGATTTACGGTAATTACATCGAAGGTTTGACGCAGGGGCCGTCCGCGCCGCTGAGCGGTGTGTCCAATCCGGGTGAAATGCTCGCGCCGATGAAAACCAAACAACAGGAACTCGGCGCAAAATTCGACTGGGGCCGCTTCACCACCACGGTCAGCGTGTTTCAGATCAAAACCCCCAGCGCCTTCATCGAAAATGGCCGCTACGGCCTTAACGGCGAACAGCGCAATCGCGGTCTGGAACTCGCCATCTTTGGCGAAGTGACGGCGGGCGTGCGCCTGCTCGGTGGCACCAGCTACACGCGCCCCGAACTGACCAGCACGGCGGGCGGAGCCAACGATGGCAATGACGCGATTGGCGTGCCGAGAAAACAGCTTAATCTCGGTGTGGAATGGGATACCTCTTTCGTTCCCGGGCTGACGCTGAATTCACGCGTGAATCATGTCGGTAAACAATATGCCGATGCCGCCAATAATTTATCCCTGCCGGACTGGACGACGCTCAATGTGGGTGCGCGTTACAAACTCGACATCTTCGACAGGCAGGTGGTTCTGCGCGCAAATCTCAACAACGCGCTGAACGAGGAGTACTGGAATATTTCCAACGGCAGCGCCGGCTATTTATATATCGGCGAACCGCGCACGCTCGAATTGTCGGCAACCGTGGATTTTTAAACGCAGGCGGGTGAGGTATACGTCATGTTCATGAACCAGCGCACGATCAGAGCGTGGAGTTTCGTTCACAAGTGGAGCAGTTTGATTTGCACGCTGTTCATGCTGATGTTGTGCATCACCGGTCTGCCACTGATTTTCCACGAAGAAATCGAGCACGCCTTCGAGCCCGAACTCGAAGCGGTGGCGCCGGGCACATTGCCGCCGACACTGGAATCCATCGCGGCGAGCGCACTCGAAGCTCGCCCCGATGAAGTGGCGGCCTATCTTTTTTTCGAACCGGGCGAGCCGCGCGTGATGATTGCGTCCGCCGCCGCGGTGACGTCGCCTCCCGACGATTTTTATTATCAGGTCTTCGATTTACGCAACGGCAAAAAAATAGATTCGCCGCAGCCCAATGAAGGCGTCATGTATTTCATTTTTAAACTGCATGTCGATATGTTCGCGGGCCTGCCCGGCATGCTGTTTCTCGGCTTCATGGGGCTGCTGCTGATCGTTGCAATCGTCAGCGGTGTCGTCCTGTATGCGCCTTTCATGCGCAAGCTGGAATTTGGCACGGTGCGCAACGAGCGCGGTAATCGCGCGCGCTGGCTCGACCTGCACAACCTGCTCGGCATCGTCACGCTGGTGTGGCTGTTTGTCGTGGGCTTTACCGGCTCGATCAATACGCTGGGACAGCCGATCGAAGGCATCTGGCAGGTGACCCAGCTTGCGGAAATGGCCGCGTCGCATAAGGACGCGCCGATACCGACACAATTTGCGCCGCTCGATACCGTGACCGCATCGGTCGAACAGGCCGCGCCGGGCAAGAAAATTCGCACCGTCGCCTATCCGGGCACACCCTTCGCAAGCCCGCATCATTACGGTGTGTATATGATCGGCGATACGGCATTGACGAGCCGCCTGCTGACACCGGCACTGGTCGATGCTGCGACCGGCGAAGTTTCCGCGCTGCGCGAAATGCCGCTGTATGTCAAAGCGCTGTTCGTATCGCAGCCGCTGCACTTCGGCGATTACGGCGGCTTGCCGCTGAAAATAATCTGGACCGTGCTCGATATCGTCAGCATCGTCGTCTTGATCAGCGGTTTATATCTGTGGCTGAAACTGAAGCCAAAACGTGAAATAAAAAATGAGAAAGTCAGCGAGCGCATCGCGTTGCTGGATGAGGTGAATTCATGAAAGCGACCCGCTCTGCGCCGCCATACAGTCTGCGTGAAATCTTTCGCGTGCCGTTATGGATTGCGTTCTTCAGCGTCGTCGGACTCGTCGGCGCGCTGATCGGCGATAGCTGGCTGGATGTCCTGTCATGGATCGCACTGGCGATCCCGTTGCTCATTTGCGCGCACAAGCTGCGTATCGCGAGAGCCCGCAAATAGCCTTTGAATTAATTAATGCAGGCAGAAGCGCTCGACGATTTTAAAAAAGCGAATGCGGATTTTTCTGATTGTCTGCTGAGCCGCAGCAATGCGCGGGCGGGCTGTGAAAAAACTGTTACCTTCGACAAGAAAGCTGCGAAGTTGCCAATGATGGAGTTGTGCGGCTGAGTAAAAATATTGCCGGCAAAATAATTCGGCATTGCCCAGGAGGGTGATTCAGGATTTTTCCGAGCGATCCAATGGATATGTACTTTTCCCATACCCGGGTATTTGGCGGTGAGAGAGGGATTCGAACCCTCGAAACGCTATTAACGTTTACACGCTTTCCAGGCGTGCTCCTTCAACCGCTCGGACATCTCACCGTAATTTTGAACACTGTATAAAGCGGCTCACCGTGCGGCGAGGGCCGGTACTCTAGCCGAGTAGGGGCGGGTTATCAATCCTTTTATGGTATTCTCGCCCGCTCATTAACTCGGCGGTTTTAGCGATGAAATGTGCGATCGTGCCGGTAACGGCATTTCAACAGAATTGCAGTATTTTGGTGTGCGAAGAGACCCGACGGGCGGCGCTGGTCGATCCGGGTGGCGATTTGCCGCGGTTGCGCGATGCGTTGCAAAAGCTCGGCGTGACACTGGAAAAGGTTTTGCTCACGCACGGTCATATGGATCATTGCGGTGCTGCCGATGCCGTGCGCGCCGAATTTCATGTGCCGATCGAAGGGCCGCACAAGGAAGATAAATTCTGGATCGATCAGATCGAGGATGCGTGTCAGCGTTTTGGTCTGCCGCCCTCAAAACCCTTCGAGCCGGATCGTTGGCTGAACGATGGCGACACCGTCACCGTGGGTAATCAGACGCTCGAAGTTTATTTCTGTCCGGGGCACACGCCGGGGCATGTGGTGTTCTTCCATCGCGGTGCAAAACTGGCGTGGGTCGGCGACGTGCTGTTCCAGGGTTCGATCGGGCGCACCGATTTCCCGCGCGGCGATTACGACACGCTGGTCACTTCGATTCGCGAAAAATTGTGGCCGCTCGGCGACGATGTGGAGTTCGTGCCGGGTCACGGGCCGACATCGACGTTCGGCGAGGAGCGTTTGCACAATCCGTTCGTTGCGGATAAGCGCTTTGGTTGATTCACTGGTTTAGCTGATTCATTGGTTTATAAAGTATGTTGCTGAGCTGGTTCGATAAACGAATTGCATTGATTGGACTGATATTGGCCCTCGTGGTCAGCACGACATTGTCGCTGATGCCTTCGCAGGAAGTTCCGGCGGGTTTCAGCTGGGACAAGCTCAATCACTGGGCCGCTTTTTTTATTCTGATGTTCCTGGCCTGTCACGCGTATCCGCAACGCTCGCTCTGGCGGATTGCATTGGCGCTTGTGGTTTACGGTATCGGTATCGAGATCGCGCAATATTTCACGAAATATCGTTCTGCCGATGTCATGGATGTAGTGGCCGATGCCATCGGTATTCTGGTTTATGCGTTGTGTGTCTGGCTGAATAACGCGTTGGTAAAAACACGGTTGTCGGCGGAGTAGCATCCGTGACATGTTCAGTCGTGAAATGCGCATCGATGAACGAGGGTGCGCGATGAAGCATTTGCTGATTGTCTACCACTCGCAGTCCGGCAAGAACGCGCAGCTTGCGCAGGTGGTGTTTCGTGGCGCGCAGCAGGAAGCGGACGTCGAAACCCGATTGCTGCGCGCATTCGACGCTCACACCGGGGATTTATTGTGGGCCGATGCCGTCATTTTCGGTTCGCCCGAAAATTTCGGTTATCTCTCCGGCGGCCTCACCGATTTTTTTGCGCGCACGTTTTATCCTTATCTCGATCGCGCGCCGACACAGAGTTTGCCGTACGCGATGTTTTGTGGCACGGGTAACGATGGCAGCGGTGCCTTGCGGCAATTGCGCAGAATCGTCACCGGTTATCGCATGCGCGAAGTGGCGGAGCCTGTTTTCATTGTTGGCGATATCAAAGACGGCGATCTGCAGCGTTGCGAGGAGTTGGGATTGACGTTCGCCGCAGGTCTGTCGCTTGGAATTTTCTGATCATCGCCACGGGTTTAATTACTTCCGCCGAATTTCGCTAGCCGGTTTTTTGTGATTTCATTTAATCCGAACCGTTTTCGATTGACGCTGATGCGCGAAATTTTTAACCAGATGCCCATAATTTTTGAAAGTTAAATTTTTTTTCTGGCATACTGCCGAAAAATTATTCGGTCACGATGGCTGAGCCACACTGAACGAAGCAGAAACCCCTGAATGGCGAAGGCCCGATCGTTGTCCTCTTTAAATCGCAAACGTTTTTCCGCATTACTGATTCCAACCATCGTGCTTGCAGTTTTACTCCGCGAGTTCTGGATCACACCCATTTATTCCGACGGTGAGCTGGCCGTCATGCGTGAAGCTGCGGTGGCGCTCGCTCGTCAGGGCGACATCGAAGCTGCGCTTGAAAAATTGCGTGCATTGTCCGAGGTGGCGCCAAAGGATCGCGCGATCTGGGGTGATTATTTAACCGAGCTTGTGCGCGCGAGGCGCGATGCCGAGGCGCTGGCGCTGTTCAGCGAAAATCGCGAAAAACCCTTGCCCGATTATGCGCTGGCGGAATTGTTCGATGCCGCATTGCGCCGGGGCGATATCGAGCTGTCGCGCGAATTGGCGGAGCGCGAAATTGCGCAGAGTCCGCAGCGCGCTGAAGTGGCTGCAGCGCGGCAGCGTGCATTGCTGGATTCGGGATTATTGCCGGCGGAGCTTCCTGCAGAAGAACCGGTTGCCGATGCGGCAGCAGCGTCGCCGGAAATTGCAGCAGACAGTGGTTCCGACGGAAAATCTTCGGCTTCGGCGCTGGCGTCGAAACCTGCACAATCATCGTCGCGCAAATCGGCATCGCGTCATTACTCGCGGCAGCCGGCTGGTACAAATCCTGTGCAGCGCGATCAGCCGTCCCCTCCGGGTTTTCCTCAATCGACAACGTTTTCGCCATCCTCATCACCATCGAAAGCTGAAGAAGAAACACCGTCGCTTGCCGAGCGTGCCCGCAATGCCGTGCGCGAAGCCGAGCAGTCGTCGCCTTCAGAGCGTATCGCCAGCGCCGAAGCGGCATTGCCTGTGCTGGATGAATATGCCGCGTCACTGGCACCTGATTCGGTTGAGTTGCGCAACACAAAACTGGATCGCGTGCGCGCTCTGACGCTGGCGAATCGTTACGACGAGGCCGCTGAGCTGTTCGAATCGCTCGGCGATCCCGTGCATTTGCCGCTATACGGCGTTATGAATGGTGCGGATCTGTATTCGCGGCGGCATGAGCCGGAGCGCGCTGAATTGCTGCTGAAAATCGCCGAAGAATTGCAGCCGGATTCGCGAGAATTATTGATCGCACAATTTTATAACCAGCTCGATCTCGAAAAGTATGAGCGCGCTTCACAAACATTGACGAGGTTGCGGGAAAACTCGAACGATGACGCTGCCCGTCGTGATACCGAAATTATTTCAGCGATGTTCGAGGCCTATGAAAATCGATTGGGCGATGCGCAGGTGCGGCTGGAGGATTTGCAGCGTCTCAATCCCGGTGCTCCCGATATTCAGCTTCGTCTGGCGCAAATTTATCGGTGGCGCGGCTGGCCGCGACGCTCACTTGCCGCGTATCGGTCAGCGGCGGATTCCACCGCTGATCAGATTTCCGCACGAGCGGGTGAAGTTGCGGCGCTCAACGATATGCATGCCTTTAAACAGGCGGATGAGCAATTATTGGAATTGATTTCGATAGCGCCGAATCATCCCGAGGTTTTGCGTGCGCAGCAGGAGCGCGTCGATCGCAATCGCTGGGAGTACAGCGCGCAGGTTTCAGTGGGAGAGTCGACCGAAAATCCGGTTACGGGCGGTGGTGATATGGCGTTCGAGCAAAAACTTTATTCTCCGCCAATAGCCGGACAGTTTCGCGCGTTTGCACATCATCGCTATGACTGGGCTGATTTCCCTGAAGGTAGTGGCAGTGCTAATCGTCTTGGTGTGGGCGGCGATTACCGTTCACCGGACGTCGATTTCGCCGTGGAGATCGGCAATCGCAGTCCCGATGGCGAGGTCGGGCTCACGGCCGATGGCGAGTGGAAATTCAATGACCGCTTCAGCGTTTTCGGCGAAATACAGACCGACAGCAATCAGGTGCCGCTGCGTGGCTGGAACGCGGGTATCGATGGCCATTCCGCGACAGTGGGCGTGCTGTACCGGGCGGATGAATCGCACGCGTTGCGCGCGAGTTACAGCAGGGCCGATTTCAGCGACGGTAACAGGCGCAATGCCCTATCGGCGCAATATGAGCAGCGTCTTTTTTCGAGCGCGCATCATCGGTTGAGCGGTATTTTGCAGGGTTATTACAGCGATAACTCGGCAGGTGATGAGGTCGCTTATTTCAATCCGGAAAATGAAAAGGCATTGGGCGCGGCGCTCCGATACGACGGCATTTTATGGCGTCGCTACGAGCGCAACTGGTCGCATTATCTGCGGCTCGGCGCGGGAAGCTACACACAGCAGGATTTCGGCAGCGGTGGAATCTGGGACGCCGAATACGGTCAGCGCTGGCAGTTCAGTCACACGCTCGACATCAACTACGGATTGCTCTATCGCAGCCGAATTTACGATGGCGATCGCGAAGGTTATCGCGCGGTCTTCGGTGGCGTGAACTGGCGTTTCTGATAGACAGACAGTGACAGGCAGAAAATAGACCATGCAATACGATTCCATAGCGGATTTTTTATTAGCGTTCGCTTATTACTATCCGCTATTCATGTCCTATGTCTGGATATGCGGTGGTCTTTATTATCGCTTTCACTGGGAGCGTTCGAGTCCGAAAGACCAGCCGCCAAAGCTGAAACGCTATCCCGGTGTTTCAATTCTGGTGCCGTGCTTTAACGAGTCGGAGCAATTGCACGAAACGTTGCGCTATCTCGATACGATCGAATATCCCGATTACGAAATTATCTGCATCGACGATGGCAGTGCCGATAACACCGGCGCAATTCTCGATGCGCTGAGTCTGCAGTACGCCCGTCTGCGCGTGATTCATCTGACCGAGAATGGCGGCAAGGCGCGCGCATTGAACGTCGGCGCGCTGATGGCGAAGCACGAGATTCTCGTCTGTATCGACAGCGACGCGGTGCTCGATCCGCATGCGGTGACATGGCTGGTGGCGCAATTCGAAAACTCGCCGCGGCTCGGAGCGGTCACTGGCAATCCGCGCATTCGCAATCGTTCGACATTGCTCGGCAAGATTCAGGTCGGTGAATTTTCTTCCATCATCGGTTTGATCAAGCGCGCACAGCGCATTTACGGAAGAATATTCACGGTGTCGGGTGTGGTCGCCGCATTTCGTCGCGCCGCATTGCAGCGCGTGGGTTTCTGGCATTCGGATACGGCCACGGATGACATCGATATCAGCTGGCGTCTGCAGCTCGATCACTGGGATGTTCGCTATGAGCCGAATGCGCTGTGCTGGATTTTGATGCCGGAAACGTACAGCGGTCTGTGGCGGCAGCGTCTGCGGTGGGCGCGTGGCGGTGCGGAGGCAGCACTGCGTTATGCGCGGGTCATGACGCACTGGCATTCGCGTCGGATGTGGCTCGTGTTCATCGAATACTGGCTGAGCGTGATCTGGAGTTACGTGCTCGCGGTGATCGTGCTGTTGTGGCTCGCCGGCAAGTTTTTTGAATTGCCGGCTGGGTTGCATGTGCCCACCATCGTGCCGGGGTGGCATGGTGTGGTGCTGGCTTCGACGTGCCTGCTGCAGTTTTTCATCAGTCTGATCATCGACAGCCGCTATGAAAAACATATGCTGCGCAATTTCTTCTGGATGATCTGGTACCCGCTCGCGTACTGGCTGATCATGGTTTTCACCACGGTCGTGGCGGTGCCGCGCGCGATTTTCGACCGGAAGCGCAGCGGCAGATGGGTCAGTCCCGATCGCGGCATTCGCGAGACGGATGTGAATTGAACAGGTTGATGCAATGAAAAAATCGAAAAAAGAAGCCGCGCTCATCATCGATCGGCCGGATCTCGTTTCCCCCGGCCAGAAATTCACGGCCTGGGGAATCACGCTGCTTTTCTGGGGCGCCTTGCTGTATCTGTGGCAGCCACTGCTCAGTATTCTCGCGTGGGGATTGAATATCCGCCTGTTCTACAACCACATGATTCTTCTCGGCGGTCACCGCACGTTTCTCGATTTGCTGACGATGTATCTGGCGGTGATCGCAGTGCTCGGCGGTGGCCTGATTCTGTGGGCACGCATCAGTCAATGGCGCTTTCGCGGCAAGGAGCGGCGCACCGGTATCGGCGCCACCAATATCGATTCGCTGTCGCGCAGCTTCGGTGTAAAACCCGCGGACATCGATACGGCTGCGCAGCACAAAATCATTTCGGTGGCGTTTATCGACGATTCGAAGATTGCGATAACGATTCCCGATGCGGTGTCGGATGCTTTTACAAAAACGTCATTGCCGAATTAAAAATTTCGTGTAAGCTTGCGGCCGCAAAGGATTTTATGATTAGGGTCTCAAAATTGCTTACGCTGAACCTGGTTGATAATACTTATAGGAAGCTCCCATGAATCGTGTTGTATCCGCATTGCTGCTGTCGATGCTCTCCCTGTTCGCCTCTTCTGCCCATTCGGTCACCATTCAACACACCGTGGATGGTCACGACAATCTGTTCTACGCCGACTGGGGTCACTGGTTTACGCAACCCGCCGATCATGGTCTGGCAGAGCCGGGTTCGCAGGCCGCTGTCGCCGTGCCGTTCAATTTTGGCGGACTGGGCACCATTTCGATCAGCGCCAGCGGTCTGGTGACGGCGGATGTCGACGCCACGTACGATCCCAATGGCGTCTGCGTGAGCCAGTGCGATTCCGCCGTGTTCGAAGGCACGGAACTGCGTGCGCCCGGTTTACCTGTGTACTCCCTGATCGGTATCTGGAGCCGTTCGGCGACCGAGATCGTTCCTTTTTATTCGGATAATCACGGCTGGGCGAATATCAACAGCGGTCTGGGACTGTTGCTGATCGGCAGCGGACGCAATCTGGTGGTTCCCGATCTGACGTCGGCTTATCTGTTTCTCGCCGTCAACGATGGCGGTTTTGCCGATAACAGCGGTGCATACAATGTCACCATCAATGCGGTGCCTGTACCCGGCGCATTGCTGTTGATGGGTTCTGCGCTGATGGCATTGATTGGTGCGCGTCGCCGTACCGCCTGAATAATCCCTGCCAGAAAGGCCGCCCGATTTTTCCGGCGGCTTTTTTTTGCCTTTTATTTTGCGTTTTTTTCGCGGGCGGCGAGCAATAGATCGAGAAAAGCGCGAGCCGCGTTCGACAGACTGCGTTCGCGATGCATGACCACGCCGAGATTCCGGCTCATTTTCAGTCCGCTCAAATTCAATCCGCATAATGTTTCGTCGATCAGGGTTTTCGGTAAAACACTCCAGCCCAATCCAATCGATACCATCACCTTGATCGTCTCCAGATAATTCGTCGACATCGACACATCGAGCGGCAATTTCTGTTCTTCGAATAAGGCTTTGACGATGCGGCCTGTGTAGGTATTGAGGCCGGGCAGAATTGCGCGATATTCGCTGAGGGCTTTGGCGCTCACCCGGGTTTGCTTTGCGAGTGGATGATTGCAGGCGACCGTCACGACCAGTTCGTCTTTCCAGATCGGTGTTTGCTGCAGCGAAGGTTTTTCTTCCGGCGCCAGCGTGATGACGCCGAGTTCGACTTCCCCGAGCAGCACGCGCTCGTAGGCTTCCTCCGAATCGAGAAAATCGATATCGAGCCGCACATCGGGATATTGCTGCGTGAATTTTTTCAAAACGTCGGGCAAGCGGTGCAGGCCCATGTGATGGCTAATGCCCATCGTTAGAAGGCCGGTCACACCGCCGCGTAAATCCTGAATATGTCGTTTTGCTGCGCGCAGTTCCTGCAGCACGGATTGTGCGTGCGGCAGCAGCGCACGGCCCGCTTCGGTCAGGGTGATCTGACGGCCGATGCGATCGAACAGACTGCAATCGAGCTGGCTTTCGAGCAGGGCGATGCGTTTGCTCACGGCGGGTTGCGTGAGGTGGAGTTCTTCGGCGGCGCTGGAAAAGGAAGCGGTTTCGGCGACGGCGGCAAAAGCCTGCAGCAGTTGGGTGTCCATAGTTTTATGTATTCTTGGTAGGAATCGTTTCTATAAAAAAGATGAATTTGTTTTATTTGTCAATGGTTCTTAAACTTGCAGAACAATGACCCCTCCGTCGCTTTGCGACACCTCCCCTACTACGCAGGGGAGGCCGTCAGTGGCACGAATGGCTCCCCCTATTTCATTAGGGGGAGTGCCCCAACGGGGCGAGGGGGTAGGTTTTCCGCACAAACCTTCAGGTGCTCTATGGCAGGCAAAACGCTCTACGACAAATTGTGGGACGCGCATTTGGTAAAGATGCGCGAAGACGGCACTGGCCTCATTTATATCGATCGTCAATTGCTGCATGAAGTGACTTCGCCGCAGGCTTTTGAAGGTCTGCGTCTTGCCGGGCGCAAGCCGTGGCGTATCGATGCGAATGTGGCGACGCCCGATCACAACGTGCCTTCCGATGTGAGCGAGCGTAAGGCGGGCGTCGCTGGCATCATCGACGAAGTGTCGCGCATTCAGGTGCAGACGCTCGATGAGAACTGCGAAGACCTCGGCATTCTCGAATTCAAAATCAACGATGCGCGTCAGGGCATCGTGCATGTGGTCGGTCCGGAGCAGGGTTTGGTATTGCCGGGCATGACAGTGGTTTGCGGCGATTCGCATACATCGACGCACGGCGCACTCGGCGCGCTTGCGCACGGTATCGGCACCTCCGAAGTCGAACACGTGCTCGCAACGCAGTGTCTCATTCAGAAAAAATCGAAAAACTTTTTAGTGAAAGTGAACGGCAGACTCGGCGCTGGCGTTACCGCGAAAGATGTCGTGCTCGCCGTCATCGGCGAAATCGGCACAGCCGGTGGCACCGGTTACGCGATTGAATTCGGCGGCGATGTGATTCGCTCGTTGTCGATGGAAGGCCGCATGACGGTTTGCAACATGGCGATCGAAGCGGGCGCGCGCGTCGGTATGGTCGCGGTCGATGACATCACTCTCGATTACGTCAAAGGCCGCCCGTATGCGCCGAAAGGTGAACAGTGGGATCAAGCCGTCGTTTATTGGAAAACTTTGCACAGCGATGCCGATGCGAAATTCGATCGCGTTATTGAAATCGACGGCAGTGCGATCAAGCCGCAAGTGAGCTGGGGTACATCGCCGGAAATGGTTTTACCTGTCGATGCGAACGTGCCGAACCCTGCGGAAATTTCCGATCCGACCAAACGTAAAGCGGTCGAACGTGCGCTCGAATATATGGGCTTGCAGGCCAGTCAATCGATTACGAGTATCAAACTCGATCGCGTATTTATCGGTTCGTGCACCAATTCGCGTATCGAGGATTTGCGTGCCGCAGCGAATGTAGTGAAGGGTAAAAAAGTCGCGGCGAGTTTGAAGCAGGTGCTGGTTGTTCCTGGCTCAGCACAAGTGAAAGCGCAGGCGGAACAAGAAGGGCTCGATAAAATTTTCGTTGAGGCCGGTCTGGAATGGCGCGCACCGAGTTGCTCGATGTGTCTGGCGATGAATGCCGATAAGTTGTTGCCGGGCGAGCATTGTGCTTCCACCTCTAACAGAAATTTCGAGGGGCGTCAGGGCTTCGGTGGGCGCACGCATTTGGTGAGCCCTGCGATGGCGGCTGCTGCGGCAATTGCGGGCCACTTTGTCGATGTTCGGGAGCTTAACGTGGGAGGAGCGGCATAAATGAAACCGTTTACCGTATTGACCGGTATCACTGCGCCGATGGATCGTGCCAACGTCGACACCGATTTGATTATCCCGAAACAATTTTTGAAATCGATCAAGCGTTCGGGTTTCGGTCCGAATTTATTCGATCAATTGCGTTATCTCGATGAAGGTCAGCCGGGGCAGGACAATAGCAAACGTCCTCTCAATCCTGAGTTTCCACTGAATTTCGCGCGTTACAAAAATGCAACGGTGTTATTGGCGCGCGAAAACTTCGGTTGCGGTTCGAGCCGCGAACACGCGCCGTGGGCGCTTGAAGATTATGGTTTTCGCTCTGTGATCGCGCCGAGCTTCGCCGATATTTTCTTCAATAACTGTTTCAAGAACGGTGTGTTGCCGATCGTGTTGAGCGCGGACATCGTCGATAAGTTATTCAAGGAAATGTACGCGAGCGAGGGTTATCAATTAACGGTCGATCTGCCGGCGCAGAAAGTGCGTACACCGAGCGGCGAAGAGTTTGCGTTCGAGGTTAACGAATTCAGCAAATATTGTTTGGTCAATGGCCTCGACGATATCGGCATCACGCTTAAAGACGCCGATGCGATTAAATCATTCGAGCAGCAATGGGCTAAAAATGCGCCGTGGTTGTTTACGCCGCTGGCTGGATAATTGTAGGGGCGCTGCTTGCTGCGCCCAATTGTTAGGACGGTAATCAGGGCGCAGCAAGCAGCGCCCCTACGTAAAATTGTGGAGTGGCGTGTGAGTAAAAAAGTTCTCGTAATTTCCGGCGATGGTATCGGCCCCGAAATCACCGCTGAAACGATGAAGGTGATGCACGTCGTCAACGAGCAGTTCCAGCTGGAGCTGCAATTCGATGACGCGCTGATGGGCGGTGCTGCCATCGATGCGACCGGTGTGCCGTTGCCTGACGAAACGCTCGATAAAGCGCGTGCGAGCGATGCGATTTTATTCGCGGCGATCGGCGGTCCGAAATGGGATAAGCTCGATCGCTCGATTCGTCCTGAAAAGGGTTTGTTGAAGATTCGTTCCGAGCTGGATCTGTTCGGTAATCTGCGCCCTGCGATTTTATATCCGCAATTGGCCGATGCATCGTCGCTGAAAAAGGAACTCGTAGCGGGTCTCGATATTCTGATCGTGCGCGAATTGACGGGTGGCATTTATTTCGGTGAGCCGCGCGGTATCCGCACGCTCGAAAACGGCGAGCGCGAAGGTTTCAACACCGATAAATATTCGGAATCCGAAGTTCGTCGCGTCGGTCGATTGGCCTTCGATCTTGCGCGTAAACGCGGCAAGAAAGTGTGCTCGGTCGATAAAGCTAACGTCATGGAGTGCACGGTGCTGTGGCGCGAAGTGATGGATGAAGTTGCGAAGGAATATCCCGATGTCGAGTTGTCGCATATGTATGTCGATAACTGCGCAATGCAACTCGTGCGTGCGCCAAAGCAATTCGATGTGATCGTTACCGGTAATTTGTTTGGCGATATTTTGTCGGACGAAGCGGCAATGCTCACCGGCTCGATCGGCATGCTGCCATCGGCATCGCTCAATGAAAGCGGTGCTGGCATGTACGAACCATGTCACGGTTCGGCTCCCGATATCGCAGGGCAAGGAAAAGCGAATCCGTTAGCGATGATTTTATCTGCGGCGATGATGTTGCGTTATTCGCTCGGCGCACCTGCTGCTGCCGATGCAATCGAAAAAGCGATCGGTGTTGTACTCGATCAAGGTTTGCGTACTCCAGATATTTACACGGAAGGAACGCAGCTGGTTAACACATCGCAAATGGGCGATGCAGTAGCAAGAGCGTTACGTAGTTAATAGAAAGCACTTAGCGGAGAGCTGGGAATGTTTTTCAGGACCGTCGGCGACAGGAAGTCGCCGACGGAGCCTACATGGATGTACTTGTGGCGATCCTGAAAAATGTTCCCAGTTCGCAGCGGCCCAAATCGTTGGCACTGAATTTAAATACATCCAGGTGAACAGAAATGAAAAGCGTTGGTTTTGTCGGTTGGCGCGGTATGGTCGGCTCCGTATTGATGGAGCGCATGCAGCAGGAAAATGATTTCGACGGTATTGAGTCGGTATTTTTCACCACATCGAATGTCGGCGGCGAAGGCCCAGCTTTCGCAAAAACCAAAGCGCCGCTCAAAGATGCATTCGACATCAACGAACTCAAAAAACTCGACGTGATTATTTCGTGTCAGGGCGGCGATTACACGAGCGAAGTATTTCCGAAATTGCGTCAATCCGGCTGGCAGGGTTACTGGATCGATGCCGCATCGACACTGCGTATGGAAAATGATGCCATCATTGTTCTCGATCCCGTCAACGGCGATCTGATTCGCGACGGTTTGAAACGTGGCGTGAAAAACTTCATCGGCGGCAACTGCACCAACTCGATTTTACTGATGGGCGTGAACGGTTTATTTCGCGAAGGTTTGGTCGAGTGGGTCAGCTCCATGACCTATCAGGCGGCATCGGGCGGCGGCGCGAATCACATGCGTGAACTGCTCAAAGGTATGGGCGTCATCCACTCGGCGGTCGCCGATCAACTCGCGACACCGGCATCGTCGATCATCGATATCGATCGCAAGGTGGCGCAAACGATTCGCGAAGATGTCCCGCATGAATTTTTCGATGCGCCGCTCGCCGGCGGGTTGATTCCGTGGATCGATAAACAGCTCGATAACGGTCAATCGAAGGAGGAGTGGAAAGGCCAGGCCGAGGTCAACAAAATTATCGGCAGCGAGAAAGCCATTCCCGTCGATGGTTTGTGTGTGCGCATCGGTGCGATGCGTTGCCACAGTCTTGCGCTGACATTGAAATTGAAAAAGGATCTGCCGCTCGGCGAAATCGAAGCGCTGATCAAGTCCGGCAATTCGTGGGTGAAATGGGTGCCGAACGATCGCGCGCTTACCGCAAAGGAATTGACGCCGGTGTCGATTACCGGCGGTTTGCAGATCGGCGTTGGTCGCGTGCGCAAACTCAATATGGGTCCCGAGTACATCAGTGCGTTCGTGATCGGCGATCAATTGTTGTGGGGTGCTGCAGAGCCGTTGCGCCGCATGCTTCGCATCCTGCGTGAGGCGTGATGGTCTTGAGCGATCAGAAAAAAATTGATGTTGCAGTCGTTGGGGCGACCGGCACCATCGGCGAAGCGTTGCTGTCGGTACTGGTCGAGCGCGATTTTCCGGTCGCGAAGCTTTACGCACTCGGCAGAAGCAATGTCGATGGCGATACCGCAATGTTCAACGAACGGCCGGTGCGAATTCGGCCGGTCGACGATTTCGATTTTGCGCAATGCCGAATCGCATTTTTCTGCGCGCCAAAAGCGGTTGCCAGAAAGCATGCACCGCGCGCTGCGAAATCCGGTTGTTGGGTGATCGATGTCAGCAGCCAGTTTCGTCTCGATAAAAACGTTCCGCTCGTCGTGCCCGACATCAACGCGGATGGGCTGGCAGCATTATCGAAACCGCAAATTATCGCGAGTCCGGGCGCACCCGCGATTCAGGCCTGCTCGGCGTTATTTCCCGTCCAGCAAAAATTCGGTTTGCGCCGGGTCGATATCACGACACTGCTCGCGGTATCGGCACTCGGCAAAGCCGGTGTCACCGAGCTCGCGGGTCAGACTGCGCGCCTGTTGAATGTCCAGGCGATCGAGCAGAAGTCATTCCCTTCTCAAATCGCCTTTAATGTTCTCCCCGCGTTTGACGCTATTACTGAAAGCGGCTATACCCTCGAAGAATCCAGTGGCGCCGAAGAGGTTAAAAAACTTCTGCAGGCGGGACAGCTCGATGTGGCGATGAGTCAGACTTTTGCGCCGGTGTTCTATGGCCATAGTCAAATCGTTCGCGTCGAAACGGAGGCAAATTGCGCAGCCGCGCAGATTCGTGAGTTGTTGACGACCGCCGGACTGGAGTTCGCCGATTCGCCCGGTGAATTGCTCAGTCCCGTTTCCATCGGTACTGCCAGCGATACGGTATTCGTCAGTCGCTGCCTTCAGCAGGTCGCGAACCCGCAGCAACTCGAACTGTGGACTGTTGCCGATAATATTCGGAAAGGCGCCGCAATTAACGCCGTGGCAATTGCCGAAGCCTTGCTAAAAAGCCATCTGTGACTAATATTTACGTCATTTACTAAAATCATATTCTAACTATTTGGACGTCCTGGCCTGCGCGGAGCGACGACTCTCAGCGGCCGGCGACACATTCTCAGCGAGATAGCAGGGTAGAAAAACATGGTGCGGAAGAAACTCGCCGTCGCAATTCTGGCATTGAGTGCATTGCAGGCAAACGTTGCCGACGCGATGGGTCTGGGGAATCTTTCGGTGAAGTCGGCGCTGAATCAGCCGCTGAATGCCGAGATCAAATTGCTCGATACGGGCGATCTCGATCCGAGCCAAATCAAGATCAGTCTCGCCAGCAGTGAGGATTTCCAGCGTGCCGGCGTCGATCGCGATTACTTCCTCACCAATCTGAAATTTGCCGTGAATATGGATGGCGGCGGTGGCGGCACTATCAGAATCACCACGCGCGAACCGGTGGTCGAGCCTTATCTGAACTTTGTGATTGAGGCGCGCTGGCCGAACGGTCGTCTGCTGCGCGAATTTGCCGTGTTGCTCGATCCGCCGACGTTCAGCGCGAGCAGGGCGGCGGCACCTGTCGCGCCGGCCACTTCCGGTGCGCAACCTGTAAAGCCGAAGGCGGCACAGCCGCCGGTGGTACAGACTGAAACCGAAACCGCGACGTCGATTCCCGCTGCCGATATGGCGATGCCGGCGGCGAACAACGCCGGCGAATACCGCGTGCAGGCCTATGACACGCTGTCGAAAATCGCCGCACGCTTCAAGCCTGCGAGCGATGTTTCCGTCGCGCAGACGATGATTGCGATTCAGCGCGCGAACCCGCAGGTTTTTATCCGCAATAACGTCAATCTGATCAAGTCGGGCTATGTCCTGCGTCTGCCGAATGCCGATGAAGTGCGTGCGATTACCGCCGCGCAGGCCGCGCAGGAAGTCGATACCCAGACACAGGAATGGCGCGGTGGTCATGCGTCTGGCTCTGCTGCCGCCAGCGCCCCGGCGGCCGGTCCGCAACTTGATGCGAGTGCGCCAGAGCCATCGAGCAGTGAAGGTAACTATCGCGAGCAGGCGCGCCTGTCCATCGCCGCAGCAGGAACTGCCGATAAGGGTGGCAGCTCTGGCAAGGGCGTCGATGCGTTGCGCCGGCAGCTGACCGAGAGTCAGGAGTCACTCGAAAAAGGCCGGCGCGACAATAAGGAGTTGCAGTCGCGGCTCGATGATATGGAGCGTCAGATCGCGACGCTGCAGCGCCTGATTTCGCTGAAGGATGAGCAGCTCGCGGCGGTCCAGGCAAAGGCTTCCGGCGATTCGAACGCCGCTCCGCAATCTGCCCCGACACCCGCACCGGCAGCTGAAACACCGACGGCTGCGGCGCCCGCACCCGAGTCGACACCCGCCGAGACAGCGGCCGCTCCCGCACCGGTGGTGACTCCGGTAACGCCGCCGGCACCGAAACCCGTACCCAAGCCCGCGGCGAAGCCGGCGGTTCCACCCGAGCACGCGTCGTTCGAAAAGCTGGTGGACAATCGCTACTACTTCCTGGGCGCCGGCATTGCGGCAATCATCGCGGCACTGGGCATTCCGATGCTGATCAAGCGTCAGCGCCGCAAGGCGTGGCTCGAACGTCAGGAAGAGTCCGATTCGCTGGCGCTCGACGAGGGCGATCGCTTTGCATTCGATACCTCGGCGTTCGATGAGTCGCCGGCGGACGAAGTCGCGCCCATCGACGAAACGGCCATTCAGGATGCCGAGAGCGAGAAACCCGTTGCCGAGACGCCGCAAAAGACAGTGCGTCCGGAAACCGGCGATCCGATCGCCGAGGCGGATATCTACATCGCCTACGGTCGTTACCAGCAGGCGGTCGATCTGCTGACGGGCGCCATCGATGCCGAACCGGGCCGCAGCGATCTGCGCGTGAAGCTGCTCGAAGTCTATATCGAGATGCGCAACAAGGAAGCGTTCCGCCAGCAGTTCGTGGCGCTGCAGGGTCTGGGTGATAGCAGCGCGGTCGCCCATGTAAAAGATTTGCTGTCCTCCGTCGATGGCATTTCCGACTGGCTCGACGACCTGCCGGGCGCAGGCGCCTCCGGTGCGGGCACCGCGTTCGCCGCTGCAGCCATTGGTACTGCCGCAGCGAGTGCAGCCGCTTCCGAGCTGGATCTGGATCTTGAGCTGGATGACGAACCCGCAGCGGCAGCGTCCGAAGCGGAAGCCGAGCTCGATCTCGATGACGATCTGGCGGCGCTCGAGAACAGCCTCGAAGCCGATCTTGTCCGCGAGGAAGAGGTCGATGAGCTGGATCTCGATCTCGATGACGAAATTCTGGATGGCGAGCTGGATTCGAATCTCGCCGACAGCTTCCTGGACGAAACCAAATCCGCGCCGAGCTTCGATAACACCTTCGGCAATGCCGACAACTTCAGCCCGCCGCCCGCCAGTTTCGAGACGGCCGATAGCTTCGAAACGACCGACAGCTTCGAGTCGACCGACAGCTTCGAGCCAGCCGATGATTTCAGAGCCGGCGATTTCGCCAGCACCGGCGAGCTGCAAACCGAAAATGCCGGCAACACGGGTTTCGTGACGCCGCCTGCGGACGATCTGGCATCGTCCGATGACGCAGGGCTGGAGCTCGATCTCGGCGATGACGACCTCGACCATGCGCTGAGCAGCATGGGCGACGCGGAGAGTCTGGACGATCTCGATGATCTGTCCGGCGCGCCGGGCAATCGCGGCGATACTGCGCTGGCGCAGATCGATCTCGGCGGCGATCTCGAGTTGCCCGAGGAGTTCGATCTGAGTCAGGCCGGCACCGAGCTGCCCGATATCGAACGCATCGACAGCACTGAGCTGGAAGCTCCCGATTTCGAAGAGCCGTTTGTCGAATCCGGCAGTGCCACCGAAGCCGGGCCGGAAATGGATGTGTTTGCGGGATTGAATCAGGCGGCGCCCGCTCCGGCTGCCGCTGCACCGACGCTGGAAAGCGGGGATGATTTCGACTTCCTCGCCGATGCCGATGAGGTTGCGACCAAGCTCGATCTGGCGCGAGCCTATATCGATATGGGCGACACCGACGGTGCCAGAGATATTCTCGATGAGGTCCTGCAGGAAGGTACCGACACGCAGAAACAGGAAGCTTCCAATCTGCTCTCCCGCATCGGCTAACGATGACACAGCGGTCGTTCACGGCGCAGTTTGCCGCGGGCGACCGCGTTGCCCTTGCTGTCGAATACAACGGAAATTCGTTCTTCGGCTGGCAATCGCAGCGCAATCTCAACCTGCCGACCGTGCAGGAAACGCTTGAAAACGCGCTCTCGCAAATAGCCTCGGCTCCGATCACGACCGTCTGCGCCGGCCGCACCGATACCGGTGTGCACGGCTCGCATCAGGTTGTGCATTTCGATACCCCGGTGGCGCGGCCCGAAAAAGCGTGGGTTTTCGGTGGCAATACCGCATTGCCGGAAGGGATCGCAATCAAGTGGGCGAAACCGGTGTCAGCCGATTTTCATGCGCGCTTTTCCGCCACCGCACGCCGCTATCGCTACATCATTCACAATCATCCGACGCGCTCGGCGCATCTCGGTTCGCTCACCACGTTTTTTCCGCATGCACTCGATGCCGACCTCATGCATCGCGAAGCGCAGTGCCTGCTCGGCGAACAGAATTTTTCATCGTTCCGCGGTGCGGGTTGTCAATCGAATACGCCGATGCGCAATGTGCATCATGTGACGGTGTCGCGCCGTGGCGATTTTATCGTTGTCGATATACAGGCGAATGCATTTCTGCTGCACATGGTGCGCAATATCGTCGGTGCATTGCTGGCCGTAGGGAATGGCCGGCAACCTCCGGGCTGGATCGCCGAAGTTTTTGCGGCAAAGGATCGCACGCTCGCCGCGCCCACGGCGCCGCCGCAAGGGCTTTATCTGGTCGATGTGCATTATCCCGCCGGGTTTGCATTGCCGCCTGATTCGCTGGGTCCGGCATTCCTCAATACGTAATCCGGATCCCGGTGAAAGGCAGACAGTCGCGCGCGCGATCTGATACGATTCGGCCTTCCATTTTGCAAGCCGAACAATCCATGGCCCTGCGCCGAACCCGTATAAAAATCTGCGGCATTACCCGAGTCGAAGACGCGCTGGCTGCGGCAGCGGCAGGTGCCGATGCGATCGGTCTGGTATTTTTTGCGAACAGCCCGCGCGCGGTAAATGCCCAGACGGCAAGCGCCATTTGTGCAGCGTTGCCTGCGTATGTCACTGCGGTGGGATTGTTTGTCGATGCCGAAGCGAGCGTCGTCAATGACGTGCTCGATACGGTGCCGCTCGATCTGTTGCAATTTCACGGCGCTGAGAGTCCTGAGTACTGCTCACAATTTTTACGTCCCTATTGCAAAGCGCTGCGCATGCGTGACGATCTCGATGTGATTGCAGTGGCGCAACAATTTAAAGCTGCGCGTTCGCTGTTGCTCGATACCTATCGTGCCGGTGTGGCGGGTGGTACCGGCGAAACCTTCGCATGGCAGCGCGTACCACAATCGCTGTGCAATAAAATTATTCTTGCTGGCGGTTTATCGCCAGAAAATGTCGGCGATGCCATTGCCCAGGTGCGGCCTTATGCGGTCGATGTGAGCGGCGGTGTCGAATCCGCGCCCGGCATCAAAGACGCAAAAAAAATTGAAGCATTTATCGCGGCCGTGCGCCGCGCCGATCTCGAATTGCAGTGAGCCTTCCGGTGATGACTAAATCTACTTCCGACAATCCTTCTCTGAGTTCAATTGATTATTCGGCCATGCCCGATGCGCGCGGCCACTTCGGTATTCATGGCGGCAAATTCGTCGCTGAAACATTGATGTGTGCGCTCGAAGAATTGGAGAACGCGTACAACACATTGTCGGTCGACGAAAAGTTTCGCGCCGAATTCGATCGCGATCTCGCGCATTATGTCGGCCGCCCTTCGCCGCTGTATTACGCCGAGCGCTGGAGCCGCGAGCTGGGTGGCGCGCAGATTTATCTGAAGCGCGAAGATTTGAATCACACCGGCGCGCACAAAGTTAACAACACCGTCGGTCAGGGTTTGCTCGCAAAATACATGGGCAAGAAGCGTGTGATCGCGGAAACCGGTGCGGGCCAGCACGGCGTTGCAACGGCGACCGTCGCCGCGCGTTTTGGCATGGAATGTCAGGTATACATGGGCGAGGAAGATGTGCGTCGGCAATCGCTCAATGTCTACCGCATGAAATTGCTCGGTGCCGAGGTGATTCCGGTAAAGTCTGGTTCGCGCACATTGAAAGATGCGATGAATGAAGCGCTGCGCGATTGGGTCACCAATGTCGACAACACGTTTTATATTATCGGCACCGTCGCGGGCCCGCATCCTTATCCGAAACTCGTGCGCGATTTCCAGTCGGTCATCGGTCGCGAAGCGAAGACGCAATGCGCTGAATTGACCGGCCGCTTACCCGATGCGTTAGTGGCGTGTGTGGGTGGCGGCTCGAATGCCATCGGTTTGTTTCATCCATTTCTGAGCGATGCCTCGGTGCAAATGTACGGCGTCGAAGCGGGCGGCTACGGCATCGAAACCGGCAGGCATGCAGCACCGCTCAATGCCGGTCGCCCCGGCGTACTGCACGGCAATCGCACGTACTTGATGCAGGACGAAGCCGGGCAGATCATCGAAACGCATTCGATATCGGCGGGTCTCGATTATCCCGGCGTCGGCCCCGAGCATTCGTGGCTGCGTGATATCGGTCGCGTGAATTATGTCGCGATCAACGACGACGAAGCGCTCGCGGCATTTCGCAAAGTGACGCGCACCGAAGGCATCATGCCCGCGCTCGAATCGAGTCATGCGCTCGCGTACGTTGAAAAGCTCGCGCCGACCATGCGCAGGGAGCAAATCATCATCGCGAATTTATCGGGACGCGGCGACAAGGATATTCATACCGTTGCCAGCCTTGATGGCATTAGTTTGTAAACGAATTCTCTCCGCGATTTTTCGTGCGGGAAATCATTGAGCAGGGCGTTATCTTGAGTCGAATAGCTGACACGCTTGCGCAGTTGCGCAAGAACAATCGAAAGGCCGTGGTGCCGTATATCGTTGCGGGCGATCCGCAACTCGAAGCGACATTGCCACTCATGCAGGGTCTGGTAAAAGCGGGCGCCGATATTATCGAGCTCGGCGTGCCGTTTTCCGATCCGATGGCTGAGGGCCCGGTCATTCAGCTCGGTCACGAGCGCGCGCTCGCACATCGCACGAGCTTGCGCGATGTGCTCGCCATCGTTGCCGAGTTTCGCAAAACCGACGACAAGACGCCGATCGTGTTGATGGGGTATGCGAACCCTGTGGAATATATGGGCTATGCGCAATTCGCCGACGCCGCGGCAAGCGCGGGCATCGATGGTTTGCTCACCGTTGATCTGCCACCTGAAGAAGCCGACGATCTGAATGCGCAATTGCGTCGTGTCGGTATCGATAATATTTTCCTGCTCGCACCGACGACGACCGATCAGCGCATTCGTGCTATCGCTGAATTGGCAAGTGGATATCTATATTGCGTATCGCTGAAAGGCGTCACCGGCGCCGGGCATCTGGATATCGATGCCGTGCGCACCATGTTGCAGCGTATCAAGGCGATCACCGCTCTGCCCATCACGGTTGGCTTCGGCATTAAAGATGCAAACTCGGCGCAGGCGATTGCGCGCGTAGCTGAAGGTGTCGTGATCGGCAGTGCGCTGGTCGATCTGGTGGCGAAAGCTGCGCAGCAAAATAAAACCGGTGCTGAATTAGTTGCAGGCCCCACGCAATTGCTCGCCGAAATTCGACATGCGGTCGATAATATTTAATGAGAACCCGTCGCGGCAAACGATGACGCAAAGTGGCTGGTATTGCCGTCAAAACTGATGAGGTTTTGCCATGAGTTGGATCGATAAAATTGTTCCTGCACTCAATCGCCCCACCGATGTAAAAGACCGGCGCACGTCGGTGCCGGAAGGGCTCTGGAAGAAATGCCCGAAATGCGATGCGCCGTTATATCGTCCCGAGCTGGAAAAAAATTTCGATGTCTGTCCCAAGTGCGATCACCACATGCGCGTCGGTGCGCGTGCGCGCTTGCATATGTTTCTCGATGCCGATGGTCGTGAAGAAATCGCAACCGATGTCGTGCCCGTCGACAGGCTCAAATTTAAAGACATCAAAAAATACAAAGACCGCCTGACTCAGGCGCAAAAAGAAACCGGCGAAAAAGACGCGCTGGTTGCAATGCGCGGCTCGTTGAAGTTGATGCCTGTGGTTGTCGCAGCTTTCGAATTCAATTTTCACGGCGGCTCGATGGGTAATGTGGTCGGCGAACGTTTCAAGCGTGCCGCGATGCTGGCCCTGGAAGAAAATATGCCGCTCGTGTGTTTTTCCGCCTCGGGCGGCGCGCGTATGCAGGAGGCGCTCATTTCACTCATGCAGATGGCGAAGACGAGCGCAGTGCTCGAACGCATGAAGCAGCAGGGTGTGCCGTATATTTCCGTGCTCACTGATCCCATTTACGGCGGTGTTTCCGCAAGTCTGGCTCTGCTCGGCGATATCAATGTGGCGGAGCCAGGCGCGCGCGCCGGTTTTGCGGGGCCGAATATCATCGAGCAAACGATTCGCCAGAAATTGCCACCCGGATTTCAGCGCAGCGAATTTCTGCTCGAACACGGTGCCATCGATATGATCGTGCATCGGCGCGATATGCGCGATACGCTCGCGCGCGTGCTTGCCAAACTCACCAGAAAACCGGCTCCCGCTGCGTAACTTACTGTTGAATGATTAATGGGAAAACCGCGCACATTAGTGGAATGGCTGACATGGATGGAGGCGCACCATCCACGTCAGATCGAACTGGGTCTGGCGCGTGTTGCCGGTGTTGCAAAAAATCTAACAGTCGGTCTTTGCCGCGCTAAAGTAATTACGGTTGGCGGCACCAATGGCAAGGGCTCTTGTGTTGCCTTTCTCGAAGCCATTCTGCGCGCCGCGAACTTTCGTGTCGGCGCCTACACATCTCCGCATTTATTGCATTACAACGAGCGCGTGCGTATCGATGGCACCGCGGTAAGCGACGCTCAGTTGTGCGAGGCCTTCAGCGCCGTACACGCGGCGCTCGGCGATATCTCTCTCACCTATTTCGAGTTCGGCACGCTCGCAGCGTTGTGGCTGTTTCAGCGCGCGCAACCCGATGTCGTCATTCTGGAGGTCGGACTCGGCGGTCGTCTCGACGCGGTCAATATCATCGATCCCGATGTGGCCGTGCTCACCAGTATCGATCTGGATCATCAGGATTGGCTGGGCCCGGATCGCGAAAGCATCGGCGCTGAAAAAGCCGGTATTTTTCGTGCGCACAGGCCGGCGATCTGTGTCGATCCGGATCCGCCGCGCAGCGTTGTTGCAGCGGCAGGAAACCTCGGTGCGAATTTTTATGCGGTTGGCGATGCTTTCATTTTCACCGAAGGCGAATCGTCGTGGTCCTGGTCATCATCGCAATTGCCGCGCAATGCGCATTATGCGGATTTGCCGAAACCGTCACTGCCTTTACCCAGCGCCGCTGCGGCGCTTGCGGCATTGCATTGCCTGCCGCTGAATATCGATGCGAATGCCATCGCTGCAGGATTGAGCGCGGCGAATCTGGCAGGGCGTTTTCAGCGCATGGAACTTCAGCGCATGGAACATGGCGCGATCGAAGTTATTCTCGATGTCGGGCACAATCCGCACGCGGCGCGCTGGCTGGCGCAGCGCCTGGCACAAACGCGCGTATCGGGTCGTACCTTCGCGGTGTTTGCGATGATGATCGATAAGGATGTCGATGCCGTGATCGCGCCATTAAAAAGTTGTATCGATGCGTGGTATGTGGGTGCGTTGCCCGATAATCCGCGTGCGGCGCCGGTCGAGCTTATTGGCGCAAAATTGCGCGCGGCGGGCGTTGGTGACATCGTCGAAGAAGCGACGATTATCGCGACTTTCGAAGCGGCAATCGCGCAGGCGCAAGCGGGCGATCGCATTCTGGTGTTCGGATCATTTTTTACGGTGGAGGCGGTTCTGGCGAAAATCGGGATGCAGACGCCGCGCGCCGAGGGGGAGTCAGATGGTGGTTGAGGAATTGAGAGGGGATAGCCTGAAACAGCGGCTGGTCGGTGGCATCGCTTTGCTTGTCATTGGTGTCATTGCCTGGTTCTGGCTATTGAGCGGGGACAGCCCGGTCGATCCGGTATCGCGCTCCACGCAGATTCCGCCAGCGCCCGATATTCAGCCATTCGATGTGCCCGAGCCCGCATCGCCGGCCGATGTTTCGCCCGCCAGTGCCGCGATCGACCACGCCGCAGCTGGCAGCGCTCCGCCCCGCAACACTCCGACCCCGACAAACAGTGCTCCGGTCGATAAGCCTGTGGTGCCGGTTCGCCCGGTCAGTCCGCCCGGAACGGCTGTGCAAAAGCCGCAGTCCGCTGCGGAAAAAGCGCCCGTGGCCGCAAAAAAGGAAACTTTTGCACTGGATCAGCAGGGTTTGCCCGTGGCCTGGGTGATACAGGTCGGTCTGTTCTCGACCCAGGCGAGCGCCGATAAGGTGAAGGCGACATTGCAGCAGAGCGGATTCAAGGCCTATACCGAAGCCTATAAAACGCCGAGTGCGCCGAATGGATTCAAGGTTTTCGTCGGGCCGAAGCTCAGTCGCGAACGCGCCGACGAGCAGAAGCGCGCCATCGATGCGGCGCTCAAGGTCGACAGTAAAATCGTGCGGTTCCAGTCGCCGCAGAAGTGAAGCGATCAATGACATCTACGCATATGCCGCGCTGCTACGAATATTCTCGCTCTGCTACAATGCGCAGCTTCCTCCTTCCTGGAACTGCGCGCGCTTATGTCATTGAACTGGGCTGACTGGACTGTTATCGCCATTATCGGTTTGTCCTGTGCGCTCAGTTTGCTGCGCGGCTTCATTAAAGAAATGCTGTCGTTGATCAGCTGGATTGCAGCCAGCTTTGTTGCGATTGCGTTTCATGAGCGTCTCGCACTGGTTTTTTCCAGATGGATCGATACGGCATCGATACGTACCGTGCTGGCCTTTCTGGCGTTATTCGCACTGACGTTGCTGATCGGTGCATTGCTCAACTGGCTCATTCATCAATTCGTTCTTGGCGCAGGTCTCGGCGCGGTCGACCGCATCCTCGGCACTGCATTCGGCGCTGCGCGCGGATTACTGATCGTACTGGCACTCGTCACCCTGCTGCCGATGGCGCTGCCTTCGATGCGGCAGGATCTGTGGTGGCATCAATCGCAATTGATTCCGCATTTCGAAGCCTGCGAAGGCTGGGCGCGCGAAACCTTCAGTGAAATGATGGGCTGGAGCAGATCACTCGCCGAGAAAGCGCAAACAACCAGGGCGCGCTTGCGCTGACCGGATTTTCGGATACGCGTTATTCGAATTTTTCTGTGAATTTACAGTGACTCAAATTACGTTCGAGGGTAACTGACATGTGCGGTATTGTTGGCATTGTTGCCGGACATAACGTCAATCAGGAAATTTATGATGCATTGACGGTGTTGCAGCATCGCGGTCAGGATGCGGCGGGTATCGTGACCTGCCATCGCGGCAAATTCAATTTGCGCAAGGATAACGGACTGGTGCGCGATGTTTTTCATACGCGCCATATGCAGCAGCTGATCGGCAGCATGGGCGTCGGTCACGTGCGCTATCCCACGGCGGGCACATCGAGCCGCGCGCTGGCGCAGCCGTTCTACGTGAATTCACCTTACGGTATTGCGCTCGCGCACAACGGCAATCTCACCAATGCCGATGAGCTCAATCGCGAAATTTTCCAGTCGGATCTGCGCCATCTGAATACCGATTCCGATTCCGAAGTATTGCTGAATGTCTTTGCGCACGAACTGCAAACGCTCGGCAAGCTGGTGCCGAGCGCTGCCGATATTTTTGCGGCGGTGAAAGGTGTGCACGCGCGCTGTAGCGGTGCCTACGCGGTGATCGCGATGATCGCGGATTACGGCATCATCGGCTTTCGCGATCCCAACGGCATTCGCCCGCTGGTATTGGGCAAGCGCGAGACCGCCGGCGGCGACGAATATATGCTGGCCTCCGAAAGCGTTGCGCTCGATGCGCTCGGGTTTAAATTACTGCGCGATATCGACCCGGGCGAAGCTGTTTATATTTCTGCGAAAGGCGACGTGACGACGCAGCAGTGCGCGGATAATCCGAGATTGCGGCCGTGTATTTTCGAGCACGTCTATTTCGCGCGCCCCGATTCGATCATGGATGGCGTTTCGGTGTACAAGGCGCGTTTGCGTCAAGGCGAAAAACTCGCGGAAAAAATTCTGCGTCTGCGTCCCGACCACGATATCGATGTGGTGATTCCGATTCCGGATTCCAGTCGTGTCGCGGGACAATCGCTGGCGTACGGGCTCGGCGTGAAATTCCGCGAAGGTCTGGTGAAGAACCGCTATATCGGCCGTACGTTCATCATGCCGGGGCAAAATCAGCGCAAGAAATCGGTGCGCCAGAAACTCAACGCGATCGGTCTCGAATTTCAGGGCAAAAACGTTCTGCTCGTCGACGATTCGATTGTGCGCGGCACCACCTGCCAGCAGATTATCGAAATGGCGCGCGAAGCCGGTGCGTGCAAAGTGTATTTCGCATCGGCTTCGCCGCCGGTGCGTTATCCGAATGTTTATGGCATCGATATGCCGACAGCGGACGAATTGATTGCCCATGGCCGCACCGATGAGGAAGTGTGCCAGCTGATCGGCGCCGACTGGCTGGTTTATCAGGATCTCGACGATCTGGTAGCGAGCTCCGCCGAAGGCAATCCGAATCTGACGCAATTCGATTGCGCGGTATTCGATGGCAAATACGTCAGTGGCGATTTGACCGAAGAATATCTGATGCGCCTCGCCGATGCGCGCAACGACAGCAATAAGTCGGGGCATGACGATATCGGCAGCAATATCGTGGGCTTGCACAATACGATTTTGTGATTCGCCCTCGGCGGTGGAACATCGAGAGATGTCATATGAGGGGATATGCGAGGTGAAAAATCATGTCTGACAACGATACTCAGGGGCGGGAAAGCCAGTTGCACGAAATACTGCAGGAGGCGCATCTCGATACGCTCGCGATTCGTGCGGGGTATCAGCGCACGGCGGAAGGTGAACACAGCGAAGCGATGTTTCTGACATCGAGCTATGTATTCGAAAGCGCCGGGCAGGCTGCCGCGCGTTTCGCGGGTAGCGAGCCGGGTAATGTGTATTCGCGCTATACCAATCCGACCGTACGCACCTTCGAAGAGCGTCTGGCGGCAATGGAAGGCGCGGAGATGGGTGTTGCGACGGCGTCTGGCATGGCGGCGATTTTGAGTACCTGCGTGGCGCTGCTGAAGTCGGGCGATCATATCGTCTGCTCGCGCAGCGTGTTCGGAACGACGACGACGGTATTCAGCAAATACCTCGCAAAATTCGGTGTCGAGACCACCTTCGTGGCGCTGACTGATCTCGGTGCGTGGGCGAATGCGATCAAACCGAATACGAAATTGCTGTTTCTCGAAACGCCGTCGAATCCGCTCAACGAAATTGCCGATATTCCGGCGATAGCCGCACTGGCAAAAAAACATGGTTGCCAGCTCGTTGTCGATAATTGCTTCTGTTCGCCAGCCTTACAAAAACCGTTAGAGCTCGGTGCCGATATCGTGGTGCATTCGGCGACAAAATATCTCGATGGACAGGGCCGCTGTCTCGGTGGTGCGGTGCTCGGCAAACGCGAAAAAATGGAGGAGGTTTTCGCGTTTATCCGTTCGGCAGGACCGAGCATGAGCCCTTTCAATGCCTGGGTATTTTTGAAGGGGCTGGAAACGTTGCGCCTGCGGATGGATGCACATAGCCGCAACGCACTCGAGCTCGCACAATTTCTTGAGGAGCAGGACGGCATCGAACGGGTTTTTTATGCGGGCTTGTCGTCGCATCCGCAGCATGAGCTCGCTGCGAAACAGCAGCGCGCCTTTGGCGGTGTCATGTCTTTTCAGGTGCGCGGCGACAAGGCGGCGGCCTGGCGCTTTATCGATGCGACGCGTATTTGCTCGATCACCGCAAATCTCGGCGATGTAAAAACGACTATCGTCCATCCGGCGACGACGACGCATGGGCGGATATCCGATCAGGAGCGTAAAGCCGCCGGCATTACCGATACGCTGATTCGCGTTGCTGTCGGACTGGAAAATATCGACGATCTGAAAGAGGACATGCGCCGCGGGTTACGTGCGATCTGAGCTGTCCCGGTGATAGATAAACGGCCGCAATAGCGGCCTTTTTTTTCGGTTCAGGGTGAGGTCGGAATCAGATTGATCCCTGTGTCGATGCGGCTCAGCTTATAAAAGTTGCGCAGCGGCGGCGGCAATTCCAGCGTTCGCATCAGCGCGCTTACCTGCAGACCGCTGGCGATATGTTCGAACGGCCCCTCCATTTTGTCGGCGCCCAGCAATGTGTAAGTACCGGGCCGCAATGCCGGTCCTTCGACGTGCCAGCGACCGTTATGCTGCTGCACCCGATAACCGCCATAAGGGCGCGCCAGCGGTTCGCCGATAAATACGCCCTGTCCGGGCATCGCCACGCTTTTCCAGTACGCCTCGATCAATGTCTCGCCGGCGAGATAGTGCTGCATGAGAACGATCGGATTCGGAAATTTTTCTGGAAATGCGCAGGGCTCGACCACGGTGCCATAACTGCCGGTGGCGCCCGCTTCGAGCCAGCGAAGCGAACTCATCTGTGTACTATCCGTCAAGCGGCCGCCGTGCGAGGTGAGATGATCGGCCACCGCGCCAGGCAAAAAGCGATTGGTTTCGATATCGGAAACGCTCACCAGGCCGGTGAAGTAAAACATGACGTTTTGTGCATTCTTCAGGGTATCCATTCGTAAAATGTTGACAGGCAGTTGATCGCTGAATGCACGGCGCGCTTCTGCAAAAAATATCCTGCGGTTGCTGCGCGCCTTATCCGAGGTTTCCAGCAAATAAGCCTCTCCTTTGGGAAGTGACCCATCGGCGGCTATGCCGCGCTCGATCAAAGCGGTGGCGTCGCGAAACTCGCGCGCCGCAATCATCATCGTTGGGCGAATCCTGGCGCTTTCAAACGGCTTTCGACTATCGCTGTTGAAATAATCGCTCGGTGCCGTGGTGACACAACCTGTCGCGCAGTAGCGCATGTCGAAACCGAAAGCGAAAGCCGCGGTGATCGACATACAGCCGACGCGATAGGGTGTCGCCCACGTTAACGCCAGACCCTGAACCTGTTTGGGTAAGCGTTTGTCGAGCAGTTTTTTCTGCACGGCAAATTCGCCGGGTGTGATTTCCGACTTGTCCGTTGAAAAATTCAAATGGACGACATTGGCAGCCGGAATATTGCGGCGCTGCTGATAATAGTTGCCGATCTGAACGCTCAGCGGATCGCTATCGTTGATAACGATACCCAGCTCCTCGGGTTTAAAGGCGTTGTCCGGCGGCAGGACGCGGGGTGTCGCCGCATTGGCCGCGAAGTTGGCCGCAAAAGCCAGAAGAAAACAGAGCAGCCGGACAGGCAGCAATGAATATTGCGAACGGGGCGGGGGAGAAAACGGGATGGATTGGCCGCTATCGGTCGCGCTGGTCAAAGGCGTCTCCAGTTCATGCGTCGGGATGCATGATCTTATAAGACGCCTTTATTCAAACCAACACTAAATTACCTTATCGAACGACAGCGGCCAGGTTGGTGCTGAAACCCTTAGGCGTTCACATCCGCAGCAGCGCGTTTGCGAAGACGCAGAGCGAGCAATCCGAGTGCGGAACCTAACAGCGGAGCTGTGGGGCCGACCGGTACCTGGGTTACCGAAGTTTCAAGAATGCCGCTGAATGTGCTGCCTTCAATGCCGCCGACATTTCCGTAAACCTTCAGCGTGTACCACTTGCCAGCCGTTAACTGCAGGCTGCTGAGCGTTTCGTTTTCACTGGCCCAGCCAAGAAACTGGCCAGCGTCGTTATCGAAAACCGTGAACGATAAATCTCTTGTATCGAATTTTTTTCCGTCCGCATCATCGAGATCGCTTTCGAAATCGAAAACGCTGACTGACACGGTCAAATCTTCCGTGGCGTAGAGTGTCCAGCGATTGGAGAACCAGGTGTCGTATTCCGAATTGATTCCCGAGAATTCGTATTTGCCGCAGGTGATATCGGTGATCACGCCGGGCGTGTTGGAAAGCGTGTCAAGCACGCCCTCTCCCGGTGCACATGCAAACGCCGGGGCGGACAAAACTGCACTGGTTAAAACAGCCGCGGAAATAATTCCTTGGATTTTCATGGTGTGGTCCTCTCTTTTGTTAAGGTTTTATGGAAATACCGCATGAATAAATGACAACGTTCTATTTGACTTTTTGTATCCAGCTGCATCGTAAAACGCACAGGCTTTGTACGCACAACTAATTGCACGTGATGAGAACACGTTCCTATTAATTTACGATTAAGTTTTTCTTACCGTGAAACGGGTTTTCGCCCTCGACTTCCTCATTTGTCCATAACTGTAGACGGGCAAACAAGACCGGTAGTTAAGCAATATTTATACCGCACTGCCGAGCCTTGACAGGATGTGGACGCGGTCAGCTTAAACTGTATTTAAAAACAACTATTTATGTGCCTCGAAGGGATTCTTGCAGGAGTGCCGGCAAACCGCTTTTGGCCGGCCAATATTACGCATGCGTAACATAAGTGTAAAGAAAATTGACGATTTCTTAAGCAGTGCCAAACACCGCCCGCCGCTGTATTACGTTTTGTATGCAGCCGAAATAATACGCGTGTAACCATCGTCTCCGAAAATCCCCCCTGTCGCCGGATGCAATACAAATCGTCTGTGCAATGAATGAAGCAAATTTAAAAAATTATTCACTGCATCGACATTGTCCGGCGAATTTCGTTTGTTAAAAAGTTTGTCGATCGACGCCGATTTACGGATTGGCTTTCGCGGCTAACTTATTTCGTTAGTTGCGGATCGATCGTTGACGGAAACGCCACCCTCGTCGCGAGGCGGGTTCGGAAAGCCACGGGTCTTGTTTATTTTTGAGTTTTGCAAGATGGCCGGGCCGCCACCGTGAAAGCTGAAATTTTTGCCGAGGTAGCCGCAAAAAATTCAGAGGTTAAATGCAGCACGAACGAATCGCGTTGCATTTTCGGTTTTACGAAACTTTCACTTGGCTTCTATTAGGGGAAATGACAATGAAAAAATCTCTTCTGGCTCTGGCTGTATCGCTCGTTGCAGTTTCTAGCGCGAATGCTGCGTGGAACACAGGTAACGATCCGCTGTTGATCAACGGTAATGGCGAACTCGTGCTGTTGGCTTTTGATCCTGTTACGCAAAACTCTTACACCCAGGATCTCGGCGTAACCTTCAATCAGCTCCGCGCTGGTTACACTGGCACTATCGGTCTTGATTCGGCTCATATCGGCATCTTCGGCGGCAATTACAGCAATGTGCAATATGCACTTTTTGCTGGCAGTAACACTCAATACCTGAACGATGAATACGCTGAGTTTAATTACAGCGAGCGTGGTCTCATCTATTCGCTGACCCCAGGTCAAACCGTTTGGGATACTGATTCCACCAATACCGACGGCTCTATTGCCGGAGCTATTAGCGTTCTCGATCTCATTGCTTCCGGTACCGGTTTTGCCTATGACTTAGTTGATGAAAACCCTGGCCATAGCGTAGCTGCAGGTGGTCTCGGTTATGCCGGTAGCTCATTGAACGGCGTTGCCTGGTACGAGGGCGTATTTAATCGTGACGCCAGCGGCGCCAATGGCAGCTTAGTTGAGCTATGGCTGAAAGGTTACACGCAAGATGACGGTTTCGGTGATCCGCTCAATCAATTGCTTGGCACCGCAACATTGAACCTCGCTGGTGGCTCGATCTCCCTCGTTTCCGCGACACCAGCTGTACCGGTGCCTGCAGCTGCATGGTTGATGGGTTCCGCGCTGCTCGGTTTGGGTGGCATTGCTCGTCGCCGTCGCGCCTAAATAATTCTGTTATTCAATCGGCCAAAGCCTTCAGCTCGTCTGAAGGCTAAGGTCTCGCTTCGAGGATAGAAACATGAAACTCAATGCTCTCTCTATTGCAATCGCTGCTGGTTCTTTGATGATCAGTGCTGCCCACGCTATCGATCCGAGCGCTGCTTCCGGCTTCGACACAATCATCGCTGCGGCTAAAGTCAACGCCGCTGGTGCTTCCGCTCAAGATAAAGCCGTCATTGGTCACGTACTGTCGAACCTCTGCACCGGTGATCGCGACCTCTACACCAATAACACCCCTGCGCAAGTAGCGGCCGGCACTTACATTGGCACTAACGATACAGCTATTGCTTGCGCAGCGACTGAAGCTTCGCTGTCGTTCGATGCCAACAGCGACGGTGATACTGCCGATGCGACGACTTTCCTGTTCCGCAAACTGACCGCTGGCGGCTCTGCGCGTGGTGTGGTTCCCGTTGCCAATGGTGTGGCTCCTACCGAAACTTCGCGTGCACTCAATACCACCAACTGCACCAGTCAAGGCACTTTCACTGTTCAAGGCGTGGCGGGTGTTCAGGTTTGGACTTGCGGTGCTACAGGCGCAGCGGCAGTTGTCCCAACAATTGGTTTCTCCGATGTTGAACCTGCGCTCTTCGTTCAGGGCGGACCTAATGCAATCGGGGTATTCGACGTAAACAATCTCGATACCTTGCCGACTTTGTCGCTCACCTTCGGTGTTCCCGTCACGTTGAACTTACGTAACGCTCTGCAAAAAGCGCAGGGTCTGAGTGAGGGTTCGGATGCGTTAGCCGATATTCCATCCTTGACTCGCACGCAAATCACCAGTCTTCTTTCGGGCAAAATCGGTAGCTGGAACAGTTTCGAAAATCCTACCGGCACTAAACTTCCGACGCTGGCAACGGTCCCGCCATTAAACGATCGCGTACACGTTTGCCGTCGCACTATCGGTTCCGGTACCCAGGCTCAAGCTAACGCACTTTTCCTGAACAACCCTTGTTCGCAACCCATCCCGCCAGCTGTCGACAACACGCCGCTCACTCAACCGACAGCAACTGGTAATTTCAACGTATTGCCGGGTGCTGGTGCAGCTGCCATCCACGAAAATGCCAGCGGTGGCAACGTCACCACTTGCTTGAACACGCTGCAAGCCAACAACCAATGGGGTATCGGTATTCACTCGCTCGAAAACGGCAGCGACAGCTGGCGTTGGGTGAAAATCGACGGTCAGGCTCCGACCACGCAACAAGTTGCAGCTAACACCTACATGGATTGGGCTGAAAACGTAATCACCGTAAACAAGGCACAAGCTACAGGTACTGTAGCGCGCGCCTTCTTCACGGGCTTCCGTCCAGCACAGGACCTGGCTGAGCTGAATGCTACATTCAATCCACGCATCACCGAAGTAACAGCTGCTACCGCTAACGGCCGTTGCGATGCGGGCGAAATTTGCGTGGGCTACTTGTTCCCATTCAATGCCCCCGGTGCAGTGGTTGCGGCTCCGTTCGATAACAGCGTACCCACCATGTCAGCGACTCGTGCAGGCTTTGCTGGCACTGGTTCGCCAAGCATGTGCCGTCAGCCGATTATCCAAACCGATTCGGCATTGGAAAACGGCATTTAATAAATCGATCTCGATCGATGGTACTTTTTGATTGATAGGTAATGATTTGATTGATAGGTAATGAAAAGCCCGGCGCAATGCCGGGCTTTTTGTTTTGCGTGTGTATGACAAAGGCGCGACGAAAGTTTTCACAAAGTTTTCATTTCAGTGTCATGTTCGATGGGTAACGTGTGCGTCACTTTGACGTGACGGGAAAAAGCGGCGTGCGTGCTGTTGAAAGGCTGAGAAGCCATTTACTGACTTTGTTTTCCAGCATCGCGACGCGTTATGTTCTGATTGCGGCTCTCATCATTTTCAGTTTGATTTCTGCATGTGCATCCGCTGCGACGAATAATTCATCCGTTGCCGAAAAACGTTTCGATATCTGGGAATACCGCGTTGAAGGCAATACGTTGCTCGAAGTCGAACGCATCGAGGCAGCGGTTTATTCCTATCTCGGTCCGCAGCGTGTCATCGGCGATGTGCATGGCGCAGCGACAAATCTCGAACGCGCCTATCGCGATGCAGGCTATCCCACAATTTTCGTCGATGTGCCCGAGCAGGATGTGGTCGGCGGTGTGGTGAGACTGAGTGTTACGGAGGGGCGTATCGGCCGTGTGCGTGTCGAAGGTGCGCGTTATTTTTCGCCGAATGGCATTCGCGCGAAATTGAATTCAGTGCAGCCCGGCGAAGTGCTGCACGTGCCGGCGATGCAGGAAGAATTAAATGCGGTGAATGCGCAATCGGCGGATCTGAAAGTGGTGCCGGTGCTGAAGCCTGGAAAGGAACAGGGGCTTGTCGATATCGATCTCAAGGTCAGCGATGAAAATCCGCTGCACGGCTCCATCAATCTGAATAATTATCACTCTGCGGATACTACCGAATCGCGTTTGTCGCTTGGTCTCAGCTACGACAACCTCTGGCAGAAGCAACACAGTTTTGCGCTGAACTGGCAGGTGGCTCCGCAGGAACCGGGCGAATCGAATGTGTGGGTGGCCACCTATATTGCACCGTGGCTCGATACGAGCAATCGCGTCGCTTTTTACATGATTAATTCGAATTCCGATGTTGCCTCTGTCGCTGCGACGAATGTGATCGGCGACGGCAAAATTTATGGCGCGCGTTTCGTGATGCCGCTGCCGTCGAATCGCCGCTTCGTGCATTCGTTAAGCATGGGCGCGGATTACAAGGATTACAGCGAAATCATTCGGCTCGATCCCGCCAATAAAATCGATACGCCGATCGATTATGGCGTGTGGATGTTTCAGTACAACGCCACGCATTTCACCGCCAGTTCGCAAATGCAGTGGAGTCTGAGTGCGAATTTCGGCATTCGCGGCATCGGTAACAGCGATGACGAGTTTTTCGACAAGCGTTACGACGCGCAATCGAATTTCGCATATTTGCGCGGCTCGATCGATCGCACCGATACCTTTGAATCCGATTGGCAATTGCTGACAAAACTCGATGCGCAGGTGGCGAACTCGCCATTGATCAACAACGAGCAGTTCAGCGCGGGCGGTTCGAACTCGGTGCGCGGCTATTTCGAATCGCAGGCGCTCGGCGATAACGGCGTCGGTCTAGGTGTGGAAGTGCGAACGCCGAATCTGCTGAAAAATAACTGGCTCGACGATTTTCGTCTGCTCGCATTTTTCGAGAGTGCGCATCTGCGTATTAAGGAACCGCTGCCCGATCAGCACGACAGCAGCGATCTCGCCGGTACCGGTATCGGTTTTGTCATGCGCGCCTGGCGGAGCGTCGATGTGTCGTTCGACTGGGCCTATGCGCTGAAGGATAACGGCAGGATCGAAAGAGGCGACGATCGTATCGGCGCCGATCTGATGTGGAAATTCTGAGCATGAACGGAATGCGTGAAATGAGCGGCATGAGCTGGCGTTGTAAACCGTTTGCACGCACGATCGTCTGGTGCAATTGCTGGATGATGATCGCGACCGCGCCGGTGCATGCGGCACCGCCGCCGCGAAATGCGTTGCCGCAATCCGCAGCGAACTGGATACAGGCCGGAAGTGCCACGCAAACGATTTCCGGCAATACGCTGACGATCGATCAGCGCTCGAACAAAGCCATTCTCAACTGGGAAAGTTTCAATATCGGCAGCGATGCCGCGGTGCAGTTCAATCAGCCGTCGGCCTCGTCCACCGCACTTAATCGCATTCACGACAGTTCACCTTCGCAGATTTTTGGCCGGCTCGGCGCCAATGGCAATGTCTATCTCATCAATCAGAACGGCATCGTGTTTGGCAATGGTGCGCAGGTGAACGTGCGCGGGCTCATTGCATCGACGCTCGATATCACCAATGAAAAATTTCTTGAGGGCACGCTCGGCAGTGCCATCACAAACGGTCAGGCTATTGTCGAAGGTGGCGGCAACGGCACTGCGGTCGATTTAAATTCCCGTGTCGTTGTTGAAGCAGGCGCAACGATAAAAACCGAAACGGGCGGGCAGGTATTGATGTTCGCACCGACGGTTGAAAACCACGGCAATATCGAAACGCCCGATGGGCAGACATTGCTCGCAGCTTCGAAAAATAAAGTGTATCTGGTGAATTCCGATCGCGATTCCGATTTGCGCGGTTTGCTCGTCGAAGTCGATACGGGTGGCGATGTCGCCAACGTCGGCAATATCGTCGCCGAGCGCGGCAATATCACCCTGTTAGGTCTGGCGGTAAATCAGAACGGACGCGTGCGCGCGACTACTTCTGTGGATGTTAATGGTTCGGTGCGTCTGGTGGCGCGCGATGGAGCGAACGCCGAGAGCAGTATTCAAACGAATAAGGACAAATTCGTCGACGCCAATTTTCTCGGGGACGCATCTGAAATCACTCAGACTGCGGGCGCCTTTCTGCCGATAGCCACGCGCACCGGCAAAGTCACTCTCGGGCAGGGATCGGTCACCGAGGTCGTGGCCGACAGCAGCGGAAAAACCGCGACTGACAGCGCCGCTCAGCCGCAATCGCGCATTCAGATGATGGGCGAAACGATCACGCTAAAAAATGACGCGCTGATTAAAACACCCGCAGGTCAGATCGATCTGGTTGCCACGAAATCGCTGGTCACCATTCCTGCGCCGGGCACCATAAGCGAGGGCGAGGGGCGAATTTATCTCGGCGAAAACAGCCGTATCGATGTGTCAGGCGAAGATGTCGTGCTGCCGGCATCGCGTCGCGTGATCGAAGTCGAATTGCGCGGCGATGAATTGAAAGACGCGCCATTGCAGCGCAACGGCAAATTGCGCGGCCAGAAAGTCAATGTCGACATCAACAGGGGCAGCCCGCTGATTGCCGATTTATCGCCGTGGCTGGCGCGCGTGCAGAAAGGCGCGTCCGAACGCATGACGCAGGGCGGCACAGTGAATCTGTTAGCTGCGGGCGATGTGGTGATGGCGCAAAACGCGGGTGTGAATATCGCCGGTGGCAGCATCACTTACGAGGCCGGTCTGGTGAATACCACCCGGCTGTTGTCGCGCGGCGGCATCGTCGACATCGGCGATGCCAGTCCCCATCGCGTCTACGACGCGGTGCTCGGCGAGTACACGCTGATTCATCCGAAATGGGGCAAGCGGGTTTACGGCAGGGATTCGGTGTTCGCGCGCGGCACTTTTGAAGAAGCGTATACCGACGGTGCGCAGGGCGGTTTCCTCAATATCGAAACGCCCACTCTTTATGGCTTCGATTTGCTGACGCTGAACGCGCACGTGCAGCAGGGCAGCCGCCAGCGCGCGGAAAACAGCGTGCCCGGTGCCAGCCGTGTCGCGATCGATGTGCGTTCGGGTAACGATCCATCGTCGAAGGTGCAGAACGTGGTCATGAACCAGCTGCGCGCGAGCATCGATGCCGCCGCCGATGACGAGCTGCCGCTGCAGGAAAGCGGTCGTCCGCTGTTAAATATTTCGGCAGCGCAGCTCAATCGCAGCGGGGTCGGCGATTTCAGGGTTTCCACCTATGGCGATTTGCGCATCGCGGCGGATACCGAACTCTCCCTGACGCCGGCAGCGGCGTTTACCGCGAGCGCGAAAACGATAGCCGTGGACGGCAGATTGCGGTTGCCGGGTGGAACGGTAAGGCTGATGACGGCTCAGCCGGACAAAATCCTGACCGATGTCGACGCGCAATTCCCGCTGGTGCTGGGCGCCCGCTCGCTGATCGATGTCAGCGGCGTGTGGACCAACGATCAGCTCGCTGCCGCGCAAAAGCGCGCGCAGACCGATCCGCTGGCGCTCGATGGCGGAATCATCGAGCTGATGGCCGACGGCGATCTGACTATCGCCGCGGGGGCGCAGTTAAAGGCCGATGCGGGGGCGCAGCTGACCTCCCCGGGTTCGTTCGTCGGCGGCGATGGCGGTGCGATCACCCTGATCAGCGCGCCGCAGACCGCCTCGAACACCGGCGCCCGCCTCTCGTTACCCGAAGGCGCTGTCACCGCTTACGGCTTTGGCAGCAATGGCAGTCTCGCGCTCGAAGCGGGTCGGGTCGTCATCGGGCGGGCGGATGCCGATCCGCTGACACTGGCGTTAGCGGGCGATTTCTTCAGCGCCGGAGGCTTCGGCAAATACGAGGTGCGCAGCAACCTGCGCGGTCTCGACGTGGCCGATAACACCCGTCTCGATCTCGGGCAGCGCAATTTCGTGCTGCGCAATCCGCAGGCGGCGGCCGGACTCGCCAGCGGCGGCGATCTTCATTCGATAACGACTATCGCATCCGTGCCCGCTGCCGGGCGCGCGCCCGTCGATCTGACCCTGTCATCGGCGCGCAAGCCATCGAGCAGCGGCGCCTTCACCGATATGGCGCCGCTGCGCATCGGCACCGGCAGCGCGATCAGGGGCGAGCCGGGCGCGCGCATCGTCATCGGCGGCGACGACAGTATCTTCATCGACGGCACCATCGATGCGCCCGGCGGGAGCATTGCCGTCGCGCTGAACCGGCCGGGCCTGACCGAGGTTTACCGGCCCGAGCTGATGATCTGGTTCGGCGAAAACGCCCGGCTGCTGGCGCCGGCGACGAGCACCCTGATCGACAACGCCGAAGGTCTGCTGCTGCGCAAAATCCACGACGCCGGCGCGATCAGCGTGCGCGCGGATCGTGGCGCCATCGTCGCCGCGCCGGGATCGGCTTTCGATGTCAGCGGCGCCGGTTTCGCGCTGGATGTTCCGCGCTATGTCGCGAACAAGAAGCGCGATTACACGTTGACCACGCGGCACGCGGCGGCGGGCAGCGTCGATTTCACGGCGGCCGAAGCGCTGCTGGTTTACAGCGATCTGAAAGGGACGGGCAGCGGCGACGGCTTCAGCGGTAGCTTGGCGTTCCGGCTCGACCGCAACAACCGCTCGGTTCCCGCCGACGGCACCCCGTTCCCGTTTGCCGATCTGATCGTCGATCTCTACGGCGAGCTGCCCGCCTGGGGCGGCTGGAACTACGGCGCGGCGCTGCCGGAAGCGGTGCGTTCGCGCGCCATCGTCGGGGCCGATCGCGTTGCCGCGGGCGGGTTCGGCAGCCTCGCCCTGGGCGCGGCCAATCTGCGCGACGACCGCAACGGCGCGTCCACGAGCACGGTGCCCGGTTACGGGGTGGTGCGCGCCGCCAGCGATATCGCCCCCGGCGCATTGCTGCTGCGCGACACCCTGCAGATCGACGCCGCCGAATTCGATGCCAATGGCAGGCGCGTCGCGCTGGCGGCGGGCTCGTTCCTGTTCGGGCAGGACGATAACGGCAACGCGCAGGCCGGCATCGCGCAGCGCACGCGCGCACCGGTCGCCGGCACCGGCGTGCTCGATGTCGAAGCCGGTTTCATCGAGCTGCTCGGCAATCTGTCGCTGACCCGGGCGGACCGTGCGCACCTGGCCAGCACGGGCGATATCCGCCTGCGCGCGCAGGTCGGCATCGACAGCAACAATGGCAATCAGGAACGAATTCTCGCGCCGGCGACACTGCAGACGGCGGGCGACCTGCATCTGCAGGCAGCGCAGATCTACCCCGCGACACTGACCGATTACACCTTCCGGCTCGGCGGCGCCGGCAGCGTGTTCCGCACCTCCGCCAGCGGCGGCGCGCGCGCACCGATTCTTTCGGCGGGCGGCACGTTGCGTGTACTGGCGCCGCAGATCGAACACGGCGGCACGCTCGCCGCACCGCTCGGCCAGATTCTGCTCGGCAACGCCGGTACGCAGAGCATCGCGCTGCTGACGGGTTCGGCGCTCGATGTCTCGGCCACGACACTGATTCCCTTCGGTCGCCTGCGCGGCGATATCGACTGGATTTATCCCATCCTGGCGACAGCCCCGCTGGTGATCGACGCCGTGCCCGACAAGCGCGTCGAGCTGCAGGCGGACGCCATCGACATGCAGGCGGGTGCGCGCATCGAGGTCAGCGGTGGCGGTGATATCACGGCGTTCGAATTCATCGCGGGGCCGGGCGGTTCGCGCGATTTTCTCGAAACCGCGAACGCGAAAGGCGGGTTTGCCGTGGTGCCGTGGCTGAACAGCGCGGTGGCGCCGTACGACGCCATCGAGATGGCGGGCAGCGGTATCGCAGCAGGTCAGACGATTTATCTGGAGGGTGGAAACGGGCTGGCCGCCGGAAACTACGCGGTATTGCCGCCGCACTATGCATTGTTGCCCGGCGCTTATTTGATAACGCCAACGCTAGGTGACTGGAACCCGGGGAAGCGGACAAAGACGCTCGATGGCACGGTGATCGCCGCCGGCCGTTTCGGGCGCGCATTCAGCGCTCAGTACGCCAGCGAGTGGACGGGCTACGCGATCGAAACGGGCGATGCCGCGCGCCTGCGCAGTCAGTACACCGAGGCGGTGGGCAACGATTACTTCGCCGCTGGCGGCGTCAGCCGTGCGCGCGATGCAGGGCAAGTGGTGGTCGATGCCGACACCGCGCTGCGCCTCGATGGCGTGATCGGTGCGCAGAGCCAGAACGGCCGGGGCGCGCTGCTCGATATCGTCGCCGACGTGATCGAGGTGGTCGAAACCGCCGCCGGAGACAGCGGTGCCATCCAGCTCGCGGCGGACGCGCTCAACGCGCTCGGGGTCGACAGTCTGCTGCTCGGCGGCCGCCGCGCGCGCACGGGTGACGACACTGCGGTCGCGGTCAGCGCGAATTCCGTGGCGGTACGCGATGGCGCCAACCTCGCCGTTCCCGATCTGATTCTGGCGGCGCGCGATAGTGTGCAGCTCGATGCCGGTGTCCGTATCTCCGGCACCGGCCAGTCGCAGGTCGATACGAATCGTTTCGTGCTCAGCGGTGATGGCGCCTTCCTGCGCGCATCGACCGGCGCCCAGGCCGACGTGATGCGCACCGGTACCGCCGGCGTTACCGGCAATCTGGTGTTGAGCGCGGGCTCGGCTATCGCGGGGGCGCGCTCGGTGCTCGCCGATGCCACGGCAGATACCGCGCTGAACGGGGCGCTGGGCCTGGCGCAGGGTTCGCTCAATCTGACGGCGAATCGCATCAGCCTGGGCGGCGCCCCCGCGCATACCGCGGGTGTTGTCTTCGATGCGGCAGAACTCGCCGCGCTGAATGCCAGCGAACTGCGCCTGAGCAGTCGCAGCACCATCGATTTCTACGGCAGCCTGAGCGTCGCCAGCGACAACCTGCAACTGAACGCGGGCGCGCTGCGCAGCCTGACGAACAGCGACGTCACGGTGTCCGGCGCGGGCACGCTGCAGCTCGGCAATGCGGCCAATGTACAGAATGCCGATGCCGCCAACGCCGGCGGTACGCTGCGACTCGCCGGTTCGCGTATCGAACTCGGCAGCGAGCGCGATAACGGCACGTCGATGGCGCTGCGCGGTTTCGATCGCGTCGAGCTCGGCGCAGCGCAAACGACACGCGAAATCGTCGGGCAGGGCGTGTTCACCCTGAATGCGGGGGGCGCTGTTGCGTTGACCGGCGATCGTCTCACCGTCGCGAGCAGGGGAAATGCCTCGATCGTCACCAGCGGCAACGTCACCACCGCTCGCGCCAGTACCGATGCGGTGTTCGATCCCGCAGCACCGGGCGGCAGGCTGGCCATCACCGCGAACCGTATCGATCACGGCGGCGTGATCGATTTATCGGGCGGCGTCCTCGAACTGATCGCCAGCGGCGCCGGCGCTGATGCCGCTATCAATCTGCTGGACGGTTCGCAGATCAATGTCAGCGGTCGCTCGATCGCTGCACCCGAGGGCTGGGTCAGCAGCTCCGCGGGCAAAGTCACCCTGCGCAGCGATAGCGGCAGCGTGACTGCCGCAGCCGGTGCCGGCGTCAATCTCGACGGTGGTGCGTACGCCGGCGACGCCGGCTCGCTCATCATCAAAGCTCCGAACGGTGCGGTGAACTGGCTCGCTGCAACATCGGCACGCGCTGCCGCCGGATCGAAAGGCGGCAGCATCGAGCTGACCAAAAATAATCTTGCGGATATCGATCAGTGGCTCGGTTTGATTGGAGCGAGTGGTTTCGATCAGACCGTGCATCTGCGCAGTCGCGGTGGCGATGTGGCGATCAACGCCAATGCGCGGGCGGCCGATTTTGCGGTGTCCGCCGATAACGGCTCGCTGCTTCTCAATTCGGCTATCGATGCGCGTGGCGAGAAAGGTGGCCATGTCACCCTGCATGCCGGTAATGATCTGGCGCTGACGGGTAATGCACGTGTCGACGCCAGTGCAACAAGTGCTGATGGCCGCGGTGGTCGCGTCGAACTCGGCGCCGGTCAGAATCAGACAGGCCCGGCGGGGCGGTTATCGCTCCCGGCGGGCAGCGCGATCGATGTGGCCGGCGGCAGCGCGGGTCGCGATGGCCGCGTGCACCTGCGCGCGCCGCGCGTGAATGGCGATACCGACGTCGCCATCGATATCGCTTCCGGCGCTGCCATCACCGGCGCCGAAGCCGTGGTGGCGGAAGCGTTCCGCACCTACGACAGCAGCGTCATCGACACGGCTTTCATGGCCGGCGTATTCGCCGACGCCGCTGCCTTCATGGCTAACGGTTCGGCTGTCGCGCAAAGACTGAATGCGACGGGTGTGAGCCTGCGTCCGGGTATCGAGGTGCGCAGCGGCGGCGATATCTCGATCATGGATACGATCGATTTCGCCGCAGTGCGTTACGGCGCCGATGCCGCGAACCGCATTCCCGGTGATCCCGGCGTGCTGACATTGCGCGCGGCGGGCGATGTGATTTTCACGGGCTCGCTGCGCGATGGTCTGGTCGCCGAGACCGATCCTGCCGGCGTCGATGCGTACGGCAACCCGCTGATCGGCCTGAATCTGTTTACCGGCATTCCCAATATGTTGTTGCTGCCGGGCGAGTCGTGGCAGTACCGCGTTGCTGCCGGCGCCGATCTCGCCGCTGCCGATCCGCTCACCGTGCGCGATGGCGAGGGAAATCTGCGCTTACAGAGTGGCGCCGATGTCATCACCGGCGCCGCCGATATCCGGCTCGTCGCCGGAGACAGCGTGATTTCCGATCTTGTCGACAGCGTGGTTGCGAGCCTCGGCCTGAGCGCCTATCGCGAGCAAAGTGCGGGGTTGATTGATCCCTCGATCGATCTGGGCGGCTGGCTGCCCGATACCGGCACCATCGAGTCGTGGATTCTCGCCTGGGGCTACGGTTACAAGCGCCTTCTTTATCCTGAACAGGGCGGCGATGTGTCGATTCGCGCCGGCGCCGATATCCGTTTCGCGAAAGCCGAAGACAGCGGACAGCAGGAACATTTCTTTACCGACTGGATGGCGCGTCTCGGCGGCGACGATCTGGCACTGGCGCAGGTGCCGGGATTGACCTCAGCGCCCGGGCTGACGACCTGGGGCATCTTCGCCAGCTATTTCCATTACGGCGATCAGTGGCACGGCGGCTCGGCCGGTGCGCAGGGTGTGGCCGTGCTCGGTGGCGGCGATCTCTCGCTCGCGGCGGGGCGCGACATTGTCAACTTAAATGCGGCGCTGCCGACCACGGGCAAGCAGGTCGGCACGGTCAGCCCCGGCGCTGTGCTGCCGCGCGAAAACGCTGTGGAAGTGCTGGGCGGCGGCAGCCTGTACGCCCGTGCCGGGCGCGATATCGTGGCGCCGCGCATTCTGGTCGATAAGGGTCAGGCCAGTCTGTTCGCCGGCGGGAATATCAGCAATGCGGATGGCCTGAACGCGCTGGTCGTGCTCGGCGATGCGCAACTGAACGCTTCTGCGGTCGGCGATGTGACGATCGGCGCGGTGCTCGATAGCACCACGCTGCCGCAGTCGGAGCTGCTCAATACCACGCCCGGCAGCGCGGTTGCACTGGAAAATTATTTCTTCAGCTATACCGATGCCTCGCGGGTTTCGCTGACAAGCACGGCGGGCGATGTGGCGCTCGTGAATGAAGCCGCCGCAATGCGCGAGGCATTCGGCAGCCGCTTCGCCGCCAGCGATGTCTACGCGCGGGCGGACGGTACCGGCAACGACAACCTGTGGATGCTGCTGCCGGGCAGTCTCGACGTGTACGCGCTGTCGGGAAGTATCGGCGTCAGCGGCGCGGTCAGCGTATTCCCGTCGTCCTCGGGCACGCTGCATCTGTTCGCCGGTCGCGACATCCGCTTCGACCGCTCGAATGCCGACGCACCCGGCCTGCTGCGCATGGCGGATGTGCCGCTGGCGCTGCTGCCGTTCCGGCACAATCCCGTGAATACCTGGTTCGACGAAGGCTCGCCGCAGCAGGGCATTTTTGCCTCGGGCGCAGCGGCGCGGCTGTTCAGCACCAATGTTGCGCCGCTGACCTTCGGCCTCGCGCACGCGGACGATCCGCAGCACAACTGGATCACCGCGCTCGGCGGCGATATCGACGGCTTCAATGCCGCGCTGCCGAAACAGACCCGCATCTATGCCGGACGCGATGTGATCGACGCGAACATCGATCTGCAGCATGCCAGCCAGCATTCGGTCAGCGAAATTGTCGCGGGCCGGGATATCGCCTACACCCTCACCATCAGCCGGGATGGCGCGCTGCCTTCGGCGGCGGGAAATCCCCGCCAGATCAAAGTGAGCGGTCCCGGCCGTCTCGATGTGATCGCGGGCCGCGATATCGGTTTTGGTGTGACGCCCGGCATCGAGTCGGTGGGCAATTCGCTGAGCAGCAATTTCGCGATGGCGGATTCGGGCGCCGACATCACCCTCATGGCCGGCATCAATCAGGCGACAGCGGTGACGAGCGATGCGCTTTACCACGGTTTCGCCCAGCGCTATTTCACCGCCACCGATCTGCTCGATACGAGCTATATCGACTGGTTTGCCGCCGGCAATTTCGGCGGCGATGCGCAGAAGCTGGTCAGCGTCTTTACCGGTCAGGCCTACGCGGATACGGCGGCGGCCATCGATGCCTTCAATGCGCTGCCGGTCTCGCTGCGGCAGACCATCGGTCTGGAGGCGTATCAGCTGCACAAAGCCGGCGCGCAAGCGGCGGCGAGCGCGACCGGTTACGCGGCGGCGGGCGGACACCGGCCGGCGTACTCGGCCGAACTGGTCGACTTCGTCGGCTCCGCGCGTTTCGCAGGCGATCTGACACGCCACGTCAGCGCGGTGACCGGGGCTGTGTATGCGAACAACGGCGACGCCGCCATCGCCCTCGCGGCATTGCCCGCCGCGCAACAGCATGGCATTGCCCGCGCCGCCATCGACGCCGCGCCGTCGTTCGCGCGTCGCGAACTGGTGCTGGACATCCTCGTCGCCGAAGTGCGCAAGGGCGGCATCGAGAATGCCAATGGCTTTCTGAACCGCAATGCCGATCCGGCCGGCTTCGAACGCAGCAACCGGGCGCTGCAATCGGTATTTCCCGGTGACGGCTGGCAGGGCGATCTGCAGCTCGTGTTCAGCGCGCTCAAGAGCTACGACGATGGCGATATCAATATCTTCACGCCCGGCGGCAGGGTGGATGTGGGCCTCGCCGGCAGCTTCGCGGGATTGACGAAGGGCGCCGACAAGCTCGGCATCGTCTCGCTGCTGTATGGCGCCATCAATATCCTCGCGAGCGGCGATATCAACGTGAATGCCTCGCGGATTTTCTCGCTCGACGGGGCGGCGGTGACGCTGTGGTCGGGCGCAGGCGATATCGATGCCGGCAAGGGCGCGAAAACCGCCGCCAGCGTGCCGCCACCCGAATTCCGCCTACAGGACGACGGCACCATCGAAACCCTTTTTCCTCCCGGCCTGACCGGCTCGGGTATCCAGGCGCTCAGCAACGACTACAAGACGGCGACCGACCCCGGGCCATTCCAGACCGCCGATGTGCCGGTCGAGCGGCAGCGCTATTTCCGCAGTCTTTCCCGTGGCAATGCCTACCTGTTCGCGCCACAGGGCGTGGTCGATGCGGGCGACGCCGGCATTGCGCTGAGCGGCGATCTGCTGATCGCCGCGCAAGCCGTGGTCGGTGCCGACAACATCAGCGTCGGCGGTGTCTCGATCGGCGTGCCCACCACCGCATCGGTCTCCGCCGGCACCCTCAGCATGGGCAACACGGCGGCTTCCGCCACCGAATCGGCCACCAGTTCAATGAATGAGGCGATCAGACAAACCGCCGTGGCGCTCGCGGAGAGCAAGGTCGCCTTCGTGACCGTCGATGTCATCGGCGTCGGTCGTTAGTCGTGCGCACAAAACACAAATCAGGGTGAACACAATGCGAAACATTATTCTGGCTCTGTTGCTGCTGACCACATTGCAGGCACACGCGTGGTGGAACGATAAATGGCCCAACCGCGTGCCGATATCCGTCGACACTTCGAAGACCGGCGCCGATCTCGGTGAAAATATTAGCGATGCGACAGTGCTTGTACGTTTGCACGCGGGTAATTTCCAGGATTTCTTCGCATTGAAAGAAGATATGTCGGATTTGCGTTTTATCGCCGATGACGACAAAACACCGTTGAAATTTCATATCGATTCTTTCGACTTCATCAATCAACTCATTTATGTGTGGGTGCGTGTTCCGCAAATTGCCGCGAATGTGAACAGCGGTCGCCTCTGGATGTATTACGGCAATGCCGAAGCCACGCCCGCGCAGGAAATGGCCGGTACTTTCGATATCGATACCTCGGCGGTATTTCACTTTAAAAATGACGAAGCGATTCCAAAGGATGCGTCGACGAACAACGTGAATGCGGTCGCTGCGACCGCGACGATCAGCACCTCATCGCAAATCGCCGCAGGTTTGAAATTCGAGAACGGGCAATCGGTGACGATCGCCGAAACACCCGCACTGGCCGTCCCTGCCGCGCACGGTGCAACGATCAGTTTCTGGATCAGGCCCGCCTCGCTGCAAACCGATGCGCATGTATTTCATCAACGCAGTGCCAATGCGCAATTCGTTATTGGTATCGAGCAAAATAATATTTATGCGCGCTTGCAACTACCCAATGGCCGCGTCGTGGAAACCAATAAATCGCCATCCATTCGCGTGAACGAATGGCAGCACGTCGCGGTAATTCTCGAACCCGCAAAACTGGTTTTGTTCGTCGATGGCAAGGAAGTCGCGACTGCGTCTGCGCAGCTGGTGGATTTCGGTGGTGCGGTGACGCTCGGTAACGATGCACAAGGTGCACATTCATTTACCGGCGAACTCGACGAAGTGCGCATCGATCATGTGGCGCGCAGTGCAGACTGGATTGCTCTCGCCGTGGCGAACCAGGGCATCGAAAATAAATTATTGCAGGTGCGCGAAGCAGAGCAGCTGGGTTCAGGCGGTCACGGCTCCGGTTTCTGGAAAGTCATTATCGGCAGTCAGGACGAAGCGGGCTGGACCGTCATTATTGCGCTGGCAATCATCGCTGCCATCAATTGGGTGGTCATGATCGGTAAAGGTTTTTATATCAGTAGCGTCAACAAAGATAACGTGCAATTTCTGCAACAGTATCGCGCCATCAGCGGGCGCGATCCGGCATTGCTCGATCACGAAGATTCCGAAACCGATAAAGCCCTGGAAAATTCGCCGATCGCGCAGGCGTTATTCGGCAGTCACGATCATTTCCAAAGCTCGCCGATCTATCGCGTCTATCACCGCGGCATTCAGGAATTGCGCGCACGCGTTGGCAAAACTGTCAGCGCGCAGGCATCGGGTCTGAGTCAGGCATCGATCGATGCGATTCGCGCAACGCTCGATACGCAAATGGTGCTTGAACAGCAGCGCCTCAATTCGAAACTGGTATTGCTCACCATCGGCATTTCCGGCGGCCCGTTCATCGGACTGCTCGGCACCGTCATCGGCGTCATGATCGTCTTCGCGGCGATTGCCGCATCGGGTGACGTCAATATTTCCGCTATCGCACCCGGTGTTGCTGCTGCTCTCGCGGCAACGGTCATGGGCTTGCTCGTCGCGATTCCTGCACTGTTTGGATACAACTATTTAATGGCGCAAATCAAATCGTCGGTCGCCGACATGCGCGTATTTTCCGACGAGTTCGTCACGCGGCTGGCTGAATATTATGGGAATAAGTAGTAAGGCCTCCCCTGCGAAGTAGGGGAGGTGGCTCGCGTAGCGAGACGGAGGGGTTTTCTTAATACATGACCCCCTCGCCTCTTCGAGGCACTCCCCTACTTCGCAGGGGGAGCCAAAGAGAAAGAGAATCATGCAGATTCAAGACGACGACAAGTTATACGACGATATCAACATCACGCCGATGCTCGATCTCGCGTTCGTGCTCCTAATTATTTTTATTATTTTGACGACGGCGTCGGTGCAGGGCATCAAGGTGAATTTGCCCAAGGCGAGCAATCAGCCGAGCCTCGCCAAACCGCAAACCAAAGCCATCGCCATCGCGCAGGACGGTTCGATATTTCTCGATGCCTATCCCGTCAGTCTCGAACAACTCGAATCGCTACTGCTGCAATACAAGGCGGCCAATCCCGAATTACCCGTGGTGGTGAAGGGCGATTCGTTCGTGCAATACCAGCGCGTGGTCGATGTGCTCGACATTCTCGGCCGCGTCGGTGTCACCCAGATGGGACTGGTCACGCAAAAGGCGCAGAACTGAATCGCCAGAAATTATTTTCCGAATCGACCTGCGCAAACAAAAATCGTGATGACACTCGAAATGCGCGTTTTATTTGAATTGTCATCATTCTGTTAAAAATTTGTCCGACAATCCGCCCGCATGCAAAAAGCCAAATGGATCAGACACGCCCCGGCAATCGCCATCGCAATCATTGCGGTGCTGGCGATTGTCGCGGTGTTTTTACTGAAACATTTTTTTCAGGGCGACGCTGTCAGGCCGAAAAAAATGGTTCAGCAAATTACCGTCATCACACCGCCGCCACCACCACCGCCACCGCAGGAGCCGATCAGGCAGCCCGAGATAAAGGAGGAGCCGCCCATCAGGGAGGCGGAAACGCCGCCCGAGCAACCGCAAGAACAACCGGCGGAAAGTGAATCGGTGCAGCAGGATCCCAATGCCAGCGGCGATGGGCCGGTAATCGCTGCGGGAACCGGCGGTGGCATGGGTACGGGGCGGGGTGGCGGTGGCTACGAACAATTCATTCGCCACGAAATCAACGACTGGGTGGTGGAAAACCCCCGCTTAAAACGCATGGATTACATCGCCATGCTGACGCTGCAGATCGGCACCGACGGCGTCATCGAAAGTTGCGATGTCGAAATTATTTCGGGCGACACTGCGTCGGCGGATGTGTTGAAAAAACTGTTTGAAGAAAAACGTAAATTCTCCCGCCCGCGTCCGCTCGAAGCGGCGAGTCTGGTCAGGCTGAGAATCAAATCCATTCTGTAAGTTTGTATTCATTCACAGGGTCGAGAAAATGAAACGCAATTGGGGAACCGTCTTAATCGCTGCGCTGATCGCGGCGCAGTCCGTGCAGGCTGATGAGAATGCTGCCCTCAACGATGTCACGGCGCAGGATCTGCTGAAGCTGTTGATTGACGAAGGTGTCATCGATAAGGAAAAACTGAAAACGCTCGGCGATAAAATCAAAAGCCGCCAGCAATCCGCCGCGCAGAAAACCGGCGGCGCAATCGAATCGATCGCCGCGGAAAACAGGGATCGCAAACCTGTTGCTGAAGGCAATGTCGTGCGTGTGCCCTATGTGCCGCAATACATCCGGGATGAAATTCGCGATCAGGTACGCGTCGGTTTGAAGGAAGATGTATCGCGCGATGTGCTCGCGCAGGCAAAAACCGAACGCTGGGGTTTACCCGGATCGCTGCCGGACTGGATCGATCGGTTCAAATTGTCTGGCGATGTGAGATTGCGGGAAGAATCCATTTTTTACGCCAAAGATAATGCGCAGGGCGATTATCTGGACATGAGTTACATCAATGGCCAGGGCAGGTGGTTTACGGGAGAGCCGCGCGAATTTTTAAATACCACCGAAGATCGCAACCGCTTTCGCTCGCGTTATCGCCTCGGCGTGAAAGCGAAAGTGAACGATCGCGTCGAAGCCGGTGCGCGCCTCGTCACGGGCAATATGCAAGACCCCATCAGCACCAACCAGACGCTGGGTACCTACGATCAGAAATGGGAAACCGGTTTCGATCTCGCCTATCTGAAATACACGAGCCCCGACAGGCAATGGCAGTTCAGCGGTGGACGCATCGAGAATCCGTTTTACAGCTCCGATCTGGTGTGGGATGGCGATCTGACGTTCGAAGGCTTTGCCGCGAGCTGGTGGTGGTTGCGTTCCGACGCTATGAACAGCGATTTTCGCGATATCGATCCTTTCTTGACGGTCGGTGTTTTTCCGCTGCAGGAAGTCGAACGAAGCTCGGACGATAAATGGCTGTACGCGGCGCAGACCGGTTTTAAATATGATTTTTCCGATCAGAGTAAGTTGACAGTCGCGCTGGCGTATTACGGCTACGAAAATATCGTCGGCAAGCGCAATGCGCAGGACGACTCCGGCTTCGACTACACCGCGCCGGAATATATTCAGAAGGGCAATACGCTGTTCGACATTCGCAACACCTTCGATCCGAATTCCACCGCAGTGCTTTTTGCGAATGCGGCCGATTACAGACTGGCGAATTTCTATATCGAGTACGACATCGCCAGTTTCGCGCCGATCCATGTGATCGTTGCGGGCGATTACGTCAGGAATTTCGGTTTCGATAAGAGGGATGTCGCCGGGCGTGTCGGTTTTGAAATCGACGATCAGACGTCGGGTTATCAGGCGCGCGTGACAGTCGGCTGGCCGCAGGTTTCGAAAGCGCGCGACTGGCAGTTTTCATTTATATATCGCTATCTCGAACGTGACGCGGTGCTCGATTCATTCACGGACTCCGATTTCCACGGCGGTGGCACCGACGCCAAAGGCTACATCCTCAAACTCGATTACGGTCTGATGGACAATGTGTGGGCGACGCTGCGCTGGCTGAGTTCGGATGAAGTCGATGGCGATTCGTGGCCGCAGACATCGGGGCTGGGGACTTCCGCGCTCGGCATCGATACCCTGCAGCTCGATCTCAACGCGAAATTCTGAACGGTGACAATGATGAGATACCGCTTGTGTGTTTCGGCTTTCGCACTGGTCACGACGCTATCGACGGCGGCGCACGCGCAGGACGCCAATGCGCAGAGAGCATTGCAGAAAGCGCAATTCATGCTGAAACAGGTTTCTAACGATAAGGATAAGCTGCAGTCGCAGGTTGCCGCACTGCAGCAAACCGTCGATCAGCTGACGCGCGAACTCGCGGCAACGAAGTCGGGCGCCGCAGGTTCGCTGCAGAAAACCGAAGAAAAGTATTCCAGCGCCATCGCGCAGTGGAAGCAGCGCGATGCCGAGACGAATACAGCGCTGGCTGCTGCCAGGGAGCAATTGAAGCAGCAGCTCGCGCAGCGGCAGACGCTGGAAGCCTCGCTGCAAAGACAGGTGCAGAATTTTTCGATCTGCTACGAAAATAACCGCAGGCTGTACGACATCAATCACGAGTTGCTCGATCGCTATGAGAACAAGGGTTTTGGTGATGTGCTGAAACAGCGTGAACCGTTCACGGGGGTGGCGAAGGTCGATCTTGAAAATCTGGTACAGGACTATCGCTATCGGCTCGACGATCTCAAGATTGAGCCCGCGCAGACCGGAAATAATTAAGTTCACGCCGAACATCAGCGGCAGGAGAGCGGGTCATGGCGACCAAGAAAAATATTTCGGTGCGACTCGGTGTGGCGGATTTGCGTCGCGTGAAGGAGATTGCGTTGCGGCTCGATGTGAAGGAGTCGGAAATATTTCGCTATGCGGTGAAAGCGTTATCGACGCGCCTGATGCCGTTGCTGAACCGTCAGCTGAGCGGTGTGCCGATGCTGGTGGCACTGCTCGAAAGCGGTGAGGAATTGCTGCGCTATTTCGAATTCGATACCACGCAACTGGATCGGCTGATCAATGCGGCCATGCCGGAAGGTCAGGTGAAAGTCGACATGGAGGATATCGAATTGCTGGTAATCGCCGGTATCAATCGCGATTATCTGGCGACGCAATTATCGGAGAGACTGAATACGCGCATCGATGGCCAGCTTGCATTCGATGCGCTGCGCCATTATTTGTTTCGCAAGTATCGCGTGCGCTCCTACGCGGACAGTTCCATCGCGTAGAGGCGAACCTCTGTGTTCGCCCTTATATTTGCAATGAAATCAGGGCGAGCACAGAGGTTCGTCCCTACGGGAAATTATCCTTTCTCGGGATAGCCTTTCATTTTGATGAACGGGTGAAAGGCGATTTCGATGCCTTCCTGCACATTGTCATCGGTATCGAGCGGGCGTTTGCGGCGGGAGAAACTGGTATCCCCGCCTTTCGTGTCGATCCCTTCTAACACATCGAGTCCGCCGCGGCTGGAAAATACGCCCTCGAGCGCTGACGTATACACAGTGATTACCAGCGTCGCGCCCCTGATGGTCTGGTTCCAGTTGAAGCCTTCGGTGATCGCGGTGGTTCCCGCCGAAATCGTTTTCGGCTTGCGGCTGATGCCATCCCACTGTGCGAGATGATCCAGTCCCACGTTGTGCGCCGTGCTGACCTCGACCACATCGGTGAAAATGACGGCGTCGATGTCGGACGATTCCTGAATGGTTTTAAACGCGGTGAGCATGACCGCGCGATACGTGGCGGGATCGACCTTGCCCGTGGTGGGGTCGTACATATCGCCATAGGTGCGTACCGCCTGCGCCCATGCGTTTTCGAAAACATAATTCGGAGCGACGGTATAGCCGTGCTTCTGCAAATAGTTTTTTACCATTTCATCGACACGGCCGGCGGCGTTTTGCAGATAATAGCGCGTGGGTTCACCGCTGACGTTCGCCGAGGCGATCACCACTTTTTTGATGGGATGCTGTTGTATGGCTTCCGCCTTGTATTGATAGGCAGGCATTACCGGATTCAGACCGCCGCGACTGGCACAGGCGGTGAGAATGACAGCGGCGACAATCAGCAGAATGCGATACATGCGTGAATTCCAGCGTGAGGGTTATTTTTACGGCGGTTCATTCTAGCAATGCGTTGAAGCTCTTGAGAAGAAAGAAGCGGAAAAGAGCGCCGCGCTGAAATGTTTCGCGATTCATGTCGCCGTAAAAATCGGATTCAAAACAGAGAGGTCGGTTAGAAAATAATGGCGCAGGAAAATTCCGGACAAAATGGCAGCGATATGAGCGCCAGCGATCGCAGCGATAACGATAGCCCCGTGGCGCTGAATTACCGTGTGCTGGGGGAGCGCGGCGACTGGGTGTTGCTGCTGCACGGACTGTTCGGTTCGGGCGATAACCTGGGCGCGCTGGCGAAAGCACTCATGGCGGATTTTCGTGTGGTGCAGATCGATCTGCGCAATCACGGCCGTTCTCCGCATACGGAATCGATGACATTCGAAGCGATGGCGGCGGATATCGCCCGGCTGCAGGACACACTGGGTATTTCCGACAGTCATGTCGTTGGTCACTCGCTCGGCGGTCGGGTGGCCATGCAGCTGGCACTGTCGCGGCCAGCGCGCGTGCGGAGCCTGATCGTCGCCGACATTGCGCCAGTGGCCTATGCGCCGCATCACGTCGCCATCTTGAACGCGCTGCAATCGGCCGATCTGAAAGATATCGTCAGTCGCAACGATGTCGATGCGCAGCTGGCATCGTCGATTGCGGATATGGGCACGCGACAGTTCCTGCTCAAGAGTCTGTATAAGGAAGGCGATCACTGGCGCTGGCGATTCAATCTGCCGGTACTGGAGGCCAGCTATCCGAACATCACGCGCGCGCAGCACGGTGAGCCGTTCCTGAAACCTGCGCTGTTCATTAAAGGCGGTGCGTCGGATTATATTTTGCCGAAATACGAAGATGCGATGCGCGCGCTGTTTCCCGGTTTCGAGCTGCAAACGATCGCCGATGCGGGGCATTGGCTGCATGGCGAAAAGCCGGTGGAGTTCAATGCCATCGCCAGGGATTTTCTGGCAGGACAGTGATTCCGGCGCGAGAGCACATTTATTCGCGGCGGCATCGAGCGTCCGAATGAAAATTCGGACGCACATTTCACACTGCGACAGGTGCCGATGCTTCGGTTTACAGCGCGGGCCTCGTATGGTCAAATGCGCGGCTCCATTTGTTACCGCGCTATTTTTTCACTTGTTTTTGTTTCTTCACGTGGCCTTTGGTAGCGGCCACCACTGATAAAGGAAACCGCCATGCCTGCAATTACTCTCCCCGATGGTAGCCGCCGCGAATTTGCGAATCCTGTTACGGTCGCTGAAGTCGCCGCGAATATCGGCGCTGGTTTAGCGAAAGCCGCACTCGCCGGTAAGGTCGACGGAAAGCTCGTCGATACCAGTTATCTGATCGATCGCGATGCACAGCTGGCGATTGTCACCGATCGCGATGCCGAAGGGCTCGAAGTCATCCGTCATTCGAATGCGCATCTGCTCGCAATGGCCGTGCAGGAATTATTTCCCGGCGCGCAGGTGACGATCGGCCCGGTCATCGAAGATGGTTTCTATTACGATTTTGCCTACGAGCGCGCGTTCTCGCTCGATGATCTCGAAAAGATCGAACAGCGCATGACCGAGATTGCGCAGCGCGATCTACCGGTGCAGCGTGTTGTCATGTCGCGCGATGAGGCAGTCGCGGCGTTCGACAGGATGGGCGAAAAATACAAGGTCCAGATCATTCAGGAATTGCCTGCCAGCGAAGAAATTTCTGTTTATAAGCAGGGCGACTGGATGGACTTGTGTCGCGGCCCGCATGTGCCGAGCACGAGTAAGTTAAAAGCATTCAAGCTCACGAAAGTCGCCGGTGCTTATTGGCGCGGAGATGCGAAAAATGCGCAATTGCAGCGTATTTACGGCACGGCGTGGGCAAATCCCAAAGATTTGAAAGCGTATTTATTCCGTATCGAAGAAGCGGAAAAACGCGACCACCGCAAAATTGGCAAGAAGCTCGGTCTGTTTCATTCGCAGGAAGAAGCTCCCGGGATGGTGTTCTGGCATCCGAAGGGCTGGACCATCTATAAAACCATCGAGCAATACATGCGCGAGCAGCAGCAGCGCAATGGTTACGATGAAATTCGCACGCCACAAGTCGTCGATATCGATTTGTGGCAGCGCTCGGGGCATGCCGACAAATACGGCAGCAATATGTTTACGCTGCAAATCGAAGAGCGCGCCTACGCGGTCAAGCCGATGAACTGTCCGTGCCACGTGCAGGTGTTCAATCAGGGTTTAAAGAGCTACCGCGATTTGCCGCAGCGTCTGGCTGAGTTCGGTTCGTGTCATCGCTACGAGCCGTCGGGTTCGCTGCACGGCATCATGCGCGTGCGCGGGTTCACGCAGGACGACGCGCATATCTTCTGTACCGAGGATCAGATTCAGCCGGAAGTGGCGCGCTTCATCGATTTCCTGCACGACGTCTATGCGGATTTCGGCTTCAAGGAAGTGATTTACCGCTTGTCGACGCGCCCGGAAAACCGGGTTGGCAGCGATGCGGATTGGGATAAGGCGGAAAAGGCGCTGGCCGATGCGCTCGATAGCAAGGGGTTGGACTGGGAGGAGCTGCCGGGCGAAGGTGCGTTCTATGGTCCGAAGATCGAGTTTTCGCTCAAGGATTGTATCGGCCGCGTGTGGCAGCTCGGCACGATTCAGCTCGATTTCTCGATGCCGGGCCGGCTCGATGCGCAGTACATCGCCGAAGACGGTTCGCGCCAGACCCCCGTCATGTTGCACCGCGCCATACTTGGATCGTTCGAGCGTTTCATCGGTATTCTGATCGAGCATTACGAGGGTGCTTTCCCGACCTGGTTGGCGCCGACGCAGGTGGCGATCCTCAATATCACGGACAATCAGGCGGAATACGTACAAAAACTGGAAGAAAGCTTGAAAAACAAAGGTTTTCGGGTCGAGGCCGACTTGAGAAATGAAAAGATCGGCTTTAAAATCCGCGAGCACACAATTCAGAAGGTTCCCTACCTGCTCGTTGTGGGTGATCGGGAAGTCGAAACAAATACCATGGCCGTGCGTACACGTAGCGGCGAGGACCTTGGTTCCATGAGCCTTGAGGCTTATATGGAACTCCTCGCAGGAGACGTATCGCGTCGCGGTCATGCGCTTTTAGCCTCAAAAGACTAAGAGCCCCAGAAACTAGCTTGGAGAAGTAACAATCAAACGCGAGATCAAAGCCGTCGGCGGCAAGACTACAGAAAAAGATAAGCGGGTAATAATGAATGAAGACATTCGTGCCCGTGAAGTTCGTTTGATCGGTTTTGATGGTAGCCAGGTCGGAATCGTACCCCTTGCTGAAGCAATTGCTGCAGCGGAAGAGGCTGGGGTGGATCTGGTACAGATCGCGGACGCCGATCCCGTCGTCTGTAAGGTGATGGACTACAACAAGTACATCTACGAGGCCAAGAAGCAGCAGAACGAGGCCAAGAAGAAGCAGGTTCGTACGCAAGTCAAAGAGATGAAGTTTCGACCAGGGACGGAAGAGGGGGATTATCAGGTCAAGCTACGCAACCTGATACGTTTCCTTGAACACGGGGACAAGGCCAAGGTCACGCTGCGGTTTCGCGGTCGCGAACTGGCCCACCAGGAAATTGGAATGGAGCTGTTGAAGCGGGTCGAAACCGATCTCGCCGAGATGAGTACTGTTGAGCAATTTCCCAAAATGGAAGGTCGTCAACTGACGATGGTGCTCGCCCCGAAAAAGAAAAAGTGATTGTCTGGCAGCAATCGCTTTCATTAATTGATTATCCAAATGCGGAGTAAGACAAATGCCAAAGATGAAATCCCATAGCGGGGCGAAGAAGCGCTTCCAGAAAACCGCGAGCGGCTTCAAGCACAAACACGCTAACAAAAGCCACATCCTCACCAAGATGACCACCAAGCGTAAGCGTCAGCTGCGCGGCACCGACCTCGTTCACCCGACCGATGTAGGTCGTGTAGAGCGTATGTTGGCTGGTCAATAGTCGGTTCACCATCTCTGAGGAATGTTTAAATGGCTCGTGTAAAACGTGGTGTGACCGCCCGCCGCCGTCACAAGAAAATCCTGAAACTCGCGAAAGGTTACTACGGTGCCCGTTCGCGTACCTTCCGTGTCGCCAAGCAGGCTGTTATCAAAGCCGGTCAATACGCCTACCGCGATCGCCGTCAGAAAAAGCGTCAATTCCGCGCTTTGTGGATCGTGCGTATCAATGCGGCTTCGCGTGCTGCAGGTCTCGGTTACAGCCGTCTGATCGCTGGTCTGCGCAAGGCGAATATCGCTCTCGATCGTCGCGTACTGGCTGATCTGGCCGTGCACGACAAGCCCGCTTTTGCTGCGATTGTCGAGCAAGCAAAGGCAGCCTTGGCGTAATCCGATAGCGTTGTGGTACGCCGACAGAACATCGCGGCGCACCGAATAGAGGGGGAAAGGGCTGCAGCTCTTTCCCCTTTTGTTTTTTTAAATGGTTATTCATTCCAGGTCCCGTGCGATGGAAAATTTGGAACAACTTACTCTCGCTGCGAAAAATGCAATCGCCGCGGCGACCGATATCGCATCGCTCGAAGAGCTGCGTGTGCAATACCTTGGCAAAAAGGGCAGCCTGACAGATTTGCTTAAAGGGCTGGGTCAGTTGCCGCCCGAACAGCGTCCAGCTGCCGGTGCCGAGATAAATCGTGCAAAGGAGGCTGTGCAGGCTGAGATCGGTGCTCGTCGGCAGGTATTGGAAGAGGCTGTCATTGCCGCGAAACTCGCTGGCGAAAAAATCGATGTGACCCTGCCTGGGCGCGGACAGGAAATCGGCGGCCTGCATCCAATTACGCAGACGATTCAACGGATTGGCAGTTTTTTTGAAAGTATTGGTTTCGAGACGGTGGAAGGTCCGGAGGTGGAGAGCGACTACTACAATTTCGAGGCGCTCAACATTCCCGCACATCATCCCGCGCGCGCCATGCACGACACCTTTTACGTGAGCGATTCACAAGTGCTGCGAACGCATACCTCCCCTGTGCAGGTGCGCGTCATGGAAAGTCGCACGCCGCCGCTCAAGGTGATTTGCCCGGGTCGGGTCTATCGCTGCGATTCCGATTTGACGCACTCGCCGATGTTCCATCAGGTTGAGGGATTGCTTATCAGCGCGGACAGTACCTTCGCGGAATTGCGCGGCGTCATTCAGGAGTTTCTCCAGGTATTCTTCGAGCGCGATTCGAAAGTGCGTTTTCGGCCCTCCTATTTCCCCTTCACCGAGCCTTCGGCTGAGGTCGATATCCAGTGCGTGATCTGCGGCGGTTCGGGCTGTCGCGTCTGCAAGCAGACCGGTTGGCTCGAGGTGATGGGCTGCGGCATGGTGCATCCGCGCGTGCTTGAGTATTCGAAAATCGACAGCGAAAAATTCCGGGGCTTTGCATTTGGTTTTGGTGTTGAGCGTTTGGCAATGTTGCGCTACGGCGTCAATGACTTACGGTTGTTCTTTGAGAATGATTTGAGATTTCTGGCACAGTTCCACTGAGCCGGGCTAAAACGCCATAAATAAAGATTAAGAAAAGAGCTTAACTAGATGAAATTTAATGAGTTGTGGTTGCGTGAATGGGTGAATCCGGCGCTTTCCACCGATGCCCTGAGCGCGCAGTTGACGATGGCGGGTCTGGAGGTCGATGCAATCGACCCGGTAGCCGGTGTGTTCTCGAATGTCGTCGTCGGCGAGATCGTGGCGATTGCTCAGCACCCCGACGCCGACAAATTGCGTGTCTGTCAGGTCAGCAACGGTAGCGAAACGGTCCAGGTCGTCTGCGGTGCGGCGAATGCGCGCCAGGGTTTGAAGACTCCATTCGCGCAACTGGGTGCATTGCTGCCCAACGACTTCGCCATTAAAAAAGCCAGGCTGCGCGGCGTCGAATCGTTCGGCATGCTGTGCGGCGCGGATGAGCTGGGGCTCGCTGAAAAGTCCGATGGCCTGCTGGAGTTGCCAGCGGATGCACCTGTGGGTACCGATCTGCGTGTGTATCTGCAGCTCGACGACAACGAGATCGAGCTAGGGGTTACGCCAAATCGCGCAGATTGCTTAAGTATCAATGGCTTGGCGCGCGAAGTTGCTGTATTGAACGAGCTGCCGATCGCCGCGCCTGCATGTGCTGCCGTGGCTCCGCTCATCGATGATGTATTGCCGGTGGCGATCGAGGCGGGCGATGACTGCGCGCGTTATGTCGGCCGGGTGATCCGTAATGTCGACGTGAGCAGGCCGGCGCCGCAATGGTTAACCGAGCGTCTGCGTCGCTGCGGGGTGCGCAGCATCGATCCCGTGGTCGATGTGACGAACTATGTGATGCTCGAACTCGGTCAGCCGATGCATGCGTTCGACCTCGATAAAGTACAGGGCGGTATTCGTGTGCGCCTGGCCCAGTCGGGTGAAACGCTCAAGGCGCTCGATGGTCAGGAGCTCAAACTGCGCCCTGATACCCTTGTCATCGCCGATCACGGCAGCGCGCTGGCGCTGGCGGGCGTGATGGGCGGCGAGGCCTCCGCAGTCAGCGCAACCACCCGTCACATTTTCCTGGAATCGGCTTTCTTTGTGCCCGACCGTATCGCTGGCCGCGCGCGTTCCTATGGTCTGCATACCGAATCGTCGCATCGCTTCGAGCGTGGCGTGGATTACGCGCTGCAGCGCCGGGCTATCGAGCGTGCGACCCGTCTGATTCTCGATATCGCGGGCGGCGAGCCGGGCCCCGTGATCGAGCAGACCTCGAATGCGTTGCCGCAGGCGCGCAGCGTCACGTTGCGCGAACCAGGCATTGCGCGTCTCCTGGGGTTGGAAATCGCGCCGGCAAAAGTCGAGTCGATTCTCCGTGGCCTGGGGCTTGAGGTCGCCCGCGATGGCGATGCCTGGCAGGCCACGGTTCCAAGCTGGCGCTTTGATCTGGCGCTCGAAGTCGATCTGATCGAGGAGCTGGCAAGGGTGTATGGCTATGCGAATCTACCGACGCGGTCGGTGCGTTCGGAGCAGCCGTTACCCGCGCTTCCTGAGCGCGCACTTAGCGTGAAAATGTTACGGCAAGTCCTTGTTTCACGTGGATATCAGGAAGCAATTACCTATTCGTTCGTGGACCCGAAAATGCAGAGCCAGCTGGCGCCACAGCAGCCCGTTGTCTCCTTGCGAAACCCGATATCGGCCGATATGTCGGTCATGCGCACCACGCTCTGGGCGGGCCTGCTGAATACGCTCGTCCACAACCTGAATCGGCAGCAGCCACGCGTGCGTCTGTTCGAAACCGGGTTGAGTTTCGAACCGGCTGGCGCGAACGAGTTGCCGCGTCAGGAAAAGATGATGGCGGCGGTGATCACGGGGCGCCGTTACCCGGAAGCCTGGGCGGCGGGCAACGACAATGTCGATTTCTTCGATCTGAAAGGCGATCTTGAAGCGCTGCTCAAGGCGGCCCGCACCGACGGCGACATCACCTTCGCTGCAGGTACAAATCCGGCGCTGCATCCCGGCCAGTGCGCCGATATCCAGCGCAATGGCAAAGTCATCGGGCATATCGGTGCGCTGCATCCCGAGCTGCAGCGCACGCTCGACATCGCGCAGCCCGTCTACGTATTCGAGTTCAGCCTGGAAGCGCTCGACGAAGGTGTGCTGCCAAAATTCACCGAGCTCTCGAAGTTTCCGGAGGTCCGGCGCGACCTGGCACTGGAATTCGATCGCGAGCTTCCGGTCGCCGAAGTCTTGACGGCAGCGCGCGCAGTGGCAGGCCCTTACCTGCGAGACCTCACGCTTTTTGACGTTTATCAGGGCAAAGGCATTGATCCGCAAAGAAAAAGTTTAGCTTTTGGCTTGACGTTCCAGCATTCATCACGCACTCTTAATGACGATGAAATTGCCGCCGCAGTCGAAGCTGTGGCGAGCGAGCTTAAAGCACGTTTCGGAGCGACATTAAGGATCTAGGAATGACGGCTCTCACCAAAGCCGAACTGGCTGAAAAACTCTTTGAGGAACTCGGGCTGAACAAGCGCGAGGCGAAGGAGTTGGTTGAGATATTCTTCGAAGAAATTCGCTATTGCTTGGAAAACAACGAGCAGGTGAAGTTGTCCGGTTTCGGTAATTTCGACCTGCGCGATAAAAGTCAGCGACCCGGCCGCAATCCCAAAACCGGCGAAGAGATTCCCATCTCGGCGCGCCGCGTGGTGACGTTCCGGCCCGGTCAGAAGTTGAAAGCCAGGGTAGAGGCCTATGCTGGAACTGAGTGATAACAACGAGCTGCCACCGATTCCGGCGAAACGCTATTTCACGATTGGCGAAGTCAGCGAGTTGTGCGCGGTCAAGCCCCATGTGTTGCGTTACTGGGAGCAGGAGTTTCCGCAATTAAAACCCGTCAAGCGTCGCGGTAACCGCCGTTATTACCAGCGCCAGGACGTCATGCTCATCCGTCAGATCCGCAGCCTGCTTTACGAACAGGGCTACACCATCGGCGGCGCACGTCAGCGCATGACCGACGATGCCGATGGTAATGGAGAGGAAGCGCAATACGGCCAGCTCATCAAACAGATGATCGTCGAGCTCGAAGACGTTCTGAAAGTTTTACGCGCGTAAACGCACGCGCATCTTCCGGTATCAATAGTCCTGAGTTAATATGGCGCCCCTTTCGCGAGGGTCGATCTCCAGATACCCGCGCAGAGATTTCGGGGCGTAGCGCAGCTTGGTAGCGCACTTGCCTGGGGGGCAAGTGGTCGCAGGTTCAAATCCTGCCGTCCCGACCATATACTTCCCCCAATAAAAAGGCTGATACGAAAGTATCGGCCTTATTTATTTTTCAATTCGTAAATCTAATTTTTCAAGCTCAATGCGATCAGCTTCCGATCGCAGCCAACGGCTATACACGGTAAGTGTCATCGTCACTGAATGGCCGAGCTGAGCAGCAACAAAATGCGGGTTAACACCGGCCATGAGCAACATTGTCGCGTAAGTGTGGCGGGTGTTGTACGCAGGCCGATGCCGAATGCCCAATCGTTTCAAGCATTGCGAAAAAACCAGCCGCTGCGCTTTCTCGGTACGATACGGTAATGCGGTGCGCGGTGATAAAAACACGTAATCGCCACGCAGCATCGTTAACGATTTCAATACGTGTAACGCATGCAATGCGCGAGCATTCAATAACACGTCACGCACCTTGGCAGTTTTGGTTTGCAGGTTTAAATGGCCCTTGGATTGAGCGCGCTCGATACGCATATAACCACTAAGAAAATCGATATCGCTCCAGCGCAGTGCAAGTAATTCGCTCGTGCGCAAGCCAGAAAAAAACGCTAATTCAAAATACGCCGGATAGATCGCTTCAAGCGCGATGTAACGACGATACAGTGCAGAAATAATGATTTCGGCTTCATCGCGAGTAAATGGATCGGGCAGTGGTCGTTGATATTTACTGTTACGAATGCGCTGCATTGGATTGCGCTCGATAATCTCATCGAGATAAACAAGCTCGAAAATTCCGCGCAGCGGTATCAGTGCATTGTTACGAGTTTTTGCGCTTGACCACGGGATAATCTTAATTGCTGCGGCAATGTTGCTATACCGCAACGTGGTTATATCGAGAGAAGAAAATGCAGGAAGCCAATAGCGATTGATCGCCTTTAAATATTCATGCTCTGTTGCATCGCTGACGTCAACCACATCGAGCCACAGGCGTGCAGCTTCCGAAAACAACATGCAAAGTTAAGTTGCGATTATTAGCGCATCGGTTTGCGCGCGCGCAGCCGCTGCGCGGCTGTGCGTGCTCTACCTCAGTCGCTATACACAGGAACCCAAAATTGCGTAGGTGTCTCGAAAAGATGGATGACTTCGGGTGTGTGGTTGTCGCAATCGAGCGCAAACGACCAGGCTTGTTTATGGCTTTTAAATACGCGGGCATGGTTGGGCAGCTTAGACCAAGTGCGCGCAGTTACGCCGCCTCTCTGCTTCGCTGATACTAAAAACTCATCAGTGTCGCGCAAGTGCACCACATAGCCGATAAAAACGGCATCTGAGGGAAAACCGGGAAACTGTTTTACTTCCTCAACTGAGCGAAGAATCCAATCCGGTGGTAATTGTCTTAGCGTCATGAATTTAACTCCATCTGCGCACGTACGTCGCTCCGCTCGCTACGTGCTGCAGTATGGAGCAATTGCACACGACGGTTAATATCGTCGAGTTGTTTGGCAAGCACAACGCCGATGCAATCAAACTGCATTACCGGCTGATCCTTCACTTGTTCAACGGCAATGAGCATAAACTCGCGAAACGCACCGACGAAATAATCAAGATCATTAACCAACTGATCATCCATCATAAACACCTTTAGGCTACTAAACGCAGTGGTTGCACTGTGGGCAATTGGTACCAGTCCGGTACCGGCAAATCACGAACAACAATCTCGGTTGCTTTGCGAATTTGAACAAGAGAATGCTTCGACATATCGCAGGTATCAGCGATATCGATACCGATTTTACGTAGTCGTGCTCGATGAATTTTTACTTGGCCTTTAGATAAATCGAACTTAGCGCCAGTCATCCATTGCATCGCATACATCGCCGTAGTGTTGGCGGCTTTAAGATTGGTCACATGACCTAGGCGGAGCAACCTCTCCGCTATGGTTTCAAATTGCATGGCAGTCACCTGCAAGCGATTGTCTATCGCTAAAAACTCGTCGTGAGTAGGTCGTAAATCGACAGGATTAAATAAACCGTAAAAACGGAAATTATGTCGGCGCAAAAATGCGGATTTAAGCTTCTGCTCATGTCGGCTAACGCCGTGCTGTTCGCAAAATTCAATAACGCGATTCAATCGAAAAACTTCGTCGCTGTGTGCACCATATGTGCGGCCAATTTTAGGCAGTGAATGCAATTTTAGCTCGGCGGCTTTGTTGTAGACCGAGGGATAAATTAACGAGGCTTTACCTTTAGCGGATAACCAGTCGCACGTGTTGCCATTGGTGTGCAATCGCGGAATCGAGTTGTGATAGCGCTGCGTTGAGAGCGCTTTAATGTAGTCGTTTGTGCAACCTTGGCCGACTGAACGATTGCTAGTGATATGTAATTCGGTGATCGTCGCGCCATCGGAAAAAGTCTCAACGCGCTTGCCGTCCTGTCCTTGACGATGAAAAACGCGTGAGCACTGGGTAAATGGCGGCAGGCCGAGCGACAACAAAATCTTGTTGTACACAGCTACACAGGCATCGAGATCAGTAAAGCCGAATAAATTATCTAGGCGATTAATGCGGGAAGGGTTACCGCTCACGGTGACGCGGTTGCCAGTAACGCGGACCTGTATCGAGGTGCAGAACGAGCCTTCATGCGTATAGGTTGGCTGGGTCATTGTGAGGTGCTCTCCGGTCGCCGTATCGATAAGGACGGCGGCTCGATCGCCAAGAAAGGGCAATTGCGTATCGTGATCCTGATACATGCTGAGCCAGTCGAAAAACAAGAGAGTGTGAAACCCCGTCAATACCTCTGCAGGGGTAAATTTAAATCACTCTACAGGGTGAAATCAATACTGAAGGGTGAAAAGCAAGGTTTAGAATCCCTCTGGAGAATGAATTGAGGGGTTGAATATGTCGCTAGGAGACAATATCAAGCGCCTGCGAAGGGATAAAGCGTGGACGCAGGGGGATCTGTCAGATAAGACCGGAATAAAGCTAGGTCATATCTCAAAGCTCGAACGCGATGAGTCAGATCCAAAGCTGGAAACGATCTACAAGCTAATGAATGCCTTTAATTGCTCGGCAGATGCATTGCTTATGGACCCTGAAAAAACTCCACTCGATGGGGTGGTAAGAGCGGCCTTCGAGCGAGCAGCGAACCTGCCAGAAGCCAACAAGCGGTCAATTATCGATGTAATCGATAATTACTGTATTGCGATTGGCTTCAAAGCCCAGTTCACAAGCCCGGAAGGGAACAAGTTCCTGTGGTTTAAAGGAGCGCCAAAAGACATGCTTCCCAACGAGAATTAGTATGGGATTCCATACCAAAGTACGGGTGTCACTGACACCCGTACAAGATCAAGAGCGGAGCGGCGGTGGGTTGGCAGGATAGGCTTCACGCCAGCAATGCCACACAAAAGGGGCATTTGGAGGCCGGTTCGGTTCCTGCCGTCTCGATTGAATAGGTAAGCGCGTAACGTGTTGTTTCCCCTCACAGCGGGTGAAGAAGATCTTCACCCTACTGCCGCGAGGGGACGCATTTAAGGGCAAACAAGAGCCGGGAAGGGGCTAAGGCGTCGAATTCAAATCCTGCCGTCCCGACCATATACTTCCCCCAATAAAAAGGCTGATACGAAAGTATCGGCCTTATTTATTTTTCAATTCGTAAATCTAATTTTTCAAGCTCAATGCGATCAGCTTCCGATCGCAGCCAACGGCTATACACGGTAAGTGTCATCGTCACTGAATGGCCGAGCTGAGCAGCAACAAAATGCGGGTTAACACCGGCCATGAGCAACATTGTCGCGTAAGTGTGGCGGGTGTTGTACGCAGGCCGATGCCGAATGCCCAATCGTTTCAAGCATTGCGAAAAAACCAGCCGCTGCGCTTTCTCGGTACGATACGGTAATGCGGTGCGCGGTGATAAAAACACGTAATCGCCACGCAGCATCGTTAACGATTTCAATACGTGTAACGCATGCAATGCGCGAGCATTCAATAACACGTCACGCACCTTGGCAGTTTTGGTTTGCAGGTTTAAATGGCCCTTGGATTGAGCGCGCTCGATACGCATATAACCACTAAGAAAATCGATATCGCTCCAGCGCAGTGCAAGTAATTCGCTCGTGCGCAAGCCAGAAAAAAACGCTAATTCAAAATACGCCGGATAGATCGCTTCAAGCGCGATGTAACGACGATACAGTGCAGAAATAATGATTTCGGCTTCATCGCGAGTAAATGGATCGGGCAGTGGTCGTTGATATTTACTGTTACGAATGCGCTGCATTGGATTGCGCTCGATAATCTCATCGAGATAAACAAGCTCGAAAATTCCGCGCAGCGGTATCAGTGCATTGTTACGAGTTTTTGCGCTTGACCACGGGATAATCTTAATTGCTGCGGCAATGTTGCTATACCGCAACGTGGTTATATCGAGAGAAGAAAATGCAGGAAGCCAATAGCGATTGATCGCCTTTAAATATTCATGCTCTGTTGCATCGCTGACGTCAACCACATCGAGCCACAGGCGTGCAGCTTCCGAAAACAACATGCAAAGTTAAGTTGCGATTATTAGCGCATCGGTTTGCGCGCGCGCAGCCGCTGCGCGGCTGTGCGTGCTCTACCTCAGTCGCTATACACAGGAACCCAAAATTGCGTAGGTGTCTCGAAAAGATGGATGACTTCGGGTGTGTGGTTGTCGCAATCGAGCGCAAACGACCAGGCTTGTTTATGGCTTTTAAATACGCGGGCATGGTTGGGCAGCTTAGACCAAGTGCGCGCAGTTACGCCGCCTCTCTGCTTCGCTGATACTAAAAACTCATCAGTGTCGCGCAAGTGCACCACATAGCCGATAAAAACGGCATCTGAGGGAAAACCGGGAAACTGTTTTACTTCCTCAACTGAGCGAAGAATCCAATCCGGTGGTAATTGTCTTAGCGTCATGAATTTAACTCCATCTGCGCACGTACGTCGCTCCGCTCGCTACGTGCTGCAGTATGGAGCAATTGCACACGACGGTTAATATCGTCGAGTTGTTTGGCAAGCACAACGCCGATGCAATCAAACTGCATTACCGGCTGATCCTTCACTTGTTCAACGGCAATGAGCATAAACTCGCGAAACGCACCGACGAAATAATCAAGATCATTAACCAACTGATCATCCATCATAAACACCTTTAGGCTACTAAACGCAGTGGTTGCACTGTGGGCAATTGGTACCAGTCCGGTACCGGCAAATCACGAACAACAATCTCGGTTGCTTTGCGAATTTGAACAAGAGAATGCTTCGACATATCGCAGGTATCAGCGATATCGATACCGATTTTACGTAGTCGTGCTCGATGAATTTTTACTTGGCCTTTAGATAAATCGAACTTAGCGCCAGTCATCCATTGCATCGCATACATCGCCGTAGTGTTGGCGGCTTTAAGATTGGTCACATGACCTAGGCGGAGCAACCTCTCCGCTATGGTTTCAAATTGCATGGCAGTCACCTGCAAGCGATTGTCTATCGCTAAAAACTCGTCGTGAGTAGGTCGTAAATCGACAGGATTAAATAAACCGTAAAAACGGAAATTATGTCGGCGCAAAAATGCGGATTTAAGCTTCTGCTCATGTCGGCTAACGCCGTGCTGTTCGCAAAATTCAATAACGCGATTCAATCGAAAAACTTCGTCGCTGTGTGCACCATATGTGCGGCCAATTTTAGGCAGTGAATGCAATTTTAGCTCGGCGGCTTTGTTGTAGACCGAGGGATAAATTAACGAGGCTTTACCTTTAGCGGATAACCAGTCGCACGTGTTGCCATTGGTGTGCAATCGCGGAATCGAGTTGTGATAGCGCTGCGTTGAGAGCGCTTTAATGTAGTCGTTTGTGCAACCTTGGCCGACTGAACGATTGCTAGTGATATGTAATTCGGTGATCGTCGCGCCATCGGAAAAAGTCTCAACGCGCTTGCCGTCCTGTCCTTGACGATGAAAAACGCGTGAGCACTGGGTAAATGGCGGCAGGCCGAGCGACAACAAAATCTTGTTGTACACAGCTACACAGGCATCGAGATCAGTAAAGCCGAATAAATTATCTAGGCGATTAATGCGGGAAGGGTTACCGCTCACGGTGACGCGGTTGCCAGTAACGCGGACCTGTATCGAGGTGCAGAACGAGCCTTCATGCGTATAGGTTGGCTGGGTCATTGTGAGGTGCTCTCCGGTCGCCGTATCGATAAGGACGGCGGCTCGATCGCCAAGAAAGGGCAATTGCGTATCGTGATCCTGATACATGCTGAGCCAGTCGAAAAACAAGAGAGTGTGAAACCCCGTCAATACCTCTGCAGGGGTAAATTTAAATCACTCTACAGGGTGAAATCAATACTGAAGGGTGAAAAGCAAGGTTTAGAATCCCTCTGGAGAATGAATTGAGGGGTTGAATATGTCGCTAGGAGACAATATCAAGCGCCTGCGAAGGGATAAAGCGTGGACGCAGGGGGATCTGTCAGATAAGACCGGAATAAAGCTAGGTCATATCTCAAAGCTCGAACGCGATGAGTCAGATCCAAAGCTGGAAACGATCTACAAGCTAATGAATGCCTTTAATTGCTCGGCAGATGCATTGCTTATGGACCCTGAAAAAACTCCACTCGATGGGGTGGTAAGAGCGGCCTTCGAGCGAGCAGCGAACCTGCCAGAAGCCAACAAGCGGTCAATTATCGATGTAATCGATAATTACTGTATTGCGATTGGCTTCAAAGCCCAGTTCACAAGCCCGGAAGGGAACAAGTTCCTGTGGTTTAAAGGAGCGCCAAAAGACATGCTTCCCAACGAGAATTAGTATGGGATTCCATACCAAAGTACGGGTGTCACTGACACCCGTACAAGATCAAGAGCGGAGCGGCGGTGGGTTGGCAGGATAGGCTTCACGCCAGCAATGCCACACAAAAGGGGCATTTGGAGGCCGGTTCGGTTCCTGCCGTCTCAATTTGGCTAGTTCGGCGCGATCAGCGTCGGATCGCAGCCAGCGACTGTAAACCGTCAATGTCATCGTCACCGAGTGGCCGAGTTGTGCGGCCACGAAATGCGGGTTAGCGCCTGCCATGAGCAGCATGGTGGCGTAGGTGTGCCGCGTGTTGTAGGCGGGCCGGTGACGAATCCCAAGCCGTTTCAGGCATTTTGAAAAGATCAGGCGAAACGATTTTTCGGTGGTGTAGGGCAGACCTGTGCGCGGGGACAAAAGCACCTGGTCTCCGCGCAGTATCGTCAATGTTTTGAGCACGTGCAGCGCATGCAGTGCGCGTGCGTTCAACAGCACATCGCGAACCTTAGCTGTTTTGGTTTTTGTGTTCAGGCGGCCCTTGGATTGGGCTTTCGCAATGCGCACGTAGCCGCTACGAAAAACGGCATCAGCAGGAAAGCCGGGAAACTGTTTAACTTCCTCGACTGAGCGAAGAATCCAATCCGGTGGTAATTGTCTTAACGTCATGAATTTAGCTCCATCAGCGCACGCTGGTCGCTACGCTCGCTGCGTGCTGCTGTTTGGAGCAATTGCACGCGACGGTTGATGTCCTTGAGTTGTTTGGCGAGCATGACGCCGATGCAATCGAACTGCATCACGGGTTGTTGCCTCACCTGCTCGGCGGCGATAATCAAAAACTCATCGAACGCGCCGACAAAGTAATCAAGATCGTTGACCAAGTCATCATCCATAAACACCTTCAGGCTACTAAGCGCAGCGGTTGCACTGTGGGTAATTGATACCAGTCAGGTACCGACAGATCGCGAACAACAATCTCAGTCGCTTTGCGAATTTGAACAAGAGAGTGCTTCGTCATATCGCAGGCGTCAGCGATATCGATACCGATCTTACGAAGACGTGCTCGATGGATTTTTACTTGGCCTTTAACTGGGAGCGAGAGCTGGAACGGTTCTTTTACGCTGATGCCTTGTCTGTGTTGAAGCTGTATGGAAACGCACTGAGTTCCGTTAAGTTCAAGAAGGAAGAAATTCCCGGCGAGCTCAAAGCCAAAGGCATTAAGAACCTGCTCAGGCCTGGTTGGATCGGCAATGCTCGAATCGTCCTGACTACCTATGAAACCCTGCGTGACCAAGAGTTTTCTCTGGCGATGCAGCAATGGGCAATTGTGGTTTGCGATGAGGCCCAAAAGATCAAAAATCCGGCGGCTTTGATTACCCAGGCAGCAAAGGCTATTCCAGCGCGTTTCCGTGTGGCGTGTACTGGAACTCCAGTAGAAAACACGTTGATCGATCTTTGGTGTTTGTTTGACTTTATTTAACCTGGATTTTTGGGGGGGGTGAATCAGTTTGGTCGGGAGTACCAACGGCCGATTGAGGCGGGCCTTGAGCGAGATGCTGCTGCGTTGGAGCGGCTGCGAAATTTGATAGAGCCACAAACGCTGAGGCGTACAAAGCAAGATGTTGCGAAGGATCTGCCTGCCAAGCTGGTTGATGCAAGTGTCAATGCAAAAGCCGAAAGCAAGTATTTTGGATTTAATTTACAGCGCATAATCAGTCGTATTTCACCAAAGAGTTGCCCAAATCAATAACGGTCATGCTGCGATACGAATTGCCAGTTGCTCCGGTAAGTCTGTTGAGCGTAATAAACCGAGATGCGTTGCGTGGTGAAACTCATCCCAAGCGCCAGTAAAAGATAACGTAACAACGCCGACATGCGAAGCCCTCGGTTTTGGCGTGCAGAACACAATGCGTTAAAACGCCCCCGGTCTTGGGCGTAGCGTATTGGTAATCGCATCCCACAAGGCTACAGCCTCGGCTTCGCTCAAGCTGGCTTTTTCTATGACGGGCGGCTCGGGGGAGTCGTAGGGGCGCTCGGGGCGAGGGGCGCGTAGACCATTGTGTAAATCGATGTTTATAAGAGGAGTTTTGATGCTACCAATTTTACTATTTGCCTCCAATAAAAAGAGATGTCCCATGATGTGGTCATTTGTGCGCAACGTGGAGAGCCATTCCTCAAACTTGAAGTCGCCCGCTGATTTTCGAGATCCTTTTCTGATGGTTTTTCCTTCATTTTCGCTTAAGCCCCACTCGATATCCTTGCCTCTGTCCAAAAGCGTGGTTTTTCCAAGAATGCCGCTATCACTCTCAAACCCAAGCCACACATCCTCCATCAGCTCATACGCCACACCTAGATCCTCTCGTCCATCTGGTGGGCCGCTGATAAACCCATTCGGTATACACGTGCCTTGTGTTGTGGGAATTTCGGTATCTTTGCGACCGCGTGTGCGAGAAAAAAGATCGAGAAGTTTTTGGGTTTTTTCTGGGATGTCATTTCCAAAGAGCTTAATATCTGGTTCATTGTCATATTTTTTATCGGTTGAGTCGTTTGCCTCAATCTCCATTTTTATGTAGTAGTTATTCCTGAGCCCATGTAACTCAAGCGTTCTGCCAAAATCTGCGCCGCCTTGTGATTCTGCACGATTAAATATTTTTCCGATCAACGGTGATGGGAGGATTTCGATTTTTTTCAAAAAAGGGACATCGTCTTGACCGTACAGCGTCAAAGACTTCAGCTCCTCCTCCCGCTCCTTTAGTTGATATTCAAAATAATCCTGCGTGATCCATGTCACGGTTACCAATACATCGTCGATAACGACACGATACTGATCGTTTAATTTCATTGCTTTAGGGAGATCGATCAAATAACGCCCGACACAGCGCGTCGTCATTTCTTGCGTTAACTCGTGCATGTTTTTTTTCTCATGTTCGGTGAGTTCCGGTGTTTTGGGTGTGCAGCTCATTAAGCCAGCAAGTGTCAATGCAAAAGCCGAAAGCAAGTGTTTTGGATTTAATTTACAGCGCATCATTAGTCGTATTTCAGCGTTGTGTGCGTAACGAGTTGCGCAATTTTCACAATGGCGCGCAAGGTAAATTGCTGTGCAATTTCCGATTCTTTGTAGGCTGGCTCGTGGCCCACACTCACGCGCAATAGCGATTGCACGTGAGGTTCCGGTGCAATGCCGGATTTATGCGGCACGGTACCATCGCCCGGTATGGCGGGGTCGAGAATTTTATAGCGTTGCTGCACACCTGTACGCCAGCCTTTGCCGCCCAGGGGGCTGGCGATGGTGCGCCTGGTGTTGATTTCCGATGGGTCGAGTGCCCGGCCGTTCATGGGATACGCCGGTCGACCCTCCGCACCCATAAAGTTTTCGCCAAATACATTACCACCCGACCAGATCACTTCACCGTAGGCGAGGTATTGCGTATCGCTGCCAAAAAATGCGTGTGAGTTGCTGTGATACTTGCTTTTAAGCGACAAATGGAAAGGTTTTACTTTCATCTGAATTATTTTCAAAAATGATTTCCAGTCCTTATCCATCTGCGCAGCCTTCTTCTGCGGATCGACTTCTTTGTTCAGTGGATTGATTAAATGATCCTCGCACAAACTCCACCACTGGCCGCGCACGGTATAAATTTCACCGTAGGGGTCGCCGGATTTTGGCAGCGAATACTCCGCGCCATTATCCTGTTTGATCTTGAGCCAGTGATTGCCGTATTCGGGGGTCGGCAATAATTGCAGCGGCCCCGGTGCACCCGATAATACCGCTGTCATTTCCGCTGCATTTTCGCCGAGAATTTTGCTGCCAATGTGACCCTCCAACCAACCTTTGATTCCTTTTCCGGGATTCTCAGTACCGGCTTTCATACGGCGGTACACGGCAGGCGCGCCGATGGCTGGCATGACGCCATGCACAATGCCAAAAATTTTATTCTTCATGCCGAGCACTTCAGAGCAGTGCCGTGCGATTAACCCGCCCATGGAGTGCGTGACGACGATGACTTTTTCGCAACGCTTTTTCTCTTTGCGATAACGCGCAATGATTTCGTTGATACGTTGCTGCAGGCGTTTAGCAGAGTTGGCGTTGTCGTCGAGCCAGTTGTAACCGTAGGCATGCACGGGAAAGCGATAGCGGTAACTCAGCGCCACCTCCTCCTTTTGCAGCGCTTGCTCGCCTTTGCTGGCGCCCAGTGCTGCGCCGATCAGCTGATGGCGGATGCCGTTATGTGCGCCGTCGTAATCATGCAGGGCATTTTCGAGCCAGACCAGAAACGGTGCATAACTCATTGCACCGACTTCGCCCCAGCCACGCCGTTTTAATTCTTCGGCATGTTGCGGGGTGCCTTCGGGGAGCATACCGTCGTTATCGACCGTCATTTTTTCTGGAGTGAGATATTCTTTACGCTTATCTGCATCGCGACCCAGCCAAGAAATCATCGATTTGGGCCCATCTAGCCGCCATGTGACATTCTTGGTACCACCCATTCCCTTCAAATTACTCCCCATCACGCCCGGCACAAAGATCACCGGAATAATCCGGTCTGGCACCATCATGCACAGCGCAGCGGAGCCATCAGACGGACTCATAATGGATCGCCACGTAGGATTTCCACGATTATCGAAAGTGGGTGTTATCAACCGTTCTTTGGAGTTCGCTGCTTCTGTCATGATCTAAACATCCGGCAATAATTGGAAATCAACGCCATCGATAAACAGACTTTTTTGCAAGCCGGTTTTGCCATTGCCATCGGTTTCTCCGTGAATAACACTGCCATCGGCGCGCATGAGTTTAAATTTGCGATTAGCAACTGCTGAGTTATCGTATGGCCAGCGCAAGATAAATTCTTCGTCATAAGGTGTCGTTGGCATTTTGTTCATGGCCATGGATAAGCTCGTCGGCCCACTCGCACTCTGCTGCGCACCCTTGAGCGAAATGGTTCCCGGTGCGCTTACCTCGATGTTGCCATTGCTCAATTCGATCTGCGCACCGCCGCAGTGAATGATGATTTTTTCCTTTGCGCTTACGGTAATCGTTTCCTTGCAGGCGTTGATCGTCAGCGATTGATCGCCATCGATTTCGATATCGGCGTTCTGGGCCTGCATTTGCACGTCGCCTTTCGCGGCGATAAGTTTGAAACTTTCCTTTAGCGCATTGCCGGTACCGGCGACGAACAGGGAAATGCTTTCTGCGGTATTACTGATCCAGCGCCTTCCCGTGGTTTGATGAGTATCCTGCTGGCTGACCTGATTGATATTCCGCGCGGCGGCGATGCCAATGGATTGCGGTGTGGTGATCGATATGCCGTCGTGGCCGTGAGTGAGCAGGCAGGGCTGTTGATCCTTGAGCGGATCGATATTGAGTGCGGGATCGAGTTGCGGCGTATCGGCGTGTCGTTGTTGTGCGGCGTCACCGAGGTTCCGCGCAATATTCTGCGCAGCGTCGAGTTGTTCGATCACCGCACGCCGGTCGAGTTGTTTTCCGGCAGCATCGGGTTGCGCTTCGGTGGTGACAAGCAGCCCCTGTGCGGCTCGCAGTGCGCCGGCGTTGTCGGTTCGCAATTCAAATCCTTCACCTCTGGGCTCGCCTTTGCCTTCGCTGCGCGGATGAACGAGAAAACCCAGATTGAGCTGCGTTCTGCCGTGCCCGGTGGATAGCGCCGTTCTGATTTCGTCCGTGGTGTCGTCGAAAACCAGCTCGTTGTGGCGGCTGCCTTTGTATTCGTGTGTTTTGATTCCCGACAGGATTTTGTTCGCAGGCAGTGATCCCGCATTTTGAAATGTCGGCGGGGTTTGCTGGCCGTTATATAACGTGCCGATTACGATCGGACGATCGATATCGCCTTCGATGAAATTGACGAGTACTTCCTGCCCGATGCGCGGAATGAACTGATGGCCCCAGCTGGCACCGGCACTCGGATAGCCGACGCGCACCCAGCACGAGCTGTGATCATCCTTGCTGGCGCCGGCGCCATGCTTTTCCTTGTTGTGATTCTGTTCCCTGACCCAGTGAAACTGAATTTTGATGCGACCGGATGCATCGGTGTAAATCTCTTCCCCTGCAGGACCGACCACGGTAGCGGTCTGTGCGCCACGCATGGTCGGTTTCGCATGTTCGGTATGTGCATACTCGGGAACGATCGGAATGTTCCTGCGCACCGCCTGAAAACGGTTTTGATATCCAGGCTCGGTACGCACGGCAATGGCTGCTCGTTTGCCATCGGGTATGTGTGCAAGTGAATGGCTATCGAATTCGGCCGGCAAATTATTGCGTGCACTGAAGCTGTGGTTGAGCACGACAAACGCATTACCGCTGTCGTCATCATTCGGATGGGCGGGATGTTGTGTCAGCGTGAAAGTGTGAGCGGGACCGAGTGCGCGTACGACACCCTCACCGGAAAAAGTTTTTGAGCGCAGATCATGGGCCTGCTGACGCAATTGGGCATATCGGCTCAATGCGCTGTTATCTGGCGCGTAATAGAGGCCTTGTGCATCGTAATCTTCCAGCCCTGCGCCTAAACGCGTGCCGGCTTCGCCTTGATTTACAGCGCTATCGCTATTGCCGTGCTGTGCATACACACCTTTGTAATCATAACTGGCGAGTTGCACGGCTCCTGACTGCATTTGCCGGTGCGAATGCCAGCGGGTGATGGTGTCATCGGCTTCGGTTTGATCGGCGCGATGAAATCGGAGCGTCGCGTGCGGTGCCGCGTTCAGTTCGGAGTCTGCATCGAAAAGTACGAGTGTATGCAGTCCGGTGGGTCGCGAGTCCCGTGAGGACGGCGCCTCCTGATCGCTGCCGTGCGCGAAATCGAAGTAATAGGAAATTCCTTCTTCGCGCAGCAGCCGTTCGATGAAGGAAAAATCGCTCTCGCGGTATTGCTGGCAATAGCTGCGCGCGGGGTATCTTTGTGTCGTGCCGATGCGATAACGAAAGCACTGCGCGAATACCGGATTGGCCTGAATGTGTTCGTCGAAAATCAGACCGACAATTTCGAGTACCGATCGGTCCTGAAAAACGCGACTGTTGCGGCGCAGCTTCAATGCCGCATAAGCAGGCTCAACGATCAGTCCGTAGCGTGCGAATCCACCATCGGAACCGAGCTGTCGTGCCGCGGTGACGACGCCGGCAACAACACGTTTACCGCCATTGCCCAAACGCACGGCGATGTCGACACCGCGGCCAATAAAACGCTTCAGCGGAAGTGAAATATCCGGACTCAGGCATTCGATGTTGAATACATAGGGGGCGGAAATGTGCTCATGCGCAACAATCGTATGCGGCAGCAATGTGTCTTCGAGGCCGGCGCCGGAGAAAAGCAGGGTGAACAGACGTTCTTCCTGGTTGAATGCCGAAGCGAACGCCGGTAACAGTGTGGACAGCCTCTCCATGTCGATCACATCCCTGAGGAATTGCTTTTACAATTGCAACGCATAGCTCGCATCCGAACGATTCTCCTGAACGGGTCGCGTTCGAATCCATGTATTGAATCCCAGCTGCTTGGGTGTTGCTGCCTGCGCGGATAAATGCGGCGCGGGAATGCCATCGCGATGCAATATCAATTTCACGTCGATGGCAAGCGTGTAGCCCACGCAGAATTTCATCAGCTCGCCGAGTGCATGTGCGGCCGATCCGCCCGGTAATAATTCCGCGAACGATTTGCTGTTCAGTGGTCCGATAGCCAATGTGGCTTTCGTCTGCCAATCGTATTGACGCGCGCCGAGCACGGTATTCAAACCGAGCCGGCAATTCGAATCTCCCAGACGGCTTTGATGTTCAGCCGACAGTTCTAAAAGCGTGCACTGAAAACCCTGAAATTTAACGGGGACGCGAAGCAGGCCGCGTACGAGGAGTTCCAGGCTGGCGGCGGAAATTGGTTTCTGCGCCAGAATGCCCGCGTGATACATCAAAAACCGGTCGGCTTCGCTCCGCTTCTGCGTCAGCTGCAGTCGTCCCCTCAGACCTTCCAGTCCGACACCCGCAAAATCGAGCAAATTCCGCGAGAACCCTTCAGTCGGGTCCTGTTCAATTTGACCTTGAAAGCGATACTTCTGGCTTGCAGCGTAAAACAATGCAATCGCGCGATGAGAAAAGATATCCAGAAAATCGTGCAGTGCGGTATCGCGATAATGATTTCTGCGCTCAATCAATAATTCGGTATAACGGGTGGGAAGAACGCCGCTGGGCCCCGTCATCCCCAGAAAACCAACGCTTAAATCCAGAAGTCCTTCAGTCTCTCTGCATTCCGCAGCGACCAGTTCGCTCGGCGGAAACGCGAGCGAGGCGGGTGTGCGAAATCGAATATGCTTCGCCAGCAGATTGTCTGCAGCAATGCCGCGTTTACGTGCGTCCAGTGTCAGCACTCGAATGGCTTGCCGAAACTCGAATATCCACGGTTCTGACCGAATGCGATCGGCAATATTGATTTTGTGCAAATGATTTTCCCCCGCTGCCGGAGGGGCCGAATCGATCGATGTAAATGGTTGCGGAAAATTCATGATCAACGATGAATTCAAATGAGTGGGGCATCGCCGCTGCGCGCGGGCCAGATAAACAGATCCCTGCCGCGCTGGGTGGTGTGCACATGCAGTCGGGTAAAACTGTTCGGCGCGCAGTACAGGCCAAAAAAGCGTTCGAGCACACTGCTGAACAGATATATACCCGTACCGATAAATTCATCTTCGTTCAATGTAATTTCAATTTGTGCGCCGCGCACGAAGCCGTGCTGAAGATTGTTGCCGATACGCGCCAGCGCAGGTTTGCTCGTTAATTCCTTGAGCGCGCGGATCTGCCGCGTATTGGCTAAATCCCCGGAGAGGTTATAAAGCGTCAGCATTTCCTGAAGTGCCGCCTTTCCATCGGAAACGAGGGATAGAATGTTTAGTGAAAGATGTGAGATCAATCGCCATTGCAAGCCTGCTTTCGCGGGCGGACGTATCGCGCGACTGGGTTTGCGCAGAGGCCTTACGCGTTGAATAATCGAATGGCCCGGAATATGGTAGAGCGGCGCGTTACCTCCGAAAGGAAGCTGTTCCGGTCCGTCGCGATTACTGCATGTGCAAATGACGCTCAGCGTTTCGCTTTCCGGTCGCGAGCTTTGAAAATCGAGATCGACCAGCGACAGAAATACATCGGTCCCCCGATCGGATTCTCGAATTGCGCTTTCGCGCGTCGAATGCCAATAGACCTGCTGTCGTTCAAATGCGGTGCTGTGATGCGTTGCATAGAGCGGCGGGATTTCGCTGGTGGCTTCGACGCTACCCGACTTGTCGACCTGCATGACTGAATCGATTGAAATAACCTCGTAAGCCATTGGCTTTCGGCTGTCCGGAATGACGGGATAGGCTTTCGACAAATGATCGAGCCGGATTGGGTCGGCTCCCCTTCGGAACAGGTTGATGGCCGGCGTGCAGAACAATTTGAAATTATCGGTATTGATATTGTCGATGAATTGCTGATAGCGGTTTGATTCGCGGATGTTGTCCAGCCAGAAGCGAAGCCGTAACGTTTGACCGTTCAGTCCCGCGAGCGGCTTTTTCAGTTTCGCGACATCAAAGAATAGAAATTTCTCTGGGCAGGAAAAATACTCGGTCAGCAGGCGATAGCCCGATGGGGATCGCTCGTCGTAATCGAGCAGCGATTCATCGATCTCGAATCCGACAGCTTCCACACAGGAGGGAGCCAGCGTCTGTCTGTCGGAAGAATTGTCTGCCACATCGCTGATATCGACTCGCAGGCAATTCCGAAAAAGCAGTTCATAAATGAAATGCGCAACCTGTGGCTCGGCGTCGATGAATAAACGCAGCTTATCAATACCCAATGTCGCAATCGGCGTATTGCCTGACGTTGCGAGGTCCAGCGTCAGTGCCGCGTGCGCTTGGGCCTGGCTGCGCAAAAAAGGCGAGGCTTGAGTGAGTTCGAGTTTTGCTGACGTAATCCGGAGCGGTAATAAATCCACAGCGTAAGTCGTACGAAAATAGCAGGGTTCGCCGTTGATGGCGGGTGTTGTGACCTGCTGGTGGCGAGGAATTCGATAACTGCCACTCAGTGCCGGCCGTGTCTGATCCATTTCCATCGATAAAATCGTGGTGGACGGGGTGGGTCTGATGTAGTGAGGGTAGAGCGTTTGCAGGAAGGCCTCGGTAATCTCCGGATATTCATCATCGAGGCGGCGATGAATACGCGCACCCAGAAATGCGAAGGCTTCGATAAGCCGTTCGACGTGGGGGTCTTCGCATTGATCGCCATCCATCGAAAGCCGCTGTGCGATTTTTGGGTAGCGCGATGAAAACTCCCTGGAGAGATCGCGCAAATGGCTCAGCTCCTTTTCGTAATACGGCAATAATTGCTCAAGCATGCAGCATCACCCCTGCTCGCAAAATTTATATTGAGAAGACGATAAATGTAGCCAAGCATCGAAGCTCACCGGTGGGCGGGCCGGATGAATGCGAAGAACGGCATCCACACGAAAGCGCAATTTGCGTTCTTGATCCTGAGCGGTTTCAAGGGTGACGCGAATCCTGTTCAGGCGAGGCTCGAAGCGTTCGATGGTTTTTCGGATCTGATCGCGCAGCAGGGTACGGTGGTTCGGGTCGAGAAGGCTCAGGCTGCTGAGATCCTGAATGCCGTAACCGATAACCGAATTTTTCGCGAGCGGATACCGCGAAATAATATTGGCGAGATCGATGCAGCGAGAATTGAGGAGGCATTCCAGGTCGCGGGCAAGTGATGCCTTGAACAAAAAAATGTTGATACGTCTGGTGTCGACATTATCCATTGTCTGCGCAGGTTCATCATCGAGAAGCCGGTCGAGGATCGAGGGCACGAAACCTGTTCCGGCGTTTGTTTTATTTCTGTCGTGCATATCTGTGTGACCATTCGATCGGGCGGTGTGAGCCGTTATTCCATATATCGGGGGCGTTACCGGGAGAGCGGCTCGCTGACAGAATCGTCGTATCCGGGAACGGGAATTGTTTCAAGTTGCTGCGACAACATCCATTGCAGGGAGAGAAACAAAATGATTCCCGCCAGCGCCAGCAATGCGTAGTACAGCCACAGCGGCAGTTCGTGACGAACGTATTCGTTAAACTTGAGCGGAATTTTCCAGTTGGGAGAAAAACCTTTACATGGCCCGCGAACGCCAGCGATTTCCTGTCCGAGTCTGGCAATCAGATAGTTCAGTTTTTCCCGGCCTTCCAATAAATACTTTCCTTGAAAGCCCAATAGCAGACAGGTGTGAAAAATTTCGAGCTGTTCGATATTCACCGCGGGATTCTGGCGCAGCTCCTCCAGTTTGCCGAAGAATCGCTCGCCAGCCAGATGCTCTCCGAACAGTCGGAGTTGCAGGGGTGCCAGTTCCCATTCGCCCCGGATCGCCAATCCCGATGAAAGTATGACTTCGTCGAGGAGCGCACAAAATGCATATTTGGCATCGAGGACGGCTTCCGCCGGCTTGTTGAATGTCTTGCAGACGCGATCGAATGTCGTCAGATATTGATCGGTACGGTGATTGAATTCGGAGCAGGATGCCGGAGGATTTTTTCCGCGCAGTAAAAAGAGTAAATAAATACCATCTTCCAGCAGATCCTTCAGGGTTGGTGTAATCGACTGCTGCTTACCTGCGGAGTCTGCTGCATTGCTTAAATGTGTGTCGATAGCCGTCACTGGGCTGTTCATGGAAATCATCCTTTATCGAAATACGGCGAGCAATTCCATTTTGATGTCGTGCAGCGCGCTGGGAACGTAAACGCAAATACTGCGTGAAGCTTTCATGCGATCGTAGATGGGTGTCCCGGGCTGCATCGCAAAATAGATGTTTCCTATGCGCACGGGAATGGCGCCAGGGGTCTGGCTCGCGTGGGTCAATCTCACACCGGGCAGGGCGGAGTTGAGAATCTTTTCAACGTCCTCCGGTGAACCGACTTTCAGTTTAAGCGGTACGGTATCGATGATGGCTGTTGCCGGCTGCAGGCTTTCCACCGAAAGGTAGAAGTCTGCGTTTTCAAGCAGGTTGTCGCTTTCGAGCTGACCTATATAAAGTGACGATCGCGGGTTGCTGAGCGGAATGACAACGTATCGCGATGAAATCACCGTATCGAGGAGCGTGTGAATGGACTGTTCAAGTTCCACGAATGCCTTCATCGGATTGAAATGATCGTAAGCGGGAATTTCCTTGAGTGATGCATTCGACGAAAACGTAAGCAGTTCGCCATTGAGTTCTGCCATGGCCAGATAAAGCTTTTCAGGATGTATCAATGGCGATTGCAGCAAATGGGTTAGACGCGGAAAGCTCCGGTTTACGGTGTGCAGCAGCCAGAAGGAAGAAATATCCGATGTCGAATATTCGGCAACATTTTTCGAGCGCTCCCGATGTCGACTGCTCAGCAACTGACTTTTCACAAACAGCATATCGATAAGACGGCGGAGGATGGCCGTTACGCCATCGCTTGCATGAATATCCAGCAGCGGCGGCACATACTGCGGAGAAAGATGCCAGGCACCGCTGGGTGATAAGACGATTCTGCCGATGGGTAGTGTGTAGAAGCCATCGCGATTTTCATTTTCGGCAAGCAATACGGATCGATGCTGCAATACCGATAAGTCGGTTTCGAGCCCTGAAGTGAACAGATCCGGAGACGTTACATTTTCAACCGAATAGCGAACCGGACGCGCGGTGGCATAATCGGATTCGCTGCTGTTTGCACCGAAGACATTGATTTCGGGTAGCGCCAGATACACTGTGCTCTCCGTACCGAGGTTAGGAATATCCTGTAAGTTGCGCACGGGTGGCGGAGGATCGTTCGCCGGAATATTGAATACGGTGCCATCCGGCAAGACGCCTTCGGCACGGTCAAGTCGAAGAGAGCCGATAGCAAGCGCCGCTTCATCGAGGCCGATGGATTTCAATCCCGCAGCAAAAGAAAAATGATGCGAGGCGAGCTGCCGTATCAGCCATTCATGATGAATGGACTGCTGCTGGAAATGCTGAGGACGCAGGAACATTCCCTCGCCCCATAAAATTCTATGTGCGCTCGTCACGGCGACTCCTTGTCATTGCCTGTTCACGTGATCGATCAAAACGATTTGTTATCGATACTTTTAGCGGGGGCTCATCAGAGACTTCAATGTCTTTGTGGTATCTGAAGCCGAGGATGCCGCCCCGGATACATTGTTTGCCGTTTCGGAAGCCGCTCGCACCCGATCCAATGTACTCGCAGCGGAGAGATCGTTCGCCTGCGGTGATGTCTCGCTGCCGGATGCCGGGCTGCTATTCGCCGCGATTGCCGGGCAGGAGGGCGGCGTGACCGCCTTTTGCCCTGGAATGATGTCAATATCGACACCCTCCACTGCGATGTAGCATCCATGCAGCCGGATGGAAACGGTTTTCTCTTCACCAAATTCCCATAAACCTTTTTTTCTTATCTGTTCTGCGGGAATGAGATAGCGCCACTGCTGGTCGGCAGGCATGCGATAAATTGCAACCACGCCGAGATATTGGGCGTCGGGCTCCAGTCTGGCATCTATCGTTTGCTTATTGCCGGGTAAGACGACGAGTTCGGTTCTCGAAACAATATCTTCGCGCAACAGGCTTTCATCGCTTTTACCGGAAACGAAATCCTCGAAAGTGAGCCGCGCGAAAGTCTGTCGGTCTCTGAGTTGATAGACATTGAGAACCACTGACAGCGGTTGATCGTTGAAATCGGGATTGAGGCGGGAATCGGCTGCGCTATGAATATGGAAATCGGCGGGTTTGGGCTTGCTGCTGCTACAGCCTGCGACTGCAATAGTCCACACGAAAAGTGTAAATAATCGCAAAGCAATCCCTGCGTATCCGCTCATATCGTTACCTGATCAAATATCCATTTACATTCAGTGGATGAAGCATGCTCGCCGGAGTGATGAATTTTTGCGAGCGGCCGCAGGTTATCACCAACCTAAATTTCATTCCAAGTTAAAAAGCGATGAGCAAGCATAAATTTTTTGTCGCTCAATGAGAATGTGTGATGTCGTTCATAAAACAAATTTATTTATTAATTTTCATAGCCGGTAACGCTTGCTATCGCCATGTAAAAGTTTGGTAGTCTCTACGGCGTTGTGTAGGGAAGCTTTACCACATACATAAAGTGTTAGTTTATGTGCGTGGCAATGCAATGCTATGGCGAGGGATTAAGGACGAATCATCATGCTTTTCCAAGAATAATATTCTCTGAATTTTCGATCAAAAAAAGTAATTCTCTCCGGTTTCCGAATGCTGTAATCCGGTCTATTTCCATGGATTGAAAAATGCACCGTCTGCTCAGAAATTTAAAGCTGCTGTCTGCAGCTGGCTTCATTCTCGTTATTTTCCTGGCCTGGGTTTTTGGTCATGCATTCGGATTGAACTCGACTGAACAGCGCCTGATGGCAATCGTTGCGATCATGATCGTGTGGGTGGTTACGCTATCGATCGGCCGTTTTTTTGCCATGAGAGCAGGGGGGCTCGTCGAAAGAATGTTCCGATCGCAGCTCGATCGTGCGGTGATGCAGGCGACGCCGGAGCAGCGCGGTGAAATCGCACTGCTGCGCAAGCAGTTACTGGAAGCCATCGGCACGCTGAAAAAATCGAATCTGGGTCGTACGCGCGGTAAGGCGGCGCTTTATGAGTTGCCCTGGTACATGATTATCGGGCATCCGGCAGCAGGGAAGAGCAGTGCAATTCAAAATTCGGGGCTCACCTTTCCTTTTTCCGAAAATGGTAAGGGAGCGATCAGAGGGGTAGGCGGCACGCGCAATTGCGACTGGTTTTTTACCAGCGAAGGTGTGCTACTGGACACGGCGGGACGTTATTCGGTGCAGGCCGAGGATCGCGCGGAATGGCTCGAATTTCTGCGTCTTCTGAAAGCCCATCGACCGCGCACGCCGATCAATGGAATCCTTGTGGCTATTTCTCTTCCCGAGCTCGCGCAATTCAGAAGCGAGGGATTCGCCGAATACGCACGCCAGATTCGCGCGAGAATCAATGAGATCGATCACGCCTTCTCCCGCAAGGTTCCTGTTTATTTATTTTTTACGAAAATTGATCTGCTTGGCGGCTTCACGCAATTTTTTGAAGACTTGTCCGATGAACAGCGCGCTCAAGTCTGGGGCGCCACGCTGTCGCATGAGCAGACAAACAGAGATTTCGATGTGGCGAAAGTCGTTTCCGCCGAGTTCGAACAGTTATTTCGAGGATTGGTCGATATTGGTAACGACAAGCTGGCGAATCATCGCGGCAGCGGCGGCTGTCCTGCATTTTTTGCATTCCCCATCGAATTCAATGCGATCAGAAATGCCGTCAGCCGTTTCGTTGAAATCCTGTTCGAGGACGATCCCTACCATACGCATCCTCTGCTGCGCGGTTTTTATTTCACCAGCGCGCTTCAGGAGGGCGTGCCGCGCATTCCTGCCGGTGCGCGTGTCTCGGAAAAGTTTGCCCTGCAGGAAGCGGGCTTTCCAATTCAGCGTATATCCCAGAGTCGGAACTATTTTTTGCGCGATGTATTCCGGGATGTGATATTCCCCGATCAGCATTTGATCGGGCGTCAGGCCAAAGGCCGTTTCGACTGGATGCGCTGGAGCGGATTATGCGCTGGCTTCCTGATGTTATGTCTGGTTTCGGGCGCCTGGGGTTGGTCGTTCTACCAGAATCAGAAACTCATGGACCATGTCAGCAGAGAGCTTGAGCTGTTTGCCTCGGATGAGTTGAGCGACAGTCTGACAAAACTCAACTTCATTCAACTGCGGCTTGAGACGCTCGCTGAAAAGCAGACGCCATCGATGGGGCTGGGTTTATATCAGGGCGATGAAGTGGCAATACGCCTTCAGGGTTTATATCGCGCGGAGATTTCGCGCCTTCTACTGATGCCGGTAAAACAAACGCTGGAAACCCAGCTTGGGTTATTGGCTGCCATCAATGGCGCTTCCGACATATCCATTGATGCCCCAGCGAAAAAATTCACCAATGAACAGCATTACGATGCACTGAAAACCTATCTGATGATGCATCAGAAGGAGCGCATGGAGGCGTCGTACCTTGCCGACCAGCTCATGCTTCATTGGCATGACTGGCTCGAAATGACGCGTGGGAAAGCCGATATGGAAAATATCACGCCGTTAGCCGAGCACGTGATCGAGTATTACATCAGTCATTTTCAGCAACAGGCAACGCCTTCCATCGATGTCAGCGAAAAGCTGATCTCCGATGCACGTCTTTATCTGAATAGTGCGATACAGAAACTTCCGCTCAAGGATCGCATTTACAAAGAGCTGCTTGCGCAGGCGGCAGGCAAGTATCCCGCGCTGACCGTAAATCGCATCCTGGAAAACACCGACACCGATCTGATGAACGGAAATTACACGGTGCCGGCAGCTTACACGCGGGCGGCCTGGGAAGGATATATCCGCCAGGCGATCAACGAAATCAGCCACGGGACATTGAAGGAGAATGACTGGGTCCTGGAAAACGGAGGCGTCGCCGTACAGATGAGTCCCGCCGATTTCGAAAGAAATCGAAGCGAGCTGCTGGCGATGTATAAATCGGCATACGCCGAAGAGTGGCGAAAATTTGTTGGCGGATTTTCCATAAATGGCTTCAAGAGCATCGACGATGCCATCTCACGCCTTGAGCGCCTAAGCGATTTCAGGCAATCAGCCATACGCAAGGTATTTGCGCGCATCAGTTATGAAACAGCCTGGGATAATCCCGCGCTGATTGAGCAATTGCCCGCTCAGGAAGATCGGAATATCAAGGAGGCTATTGTCAGCCGTCTGCTTTCGGATAAAGAGCGGGCGCAGAGCGGGCAGGAATTTCGTGAAAGCGGTTTGCTGGAAGAAAGGTTTTCATTGTTCACCCGATTGACCTCCGAAAAAAATGGCGCGCCGGCAATTACGCCGTATCTTGGCGCACTTGCAAAAATGAAATCGCGTCTGGAAGCGGTTCGCTCGTCGGGAGAGGCAGGAAAATCCGCTCGCGCTCTTATGAAAAATACCGCCGACTCATCGAGCTCGGAACTGGTCGAGGGAATTCAAATAGTCGACGGACAATTGCTGACGGGTGTGGATGCGGATTTGCGCGAAATTTTAAAGCCCATGCTGCTGCGCCCATTCAATTCCAGCTATGGCACGCTGATTCCTCTGGCCAATGCAGATATCAACCAGAGCTGGCAGCGTCTGGTTTATCCCTACTGGCAGGCGCTCGCGGATAAATATCCCTTTATCGACTCTGCCAACGAAGCGCAGCTCGCCGACATTTCGAAATTTCTCAGCATCGAGGAAGGCGTTCTGAACAAGTTCATCGAGGAACATTTGAACGGGTTGCTGGTGCGCCAGGGAAATGCCTACGTGCCGCGGCGCTGGGCGAATATGTCGGTCTCCTTCAACCCGGCTTTTCTCACTGGCATATCGCGCGCATCGGATATTCAGGACAAGGTTTTCATTGCAGGCGGCCAGTCTCAATTCGAATTGCAGCCGGTGCCAACCGCAGGACTCAGCGAAGTGGTACTGGAGATCGATGGCCAGCAACTGCGTTATCGCAATGGTCCGCAGTTATGGACGCCATTTTCGTGGCCGGTTGGTCAAACGGGGCAGGGCGCAAAAATATCGGTCATAACTTTCGGTGGTATTTCGGCCACGGTTGCTTCCGATCCCGGGCGCATGGGGTGGACACGTCTGGTTTCTCAGGCAAAGGCTTTTGTGATTGCACCGGGCGTCACGCAGCTGACATGGATGGTTCCATCGCCCGATAACAAAGCCGGTGAAAAAATCGCAATCAAATTCAATCTGCGCCAGGTTTCGGGAGCGAATCTGCTGGCAGTCAGCATGCTCCGCGATCTAAATCTTCCTAAAAAAATTGTGAACTGAATAAGGCTGATGCAGATGGCTTTCGCATTCTGGCGACAAGACGAACCGAAATCCGTAGCAAGCTTCTCGCTGTTTGGAAAATTGCCGTGCCGTGCAGATTTTTTGCGCATCAATGCGACCAATCCTGTTGCTCACGAATACGATCAGCTGCTCGCGGCCGCCGTTGTCAGACTGACTCAGAGTGACGGATGGGAATCGGCCTACGATGCCACCGATGCGAGTCTGTTTGCATATCGCGCGGGTGATGCACAGGCCTGGTTTATCGGTGGGCAGTTCCCCAGCCATGATATGGAACTTCGCCGTTTTCCATTGGTTGCCGGAGTAACCCGCGCGACGTCGGATATTGGTGATAATTTGCATTTATTGCCGCTGGCCTATGAGGTTTTTTACAGCGGTTTACTGAATCAGCTTGGCAACGCCATCAATAATTCGGTGGATGCGGTGAGCTGTCGCAGTTTTCTGGAAGGTTTTGCGGGAAGTGCAGTTCAAACCGGAACTGATTTCGATCTGGCGGGTGCGCTTCTGCAGCGATTTTCCGACGAGCACGATGCGTCGTATCTGCAGAATATTTTGCGTATGGCATATCCGCAGGCTCTGCTCGAGCAGGCGCTGATCAATATTACCTTCTACGCCAATTTCATTCGGCATTTTCCACATCGTGTCACGGCACAGGAAATCGTTTTACCTCTGCCTGACAGGCAGGGTTCATCTCTGCTGATCACTTCCGTGTGGCTTGCGCTCGTTGGCAATCTTGCAGGCGATGTGCGGCGCATCGTCGGGTTTTTCTTTCGCGACGATTTTATCGTCATCGCACTCGATATCTTTTCGGAGCAGTTTTCTCCGCTATTACCGTTGATTCATTCTGCCAAGGTGCGCGGCCTGATGCTGACATCAGAACATGAAGTGTGGTGCTCGCATCCCTGTTACGCAGAAATTAGTTATGCGCTGACTCGACTGGTATCGGAAACCGGCGCATCGATACAAACGATATTCGATTGCACAAAGCAGATCGGCATGCGTCTCAGTGAGCGCGATAAATTCAGTTACCAGTAAGTAAATACCGACAAGAGGGACATGATATGAGCAAAGACAGCACGCAGCAGAAGTTATCGCGGGTTCGCCCGCCGCGCGTTCAAATTACTTACGACGTCGAAGTGGGCGATGCCATTGAAACGAAAGAATTGCCCTTTGTTCTCGGGGTCATGGGTGATTACAGCGGTAACCGCAAGGAGCCGCTGGAAAAATTGAAAGATCGGAAATTCGTGCAGATCGATAAGGATAATTTTGATGATGTGCTCAAGGGTATGGCGCCTCGTCTGACTCTGCAGGTCGACAACCGGCTGCTCGACGACAACAGCAAAATGGCGGTCGAGCTGAATTTCGAGAAGCTTGAGGATTTCGAACCGGCGCGTCTCGTGGATCAGATCGATCCGCTCAGACATTTGCTGGAAATTCGTGGAAAATTATCCGATTTGCGCAACAAGGTCATCGGTAACGACAAGCTGGAGGTGCTGCTGGACGAAATCGTTCGCGATACCGAAAAACTTAAATCTATCGCCGCTGAAAAAGCGGCCGGGTAAGGAGACAGATCATGAGCGTGACAGCGGAAGCCGTGCAGGAAATAGCTGCCGAGGTGAATCAGGATTTTTCATTGCTTGAAACCATCGTCGAGCAAAGCCGGGTGGCGGTAAACGATTCGGAAAAGACGCATGCGAAGGGGCTGATTGCCGAGCTGGTCGATCAGGTTCTGTCGGGTACGGTCACTGTATCGTCTGACCTCGTCGCAAGTCTCGATGCGCGTGTTGCAGAGCTCGACCAGCTCATTTCTGCGCAACTCAATGCGGTTATGCACTGCCCCGAATTTCAGACACTCGAAGCTTCGTGGCGTGGTTTGAAATATCTGGTGCGCGAATCCGAAACCAGTCCGATGTTGAAGATCAAGGTGCTCAACACGTCGAGGAAAGACTTGATCAAGGATTTCAAGGCGGCGCCGGATTTCGATCAAAGTGCGTTGTTCAAAAAAGTGTACGAAGAAGAGTACGGCACCTTCGGCGGCGGTCCCTACGCGGCATTGATTGGCGATTACAGTTTCGGCCGGCACCCGGAAGATTTTTATTTGCTGGAGCAGGTGTCCCATGTCGCTGCCGCCGCGCATGCACCATTCATTTCTGCCGCCTCGCCCACACTGTTCGGGCTTGAAACGTTTACCGATATCGGCAGGCCGAGAGATCTGAGCAAGGTGTTCGATACCGTCGAGTACGCGAAATGGAAAAGTTTTCGCGAATCGGAGGACTCGCGTTATGTCGGGCTGGTATTGCCGAATGTTCTGGGGCGCCTGCCATACGGGCGCGATACCGTGCCGGTGGAAGAATTCAATTTCGAAGAAGACTGCGATGGATCGAACCATGACAAATATCTGTGGACGAATGCGTCATACGCTTTCGCTACGCGACTGACTGAAGCCTTCGCCAGTTACGGCTGGCTGGCGGCTATTCGCGGTGTGGAAAACGGCGGCCTCGTCAATAATTTGCCGACGCATACCTTTCAAACCGACGACGGTGAGATCGCGCTGAAATGCCCCACCGAAGTGGCCATCACCGATCGCAATGAAAAAGTGTTATCCGATCTGGGGTTTATCTCGTTGGTCCACTGCAAGAATACGGACTATGCGGCTTTCTTCAGCGGTCAATCCGCGCAGCGTCCGCGGCTTTATAACACCGATGCAGCCAATGCGAACGCCCGGCTGTCCTCACAGCTGCCCTATATTTTCGCGGTGTCGCGTATTGCGCATTACATGAAGGCGATCATGCGCGACAAGATTGGCAGCTTCGCATCGCGTCAGGGTGTGCAGGATTATCTGAACACCTGGCTATCTCAATACGTCTTGCTCGACGATTCGGCGAGCCAGGAATCCAAAGCCAAATTCCCTTTGCGGGAGGCGCAGGTCGATGTGGTCGAGGTGCCGGGCAAGCCTGGTGTTTATCGCGCGGCTGCATTCCTGCGCCCGCATTTTCAGCTCGATGAATTGACGATTTCGCTGCGTTTGGTGGCCGAGCTTCCACAATCAAGTCGTTGATTCATTGACGTACGTTGATTGCAGAAGAGGTGATGAAATTCATCACGACGGCAATACAGGGCGGTATTGCCATTCCAGGTTGTAGACCGGGAGTTTTTTGCTGGCTGTTATCAGCATTGTTATTCGATGCGCTCAGGACGAGGCGTCGATAACGTCACTTTTAACCAACAAACTCGACAAGGAGTCGAACATGGCGTTTGATGCATTCTTGAAGATCGAAGGTATTCCGGGCGAATCGACGGATGCCAAGCACAAAGACTGGATTGAAATAACCCATTTCAGCCAGAGCATGTCGCAGCCTGCCTCTGCAACGGCGAGCTCCGCTGGCGGTGCAACCGCCGAGCGTGTGGATTTTGGCACGTTCGATATCCAGCATCTGCTGGATAAAGCGAGCCCGAAAATTTACGAAGCGTGTGCCAGCGGCAAACATATCAAGGAAGTCATACTTGAAATCTGCCGTGCCGGAGGAGATCAGGTGAAATACCTTGAAGTGAAACTTGAGCAGGTGTTGGTTTCTGCGATCGAATCGGGTGGTACTGCGGGCGAAGGTTTTCCCACGGAAACCGTCAAGTTCTCTTACGGAAAAATCAAATGGACTTACTCGCAGCAGAAACGTGCCGACGGCACTGGTGGCGGTAATGTCAATGCAGGCTGGGATCTGACCACGAATAAGGTCGCTGCCTGAGTACTGAATGTCCGCGCCACGGTGCGGACATTTTTCCCGAAAATGGATTCCGGATTTTCGTCGATATGGACATGCTGTCCAATGCGCTCGCCGCTTTCGCATCAGCCTTCAGTCAGGAAAAGCGTCTATTTTCCCTGCATCTTTCGGATGCGTCTCTGGAAGCTCAATTACTGCCGCACTCGATCAGTGCGTATGAATCTGTCAGCGCACCCTATATATTCAATATCGAATGTCTGAGTAGCGACATTTCGCTGGCGCTCAAGAAACTTATCGGCTGCGGAGTCGATATTGTCATTCACCTCGGTAATGGCGGTGAACGCGTCGCTTCGGGGGTCGTGACTGCATCGCAACAACTCGGCAGCGATGGTGGCTTTGCACACTACGGTCTAACCGTCGAGCCTGCGTTTTCAGCCTTGAGGCTGCGTCGAAATAGCCGTGTCTTTCAGGATAAGAGCGTCGTCGATATCGTCGGTCTTCTGCTCGACGAACATATGCAAAAAAATCCGGTGTTCGCACGATATTTTCGCCATCGAATCGCACTCACACAAAGCTACCCTTCGCGCAATTACTGCCAACAATATCGCGAGAGCGATTTCGATTTCATCGAGCGCTTGCTGTGTGAGGAGGGCATTTCATATTGCTTCGAGTTCGAGCACGATGCAGAGGCGATCGGCTTGCATACGCTGGTTCTGTTCGATACAGGCAGTGAATTAAGAGCTGCACCTCAATCCATTGTTCGTTTTCATCGCGCCGATGTCACCGAAGAAGACGATTCGATAACGCAGTGGCAGGCCTCGCGTCAAATACAAAGTGGCTCGGTGACACTCGCGAGCTTTGATTACAAAGGTGTTTTAACGCAGCAAGGCAGCGATAGTTCCGCGATCGACCATGGCGACAACGGCGCCGGTTTAACCGCCTCGCTGGAAAATTATGACCCACAGAGTTTGTACTACGGGGCCGACGACAGCGAACTGAATCGCTACGCGCAATTGCGCCAGCAGGCGCAGGACCTGCAAAGTAAAACATTCGCTGGCTCGGGTGTCGTGCGCGGCCTCGGCGCGGGTCAAATCTTCGTACTGACAGAACATCCCAATCATGATGGTGATAACGAATTTGTCGTACTCAGTCATACCTTCGAGGCGCGCAATAACTTGCCGGCCGACTTCGAGAAGTATCTGTACGGGATGTCGCCCAGTCGTAGCCATCTAACGGAATCCGGTTATCAAAACCGCTTTCAGGTCGTTCGAAAAAATATTCCGATCGTTCCGGATTACGCTCACACGCGACACGCCAAACCCACCATGCGCGGTACACAAACCGCGACTGTGGTGGGCCCCGCGGGCGAGGAAATCCATACCGATGAACTGGGTCGAATCAAAATTCAATTTCACTGGGCACGCGAACAGGACCACGATACGGGCAAACACGGTGTGGGCGCTGCGAAAGATGATTACAGCTCGTGTTGGGTGCGTGTGTGCTATCCGAGCGCTGGTGCTAATTGGGGGCATCAATTCATTCCGCGCATCGGGCAGGAGGTGCTTGTCAATTTTATCGAGGGCGATATCGATCGTCCGATCGTGACGGGAGTGCTCTACAACGGTCAGCAAAATCCGCCGACGTTTCAGAATGCGGGATCGCTACCGGCGAACAAAACTTTATCAGGCATTAAAACGCACGAATATAAAGGCAGCCGTCACAACGAATTGGTGTTCGATGACACCACCGGTGAGATTAGAACGACTTTATCGACCGAACACGGCAAGACGCAGCTCAATCAGGGTTTTCTGATTCATCCGCGAACTAACGGAAATGGCGAGGCGCGTGGTGAAGGGTTCGAATTAAGAACCGACAATGCCGGTGCGATCAGAGCTGAACAAGGACTATTGATTACCACTGAGGCGCAACCTAATGCCAATGGCAAACAATTACAACGCGATAAGGCATTGGCACAACTCGATGCTGCCGCGAATCTGGCCGATCAACTGGGCGATACCGCGAAAGCACAAAATGCCAACCAACCGGAAACCGGAAAAAACAATAAAACGGTTGAGGTCGATTCGCAAAGCGGCAGCGAAAAAAACCAAGGCCATATGCATCATGTGAAAGATGCTGTGCGTAATTTAGAGAAAAACACAAACACCGATCCCGATACGAAAACTGGCGCGGGCGATCAACAGGGGCAAAAACCATTGTTGTTGATGCATGGCGAAGCGGGTCTTATTCAAACCACACCGCAATCGATGACCATGACCGCGGGTAATAATGTCGATCAGATCGCGCAGCGGGATACCCATCAAAGCACGAACAAGCGTTGGCTGCACAATGTCGCTGAAAGCATTTCGTTATTTGTCGCGGGTGCACAAAACAAGCTGAAAGAAAGTTTCAAAATTATCGCAGCGAAAGGCAATGTACAGATTCAGGCCCAGAGCGCCGATATTGAAATCACCGCCGATAAAAATATTCGCCTGAACGCGCTCAAGCAAAAGCAAACATGGAGCGCGCAGAAGGAAATTTTAATGACGTGCGGTGGTGCGTACGTGCGCATCGGCGGTGGCAATATCGAATTGCATTGTCCCGGCGCGTTGACATTCAAGGGTAATCAGCATGCGGTGACCGGGCCCGCTAGCAAAAATGCCGCAATGCCGCATTTGCCACAGGGTGAGCTTAAGCCGACCGAGCTCGAATTCCGCCATGTGAATTGGCTGGGTGAGGGTATTGCAGGGCAGCAATTTATCGCAACGCTTTCCGATGGTAGTACGCATCGCGGTGTTACAGATGCAGAAGGTTTCGCGCGTATCAGCGGTCTTTCTGCTGGCACGATGGCTAAGGTGGAATATATACAGGAAACCAAAACGCCTACATCGAGTGTGCAGGCAATACTCGATGATGATGTGCATGAGTTTCTCAATATGGTAGTCGGCTCATCATCCACGGATGGAGTCGCATGAGCGGGGTGCAACAGCACTCCTCCGTTATAGATGATGCTTGGGATAGCGTCGTCGGCGGCTTTCATTGGCTCAAATCGGTTTTATTGGGCGAGTTCGAAGACAACCGACCACTCTCGGCAATTATCGCTGACATGCTGGTAAGTTTTATTCCAGCTGTCGTCATTGCCACCAGTGCCCGCGATGCAATCGCCGTCATTTTGCGAATGGCAAGACATCCCGAGAAGCGCGAAGAAGAGTTGGAATGGGTGCTGCTGTGTGCGTGCTTAATAACCATCGCGTTGCCGTTGGCAATGGCAGCCGCAGGCGCGGCCGCAGCTGGAGTCGGCGCGGTGGTAGGGGGCATTGCGGGCTCCGAGCTTGGGGCTGCGTTGCGCGCGGTGATGCTATTGCTCGTGAAAGCCTCAACGAAACTCGTCGATATCATTCATTTTTTGCAGCGGTTCATTCGCGGCGACATTCTCAAATTTCTGAGAGCCATAAAATTTGCCAAATATAACCAGGCACTGCTTTCGGCAGTCAGACAATTCACGGGAAAATTAATTGATATTACGCGCGGGCTAGCGAAGCATCTGGAATCGCTTTCATATTTTCAATATACGCGCAATGTGGTCGCCAAACTCAGAGCATGGGAACGATCGTTTTACGCGGTGCAAACCGCCGCAGTACGAAAAATTCCACTGGCAATGGCTGAACTCGATGTCCGGTTGGCAAAGGTCTTAGCCGAAACATTGCCGCGCGAAACCCACACGGTTCCCGCTGGAGTCCGTGCACCCAGACAGCAAACCGCAACACCGGCGAGACAACATGTGCGCGATGTACCGGGGCAAATTCTGCGTCATGGGGATGAACCAGCGGCGAGAGCTGCTGCAAAACCAACGACTGGTAGAACAACACCACCGAAAAAAACCACACCACCACCGAAGCCACCGGAAGAAAAACCGCCGCTTAAAGATAAAGCGGATGATGTTCCGGCTATAGATGGCGGCGCAAATACAAGAAAGCAAGATGTGGCTCGTGCAAAGGTGGCTGCAGATGCTAAGCATGTTAAACAGCTCTCAGATGAGGCCGCTTCTGCTGAAAAACGTGGTGATCCTGTAACCCGCGATGCGAAGATAGAGGAAGCACAGAGCTATTTAAAGAAGGAAGTATTAGATAATCCAAATATTCCAGCAGCCGAAAAGCCACAGGCTCTTATTGATCGTTTAGACGTTTCTTCTCCGAAAGATAAAGCAGTTTTTTGGTCGGGAAATAAGGGCGAGGCACAGAAATTTGCAAAAGAAATTGAAGGTGTTACGCTCGAAACAACTAATGGTGGCCGCATCGTTGATGAGTGGCCAGAACTCAAAACTAGTTTTCCAGGTTGGGATAAAGATCCGCCTCCCAATGGATATCAGTTTTGGACTGGATTGTCGGAAAAGTACGCGCAGGGAGCTTCTGGAGATATCAATGTTGTCCAGTCCGCAAAAAAAGCAGCGGTGGGTGGTGGTGATATTTGGAAAGGACACGAATATCCAAAAATTGAAAAGCTCCAGGATCAAGGAATAGTTGGCAGTATTAGTTATTCAGTCGTTGGCGATTTGTAGAGAAAAATCATGACTAAAGCTTTTGACCTGTTTATGAAGGAGTACCGCTCTACGGGGCGTGAAAAACTTGATGGCTATTCATTAAGTTTTTCTGAAATGACAGAGAGCGAAAGAGAGGAAGCCAAGAGGTTGCTTCGCCATGAAATGCATGAATTCTACGGTGCTATCGAGCCTCTGGTTGTGCTGGATAAGGAGGTAGCTCTCGCTGAACTGAAAGTTGAGGAGAAGTCTTTAGAAGAAAACGACAAGAAAGGAATGTATAAAGTCTATTACTGGATTTTCAAAATTGCAGGTGATAGAGACTATGCCTTGAAGTTTTGTAATTGTCGAAAATATTTAACTCGATATGACATATCTCCATATTATTCCTACGCGAGTCAGATTTCGTATTCTAGCGATATAGAAGGAATGTTACGGGCATCCATATTTACAGAGTCCGATGAAACTGGTTTGAGTACAGCCGCTCGCACACTTCTTAATAAATATGGATATTCGAGAGATATTCCGGAAAGAAAAGACCAGTATCTCACTATGTGGCGCACCTTGACTGAAGGTGATGCGGAACAGAAGCGAGCCGTGCTTGATAGTTTGGGTTAAAAATTAAATGAGTGCTGCATTTGAGCAGTTCTTGAAAGAGTATGAGTCTACCGGCAGAGAAAAGGCCGACGGATACGATGAGTCGCATTTTTTGGGGCTGTCAGAACTGGAAAAGCAGAAGGTCTACGATTTGCTTCTTAAAGAAATTTCAGTCAGCCCTATGGTTGTTGAGTGGATGTATAAGCTGTTTCCAAAAAAGACGATAGTTGACTGTATTAATTATTTATCATCTGTGGATTTAACCAAAGCTTTATGGGTTTTTGTTGTCCAGCATTTTCTTTATCAGAAAACAGGTAGCAAAGCGAAATGCCAGAGTGACATGATTGATCTCTATCCACCGCATTTTTCGATGCGAAAAATAATTTTGATGCTTTCAGTTTGAAGTTGAAATGTTTCCGGATAGAAAGTTAGTCGCTTTAGAGATTCTTAATCTCTAATTAGTTAAAGGGATTGATCGATGAAAAACGTAATCCGCCTGGGCGATCCCACCAGTCACGGTGGTCGTGTGGTATCCGCAGCGTCCAATTACACCGCGTTTGGTAAAGGTGTCGCGCGGGTTGGCGATAGATGCGTATGTCCGATTTCCGGGCATCAAATATGTTTCATTGTTGAGGGTGATTCGAGCTGGATGATCGACGGTCGTGCAGTCGCCGTGGCGGGTTGTAAAACCAGTTGCGGGGCGAGTTTGATTTCAACATTGGGCCAGGTGAGCGGCGACTGACGTAACAGTTGTTGGTTTTTTAATGCAGGGAAGTTGCATTTTATTATGAGTACCAATCTGAAGTTTCTTATCGAAAAACTAAATCCAACGCTGCGTCGCGCACTGGAGTCGGCAGCAAATCTCGCGCTTTCTCGCACACATTTCGAAGTCGATTTTGAGCATGTGCTGCTGGCTCTTATCGAGCAGGGCGATAACGATGTCGTCAGTACATTGAACGCTTACGATATTTCGCCAACCGATTTGCAACGAGCTTTGAATCGCGACATATCCGGGTTTAAAACTGGAAATAACCGAAATCCCGTGTTGTCCGAATTTCTAGGCAATTGGCTCGAAACAACATGGCTTCTGGCAAGCATCGAATATGGCCAGACATCACTGCGTTCTGGCGTGTTGCTGCTCGCCTTACGAACCACGGGAAAATTTCTCAACGCTTTGGGTGAGGCGGCGGCATTATTATCGCGTTTGCCTGCCGATGATCTGAAGCAGCAGCTTCCGAATATCTTCCGCCATAGCCGCGAAAAAATGCCGGTATCTGCAACGCAAAGTGCCCCGGCGCAAAGCGATGAAACCAAAGGAACCCGTGTTAATACACAAACACCCGCCCTCGATAAATATACGGTCGATCTTACCGCACAGGCGCGTGCGGGAAAAATCGAATCGGTTCTCGGTCGCGATAATGAAATTCGACAGATGATCGATATCTTGTTGCGGCGCAGGCAGAACAATCCGATTTTGACCGGTGAGCCCGGTGTTGGGAAAACTGCTGTTGTCGAGGGGCTTGCGGTAAAAATCGCCGAGGGCGATGTGCCCGAACCGATTAAAAATGTCGCACTGCGTACACTCGATTTGGGCTTATTGCAGGCGGGTGCGAGCGTTAAAGGCGAATTCGAAAATCGTCTACGCGGTGTTATCGATGAAGTCAAAGGCAGCCTGACGCCGATTATTCTGTTTATCGATGAAGCGCATACCATGATTGGCGCGGGCGGTGCAGCGGGGCAGCAGGATGCGGCCAATATGCTCAAGCCTGCGTTGGCGCGGGGCGAATTGCGTACCATCGCTGCGACCACATGGGCCGAATACAAAAAGTATTTTGAGAAAGACGCGGCGCTTGCTCGCCGTTTTCAGGTAGTGAAAGTCGAAGAGCCCGCTATTGAGCTGGCGATCAATATGCTGCGTGGTGTCGTGCCTGCGCTCGAAAAACATCATAACGTCCGCATTCTCGATAAAGCCGTTATCGATGCCGTTGAATTGTCGGCGCGATACATCATCGGTCGTCAATTGCCGGATAAATGTGTCTCCGTACTCGATACGGCGTGCGCGCGCGTGGCGTTATCGCAAGCGGGAAAGCCCGCAGCAATCGTCGATATAACGCAGCTTATCGAGAACCTCGATCGTGAAGAGAAGGCGATTCAGCGCGATGGCGCGACCGCCGCAACGCAAATTCGTCTCGAAGAAATCGAAACTCGCCGGCAGGATTTAAAATCGCAGCTGGATAAATTGCAAACGGAGTACGAAGTGCAGTTGCAATGGGTGCGCGAGATTCAAGTGCTGCGCAAGGAAATTGCTAAAGGCGAAATCGACGAATCGGCGAAATCGAAGAAATCTTCCAGCTCTATTGCACAAGAGAAGAATTTAAATAAGGCACTGACGAGTTTGGAGAGATGCCACAGGGAGCGCGCACTGGTTTATGAATGTGTCGACGCCAGCACGATCGCTGAAGTGATCTCGGGCTGGACGGGAGTTCCGCTCGGCCGCCTCGTGGAAAATGAATTGGCGACCGTGCAGAAGCTCGGCAATTTACTGAGCGAGCGTGTGATCGGACAAAATCATTCGCTGGATCTAATCGCGCAGCGCATCCAGATCAGCAAGGCCAATCTCGAAGATCCGAATAAACCGAAAGGTGTATTTCTGCTCGTCGGTCCCTCGGGTGTCGGTAAAACGGAGACGGCGCTGGCACTGGCCGATGCGCTGTATGGCGGTGAGCGCAATCTCATCACCATCAATATGTCGGAATACCAGGAGTCGCATTCCGTCGCAGGATTGAAGGGCTCACCTCCGGGCTATGTCGGCTATGGCGAGGGCGGTGTGCTCACCGAAGCTGTGCGTCGCAAGCCGTATAGCGTGGTGTTGCTCGACGAGGTCGAGAAGGCACATCCCGATGTCCTGGAATTATTTTTTCAGGTATTCGATAAAGGCCGTCTGGAAGATAGCGAAGGCAGCGAGGTTGATTTCCGCAATACGGTCATTATTTTAACGAGTAATGTCGGTACCGATTTAATCATGTCCGCTGTTGAGCACGGCGTGAAAGTTGACGAGGAAAATCGTGCACCGACGCCGCAGGATCTCATCGACTTGGTCCGTGATGCTTTACAGCGTCATTTCAAACCGGCGTTTCTCGGTCGCCTGACAGTCATTCCTTACTTTCCCATTCAGGATGTGGTTCTGCGCAAAATTATCCGCCTCAAGCTTGAGAAATTGCGCAAGCGCATCAAAGGAAATCATGGTGCGGCATTGGAGTTTGGCGATGATCTCGTCGAGCTGATAGCCGAACGTTGTCTGGATGTCGATAGCGGCGCGCGCAATGCGGAAGCGGTGATCGCCGATACCATCCTCGCTAAATTGTCGGTCGAAATATTGTCGGCGATGGCGAAGAAAAAAATTGTGCAGAAAATCGATCTCAACGTGAAGCAGGGTGAGCTTGAAATGCAAATTGCCAGCGCAGGTAAATCCAGATGAATGCCGTGACAAATCCCATGACATTGAATTATTCCGAAATGGTCAGCGAACTGTTGAAACCGATTTCTGACAGACGTCCCGCCGGAGAGGATCTGTCCTTTTCAAGTTTGTTTGACGACATTCGGGAAGCGCGACGCGCCGACGAATCGGGGCTGGCGCAAGGCGCCTGGGAAGCCGAAATCAAGAGCGCGGACTGGAATCGCGTGCGTGTGTTATGTGAGTCGGCATTGAGCGGACGAACGAAGGATCTGCAACTGGCGGCATGGTATGTCGAAGCGCGGGTACACCTCGAAGGGTTCGCGGGGCTCGTCGCAGGTCTCGAATTATTTCACGGCCTTCTCGTGAATCATTGGGATCATTGCCATCCGCCTGCCGATGAATCTCTGGATGAGCGAGCCGGAAAAATTGCCTGGCTGAATACGCAGTTGCCGCTGGCCATAAAAAAAATTCCTGTCACCGATGGAAAAAATCATGGCTATTCGTGGTTGCAGTGGCAGGAGTCGCGCTGGGTCGAGAATCTCGGGCAAAAAGATGCCGAGGCGAAAGCTCTGGCGATCAGCGACGGAAAATTGTCCGCTGAGCTTTTCGATAAGGCAGCGCTGCAATCGGATCGCCGTTTCGGGAAGGCGCTGGCCAGTGATGCCCGGCACGCGATGATGTGGCTGCAGGCGGTCATCGAAGTGGTCGATAACGCGTTCGGCCATGATGCACCATCGCTGATTGATCTTCGGCAGGCGCTACACGATTGTGGAATGCTGATCGATCGTTTGTACGGTGAGTCAAAGGTGAATACGGGAAATGGACATATCGAATCATTGAGTTCGGCGCAATGGCAGGCTTCGCCGAACGCTATTTCCGGAAACGCTGTCGCTGCGGAAGATATCGGAACGGCGGGCGTGTTGAATAATCGCGCCGCTGCCATTCAGTCCTTGCGCGATGTCGCGCACTATTTTCGCCTGAATGAGCCGCACAGCCCGGTCGCGTTGTTGGCTGAGCGCGCCGCGCGCTGGGCGGAAATGCCGATGGAGGAGTGGCTCTCAGCTGTCATCAAGGACGATGCGACCTTGAGTCAGTTGCGAGAGCTGCTGGATATTTCGGTTTCCGACTGAATGCGGCGACAGACTCATGGGATTCATTTCGATTGTTGTCGTGATTTTTCTGGGCTGGTCAGCAGTTCTCTGGCTGGTATTGCCGTTCGATATCTTCAGGTATTCGCTGACATCGATAATTGCGCTGCATCTGGCGGTTCCCGCAATCATCGTCTCAGGCTGGGCATTGGGGCGACGCTGGATCGATACAGCGCGGCAGAAGAAGGCGGCGGCGCTCGAAGCTTCCCGGCGCGATATTCGCGAAGCCGAAAGAGCGCGTCAGAAATATCTGTTCGACGAATCGCTTAAAGCCCGTCGCGTATCCGTCGATTGCCGCTGGGCAGTGACTGCCGATGTTATTTTTCACTGCGGCAATAAGCTGTTTCCCGCAGACACCCATCAGACAGCCAATTATTTTTATACACCTCCTTCACATGCGCAGTCCTCGTGGCCGGGAAATGTGCTGATCGAGCTGCTCGATGATTTATTCAGCGCAGTACCGGGGGCGATGACATTGCCCATCGCTGTTTGCGGTAATTTCGCTAGTGCCGGCATGGAGGGCAAGGCGCTGATAGGGAATATCCGTCGGGCGGCATTGGCACGACAGGCGGAGGAGTATTCGAATTTCGCTGCAGGCGAGATTCTCGAAATGCCCGCCGACAGCCGCAGCATTTATTCCGCGGCGAGTGATATGTTGCTACGTCACAGCGATTGGCCCGCGCTCGTGATGATCGCATTCGACAACGTCATTTCTGCTCAACCGCAGACATCCTGTTTCGATACGTCGGACACGTCGATCAGCGAAACCGAAAAATGGCAGGGTAAGGCAGGGCGCGGCATTTCCATGCTGCTACTGAGCCAGACAGGTCTTATCGATGCGTTGTCGAAACTGGATGAGCTGGCCGAAAATACAGCTATCGATGATTTATCACCCTACTGGGAGAAGCAAAAAATACCGGTGGGCATGGCCGCGCATTTAACGAGGTGGTCAAAGGCGTGGCGTGATAATTTCGCGTCGATACAGCCGATTGCCACACTGCATCGCACAGAGTTTGTCGTGCTCCCGGATAAAGAGCCGATGGCTTCGCGTGCGCGCAAAATCGAGGCAGCCATTGTCGAGACTGCCATCAGTGCTTCGTTACATGAACCGCATTTTGTCTTCGAGGACGAAGTGGAGTCGACCGCTGTACCGTCGGAGCATCCTATCGGGGAAACCGGCTGGTTATTTCACAACGCCGGCGATATCGGTTACTGCGGCGACCGTGTGGCGGCAATGAGTCTTGCGCTGTGGCAGGCGGGCATCGAATTGAATCCGGTCGACCAGGCTAACAATATTGTCATGGCACTTGGCGATTGCGGGGTCGCTACACGCTATCTGACGCTGGCTCTGGCGATTCAGCGCGCGGCGGAAACCGGCAGACCGGTGCTGTGTATGGAGTGGAAAAAAAACGGCGAACTGGCTGCAGGTTTTATCAAACCCGCAACAGACTTTATCAAGGCCACAGCAGACTTTATCAAGTCGCCGATATAAACAGAGCGATCACGCATCCCATTCCCACGAAATACGCCAGTGATCGCAGCGTGGATAGATCCATCACGTAAAAAGTGCCGTGCAACAGACGCGCGATTACCCATACGGCAGCAAGTGAATCGATAGTGGTCTGCGCGGCGCCGGCGATGTGCGCGATGATAACGGCAGCGGCAAAGGCGGGAAATGCTTCGAAGGCATTTTGTTGCGCCCAGTCGGCGCGCTTTTGATGACTGGTCAGCGTGCCGAGAAATTCGCGCGGTGCGCGATTCGCTGCAACCGGCATCCTGCTTGCGCCACCCCATTTGGCGATGCCTGTCCACAGCACAGGCATCAACGCACCAATCAGTACACACCAGTATGCAAATGTCATCGTCGAATCCTCTTTTACTTTTGTTTGCCGATGTTACCCGCTTTGAATAAAAATTTTCAGGTTTTATCGGGCTTCGTTTTTTTATCATGCTTAATCGAAAAGTGACGCTCTGTGTTTGTGCGAACAGATATTTCGTCATGCCGCGATTTAAAAGTAGCGTCAGATATTTACGCAGGTGTGGCATCAGCTGACAAGGTGAAAGATCGTTACTACCGCTTACTGGGCGTGCACGCGGGGGCCGGTGCCGCAGAAGTGAAGTCCGCTTTTCGCCGACTGGCGCATCGTTATCATCCCGATATTTCCACCGAAGAAAATGCCAGGGAAAAATTTATCGAAATCGTCGATGCGTATCGCGCATTGACGTCGAGCGAAAATAATCCGGGGGGAAAATCGCAACCGCAAAACACGGACGAACAGACGGCGAAAAATTGCGAAGAAAATGTCAGAACGCCGCTAGCAGGAAGAGATTGTCATATGGAGGTGGCGCTCAGTGTGGAGGAGTTGTACTGGGGCGTCGAGATTAAAGTCGATCCGGTCAGCGGATGTCATGGCCGACGTTCGGGAAAGGGCTGGCGAAATTCATCACTATTGAAAATCAAAGTGAAACGCGGCACGCCTAATGGTGCGCTCCTCCGTGTACGCGGCAAAGGTGATTCCGGTGTCAACGGTGGCCCGCCGGGTGATCTGGTGCTCACCATAAAATTGAAGCCGCATGATCGCTATGAGATTCGCGGCGATAATATTTATGTCGATATGCCGCTCTCGCGCTGGGAAGCAAACGAGGGCGCGATTATCGATTTGACGACACCGGGCGGGCGTATCGAAGTCGATGTGCCGGCAGGCATTACCAGCGGGCAGAGCATTCACATTCCGCAGCGCGGCCTACCGCATTCCGAGTTCTCATCCGGCGATCTGTTCGCCGTGGCACGGTTGGTGGATGTCGAAAAGCGAACGCACAATCGGCATAAGTGGCCTCATATTCCGCACAACGGTGCAATGCGCTGGCAGGCGGTTGGGAAACCGCACGGCAGCCATATCGACGTGCGTGTGTGAAGGAAACCTGCACCGCTGATTCTCCGAGTTTCCCCGATAAAATTCCTGCGATAAATATCACAATCATTTTCTTATTCGTTCACACGCTGTCGATCGCCGGTGTCTTAAATTATTACCCGTTGTTTAAGTTGTTGCTTAAGTGAGAAAGCAGACTGTTCATATCATCACTTTTGATTATTGGTGCGCATTCGCTTTTATTGATATTCGTAACGGATGGCGAAAAGATCATGGAATATACCGAAGCACGAGATAATTTCGATAAAAATCCGGCGTCTCCGAATGTGAGCGAGAAAATTAATAACTCGGCGCAGTCGAATAGGCCTGCAGATTCGCAAGCGCCTTACACCGCCATCGAGCGGCAGATCGCCGCAGCGGCTGCCACGCGGAATCCAGATTCACAGGCATGCGGCGCTGCGGCACCACCGCGCGATCGCCGCAGGAAAAATGATCGCCGGAGAAAAAATCGTTTCGGATTCGGCAGCTTCCTCGTTTTGCTCTGGCTCGTCGCTATCGGCGCGATTGTGATATTTACGGATTTCGATCGCACGCTGCAGCAAATGGTGAGCGATGTATCGATAGCGGAGCCGTCTGCGGGCAATTTACTGCAGCCATCAGCGGGCGATTTACCAAAGCCATTAGCGGGCATTTTACCGAAGCCATCACCGAACGATGCTTCGAAACCGGCTTCGACGGCGGCAGCGATTGCACCGGCGCCTGAGAGTTTTGAAAAGGCTGCTGCGCCAGGCGACACGACCGGGGCCATCGCTCCTGTACCGGAAAATGCAGAGTCGCTCTCGATTCCCATCGCCGATGTTTCGCTGCGCAATCGTCCCGAGCTGGTGGAGCAACTGGTGCAGGTTTATCGTTCGCAACTCGCTGCCAATCCGCAGGATGCCGCCACACGAAGCGCGCTCGATCGATTGCGGGAACGCAGCCTCGCCGATATTCAAACGCTCGTCGCGCAGGGCGATATTGCAAAAGCGAACGAGGGGCTCGACATCGTTGCGCGAGTATTTCCCGAATTGGCAGATAATGTGCGTTATAAATATCTGCTGGCGCGCTCGGAATATATGCACCGGCAGGCGACCGAAGCCGCCGCCGGCGCGGCATCTGCTGTGACGGTGGCGCCCGCTGCTGTGACTACGACAGCGCCAGCTGTAGCGGCTTCGTCAGCTACCATCTCCGCAAAATCATCCGCGGGCACATCGTCAGCGAAACCTGAAATTCGCTCGGTTTCAATAATGCCCGGTGCGATCGTCGACGAAAAATTCGTTCCGCGCGATGGTGGCAATGTGTTTATGGTGGAGCTCAGTTACAGCAATTTTGGCAGGGCTTTCGTGGAGCATTCGGCCGTAACCCTGGTGACGCTGCTCGGCGTACCGGAGGATTCGATGGTATTGGCCGAGGTGCCGACGATCATCACGGCCGACCGCGGCACCAAAAATTTTCTTATGGAGACCACCGATGTGCACGGTTATGCGGGCGGAAAATTTCAGCTCGAATTTCTTTTGAACGGGGAATTTCTGGCTTCGCGCAACGTGCGTCTCTCCAGACCGCATAATTGAGAAATTCATGCTGGCTTTAGGCAGCGTAAAAATAATTTCTATTGACAACGGATACAGAAAATAAAGATAAAGACTGCCTTCTCTAATTCACTAAGGAGGTAATGCTATGTCGCTTCGAATCAACGATACGGCACCGAATTTCACCGCGCAGACGACGCAGGGCACAATCGATTTTCATCAGTGGATTGGAGATCAATGGGCCGTGCTGTTTTCGCATCCCAAGGATTTCACACCCGTGTGCACCACTGAGCTGGGTTACATGGCGAAGATCGAACCGGAATTCACCCGGCGCAACACCAGACTCATCGGTCTGTCGATCGATCCGGTGGAAAGCCATAGCAAGTGGGTTGTCGACATCGAGGAAACGCAGGGTGCCGCGGTGAAATATCCGATGATCGCCGATACCGATCTCAACGTCGCCAGGTTGTACAACATGCTGCCGGCGGATGAGGCGGGCTCGTGCGATGGCCGCACCGCGGCGACAAATGCCACCGTGCGCTCCGTCTTCGTTATCGGACCGGATAAAAAAATCAAGTTGATGCTGACCTATCCGATGACGACGGGCCGCAATTTCGACGAAATCCTGCGCGTGCTCGATTCCATTCAATTGACCGCGAAACATAAAGTGGCGACGCCGGTGAACTGGAAGCAGGGCGACGATGTGATTATCGCCGGCTCGGTGACCGATGAGGACGCGAAGACGTTATTTCCGGAGGGATGGAGCGCGGTCAAGCCGTATTTGCGCGTAACAAAACAACCTGGCTAAACGTAAATAATTTGCCGCGCAGTCATTGCGCGGCAAATTGTTCAGGCGGATAAAATTTTCAAACGAACAAATTATTCAAGCCAGTTATTTGATTTATTCAAGAAAACAATTATTTGAATCATTCCAACTAGCAGTATTTAATTTATTCAAATTAACAGTCATTCAACAATCAAATAACGATCGAGAATTTCATCGCTGCGCTTTTTGAGCGATGCCGCATCGCGTGGACCTTCTTCTTTCGCAGCTTTGTATACCGTCATCCACAAGGATTTGCCGTCCACTTTTTCCCTGACGGTAATCCGGTTTGCTTTCGCGAAACGTTCATTCCAGCCCGCGCGCACCTGCGCCCAGAAATCCCGGGTTTCGTTCCAGTAATCGCGGCCCGGTTTGAAATTGAAGCCGCTGATCTTGCTGTAGCGATTGGCGCCGAATTCACTGGCGATGTAGCGGTTTTCGGCGGATGCCTTCGTGTCGAGTTTCAAATTGTCCTGCCAGTGCACCCAGCCATCGGCGGTGATTTCGTGGCGATTCACCGCAACGAGGATATCGTAATCGCTGCGCTTGGTATGCTCGCGGCGGGGCAATGGACGCCAGCTCGTGTCCGATGTCCATACCTGGCGATTGCCATCGTGAATCCAGCGACCGACACCGGCGTAGCGCGGGCTGTCGTCGACCTGCCAGACGGTTTGCACCCAGGCATTCTGCGCTTCTTCCGGCGTCAGGTCGCGGCGCTCCCATGTGTTATTGCCGGCATAGGTCCACGTCGTACGCGGCTGATAATCCCAATCCTGTCGCCAGTGTTTGGTCACTTCGCCGGATTTGTCGACGAGCGTATGTTGCAGCGCGATATGCGCGCCGGTGTCCTCGATGACTTCCACCCATTCCTCGCCGCCCGAGCGCATTGGTTTTTTCAGTTTGTAACCCGAACGGAGTGCGCTGATTTCATCGAATGCAAAATCGACGCGATATTCGCCAGCCATCGCCAGAATCGCGCGGCGGTCGCAATCGAAAAGTGTTTCGCCGGCGCGGCAGCCATCGCTTGGAATTTTCGGCGTTACTTTCGCGGTTGCGGCTGTTTGGGTTGCTTGCTGCGATGAGGCTTGTTGCGATGTCGCCGGTTGCGATGTGGTTGAGTGCGACATGGTTGAGTGCGCCTGAGCGGCAGTGTCAGGTGTATGTTGGCAGCCCGCGAGCATGAAAGTACAAGCGAGCAGCGGCGAGAAAAAATGCTTCGAGAAATGTAATTGCATGGCCAGCCCTTCTTTGTGGATCGGTTGTGACGGATGTTTATTGAAAAAACTATTCACGCTAGAAATACTGCGTGACCGAAAACTTTACGTTGCGCCCCGTGTTGTAATTGCCCAGTACCAGTGAGTCATCCGCGTCGACGCCGCCGGGTATCTTGTAGCGCGTGTTGTTCGCGTTATCGATGCTCAAGCGAAGCTGGGTGTTTTTCAGCGGTTTCCAGCCGGCAAATAAATCGTACTGGGTGATCGACGATTGCCTGACGACCACGGCCTCGGCCGAGTTGTCGCTGATAAATTCCTTCGCGTCGCGGCCGTATTTGTAACTGGCGCGCACACCGAATTCCCAGGCGAGGCCGGGGCTGATCCAGCGTGTCGTGAGCGCGATTTCATCGGCGGGCATGTCGTATTTTCGGTGTGTGTCGTAGCGATAAATGCGACTGTCGAGGGCGCTGGTACCGTTGGGGTTGTCGACGAGTCGAAAGCCGCCGATTTCGCCCTTGCCTTTGTTGTAGGCGAGATCGAAACGCCAGCCGTCGATGATGTACGTGCTTTCCAGTTCGTATCCCCAGACTTTTTCCCTGCCCGGCTGACTCGCGGGATCGGCGGGATTGGAGTTGATCGATTCGAGCAGATTGCTAACCCGGGTGATGTAGTAGGTGAATTTCATCTGCAATTGATCGTTGTCTGTCAGTAATGCAGACGACGCATACGCGATGCCCCACTCGCGATTTCTCGCGTATTCCGGTTCGTACAGCGCACCGCAAACCTGCAGTGATTCATACGGTTCCGGCAATGTGGTTTTGGTGGGAAGGGTGAGACTGGCCAGATCGATATCGGGATCGGAAATGCCGGCCGCCGCCAGTTGTGCGATGTAATTGCTTTGCAGCGCAGTCACGGTGGCGGCCAGTGAATCGTTGACCTGGTTGCTGTAGATGCCGATGTTGTTCTGCGCGATCAGCTGCGCCTGGCCGATCGCGTTGTCCGTGATCTGATTGGTTTGCAGGAGCGCCGCATCGTATTGAGTCTGCGTCCAGGCCCCGTCATTCACCGCAGCCTGACCAGCCGCAATCCACGCCGCGCGCTGCGCTTCCAGCAAGGCGATCTGGTTGTCGCGCGCTGCATTTTCGCGCTCGGTGAAAGCCGTAATGCTGTTGCCGGTGCTCTGCGTGGCGGTGGCAATGCCGGCCCGGGTTTCGCGCTGACTGGCCTGCAATTGCGAGACCAGAATTTCGGCGGGGCTGGAATCGCGCACGCAGTGGCTGAAGTTACTCTGCGTGAAATATTCGTCGAGCTTGGGATAGCGCACCGTTTCCACGTAGCTATGAAACAGGGTGACGGGCAGCGATTCGAAATGGTAGTCGAGGCGGTAATTCAGCAGGCCTTCGCGCTGATCGATGCGGGTCGGCAGGCCATTGGCTTGCAGCAGCGCGCGGCTTTCGGCTTGCAAGACTTCGCTGCTGTTGCGATCCCAGCGATAACCGACCGTCGCAGTGGCGTTGTAAATGTCCCATGCCGCCTGCAGATAGCTGCCCCAGTTGAGGGTTTTTCCCGAGGGCTGCGACAGCTGTGACTCCGTGCTCGCCTCGCCATTGAGGCTGGTGATGCGCGTGGTGCGTTTTTCTTCTATCGCCTGCACGCCGAACTGAAGCGTGAGGATCTGGTTGGTGGTCGACAGCAGCGTCGCCTTGTTGTGCGCGCGGCCCGACCAGATGTCGTATTCGAAATCCCACCCGCGTGGCAGCAATTGTCCGTCGGCGGAGACCGACTGTTCGTCGACGCGCGCATCGCTGTAAGCGACGCTCACCTGCCCGTCGATCCAGTCGTGCGCCGGATCGAAATTGAGATAGCTCGCCCAGGTCTGATCGTCGGTTTTGCGATGCACGCGGCCATTGACGCCATTGCGAAACGCGGAGGCGTCGAACAGCTCCAGCCCTGCCGTCGACGTAGCGGAATAGCTGACGCCGAGCACGGCGCTGTCGAGCGTCCATTCCGCCTTGCCGAGCCACGCTTCGGGGCTGGCAGCGGAATAGGGCAGTTCGTCGCCGGTGGACAATTCGAGGTCGTCGCTGTCGCGTCGGGTAAAACTGAGCAGCGCATCGGTCGATTCGGTAGGGCGGCCGTACAGCGTGCCGATGGTGAGCAATTCGTTGTTGTTGTCGGCATAACCGAGTTTGACGAAACCGCCGAGGCGATCGTCGCCTTTGAGAAAGTCGGCGGCGTCTTTGGTTTCCATCTCGATCACGCCACCGATGGCGCCGCTGCCCTGCAATACGCTGGCGGGGCCGCGCGATACGGTGAGTTCGCGCAGCAGTTCGGGTTCCGGCAAGACATTGCCGAAGCGATATTTCTCGAAGTTTTTCAGCGCGCCATCGACGATGGTGAGGACGTCCTCGTTGTCGCCGAAGCCGCGGATATTGATGGAAATGCCGTTGGCGCGCGGCCCGCCGGTGAGGTCGACGCTGGGCACATCGGCCAGAATGTCGAATACATTGGCTGGCTGCAGCTCCTGGATCGCCTTCAGATCGAACGTCGTCTGCGTGCTTTTGATATCGAATTGCGGGCCGGAGAGCTGCTGGCCTGCGACCTGCTGACTCTTCACGCTCACCGCCTTCAATACCACCTCCGACCCGGAGCCGGATTCTTCGAGGACCGGCTCGTCTGCGGGAGCCTGGGCGCTCAGATCATCGGCGCACAGCAAACTCAGTACACCCGCGATCGCCAGAGACAGCGGGCGGCGTTTCAGCGTTTTCATCGCGCATTCACTGATTTTCTTTTGAATCCGACCAGTCCCAGGAGCGCGCTGATCATCAGGGGCGCTGCAGCTGGAACCGGTACTGGTGACACACTGGCGCGCCCAACGGCCGCCAGCGTCTGGGCCGTGTCGGGGAAATGCGCAGCGGTGAGCTGCTGGCCATTGAACAGGCTGCTGCCGGGAATCGCCGCGAGTATGGGCAGCGACGGATACAGCAGGACTTCCGCGGCTGCACCGCTGGAATACATATCGAGTACGACCGCATCGAGGGCGGTGCTGTGTTCGTGCAGATTCCAGGCGAACTGATAAAGGCTGCTGGCGACGACGTTCCACTCGAACAGATATTCATAGGCGGGAACCGTGCCGCCGAAGATAGGGTTGGGAAACGCCCCCGAACCGAGCAGGGTGACATCCCCGGCCTGACCATTCAGGGTGACCAGGCTCCCGTCGATTCCAAACGTCAGCGTGCGGATCTGCAGCTGCACCTGGACGGACCTGGCGATGGGGGAGGGGCCGTGTGAATCGGTAATCACCGACAGCGTATAGGCCTGCGCCGAGGAGAAGCTGTAGAGATTGCCACTCGAGGTGACGAAAGACTGACCGATCTGCTCGGTGAGCACCGACGATGCGATGTGGCTGCTGCCGACATCCGGCGTGGTATTGACCCTGCCGGCGAAGATATCCCATTCGAGATAGGCGCTGCCCTCGCTGCCGCGTTGCCAGTCGGGCGAAATGAAGGCGGCGTGCGCATCACCGCCGGTCAGGGCGATGAGCAGACCGAAAAACGCCGAGCGCAGGGAGCCTGAATGGCGCTGCGAAGTACGTGGCGTTGGGACAGTAAAATTCAGGCAGATAAATGATTTCATGATGACTCTCCGGCAGCCCGTGGCTTTCCCTGGCGCGCTTCATCCCCGAGAGGATTTGCGCGGTTTATTCCTGCGATGTTTTTAAAGAGGTTCGGCAAAGGGGCCGCTCATGGCGAGCCCCTTCCGTGCAGCACTTATGGTGCTTACGCGGCTTTGCGGCGGCGGCTGACACCGGCCAGACCGAGCAGGCCGGAACCGAACAGCCAGGCTGCGGCGGGAACCGGCACGGCGGCCACTTCCGAGCTGACGCTGAACGTGTCGCTTTGTTCGAGTTGCAGCGCGAGTACGCCGGTGTGCGCCAGTTGTCCCCAGTTCACGTTGAAGCTGTTGACGCCGAGACCGCTGAGATCCCACTGGAAGGTGTAGGTGTACAGGTCGATCGGGCCACCGAAGTCGATGCTGCCGTCAGTCTTTGAACCGGTGAGGCCGGCCGCCAGCGATTGCGAACCGCCGTTGTAGCTGAGGGTCGGTGCCGCTGCGCTCCAGGCGTCGCCGTTCAGCCAGGTTTTGATCGAGAACACGACTGTTTCGAGGCCGGAAACCGCGGTGGCATCGCTCACGGAAAAGCTGGAGTCCGTGGTGAACGAATACAGGCTGGAGCCCGAGGGATAATGGCCGCCGCTGACGCGGGTCACGAGCGCATCGCCGGAGCCGGCTTCGTTCGAGCCAAAGCCGGCGGTCAGCTGAGCGGTGGTCAGCGTGCCGGCTTTCAGATCTTCCCAGCCGTCGAAAGCAATGGTGCCGGTCAGGTTGTTGGTGGCGATGGCGGCGTGTGCCTGGCTGATGCCGGCCGCCAGAGCGATGAGTCCTACAAGAATTTGCTTTTTCATTTTTCCTCTCCCGTTAAAGTTGGCTGGCCACGGGAGGAGGGACACGGAATCCTAGCGCAAAGGCATATGGCTATCGGTCCATCCTCAGCCTGCGGCCAAAGATCGAAAGCTAGCTGCCTTGCACATATGCCTTATTGATTGCGCGATGGGTTGCTTGCGGGAGTGATATTATCGAGAATGATTATTGTTTGCAAGTGAGAATGGAGATTAACTGAATATGCAGCGGGCGAGCGTGCTGCATATTCAGCGGCTGGATTATTTCCGGTAATTCGCCTGCAGCCGGTGCAGCGCGGCGATCATCACATCGATTTCCTGACAGGTGTTGTAGAACGCGAACGATGGCCGGACCGTGGCCTCCACCCCGAAGCGACGTAAAATCGGCTGCGCGCAATGATGGCCGGAGCGCACGGCGATGCCCTCGCGGTTGAGCGCCTTGCCGACTTCCTCCGTGGTGTGGCCATCGAGTACGAACGATGCGACGCTGGCTTTGTCTTTCGCGGTACCGATCAGACGGATACCGGGAACGGTTTTCAATCCATGCGTTGCATAGGCGAGCAGATCGTGTTCGTAGCGCGCGATATTTTCGATGCCGATGCGCTCGACATAATCTAACGCTGCACCTAAGCCGACGGCATCGGCGATATTGCCGGTGCCCGCTTCGAAACGCGCAGGAGCTGGCTGATAACGCGTGTGCTCGAAAGTCACATCCTCGATCATATTGCCGCCGCCCTGCCACGGCTGCATCGTGTCGAGAATCGCTTTTTTTCCATACACCACGCCGATACCGGTCGGCGCAAAAATCTTATGTCCGGAAAAAACGAAAAAATCGGCATCGAGCGCCTGCACGTTCACGCGCATGTGTGAAACCGATTGCGCGCCATCGATCAACACGCAGCTACCATTGCGATGCGCGGCATCGATAATTTCTTTCACCGGCGTAACGGTACCGAGTGCATTCGACACTTGTGTCACTGCAACCAGTTTCGTTTTCGGATTCAGCAGGCGTTGATATTCTTCGAGAATAATCTGACCGTCGTTATCGACAGGGATCACGCGAATTTTCGCGCCGGTTTTCGCAGCGAGTTGTTGCCACGGCACGATATTGGCGTGATGTTCGAGATTGGAAACAATAATTTCATCGCCGGCCTGAACATGCTGCTCGCCCCAGGTTTTCGCGACGAGATTGATCGCTTCGGTGGCGCCGCGCACGAAAATAATTTCGTCGACCGAGCCGGCGCCGATAAAGCGGGCGACTTTATTGCGCGCTGCTTCATAGGCATCGGTCGCGCGCGCAGCGAGTTCATGCGCGGCACGGTGAATATTTGAATTTTCGTGCGCGTAAAAATAGGCGAGCCGATCGATGACCGCCTGCGGCTTATGCGTGGTCGCCGCGTTATCAAACCAGATCAGCGGACGTCCATTGACGCGTTCCTGCAGGATTGGAAAATCGCGGCGCACCGCGTTAACGTCGAACGCTGGATGCGCGCCAAGTGGCAATGCGTTCGCCGTTTCATTGCGGGCATGCAGACCGTCGGCAAAATAAAACCAGCCATTGTTATTGGCGGGCGCATGAGCGTTGGGTGCTGCCTGTTCTGCGGTAGATTTGTCCTCGATGGTGGTGAGCAGCGCATTGAGCTCGTCCGTTCCCGGTAACCCGAATGTCTGCGCGACGACGCGATCGTGATTGGTAATTGATGGTGTTTCGTGCGAGTGCGGCGATTGCGCTGGAACCGTACTTTGATAAGAACTCGATTCACCCAGAAAATAAAACGGTGAAGAGGGCGGTGTGGCAGGTGCGCCTGCGCCAGCTGTTTCGGCGGAGGCTGGCGCATCGACCACTGGCAATGCGGCCGCAAACGCTTCGGGAATTCCAAGCATGGCATTGCCCGGTTTGCCTGTGCCTGCGGTTGATTGCAGTGCGATATCGGGCGCGCCATTCCCTGCGGACGTTACGCCCGAACCGCGCGGGCCCGGTGCCGCCTGCGGTTCAATCGTCGTCGGCGTTACCGCACCGTACTGGGTTGCTGCGGGTATTGGCGCAGCGGCCGTAACAGTGCTCGCGCCGCCCGGCAACGCCGAAAAAAACTCATTCGCGAGACGATTGAGGATATTTTCGTCGGGCAGCGCATTCGACACCAACGCAGTCAGCGCACCGACGCCCTCGCTCACCGGGTCCGCCCCATCGTGCGCGTTAGCGGTAGGTATCTGGGTATTCATGGTATTTACCGATCTCAACGTCTTCGAGAACCGCGAGCGCATCTTCTGTCAGCACCGCGAGCGAGCAATACAGCGAAATCAAATACGAAGCGATTGCGTTGCGACCGATGCCCATGAAGCGCACGGAAAGCCCGGGGCTTTGTTCGCCGGCGAGACCGGGTTGAAACAGACCGACGACGCCCTGACGTTTTTCGCCGACGCGCATCAGCAAAATTTTGGTTTTGCCATCCTCGATCGGAAATTTATCCGAGGGGACCAACGGCAAACCGCGCCACGTCAAAAATTGCGAGCCGAATAAACTCACGGTGGGCGGCGGTACACCGCGACGTGTGCACTCGCGACCGAATGCCGCGATGGCGAGCGGGTGTGTGAGGAAGAATGCAGGCTCTTTCCACACTTTCGAAATCAGATCATCCATATCGTCTGGCGTTGGCGCGCCGGTCAGTGTCGGAATGCGTTGCTCATCGGCCACGCTCGCCAGCAAACCGTATTCGGGATTGTTGATGAGTTCGCTTTCCTGACGCTCCTTGATCGTTTCGATCGTCAGACGCAATTGCTCCCTGATTTGATCGTGCGGGCTGCTGTAAAGATCCGAAACGCGCGTATGCACATCGAGGATGGTCGTTACCGAATTCAAAAAGTATTCGCGTGGATTTTCTTCGTAATCGACAAATGTCTGCGGCAATTCCGATTCATCGCGCTGGGTGCAGGCAACCGCGACGTTGAGCGGATTCTTTACCTTGTTAAGCCGATAAATACCGGCCTCAACAGGAAGCCATTGCAGAAAATGCGTAAGCCAGCGCGGTGAAATTGTGGAAAGTTGCGGACGCGTTTTGGTGGCATTTGCCAGCTGCCTGGCGGCGGCATCACCCAGCGCGAGGCGGGCATCGGATTCGGCCATGACGGTTTCCTCGAAGAAAAGGCAGTTGTGGATGTGAGAGAGATAACGGCGAAAAGTTATAAGCTAAGATCGTTTTCTTCTATGTGTGCCGTCAACCGTCTATCGCCATCAAGACGATGCATATTCATCAGATTCTTTATCTGGCGATTAAATAAATCGATGCGGATAAACTTTTTCCGCCTACGAGTTTTCTTCTTCGCAGCGCGCGATGAGCACAGACATATTGGTGCTCAATGCATTGGCCAGTTTGGCGATAGTGGCGAGCGACGGCATGACAATGCCGCGTTCGACTTCACCGAGGTAGGAGCGGTTCAGGCTCGCCTTGTCGGCGAGAACTTCCTGCGACCAGCCCAGTTTTTCCCGCGCCTGGCGCACCGTGATGCCAAAACGATCGCGAAGAATATTTTCGGGTGCATAGATTTTCTGTGTTGCTTGCGTATTTACCTGCGTCATCTTTATTTACCACACCATTGATTGAGCGAATATTCGTTGGTCAAATCTTTTCGGTTTTCAATTCATCGATTTGCAAGCCATCACTTTCCGGAAGATCGCTGCTGGGGACTTCGATATTCGATGTGGCAGATGATCGCTCGTGTTTCGAGGTCGCCTGCGTGATATGGCTGTTCGCCGGCACGCTGTGCGTGAGCCAGACGTTGCCGCCGATCGACGATCCTCTGCCGATCGTTATGCGACCGAGCACGGTGGCTCCTGCATAAATCACGACATCATCTTCCACGATGGGGTGACGCGGCTGTCCCTTCGCCAGGCTGCCATCTTCATTCGTCACAAATCGTTTCGCGCCGAGCGTCACCGCCTGATAAATGCGTACGCGCTTGCCGATGACCGCGGTTTCTCCAATCACTACACCCGTGCCGTGATCGATGAAAAAACCTTCGCCGATTTGCGCGCCGGGATGAATATCGATCCCGGTTTCGGAGTGCGCGAGTTCGGAAACGATGCGAGCAATCAGCAGTACGCCGTTCGTGTACAGCGCGTGGGCGAGCCGGTGATAAATCGTTGCGCGAATGCCGGGATAACAAATCAGAACTTCATCGACACTGCGCGCTGCCGGATCGCTGCGATAGGCAGCGAGCACATCGGTATCGAGCACGGCGCGAATCTGCGGTAACCGGCTGGCAAAATCGCTGACGATGAGCTCGGCATCCCTGACGATGCGCGCATGCTCGCTCGGCGATTGCGGCTTTTGCGTGTGACTCAATTCGAGCTGAACCTGCGCATGCAGAGTATTGAGCGCAGTATCGAGCGTATGCCCGATATAGAAATCCTCGGTCTCCTGACGCAGATCGCTCGGCCCCAGGCGCATCGGAAACAGGGCGCCACAAAATGCCTTGGTAACTTCCTGCAGCGCGTCGCGCGAGGGTAGTTCGCGTCCACCGCGTTCGGGGTGACGCTGTTGCTGCTCGCGCCAGTGCTCGCGTTGTGCGCGCAGGCCAGCGACGATGCCGGTCAGATTCCAGGGGCGCGTTTCGATGGATTCGCTCATGCTGCATCTACCGGTAAGCCATTGGCATCGAACAGACCTTCGAACAGCGATGAACTCAGATAGCGTTCGCCCGAATCGGGTAAAACGACGACGATGGTTTTTCCTTCGTTTTCCTGTCTCTTCGCCAGTCGCACCGCGACTGCCGCAGCTGCGCCCGAAGAAATTCCGCCGAGAATGCCTTCTTCGCGCGCAAGTCTGCGTGCGTAAGCAATAGCATCATCGTTAGAGATCGTTTCGATAGCATCGACGAGCGCAAGATCAAGCACATCGGGAACGAAACCCGCACCGATTCCCTGAATTTTGTGAGGTGCCGGCTGTAAAGGCGCGCCGCTGCGTGTCTGCGTTAGAACGGGACTGGCGGCGGGCTCGATGGCAATCGTCTGAATCGGTTTTCCGCTCGAATTGTTGCCGCCTCTCTGTTTGAAGAAGCGCGCAACGCCGGTAATCGTGCCACCCGTGCCTACACCCGAAACGAAAATATCGAGATTGCCATCGGTGTCGTACCAGATTTCCGGCGCAGTCGTTTTTTCATGAATTTCCGGATTGGCGGGGTTTTTGAATTGCTGCAGCAGGACATAACGTTTCGGATCGCTCGCGGCGATTTCCTCTGCCTTTGCGATCGCGCCCTTCATGCCTTTCGCGCCTTCGGTCAGTACCAGTTTTGCGCCGTAGGCGAGCAATAATTTGCGGCGTTCGATGCTCATCGTTTCGGGCATCGTCAATGTCAGTGGAATACCGCGCGCTGCAGCGACAAATGCGAGTGCGATGCCGGTGTTACCACTGGTGGGTTCGATGATTTCCTTGACTGTTCCATCGGCATCGGGAGTGAGCAGTCCTCTTTTTTCCGCGTCCCAGATCAATGCCGCACCGAGGCGGCACTTCACGGAATTTGCAGGATTGCGGCCTTCGATTTTTGCGAGAATCGTTGCCGGCGCGCCGTCGCCAATGCGATTCAGGCGCACCAGTGGCGTGTGACCGATGGATAAGGCATTGTCGGTGTACCAGTTCGTCATGATGACCTCGAAAGCATTCAACCCCTAAACGCGTTTATTGCTTAATCCTGTATCCACGGTAAGGAACGCGAACGCCAGCCGCCGAGATGGCCGCGCTGACCACTGCTGTCGATATCACCTTCGAAACCTTCGAGTACATTGAAGGCATTGATGAAACCCGCTTTCGTTGCAGCGCGTGCGGCTTCGGCGGAGCGTTTGCCGCTGCGGCACAGGAAAAGAAGGATTTGATCTTTTTTGAATTTGGTTTCGAGTTCGCGCACGAAGCGCGGGTTGCGCGTCATCGACGTGCCGGTCGCCCACGCCACATGCAACGTGTTAGGAACGTGGCCAACAAATTTGCGTTCTTCCACAGTGCGCACATCGATGAGCACTGCCTGTTCTGCCGCAAATAATTGCCAGGCTTCTGCAGGTGTAATGCCGCCGGCGTAACTCGCATCGTCAGCGTTGCGCGCGCGCGCCTGGTCGAGAATCGTTGCGAGATCTGCTGTTGTCGCACCCGCGAGCCGGGTATCGCTGCTGGAATCCTCGCTGTGAGTTGCGTCTTGATTTTTTAGTGCTGCGTTGCTCATCACGCACTCCTGTTCTTTTTTTGAAAAATTTATCTTTGAAAATATCTGGCGGAGACAAAAATACTGATCGCTAAAGCCGCCGTGAAATATTTTGTGATGCTAAGGTTATGCCCGGGCGCATTTCGTTCAGGCCGCCGGAGCGAGAACATGGGCGCGCTTTTCCAAGCATATGCTTATAGCATTCCGTATAGTTTGAGCCGATGGCGCAGAATATTGCGGCTGATACCGAGCAGGCGTGCGGTTTGCAGCTGGTTGTTCTGGCAGTATTCGAAGGCGCAGCGCACCACGCGCGATTCGATTTCGGCATATAAATTCTTGCCGTTGCCTTCGAAAATTCCGATCAGGGCCTGTTCCAGCGCGGAGCTGGAATTGCTGATCCCCGAATCGGTCACCCGCTCGGTGGCGGGTTCGTCGACGGTGAGGCGCGCGAGATGCAGATCCTGCGCTTCGATGCGGCCGTGACGCATGACCAGCATTGCGTGATGAATGACGTTTTCGAGTTCGCGAATATTGCCCGGCCACGGGTAGGAGGTCAGAGCGCGTCTGGCCGCGTCGCTGAGCTCGGCATCGTCGAGTCCCAGATGGCCGAGATAGACCTGAATAAAATGCTCGGCGAGCGGAATGATATCGCCAACACGTTTGCGCAGCGGCGGCAGCGACAGGCGTGCGACATGTAACCGATAGTACAGATCCTCGCGGAAACGACCGGTGCGTACCGCCTCTTCCAGGTTCACGTTCGTTGCCGCGATCAGGCGGATATCGATGGGAATCGATACGCGTCCGCCGACCCGGCTCAGTTCGCGTTCCTGCAATACGCGCAGCAGTTTCACCTGTGTAGCCGGCGGCAGATCGCCGATTTCATCGAGAAATAAGGTGCCGCCATTCGCAACCTCAAACCAGCCTTTCTTCTGCAGCAGCGCGCCGGTGAACGCACCTTTTTCGTGGCCGAATAATTCGCTCTCGACGAGCTGTTCGGGTAACGCGGCGCAATTCACGGCAACGAAGGGGCCGCGGCTGCGCTGACTTAAATGATGAATCTGCCGCGCGACCAGTTCCTTGCCGGTACCGGTTTCGCCGATGACCAGCACGTTGGCATTACTCGGTGCCAGTCGCTGCATGCGCTCATACAGTGCCTGCGACAGCGGATCCTCGAACACCAGTGCCGTGGCGCGAATACTGCGCGTATATGCAGCGGGATTATCGAAAGCGACGACATCGCTCCGACTGTGCCGCGTCAGTGCGCCATAGCCGACATAACTGGTGGTATCAAACGATGGATCAACAACTTCGTTCATCGGATTTCCCAATTGAATAAAAAATCGTAAAAATTTTTGTGTCTATGAGGAAACCTTAACACCAGCGTTATGTCATAAAAAAATACAAAATAATTACTAGGTTATTCCATTTTTCACGGTGATTATGCGTTTATGGCTATAGGCATCAGAGTTTTCGATTGATGTGCTGCCAGGCGTGCAGGGTTCGTGCTGTGTTGTTTCCATTGCAGCAGTGGTTCGTAGGATTCATCGGTGAGAAAGGTTGTGGTCTTTCCATAAGTGAATATTTTTCCGCGAGTTAATTAGTTTCTTCGAAAATAATTCCCGCTGGCATATTAACTGCTCTGCCGATTTCAAATAGAGGTAATGAATTCAACAGGCAGGAGCTGATATGAAATTGGCAACGACGAAAATTTTTAAAAAGTATGGTTATGTGTTCGGTCTGATACTGGCGACTTCTTCGATAATTGCAGCGCCCGCTTCCTTTGCGCAACAGCAGGCAGCTTCAGGGCAGGCGGCAGCAAATGCGTATAAATGGAAGACGCCGAAATTGAATCGTGCGCAGATCGATGCATTGCTCGCGAAACCCGAGTCATTGGTCATTATCGATGTGCGCCGTCCCGACGAATTGACGAGGATCGGCGGCTTTCCGGTTTATCTCAGTATTCAGACTGAAGATATCGAAAAAAACCTGGCGTTCATTCCCGGGGATCGCAGCATAATCATCGCGTCCAATCATGCAGGTCGCGCCGGAAGAGTGGGTGACTTGCTGACGAGTAAGGGCTATAAAGTCGCGGGTGCGGCCGGTGTGCAGAATTATGAGGAAGAGGGTGGCAAGCTGACGAAGATCGAGCCGCGGGCGCCGAAGGCTGCCACCGCATCTTCCAGATAGAACGGGTGCGGCAGGTGATCCGGATAATTTATTAGGACTGCAATATCGGTGAAACGATTTTTTTTACATTTACTGACAATAAAACTTCTGGTGCTGTTCGCGGTCGGCGTCGATGCGCAGGCGGTGTCCGATCGTGCGGCGACCAAGCAGGTCGCCGCACAACTGATCCCCTCGGTGGACAGGGTTTATCCGGGCGAAAAAATCTGGCTCGGCGTCCAGCAGAAAATCATTCCGCACTGGCATACATACTGGATCAATCCCGGCGATTCCGGTCTGCCCACCAAAATTACATGGCAATTACCCGGCGGTGCCAGTGCAGGCAATATCGAATGGCCGGCACCGACGCGTTTCGATCTCGATGGCATCACTAATTACGGTTATGCCGATGAGGTCATTTTATTAACGCCAGTTACGCTGCCGAAAAATGTGTCGGCAGGAAAAAATATTTCGATAAATGCCAGGGTCGACTGGCTGGTGTGTGCCGATGTCTGTATTCCGCAAACCGTCGATCTTGCGATAGAGCTGCCTGTCGTTGCAGAAGGCGGCGGCGATAATCGTTTCCACGATCCCGTTATCGAAAAAGCGCTGGCCCGGTTACCCGGGCAGTCGCCATGGAAAATAAATACCGTAGCACACGAACAAACGCTGCAGTTGCGTCTCGAAGGCGCCGCGAACCGGCTGACCGGTCTGCGCGAGTTGAATTTTTTCGCCGACAGCTGGGGGCTGGTCGAACATACCGCGCCGCAGACTTTTCGTGCCGACGGTGACGATCTCGTTATCGAATTGAAGGCGGGTGAGAAAAAGCTAGCAGCGGGTGAATCGCTGAGCGGCGTGCTGAAAACGACAAGCACAGCGGGAGTGGTAGAGAGTTTTGTTATTGGAATCCCTTCGACATCTGCACCTGCGAATATTGCATCGGCGCCTGTTCAGGATGCGCCATTGGCGCTTTGGTCCGCCGCAATATTCGCATTGCTCGGTGGTCTCGTATTGAATCTGATGCCGTGCGTATTTCCCGTTTTATCGATCAAGGCACTGGCATTGATCAAGCATGGCGAGAGCAGCGCACTACATAATCGTCTGCATGGACTGGCGTATACCGGCGGCGTGCTCATCAGCTTTCTGGTGCTCGCAATATTGCTCATTGCATTGAAGGCAGGCGGGGCACAGCTCGGTTGGGGTTTTCAATATCAGTCGCCGCTATTTGTCGTGATCGTTGCGTATCTATTATTCGCGGTGGGTTTGAATTTATCCGGCGTATTCGAATTCGGCACCTCGATTACTGGCGTGGGATCGAATCTCGCAAATAAATCCGGTTACACAGGCAGCTTCTTTACGGGCGTACTTGCCGCGATTGTCGCCACGCCCTGCACCGCGCCATTCATGGGGGTGGCGATTGGCTTTGCCCTGAGCCAGCCGCCGCTGCCGCTCATCGTCGTATTTTTGAGTTTGGGATTGGGCCTCGCGCTGCCGTATTTATTGCTCGCGTTCTGGCCTCGATTGCAGAGGCGTTTACCCAAACCCGGACACTGGATGGAATTGCTCAAGCAGGCGCTGGCATTTCCGATGTACGCCGCAGCAGTGTGGCTGATCTGGGTGCTGGCGCAGCAGACATCGGCCGATGCGGTCGCGCTCGCGCTGGGCGGTCTGGTACTCATTGCTTTTGCGGCGTGGATTTTTCAACAATCGCGCAACGCAGATCGGGGCTGGCGTGCTGCCGGTTTTATCTCGGCGCTGATAGCAGTCTGCGCGGCCGTCGCGGGTAGCCATAGTGGAATTTCCAGCTCGGTATCGAATGTGGCCGCGAATGCGGCGACGCATGGCAACGGGTTTACTGCCTATTCTGCGCAACACTTGAATGAACTGCGGCAGGAGGGCAGGCCGATCTTCGTGAATTTCACCGCTGCCTGGTGCATCAGTTGTCTCGTCAACGAACGTGTAGCGTTGAAACAGAATGCAGTGACCGATGCTTTCGCGCAGCAGGGAATTGTCTATCTCAAGGGCGACTGGACGAATCGCGATGCGGAAATCTCTGCGAAGCTCGCGGAGTTCGGTCGCAGCGGTGTGCCGCTGTATTTATATTTTCCGCCGCAGGCGAACAGCGAGCCGGTTGTGCTGCCACAGATTTTAACGCCCGATATTGTGCTGTCGACCATCACCGAGGCAAACCGCGTTGCGCTCGCCAGCCATACCCAGACTGTTTCCTCCACCACATCCGTTACATCTGTTTCTACCACCACACGTTGACTTAACTGCAAAGGAGAACCGTTATGTTGCAAACCACTAAATTGCATAAACTGGTCAATCGATCGCTGCTCGCCGCAACGCTTACACTGGCGCCGCTGGTGGCATTTGCGGCTGCGGAAATCGATAAACCGGCACCGACATTTTCCGCAACGGGCGCAGATGGAAAAACCATCAACCTCGAATCGTATCGCGGCAAAACCGTGGTGTTAGAGTGGACCAACGCCGATTGCCCATTCGTCAAAAAACATTACGAAAGCAACAATATTCAGAAGCTTCAGGATGAAGCTACGGCTCAGGGTGTGGTCTGGTTGCAGGTGATTTCGTCGGCACCGGGTGCGCAAGGGCATGTCGATGGCGCAACTGCGCTTAAATTGAATCAATTCCGCGACGCGAAACCAGCCGGTGTTGTGCTCGATTCCGATGGAAAAATTGGCAAAGCCTACGGCGCACAAACCACACCGCATCTCTACATCGTCGATGCGAAAGGCCAGCTCGTTTATAAAGGCGGTATCGACAGCATCGCGTCACCGGATCAAGGCGACATTCCGAAAGCAGACAACTATGTACGCAACGCGCTGAAGGAGATCGCTGCGGGCAAGAAAGTTTCCAACCCAAGCACCAAACCTTATGGTTGTTCTGTGAAATACCAAGCCTGATTTGAGGCAGAAAATAGGGCGCAATTAGCGCCCTATTTTTTTTGACATTTATCGATTTTTTTCAGAAGGATTTGGCAGTTCGCTTCAGTTGGATAACTATTGCATGTGTTTTCGCTGCGATCGGTTTTGCTGTCGGAGTGAGCACGGGTTCTCTCGGAATTATTTTGATTGCATTTCTATTTGAAGCGATTCTTGTAATAAGACGGCGCCGTAGCAAAAAAATAAAGCTCGTATAAAAGTGTCTTGGAAGAATTCTCTGACTGTGTAGGAGGTTCTTTATGAATCACCAAAGATTTATCAGAATCGCTTGCCTATTGATTTCTTTTTCTATGATCTCCTGTTCGAAAAATGACACCACGCTAACGCCATCGACTGCGGAGCTTGAAAAGCGCGATCAAGCAGTTAGTGAAGAAGATGTGCGTATATTGAGTCGGGCGGATGAATTGCTAAATGATGAGTCAACCTGGAACAGATCCGACGATCGCGAATGCGAAGACGATGAGAGCGCTGGAAAGCGCAGCCTTTTTTGTGTATTGCATAGAGCGAGTATTAATGTTCTCGGTAAATACGATCATCGACGCCCGGCTCTGCAAGAGGTAAGGTTTGCAGTCGAGGATAAAGTTGGAAGCGATCATAAATACACTCATCGTCTAATGGGGTTCAACAACCATCCGAGTACTCAATTTTCCGATATCAAGGCTGTGCTCCAAGCCGCCAAAGATAAAGTAATATCCCGATTACCAAAGCCATAATTTTAGTGTTTACGCTGGGTGTGCGCGATGCGGAGATAACCATGATCGATTTGTATTATTGGACAACGCCGAACGGACACAAAATTACGCTCTTTCTCGAAGAGTCCGGGCTGCCTTATAAAATCCATCCGATCAACCTCGGCAAAGGCGAGCAGTTCGCGCCTGATTTTCTGCGCATATCACCGAATAACCGCATGCCTGCAATTGTGGATCGCGCTCCTGTCGATGGCGGCGAGCCGATCTCGATTTTCGAATCGGGCGCGATTTTGTTGTACCTCGCGGAGAAAAGTGGTCAGTTCCTACCGGGCGAGATACGCGGTCGGCAAACCGTGTTGTCGTGGTTGTTCTGGCAAGTCGGCGGGTTAGGGCCAATGGCGGGACAGAATCATCATTTCAAAGGTTATTCGGTCGAGAAAATTACTTACGCTATCGACCGCTATGTCGGTGAAACCGCGCGCTTATATGCGGTGCTCAACAAGCATTTACGTGATCGCGAATTTATCGGCGGCAGCGAATATTCAATTGCCGATATGGCGTCCTACCCCTGGATCGTCCCGCATCAGGCGCAATCGCAAAATATCGACGATTTTCCGCATTTAAAACGCTGGTTCGAAACCATCGCTCAACGCCCCGCAACAATCCGTGCTTACGATTTTGTCCAGAAGATCAATCCAAAGCAGGGCGCGCCGCTCAACGATGAAGAGCGCAAGGTTTTATTCGGGCAGGGAGCACATACAGTTAATCGCGCAAAAAAATAGGGCGCAATAATTTAATGTATTGCACCACTATGTTAGGTGGGTTTTCTAATTCTAAGTCGTTGTTCGAGTTTATTTGTTGGTCGCGGCAACCGCTTCTCCTTCCCACCCACCACCGAGCGCCTTGATTAACACGACCGCATTTCTCCACTGCTGCGCATTTACTTGTACTTCCTCGCGTTGCGCATTCAATGCAGCTTGTCTTGCGACGTAGCGTTCGATGGCTGAGGAAAGACCGGCTTGGTAACGGTCATCGGTGATATCGGCGATTTTCAATGCGGCGGCGCGGGCTTGTTTTGCGTTGCTTTGTGCGGCGGAAAGTGTGCGAGCGCTCGATAATCCATCTTCGACTTCACGCCAGGCTGACAATACTGTCGAGCGGTAGTTAGCAATGGTTTCACGGTGTCTTGCTCGTGCAAAATCCACACGCGCAGAAGTGGCGCCGGCATCAAATACGGTTTGCGTCACTGCCGCGCCAACCGACCATGCGACACTTGGCGATTCGAATAATTGGCTGAACGACGCGCTTTCGAAACCATCGCGTGCCGAAATACTCAGCGCGGGAAACCATGCTGCCTTTGCAACGCCGATTTGCGCATTGGCTTGTGCTACAGCGCGTTCCGCGCTGGCGATATCGGGACGGCGTTGTAACAGGTCGCTTGGTAGCGCGAGAGGAACCGCAGGTAAATCGCCTTGTAGCGGCGCGATATCGATTTTCAAAGCGTCGACGGAAATTCCGAGTAGCGTCGTCAGCGCGTGACGTTGTTGCTCGTATTGCTGTAACAACAATTCGCGCTGCTCGCGGTTGTTCGCCACGATCAATTCTTGCTGCGCGAGATCGATACCCGTGGCGGCGCCGTCGGCGTAACGATTGCGAACAATGTCGAGGATACCCGCTTGCGCTGCAATCGATTCGTCGAGTACACCCAATTCGGCAGTGAGTGCGCGCAACTCAAAATAATTGGCGGCGACATCGGCCGATAACAGCAATTTGATATTTTCGAGATCGGCTGCGACTTGTTCGGTGCTGGCGATACTCGCTTCATTACTACGGCGCGCGCGACCGAATAAATCGATTTCGTAATTCACCGTGGCGGCGATTGTATTGTTATCGCGTAATGTCGATGTGACATTGTTGGTAGTGCCATTGTTCGCACGGTTCGCCGATGTACGGTTACGAGTGCGTTGTGCTTCGAGATCGACTGTGGGGAATAAAGAAGAGCGCGCAACTTGTGTCAATGCACGTGCCTGATCGAGACGGGCGACGGCAGCCTGCAGAGGCAAATTACCGAGCTGCGCCTGTTCCTGTAATGCGTTTAATTGCGCGTCGTTAAAAATCCGCCACCATTCACCTTTTACCTGCGCGTCGGCGGGCGCGCCGATTGTCCACGTATCGTGGCCGCTGTGTTCGCTCCATTGCATGGGCGATGTAACGACGGGGCGCTCGTAATCCGGCCCCACGGCGCAGCCGGCAATGGCGCTGGCAACTATCAGCAAGCTGATCGTTGCGCGAAAGTTTCCCTCTTTAAGGAATCTCCGATGAAGTCCCGACCTCGTCACTCCCGTGAAGACGGGAGTCCATACTTCTCCAAGCTCTCTGGGTTGCTGCCTGCGCAAGAAGTTTTTCATGATTGTGTCAGCGCTTTTGCTTCTTCTTTTTTATTGCCGGATTCGGATTGTTTTGCCGTTTTTTTATCGTCACCTTTTCCCTCTCTATCTCTTTTCTTTGGCTCCCACGCGACGGTTTTAACGATTTCGCCGTCGACCAGTAAATCCGAGGGGCTGACGACGAGCGTATCGTCCGGCTCGATGCCTGTGAGCACTTCGATCTCGCGGCCCAGATCACGGCCGGTTTTGATTTCGCGAAAAGCGATGCGGTTTTCCTTGTCGACCACGGCAACCCGAAAACCATTCGACGTTGAAATCAGTACGCTCGATGGCGCGATCAGGGCCTCGATACCGTTCGCGAGTTCGATATTGACTTCGGCATACGCGCCCGGCAGCAGTTTTCCTTCTGCATTGGGCAATATCAGATCGACCTGACGCGAGCGTGTTTGCGTATCGATGCCACCCGCGACGCGATCGACCTTCGCATCGAAGATTTCATGCTGATGCTCGTTGAGCTCGACCTTGACGGTCTGCCCGATTTTTATCTGACCGGCATTCGACTGCGGAACCCGGATGGTCAGTTTGAGCGGATCGATTTGCGTCATGCCGAATAATTCCTTATTGCCTGCGGTGACGAGATCGCCGATATCGACGCTACGATGCGTGATAACACCGGAGAACGGTGCCACGATGCTGCGCAGGCCGCGCAATTGATCGAGCCGGTTCACCTCGGCCTGCGCCGCTGCGAGATTGGCGCGCGTCTGACGCAGCTCGCTGCGTTTTTCTTCGAGTTCGTGCTGGGTGATGCCGTCTTTCAGGCGCAGCGATTCGTAGCGATCAGCAGTGAGCTGTGCGAGTTCGGCGCGCTCTTTTGCCTGCGTGTAATTCGCCTGTGCCTGCAGTAATTCCTGATCCTGCTCCGGCGCTGAAATGGTCGCGAGCACCTCGCCCTGTTTCACGCTGTCGCCGATATCTTTTTTGATGGAAACCACATAGCCATTACTGCGTGCAACGATGGCGGTTTCACTATTGCCGCGCAGCGTCGTCGGCAAAACCAGCGCGCGTTTCAATGCGCCGGGTTTCGCATGCGTAATCATCACCGTGCGTTCGAGTGCGGCATTGGTAGTGGCGACCAGTGCGTTCGTTTCGCTGACGTTGGCGACGACACGCAGACCGACGCCCACTGTAAATAAACCGGCGATGGCAATGGCGACGTTGCGGCGCAGACGACGAGCATGCGGATTGTCGAGAGCGCTGGTGGTGGGCCCAGCCTGCACGCCGGCATCACCTGTGTGCAGATGTCCGGCAGCAATCGCGGTATCGACCGGATGCAGCGGCTCGATGTGATCGGATGATCGACCCGATTCGACTGCGGTATCCAAGCCGACGGCAGCATCCGGATCCACCGACGTATCCAGGGCACGTATGTGTAAATTGCTCATGAAGCGTTTCGTCCGTTAAGGGTTCAACAATTGACAATGTCGTCAGGGAATCTCTGCTTAAGTCCTGGCTTCGTCATTCCCGCAAGGCGGAGTCCCTATTTCCCGAAGCTGTCTGGATTCGCGCTTGCGCGGGAATGACTTGATCGGAGGCCCGTCCGTTTTTTCGATCATCAATCATTTCGAATCAGCCGCTGATGGAAGCCTGTCCACTGAAAAATGCATCGTGATTCTGCCTGTCGCGCTGCTGCAGCCATTGATGAAAGATCGCAAACACGACGGGCACGAAAAATAATGTCGAAACCGTCGCGAATAAAAGCCCGCCGATAACAGCCTGACCAAGCGGCGCATTCTGCTCGGCGCCGGCACCATAGCCGATCGCCATCGGCAGCATGCCTGCAATCATCGCCATCGCCGTCATCAATACCGGACGCAGCCGGGTCGACGCCGCTTCGATCGCTGCCGTCAGCGGCGGCACGCCTTCGCGCAGCCGCGTGCGCGCGAACGAAACCAGCAGAATGCTGTTGGCGGTGGCGACACCCATGGTCATGATGGTTCCGGTCAATGCAGGAACGCTGAGCGTGGTGCCGCAGAAAAAGAGTAACCAGCCGATGCCGGCGAGCGCGGCGGGCAGCGCGCTGATGATGATGAGCGGGTCGAGCCATGACTGGAAATTGATGACGACGAGAAAATACACGAGCACGATGGCGACCGCGATGCCGACGCCGAGTCCATAAAAAGAACTGCGCAGCGTTTCGATCTGTCCGCGCACTTTCAGATCGACACCGCGTGGCAACAGCGGGCGAATCTCATCTAACGCTTTATCGATGTCGCGACTGACACCGCCGAGATCGCGTCCCTGAATATTCGCGTGGATATTGACCATATTGCTGAGGTTGTAGCGCGAAACCACCGATGCCTGTGCCGTGCGTTTATAGCTCACCACATTGCCGAGCAATTGCTGCTCGCCGCTGTTGTCGCGACCGATCGGAATTCGCAGCAGCGCATCGATACTGTCGAGATCCGCTTCGAGGCTGCGCGCACCGATGTTATAAGTATTGCCGTTCGCGGGATTGAGCCAGTACGTCGGCGACGTCTGCATGCTGCCGCTCAATGCAATCAGCATATTTTCAGCGACATTGCGTGCGTTGAGACCGAGTTGCTGCAACTGCATCCGATTCATTTCCAGCGAAATGGCAGGACGGGTCCAGCGCTGATAGACATGCGCATCGACCACACCCGGAATTTTGCGCATCGCGTTATTGAGTTTCGCGGCCAGCGGAAGAATTTCCTCGGGTTTGCCGCCGATGAATTGCACATCGATGGGTGAAGGCACGCCGAAGTTGAGCGTTTGCGACACCTGATCGGCCGGCTGGAAGAAAAATTCGATATCGGGGAACCGGCGCGGCAATTCCGCGCGCAGATCGGCCATGACTTCCGCAGTGGTAACGCTATTTCCATCGAACAGACTGCCGCGTTTGATCGAAATCATAATTTCCGAATCGGAAGCTTCAGCAGTACCCGAATTTCCATACAGCGTATTCATGGTGCTGTAGGGGCCGCCAACGATGTCGAGCATGTCGCCCATCTGATGCGCGGGAATGCGTTCGCGAATGGCAGCCTCGATGCGATCGACCAGCGGCACCATTTCCTCCAGGCGTGTACCGGCAGGTGCGCGAAGGTGCAAACGCATTTGCCCGGTGTCCACGACTGGAAATAAATCCTGACCGAGAAATGGATAGATGCCGAGCGATGCAACACAGCCGGATAAAAATAATGCGGCGAAGCGTTTGCGGCGATTCAATACCAGCGCGAGCAACGCAACATAGTGATGACGGAATCTCTCGAAAAGAAAATTGAAGCGCGTATGAATTCGCGAGCAGGCGATTACGAAGGCATTGCGCGAGGGTGGCTGGTGTGCGCCGTGATCCCTGAGCATATACATCACCAGCGTCGGCACCAGCGTGCGCGATAAAACGTACGATGCGAGCATGGCGAAAATTACCGCTTCGGCGAGCGGCACGAACAGATAACGCGCCACGCCGGAGAGGAAAAACATCGGCACAAACACGATGCAGATACACAGCGTCGAAACGAAGGCGGGCACGGCGATTTCCGCGGCGCCGTCGAGAATGGCGCGCACCGGTGTTTTGCCGAGCGCGAGCTGGCGCTCGATATTTTCGATTTCGACCGTGGCATCGTCGACCAGAATACCGACGGCCAGCGCAAGCCCGCCGAGCGTCATCAGATTGATGGTTTCGCCGATCAGATACAGCAGGATCAGCGATGTCATGATCGATAGCGGAATCGAAATGGCGATGATGCAGGTGCTGCGCCAGTTGCCGAGAAACAGCAGAATCAGCGCAGCGGTGAGCGAGGCGGCGATGAGCGCTTCATGCAGAACATTGCCGACCGCCGCTTCCACGAATAGCGACTGATCGAAAAATAATTTGATATCGATATCGGACGGTAGTTTTTCGTACAGCTCTTTCAATGAATTCTTGACGTGTCCGACGACTTCGAGCGTGGAAATATCGCCGACTTTCAGCACCGAATTGAGTACGCCGCGTTCGCCGTTCTGACGTGCGATCGTTGTCGCGGGCGAAAAGCCATCGTGCACATTGGCCACGTCGCGCACGAACAGCGTACGGCCATTGACGGTGCGAATCGGGATGTCGCCGATTTCGCTGATCGACGGCACCGCGCCGTTGAGCGCGATATCGTATTCGCTCGCGCCGACTTTCAACGTCCCCGTCGGCAGAATTAAATTTTGCGCGCCCATCGCAGTGACGACTTCCGCCGGAGTGATGTTATTTTCGAGCAGCGCGCTGGCATCGAGATCGACCGCCACCTGGCGGCCTTTCGAGCCATACGGATACGTCAGCGTGACGCCTTTTTTGCTGGTGATGATCGGGCGCACGACATTGCTGGCAAGATCGCCAATTTCCGTATCGGAAAGCGTGGGGCTCGAAATGCCCAGCTGAACCAGCGGCAGATCGGTCGCCGAATACGGTCGCACGCGCCCCGGCTGCGCGCCCTGCGGCATGCCACGCCACGCGGAATTCACACTCATCGTCACCTGGTTCATCGCGGTGCGGATATCGGTGCCGGGCTGAAAAAATATTTTGACGATCGAAAAGCCGTTATAAGTGACCGATTCGGTATGTTCGATACCGTCGACGGCCTGTGACAATTCGCGTTCGGCCCGATTGGTGATGCGCGCGCTCATTTCCGCAGGCGTTAGGCCGCCGTAGTCCCAGATTTCCGCGACGACGGGAATATCGATCGAGGGAAAAATATCGATCGCCATCTGCTTCAGCACATAGGGCATCGACAGCAGAATCAATAACGCCGCAACAATGAATGTATACGGACGGCGCAGCGCAATATTGACGATCCACATAAATGGCCAGCTTTATTTAAAAAACCAGATACAGCAATATCCGCACCAGCGCGCGGCGAACCGGAACGCCGAATTTATGGCAAAAGCGCGCGCCAGCTGTTGCTGGATGAGCAGTTGGATGTTGCGCGATGTTCTCTGTAGCAGCAGTCTGAAACTATCAGGATCGACAATTTTTTTGGAGGCGTCTTTTGCATAAGGTTATGCAATTGAGTTTTATGAAAAAAATCCTGTTTTCAAAATTTCCCTGAAGTGAATTCCTGCGTGCAGCCGAGTGACTGCAAAGAAACAGTTACCGCTGCGAAATGTTTTTGCTGCAGCATCGAAATACCGGCGAAATTTTTTCAAAAATAATAAAAATCGTTGTGAATTAATTATTTGAAATTGTTGGTACGCCATCTGCTCTAGTCCCCTCACAGTTCGGTACGCGTCAGCTCGTACAGCGTGCATATCGGTAAACGCATCATTCGTTGAGAACGGGGGATAAGGCGATGGGATTGCAACATTCTTGGCAGGACACTCTGGCGCATGATTCGCGCAGACACCGCCGTATCGCACGTGAAAACAAGGCTGCGAGAAAAGCAAAACTCACTCTGATCGTGTCGCAGCCGAATCAGGTTCGCGACGTTGCGCCGCTCGAATATCGCGCCGCGCACGGCGTGGAAATTCCACAGAAGAAAAAAATCGAGTGGGCCGCTGCGGGTGTGGCTGCGATTGCTTTTCATGCGCTTGCTGCCTTCGTGATCGCTAATCTGCCGGCCGCTGAATTGACCGCTGCGCCGAAACAGCCACCCGTCGAAATCGCTTTTGTCACGCCGCCGCCGCCTCCGCCGCCGCCAAAACTCGAAGAGCCGCCGAAGCCGAAGGTACAGCCGAAGCCGGTGAAGGCGCCGCAGGTTCCTGTCGTGCAGAACGTGGTGCCGGAAGCGGTGGCAAGCGATAACGTCGTCGCCGTGCAGGAAGGTCCGCCGCCTGCGCCACCCGCGCCCGTCGAGGAGCCGATCACCGCAGCGCGTGCCGACGCGGGCTATCTGAATAATCCGCCGCCCGAATATCCGGCGGTGGCATTGCGCCAGGGCTGGAGCGGCACTGTGCAATTGCGCGTGCTGGTACAACCCGACGGTCGTCCCAATCAGATCACCATAGCGAAAAGCAGCGGTAAAAAAGTGCTGGACGATGCCGCGATTGCCGCCGTGCATAACTGGAAATTCGTTCCTGCCAAGCGCGGCGATACGCCGATCGAAGGCTGGGTGAGCTTCCCCGTCGAATTCAATATCGAGGCGTGAGAGCGGAATTTTCCGCACTGAACGATTTTATTTTTACGATTTTTATTTTCGGAATTAAAGAGAAGAGGTAGAGGTATATGTTTTCCAATTCAACAGCTCTGATTCACAACGGCACCTTATGGCTGCTCGGAATATTTTCGATCGTGACCTGGTTGCTCGTCGTGATAAAAACCGTGCAGCAGTTGCGCGTCAAGTCCGCCAATCGCCGTTACAAGCGCGCGTTCTGGGGCGCATCCGATCTGAATGCCGCTGTCGCCGTCAACGAAGGCGATGGGCCGGCGAATCGTCTCGCGCAGGTCGGCTTCGGCGCATTGCGCGAAGCGGAAAATGCCACCGATCTCGAACACAGCGGCGAGCGTCAGGATGTGCTCGAACGCTATTTGCGCCTGCAATTGCAGCGTGAAAAGCAATCGCTCGAAAGCGGGCTCGCGGTGCTTGCCAGCGTGGGCAGTACCGCACCCTTCGTCGGTCTGTTCGGCACGGTATGGGGAATCATGCATGCGCTGCATGATATCGGTGCGCGCGGCTCGGCGAGCCTCGATGTGGTTGCGGGACCGATCGGCGATGCGCTCGTCGCCACAGGTATCGGTATCGCAGTCGCGGTGCCGGCGGTGCTCGCGTACAACTATTTCATTCGCGGTCTGAAATTGATCGGCGCGGATCTCGAAGACTTCGCTACTGAGCTTGTCAACCTCGCACAGCGCAGCCAGTTCCGTTTGCCTGCCACGCCTGGCAACAAGGCGCCATCGCCGCTTAAAGAATTGAACGGAAAGGGTGACGTTGGCGGCAAGGACTCCTTCACCGGTGCGGAGGTACCTGCGTAATGGCCTTCAGTAATTTCAGCGATAGCGACGGTGTACTCAGCGAAATCAATATCACGCCGCTCGTCGATGTAATGCTCGTGTTGCTGGTGGCGTTCATCGTCACCGCGCCCGCGCTGAGCAATGCGGTAAAAGTGAATCTGCCGAAAACCGCAGCGACGGCACCGCCAACCGATATCAAGGCGGTGACGATCAGTCTCGATGCGCAGGGGATCGTGTATCTCAATCGCGATCCGATCGCACAGGACGCCGTCGAGCCGCACCTGCGCGCACTCAAGGCGGAGAACGCCGATGTCACGCTCAATCTGCAGGCCGACGATACGGTGCCCTATGGCGCAGTGGCGAAGGTGATGGCGTCGATCGAGCGTTCGGGCATCAGCCGCCTGTCGGTACTCACCAATCCCAACCCGTAAACAAACAGGAATCGAAAGCACCGGAATAAAGAACTTCGAAAAACAAGTGTCATTCCCGTGCAGGCGGGAATCCATGTCGCCGTTCAATCCAATAAAACCGATACGCAGCGACATGGCTATGAATCATGACTATCGATTTGTCCGTTTAACGTGAAACCTTGTGAGGCTATGAAATGCGTAATACAGGAAAGAAATTATTAATCGCTGCGTTGATCGGCGCATTCGGCATTGGCGAAGTGGCTCATGCGAAGGATGTTTCGCTGCTGAATGTTTCATACGATCCGACCCGCGAATTATACGAAGCTTACAATCCGCTTTTTGCCGAATACTGGAAGGGAAAAACCGGTGATACCGTCAAGGTGAACCAGTCGCACGGCGGCTCGGGCAAGCAGGCGCGTTCGGTGATCGACGGCCTCTCCGCGGATGTGGTGACGCTCGCACTGGCCGACGATATCAATGCCATCGTGAAAAACTCCAAGAAAATTCCGGAAAACTGGCAGAGCAAATTGCCGAGCAACAGCTCGCCTTACACATCGACCATCGTTTTCCTGGTGCGCAAAGGCAATCCGAAAAATATCAGGGACTGGAACGATCTCGTTAAAGCCGATGTGCAGGTCATTACGCCGAATCCGAAAACATCCGGCGGTGCGCGCTGGAATTATCTCGCCGCATGGGGCTGGGCGCTCAAGAAAGAGCTTGGCGACTTCTCCTTGTTAAAAGACGGTGCACCGAAAAATTCGAACGATCCGAAAGTCGTCGCTGCGCAGAAAAAAGCGCAGGCCTTTGTCGCCGAATTGTATAAACACGTTCCGGTACTCGATTCGGGCGCTCGTGGCTCGACAGTGACATTCGCCGAGCGTGCGCAGGGCGATGTGCTGATCACCTGGGAAAACGAAGCCTATCTTTCGCTGAAGGAATTCGGCGCCGATAAATTCGATATCGTGATTCCGTCGATCAGCATTCTCGCCGAGCCGCCGGTAGCGGTGGTCGAGGCCAATGCCAAGTCGCATGGCAACGAAGCGCTGGCGAAGGCGTATCTCGAATATCTGTATTCGGCACCTGCGCAGAAGGTGATCGCGAAGAATTTCTATCGCCCGATCAAACCGGAACTCGCGGACAAGGCCGATATCGACCGTCTCCCCAAACTTCCGCTATTCACGCTGGAGGAAGTGTTCGGTTCGTGGCCGCAAGCCAGCGCCGCTCACTTTGCCGATGGGGCAATCTTCGATCAGATATACCTGAAATAATTTTATGACGCCTGACGGGGGGCATGTGTTTAAAGATGACCCCTCCGTCTCGCTACGCGAGCCACCTCCCCTACGTAGTAGGGGAGGCCGTTTGCTTATTTAAATTGAGGAATCGTTATGGGCCGTATCGGCGAATTACTGGTCATTCTCGCGATCGTATTTCTTTTATTCGGTTCGCGTCGCCTCAGGGATTTCGGCAGCGATCTCGGTGCTGCCATCAAGGGCTTCAAAGCGCATGTCGGCGACGAAAAATCGCACCGCGGCGATGAAAAAATGCTGCAGCAGCAGGCTGTGACGGCCGACGCGCTACAGCCTGAAAAGCAACACGTCTGATCTATCGCGAAATTATTCAAAGAGAGAAATCTACTCAAAGAAAAAGTTACTCAAAGAAAGAATTTATCCAAATAACGAGTTTATCCAGAGAAAGGAGTAATACCCGTGCTCAAGTTCATTTCGCGCTGCGCGCTGGCTGTCGCCGTTTCCCACTCCGCCCTCTCGGCGTATGCGAACGACGCGGTAACGCCAGCGATTCCCGGGGTCGTCGCTGCCGGAATCAAGGTCGAGTTCATCAAGGACGGTTTCAGCGGCACCGAAGGTCCGCTGGCGCTTCCCAGCGGTGAATTTGTTTTCACCGAAACGCAGGCCAACCGAATTACGAAAATTGCCGCCGATGGCCACACATCGACATTTCTCGAAAATACCAATGGTTCGAACGGTCTGGGTTTCAATCCGAAAGGCGAATTGATTACGGTGCAGGTTGCGGAAACCAAAGTGGGCGTGATTTATCCGCAGGACAAGTCACGCGTGCTGGCGAACAGCTTCGATGGAAAAGTGTTTGGGCGCCCGAACGATCTGGTCGTCGACAGTAAAGGCGGCGTGTATTTCACGGATTCGGGAGCGAACGCGCAGCAACAGCAGAATGCACCGGCGGCGCGAAGCGACGGTCTGCCGGCATCGCCCGCTGCCAAACCTGCGGTGTATTACATTTCTCCTGAAGGCAAGCTGAACCGTCTCACTGACGATATCGCCCGCCCGAATGGAATTCAGCTGAGTCCCGATGAGAAAACGCTCTACGTGGCCAACTCAAATGGCGAACATATCATCGCGTACGATGTCGACGGTAAGGGCAGCGCGAAAAATCGCCGCGAATTTGCCAAGCTGGCGGGATTCAATTCCCAGGCGGTGCACTATCCAAAAAATAATGCGAATCCGACCAGTGGTGCCGATGGTCTTGCGGTCGATAAAGACGGGCGTTTATTTGTTGCATCGAATGCCGGCATCGAAGTATTTAGCGTGAAAGGCGAAGCGCTCGGCGTAATTCCCGTACCGAAAAAGCCACAGAATATTGCGTTCGCGGGTGCCGATAAAAATACGCTGTACATCGTCGGTCGTGGCGCGGCTTATAAAGTGGCAACGCAGACAGCGGGTTTCAAAGGCCGCGCCAAATAATTATCGATTTCGGGGCGAGAGTTATTTTTAGGGACGCAGCAAGCGGCGCCCTACGATCGCACGAACTATTTCTGTAGGGGCGCTGCTTGCTGCGCCCCGTATTAATTTCAAGAGGAAATCATGTCTAGAAAAACAATCGCCGATTTCGATCCACGCGTTCTGAAATTATTCGATCAGTATGTGCATGGACAATTGAGCCGTCGCGGCTTTCTCGACAGCGCGGCGAAATTTACCGTTGGCAGTGTGACCGCCGCGAGCCTGCTCGCTGCACTGAGCCCCAATTTTGCCGAAGCGGAGCAGGTGGCGCCGACCGATTCGCGCCTCGATGCGAAATATGTGGAAATTCCCTCGCCAAATGGTTATGGCACGGTGCGTGGTTATCTGGTGAAGCCGGCCGGGGCGAAGGGCAAGCTGCCGACCGTTCTGGTGGTGCACGAAAATCGCGGTCTCAATCCACATATCGCCGATATTGCGCGTCGGCTGGCGCTCGATAATTTCATCGCATTCGCACCCGATGCGCTGTTCCCGCTCGGTGGTTATCCCGGCGACGAGGACAAGGCGCGCGAATTATTTCCGAAACTCGATCAGGCCAAAACGCGCGAGGATTTTCTGGCATCCGCGGCGTATCTGAAAGCGCTGCCCGAGGGCAGCGGCAAAGTCGGCGTCACGGGGTTCTGCTACGGCGGCGGTATCTCCAATTTCCTGGCGACACGCATTCCCGATCTTGCCGCCGCAGTGCCTTTCTACGGCCAGCAACCGCCAGTGGACGATGTGCCGAAAATCAAGGCACCGCTGTTGATTCACTACGCCGAGCAGGATGAGCGCATCAACAAGGGCTGGCCGGATTACGAAGCTGCCTTGAAAACCGCGAACGTGAAATACGAAGCCTACATTTATGCGGGGGCGCAGCACGGCTTCAATAACGACACGACGCCGCGTTACGACGAAGGCTCGGCCAAGCTTGCGTGGAAACGCACGGTGGATTTCTTCAATAAAAACCTGCGGACTTGATAAGGCCTCCCCTATGAAATAGGGGAGTGGCTCGCGAAGCGAGACG